>NZ_CP012201.1:5089132-6361416 GCF_001191005.1 Massilia sp. NR 4-1
CTTCGCGTTCAGCGTGTCGCATTTCACGAAGTCGCGGTTCAGGTCCAGGTGGCGGCTGTTGCCGCGGAAGCCGAACAGTTCCGGGCCTTCCTGGTTCGGGCGCGAAGTGTTGGCGCGGTTCAGGCAGCCGTCCACGTTGTAGACGGGGATGAACAGCAGCACGGTCTTGCCCAGCGCGGCCAGGCGCTGCGGCTCGAAGCACAGGTCGCGCACGATGGCCATGCAGGCGTCCACGCCTTCCGGCTCGCCGGGGTGGATGCCGTTATTGTTGAAGAAGACGGTACGGCCTTCGCGCTTGATCTGTTCGCGGTCGAACACGCCGTCGGCGCTTACCACGCCCACATGGACCGGGATGCCGGCATCGGAGATGCCTGCCTGCTCAAAGCGCAGCACCTGGGGGAAGCGTTTTGCCAGTTCTTCGTAGAAGGCAATGCAATCGGCCCACAGGGTGGTCTGGTTCTGGTTGCCCTGTTCATAGGGAGTCAGCATTTCACGTTGCATGGTCTGGATCTCAGAGATGGTGGGAAATGAACGCGCACTGGATAAATGCGCCATCGAGGCTGGGATTGTAGCATTTCGGCCATGTTTTGCCCGCGCAGCGCCTGGCCTTGATCTGCTTCAGATAGCCCGTCCTTGGCTCGTGCTATCAAGGTTGTTCGACCTTGGAGGAGGTGGCCATGAACAGAATCAGGGGACTGGCGAGCATCATGCTTGCCGTGCTGGCGGCCGGGCCGGCGCAGACAGCGCAGACGGCACAAGCGGCGCGGCAGGCCGCAGCGCCCATCGCCGCTGAGCGCATGCCGTTGCGGCGGGACGATGCGCCGAGCTGCCGCGAAGGCCTGGGCTTTGCCGGGCCGGCGGTGCTGACGGTGCGTTTTGGGTTGATGCGTCTTTTGCTCGATCCCGCCGCCGCGCCGGATTCGGGCTGGCCCGATCCGCGTCCCGACCTGTTGCTGCTGTCGCGTGCCAGCGATGAACAGCTGGCGCGGCTGGCGCAGCAGCCGTATATATCGGTTCCCTTGCTGGGGCCGGAGCCGGCGCTGCGCCGGCTGCGCGAGTTGGGTCTGCGCCGCCTGCATGGTTTGGAGGTTTTCGAAGCGCTGGAAGTGAGCAAGGCCGGCGTGCGACTGCGCTTGACGGCGATGCCGGCGCATGGCGGTTTGAGCGCCTTGCTCGACTTTCAGCAGGGCTGGCGTAGTTGCCGCATCTATGTCAGCGGCGATGAGGGGGAAACGGCCGAGCAGATCGCCGAGCGCCTGCCGGGCGCCGATATGGCCGTGCTATGGCAGGGCGGCCAGCGGGTGATCCGCGATCTGCGGCGCGAGCTGGTCACGCAGCGCGGTCCGTCCTTGCAGGCAGCGCGCTAAACGCTGCCGCAAGCCGGAGCGGGAAACGCAGCCCCGCTCCGCTGAAGCATCAGGCTTTTTTCGGCGCGTTGGTGTCGGCCCAGGCGCTGAAGGCGGTAATGAACTTCTGCAGCAGCTCCTTGGTGCGATCGTTGTTCACCTTGCCGTCTTCGCCCAGCAGGCTGGCGGCGTTGCCGATATAGGCTTCGGGCGCCGGCATCACCGGGGCGTTCATCGACACCATGGACTGGCGCACGTGGTGGTTGGCGCCGAAGCCGCCGATGGCGCCCGGCGACACCGACATCACCGCGACCGGCTTGCCATCCCAGATGCTGTGGCCATAAGGGCGGGATGCGATATCGATGGCGTTTTTCAGCACGCCCGGCACCGAACGGTTGTATTCCGGGGTCACGATCAGGATCGCGTCGCTGGCTTTCAGCTTGGTGCGGAAGGCGGTCCATACGGCGGGCAGCGGGCCGGTTTCGTCCAGATCCTGGTTGAACAGGCCCAGATCGCCGATCTCGACGATTTCCAGTTGCAGACCAGCCGGCGCCTGGGCGATCAGCTCCTGTGCAAACTTGCGGTTCAGCGATTCCTTGCGCAGGCTGCCAACCAGAACAGCGATTTTTTTATCGGCCATGTAAAGCTCCTATTTGAGTAAATGAACAACGATTTGTGAATGTAACCTAAGCCGGCAAAACGTGGGGATTTTCGCGCAGCTCGTCGTACAGAAATTGCGTCAGCGCCTTGATGCGCGCCACCCGCTTCAGGTCGCGGTGGCTGAGCACCCACAGCTGGGTGTTAAAGCGCGCTTCCGGCGCGGCCAGCCGCACCAGCTTGCGTTCGCCCTCGGCCAGCATGCAGAGCAGGGGTGCCACGCCCATGCCAGCCAGTGCCGCGTCGCGCATGGCCAGCAGGCTGTCGGCGCGCAGCGTGATGTTCTGCGGCGGCACATGGGCCGCAATCCATTTCGCCATGCCCAGATGGCTCAGGCTCTCGTCCGGCGCCACCCAGCGCTGCGCGGCCCAGTCGTCGCGCGCGACGCCCTGTTTTTCCAGCTCTTTCAGGTAGGCGCGCGAGGCGTAAAAGGCGCTCGCCACCATGCCGGCCTTGCGGCCCACCAGGGTATCCGGCGGCGTGTTCGATGGGCGCACGGCGATGTCGGCCTCGCGCCGCGTCAGGTTCAGGAAGCTGTTGTTGAGGACCAGCTGCAATTGCACGGCAGGATGGCGCTGGCGGAAGCGCTGCAGGATGGGCATCAGCAGGCCATGGGCCAACGTGTCGGTGGTGGTCAGGCGCACGGTGCCGCTCAGCTCCGCATCCAGCCCGCCCAGCGCGCGCTGGGCCGTTTCGATGCGTTCCTCGACTTCACCCGCGTGGTCGTGCAGCAGCTCGCCCGCCGATGTCAGCACATAGCCCGACTGGAAGCGTTCGAACAGGCGCACGCCCAGCGACTGCTCCAGTCCATCGAGGCGGCGCAGCACGGTGGAATGATTGACGCCCAGTTCGCGCGCGGCGGCCGAAATGCTGCCGCCGCGGCTGACGGCGGCAAAGCAGCGCAAGTCTTCCCAGTCTAGCTTATGCATATTTGCGGAATTAATCTGCTGATTTTTATAATTTTAATGCATTTTTGCATAGCCTACACTGGCGATATCAACCATCCAATGAGGACTTTGCCATGCTGACCTTCTACACCGCCAACACGCCCAACGGCCACAAGATCGCCATCGCCCTGCAGGAGCTGGAACTGCCGCATGAAACGCGGCGCGTCGATCTGAACGCGGGCGAGCAGCATCGCGCGCCGTTCAGCGAGATGAGCCCCAACCACAAGATTCCGCTGCTGGTCGATGGCGGGCAGGCCATCTTCGAATCGGGCGCGATCCTGATCCACCTGGCCGACAAGGTGGGGCGCCTGCTGCCGGCGCAAGGCGAAGAGCGTAGCCGCGTCCTGCAATGGCTGTTCCTGCAGGTGGCCCATATTGGCCCGATGCTGGGCCAGCTCTGGTACTTCCGCCACGGCACCCAGGAACACAATGCCCAGGCGCTGGAACGCTATGAGCGCGAAGTGTGCCGCCTGTACGGCGTGATGGAGGCGCAGTTGCAGCGCAGTGAATGGCTGGCCGACGCGCAGTACTCGATCGCCGACGTCGCCACCTTCCCCTGGCTGCGCAGCTATCATGAACTGGGCCTCGACATCGCCGCCTGGCCGGCGGTGCAAGCCTGGCTGGCGCGCATCGAACAGCGCCCCGCCGTGCTGCGCGCGCTGGCCGCGCAGCAAGGAGCATGACGGTGGCCTGGCTCCTGTTGCTGGCCGCCGCCCTGGTCGACATCGCCATGGCCGTCGCGCTCAAATACGCCGATGGCTGGACCCGGCTTTGGCCCAGCGTCCTGGGCCTGGCCTGTGCCAATGGCGCCATCGTGCTGCTGACGTTGGCGCTGCGCCAGCTCCCGGTCGGCACCGCCTTCGCCATCTTCACCGGCATCGGCGCGGCGGGCGCGGCCGCCCTCGGCATCCTGCTGTATGGCGAAAGCGCCGCCCCGCTGCGCCTGCTGCTGATCGCCGCCATCATTCTCGCCATCGCCGGCCTCAAGCTCACCCAGCCCTGACCACTCTCCAGCCCGTGTCCGATTTTGGGGTCTGGCCCCAAAATCGGACACGGGCTCGGCAATGAAAAAAGCCACGCTGCGTTGCCGCGGCGTGGCTTTTTTGTCGGGAAGGGCGCGGGATTACTCGGCGCTCATTTCCTTCAGCAGGTTGTTGGCCTTGTCGATGTGCTTCATATTCCACAGCATGTAGCGCAGGTCGACCTGGATGTCGCGGGTGTTGGCCTTGTTGAAGTCCCAGTCGGAGATGATGGAGTCCAGCGTGCCGTCGAAGGCCAGGCCTACCAGCTCGGCTTTCGCGTTCAGCGCGGCGGAACCGGAGTTGCCGCCGGTGATGTCCAGGGTCGCCAGGAAGTTGACCGGCACGGTCTTCAGCTTAGGATCGACGAACTTGCCGAAGTCCTTGTTCTTGATGGCTTCCAGCTGGGCTTTCGGCGCATTGAACTCGCCTTCGCCGGTGGCTTTGGCGGCCACGCCGTTGACGGTGGTGAAGGCGGTCCAGGTGGTGCCGTCGGCGCCGTGGTCGCGGCCGGCGATCTTGCCGAAGGTCACGCGCAGGGTGCTGTTGGCGTCCGGGTACACGGCCTGGCCCTTGGTCTTCATGAAGGCGATCTTCGCTTTCATGTAGCTGCCGTAGGCTTGCTGGATATTGCCGGCCAGTTCCTCGTCCTTGGCTTCTTCTTTCAAGCCTTCTTCATACATGGCGACGGCGGCTTTGATGAAGCTGTCATTGCTGGCCTTGAAGTCGGCCGGCGATTTGTCCAGCCAGGCGGCGCGCTCTTTGGCGTCGCCCAGCTTGCTGCCTGCGTACAGGGTGTCGATGGCGGCTTTCAGTTCCGCTTCGCTCATGCCGGCTTTCAGGCCGAGGGCGGCGTTGAAGGAGGCGTTATGCTCGGCGGCTGGCTGGGCCAGGTAGTTTTTCAGGTGGTGCAGGACCAGCGCCTTGTCCACTTTCTCGTCATAGGTACGCACCAGGCCCGCAACGCTGGACTTGAAGCGCGGCAGGTCGCGCACCTGGTAGCCGGCTTTACGCTCGGCGTCCGGTTTCTGGGTTTCGTTCGCCAGGCGGTACAGCGAACGGGCGCTGCTCAGTAGGCGTGGCTGGCCGTAGGACAGGTTGAAATCGCGCTTGGTTTCGGCGTCGCGCTGGGCGATCAGTTTTTCCACGCGTTCGATATCGGCGCCGAATTCCTTCTGGCGCTGCGGATTGCCGTTGACCCAGGCTTTCAGCTCATTCTGCTGGGCGGTTTTGCGCGCCAGGAAGTCGCTGCCGGCGTAGGAGTTCAGCATGCCCTGGCGATTCTTGTAGTAGTTATTGATGCTGGCAACCTGGCCCGCGTATTTCAGGGCGGAGTCCTTGTCATCCTTGGTTTCGCGCGCGATGATCGCCAGGTTTTCGCCCGATGCTTTCACGAAGGCTGGATAGTTCCAGTCGAAGGTGTAAGCCACTTCCGATGGCAGGCGGTGGCGGTTGGTGCGGCCTGGGTAGCCCAGCACCATCACGAAGTCGCCTTCCTTCACGCCTTCCTTGGCCAGTTTCAGGTGGTGCTTCGGCACGTATGGCACATTGTCTTCGCTGTAGTCGGCTGCCTTGCCATCCTTGCTCACGTAAGCGCGGTAGAAGCCGTAGTCGCCGGTGTGGCGCGGCCACATCCAGTTGTCGGTGTCGCCGCCGAATTTGCCCACGCCGGCCGGTGGCGCGTGCACCAGGCGCACGTCGCGGATTTCCAGCTGTTTGATCTTGTAGAACTCCAGACCGCCGTAGAAGGACGATACGGTGCAGCGGTGGCCGGCGTCTTTTTCGCACTCGGCCACGATGGCTTTCTGGTTCTTCTCGATGGCGTCGGAGCGCTGCTTGCCGCTCAGCTTGGCCACTTCGGCGGTGACGACTTTATCGGTCACGTTCAGCACTTCGGTGGTGACGAAGATGCGGCTGCCCGGTGCGGCCGGCAGCTCTTCTTTCAGGCTGCGGGCTACGAAGCCGTTGGCCAGCAGATCGCGCTCAGGACGGGAGTTCTGCGCCACGCTGTTGTACACGCAATGGTGGTTGGTCACCACCAGGCCTTGCGGCGAAACGAAGGAGGCCGAGCAGCCGCCCAGGCTGACGATGGCGCCCATCGGGAACTCGGTCAGCTTGGTCAGGGACGCCGGGTCCAGTTTCAGGCCGGCGGCTTTCAGATCCTTGGCGACCTGGGGCAGCTGTTGCGGCATCCACATGCCTTCGTCGGCATAGGCGGCGGAAGCGGTGCTCAGGACTGCGAGCGCGATCAGTGTTTTTTTCATGCGATTTGTGATTGGAATGAATGAAGTGGTCGAAGCGGCGCTTGCTCTTCTGACTTGATTGAAGAGCATCCGTGAGTATCCGTACCGTGCAGGAATTCGTCAACACCAAAATCGGGGCTAAACGCTGAAGGAAATTCGGTATTTTGCGGCTTGCGCCGTGGGCGGCTGCGCGCTCCAGGGCGGCGGCAGGCATGCGGCGCCGAATATTGTTGCGTTGCACAATAAAAAAGCCAACGCCGCTGGCGTTGGCTGGGAGCGGGTGGCGCGGCGCCGTCAGCGCACGCGGCCGCGGAAGATCAGGTTGACGATGGCCAGCAGGATGACCGCGCCGAGGAAGGACACCAGCAGCGACATCAGGCTGAAATCGTCGGCATTGATGGTGCCGGTGCCAAACAGGGGCGACAGCAGCCAGCCGCCCAGCAGGGCGCCGATGATGCCGACCACCACATTCAGGAACAGTCCCTGTTGCGCGTCGGTTCGCATCACGAGGCTGGCCAGCCAGCCCAGGATGCCGCCTACAACAATCCAGATAATGAGGCTCATGTTCATTCCCCTTCAGATAGTTGACGAAAGGCCACCGGGCACAGCCCGGCCCTGATTACAGTGTACCTCGTCCGCCCAGCGCCGCTTGGTGCGTCAGCGTACCGTGCGGCGCGATGAAAAAAGCCCCCGGGCTCGGGGGAGTGCCGGGGGCGAGGAGGGGTTCGGTACAGGGGCTTATTCGGCCTTGATGGCCTCCACCTGGATCGCCAGTTTCACTTCCGGCGCAAAGGCCGGCGTGGCGTAGTTCAGACCGAAGTCGGTGCGCTTGAATTCGGCGCTGGCGTCGGCGCCGCAGACTTCGCGTTTCAGGCGCGGGTGGATGATGCATTTGAATTTATTGACCGTCAGCGTCACCGGCTTGGTCACGCCCAGCATGGTCAGCTCGCCATTCACCGCCACCAGCTTGTCGCCTTCGAATTTGAAGGATTTGCTCTGGTAGGTCACTTTCGGGAATTTTTCGACATTGAACATTTCCGGCTTGCGCGCGTGGGCGTTCATCGATTCCAGGCCGAAGTCGACGGAGGCGGCGTCGATCACGATATCCAGGCTGCCGGTCTTGGCGGCGCGGTCCAGCTGTACGGTGCCGGTGGTCTTGCCGAATTTGCCGCGCCAGACGGACAGGCCCATATGGTCTGCCTCGAAGCTGGGGTAGGTGTGGGTCGGGTCGATATTATAGGTGTCTGCGAGGGCGGAACCGGTAGCGGCGGCTGCGATCAGGCCAGCGATCAAAAGCTTGGATTTCATTGAGTCTCCTGTGCGTGCGGGTTATTGGGCTACAACGTGGAACTTGATGGTGACTTCGTCGGCGACCATGCCGGTGTCCTTCCATTCGCCTTCGCCGATATTGAAGGCCAGGCGCTTGATCAGCAGCGCGCCTTCGAACACCTGCTTGCCGCCTTCGGTCTTGACGGTGATGGGGAAGGTGACGTCGGCGCTCTTGCCCTTGATCGACAGCTTGCCGCTGACATTCAGCTTGCCGGCACCGGCGCTCTTGATGGCGCTGGAGACGAAGGTCGCTTTCGGGAACTGGGCCGAGTTGAACCATTCCTTCTTCGCCACTTCCTTGTTCATTTCCGCTTCGCCCAGATCCAGGCTGGCGGTGTCCACTTCGACCGAGGCTTTGGAGGCGTCCGGGGTGGCGGCGTTATAGTCGATGACGATATTGTGCTTCTTGAACTTGGATTCGACCGGCACATTCATCTGCTTGAACACGGCCGACACGCTGGTCTTGGCCGGATCGGTCTTGAGCACGGCGGCGCCAGCCACCAGCGACACGCCCAGCAGGGAGGCGAGCAATACACGTTGGGTGATTTTCATAAGAACTCCTGTCAGTGGTGGAATCAGGGCAGCATGCGGCGCAGCACGCCGTCGCGGTCGATGAACTGGTGCTTCAGGGCGGCGCCTACGTGCAGGGCGACGGCGCCGGCCAGCAACATGTTCAGCCAGTAGTGCACGGCTTTCAGCACCGGCTTCCATTCGGCGTTCGGCTCGAAGGCTGCGGGAATCTGGAACAGGCCGAGGTAGACCACCGGCACGCCGGCCGCCGTGGTGTACAGATAGCCGGTGACGGGCACGGCGAAGATCAAGAGATACAGCAGGGCATGGGTGGCGTCGGCCGCCTTCACCTGCCATTGCGGCATGCTGGCCGGCGGCGCGGGCGGGCGGTTGGCCTTGCGCCACAGTACGCGGATCACGGCCAGGGCGAGCACGGTGATGCCCAGCCATTTATGCCAGGAATAGTATTTGAGCTTGGTCGGCGTCAGGCCGGGAATGTCGGTCATGATCACGCCCAGCGCGAAGGCGGCGATGATCAGCAGGGCGGTGAGCCAGTGCAGCAGGATGGCGGGTTTGGTGTAGCGGTCCATTGGCGTTTCCCGGATTTATAGTACGTACTAGGACTAAATATACCAAAGAAACGCCGCGTGCGCTTTTTTGCACGCGGGAGTCGCCGGCATTTCTGGTGCCGGCGCATGCCGGAACAGCCCAGACGATAACCGAATGCCGGCGGCTTTACCTTAAGACCAGCTTTAGACGCCGGTCCCAAGGGTGGTGCTTAGATCTGCTTGGCCAGCTGGGCGGCGATGCCGGTGTAGTTGGCCGGGGTCATGGCCAGCAGCAGCTCCTTCGCTTCCTGCGGGATGGCCAGACCGGTGATGAACTCGCGCAGCGCTTCTTTCGAGATACCTTTGCCGCGGGTCAGTTCCTTGAGCTGCTCGTAAGGGTTGGCGATGCCGTAGCGGCGCATCACGGTCTGCACCGGCTCGGCCAGCACTTCCCAGTTGGCGTCCAGATCCTGTTCCAGGCGGGCCGGATTGACTTCCAGCTTGTTCAGGCCGCGCAGGCAGCTGTCATACGCCAGCAGGGTGTAGCCGAGGCCGACGCCGATATTGCGCAGCACGGTCGAATCGGTCAGGTCGCGCTGCATGCGCGACACCGGCAGTTTTTCGGACAGGTGTTTCAGCACGGCGTTGGCCAGGCCCAGATTGCCTTCCGAGTTTTCGAAGTCGATCGGGTTGACCTTGTGCGGCATGGTGGAGGAACCGATTTCGCCGGCTTTGAGCTTCTGCTTGAAGTAGCCCAGCGAGACATAGGTCCAGATATCGCGGTTCAAGTCGAGCAGGATGGTGTTGGCGCGCGCAAAGGCGTCGAACAGCTCGGCCATATAGTCGTGCGGCTCGATCTGGATGGTGTACGGGTTGAACACCAGGCCCAGGCGCTGCTCGATCACGTTTTTCGAGAAGGCCGGCCAGTCGAAGGACGGGTAGGCCGACAGGTGGGCGTTGTAGTTGCCGACCGCGCCATTCATCTTGCCCAGGATTTCGACCTGGGCGATGCGCGCGATGGCGCGCTGCAGGCGGGCGATGACGTTGGCGAATTCCTTGCCCAGGGTGGTCGGGCTGGCGGTCTGGCCGTGGGTGCGCGACAGCATCGGCAGCTCGGCGTTGGCGTGGGCGATCTCGGTCAGTTTCGCCACCAGGCCTTGCAGGGCCGGCAGCATGACCTGGTCGCGCGCCGCTTTCAGCATCATGCCGTGCGAGGTGTTGTTGATGTCTTCCGAGGTGCAGGCGAAGTGGATGAATTCGGAGGCGGCCACCAGCTCCGGCACGTCCTTGACTTGCTCCTTGAGCCAGTACTCGACAGCCTTCACGTCATGGTTGGTGACGGCTTCGATTTCCTTGATGCGGGCGGCGTCCTGTTCGGTGAACCCGGCGGCCAGCTTGTCCAGCAGGGCGCTGGCGGCGGCCGGGAAGGGCTTGATCTCGTCGAAGCCGGCCAGGGACAGGGCTTGCAGCCAGGCGATTTCGACTTTCACGCGGTGGTGCATGAAGCCCGATTCGGACAGGATGGGGCGCAGCTTGTCGGTCTTGGACGCATAACGGCCGTCCAGCGGGGACAGGGCCGACAAGGTGGAGTATGGAGTAGTCATAGGAGCAGGAAAGAACAGCAGCAAGGTTGGAAAGCAAAACGCGATTTTACCACCGGCCGGGGCTGAAATCCCGGCGCCGTGCGGGCCGCCGCCGGCAGCGGCAGCCCGGCGCTTGCGCCGGCGGCGCCGATGCTATACTGACATCTGATCTTCCCTCTCAGGTGTCTATGAAACTTATCGGTTCACTCGCCAGTCCTTATGTGCGCAAAGTGCGCGTCGTGCTGGCGGAAAAGAAGCTTGACTGCCAGTTCGTGTTGGAAAACGTGTGGGTGCCGGAAACCACCATCCAGGACTTGAATCCGCTCGGCAAAGTGCCTTGCCTGGTCATGGAAGATGGTTATGTGATGCAGGACTCGCGCGTCATCGTCGAATACCTGGATACCCTGACCCCGGTGGGCAAGCTGCTGCCGCCCAATGGCCGCGAACGCGCCGACATCAAGTGCTGGGAAGCCCTGGCCGACGGTGTGCTGGACGCCGGTGTCCTGGTGCGCCTGGAGCGCACCCAGCGTCCGCCCGAGCAGCAAAGCGCCGCCTGGATCGCGCGCCAGCTGCTGAAAGTCGAGCGCGGCCTGGCGGCCATGGAGCAGCGCCTGGGCGATGGCGCCTTCTGCGCCGGCAACCACTATTCGCTGGCCGATGTGGCGGTCGGCTGCGCGCTGGGCTGGCTGAGTTTCCGCTTCCCCGACATCGCCTGGCGCGAGAGCCATCCCAACCTGGCCCGCCTGTTCGACAAGCTGTCCGAGCGGCCCTCCTTCAAGGATACCGTGCCGCAGGCTTGATGCCTGCCGGGCAGGGCGGCGCTCAGCGCGAGCGCCAGCCCGCCAGCCATGGCGCGTAGAATTCCAGATCCGGCGGCACGGCGCCCGCGATGCCGCAGATGGCGGCGGCGAAGGCATGCGCGCGCGCCAGCGTCAGCGGCAGCGGCCAGCCTTGCAGGCGGCCGAACAGGAATACCGCCGAGAAGGCGTCGCCGGCGCCGACGGTATCGATGAAATGGGCCGGCGCCACGCCGTCGTGCGCGCCATGGACCTGGCCCTCGCCATCGAAATACACGGCGCCGCGCGCGCCCAGCGTGACCAGCAAGCCTTGCAGGGCGAAGCGGCGCTGCAGGGCGCGGCACGCTTCGGCCGCCGCCGCCTCTTCCGGCCGCGCCGCCGCGCCCGCCGGCAAGCCCGGTGCATAGCATTTGAACAGGTGGTCCAGCTCTTCCTCGTTGACTTTCACGATGTCGGCCAGCTGCAGCGACTCGTCGATGGTGCGCGCGGCGAACTGGCCTTCGCGCAGGTTGAGGTCGAGAAAGCGGGTGGCGTCGCTCGCTTGCAGCAGGCGCAGCAAGGTGTTGCGCGACTGCGTGCTGCGCTGGGCCAGGGTGCCGAAGTAGATGGTGGCGGCGGGATACTGCTCCAGTGCGGTCAGCGCCGGGCGCGCCTCGATATGGTCGTAAGCCTGTTCCGGCAGCACGATGAAGCGGTGGCCCTGGGGCGTGCGCTTGACCATCACGCGGCCGGTGGGGGCGCGCGCATCGAGCTGCACGCCGTCGCCGTTGAGGCCGAAGCGGCGGAATTCGGAACGGATCAGGCCGCCGTGCTCGTCCAGGCCGGTGCGCGTGATCATCAGGGGGGATGTGCCAAACGCGGCCAGGTTGCGCGCCACATTGAACGGCGCGCCGCCGACCACCTGCTCGCTGAGGAAATCGTCCACCAGCGCTTCGCCGTATACGGCTACCTGCCCGCTTTCGCCCATGTCTAGCCGTCAGGATAAAAAAGGCCGCCTTCGCGGCGGCCTGGTTGGCTTACTCTTCTTCTGCCATCTGGCTTTGCAGGTAGTTTTGAATACCGATCTTGCCGATCAGGTCGATCTGGGTTTCCAGCCAGTCGATGTGTTCTTCGGTATCTTCCAGAATTTCCAGCAGCAGGTCGCGTGAGACATAATCGCCCACTTTTTCCGCCTGCGCAATGCCTTCCTTGACTGTGGCGTGGGCGCCGCGTTCCAGCTTCAGGTCGCATTCCAGCATTTCCTCGGTGTTCTCGCCGATCAGCAGCTTGTGCAGGGCTTGCAGATTGGGCAGGCCGTCCAGCATCAGGATGCGGTCGATCAGTTTGTCGGCGTGTTTCATTTCGCCGATCGATTCTTCATATTCCTTCTTGCCCAGCTTGGCCAAGCCCCAGTGGCGGTACATGCGGGCATGCAGGAAGTATTGGTTGATCGCGGTCAGTTCATTGGTCAGCTGAGCATTCAGCAGACGGATGACGTCTTTATCGCCCTTCATGGGTGGCCTTCTTATTTGGTGGTTAATGCTGCCATTCTGCCACGCGGTGCTGATACACGTAAGTTGTATCAGCAAGACAGGATTGCTAACGTAAATGAAAACCATTATCATTTGCGTTTTATCCGCCTCGCAAGTCCTTGTTTTTACAATAACTCAGGAAGAAGAAATGTCCTACATCAAGAGCCGCAAGCACGCGCCAGCCGCGCTCACCGCCATCGCCACCCTGGCCATGCCGCTGGCCCTCCACGCCGAAGGCGCCGACACCACCCCCGCCACCGTGAAAATGCCGGAAGTGACCATCACCGGCAAGGCCGCCAGCGATTTCCAGGCGCCGACCCGCTCGTCCTCCGACAAATTCACCGCCCCGCTGCTGGACACGCCGAAATCGGTGACCGTGGTGCCGGCCGAAGTGATCTCGCAGACCGGCGCCGTGTCCCTGACCGACGCGCTGCGCACCGTGCCCGGCATCACCGTTGGCGCGGCCGAAGGCGGCAATCCTGTCGGCGACAATCTGTTCATCCGTGGCTACAACGCCCAATCCGACACCTATATCGACGGCATCCGCGACAGCGGCTCGCAATCGCGCGAAATCTTCGCGCTGGAACAGATCGAAGTGGTGAAGGGCCCGAACTCCGCTTACGGCGGCCGTTCCTCCGCCGGTGGCGGCGTCAACCTGGTCAGCAAGAGCGCCAAGGCCGAAAATTTCAGCACCGGCAGCGTCAGCCTCGGCTCGGCCAAATACCACCGCGCCACCGCCGACATCAACCGCATGCTGGGCGAGAACGCCGCGCTGCGCCTGAACGTGATGGTGCACGAGAACGATATGCCAGGCCGTAACGAGATCGGCGGCCACCGCTGGGGCATCGCGCCCACCGTGGCCTTCGGCCTGACCGGTTCGACCAAGGTCAACCTGAGCTACTACCACATGCAGTCGAGCGAAACGCCGGATACCGGCCTGCCGTTCAACAACCCGTTCACCAGCGGCCCGAACGTGGCCAAGAACGGCGACGGCACCCCGGTCTCCGTGCCGCGCGACACCTTCTACGGCCTGGTCAACCGCGACTTCCGCGACACCAAGAGCGATATCGGCACCATCGACGTCAAGCACGACTTCGGCAACGGCATGAGCTTCCGCAACGTCACCCGCTACGGCCGTACCAGCAATGACTATGTGTGGACCCAGCCGGACGACTCGAAAGGCAATCTGGCCCTGTACGGCACCGTCTGGCGCCGCGCCAACACGCGCGACGTGGTGGCCAAGTCCCTGGCCAACGCTTCCGCGCTGACCGGCGAATTCCAGGCCGCCGGCATCAAGCACAGCTACACCGCCGGCATCGAGCTCGGCCGTGAGGAAATGGACCGCGGCAGCTATCTGTTCACGCCGGGCACCAATAATCCGAAGACCAATACCTTCACCTGCCCGACCTCCGGCGCGGAAACCCTGTACAACTGCACCACGCTGGTCAACCCGAACCCGCACGATCCCTGGGTCTATACCCGCACGCTGGCGCCGAATATGACGAATGTGGTCAGCAACACGCGTTCGGCCTATGTCTTCGACACCCTGGAATTCAATCCGCAGTGGCTGCTGAACGTGGGCTTGCGCTGGGACAGCTTCCGCAGCACGCTGAACGTGCCGGCCTACACCCTGAACGGCGTCAACACCGCCGCCCAGTACGCCAAGGTCGACAGCAGCTTCACCAACTACCAGGCTGGCCTGGTGTACAAGCCATCGGCCAACAGCAGCATCTATGTGTCCTACGGCACCTCGTCCACCCCGCCCGGCAATGACGGCGGCGATGGCCTGGATGGTCTGTCGGCCACCGTGCAAAACCTGAAACCGCAGGACAGCAAGAACTTCGAGCTGGGCACCAAGTGGGAAGTGCTGGCACGCCGCCTGTCGTTGAGCGCCGCCATCTTCAAGAGCAAGATGAACAACGCCCGCGTCACCGCGCCGGACGGCGGCACCCAGAACGTCGGCAAGAAAACGGTGGACGGCTTCGAGTTCGGCGTCAGCGGCAATATCACCAACGACTGGCAGATCTTCGGCGGCTACACCTGGCTCGACGGCCGCGTCGACGACAACGGCTATGTGAATACCGGCACCACCGCGAAACCGGTGTGGAGCGCTTCGCCGTTCAACGGCAATGTCTTCCCCGCCACGCCGAAAAACAGCGCCTCGCTGTGGACTGCTTACCGCGTGCTGCCGGGCCTGACCATCGGTGGCGGCCTGAACTATGTGTCCAAGGTCTACGCCAGCATCAACAACAATAAATGGGCGCCGGCGTACACCCGCTTCGACGCGATGGCCAGCTATGAAGTCAACAAGCACATCAGCCTGCAGCTGAACGTGCAGAATCTGACCGACAAGCTGTACTTCGACAAGGTCTCCTCGCCGCACTACGCCGGCGTCGGCCCTGGCCGCAGCGCGACCCTGACCGCCAACTTCAAGTACTGAGAAGGCAAGGCAACCCTATGATGCTGCATGTCCCCGGCGTTCTGACGCCAGAGCAGGTGAAATACTTCCGCGAACGGATGGCGCAAGCCGACTGGGTCGATGGCCGCGCCAGCGTCGGCTCGCAAGGCGCCCAGGTCAAGCGCAACCGCCAGTTGGCGGAAGGCTCGCCGCTGGCGCTGGAACTCGGGGACATCATCATGCGGGCGCTGGGCAACAACCCGTTGTTCTTCTCGGCCGTGCTGCCGCTGCGCATCCTGCCGCCTTACTTCAACAGCTATGCGGGCGGCGAGCACTACGGCCTGCATATCGACGGCGCCATCCGCGTGCCGTCCGGCACGCTGGACAAGCTGCGTTCGGACGTTTCGACCACGGTCTTCCTCAGCGAGCCGGACGAATACGAGGGCGGCGAGCTGGTGGTGATGGATACTTATGGCGCGCACGAAGTCAAATTGCCGGCGGGCGACGCCATCGTCTACCCATCGAGCAGCGTGCACCGCGTGATGCCGGTGACGGCGGGCGAGCGCATCGCCTCTTTCCTCTGGACCCAGAGCATGGTGCGCGACGATTGGCAGCGTTCCATGCTGTTCGATCTCGACCAGAACATCCAGAAACTGCGCGGCGCCCACGGCGACAACGAAACCATGGTCGGCCTCGCCGGCCACTACCACAACCTCTTGCGCATGTGGGCCGACACCTGAGCCCATAAAACCAGCACCACCCCAAGGCGCGTCTCCCGCGCCTTTTTTATTGCCTACAGTCCAGCCCGTGTCCGATTTTGGGGCCAGACCCCAAAATCGGACACGGGCTGGACTGTAGGGGCGAAAAAAGACCCGCGCTGCCCAGGCAGGCGGGTCAGGGGTGGGATCGGTACGGGCTTAGGAGAGCTGGAAATTGATCGGCACCAGCACGTAGACCGGGACCGGTTTGCCGTCTTCCATGAAGGGTTTGAACAGGCTGCGCATGGCGGCCTGGCGGCCGGCTTCGTCCAGATTGCTGGAGCCGGAGGATTTCTGGATGGTGGCCTGCTCAGGCAGACCTTTTTCGCTGATCAGCACACGCAGGGTGACCACGCCCGATTCGCCCATGCGGCGCGAGATCGAGGGGTAGACCGGCTGCGGCGCGCGGACGTATTCGACGCCCGTCACGGTGCGTGGCGTGGCCGGCACTGGCGGGGCAGGGGGCGCGGCGGGCGCGGCCACCATGGCGGGCGCGGACGGCGCGGCTTCGCTTGGTTTGGGCGGGGTATGCTGCACGGTGATGGTGTTTTCCACCGGCGTGGTGAGGATGGGCAGGGGCGGCGGCGCGATCACCGGCGCCTTGGTCGCCACTTCCACCAGTTTCGGCGCCGGGGCGGGCTTGGGCGGCTCGGGCGTGGCCACGAACGTCACTTCCACCACTTGCGGCAGCATTTGCACGGCGTCGCGCATCATGCCGCTCTGCAGGCCATAGAACAGGCCCAGGTGAGCCACGGCGATCATCGTCAGCTTGCTGATCTTCGCGCCTTTTTCCTGCCACAGATCGGAGATCATATGGCTCAGGCTGGGTTGCGAAGCGGAGATGGTCATCGTGTTCATGGTCTTCCTCAAGCTATAACGGTGGGGCGTTTTAACACTGTTTCGCTGACATGCTTCAGGTGCTCGTTGAGCACGCCTTTGGCGCAGGGGTGGCATTTGCCGCAACAAGTGGCCACGCCCAGGTCGCGGCGCAGTTCGGCCATCGTGGTCAGGCCCATGTCGACGGCCTGGCGGATCTCACGGTCGGAAATGTTGTTGCACACGCAAACAATCATCGAAACACCTTCGGTCTGGCTGATAGTGGTTGGGCTGGAATCCGGGCTTGATACCCATTTGTAAGAGCTGGTACTTTCGACACCCTTGCTTCTTACTTAATGAGAATCATTATCATTACGGTTCCCATTTTGCCTCAAGCAGGCGTACAATGCAAGCAATCCGTGCAAATACAAACCATTCGCATTGACCTTATAATGAGTACTTATTTCTTCGCAGAATTTTCTGCCGTACAGACTGGAAATACCCCATGACACAAGCGCCTTCCCTGATCAGTCTCGACACGCTGGGCGTCGGGAAAAGCGGTACTGTGGTTCATATTGCGCCGGGCAATCCGGGCGATATGGAAGATGGGGCCGATCTGCCGCGCCGCCTGATGGAGCTGGGCTTCGTGCCGGGCGAGCGCATCCGCATGCTGAAACGCGGCATGCCGGGCGGCGAGCCGCTGGCCATCAAGGTCGGCAACGCCACTTTTGCTTTGCGCCGCTTCGAAGCCGCGCTGATTTCGATCCAACCGGAATAAATAATGGGTGCAGTAGAAAAACCTGCGTCGCCCGTGACGCAGCTGCCGATGGTCGCTTTGCTCGGCAATCCGAATTGCGGCAAGACCGCCTTGTTCAACCGTCTGACCGGCTCGCGCCAGAAGGTCGCCAACTATGCCGGCGTCACCATCGAGCGCAAGGAAGGGCAGTTCACCTCGCCCGAGGGCCATCCCTTCCGCGTGCTGGACTTGCCGGGCGCCTATAGCCTGAGCGCCCACACGCCCGATGAAGCGATCACGCGCGACGTGGTGGCCGGCCTGCGCGCCGGCGACGCCGCGCCCGACGTCGTGGTGTGCGTGGTCGACGCCACCAATCTGCGCCTGAACCTGCGCCTGGTGCTGGAGATCAAGCGCCTCGGCCTGCCGATGCTGCTGTGCCTGAACATGGTCGACGTGGCCAAGAAGCGCGGCATCGTGATCGACGCCGCCAAGCTGGCGCAGGAACTGGGCATGCCCGTGGTGGAAACCGTGGCGGTGCAGAGCGGCGGCGAAAAGTCCTTGCTGCGCGCCCTCGATGCGCTGTGGCCGGTCAGCAAAACCGCGCCGCAGCCGCTGGCCGCCATCGACGCCGTCTCGGTCGAGGACACCCAGCGCGAAGTGCGCCGCATCCTGGCCACCGTCGCCAGCGACCACCAGGGCGCGGAAGACCGCAGCGAGAAGATCGACCATGTGGTGCTGCATCCGGTGGCCGGCCCGATCATCCTGGCGCTCCTGATGTTCCTGGTGTTCCAGGCCGTGTTCAGCTGGGCCGAAGTGCCGATGGACATGATCGAAGGCGGCGTCGCCCATCTGGGCGGCCTGGTCAAGGAACATATGGCCGATGGCGTGCTGCGCAGCCTGCTGGTCGAAGGCATCCTGGGCGGGGTGGGCAGCGTGCTGGTCTTCCTGCCGCAGATCCTGATCCTGTTCTTCTTCATCCTGGTACTGGAAGACTGCGGCTACCTGCCGCGCGCCGCCTTCCTGCTGGACCGCATGATGGGCGGCGTCGGCCTCTCGGGCCGCGCCTTCATTCCGCTGTTGTCGAGCTTTGCCTGCGCCGTGCCGGGCGTGATGGCCGCGCGCACCATCCAGAATCCGCGCGACCGCCTGGTCACCATCATGATCGCGCCGCTGATGACCTGCTCGGCGCGCCTGCCGATCTATACCCTGATCATCGCCGCCTTCATTCCCGAGCGCGACGTGCTGGGCTTCATGAGCCTGCAGGGCCTGGTGCTATTCGGCCTTTACTTCGCCGGCATCATTTCGGCCATGGCCGTGGCTTGGGTGATGAAGCGCAGCTTCGGCAGCAAGCGCCTGCAGCCGCTGATGCTGGAACTGCCCAGCTACCACTGGCCGCATCTGCGGAATCTGGCGCTCGGCCTGTGGGAGCGCGCGCGCACCTTCCTGCTGCGCGTCGGCACCCTGATCCTGACCTTGATGATCCTGCTGTGGGCGCTGTCCAGCTTCCCCGGCGCGCCGGCCGACGCCGTGCACCCGCCGATCTACTACAGCCTGGCGGGCATGCTGGGCCGCGGCCTGGAATACATCTTCGCGCCGATCGGCTTCAACTGGCAGATCTGCATCGCGCTGGTGCCGGGCATGGCCGCGCGCGAAGTGGCGGTGGGCGCGCTGGGCACGGTGTATGCCCTGTCCCAGACCGGCGACGAACTGGCCGCCACGCTGGTGCCGGTGATCGGCGGCAGCTGGCCGCTGGCCACCGCGCTGTCGCTGATGGCCTGGTATATCTTCGCGCCGCAATGCCTGTCCACGCTGTCCGTGGTCAAGCGCGAGACCAACAGCTGGCGCTATCCGCTGCTGATGGCAGGCTATATGTTTGCATTGGCTTACGGCGCGTCCTTCCTGACCTTCCGTATCGCCACCTACTTCACCGGAGGCTGAACCATGTGGCAGGAGATCATCGTTGCATTGGTCATCGCCGCCGCCGCGCTGCACGCCAGCGCGCGCTTTCTGCCTGCCGCCTGGCGCCGCCGCATTGTCCATTTCCTGAGCCAGCGCGGTTTCAACCAGGACAAGACCGCCAAGTTCTTCCGCACCAGCGCCAGCTGCGGCAGCGGCTGCGGTTCCTGCGGCTCTTGCGGCAGCGATGGTGGTGCCGGCGGCAAGGGCGCGGGCGGCAGTGGCGGCCCGACCCCGCCATCGTCCTCCAGCGGCGGTCCGGCCCGCCGCGTCATCACCCTGCACTTGCAGCGCTGAAACCCGCCGCCGCCTGCGCTAGCGCAATAACGCGGCAGGCGGCAGCGCAGTCCCCAACCCTGAAGCACGCGCCATGCTAAGCTGGCAAGCCTTTGCCACCTGCCATGAGAGCGCGCATGATTACTGTCCACCACCTCAACAATTCCCGTTCGCAGCGCGTGCTGTGGTTGCTGGAAGAACTCGGTCTCGACTATGAGATCGTGCGCTATCAGCGCGATGCCAAGACCATGCTGGCGCCGCCCGAGCTGCGCAGGATTCATCCGCTGGGCAAGTCGCCCGTGATCCAGGACGGGGAGGTGCTGGTGGCCGAATCGGGCGCCATCATCGAGTACCTGGTGGAGCAGTATGGCAAGGGCAGCCTGGTGCCGCCGGCCGGCACGCCGGACAAGCTGCGCTGGCGCTATTTCCTGCACTATGCCGAAGGCTCGCTGATGACGCCGCTACTGATGAAGCTGGTCTTCGACCGCGTGGAAAGCGCGCCCGCGCCGTTCTTCGTGCGGCCCATCGCCAAAGCCATCGCCGGCAAGGTGAAGAACAGTTACATCCTGCCGCAGATCCGGCAACACCTCGATTACCTGGAAGGCGAGCTGGCCGGCAGCGAATGGTTCGCCGGCAGCGCGTTCAGCGCGGCCGATATCCAGATGAGCTTCCCGCTGGAAGCGGCCACGGCGCGCGGCGGCCTGGATGGCGCGCGGCCGCGCCTGGCAGCCTTCCTGGCGCGCATCCATGCCCGCCCCGCCTACCAGCGCGCGCTGGAACGCGGCGGTCCTTACGAATTGCTGCGCTGAGCCGCCGCCATTGCGGCAGCCGGAAAGGGTCGATATGATATTGCGCTTTAGAAAATAGGAAGTGCAATCCATTACCATGTCGAATATCCAGCAAGGACGCCGTATGAAAAAGCTCGCCGCCCTGGCCTTGGCCGCTCTGAGCCTGAGCGGCTGCGCCATCCACCAAACGGTGAGGCCGGTGGAGTCGTTTACCGGCAAGCAGATCTGCCTGATCGAGAACAGCAGCGTGCGCGTGGGCTTCGTCGAAAGCTATAAGCGCGCGCTGGAGAGCAAGGGCTATATCGTGCGCCGCCTGCCATCCTCGGCATCGATCACGGAATGCTCCGCCACGTCCACCTACAATGCCTTGTGGCGCTGGGATCTGGCCCTGTACATGGCGTATGCCGACATCCGCGTCTACCGCGACGGCAAGCTCGTTGGCGAAGCCAAGTACGACTCGCAGAGCGGCGGCATGAATACCGGCAAATGGATCGACGCCGACAAGAAAATCATCGAACTGGTGCACCAGCTTTTCCCGGGCGGCGCCGGCATCTGAGGCCCGCGGCCATGGCCGCGAATGGCCGGCTGACCTTCTGACCTGGCACAAATCCCATCCGCTTTCCGCCGGATAAGCTTGCTTGACCTGCTTATCCGGAATGCCTAGCATGGAAATGGAGATCGAGTTCGACTCGGCCAAGAATGCAGCCAACTGCAGAAAGCATGGCGTCTCCCTGTCTTTGGCTGCCCAACTCGATTGGGATCAAGCCTTGATCTGGCCAGATCGGCGCTTTGCCTATGATGAGCCGCGCATGGCGGCTTTGCTGCCAATCGTGGCGGGAGTGCAGGCTACTTTGTATTTCGCAGTCTTCGTCGAACGGGGCGGGCGTTATCGGATAATCAGCCTGCGCCGTGCTAGCCGTAAGGAAAGGTGAAAATATGATCACACTTATTACTAAGAGGGGCTTCAGGATTGTGATGCCATCGGAAGAGGAGGAGCGCGAAATCATGGAAGCGGCTTTGGCCGATCCCGACGCTCAGCCCCTGACCGATGAGCAGCTGGCGCAGATGGTGCCCATCCAGCAAATGCCCGAATTGCTGAAAAAATTCCGCAAGGAACGCGCCTGAGCCGGGCATGTGGCCGGGAGCGGCCGGTTTGCCGTTAGAATGGCGGGCATGCACTTTGCCCTGATGACATTCTGATATGGCGCGCCTGCTTGCCATCGACGGCCTGAATATCGTGCGCCGCGTCTACGAAGCCAGCCCCGAACCCGATTCGGCGGAAAAGGCGGAGACCGCGCTGCGCCACGCGCTGTCCTCCTTCCGCAACCTGATCACCGACCACCGGCCCAGCCATGTGCTGCCGGCCTTCGATTTCGGCGGCGCCACTTGGCGCCACACCCTGTATGCCGGCTACCGCGAAGGCCGCGATCCCATGCCGGCGCCGCTGCGCGCGGCCCTGCCGCAATTCTATGCCAAGCTGCAAGGCCTCGGCCTGCACCCGGTGTCCCTGCCCGACGTCGAGGCCGACGACGTGATCGGCACCGTGGTGCTGCGCTGGCTGGGCGAGGGGCGCGGCGAGGCCATCGTCGCCAGTACTGACAAGGATCTGCATTGCCTGATCGATAACGGTGCTCTGCTGTGGGACCATTTCAAGAGCGAATGGCATGACCATGGCTGGGTCGAGCGCAAATGGGGCGTGAGCGCGGCCCAGCTGCCCGACCTGCTGGCCCTGATGGGCGACGCCACCGATTCGATCCCCGGCGTGTCCAAGGTGGGCGCCAAGACGGCGGCCAAGCTGTTGCGCACTTACGGCAGCCTGGACGCGATCATGGCCGGCGCCGGTATACTGAAGGACACGCTAGGCGAAACACTACGAAAAGAACGCGATATGCTGTATCTTTCTCGTCAGTTGGTGCAATTGAAAACCGACGTGCGCATCGGCGTGAGCTGGAATATGCTGGCCTGGGACCATTGAGCAAGGCCGGGCGGCGCCGCACAATAAAGAGAGAAAAGGCTTTACACGATGTTAAAGGCAATCATCATCGACGGCAGCGCGGTTGCGCGCGGCCTGCTGAACACCGTTCTGCTGGACGGCGGCTACGACGTGGTCGGCCAGGGGCATACCTGCGCCTCGGCCACGGCCCTGATGGTCAAATACCAGCCGCAGATCGTCTGCATCGCGCGCGGCCAGGTGGAGGATGACGAGGAAGGCTTGCGTGCCCTGCGCCGCGACTGGCCCAAGACCGTGATCTTCATGGTGTCGAGCGAATTCGACGCCAGCGCCGTCCAGTGGGCGCACGGCATGGGCGTCAGCGGCTTCATCGTCAAGCCCTTCAATGCCGACACGGTACTGAAGACCATCCGCAATACCGTGATCGCCATGGTCAAGCGCCAGCAGAAGGCGATGGCGGCGCAGAACGGCGCCGCCGAAGGGGATGGCTCAGGCGGCGAAGCTTGAGCTGCCGATAATCCCGCCGCCCAGGCAGACGTCGCCGTCATACAGCACGGCCGACTGGCCGGGCGTCACCGCCCATTGGGCATCGACGAAATTCAGCGCGAACTCCAGCTCGCCGGCCGGCGCCACATCGCAAGCCACATCGGCCTGGCGGTAGCGCGTCTTGGCCGCGATGCGGCCCGCTTCGGGCGCCACGCCCGCGATCCAGCTGGCCTGGGCCGCCTGCAGCGTGGACGAGAGCAGCCAGGGATGGTCGTGGCCCTGCACCACCCATAGCGTGTTGTTGGCCACATCCTTGCGCGCCACATACCAGGCGTCGCTGCTGCCGTCGGCGTTCTGGTAGGTCTTCACGCCGCCGATGCCGATGCCCTTGCGCTGGCCCAGCGTGTAGAAGCTCAGGCCCACATGCTCGCCCACCACCTTGCCGTCCGGCGTCTTCATCGGGCCCGGCTTGTACGACAGGTAGCGGTTCAGGAATTCGCGGAAAGGGCGCTCGCCGATAAAGCAGATGCCGGTCGAGTCCTTCTTGGCCGCATTCGGCAGCTGCAGTTTTTCGGCGATCTGGCGCACTTCCGTTTTCGGGATTTCACCGAGCGGGAACAGGGTCTTCGACAACTGCGCCTGGTTCAGGCGGTGCAGAAAATAGCTCTGGTCCTTGGTATGGTCGAAGGCTTTCAGCAGCTCGAAGCGGCCATGCGCCATATTCTGGCGCACGCGCGCATAGTGGCCGGTGGCGATCAGGTCCGCGCCCAGGTGCATGGCGTGGTCGAGGAAGGCCTTGAACTTGATCTCGGCATTGCACAGCACATCGGGATTCGGCGTGCGGCCGGCCTGGTATTCGCGCAGGAATTCGGCGAACACGCGGTCCTTGTACTCGGCCGAGAAATTGACGGCCTCGATATCCACGCCGATCACGTCGGCCACGCTGGCCGCGTCGATCCAGTCCTGGCGCGTGGAGCAGTATTCCGAATCGTCGTCGTCTTCCCAATTCTTCATGAACAGGCCGATCACCTCGTAGCCCTGTTCCTTCAACATCCACGCCGCGACCGAGGAGTCCACTCCGCCTGACATGCCGATCACGACTTTTTTCTTACTCATCTTGCCAATTCCAATTCAGTGTCACACTTCCTCGAACACGGAAATGTGGGTATGCAATAGTTCCAGCGGCGCGCGCTTGCCGGCCAGGTATTCGTCCACGCACTGCAGCAGCAGGGGACTGCGGTGGCGTTCGCGGCAGGCGGCGATTTCGTCGCGCGTAAGCCACATAATGCGCAAAATCCCATCGTCCAGCGGCCGCTCGGCATAGTGTTCGCCCACCTCGCCGCAAAAGGCGAAGCGCAGATACGTCACCAGTTCGCCGGTGCGCGCCGAACGGTAGCGCGACATATACATGCCCACCAGGGCGGTGGGCCGGAAGTCGTGCGCCGTCTCTTCCAGGGTTTCGCGTACGACGGCCTGTTCCAGCGATTCGTGCGGATCCAGGTGGCCGGCCGGCTGGTTCAGGCGGATGCCATCGCTGGTTTCTTCTTCGATCAGCAGGAATTTGCCGTCGCGTTCGATGACGGCGGCAACGGTTACAGAGGGTTTCCAGGTACGCGGCATGAAGTCTCATCCTTGAAAGAGCCGACATTTTAGCCTGTTCCGGCCACGCGCAGATGACAGCCTAGTTACACATAAGGCAATAGTGGTAAGTGCCTAATCGTTAAGCGCCCAAAAACGTTGGTTTTTTGGAATTCCATGTTAGATTTTAGGCAGTTTTTCTATCATTTGGAGGCTTTACATGAGAATAGGCATACCGGCCGAGACTCGGCCGGGAGAAACCAGAGTTGCAGCGACACCGGAAACCGTGAAGAAACTGGCAGCCCGGCACCAGGTCCTTGTCCAGTCGGGAGCCGGGATTCCGGCCTCCGTTCCGGACGACGCCTATGTGGCCGCCGGCGCCAGCATCGTCAGTGCGGCCGACGCGTTTGCTGCGGATATTATTTTGAAAGTGCGCGCCCCCAGCGCCGAGGAGCGCGGCCGGATTCCTGCCGGCCGGGTGCTGATCGGCATGCTCAATCCCTTCGACGCGGAGAATATCGCCGCCATGGCGGCGGCCGGCCTTTCGGCTTTCGCCCTGGAAGCCGTGCCGCGCATCACGCGCGCGCAATCGATGGACGTGCTGTCTTCGCAGGCCAATATCGCCGGCTACAAGGCGGTGATGGTGGCGGCCAACACCTACCAGCGCTTCATGCCGATGCTGATGACGGCGGCCGGCACGGTGAAGGCGGCGCGCGTGCTGATCATGGGCGTGGGCGTGGCCGGCCTGCAGGCCATCGCCACCGCCAAGCGCCTGGGCGCGGTGATCGAAGCGTCCGACGTGCGGCCGCCGGTCAAGGAGCAGGTCGAGTCGTTGGGCGCGAAATTCATCGACGTGCCCTTCCTGACCGACGAGGAAAAGGAAATCGCCCAGGGCGTGGGCGGCTATGCCCGTCCCATGCCGGCCGACTGGATGCGGCGCCAGGCCGAGTTGGTGCACGAACGCGCCAAGCTGGCCGACATCGTCATCACCACCGCCCTGATCCCGGGCCGCAAGGCGCCCGTACTGATCTCCGAGGACACGGTGAAAGCCATGAAGCCCGGCTCCGTCATCGTCGACCTGGCGGTGGAACAGGGCGGCAACTGCCCGCTGTCGGAACTGGGCAAGACGGTGGTCAAGCACGGCGTCCACATCGTGGGCGAGCCGAATCTGGCGGCCCATGTGGCGGCCGATGCCTCGGCCCTGTATGCGCGCAATGTGCTGGATTTCCTCAAGCTCATCATCGACAAGGACGACGCCCTGGCCATCGACCGCGAGGATGAAATCATCAAAGCCACCCTGGTCTGTGCCGGCGGCGAAGTGCTGCGCAAATAAGGAGAATGGAATCATGGAAGTGAGCCACACCATCATCAACCTGATCATCTTCGTGCTGGCGATCTACGTCGGCTACCACGTGGTCTGGAATGTCACGCCGGCCCTGCATACGCCGCTGATGGCGGTCACCAACGCCATCTCGGCCATCGTCATCGTCGGCGCCATGCTGGCGGCGGCCTTGACCACCGGCCCGGTGGGACAGATCGCCGGCACCGTCGCCGTGGCGCTGGCGGCGGTCAATGTCTTCGGCGGTTTCCTGGTCACCCAGCGCATGCTGGAAATGTTCAAGAAAAAGGACAAGGGCGCCAAAGGAGACAAGGCATGAACTTCTCCGTCAGCATGAATACGGTGGTGCTGCTGTACCTGATCGCCTCCGTCTGCTTTATCCAGGCGCTGAAAGGCTTGTCCTCGCCCGCCTCGGCGCGCAAGGGCAACGCCTTCGGCATGGCCGGCATGGCCATCGCCTTCCTCACCACCGTGGCCCTGATCCTGAAACTGGCCGGCGAAGCAGCGGCCAAGGGCCAGGCCCAGGGCCATGGACTGAGCCTGGTGCTGCTGGGCCTGGTGGTCGGCGGCGCGATCGGCGCCACCTTGGCGAAAAAGGTCGAGATGACCAAGATGCCGGAACTGGTGGCCGCCATGCACTCGCTGATCGGCCTGGCCGCCGTCTGCATCGCGGTGGCCGCCGTGTCCGAGCCGCACGCCTTCAATATCGCCGCCGTCGGCGAAGCGCTGCCGGTCGGGAACCGGGTCGAGCTGTTCATCGGCACCTTTGTCGGCGCCATCACCTTCAGCGGTTCGGTGATCGCCTTCGGCAAGCTGGCGGGCAAGTACAAGTTCCGCCTGTTCCAGGGCGCGCCCGTGGTCTTCGCCGGCCAGCACATGCTGAACCTGGCCCTGGCCATCGTCATGGTCGGCCTGGGCCTGGTCTTCGTGCTGGACGGCGGCACGGAGCCGGCCTGGCTGCCCTTCCTCATCATGACGGCGATCGCCTTCGTGCTCGGCGTGCTGATCATCATCCCCATCGGCGGCGCCGACATGCCGGTGGTGGTGTCCATGCTGAACAGCTATTCCGGCTGGGCGGCGGCGGGCATCGGTTTCTCGCTGAACAACTCGATGCTGATCATCGCCGGCTCCCTGGTCGGTTCCTCGGGCGCCATCCTCAGCTACATCATGTGCAAGGCCATGAACCGCTCCTTCTTCAATGTGATCCTGGGCGGCTTCGGCGGCGAGGCCACGGCGGCGGCGGGCGGCGGGGCGCAGCAGCAGCGCCCGGTGAAGACCGGTTCTTCGGACGACGCCACCTTCCTGATGTCGAATGCGGAAAGCGTGATCATCGTGCCGGGCTATGGCCTGGCCGTGGCGCGCGCCCAGCATGCGCTGAAGGAGCTGGTGGAAAAGCTGGGCCACAAGGGCGTGACGGTGAAGTATGCGATCCACCCGGTGGCCGGCCGCATGCCGGGCCATATGAATGTGCTGCTGGCCGAAGCCGAAGTGCCGTACGACCAGGTGTTCGAGATGGAAGACATCAACAGCGAATTCGGCCAGGCCGACGTGGTGCTGGTGCTGGGCGCCAACGATGTGGTGAACCCGGCGGCGAAAGATCCGAAATCGCCGATCGCCGGCATGCCCATCCTGGAAGCCTACAAAGCCAAGACCGTGATCGTCAACAAGCGTTCCATGGCTTCCGGCTATGCGGGCCTGGACAATGAGCTGTTCTATATGGACAAAACCATGATGGTCTTCGGCGACGCCAAGAAGGTGCTGGAGGATATGGTGAAGGCGGCCGACTAAGCGCTTGCCGCGCCATAGGAAAAAAGGGGCTGCGGCCCCTTTTTTTATTTCATTCGGCGGACACTTCGACGCGGTTGCGGCCGCCGTGCTTGGCGCGGTACAGGGCTTTGTCGGCATGCGACAGGGCGCCATCGAGCACGCTGCCGGGCGCCAGCTCGGCCAGGCCGATGCTGATGGTGACCTTGATGCTGCGGCCATCCTCGGCTTCCACATGCAGGGCGGCGACGGCGGCGCGCAGGCGTTCGGCCACCTGGGCCGCCTGCTCGGGCGTGGCATGCGGCAGCAGCAGGCCGAATTCCTCGCCGCCCAGGCGCGCCACGGCGTCGGTCAGGCGCGCCGCGTTGCGCAGCGCCTGGCCCACTTCGCGCAGCACCTTGTCGCCGGCGGCGTGACCGTAGCGGTCATTGATGCCCTTGAAGTGGTCGACGTCGGCCACGCCCACGGTGACGGCGCCATGCAGGCGCGCGGCGCGCGCCATGACCTGCACCGACTCGGCCTCGAAGGCGCGGCGGTTGGGCAGGCCGGTGAGGGCGTCGCACAGGGCTTGCTGTTCCAGCTGGGCCAGCAGGTGGGCGTTCTTTTCTTCCATGGCGCGGCGCGGACGCAGGTCCAGCATGAAGGCGCCGAAATAGCGCTCGCCTTCCTTGGCGCCCAGGTCGAGCGCCTTCAGCTCGATCGGCACCATCTCGCCGCTGCGGTGGCGGATGGCGAATTCGCGCACGCGGCCCAGCACCGTCGATGGCGCCGAGCCTTTGATATAGCGCACCACATAGTCGCGGTGCTTCTCGTTCAGATGGTCGGGCAGCAAGCCTTCCAGCGGTTCGCCCAGCAGCTCGCCGCCGGCATAGCCGGTCAGCGCCTGCATCGCATGGTTCAGGTAGCGGATGCGCGAGGCATCGTCGATGATCATGACGGCGTCCATTGCGTCGTCGATCAAGCGGGAGATCAGGTGATCGGGCAGAAGGTCGGGCAATGTTGCAGTCATTGTCAAATAAGTATCAGCGGCGGCCGTACATCATCAATTCCGCTAGTATGCCACGGGCCGGGGCGGCCAGGTCGATGGCCGCCAGGCTGGCGCCGAGCAGGGGCTGCAGCGGCGAGTCGTTGGCGAAGATGCGCGCCATGGTATCGGTCAGGCGCACCGTCACGCCGCGGTCCTCGCGGCGCTGGGCCAGGAATTGGCCCAGCATGGCCGGCGTGGCGCCTTGCGCCAGCAGGCGCGCCAGCACGGCGACGTCGCGCAGGCCCAGGTTCAGGCCCTGGCCGGCGACCGGGTGCAGGGTCTGGGCGGCATTGCCGATGGCCACCGTGCGCGCCGTGGCGCTGGATTGGGCGTTCAGGCCGAGCGGGAAGCCGAGGCGGCGGCTGGCGCTGGTGAAACGGCCCAGGCGCTGGCCGAAGGTCTGCTGCAGGCGTTCCAGGAAGGCGGCATCGTCGAGCGCCAGCACGGCTTGCGCGTTTTCGGGACGCAGGCACCACACCAGCGAGTACTCGTCGTCCTGCGGCAGCAGGGCCAGCGGGCCTTCGCCGGTAAAGCGTTCGTAGGCGCGGTGGGCGATGGGGGCGCTGCTGCGCACCTGGGCGATGATGGCGGTCTGGCCGTAGTCGCGGCTCAGCGTGCGCTCGGCCTGCTCGTTGAACAGGCCACCCTCGGCCTGCACCGCGATGGCGGCGCGCAGGGTGCGCCGCGCGGGGTGCTCCGGCGCGTCTTCTTCGATGGACAGGCGCACTTCCTGCGGCAGCTCTTCGGCGCCCGCCACGCGCGCCGGGCGCAGCGTGGCGATGCCGAGGCGTGCGCAGACCGCGCCCAGGGCCGACACCACGTCGCCGTAGCGCGTCACATAGCCCAGCGCCGGCACATTGTGTTCTTCGCAGCGGATCATGGCGCGCCCGAACTGGCCGCGGCGCGAGACGTGGATCTGGCGGATTTCGGTGGCGGGGAAGGGCCAGGCGCCGATCTGCTCCAGGATCTGCCGGCTGCCCGCCGACAGGGCCAGCACGCGCGGGTCGTGGCTGGCCTGCTCCAGCGTCTTGGCGTCGATCAGGCAGATGCGTTCGGGCCGCGCGCCGCGCCGCACCAGCAGCGCCGCCAGGGCCATGCCGGCCGGACCGGCGCCGCAGATGGCGATATCGAAATCGTGTTCGGGGAGGGCGCCGGCGGCGTGTTGCGTGGTGGATGCAGTCATAGTCGATTACGTTGGTGCAGGCGGCGCGGCCGCCCTTAATGGCCCTGCATCAGGGCTTCGATCTCGGCCACCGCTTTTGGCGCGGCGCCGCTCAACAAGGTATAGCCGCTGTCGCTGACGATCACGTCGTCCTCGATGCGGATGCCGATATTCCAGAAGCGTTCCGGCACGTCCGGTGCCGGACGCACATAGATACCCGGCTCCACCGTCAGCGCCATGCCCGGCAAGAGCGGGCGCGAAGGCTTGTCGGCCTGGCCCAGATCGCGGTACAGGCCGACGTCGTGCACGTCCATGCCCAGCCAGTGGCCGGTGCCGTGCATATAGAAGCGGCTATGGCCATTGGTGGCGATCACGTCCTGCGCGCCGCCCACCTTGGCGCGGTCGAGCAGGCCGGTATCGAGCATGCCCTGCGCCAGGATCTGCAGCGCGGCGTCGTGGATGGCGCGGTAGGGCGTGCCGGGCCGCACCACGTTCAGCGCCGCCGCCTGCGCCGCCAGCACCAGCTCATACAGCTCGCGCTGCGCCGCGCTGAAGCGGCCGTTGACGGGGAAGGTGCGGGTGATGTCGGAGGCATAGCCATCGAGTTCGCAGCCGGCGTCGATCAGTACCAGCTCGCCGTCGGCTGTCCGGCGCGCATTGCTGTTGTAGTGCAGGATGCAGGCATTGGCGCCGGAGGCGACGATCGGCGTATAGGCCGGGAACTGGGCGCCGTGGCGGCGGAACTCGTACAGCAGCTCGGCCTCGATCTCGTATTCGAACATGCCGGGCCGGGTCTGGCGCATGGCGCGTTCGTGGGCCTGGCCGGCGATGGTGGCGGCGCGCAGCATGGTGGCCTGTTCAGCCGCGTCCTTCAGCAGGCGCATCTCGTCCACCAGCGGCGCCAGGTCGCGCGCGGCGGACGGCGCCGCCACGCCGCTGCGGCCGTGGCGGCGCACCGCTTCCAGCCAGCGCCGCACGCGCCCATCCAGGCTGTCGCTGCGGCCCAGGGCGTAGTACAGCGCCGGGCTGTTGGCCAGCAGCTTGGGCAGTTCCTCGTCGAGGGCGCCGATCGGGAAGGCGGCGTCAAAGCCGAAGGCCGCGCGCGCCGCTTCCGGCCCGTAGCGCAGGCCGTCCCAGATTTCGCGTTCCACATCCTTCTCGCGGCAGAACAGGATGGCGCGCGCCGCCGTCTCGCCGCGCGCGGCCACCAGCACCAGGGCCGCTTCCGGCTCGGTGAAGCCGCTCAGATAGTAGAAGTGGCTGTCATGGCGGTAGGGATAATCGCTGTCGCCGTTGCGCGCCACTTCCGGCGCGGTCAGGAGGACCGCCACGCTGCCCGCTTCCATCTGCGCCATCAGGCGGGCGCGCCGCTCGGCGAAGTTCGTCATTGGGTCAGCACGGCGTTCAGTTCTTCCAGCTGTTGGATGGTGCCCACATTGGTCCACTCGCCTTGGTAGATCTCGCCGCCCACCACACCCTTGTCGACGTATTCGCGCAGCAGCTTGCCCAGGCCGGCGTGCGTGCCGGGCGCGATGCCGTCGAACATTTCGGGGCGGTAGACGCCGATATTGCCGAAGTTCCAGCGCGGCGCACCCTGGTTCGACACCGTGTACAGGTTCAGGCCGAAGTCGCCCTCGGGATTGTGCCAGGGGTTCTTGGTCAGGTAGATCCAGGCGATGTCGCGCTGCTCGCTGCTGTAGGCATTGCCCCACATATCCTTATCGTGCAGCACATCCTTGACCTGCTCGAAGTCGAAGTGCGGGCAGTAGATATCGCCCGAGATGGCGAGGAAGGGTTCCTCGCCCAGCAGGTGGCGCGCCTGGGCGATGCCGCCCGCCGTTTCCAGCGCTTCCTGCTCGGCCGAGTAGCGGATCGCTGCGCCATAGCGCGCGCCATCGCCCAGCGCCGCCTCGATCATGTGGCCGAGGTGGGCGTGGTTGATGACGATGTCCTTGATGCCGGCGCGCACCAGGTTCAGCACATGCCACTCGATCAGCGCGCGGCCGCGCACCTTGAGCAGGGGTTTGGGACAGGTATCGGTCAGGGGACGCATGCGCTCGCCGCGCCCCGCCGCGAAAATCATGGCTTTCATGGCGCGGCCCTCAGAAGGTGTAGCCGACGGCGGGCTGGCGGTTTTCCAGCGTGTCGAGCAGTTTGACCAGGGGTTTCAGGTCGCGGTAGCGGTTGGCCGTCTTGCGCACATAGTCCATCACGATCGGCAGATCGCCCAGGTAGACGTCCTTGCCGTCGCGGTAGTTGAGGCGGCAGAACAGGCCCAGCATCTTCAGGTGGCGCTGCAGCGCCATGTATTCGAAGTCCTTGTAGAAGGCATCGAAGTCCTTGTGCACCGGCACGCCCGCGCTCTTGGCATGCTGCCAGTAGCGGATCACCCAGTCCAGCACCAGTTCCTCGTCCCACTGCACATAGCCGTCGCGCAGCAGCGAGGCGGCGTCGTAGGTCACGGGGCCGTACACGGCGTCCTGGAAATCGATCACGCCGGGATTGTTGTCGTCGACCAGCATCAAATTGCGCGAATGGAAATCGCGGTGCATATACACTTGCGGCTGCGGCAGGCAGTGGCCGATGATGGCGTCGAATACTTTTTGCAGTTCGGCGCTTTGCGCCTCGGTCAGTGCGGCGTTCAGGTGTTTGCCGATATACCATTCGGGGAACAGGTTCATCTCGCGCAGCATGAAGGCGCGGTCGAATTCGGGCAGCACGCCGGCCTGGCTGCGCTGCTGGAATTTGACCAGGGCGTGCAGGGCTTGGGCATACAGGGCGGCCGCGTTGTCGTGGTTCAGCGCCTGCAGATAGGTGGTGGTGCCGAGGTCGGACAGCAGCAGGAAGCCGCGCTCCACGTCCTGCGCCACGATGGCCGGCACGTGCACGCCGGCTTCGGCCAGCATGGCGTCCACCTTGAGGAAGGCCGGCACGTTTTCGCGTTCGGGCGGCGCGTCCATTGCCACCAGGGTGGCGCCGTGCGCGCCCTGGTGGGCCGGTAGCACGTCGAAGCGGAAATAGCGGCGGAAGCTGGCGTCGGCGGACGCCGGACGCATGGAATCGGCGTCCACCACGCCCTGCGGGCGCAGCCAGTCGAGCAACAGGATCAGGCGGGAATCGGCGCCAGCGTCGGCTGCACCGGATGGTAAATTAGGCAATAATGACATGAAACGACCCGAGAATCCGGTTGAATGTGAAGATTCCCATATAATAAGGGATTCATTTTAAAAAATCGCCTTTTATGGTGTTACGCGCGTTCCTTACATGAGTTGGTTTACGCCCCCTAAAAACTCGCAGAAGTGGGCGTTTGCCCTGACCGCCCTGGCAGCTGCCGCGGCGGCGACCGCCCACGCCCAGACCACCGCCAGCAAGCAGCGTCCGCAGCGGGTGGAAGACCCGAACGCCGTGACGACCATCCGCGCCGAGGATATCGGCGGCCGTCCCGAGCGCATCCTGAACCTGGAGCGCGACGTCGAGGTGGTGCGCGACCAGACCCGCGTGACCTCCGACAAGGCGTGCTACAAGCAGGTCGAGGCCGAGCTGGAAGCCCAGGGCAATGTGCGCATCTGGCGCTACGGCGACTACTACACGGCCGATGAATTGCAGCTGAATATGGAGACCGGCAAGGGCTTCATGCTGCATCCGACCTACCGCATGGAGCTGAATAACGCCCAGGGCAAGGCGCGCCGCATCGACTTCCTGAACGAGGACGAAGCGCTGGTCATCGACGGCACCTACAGCACCTGCCAGGGGCCGAATCCGGACTGGTATCTGCGCTCGTCCACCCTGAACCTCGATTCCGGGCGCGATGTGGGCACCGCCGGCGGCACCGTTCTGTACTTCAAGGACGTGCCTTTCCTCGGCACGCCCGGCATGTCCTTCTCGCTCTCGGGCGCGCGCCGCTCCGGCTGGCTGCCGCCGATCCCGGGCTTCGGCTCGAAGGGCGCGGCCGAGGTGGTGGTGCCGTACTACTTCAATATCGCGCCCAACCGCGATCTGACCGTCTATCCCAAGATCATTCCGCGGCGCGGCCTGCAAATGGGCGCGGTCGGCCGCTATATGGGCGAGACCGAGGCCGGCGAGTACGAGGGCCGCACCCATATCGAGTATCTGCCGCATGATAAGGAGGCGGGCAAGGACCGCTGGATGCTGCATTCCACGCACACCCAGGCCATCGCCCCCGACTGGACCTATGGCTGGAATGTGCGCGCCGCCTCGGACGACGAATATCCGAACGACTTCTCGAAGACCGTGGCCAACAGCGCCGAGCGCCAGCTGCTGCGCGAGCTGCGCACCGACTACCGCCGCGAATACTGGAGCTTGACGGCGCGCGTGCAGAAATACCAGGTGCTGCAGGATCCGGAAGCGAAGAACAATAAGGACTTGACGGTGAGCCGTCCCTACGACCGCCTGCCGGCCATCAATCTGCATGCGGCGCGCTACGACGTGGGCGGCTTCGACTGGCAGCTGGACAGCGAACTGACGCGCTTCTGGCACCCCACCGAGCAGCGCGGCACGCGCGTGGTGGCGGTGCCGCAGCTGAGCTATCCGATCATCGGCGCCAGCTACTTCGTCACGCCCAAGGTCATGCTCAACGCCAGCGCCTACCAGCTGGAAGCGTTCAAGGACCCGGCGCGCGGCGATCTGGCCTCGCGTTCGCTGCGCCGCGCCGTGCCCACCGTCTCCATCGATTCCGGCCTGGAATTCGAGCGCAGCGCCTCGCTGTTCGGCCGCGCCGTGACCCAGACCCTGGAGCCGCGCCTGTTCTATGTCTACACGCCTTACCGCGAGCAGAAGGGCTTCCCGAACTTCGACACCGCCGAAGCGACGTTCAACCTCTCGCAGATTTTCAGCGAGAGCCGCTTCATCGGTTCCGACCGCGTGGGCGACGCCAACCAGGTGACGGCCGGCGTGGTGTCGCGCTTCCTGGAGGCGTCCGGCGCCGAGCGCCTGCGCCTGTCTTTCGGCCAGCGCTTCTATTTCAACGAGCAGCGCATCCAGCTCACCGACGACGCCAAGCCGCGCTACGACACCCGTTCCGACACCCTGCTGGCCGCCGCCGGCCGCATTTCGGAAACCTGGGGCTTCGACAGCGCGGTGCAGTACAACCCCGGCGAGCGCCGCGTGATCAGCACCAACCACACCCTGCAATGGCAGCCGGGCCAGAAGAAGGTGCTGAACCTGGGCTACCGCTTCCTGCGCGACAGCTTCAAGAACGCCGACATCTCCGGCCAGTGGCCGCTGTCGCAGCGCTGGTATGGCGTGGCGCGCGTAAGCTACTCGCTGAAGGACAAGACCGTGCTCGAAAGCCTGGTGGGCCTTGAATACAATGGCGATTGCTGGGTCTTCCGCATGGGCGCGCAGCGCTTCGTGACGTCGGCCAACAAGGCGTCCACGCCGATCTTCTTCCAGCTGGAGCTGAACGGCCTGTCCAAGTTCGGCGTCGGCAATCCGCTGGAGGTGATGAAAAACAGCATCCCCGGCTACCAGCGCCTGAACGAGGGCTATGGCCGCTGACGCGGGAAGGGGGCCGGATTTAGCCGGCCTTCATCCAGCTTAGGCTAAGATAGCGTCTTCCGATTTCTCCACCCCTGACACATGAGCGTTTCAGATATGCGTAATGCCAGTATGCACCCCATCAAACTAGCGGCTGTCCTGCTGTGCGCCATGGCGGCCGGCAGCGTCTCGGCACAGGATGCCAAGGCCACGGCCGAGGCCAAGCCGGCGGCCGCGGCCGCCGCGCCGGCCACCAAGGGCTTCACCCAGCCCGGCCAGTCCAGCAATACGCCGATCGACGCCATCGCCATCATCATCAACGATGAGGTGATCACCAAGCGCGAGCTGGACGAGCGCCTGAAAACGGTCGAACGCCGCATGAAGGAGCAGAACGTGGCCCTGCCCGACCGTGCCGACCTGCAGCGCCAGCTGACCGAGCGCATGATCGTGGAACGCGCCCAGCTGCAGCTGGCCAAGGAAATGGGCGTGCGTGTCGACGACACCATGCTCGACCGCGCCATCGCCCGCATCGCCGAGCAGCAGAAACTGAGCGTGCAGGAAATGCGCAACCAGATGGAGAAATCCGGCACCACCTTCGCCGCCTTCCGCGAAGAGATCCGCGAAGAGATCATCATGCAGCGCCTGCGCGAGCACGAGGTCGACGCCAAGATCCAGATTTCGGAAGCGGAAGTGGACAGCTTCGTGGCTTCGGAACAAGCCGCCGCCGCCGAGCAGTTCGAAGTGAATATTTCGCAGATCCTGGTGCGCATCCCGGAAAACGCCTCGCCCGAAGTGATCGCCCAGCGCAAGGCGCGCGCCGACGAAGTGGCGCGCCAGCTGCGCACCGGCGCCGACTTCGCCAAGATCGCCGCCACCTATTCCGACGCCCAGGACGCGCTGCAAGGCGGCGCCGTGGGCTGGCGCCAGCCCGACCGTCTGCCGCCGGTGTTCGCCGAAGCGCTGACCAAGCTGCGCCCCGGCCAGGTGACGCCGATCATCAAGAGCGTGGGCGGTTTCCACATCCTGAAGATGGTCGACAAGCGCAGCATGGCCGAAGCCCAGGCCCAGACCGCCGTGCAGCAGACCCATGCCCGCCACATCCTGCTGAAAGTGACGCCGGCCCTGAGCGCGGCCGACGCCAAGCGCAAGCTGGCCGAGTTCAAGGAAAAGCTGGACAACAAGTCCGCCAAGTTCGAGGAACTGGCGCGCCTGTATTCCAACGACGGTTCGTCCGGCAAGGGCGGCGACCTGGGCTGGCTGTATCCGGGCGACGCGCTGCCCGAATTCGAGGCCGCCATGAACGCCCTGAAACCGGGTGAAGTCAGCGGCCCGGTGGAGTCGAGCTTCGGCTACCACCTGATCGAAGTCCTGGAACGCAAGACCGACGACGTCTCGAAAGAGAAGCAGCGCAACGAGGCCCGCATGGCCCTGCGCGAGCGCAAGCTGGTGGAAGCGGTGGAAGACTGGCAGCGCCAGGTGCGCGACCGCGCCTACGTCGAATTCCGCAACGACGACGGCAAATAACAAGAAAGGGAAGCAGGCATGAGCGCCACTTTGACAGCCCGGCGCCCAGGCGTGCGCCCCGTTCTGGCCATCACCTGCGGCGAGCCGGCCGGCATCGGCCCGGAAATCTCGCTGCGCGCCGCCTGGGCCTTGCGCGCCCAGGCCAATTGCGTGCTGCTGGGCGACGCCGCCTTCCTGGCGATGACGGCGTCCGCCATCGATCCGGCCATCCGCGTCAGCGCCCTGTCGCTGCAGGCGCTGCGCAACGGCGGCCTGCCGCATTTCGGTCCGGAACGCCTGTGCGTGATCGATATTCCGCTGGCGGCCCATGTGCGGCCGGGCGTGCTGGATAAGGAAAACGGCCGCGCCGTGCTGGCCACGCTGGATGCCGCCATCGAGGGCGTGCAGGCCGGCTGGTTCGAAGCCATCGTCACCGCGCCGCTGCAAAAGAGCACCATCAACGAGGCCGGCGTGAAATTCTCCGGCCATACCGAATATTTCGCCGAGCAGACCGGCACCGGACAGGTGGTCATGATGCTGGCCGGCCAGCCGCAGGCGCCGGCCGGCGCGCCGCTGCCGCCGCCGCTGCGCGTGGCGCTGGCCACCACCCATCTGCCGCTGCAGGACGTTTCCGCGGCGCTGAGCCGGGAAGGCCTGGGCCGCGTTCTCGACATCATCGATGCCGACCTGCGCCGCAAATTCGGCATCGCCGCGCCGCGCATCCTGGTGGCCGGCCTGAACCCGCATGCGGGCGAGAACGGCTATCTGGGGCGCGAGGAGATCGACACCATCGCCCCGGCCATCGCGGCGGCCCAGGCGCGCGGCATCGCCGCCAGCGGCCCGTATCCGGCCGATACCCTGTTCCAGCCCAAATATTTGAACGAAGCCGACTGCGTGCTCGCCATGTACCACGACCAGGGCTTGCCGGTGCTGAAGTACGCCACCTTCGGGCGCGGCGTCAACATCACGCTCGGCCTGCCGCTGATCCGCACCTCGGTCGACCATGGCACGGCGCTCGACCTGGCGCGCCAGGGCCTGGGCCAGGCCGATTGCGCCAGCATGGAAGAAGCCATCGCCAGCGCCCTGCGCATGGCCGAGGCCAGCCGCGCGGCGCCTTAGAGGCCGTGTCAAAATGGCCGTGGCGTTGTTGCAGCTCCTTGCCGTGCAGGCGCACTGTCTTCGCCGCCGCGCCTAGCCACGCCCATTTTGAAACGGCCTCTTAATACTGAATGAATTGAAGAAGAATATGAAACACATCGCCCGCAAACGCTTCGGCCAGAACTTCCTGCACGACGACCATGTGCTGAACAGCATCACCGAGTCCATCGCCCCGCGCGTCGGCGACGCCATGGTGGAAATCGGCCCCGGCCTGGGCGCCATGACCGAGCAGCTGCTGCGCACCCTGCCGCAGATGCATGTGGTGGAACTGGACCGCGACCTGGTGGCGCGCCTGGAAAAAGCCTATCCGCGCGAGAAGCTGGTGATCCACGCCGGCGACGCCCTGAAATTCGACTTCGCCACCATCCCGGTGCCGGCCGGCCAGAAGCTGCGCGTGGTCGGCAACCTGCCCTACAACATCTCCAGCCCGCTGCTGTTCCACCTGGCCGAGTACGCGCCGCTGGTGCAGGACCAGCACTTCATGCTGCAAAAGGAAGTGGTCGAACGCATGGTGGCCGAGCCGGGCAGCAAGGTCTATGGCCGCCTGTCGGTGATGCTGCAATGGCGCTACCAGATGGCGCTGCTGTTCGTGGTGCCGCCGGAAGCCTTCGATCCGCCGCCCAAGGTCGATTCGGCCATCGTGCGCATGATCCCCATCGCCCAGCCGCTGCCCTGCGACGCCGCCACGCTTGAAGCCGTGGTGCAGAAAGCCTTCTCGCAGCGCCGCAAGGTGATCCGCAACTGCCTGGCCGGCATGTTTACCGAAGAACAGATCGCCGCCGCCGGCATCAAGCCCACCGACCGCCCCGAAATGGTGGCGATGGAAGCCTACGTCGCCCTGGCCAACAGCCTGAGCGCCCGCAACCCCGCCTAAAACCCGCCCAAACAGTCGAGCCCGTGTCCGATTTTGGGGTCTGGCCCCAAAATCGGACACGGGCTCGGCCGTTGCAATCCGTCGGAATAAAAAAAAGCCCGCTGTGGCGGGCTTAAGTCCAATTCTTAGTAAGAAGTGGAGGAGACGGGTGTGATTATGCGGTGCCGCAGCATATCAATCCAATTTATCTTTCGGATACCCGTCATTCCATTTCTGAATATCAAGGACGGGTGCAGGTGATCGCCACATTCGTCACCGCCGCTTCGCCCATATAGCCGCCGCCGTTGCTCACGGTGCAGGTCTGGTTGAGCGGCGGCTTGGTCACCACGATCAGATACGGCGCGCCGTAAGGAATGTCGGGGAAGACGAAGTTGGGGGCGGCTTTGTTCACGGTAATGGTGCTGGCGCCATTGTTCAGGACCAGGCCATCCTCCAGCAGATTGGTGACCGTGCCGCTGACCGGGTACTGGTTCTGGACGCAGGCGACGTTGACGATGATGCTGGTGGTCTGGCCGGCGTTGCCGGAGCTGGAGCGGCTCTCTTCCACGCATTTCATGTGCTCGGGATTGCGCACCACTTTGACGACGTAATTGTCGCCGTAGGAAATGCGCTTGCTGAAGCGGTAGCTGGTGGCGCCCACCGGGATATCGATTTGCTCTTGATCGCCGTTCAGGCTCAGTTTCAGGCCGGCGGTGCGCACGGCGCTGGGGTTGCCGTTGCCGTCGGTGAAATTGCCGCTGACTTCAAACGTGGATTTGCCGCCGCAGCCGGCCAGGGCCAGGACGGTGGCGAGGGCGGTGAGGCGGCCCAGGGTCATTGCTTGCATATCTCTCTCCAGAAAAACTTATTTGCAGGTGACGGTCACGGTGGTGATGTCGACGGCGCCGACACTGCCGGCCCCCTTGTCGACGGTGCAGGCCTGGCCGTCCGGCTGGCGCAGCACGCCGACGGCGTAGGTCAGGCCGTGGAGGACTTTTTCGCCGAACACGAAGCTGGTGGCGCCGGCTTCGACATTCAGGCTGCTGGAGCCGTTGGCCAGGATCAGGCCGCGCCCGGTCAGGCCGCTGATGCTGCCGCCCAGGGTGCGCTGGTAGGGCTGGCAGACCACGTCCACCGTGCGGTTATACCAGTTGATCTTGCCGCTGGCGTTGGACAAGGTGCACTTGGCGCTCTCGGGTTCCTGGCTGATGGTCACGTTGTAGGTCTTGTCGTCGGCCATGGCCTGGCTGAAGGTGACGCCGTTGGGGGCGTTGCCGGTCACGGTCAGCTCGTCGCCGCCATTGTTCTTCAGTTTGATGCTGCCATCGGTCATGCCGAACACCCTTACGATCAGCGGGATATTGCCACCGCCGCCACCGCCGCCGCAGGCCGCCAGCGTCGCAGCGCACAGCAGGGCGGCGCCGGAGCGCAGATACGTCTTCTTCATAACACTCTCCAAATTCATCTAAGGTCAGGCGCTGGTGCCGCGCGCGCTGCACGGAAAATCGGCGCTTATTTTAGTGCATCTTGCAACAGAGGGCGCCGAAAAGCTTGTAACAGCCTGTTGGCCGCCTCAGCGCACCAGGGCCTGCTCGCACTGCGAGCGGCGCCCCTGCAGCAGGCAGCGGTTCTTCACGGCGCCCTGGCGGTCGAACACGGTGATGCGCCATTCACCCGGCGCGCCGCGCTCCATGCCCATGAAGCCGAAGCCGTCCAGCCAGGCGCTGAAGTGCTCCAGCACGGCGCCCGGGGCCGGCGCGATGGCCGCATCGGGCAGCGGCGGCAGCGGTTCGGTGTCTTCGGCCGTGCCGGAGAAGCCGGCCACCAGCTGGCTCGGATGGGGCGAGCTGAAACTGAGCTGCTGCCACAGGTGCACGTGGCCGGACAGCATGGCTTGCACGCCGTCGGGCAGGAACAGGGGATTGAGCGAGCCGAAGCTGTCGTGCAAGCCCTTGTCGCCGAGGATGAGGATGCGCCGGCCCTGCTTGTCGCGGTCGGCGCCGACGGCGAAGATGGGGTGGTGGTTGGCGCCCAGATTGTACGGTGCCTGGGCCGCCAGCTGCGCCAGACGGCGGTAGGTGGCACGGTAGCGCTCGTAGCCGGTGTCGCTGGCTTTCAGGCCGCGCCAGCTGGTGGCGGCGGTGTCGATCACCAGCAGCTGGCTGGCGCCGCCCAGCGGCACGGCATACGGATCGCTGTAGTCGCCCAGGCTGTCGTCGGCGGGCAGATTGCAGTCGCGCCCGGTCTGCAGCGGGCGCGGGTCGAGCAGGCGCCACCAGCCCTGGCCGGCGCGCGCGCAGGATTCGTGGTTGCCGCGCACCGCGACCCAGGGCGCGGCCTGCAGCAGCGGCGCGGCGGGACGGAAGAAGTCTTCGCGCCAGGCGTCCCAGCCATAGCCCCAGGGGCTGTTGGCGCAGCCGGCGTTGCCTTCGGGGCAGGGGTTTTCACGGTAGTGGTAGTCGCCCACATGCAGCACCAGGTCGGGCTGCCAGGCCGCCGCCGCGGCCGCCACGGCGGCAAAGGGGAAGGCTTGCGGGTCGTTGCAAGCCTGGTAGGCGTTGTCGGCTTTTTTCAGGCGGCAGCCGGTGTCGCCGATGACGGCGATGCGTTGCACCTCGGCGCGCGGCAGCGGCAAGGCATGGCCGGCCACGCTGGCGCGGCGCGTGGCCGGCGCCAGTTCGGCCTCGCAGGTCAGCAGGGGGAAGACCGAGGGTTTGCTGTCGGCGCCGGCGGCGCTGGGGCGCAGCGCCAGTGTGGCGGCCGGGGCGCGCAGCTGCATGGGCCTGGCCTGGCCGTCGATGTCGATGGCGGGACAGGCGGCGGCGCTGCTCAGCACGCGCGCCACGGGGCGGCCTTCTTCGCCCAGCAGCACATAGGCGGCTTCGATGCCGGGCGGCAGGGGTGTGGACTGGGCGGCGGAAGGCGCGGGCGGGGCCGCCGGCGGGGCGAGGGCGGCGCAGCCGCCCAGACCGGCCGCCAGCGGCAGCAGGAAGGCGCGGCGCAGGCCGGCCGTGGACAGAATGGACAAGGTCAATCCCTGGATAATATGGACAAAGCGCTAATTTAGCATGGTCCACCGCCGCCGGCCCGCGCCGCCGCCCATCGCCAGCCGGACGCGGGGCGTGCGACAATAGCCCCATGCTGCCTTCTTCCCGCCCCAAAGCCATTCTGTTTGACCTGGACGATACGCTGTGGCCGATCGCGCCCGTGATCGCCGCCGCCGAAGTGACCCTGCATGCCTGGCTGGCCGAGCATGCGCCGAAAGTGGCGCAAGCGTTTTCCATCGAAGACTTGCGCGCGCGCCGCCAGGCCCTGCTTGCCGCCGACCCGGCCCTGCAGGTCGACCTGGGCGCGCTGCGCCGCGCCGGCCTGCAGGCCGCGTTCGAGCTGGCCGGCGAAGACCTGCGCCACCTGGACGGCGCCATGGCGCATTTCTTTGCCGCCCGCAACGCCGTCACCCCGTATGACGATGTGCTGCCCGGCCTCTTGCACCTGAAACAGAAAATTTTGCTGGGCACGATCTCGAACGGCAACGCCGACCTTGAAGTCATCGGCCTCGCCCACCATTTCCAGGTATCGCTGGCGGCCAGCCATTTCGGCCGCGCCAAGCCCGACCCGGCCATTTTCCTGGCGGCCTGCGCCGCGCTGGGCGTGGCACCGGCCGAGGCGGTGTATGTGGGCGACGATCTGCGCCTCGATGTCGAGGGGGCCCAGCGCGCCGGCCTGCGCGCCGTCTGGCTCAACCGCGGCGGCGCGGCGGCGCCCGACGGCTTGGTGCCGGACGCCATCTGCAGCAGCCTCGATGAGTTGCTGCGCTGGCTCGAACGCCAGCTGGCGGCATGAACGCGGCGGGCGCCCCGGGCCGGATGGCGGATTGGCGCGGCGACCCGCGCCCGTGCATAATAGAACCGATGAATGCTGGCTAGATACAATCATGCAACTCGACAACCGTGCCCAAACCCTGCTCAAAGCGCTGGTGGAGCGCTATATCGCCGACGGCCAACCGGTCGGCTCGCGCGCCCTGTCCAAGATTTCCGGGCTGGACCTGTCGCCGGCCACCATCCGCAACATCATGGCCGACCTCGAGGAGCTTGGTTATGTGGCCAGCCCCCACACCTCGGCCGGCCGGGTGCCGACGCCGCGCGGCTACCGCCTGTTTGTCGACACCCTGCTGACCGTCCAGCACCTCGACGAGCGCGCCGTCGATCCCCAGCTGCGCCTGCCTGGCCAGGCCCAGGCGGCCCAGCCGCACAAGCTGATCGCCAACGCGGCCCAGATGCTGTCCTCGCTGACCCAGTTCGCCGGCGTGGTGCTCAGCCCGCGCCATGAGTCGGCCTTCCAGCAGATCGAATTCCTGCGCCTGTCGGAAAAGCGCATCCTGCTGGTGATCGTGGTGCCCGGTGGCGACGTGCAAAACCGCCTGCTGCTGACCGATGTCGACTACACGCCGGCCCAGCTGCAAGCCTCGGCCAACTTCCTCAACCAGAATTACAGCGGCCTGGCCTTCGACGAGGTGCGCGGCCGCCTGCAGCACGAGCTGCGCCAGTTGCGCGACGATATGGGGCGGCTGATGCAGACCGCCGTCGAAGCCAGCAGCGAGGCGCTGGCCGAGAGCGCCGACGAGATGGTCATCTCCGGCGAGCGCAACCTGCTGTCGGTGAGCGATCTGTCGTCGAACATGAGCTCGCTGCGCCAGATGTTCGATATGTTCGAGCAAAAGACCGGCCTGATGCAGCTGCTCGACGTGTCGAGCAAGGCCTCGGGCGTGCAGATCTTCATCGGCGGCGAATCCCAGCTCTTGCCGATGGACGAGATGAGCGTGGTCACCGCGCCCTACGAGGCCAATGGCCGCATCGTCGGCACCCTGGGCGTGATCGGGCCGACGCGCATGGCCTACGAGCGCGTGATCCCGATCGTCGACATCACCTCGCGCCTGCTGTCGAACGCGCTCAGCCAGCCTTAGGCGCGGCGCGCCGGCGCGGCCCAAAACAAAGCCCCTGGCTGCGGGCGCAGACAGGGGCCGGCAAGGCACGGGCGGCGCGCGGCGCGCCCGGCTCAGTGTTTATGCGGGCAGGCGGTCTTGGTGCAGCTGCCGTAGATGGCCAGCGCGTGCTCGGCGATCTTGAAGCCGCGTTCCTTGGCGATCATGTGCTGGCGCTTCTCGATTTCCTCGTCGACGAATTCCTCCACGCGGCCGCAGTCCAGGCAGACCAGGTGGTCGTGGTGGGAACCCTGGTTCAGCTCGAAAATCGCCTTGCCGCTCTCGAAATGGTTGCGGTTGAGCAGGCCGGCTTGCTCGAACTGGGTCAGCACACGGTAGACGGTGGCCAGGCCGACATCCATATTGTCGGCCAGCAGGATTTTATAGACGTCTTCGGCCGTCAGGTGGCGTACGGGGCTGCTCTGGAAAATGTCCAGGATTTTCAGGCGCGGCAGGGTTGCCTTCAGGCCGCTGGCCTTCAGGTCGGTGGGGCTGTTACTCATGTTTGGTGTCAAATGTGGCTCGAGTGCTTTATGATATAGCGTTTTTGCCACTTCTGCTCAATCGGATTTGAGGTCTTCTATGCGCGTCACCCCTGTTTTCTCGCCGTCTTTGTTGCCTCACATGAAACGCCGCGCCCCGGCGCTGGCGGCGGCCCTGTGCCTGGCCCTGGCCGCCAGCGGTTGCGCCACGCGCAGCGCCGCCCCGGCTGCCCCGGACAGCGCGGCCCAGCCGGCCGCCGGCGCCGGCGCGCACACGACGACCGTCACCCAGCTGCAGAAATTCATGTGGTTCTTCTCGCCCTACCGTCCCGACATCCAGCAAGGCAACTTCGTCTCGCAGGACATGCTCGACCAGCTCAAGCAGGGCATGACGCGCGACCAGGTACGCTTCGTGCTCGGCACGCCGATGCTGGCCGACATCTTCCACGCCGAGCGCTGGGACTACCCGTTCCGCCTGGCCAAGGGCAATGGCGAGATCACCACCGCCACCGTGGTGGTGTATTTCAAGGATGACAAAGTGGCGCGCTGGGAAGGCGGCAACCTGCCGTCCGAGCGCGAATACATCGAACGCATCGCCGGCCCCGTGCTCAAATTCAAGAAGGCCGAGGAAAAAGCGGCCAGCACCAACGCCGCGCCGGGCAAGGCGCCGCTGCCGGCCGGCAGCGAAACCAGCAAGTAATTAGCCAGAATCAGCGGCCCGCCACGGCGGGCTGCGCAAGGACAGACATGAGTATTGTGAATATCGCCGTTGCCGGCGCCAGCGGCCGCATGGGCCGCATGCTGATCGAGGCCGTGCAGGCCGCGCCGGACACCCGCCTCAGTGGCGCCCTCGACCGTGCCGGTTCGCCCGGCCTCGGCAGCGATGCCGCCGCCTTCCTCGGCCAGCAAGCCGGCGTCGCCATCGCCGCCGACTTCGCGCAAGGCCTGGCCGGCGCCGACGTGCTGATCGACTTCACGCGGCCCGAAGCCACCCTCGACCACCTGGCTTACTGCGCCGAACACGGCATCAAGCTGGTGATCGGCACCACCGGTTTCGACGCCGCCGGCAAGGCCGCCATCGCCGAGGCGGCCAAGAAAACCGCCATCGTCTTCGCGCCGAATATGAGCGTGGGTGTGAATGTCACGCTGAAACTGCTGGAATTCGCCGCCAAGCAATTGGCCACCGGCTATGACATCGAGATCGTCGAAGCCCACCACCGCCACAAGGTCGACGCCCCGTCCGGCACCGCGCTGAAGATGGGCGAAGTCATTGCCGACGCCCTCGGCCGCGACTTGAAGGAGTGCGCCGTGTATGGCCGCGAAGGCGTGACGGGCGAACGCGACCCGTCCACCATCGGTTTTGCCACCGTGCGCGGCGGCGACATCGTGGGCGACCACACCGTGCTGTTCGCCGGCACCGGCGAGCGCATCGAAATCAGCCACAAATCGAGCAGCCGCGCCAATTACGCGGCCGGCTCGCTGCGCGCCGCCCGCTTCCTGGCCGACAAGCCGAGCGGCCTGTTCGATATGTACGACGTGTTGGGCCTGCACGGCCTGAGCGCCTGAACGGCGGAGGCAGCAGCATGGCCACCGCCACCCTGAACGGCGCCCTGATCGCCGACGAAGCCAGCTTTCATGCCGAAGCGCGCCGTGCCTTCGGCTTCCCCGCCGACTACGGCAACAGTATGGACGCCTGGCTCGACTGCATGAGCTATCTGCGCGACGACGAAAACATGACGCAATTCCGCCTCAAGCCCAACGAGGTCTTGGAAATCGTCATCAGCCATGCCGCCGCCCTGCGCGCCGCCGTGCCCGACCTGCTCGAAGAGCTGGCCTACTGCATCGGCGGCCTCAACGAACGCTACGAAGACTACGGCGAAAAGCCCGCCCTCAAGCTCATCCTGGCCTGACTCTGATCTAAGCCTGACTCTGATCTAAATCAGCAAATGTCCGACCCTGGTGCCTCGGCGACCCCGCCTGGCACCAGGGTGGGACATTGTTGGATTTAGCGCAAACGGTTTAGGACTGTTCGCCGGGGGCGAGGGTCAGCACGTCGTAGCCGCTGTCGGTGACGGCAATCATGTGTTCCCATTGGGCCGACAGGGAGCGGTCCTGGGTCACCACCGTCCATTCGTCGGCCAGCACGCGGGTGTGGTGCTTGCCGGCATTGATCATGGGCTCGATGGTGAACAGCATGCCGGGCCGCAGCTCCAGACCATGGCCGGGGCGGCCGTAGTGCAGCACTTGCGGGTCTTCGTGGTAGACCATGCCGATGCCGTGGCCGCAGTAGTCGCGCACGATGCTGTAGCCGTGCTGCTCGGCCAGGCGCTGGATGGCGTGGCCGACGTCGCCCAGCGTGGCGCCCGGCTTCACGGCGCGGATGCCGGCCCACATGGCGTCATACGTCACCTCGCACAGCTTGCGCGCGGCCTTGCTCGGCTGGCCCACGTAGTACATGCGGCTGGTGTCGCCGAACCAGCCATCCTTGATCACGGCCACGTCGATATTGATGATGTCGCCATCCTTGAGAATCTTGCGCGGCGAGGGAATGCCGTGGCACACCACTTCATTGACCGAGGCGCAAATGGTCTTGGTATAACTGCCGTAGCCGACATTGGCGGGAATGACTTGCTGTTCCTTGACGATGTAGTCGTGGCACAGCCGGTCCAGGTCGTCGGTGCTGACGCCGGCCTTGACGTAGGGGCCGATCATGGTCAGCACGTCGGCCGCCAATTGGCCGGCGATGCGCGCCAGCTCGATCTGTTCCGGGCTCTTGATGAGCAGGGCGTTGCTGCGCTTACGCATCGTGCGCCCCCTCGGCCACCGGCTCCAGCGTGCCCAACTTGAAGGGCGCGTTCGCATTGCCGCGTAGCAGCAGCTGGCACAGCTCGCTGTAACGCAGGTCGGGATTGGTTTCGGCCAGCAAGCCGATGCGCAGCCAGTGCTCGGCCTGGGCATTGATCGAGCGGCTCAGGGCGCCGCTCGCAATGCGCAGGTTTTCGTGCATCTGGTCGGAAATCTTGACGATACCCATGTCCATGCCTTTATATGATTCGTATATGAAACGTATATTAGCATGGCGAGCTCAGCTTTGCCTAGCGCACGGCGTGGGCGTCGAACAGCGGATTTTCAATCAGGCCCAGCAGATTGCCGTAAGGGTCGCGCAGGTCGGCCATGCGGATGCCTTCGCCGACGTCCTCGATCTTGCCCTGCAGCTGGCCGCCGAGCTGCTGGATGCGTGCCACTTCTGCCTCGATGCCCTCGACGCCCCAGTACACGCGGCAGCCGGCCGTGCCCGGCTCGCCCTCGGGCCACAGGCCGAGCTCGAAGCCGCCGACGTTAAAGCCGACGTAGAAGGGCTGGTCGAAGTAGGGCGCCTGGCCCAGCACCTCGGTGTACCAGGCTTTGGCGGCCTGCAGGTCGGGTACGTGCAGCGGGTAGATGGCACTGCGTAATCCTTTGATCATGGCATGGTCCTTTCGATGGTTGAACGATGCGGCCATCATGCCATGGCGCGCGCGGCGGCGATTGGAAAAATGGAAAGCGTGCACCCGGGTGGTGCTGTCGGTGCGGAGCAGGAGCACGAGCAGGAGCACGAGCAGGAGCAGGAGCATGAGCATGAGCATGAGCATGAGCATGAGCAGGAGAGGGCGTGACAGGGGCCCGGCTTGCGACTGGCTGTGTGTGCTTTGCTTGCCGTCAAGGCAGGATGCTGCCGCGCCGGCGCGGGATGCCGAGTGCGCGCCGTAGCTCCTTGGCGCGCCGCCAGTGTTTCTCGCCGGGGAGGCGGATGCACAGTTCTTCCCAGGCATTGCGCGGAATGCCGCGGAACAGGCGCAGGAACTGGTTGGGGGAGGTGGGCAAACCGTCGTAGAGCAGCTGGTTGCCGATCACCTCGGCCTGGCCGCCGCCGCGCATGAAGACGCGCAGCCGCGTGCCCTCGGGCAGGAACAGCGCTTTCCAGAAATAGCCGCGTCCGCTTGCGAGGCGGGCGGCGGCCAGCGCGCTGACGGCATCCGGGGCGCCTTGCGGCGGAGGCGAAACCTTGGCGGCGGCCGATGCCCTTGCCGAGGACGGCAAAGCGAGGGCGGCGGTGGGGGCGGCGTAGTCGGTGGTTTCGGATGCGGCGTCAGCATTGGCGTCTGCGCCTGCGCTTGTGTTTGCGTCTGCGTCTGCGCCGGCCTCGGCTAGTTGACGGTCCAGCCAGCTCTCGACGGCTTCGCTGATGGTGGCGGAAAGCTGGTCCAGCGCATCGTGCTGATCAAGCCAGTTCATCAAGCGCAATAGAGTGTGGGGTGCTACTTCGCCACTCCCTATGGCAAATCTGCTCTTTTTCATGATGGGCCTCGACAATCCGTGAAAACCTGCTCTTTTCTGCTCTAATTTGCTCTAATTGGACTGTCGGGTATGGGAACAGTTCCGAAAAAGCGCTTTAGAGCAGAAAAGAGCAGAAAATCACGCCAACCAAAAAAATTAGAGCAATTTAGAGCAAATTTGCCATAGGGAGCCGGGCGGACAACCCCCACCCTCAAGTCCGGCGCGCCGGCCGCAGGAATTGCTCGGGCGTGCGGCCGGCGAATTCCTGGAAGTCGTGAATCAGATGGGATTGGTCGAAATAGCCGCAATCGAGGGCGAGGCCGGCCCAGTCGATGCTGAGGGCCGCTGCCGCCGCAGTTGCGCCCGCGCCGGCACGCGCGTCCGCGGCTACCGTCGCCTCAGCTCCAGCTCCAGCTCCAGCCCCAGCCCCAGCCCCAGCGGTCCCGGTAGCTTGCTGGTCGAGTACGGCGGTGGCGCGCCGAAAGCGGCAGATGCGCGCAAACAGCTTGGGCGGCAAGCCGACCTGATCGCGGAACTGGGCCGCCAGATGCTGGCGGCTGACGCCGAAGCGTTCGGCCAGCGCATCCACGCGCAGCGAGCCGTGCGTCGTCTCGATGGCCGCCACCGCCGCCTGCGCCAGCGAGGCCGCCTCCATCTTGCCCGCCAACAAACGCCAGCGTTCCAGCAGCGCCCGCTCAATCAGGCCCAGCCGCTGCCGGTCGCTGAGTTCATCCGCCCACAGCGCCTCGTCGAGCCGCTCCGCTGCGGCACGCCCCCACAGCAGGTCGAGGTCGGCGCGTTGATCGCTGAGCCCGGCCAAGGGCAGGCCGAGAAAATGGCGCGCGGCGCCGGGCCGGAAGCGCACCGCCACCGTGCGCACGCGACCCGCCGACGCTACCTCGATAAACGAGCTCATCATGCCCACGGCAAAGGCTGGCGCGCCCTGGTCCTGCCACAGGATGTCCACGCAATTATCGGGCAGCACGCGGTGCCAGCGCGGCGCCGGCCCGGCCGCGCGTGCCTCCGCCGCCCACAGGCAGGCAATATAGGGACGCAAAGCGGGGTGGGGTGGATACTCCCGGTACAGCATGCACAATCTCCGGCAAGAAACATCGCAGGCGCGTCCGCGCAACAGGCGGGCGGCGAAGCAGTATAATGAAAGGTTCGTAACCTTTCACCAATTCTACTGGCCGCAACCATCATGCAAGAAAAATATAGTCCCGCCGACGTCGAAAAAGCCGCCCAAGCCCACTGGAAGGCGATCGACGCCTACAAAGCCGTCGAAAACGACCCGCGTTTCCCAAAAGGCAAGTACTACGCTTGCTCGATGCTGCCTTACCCGTCGGGCAAGCTGCACATGGGCCACGTGCGCAACTATACGATCAATGACGTGATGTACCGCTATCTGCGCATGAACGGCTACAACGTGCTGATGCCGATGGGCTGGGACGCCTTCGGCATGCCGGCCGAGAATGCGGCCATGGCCAACAACGTGCCGCCGGCGCAATGGACCTATTCCAACATCGCCCATATGAAGGAGCAGATGGAGTCCATGGGCCTGGCCATCGACTGGTCGCGCGAGATGGCGGCCTGCAAGCCCGAGTACTACAAATGGAACCAGTGGATGTTCCTGAAGATGCTGGAAAAAGGCATCATCTACAAAAAGACCGGTACCGTGAACTGGGACCCGATCGACCAGACCGTGCTGGCCAACGAACAGGTGGTCGATGGCCGCGGCTGGCGTTCCGGCGCGCTGATCGAAAAGCGCGAAATCCCGATGTACTACGCGCGCATCACCGACTATGCCGACGAGCTGCTCGACTACGTCGACAACAAGCTGCCCGGCTGGCCTGAGCGCGTGCGCATCATGCAGTCGAACTGGATCGGCAAATCGACCGGCGTGCGCTTCGCCTTCCCGCACACCATCGCCGGCGCCGACGGCCAGCCGATCGGCGACGGCAAGCTGTTCGTCTTCACCACCCGTCCCGACACCGTGATGGGCGTGACCTTCTGCGCCGTGGCGGCCGAGCACCCGCTGGCCACGCACGCCGCGCAGAACAACCCTGAACTGCAAGCCTTCATCGCCGAATGCAAGATGGGCTCCGTGATCGAAGCCGATATGGCGACCATGGAGAAGAAGGGCATGCCGACCGGCCTGTTCGTGACCCATCCGCTGACCGGCGCCCAGGTCGAAGTCTGGGTCGGCAACTATGTGCTGATCACCTACGGTGACGGCGCCGTGATGGGCGTGCCGGCCCACGACGAGCGCGATTTCGCCTTCGCCAAAAAATACCATCTGCCGATCAAGCAGGTGATCCGCGCCGAAGGCCAGGAATACTCGGACGCCGCCTGGCAGGAATGGTATGGCGACAAGAGCGTGTCCATCGTCGCCAACTCCGGCAAATACGATGGCCTGAACTATGCGCAAGCCGTGGACGCGGTGGCCGCCGACCTGGCCGCCCTCGGCCTGGGCGAGAAGAAAGTCGCCTTCCGCCTGCGCGACTGGGGCATTTCGCGCCAGCGCTACTGGGGCACGCCGATCCCGATGATCAACTGCGCCGACTGCGGCGTGGTGCCGGTGCCGGAAAAAGACCTGCCGGTGGTGCTGCCGGAAGACTGTGTGCCGGACGGCACGGGCAACCCGCTGAACAAGCATGAAGCCTTCCTCAAGTGCGACTGTCCGCAGTGCGGCAAGCCGGCGCGCCGCGAAACCGACACCATGGACACCTTCGTCGATTCGTGCTGGTACTACATGCGCTATACCTCGCCCGGTTCGAACGCGTCCATGGTCGACGCGCGCAACGATTACTGGATGCCGATGGACCAGTACATCGGCGGCATCGAGCACGCCGTGCTGCACCTGCTGTACGCCCGCTTCTGGACCAAGGTGATGCGCGAATTCGGCCTGGTGAAATTCGACGAGCCTTTCGTCAACCTGCTGACCCAGGGCATGGTGCTGAACGAAACCTATTACCGCGAAGACGCGGCCGGCAAGAAGACCTGGTTCAACCCGGCCGACGTCGAACTGACCACGGACGACAAGGGCCGCCCGCAAAGCGCGCTGCTGAAGGAAGACGGCGCGCCGGTGCAGATCGGCGGCACCGAGAAGATGTCGAAGTCGAAGAACAACGGCATCGACCCGGCCGCCCAGATCGAGCAGTACGGCGCCGACACCGCGCGCCTGTTCACCATGTTCGCCTCGCCGCCGGAACAGACCCTGGAGTGGTCGGGCAGCGGCGTGGAAGGCGCCAACCGCTTCCTGCGCCGCGTCTGGTCCTATGCTTACAGCCAGAAGGCGCGCATCGCCGCTGCGGGCGCCGCGCTGACGGCCGCCGCCAGCGGCGACGCGCAGAAAACCCTGCGCCGCGAACTGCACAAGGTGCTGCAGCAGGCCGACTATGACCTGAAGCGCATCCAGTACAACACCGTGGTCTCGGCCTGCATGAAGATGCTGAATACCATGGAGTCGGCCAAGCTGGACGACTCGGCTGAATCGAATGCCGTGCTGTCCGAGGGCCTGGCCATCTTCCTGCGCTTGCTGAATCCTGTCGCGCCCCACATCACCCATGTGCTGTGGCAGGAACTCGGTTATGCCGGCGACATCCTGGACGCGGCCTGGCCGCAGGTCGATCCGGCCGCGCTGGAGCAGTCCGAGATCGAGATGATGATCCAGGTGAACGGCAAGCTGCGCGGTTCGGTGAAGGTGGCGAAAGCGGCCGACAAGGCCGCCATCGAAGCGGCGGCGCTGGCCGAGGAAAGCGTGCAGAAGTTCATCGAAGGCACGCCGAAAAAGGTCATCGTGGTGCCGGGCAAACTGGTCAACATCGTGGTGTAAACACTTATGGCAATGACGACTCCAACATTCATCCGCCTGGCGCGCAACGCCGCGCTGGCGGCGCTGCTGGCGGCCAGCGTGGCCGCCTGCGGCTTCCATCTGCGCGGTTCGAGCGGCAACTACACCCTGCCTTTCCCTTCGCTGTACGTGGGCTTGCCGGAGTCGTCGCCGCTGGCGATTGACCTGAAGCGCAATATCCGCGCCAACGGCCATACCGAAGTCGTGAACGATCCGAAGCGCGCCGATGGCATCATCGAGGTGCTCAACGATCCGGAGAAAACGCGCAGCAAGTCGATCCTGTCGCTGAACAGCAATGGCCGCGTGCGCGAGTATCTGCTCAGCTACAACATCGTGTTCCGTGTGCGCGACCCGGCCGGCAACGAGCTGCTGGGACCGACCCAGATCCAGCTGAGCCGCCCGATCACCTTCAGCGACACCCAGCTGCTGGCGAAGGAGCAGGAAGAAGCCTTGCTGTACAAGGATATGCAGACCGACCTGGTGCAGCAGATGATGCGCCGCATGGCGGCCATCAAACCGGTGGTGCAGATGTCGGTGGCGCCCGCCACGCCCGTCGCCCCGCCCAAGGAGTAAACGTTTCATGCAGTTGCGCGCCGATGCGCTGGACGCCCACGTCGCCAAACCGCTGGCGGCGCTGTACGTCATCACCAGCGACGAACACTTGCTGGCGCTGGAGGCGGCCGACAAGATCCGCCGCGCCGCGCGCGCCCAGGGCTATTCCGAGCGCGAGGTGCTCTCCGTCGAGCGCAGCTTCAAATGGGGCGAGCTGCTGGCGGCGAACCAGGCCATGTCCCTGTTCGGCGACAAGAAGCTGATCGAGCTGCGCATCCCGTCCGGCAAGCCGGGCAAGGATGGCGGCGCGGCCCTGCAGAACTATGTCAAGGACCTCAGCCCCGACAACCTGACCCTGATCACCCTGCCCAAGCTCGATTGGCAGACGCAGAAGGCGGCCTGGGTGGCCGCCCTGCAGCAGGGCGCCGTGTACATCGATATCCCGAATATCGAGCGCAACCAGCTGCCCAACTGGATCGCCATGCGCCTGGCGCAGCAGAACCAGAGCGTGGAGCGGCAAAGCCTGGACTTCATCGCCGACCGCGTGGAAGGCAATCTGCTGGCGGCGCACCAGGAAATCCAGAAACTGGGCCTGCTGCACCCGCCCGGCAAACTGACCCACGAGCAGGTGCACGACGCCGTGCTGAATGTGGCGCGCTATGACGTCTTCAAGCTCAGCGAGGCCATGCTGGCCGGCGATCCGGCGCGCCTGGTGCGCATGCTGGAAGGCTTGCAGGGCGAGGGCGAAGCCCTGCCACTGGTGCTGTGGGCCGTGTCGGAGGAAATCCGCACGCTGTTGAAATTGAAGGCGGGCATGGCGCAGGGCCGCCCGCTGGGCGCTCTGCTCAAGGAATACCGCATCTGGGGTCCGCGCGAGCGCATGATGGACGGCGCGCTGCGCCGCCTGTCCCTGAACACACTGGAGTCGGCGCTGCAGCAGGCGGCCCAGGTGGACAAGATGGTCAAGGGCTTGCGCGCGAAAGCGTTCGCAGGCGATGCCTGGGACGCCATGCTGCAGCTGGCGCTCACCGTGGCCCGCGCTTGAGCGCCGGGCAAGCAGGATCGATCATGAACATCACTGAATATATGGAACAGGTGGGACGCCAGGCGCGCGCCGCCTCGCGCGCCATGGCGCGTGCCGACGGCGCCACGCGCAACCGCGCCCTGGGCCTGATCGCCGACGCCATCGAGCGCGATGCCGCCGTGCTGCGCGCCGCCAACCAGCTCGACCTGGACGCCGCGCGCGCCGCCGGCATGGCGCCGGCCATGCTGGACCGCCTGGCCCTGTCCGAGCAGGCCATCGCCACCATGGTGGCTGGCCTGCGCCAGATCGTCTCCCTGCCCGACCCGATCGGCGAAATCTCGAATATGAAAAGCCGCCCGAGCGGCATCCAGGTCGGCCAGATGCGCGTGCCGCTGGGCGTGATCGGCATCATCTATGAAGCGCGTCCCAACGTGACGGTGGACGCGGCCGGCCTGTGCATCAAGAGCGGCAATGCCACCATCCTGCGCGGCGGCTCGGAAGCGATCCACTGCAACCGCGCCCTGGCCGCGCTGGTGAAGGAAGGCCTGGCCGGCGCCGGCCTGCCGGCCGACGGCGTGCAGGTGGTCGACACCACCGACCGCGCCGCCGTGGGCGCCCTGATCACCATGCCGCAGTATGTGGACGTGATCGTGCCGCGCGGCGGCAAGGGCTTGATCGCGCGCCTGATGGCCGAGGCCACGGTGCCGATGATCAAGCACCTGGACGGCATCTGCCACGTCTACATCGACGCCAAGGCCGACCTGCAGAAAGCGCTGGACATCGCCTACAACGCCAAATGCCACCGCTATGGCACCTGCAACACCATGGAAACGCTGCTGGTGGCGCGCGCCATCGCGCCCGCCGTGCTGCCCGAGCTGGCCAAGCGCTATCTCACGCAGCAGGTCGAGCTGCGCGCCGACGCCGAAGCCCACGCCATCCTGGAAGGCTACCCGCACCTGGCGCGCGCCACGGAAGAGGACTGGGCCACCGAATACCTGGCGCCGATCCTGGCCGTGCGCGTGGTGGACGGCATCGACGCCGCCATGGAGCACATCAACACCTGGTCGTCCAAGCACACCGAAGCGATCGTCACCGAAGACTACAGCGATGCCCTGCGCTTCCTGCGCGAAGTCGATTCCGCCTCGGTCATGGTGAACGCCTCGACCCGCTTCGCCGACGGCTTCGAATACGGCCTGGGCGCGGAAATCGGCATCTCCAACGACAAGCTGCACGCGCGCGGCCCGGTCGGCCTGGAAGGTCTGACCTCGCTCAAATACGTGGTCTTCGGCCACGGCGAAGTCCGCAACTAAGCCACGCAACTAAGCACGCCATCACGCCTCAAGGAAAGCCATGCTCTGGATCAAAGCCCTGCACATCGTCTTCGTCGCCTCCTGGTTCGCCGGCCTGTTCTACCTGCCGCGCATCTTCGTCAACCTGGCGCTGGAAGGCGAGGGCCCGGCGCGCGAGCGCCTGCTGCTGATGGCGCGCAAGCTGTACCGCTTCACCACCATGCTGGCGCTGCCGGCCCTGGTGTTTGGCGCATGGCTGGTCTGGCTGCAATACGGCGGCGGCGAGCGGTTCAAGCTGCCCGGCTGGCTGCATGCCAAGCTCACGCTGGTGCTGCTGATTGTGGGCTACCACCACGCCTGCGGCTCGCTGCTGAAGAAATTCGAGCGCGGCGTGAATCAGCGCGGCCACAAATGGTATCGCTGGTTCAACGAAGTGCCGGTGCTGCTGCTGCTGGCCGTCACCATCCTGGTTGTCATCAAACCATTTTAATCAGCGGGCGGCAGCGGCCGTCCGCGTTCACTCAACGGATAAAGGGTACACCTTATGACTTCTTATTTTTGCCCCTGCCCACGCGGCATGGAAGCGGCGCTGGCCGAGGAACTGGGCGAGATCGCCCAGGACAGCGCCACGCTCAAAGTGCACAACCAGGTGCCGGGAGGCGTGCACTGCTCGGGCGACCTGTATGACGCCTACCGCATCAACCTGCATTCGCGCATCGCTTCGCGCGTGCTGATGCGCATGGGCGTCTGCCACTACCAGAACGAAAACGATATCTACGACCTGGTGCTGGCCCAGCCCTGGGAAGAATGGTTCGGCGTGGACCACACCATCCGCGTCGACGTCACGGCCATCAAGTCGCCGCTGAAAAGCATCGAGTTCACCACGCTGAAAATCAAGGACGCCGTCTGCGACCGCTTCCGCGATATGTACGGCAAGCGTCCTTCGGTCAATACGCGCGAGCCGGATATGCGCATCGCCGGCTTCCTCGACCAGCGCCAGTTCATCATCTACCTGGACACCTCGGGCGAAGCCCTGTTCAAGCGCGGCTGGCGCACCGAGACCGGCGACGCCCCGCTGCGCGAGAATCTGGCCGCCGGCCTGCTGCGCGTCTCGGGCTGGAAGCCGGGCGTGCCCCTGTTCGACCCGATGTGCGGCTCCGGCACCATCCTGTGCGAAGCGGCGCAGATGGTGCAGGGCGTCCCGCCCGGCGCGCGCCGCCGTTTCGCCTTCGAAAAATTCCACGACTTCGACCCCGCCCCATGGCAGGCGATGAAGGCTGCCATCAAACCGAACCCGCTGCCGGCCGAACCGACCATCTTCGGCTCCGACATCTCGGGCGATATGGTGGCCATGACGCGCCATAATCTACGCAGCGCCGGCATCCTGTTCGAGGTGCCGCTCAAGCAGATCGAGGCGCAGCAGGTGCAGGCGCCGACCGCCGAAGCGGGCATCATGCTGACCAACCCGCCCTACGGCGAGCGGATCGGCGTACGCGGCGACAGCACCCTGGCCGAGGACGATCTGGCGAAGTCTTTCTACGCCGATTTCAGCTCCACCCTCAAGCAGCGCTTCGCCGGCTGGACCGCCTATCTGTTTACCGCCGACCTGGGCCTGCCCAAGATGCTGCGCCTGAAGGAATCGCGCAAGACGCCATTCTTCAACGGCGCCCTCGAATGCCGCCTGTTCCGCTTCGATATGGTGGCCGGCTTCAACCGCCGCGAGGAAGCCAAGCCGAAGGCCGACGCACCTGCGCCGGCGCCCAAGGCGGAGTAAGTCCCGTTGTAGCGCGCCGCGTCGGCTGCGGCGCGTCCGGCGGCGGGCTGGTCCCGCCGTCCCTGTTCCAGAGCCGGAGTAAAGCCGATGTTCCCCAACCCGAATCCCCCGTCCGTACTGCCGCCCGACCCGGTGCAGCCGGTGCCGCCGCCCGAACCGCGCCCGCGCCCCCCGCTGGCGCCGGCCGCCCTGGCCGCCGTACTGGCCGGCCTGTCGATGCTGGGACCCTTCAGCATCGACGCCTACCTGCCTGCCTTCCCGGCCATCCAGTCCAGCCTGAAGGCGACGCCGCTGCAGGTGCAGCAAAGCCTGAGCGCCTATATGGCCGCCTTCGCGCTGATGGTGCTGTGGCATGGCGCGCTGTCGGACGCCTTCGGCCGCCGCAATGTGATCCTGGTGGGGCTGGTGGCTTTTGCCCTGGGCACCATCGGCTGCGCCGCCGCCCACAGCGTCGAATACCTGTGGTTCTTCCGCATCGTGCAAGGCTTGTCGGCCGGGGCCGGCGTGGTGGTGGGGCGCGCCATCATCCGCGACCTGTACGCCGACGCGGCGGCGGCGCGGCTGCTGTCCCTGGTCACGATGATCTTCTCGATCGCGCCGGCCGTGGCGCCGATCCTGGGCGGCCTGATCGTCACCGCCTTCGATTGGCGCGCCATCTTCCTAGCCCTGCTGATCTATACGGTGCTGCTGTTCATCGTCTGTTACCGCCGCCTGCCGGAAACCCTGGCGCCGGCCCAGCGCCAGCCGTTCAATCCGCGCTTCCTGCTGCGCAGCTATGCCAGCGTGCTCGGTTCGCCGCCCTTCCTGCTGAAATCGGGCGTGGTGGCCTTCAATTTCGCCGGCCTGTTCATCTGCATCACCTCGGCGCCGGAAGCCCTGCCCAGCCAGCTGGGCCTGGGACCGCAGCAATTCGGCTGGCTCTTCATTCCGGCCGTCTCCGGCATTTTCCTGGGGGCGCTGGCGGCCAACCGCATCGTCGGCCGCATCAGCTTTGCGCGCCAGATCGGCCTGGGCTTTTGTTTTCTGATCGCGGCGGCCAGCGTGAATGTGGCTTACCACCTGTGGCTGCCGCCGGCCCTGCCGTGGAGCATGCTGCCGCTGTTCGTCTACACCTTCGGCATGTCGGTGGTGGCGCCCGCCGCCACCCTGCTGGCGCTCGACCTGTTCCCGCATATCCGCGGCACGGCCGCCTCCTGCCAATCGTTTGCCAGCACCCTGCTGGGCGCTGTGGTGGCCGGGGTGGTGGCGCCGCTGGTCTCGCATTCGCTGTTACTAATTGCCATTGGGCAATTGTTATTTGCGGTTACCTCCTTGGCTTTGTGGTTGACGGCGCGCCTATACCGGCGCATGCTATCAGCCCATCCGGTACAACACTCTTAACCACAGGAAAATATTAGTAGGAAATTTTTCTTGCTAATAAGCTATGACACATTTATCCTTGGATAATTTCGGCGCACGGGTACACCAAGTTTCACTCTCTGGACTACGTTAACTGGCGGCAATGCTTGATACGATGCACCAACCCGATAACGATATTCGCAATCGCTTGCTGGTCGCGCGGCTGCCTGCCATGCCGCAGATCCTGCTCAAGCTGATTGAGCACCTGCAAGCCGACGATGCCGGCATGCCGGAGCTGGCTGCGCTGATCGCCAAGGACGCCGGCATGACCAGCAAGATCCTGTCGGTCGCCAACAGCTCGGCCTACCACCGCGCCAGCCGCACGGTGAGCCTGGAGCAGTCCCTGGTGTCGCTCGGCACCGACATGATCAAGACCCTGGTCATCAGCGAGTCGGTATTCCAGACCTTTAATAATTTCCCGCATTCGGGCAGCGCCGACCTGCGCTGCTTCTGGCAAGGCTCGCTGACCACGGCCGTGATCGCGCGCGACATCGCCAAGCAGATGGCTTATCCCCATGTGGAAGAAGCCTATCTGGCCGGCCTGTTGCACAATGTCGGCCGCCTCGCCTTATTGGCCACCGCGCCCAGGGAATACGCCTTCAACTTCACCGCGCGCGACGACGAGGAGCTGTGCGCCGTCGAACAGCGCACCCTGGAAATCACCCACACCGAAGCGGGCGCCTGGCTGGTCGAGCGCTGGAACCTCGATTCCTTCCTGGCCGACAGCGTGCTGTATCACCACGAACCGGTGGCGCGCCTGGAAGCGGCCCACCCCTTGATCCGCATCGTGCGCCTGGCCCATCTCCTGTGCGCCAACATCAACGAGCCGGCCGCCATCGGCGACGCCGGCCGCCTGTGCGGCGTGCCGGACGAGGAACTGGCCGCCATCTGCAAGGCCGCCGCGCGCCAGGTGCAGCGCTCGGCCGATTACCTGGGCATCGACCTGAGCGGCGCCGACGCCATCGTCAGCCCGCCGGCCTACGCGCCGCCGCCGCCCGACCCGGTGCAGCAGCGCCTGTCGGAAGAGGTGCGCAATATGGTGCTGGTGTCCGAGATGGGCCAGACCTTCGCCCGCCAGCAGGGCGAAACCAGCATGCTGGCAGCGATCACGCGTTCGGCGCGCATCCTCTTCGATTTCGATGCCGCCCTGGTGCTGCTGGAAAATCCCACCGGCCATGCCCTGGTCGGCGTGGCCGCCGGCGAGCACCAGCAGCGCCTGGCCGAGCTGTCCATCCCGCTCAACAAGGGCGGCCTGGTGGTGCAGGCGGCCCAGGAGCGGCGCCAGATCCTGGCCGCGCGCAACGCGCCGGAACTGGGCATCGCCGAAGAACAGCTGTTCCGCCTGCTCGGCTCGGAAAGCATGGTCTGCCTGCCGCTGGTGGCCGGCCAGCGCTGCCTGGGCGTGCTGGTGGGCGGTGCCGCCGCCTGGCAGTTGCCCAGCTACCAGAAGCGCGAACGCTTCCTGCAAGCCTTCGGCAACCAGGCCGCCGCCGCGCTGGAAACGGCGCTCTCGGAACGCGGCCATGCGCGGCGCCAGATCGCCCATGTGGCCGAGGAATACCGCGAAGCCTCGCGCCGCGTGGTGCATGAGGTGAACAATCCGCTGTCCATCATCAAGAACTATCTGTCGGTGCTGGACAGCAAACTGGCGCGGCGCGAACCCGTGGTCAGCGAAATGTCCATCCTCAACGAGGAAATCGACCGCGTCGGCCACCTGATCAACGGCCTGGCCGACCTGCAGCCGAGCGACGCCAGCAGCGTCACCCACATCGGCCGCGTGGCCGAGGATGTGCTGCGCCTGTTCCGCGCCACCGATTTCGTGCCGCCCTCGGTGCAGATCCTCTTGCGCATGCAGGACGAGCCGAACGAGATCGAGGGCGAGGCCGACCTGCTCAAGCAGATCCTGGTCAACCTGATCAAGAATGCGGTCGAAGCCCAGCCCCAGGGCGGCAAGATCGAAATCAGCAACCGCGGCTACGTCAACCGCGAGCGCCGCCTGTATGTGGAGCTGGTCGTGGCCGACAGCGGCCCCGGACTGGCGCCCGAGGTGCTGGCCAATCTGTTCTCCCCGGTGCGCAGCACCAAGGAGGGCAAGCACCATGGCCTGGGCCTCTCGATTGTTCACAGCCTGGTCAAGAAGCTGGACGGCATGATCACCTGCCGCAGCGGCAAGACCGGCACTTCCTTTGAAATCCTGCTGCCCGCCCGTGGCAGCGCCAGCCAGACCGCCAGCGTACAGGCACGGGTAATGGACTCCGTTTGAGACAACGATGAGCACGATTCCACCTACCCCCGCCAGCCCGCTGCACCCGCCCACGATTGAAGAGGCCGGCCATCCGCTGCCGATCTGCCACGAATATTCGCCGCGCCTGCTGCTGGTGGACGACGAGCCGCGCCTGCTGTCCTCGCTGTACGAGCTGCTGCGCGACCGCGATTACCAGCTGGTGACGGCCACCTGCGGCAGCGAAGCGCTGGCGCAGCTGAACCGCCTGCAGTTCGACCTGGTCCTGCTCGACCTGCGCCTGCCCGATATGAGCGGCCACGAGATCATGGATTTCATGAACGCGCGCGGCATCAGCAGCGACGTGATCGTGATGAGCGGCGACGTCGGCATCGAGGCCGCCATCGGCGCCTTGAAGCGCGGCGCCTACGATTACCTGCGCAAGCCTTACAGCCGCGAAGAGCTGCTCAAGACCGTGGAGAACGCGCTGCAGAAGCGCCGCCTGGCGGTCGATAACGAGCGCATCGCCTCGCGCCTGGAAAATTCGGAAAAGATGTACCGCTACCTGGTGGACAGCTCGCCCGACATCATCTACACCCTGAACCACGAAGGCCACTTCACCTTCGTCAACGACCGCGCCTACCAGCTGCTGGGCTACACGCGTGAAGAGCTGCTCGGCAGGCACTACTCCATCCTGGTGCATGATGAAGACCTGGAGCGCGCGCGCTATGTGTTCAACGAGCGCCGCGTCGACGAGCGCGCCTCGCGCAATGTCGAGCTGCGCCTGAAGTGCAAGGGCGGCGGCGGCGCCGAGCGCACCTTCAACAATACGCTGATGACGATTTCGCTGAACGCCATCGGCATGCACCTGCCCGACCACGAAGTCAAACGCCATGAATTCTTCGGCACCTACGGCGTGGCGCGCGACATCACCGACCGCAAGCGCGCCGAGGAAGTGATTTCCTACCAGGCCTACCACGACATCCTGACCGACCTGCCGAACCGCATGCTGTTCAAGGACCGCCTGGGCCTGGCCGTGATCCAGGCCAAGCGCAAGCTCACCGAGCTGGCCGTGATGTTCGTCGACCTGGACCGCTTCAAGCTGGTCAACGACACCCTGGGCCACGTCAAGGGCGACGAGCTGCTGCAGCAGGCCGCGCTGCGCCTGAAGGATTGCCTGCGCAAGGGCGATACCCTGGCGCGCCAGGGCGGCGACGAATTCACCATCGTGCTGCCCGAGCTGCGCGACCGCGCCGACGCCAAGGCCATCGCCGAGAAATTCCTGGAAAGCCTGCAAAAGCCCTTCGACCTCGATGGCCATATGGTGCACATCTCGGCCAGCATCGGCATCGCCATCTATCCGAGCGACGGTGAAACCATCGACGAGCTGCTGCGCCACGCCGACATCGCCATGTACCAGGTCAAGGCGCTGGGCAAGAACGGCCACAGCTTCTATCACAACTCCATGCTCGATGTCTCGCACCAGAAGATCGCGCTGGAGCAGGCCTTGCGCAAGGCGCTGGAACAGAACGAGCTGGAAATGTATTACCAGCCCCAGGTCGATGTGGTCACCGGCCGCATCATCGGCGCCGAAGGCTTGATGCGCTGGAACCATCCGCAGCGCGGCCTGCTGTCGGCCGGTGAGTTCCTGCCTTTCGCCGAAGAGAACGGCCTGATGCTGCCGATCTCGGACTGGATGCTGGGCGCCCTGTGCCGCGACCTGCTGCTGTGGAACGCGGCCGGCGGCGAAGCGATCCGCCTGTCGCTGAACCTGTCGCCGCAATACCTGGACCGCGGCGACTTCTTCGAGAAGATGCGCGGCGCACTGACGCGCTACGGCATTTCGCCGGCCCAGATCGAAGTCGAGATCACCGAGAATATCTGCATCCGCAATCCGCAGTACGCCATCGAGCAGCTCAACAAGCTGTGCCAGCTCGGCGTCTCGGTCGCCATCGACGATTTCGGCACCGGCTATTCCTCGCTCAGCTATCTGCACCGCTTCCCGATCCACACCATCAAGATCGACCAGAGTTTCGTCAAGGAGATCCACGATGAGAACGGCCACTATCCGGTGATCCTGGCCATCATCTCGATCGCGCGCGGCCTCGGCCTGCACCTGGTGGCCGAAGGCGTGGAAACCGAGGTGCAGGAGCGCTACCTGGAAGCGAACGGCTGCACCACCATGCAAGGCTATCTGTACCACCGGCCGATCTGCCTGCACAGCTTCATCAGCGTGCTGCAGGCGCAGAACAAGCTGGCCCCGCTGCCGGGCAGCGCGGCGCTGGACGCGGCGGTGGCGCCGATGGCGATTCAGGCGTAAGCTCAGGCCATGGCCACCACACCCCACAGCCCCATTATCGAGAAAGCGGCAGGCGCGGGCGGACCTTCCTATTCCGCCGAATTCCTGCGCGTGAAAGCCATGGCCGAACGCGGCGTGGCGAATGCCCAGCATAGCCTGGGCTTCATGTATTTCAACGGCCAGGGCGTGGAACAGAATTTCGAACTGGCGGCCGCCTGGTACCGCCAGGCCGCCAACGCCGGCCTGGAACACGCCCAATACAATCTGGGCGTGATGTACCAGAAAGGCCAGGGCGTCGATCTCGATTACCAGGAAGCGGCGCACTGGTACCAGCTGGCGGCCGAACAGGGTTACGCCGCCGCCCAATACAATCTGGGCTGGCTGTACGCCAAGGGCCAGGGCATCGAAGCCAATACCGAGCGTGCCATGTACTGGTTCAGCAAGGCCGCCGAACAGGGTGACGCCGGCGCGCAGAACAATCTGGGCATGATGTACGACACCGGCAAGGGTGTGCCGCAGGACTTCCGCCAGGCCATCATGTGGTATCGCAAGGCGGCCGAGCAAGGCTATGCGCGCGCCCAGTTCAACCTGGCCCTGCGCTACGAGAATGGCCAGGGCGTGGCGAAAGACCCGGCGCAAGCCCTGTCCTGGTTCCGCAAGGCGGCCGAGCAAGGCTATGCCGCCGCCCAGTTCAATCTGGCGCTGCGCTACGACAAGGGCGAGGAGGTGGCGCAGGACAGCGAGAAAGCCGTCAAGTGGTACACGCTGGCGGCGCAGCAGGATCACGTCAGCTCGCAGTTCAATCTTGGCCTGATCTACGACAATGGCCACGGCGTGCCGCGCGACGAGCAGAAGGCGCTGCAATGGTATCGCCGCGCCGCCGAACAAGGCCACGCCGCCGCCCAGAACAATCTGGGCCTGCGCCATGCGCATGGCCAGGGCGTGCTGCAGGATTATGTGGAAGCCGAGCAGTGGTTCCGTCGCTCCGCCGAGCAGGGCTTCCCCGCCGCCCAGCACCATCTGGGCGCGCTGTACGAGAACGGCCAGGGCGTGGTGCAGGACCAGCAGGAAGCGATCTTCTGGTACCGCAAGGCGGCCGACCAGGGCCATCTGCGCGCCCAGTTCGACCTCGGTTTGCGCTACGAGGCGGGGCAGGGCGTGCCGCAGGACTACCGCAAGGCCATGGGCTGGTATCTGCGCGCCGCCGAACAGGATTACGCCGCCGCCCAATACATGCTGGGCCTCTTATTCGACAATGAAGCCGGCCCCGCGCCCGACACCGTGCGCGCCAACGAGTGGTACCGCAAGGCCGCCGAACAAGGCCACACCCTGGCCCAGTTCACGCTGGCCCTGCGCTACGATAATGGCCAGGGCCTGCCGCGCGATTTCGGCGCGGCGCTGGGCTGGTATCTGAAAGCGGCACGCCAGGGCCATGCGCGCGCCCAGCTCAATGCCGGTCTGATGTTCATGTGGGGGCAGGGCGCGGCGGCCGATGTGGAGCAGGCTTACCGCCTGCTCGCCATGGCCGAACGCGGCGGCGCGCCCGGCGCCGCCAAATACCTGCAGCAATGCGCCGCCCGCATGGATGCCACCAGCCTGGCCCTGGCGCGCAGCCGCCCGGAACTGCTAACGCTGGCCTGAATCCGACGGCGGCCAGCCTATACCCTGGCGTCCGCCGCCGAAAGACCAGTCCTCCGTCTGCACCGGCGTGATCACCACCAGCACATCCTCCGGATGAATGCCCGGTTTTTGTTCCAATAACTGCACCAGACGCTGATAAAAGGCCTGCTTGGTGGCCGCCGTGCGCTGCCGGCCGATGGTGATGTTGATCGTCACAAAATTGTCCGAACGCGGCCCGCCCAGATACTCGCGGTCGAACACCAGTTCATTCGGCTCGTGCTGGTGGATGAGCTGGAAGCGGTCGGTCGGCGGCACTTCAAAAGCCTCGACCAGCGCCTGGTGCAGGCTGTCCGACAAGGCGCGCAGATACTCGGGCGATTTGCCCTTGAGCAGAGAAATACGGCTTATTGGCATGATGCTTCCTCCTCTTGGTAGATGGATCGTAATAGATTGGCAGCCGAGGCCACGCAGGGCCAGCCGGTATAAAACGCCAGATGCGTGAGCAACTCGCCCAGCTCCGCGCGGCTGACGCCATTGGCGCGCGCCAGCCGCAGATGGAAGGGCAGCTGCTCCAGCCGGTTCAGCGCCAGCAGGGCCGATACCGTGATCAGGCTGCGCTCGCGCGGCGCCCGGCCGGGCCGCCGCCAGATATCGCCAAACAGCAGCTGGTCGGTGATTTCGGCCAGGCGCGGGGCAATATCGCCCAGCGCCTGCTGTCCTGCATTGTTCATCTGCGGCTTCCGTTTTAGCGTTTGACAGACGTAAGATACCCGTCTATCTTGATTCTGAAAATCAGAAAGATTTGAATCAACTATTCGATAAATCGGGATTATCCGTGCGCCGCCTCCATTTTGACCTCGATTTCCTGCGTAGCTACGTCACCGGCGTGGAGTTGGGCAGCTTCGCCCAGGCCGCCGACCGCCTGGGCCGCTCCACCTCGGCCGTCAGCGCCCAGCTCAAGAAGCTGGAAGAGCAGGTCGGCACGCCCATCCTGCGTAAGGCCGGCCGCGGCATGGTGCCGACGGCGGCCGGCGAAACCCTGTTGGCCTATGCGCGCCGCCTGCTGGAGCTGAATGACGAAGCTGCCAGCGCCGTGCGCGGCGTCGACCTCGAAGGCGGCATCCGCCTCGGCATGCCGGAAGACTTCGGCGAGCGCGTACTGACCGAAGTGCTGGGCCGCTTCGCCAAAGCCCATCCCCGCGTGCGCATCGAAGCGCAGATGGCGCGCAATGCCGATCTGCTGGATCGCCTGTCCGCCGGCCGTCTCGATTTGACCCTGGCCTGGGACATGGGCCGCAGCTCGCCCCATGCCGAGGGGCTGGGCGGCGTGCCGATGCAATGGATCGCTGCCGCCTCCGCCACGGCCACGGATGCGCCGCCTATCTGGTCCGGCGGGGCGGAAGCGCTGCCGCTGGTCATGTTCGACGCGCCCTGCCTGATGCGCAGCGCTGCCATCACGGCCCTGGACCGTGCCGGCATCCCCTGGCGCATCGCCTTCAGCAGTCCAAGCCTGAGCGGCGTCTGGTCCGCCGTCGCCGCCGGACTGGGCGTCACGGTGCGCACGCATATCGGCCTGCCCGCCAGCCTGCAAACGCTTGATGCCCACGCCCACGGCCTGCCAGCGCTGCCCAGCGCCCACCTTACCCTGCACCGCGCCGACGCCACCCTGTCCCCCACCGCCCAGCGCCTGTGGGACATCATGCAGCATACCTTGCTGCCGCTGCTGTCAACCAAGAGGTGACGAGTTGTCAACAACAGGCAAAGCCGCGTAGAATGCCGCTGACGCGGGTGTAGTTCAATGGTAGAACTTCTGCTTCCCAAGCAGATAGCGTGGGTTCGATTCCCATCACCCGCTCCACTTCTTTTGCAGCGCTTGCCGGCTTGGCCATGGCAGGCGCGGCCAAGCCGCCGCAACAAGACCGCCTGATTCAGCGCAGCGGCTCCACATCCAGGCTGACCGAGTAGCTCAGCCTCTTTCCTTCCCATAGCCCGCCGCCGCGGATCAGCGCATCGCAGCTGGTGGGCTGGCCCTCCAGTTCCTGCTGCGCCAGCAAGCGGCGGAAAGCGGCCGCCTGTTTCGGCTCCAGATAGCCGACCATCTGGCCGGACAGGAAGACCGCCACCGCCGTCGACTCATACGCATTCATATCGTCAGGCACCAGAATCGCCGGGTGGCGCGCGTTCGCGCTTTGCTCGCCATGTGCGCCCGCCAGCTGGCGGATCGTCGCCTGGTAGCGCGATTCCGCCACCACCTCCAACTGGAAGCGGCCCTCGTCCGACCAGTGCCGGGCCGGTGCCGTCTGCGGCAGCGCGGGTGTATACGGCGCGGCTTCTGCCTTGGGGGCGATTGGCTGGGCCGTGCCGCGTGGTTTGGTCTTGATGAGGTAATAGATCGCCACCGGGCATACGCCCATGAGAATGAGATAGATGATGTCGCCCATGCGCCGCCAGCCGTGTATTTGGAAAGCCGCTATTATCGCAGGCCGTAGCCCGCATGGACTGGCAAAAACGGCATCACGTATAATGGCGGATCGTCCTTAAAGTTTTTGATTGATACCCATGTCTTCCGATACCCCATCCAAAAGCGCGCGCACCATGCTGTATGACCCGACCGAGCACCGCATTCGCAGCTTCGTCACCCGTGCCGGCCGCCTGTCCACGGGACAGGAGCGGGCGCTCAACGATCTGGGGCCGAAATTCCTGGTCGAATATGCCAAGGCGCCGCTCGATAGCGAACAGACCTTCGGCCGCAAGGCGCCGGTGATCCTGGAAATCGGCTTCGGCATGGGCGGCACCACCGCCCATATCGCCAAGCACATGCCGGAGAAGGATTTCATCGGCGTGGAAGTGCACACGCCGGGCGTGGGCAGCCTGCTCAAGCTGATCGGCGAGGAAGAGCTGAGCAATCTGCGCATCATCCAGCATGACGCGGTGGAAGTGCTGAACAATATGATCCAGCCGGGTACCCTGGCGGGCGTGCACGTCTTCTTCCCCGATCCATGGCACAAGGCGCGCCACAACAAGCGCCGCCTGATCCAGGGACCGTTCGTCAAGCTGCTGACTGATCGCCTGGCGCCGGGCGGCTATCTGCACTGCGCCACCGACTGGCAGGAATACGCCGAGCAGATGCTGGAAGTGCTGGGCGCGGAAGAAGGCCTGCAAAACACGGCGGACGGCTACGCGCCGCAGCCGGCCTACCGCCCGCTGACCAAGTTCGAAAACCGCGGTCTGAAACTGGGCCACGGCGTCTGGGACCTGGTCTTCGTCAAGAAGTAAGCTTGGCGGCGGGAGCTGCCTGCGCGCGGGCGCCGTTCCGCGCCGGCAGGAAGGCCAGCACATTGCCGCCGACGACCAGGGCCAGCCCGCCCAGCGCGGGCAGCGTCCACTGGTAGCCCTCATAGATGGTGGACATGCTCAGCGCCACCACCGGAAACAGCACGGTGCAATACGCCGCCCTGTCCGGCCCCATGCGACCCAACAGCAGCAGATAGGCGGTGAAGCCGATCACCGATCCCGGCACCGCCAGATACAGCAACGCGCCCGTATAGCGCAGCCCCGGCTCGTAGTTGAAGGGCATGCCCAGCGCCAGCGCGCCGCAGCTCAGCACCGCAGCGCCGATCAGCATGGCCCAGGTATTCGTCGTCCATGGCGACAGGCCGAGCGCCTGCATGCGGCTGGACAGCAGATTCCCCGTCGAGAAGCACAGCGTGCCGCCCAGGGCCAGCGCCAGGCCGGCCAGCATGCTGCTGTCGCCCCAGTGGCCGCGCATCTGCGGCAGGAAGAGCAGGGCGATGCCGCCCAATCCCAGCAGCGCGCCAGCCACGACCTGGCTGCGTATCGGCCGCTGCATGAACAGGCGGCCATTCAGCGCATTCCAGATCGGCGCCGTGGAGAAGACCACGGCCACCAGGCCGCTCGGCACCTTGGCGCTGGCGTAGTAGAAGCACAGGAAATTCAGGCAGAACAGGGCCAGTCCCTGCGCTACCAGGTAGCGCCAGGCCTGGCGCGGCGGCCACACCTGCTTGCGCAGGGCGACCAGTAGAAGCAGCAGCACCACGCCCGCGATCCAGAAGCGGTAGGCGATCGAGACCGGAGCCGGGACCACGCCCAGCTGGAATTTGATGGCGATCCAGGTCGTACCCCAGATTAGAACAGTCAGCAGGTAGAGAAAAGCATTCATGGCGGTGAGAGAAGTGCAAGCGGGATGGTGGAACGTCCAGCATGCGCGGGCGGCGGCGATGGCGCTTGTTCCGGTTTGCGCTTTTTGGCTTTTGCCGCCGCCTGCGATGGCCGGTGCAAGGCGGACCATGCGCGGCCGGTCGGCGGCGATTGTCTGATCTTGCGCATTTTGCGGCTGGGTGGCTGACCGCAGCCTTGCCGCGCCGTGCTCCATGCTAGACTTTGAGCACTGCCTCGATTTGCCTGCCTTGCCGTTGCTGGCGGCACCGCTGTGCAATGCCTATGACCCAGCCATCCGCCATGCCGACCAAGCCGAACTCCGATGCCTTTGCCGTGAACGATCAGCTGGCGCTGGCCGTCCATGGCCAGCGCGCGCCGGCCGACGCCATGTCGCATGCGGTCTTCCGCACCATGAGCGGCACCGAAGCGAAGCTGGAGCGCTTTGCCTGGCTGGGCGATGGCATGGCCGTCGCCGTCTGGCATCGCAGCACGCAGGAAGGCAAAACCAACTATATCCAGCCCGGCCACCATACCCTGTCCTGCTACTTGGGCGGCGGCTACCGCGTCGAGCGCCACGACGCGCCGGGCCACTATGGCGGTCCCGGACGGCTGTGCTCCCTGCCGGATTGGCATGAATCCTACTGGACGGTGCGCGACACGCTGCGCCTGATGCACATCTACTTCATGCCGGAGCATTATGCCCACCGCGCCGTGACGGAGCTGGACCGCGAGCCGCGCGAGCTGACGTTGGCCGACCGCACCTATTTCGAGAATGCGCGTTTGGCCGCGCTCTGCGAGTCGCTGCTGGATGCGCCCTGGCAGGACAACGATCAACTGTTGCGCGCCAACGAGATCACGCATGAAGCCTTGAGCGAGCTGCTGCAGTCGCAAGCCGTGCAGCGTCCCGGCCTGCGCCTGCGCGGCGGCCTGGCGCCGCTGGTGCGGCGCCGCCTGGCGGAATATATCGAGGCGAATCTGGAGGGGAATATCACGCTGGGCATGCTGGCGCTGGTGGCCTGCATGTCGGAATTCCATCTGGCGCGCATGTTCCGTCTTTCCTTCGGCATGCCGCCCTCGGCCTGGATTGCGCGCCGCCGCCTGGACAAGGCGCGTGGCCTGCTGCGCGCGTCGCAACTGCCCTTGCAGCAGATTGCCGATGTCTGCGGCTACGCGGACCTGAGCCATTTCAGCCACCGCTTCCGTGCCGCGCTGGGCGTGCCGCCCGGCCGCTACCGCCAGATCATGTGTGCTTAAGCGTGGCCACCAGCCGCCGCTTGCCGAGCGCCGGCCCCCCGGCAGTGGCCGGATGCCCTTATAGCATCGAAGCGATCAGCTCCACGATTTCCTCGCCATAGGAGGCCAGCTTCTTCTCGCCCACGCCGGAAATGCCGCGCATCTGGTCGAGCGAGGTAGGCTGGGCCTTGGCGATTTCGCGCAGGGTGGCGTCGACAAAGATCACATAGGCCGGCACGCTGTGCGCGCGCGCCGTCTCCACCCGCCACCAGCGCAGCTTGTCGAAGATGGCCTGCTCCTGCGGCGTCAGATCGGTTTCCACATAACCCTTCGGCGCCGCGGCCGCGCGCTTCTGCTTGACCGGCTTCTGGTACTGGCGCAGCTGTACCTTCTGGCCGCCCTTCAGCACCGGGCGTGCCGCGTCGGTCAGTTTCAAGGAACTGAACTGCTCGTGATCGACCGTCACCAGACCGAGCGCGATCACCTGGCGCAGAATGGCGCGCCATTCCTGCTCGCTGCGGTCGGCGCCGATGCCGAACACCGACAGCGAATCGTGGTGCCAGGTCTTGATGCGTTCCGACTCCATCCCGCGCAGCACATCGATCACATGGCCGGCCGCGAAGCGCTGGTCGACGCGGTAGATGGCCGACAGCAGTTTCTGCACCGGCACCGTGCCGTCGAAGGAGACAGGTGGAATCAGGCAGGTATCGCAATTGCCGCAAGGCGAAGCCTGCTCGCCGAAGTAATCGAGCAGCCGCACGCGGCGGCAGCTCAGCGTCTCGCACAGGCCCAGCATCGAATCGAGCTTGGTGCCCAGCACGCGCTTGAAGTTCTCGTCCGCTTCCGACTCGTCGATCATGCGCCGCTGCAGCACCACGTCCTGCAAGCCATACGCCATCCAGGCGCTGGCGGGCATGCCGTCGCGGCCGGCGCGGCCGGTTTCCTGGTAATAGCCCTCGATGCTCTTTGGCAGATCGAGGTGGGCCACGAAGCGAACGTCAGGCTTGTCGATGCCCATGCCGAAAGCGATGGTCGCCACCATCACGATATTCTCTTCGCGCAGGAAACGCGCCTGGTTCGAGGCGCGCTTCGCATGCTCCATGCCGGCGTGATAGGCCATGGCGCGGATGCCGTTCTCGTTGAGGAATTCGGCCGTCTCCTCCACCTTCTTGCGCGACAGGCAGTAGACGATGCCGGAGTCGCCGCCATGCTCGGCGGTGATGAAGTCCAGCAGCTGCTTGCGGCCGTTGGCTTTCTCCACGATCTGGTAGCGGATATTCGGGCGGTCGAAGGAGGACACGAACTGCATCGCGTCTTCCAGCTGCAGGCGGTGCGCGATCTCGGCGCGTGTCTGCTGGTCGGCCGTTGCTGTCAGCGCGATGCGCGGCACGTTGGGGAACTGCTCGTGCAGTACCGACAGCTTGATGTACTCGGGGCGGAAGTCGTGGCCCCATTGCGAAACGCAGTGCGCCTCGTCGATGGCGAACAGCGCGATCGGCGAATCCTGCAGCAGGTCGAGGCAGCGCTGCGTCATCAGGCGCTCCGGTGCGATGTAGACCAGATCGATCTGGCCGGTGCGCACGAGGCGCTCGATGCGCGCCGCTTCCTCGTAAGTCTGGGTCGAATTCAGGAAGGCGGCGCGCACACCCACCTCGGCCAGCGCGTCGACCTGGTCCTGCATCAGCGCGATCAGCGGCGAGATCACCACGCCCACGCCATCACGCAGCATGGCCGGAATCTGATAACACAGCGACTTGCCGCCGCCAGTTGGCATCAGCACCAGCGCATCGCCGCCATTGCCCACATGCTCGACAATCTCCGCCTGCTGGCCGCGGAAGGCTGGGTAGCCGAAGACGGTCTGCAGCAGATGAAGGGCGCGTGCGCCGGTGTCCTGACTATCCATTGCTTAATCTACCCAAGCCACCATGCCGGTATACGAAGTCACGATGACCACCAGACCGAAGACGATGCGATACCAGGCAAACACCGTGAAATCGTGCGAGCTGATATAGCGCAGCAGCCAGCGCACGCACAGGAAGGCCGAAACGAAGGCCGCCACCGTGCCGATGCTGAAGAAGCCGGTCAGATCGGCCGACAGCAGTGCGCGCTCTTTATACAGCGAGTAGAAAGTGGCGCACAGCAGGGTAGGGATGGCCAGGAAGAAGGAGAACTCCGTGCCCGCCTTGCGCGACAGGCCAAACAGCATGCCGCCGATAATGGTGGCGCCGGAACGGCTGGTACCGGGAATCAGGGCGAAGGCCTGGGCAAAGCCCACCTTCAGCGCGTCGCTGACGCTCATATCTTCCACCGAATGGATGCGCACCGCCGTTGGATTGGTCTTGGCGCGGCGCTCGGCCCACAGGATCACGAAGCCGCCGATGATGAAGGCCAGCGCCACCGGCACCGGCTTGAACAGCACTGCCTTGATATGCTTGCCCACGGCCAGGCCGAGAACGGCCAGCGGCAGGAAGGCCACGATCAGATTCAATACGAACTTGCGCGCCTTATGGTCGCTGGTCAGGCCGGACAGCACGGAAGCGATGCGCGCGCGGTATTCCCAGCACACGGCCAGAATGGCGCCGGCCTGGATCACGATCTCGAATACGTCGATCACTTCCTTCGATACATTGCGTTGCAGGTCGAGCAGGCTGCCGGCCAGGATCAGGTGGCCGGTCGAAGAAATCGGCAGGAATTCGGTAAAGCCTTCTACCAGGCCCATCACCAGAGCCTTCAGCGCAAAAATAATATCCATTGTGTATTTGATTAGCAGTTCGGTGGGGAGCGCGCGCGGACAGTCGGTGCGCGGGCACGAAGCTTACCACGAGCGGCCTGTGGGCCGGCATTCAGCTCAAGCGTAGTCCCCGTTTCAAACCCCGGTTTTGCGCTGAAACAGCCAAATGTAAGCAGATTAGTTGAGTTGTAAGCGCTTGTAAAAGCCGTCAACTGGTCGAAACCGGACCGCGTTTCTTGCTCAGTGACACGGGAATTAGTGCACTAGATAAACAAACTTAAAAGGAACTCAAATGAAGAAAGTCATCGCTACCTTGATCGCTGGTTTGTTCGCTACCGCCGCATTTGCACAAGCCCCTGCACCCGCGTCTGCCTCCGCATCCGCCGCTGCCTCCGCGCCTGTCGCCGCAGCCAAAGCCGATGGCAAGGAAGTCAAAGCCGACAGCAAAGAACACAAAGCCACCAAGCACCACAAGAAAGCGAAAGCCGAAGAGAAAGTCAAAGCTGAAGAAAAAGCCAGCGCACCGGCCACCAAGTAATTCGCAGCACCCCAACCGACAACTGAATACCTGAACCGCATACTTTAAAGGACAACACCATGAAAAAGACCATCGCTACCCTGATCGCCGGCCTGTTCGCCACCGCAGCTTTCGCCGCCGCTCCAGCGCCGACCACCGCGCCAGCCACGCCAGCCGCTGCGCCAGCTGCCGCTAAAGTGGAAAGCAAAGTCGAAGCCAAAGACAGCAAGGTAGCCGCCGGCACCGAAGTCAAAGCCGAAGCCAAAACCGAAGGCCACGGCAAGAAAGCCAAAGCGCACAAAGCCGAAAAAGCCGAAGGCAAGGACGTGAAAGCCGAAAGCAAGGAAGTCAAACCGGAAGCCAAAGCTGAAGTCAAAGCCGACGCCAAAGTCGCCAAAGCCGAAACCAAGGACGCCAAAGCCGCTCCAGCCGCACCTGCAAAATAAGCGCCAACGCGCCTCTAAAAACCCGTGTTCTCAGGCACGGGTTTTTTTTCGCCCCAGCATTTAATCCAGGACAAACAATGTCTCGCTGGCGTCAGAAACCAGTCGGACATTGTTTTATTGGGCGCAAAGTTGTTGGAGTGTCCTGGGCAAATCACTGTCAAATATTTCTCTCAAAAAACCACTAAATCCACTCGGAAATCTGACTGTTGCTGACAAGGTAAGTTAGAATGCATGCACTATTTTTCTCTTGGCAACCATATTTGCTAAGAAAAAAGCCCCTTTCGTTTCCATTTCGAAAAGACCCAGCATGCTCATCCGCTCCCGCTGCCTTCCCTTACTCTTGCCCCTGTCCGCCGCCTTGCTTTTGTCGGGTTGCGCTTCCTATACTCCGCTGCCATTGAAACAAGCCGACCTGGCTGCCGCCAGCCGCGCCGACCGCCAGCGCGCGCAGCAGGACGTGGTACCGCTGCAAGGTCCGCTGTCGCTGGACGAGGCCGTGGCACGCGCCCTGAAATACAATCTGGCCCGCCGCACGCGCCTGATGGAAGAGTCGCTGGCCCAGGGCCAGTTGGAGGTAGGGGCCTACGATATGCTGCCCAAGCTGGTTGCGTCGGCCGGCTACCGCGAGCGCGATAAGGATCTGATCACGCGCAGCAAGGATTCCGTCACCGGCCGTCCCTCGCTGGCCAATCCCTATATCTCCAGCGACCGCGATGCCGTGACCACCGACCTCAGCTTTACCTGGAGCCTGCTCGATTTCGGTCAAAGCTATTACGCCACCCAGCAGAACGCAGATCGCGTGCTGATCGCCGCCGAGCATCGCCGCAAGGCCATGCACAACCTGATCCAGGATGTGCGCACTGCCTTCTGGCGTGCCGTCAGCGCGCAAAAGCTGCAGGGCAAGGTGCAGGCCGGACTGGCCGCCGCTGAAGCCGCCCTGGCCGATTCGCGCAAGGCCGAGGCCGAACGTCTGCGCAATCCGCTCGACACCCTGCGCTACCAGCGCCAGGTGCTGGAAAACGTGCGCCTGCTGGAAGCTGTGTCGCAAGAGTTGTCCACCGCCCGCCTCGAACTGGCGGCCCTGGTCAACCTGCCGCTGGCCCAGGACTTCACCGTCAGCGAGCCGGCCGAAACGGCCGCTGCCGCCTGGCACAGCATGCCGGTCGAGCAGCTCGAAGAATTCGCCATCGCCAACAATGCCGAGCTGCGCGAATCGTTCTACAACGCGCGCATCGCCAGCGCCGAATCGCGCCGCGCCCTACTCAAGCTTTTCCCTGGCCTGTCCTTCAGCTATGGCCCCAAGCACAGCAACGACAGTTATCTGATCAACCAGACTTGGCGCGAAACCGGCGCCCAGATCTCCTTCAACTTGCTGGGTCTGCTGTCCGCGCCGTCGCAGATGCGCCTGGCCGACGCCGGCGTGGCCGTGGCCGACCAGCGCCGCGTGATGACCCAGATGGCCTTGCTGGCCCAGGTCCATATCGCCCGTCTGCAATACGGCAATGCGCTGCGCCAGTTCGACCGCGCCAACACCATCTGGCAGCTCGACAGCTCGATCGCCCAGCATGTGGCCAACGCCCAGCAAGCCCAGACGCAGACCCAGCTTGAACTGGTGTCGAACCAGACCACCGCCCTGTTGAGCGAGCTGCGCCGCTTCCAGGCGCTGGCCCAATTGCACGCCGCCACCGGCAAGCTGCAGGCCACGCTGGGACTGGAACCGGCCGTCAGCGCCAGCGCCGATCTGCCACTGGACCAGCTGACCGCTGCCGTCGGCAGCTCCATGCGCCAATGGGAAGCGGGCCAGTTGCCTGCAGTGTCCGCGCAATGAAGCAGCTTGCCCTGCGCGCCGCGCCGGCGGCCGTTGTGCTGACGCTCGGCTTGGCGGCACTGACGCCGGCAGCCGCCGCCGATCAGCCGCGTCCACCCAACAGCGCCGCCCTCGACAAACGCGAAATCCGTGCCCAGCTGATGCCGCGCCGCTACGCCACGCTGGCGGCCGAAATCGGTGCCAAGATCAGCCGCCTGCCCGTGGTGGAGGGCGGCCGCTTCCGCGCCGGCGAAACCTTGGTGGTGTTCGATTGCAGCTTGCAGCAAGCCCAGCTGAGCAAGGCCAAAGCCGCCCAGGCCGCGACCGAGAAAGTCTGGACGGCCAACCAGCGCCTCAACGAATTGCGTTCGATCGGCAAGGTCGAACTGGACGTGTCGGAAGCCGAGGTGGCCAAGGCCAAGGCCGAGGTAGCGGCCAACGGCGCCGTGCTGTCCAAGTGCGCCGTGACGGCGCCGTATGCCGGCCGCATCGCCGAACAGAAGGCGCGCGAGCAGCAATTCGTCCAGCCCGGCCAAGCCCTGCTTGACATCATCGACGATTCCGCGTTGGAGCTGGAATTCATCGTGCCCAGCAAATGGCTGGTGTGGCTGCGCGCCCAGCACGGCTTCCAGGTCGTCATCGACGAGACCGGCAAGACCTATCCGGCCAAGGTGCAGCGCATCGGCGCGCGCATCGACCCGGTCAGCCAGTCGGTCAAGCTGACCGCCGCCATCGACGGCAAGTTCGGCGAACTGATGGCGGGCATGAGCGGCAAGGTGCTGATGGCGCCACCGGGTAACTGATGGATTTGCCAGACCAGCTTGCCGCCGGCAAGCTGCATTTTTTAAAGAAGGGGAAATTGGGTATGCATCTGAAACGCAAAATCGTCGCCGCAACCTTGCTGACCATGGGCATGGCCTGGAGCGGCGCCAGCTACGCCTGCAGTTCGGAGCCATTCGTGGGATCGATCTGCATCATGGCTTCGCCCAAGCCGATTACCGGTTATCGCTTCGCCAACGGGGATCTCTTGGCCATTGCTGCCAATCCGGCACTGTTCAGTATTATTGGGAGCACCTTCGGCGGGGATGGGCGCACCACGTTTGGTTTGCCCGATCTGCGCGGACGCACCGTGATCGGTGCTGGCTTATTTGCCGATGCCGGATCTAGTTTAAATTATGACTATGGAAAAGCATACGGTCTGTCTGCCGCGGCCTTGCGTTTGGAGCAACTCCCGCCCCACAGCCACGGATTCACAAGCCTACCAATGACCCTGAGCGGAGACGTGGACACCAACGCAACGAGCTTCACGACCACTTATTCGTCAGCTCCCTCGCTCGACCTCCAACTGATGGCGGCAGCCCCGACCACTGGAACTCCACCACCAGATCTGACTAATGTGCCGTCGACTAGCACGACGCTCGGCTCACCAACCTCTGCTGTAAAAATCTACTCCAGCAATGCACCGTCCATCAAGCTCCATAAGGACAGCATTAAGTTTGCGTTCGCCCCCGGCCAAATGAAGACGGAGATGACGGGAAAACTGGCTATGAAAAACGTGGTTGTGACGGGGGAGATTAGTAAAACGGGGGGCTCTGCCCTCGTCTCCAAGTTGCCGCCGAGTCTGGCCTTGACTTACCAGATCGCGGTGATTGGACTGTACCCACCGTTCGAGTAAAGCGTTTGCCCGTCTACCGATAATGCCCATGCCTGAGCTGATTGCCATGTTACGTTCTCTCGTGTTTTTGATGCTGTGTTCTGCTTGGCCGTCTGTTCAGGCGGCCAATGCGAATACAGAGCTGCAGCGCGACTTGGCGGCCGGTGGCCGGGCACAGCAAGCCGGGCAATACAAACAGGCATATGCGCTCTACGCCAAACATGCTGGCCGCAGCCCGCTGGCGCAGTTCTACGTCGGCCTTATGCATCAAAATGGCTGGGGCCGTGACGCCGATCCCGTGCTGGCCTGTCGCTGGTTTGAACGCGCCGCGCGCGGCGGCATTCCCAAGGCCCAGGACTTGTTTGGGAATTGCCTGGCCAAGGGCATGGGCGGCCCGGTGGATGTGCCCGCCGCCATGGCGTGGTATCAAAAAGCGGCCGACGCCGGCCACCTCCTATCCCTATGCACCATGGGAGAGCGCTATCTGCAAGGCGATGGCGTAGCGCAGGACCGTACGCTCGGCTTGGCGCTGTATCAGCAGGCTGCCCAGTCGGGGGTGCCGGCCGCGATGCTGAGGCTGGCCGAGTATTATCGGCTGGGGACGGACCCGGCCACCGATCTGCCGCTGGCGCGCCAGTACTATCAATATGCGGCCGAACGCGGTCTGGCCGAGGCCCAATACTGGTTGGGCATCATGCTGGGCGAAGGAAGGGGCGGGGAGCCGGACAGGGCGCGCGCGCTGTTCTGGCTGGAAGAAGCGGCCAGCGCCGGCTATGCCCCCGCCTACTTCCCCACCGCCCTCCTGTACGCCCATGCGCCCAAGGAAGCGGCCACCGGCGCTTTGGCGGCATCCGATCTGGCCAAGGTCTATGTCTGGAATGCCGCGGCGAAGGCGCGCGCGGGCGATGCCAGCCAGCGCCAGGCGATCGAGGCGCTGGAAGCGCTGGTCCTGAAGCATATGCCGGAAACCTGGCGTCCGGAACTGGACGGCAAGGTGGCTGAACATCTGGCCTTATTCCCTTTGTGAATTTCCCTGAACCTGCTGTCGTACCCGAAAGCCAACCATGAGCGAGATCCCCTCTACCGTCCTTTCCGATTCTCAGCCGTCAGCCAAGGGGCGTCGGCTGGCGCGCAGTTCGCAGATGCTGGCGCTGGAGCAGCGCTTCATGTTCGACGGCGCATTGGCGGCGAGCGCTGCCGACGCCGCGTCGCACCCGGACGGAGACAGGGCGCCAGAGCATCAAGCAGGGCAGATCGATGCTGCTTCGCTTTCCGATTCGGCGCGTATCAGGTCCTACGCCGCCGCCTTGGTTGCCACCAGGTTCGATCTGAGCGGGACCACCGGCAGCGGCGGCCAAACTGTGAGGCAGACGGTGGATGGCCATACCATGGTACTGACCAGCACCAAGACGATCATGACCGTGGAGGACGAGAGCGCGCTTGGTGAGGATGTGGTCGGCATGGAAGGAATGATCCTGCTCCCCGCCGGTGGCGGTGACACGGAGACTAAGATCCGGATCTCAGTAGCGGGCGGCAAAATATTCGATCTGGGATCGCTCACCATCTTTGACCGCAACGAGATCAATCAAGACTTAAAAATCACCACTGACAAGGGTTCGGCCCCGCTGGCGCAGCAATTTAACGCCAGCCATACATGGATTCCGAGCTTCTCGGGAAGCATGTATGAAGGGGTGTCCTGGGTCGAGATTGAAGCCAAAGATGGCAACGAATTCGTCTGGATGTTCGATAACTTCGTCCTCAATAACATCCGCCTGGCCGCCTCGACCCCGACCGTTACCGATGGCAAAATCTCAATTACCTCCACCGGCTCCGGCACTGGCGGCGCCTACAAGATCGGCGACACCGTCACCGCGCGCTGGGACAATAGCGCCGGCGGCGACAACAACGCCAGCCTGAACGGCGTGACCATGGACTTCAGCGCCTTCGGCGGCGGGACTGCCGTCAGCGCCACCCAGAGCGGCGGCATCTGGACCGCCAGCTACACCATCACGGCCGGTTCCATCGATATGGCCAACCGCAACGTCTCGGTCAGTGCCGCCAATGCCAGCGGCACCACCACCACGGCCGACAGCAGCAATCTGACTGTGGACAATATCGCGCCTACTCTCACCGATGCGAAGATCAGTATCTCGGGCGGCAGCGGCGCCGGGGGCGCGTACAAGATTGGCGACACTGTCACGGTCAGCTGGAACAACACGGCCGGCGGCGACAATAACAGCGACACCATCTCCAGCGTGCAAGTGGACTTCAGCCAGTTTGGTGGCGGCTCGGCGGTCACGGCCACCAACTCGGGTGGCACGTGGAGCGCCACCTATACCATTGTGGCGGGCAGCATCGACGATGTCGCCAACCGCAATGTGTCGGTGACGGTCAAGGACAATGCCGGCAATCAGACGACGACGAGCGACAGCAGCAATGCGCGCGTGGACAATGTGGCGCCGGCGATCAACATCAGCGCCTTGTCCTTTTCCAACGACACCGGCGCCAGTGCCTCCGACTTCATAACCCGCACCGCTGCCCAGACCATCACGGCCACGCTCAGCGCGGCACTGTCGGGCACCGAGAAGCTGTATGGCTCGCTGGACAATGGCACCAGCTGGCTTGACATCAGCAGCAAGGTGACGGGTACGGCGCTGAGCTGGGATGGTGTCACGCTGGCCGCCAGCAGCACCTTGCTGTTGAAGGTGAAAGACGGCGCCGGTAATGAGGGACCACTCAAGAGCCAGGCCTATATCCTGGACAGCAGCGCGCCCGCCACGCCGTCCGTGCCAGACCTGGATAGCGGCAGCGACAGCGGCGGCTCGAACAGCGACAACCTGACCAGCAGCGTTACGCCGACTTTTAGCGGTAGCGCCGATGCGGGCAGCACCGTCACGCTGTACGACAGCAATGGCGTCACGGAGCTGGGCAGCACCACCGCCGATGGCGCGGGCAAGTGGTCGATTACCGCTTCCACCATGAGCAGCGGCAGCCATACGGTGACGGCCAAGGCCAGCGACGCGGCGGGTAATGTCTCGGCCGCCTCGGCGGGCCTGACGGTGGAAATCGATACCGCTCCCCCTGCCTCCCTGGGCTTAAGCACTACCTCGCTGAGCAGCGTGGCGGCAGGCAGCGGCGCGACCGTGGCCACCTTGTCCGCCAGCGATGCCCATGCCTTCAGTTTCAGTTTGGCCACCGGTGACGGCGCAAACGATGTGCACAATGGCCGCTTCACCATTTCCGGCAGCACGCTGAAGGTCGGCGGCAGCGCCCTGGTGGCAGGCACCTACAGCATTTATGTCGCGGCCACGGATGCGGCGGGGAACAAGAGTTATCAGGTTTTCTCCATCGTCGTCGCGGACCAGCCCTCGGTCAGTTCGATCGTGCGCGGCAACAGCGAGGTGGTGCCGGCGAATGCCAGCTCGATCGTGTATACCGTGACCTTCAGCGAAAACGTGACTGGCGTGGATGCCAGCGACTTCACGCTGAGCGCGACCGGCACGGCGGCGGGCAGTATCGCCAGCGTGACCGCGATCGACGGCAAAACCTATACGGTGCTGGTGAATGCTCTTGGTGGCGATGGCACGCTGCGTCTGGATCTGAAAGGCAGCGGCACCGGCATTGAAAACGCCAGCCATGTCGCTGTCGGCGCTTACAGCGCGGGCCAGACCTATACGCTGGACCGCATCGCTCCGGCGGCGCCTTCCGCCCCGGACCTGGATAGCGCCAGCGACAGCGGCTCTTTGGACAGCGACAATCTCACCCGCATCGCCACGCCGGTCTTCACCGGCACGGCGGAAGCCAATAGCACGGTCACGCTGTACGACAGCAACGGCAGTACGGTGCTGGGCAGCGCCACGGCCGATGGCGCCGGCAAATGGTCGATCACAGCCTCCACCATGAGCGCGGGCAGCCATACGGTGACGGCGAAAGCCACCGATGCGGCGGGCAATATCTCGGCCGCTTCGGCCGCGCTGACCGTGGTGATCGACCAGGCGGCGCCGGCGAGCGTGACCCTGAGCGCGGCCAGCATCGCCTCGGCGGCTGCGACCAGCGGCGCCAGCGTGGCGACGCTGACGGCGAGCGACGATCATGCCGTCAGCTATGCACTGACAGCCGGCGACGGCAGCAACGACGCTCAGAACGGCCGCTTTGCAATCAGCGGCGGCACGCTCAAGGTAGGCGCGACGACGCTGACGGCCGGCACTTATAAGGTGTACGTCGCGGCCACCGATGCCGCCGGCAATGTGAGCAAACAAGCCTTTACCATCACGGTGCTGGATGCGCCATCGGTGAGCAGCATCGACCGCAGTGGCGGTGCGTCGGCGGCGGTGGCGGCCAGCGCCACTTCGATCAGCTATACCGTGAGCTTCAGCGAGAACGTGACGGGTGTGGACGCCAGCGACTTCACGCTGAGCGCAACCGGCACGGCAGCCGGCAGCATCGCCAGCGTGATGGCGGTCGACGGCAAAACCTATACGGTGCTGGTGAACGGCCTGGGTGGCGACGGTGTATTGCGCCTGGATCTGAAAGGCAGCGGCACCGGCATCAAGAGCGGCGGCAACGTGGATATCGGCGGCGGCTATGGTTCCGGCCAGAGCTACACGCTGGACCATAGCGCGCCAGCGGCACCGTCGGCGCCGGACCTGAAAAGCAGCAGCGACAGCGGCAGTTCGGATAGCGACAACATCACCAGCAGCACCACGCCGACCTTCACCGGCACAGCAGAAGCCAACAGCACCGTCACGCTGTACGATAGCAACGGCAGCACGGTGCTGGGCAGCGCCACGGCGGACGGTTCCGGCAACTGGAGCATCACCGCGTCCACCATGAGCGCGGGCAGCCACACGGTCACGGCGAAAGCCACTGACGCGGTGGGCAATGTGTCGGCCGCTTCGGCGGCGCTGACGGTGGAGATCGACGTCGCTGCGCCCAGTACCCTTGTCCTGAGTTCTTCCAGCATCGCCAGCCTGACCGCCACCAGCGGCGCCACGGTTGCTACGCTGACGGCCAGCGACGACCACGCCGTCAGCTATGCGCTGGCGAGCGGCGACGGCAGCAACGACGCTCAGAACAGCCGCTTCGCAATCAGCGGCGGCACGCTCAAGGTGGGGGCGACGGCGCTGACGGCCGGCACCTATCACATCTATCTGGCCGCCACCGATGCGGCGGGCAATGTGAGCAAATACGCCTTTACCATTAATGTCGTGGACGCGCCGGCGGTCAGCAGCATCGAACGCAGCGGCGGCGTGGCGGCCGGCGTGGCCGCCAGCACCAGTTCGGTCAGCTATACCGTGACTTTCAGCGAGAACGTGACGGGCGTCGATGCCGGCGATTTCACGCTGAACGGAACCGGCACGGCCAGCGGCACTATTGCCAGCGTCACGGCCATCGACGGCAAGACTTACGCGGTGGTGGTGAACAGCCTTGGCGGCGACGGCGCGCTGCGCCTCGATCTGAAAGGCAGCGGCACCGGCATCAAGGGCGGCGGCAATGTGGATATTGGTGGCGGCTACAGCGCCGGCCAGAGCTACACGCTGGACCGGGTAGCGCCGGCGGCGCCATCCGCGCCCGATATGAAAGCCAGCAGCGACAGCGGCGTCGCGGATAGCGACAATATCACCAGCAGCACCACGCCCACCTTTACCGGAACGGCGGAAGTGGGCAGCACCGTCAAGCTGTACGACACCGATGGCACGACGCTGCTGGGCAGCGCCACGGCTGACGGCTCCGGCAACTGGTCGATCACAGCTTCCACCATGAGCGCGGGCAGCCATACGGTGACGGCGAAAGCTGTCGATGCGGCGGGCAATGTGTCGGCTGCATCGGCTGCGCTCAGCGTGAATATCGACACAGTGGCGCCGACTGCGCTTGCCTTGAGCACGAATACGGTTGCCTTGTCTTCAGCAGTGAGCGCGGCGACAGTGGCGACCCTGTCCGCCACCGACAGCAATGCGGTCGGTTACGCCCTGGTCAGCGGCGACGGCAGCAACGACGCTGACAATGCCCGCTTCACGCTTGCGGGCAACGCCTTGAAAGTGGGCGGCACGGCGCTGACTGCGGGCAGCTACAAGGTCTATCTTGCAGCCACCGATGCGGCGGGTAACGTGACGAAGCAAGCCTTCGTCATCAACGTGACCGAGAAACCGCCCGCGCCGCCTGCGCCCGTGGTGGCCTCCATCGAACGTAGTGGCGGCGCGGCGGAAACCGTTGCCAGCGGTGCGCAGGAGATCCGCTACACCGTGGTGTTCAGCCAGGACGTCAGCGGCGTGGATGCCGGCGACTTCATACTTTCCGCCAGCGGCACGGCGGGCGGCAGCATCGCCAGCGTGAGCGGCAGCGGCAGCACTTATACCGTCACCGTCAGCGGCCTGGCCGGAGAAGGCACGCTGCGGCTGGACCTGAAATCCGGCGGCACCGGCATTCAGAATGCGGGCAAGGTCGATATCGGCGGCGGCTTCGCAGCCGGTCAAAGCTATCTGCTGGACCGCGTGGCCCCGCCTGCGCCATCCATGCCGGATCTTGCCGGCAGCAGCGATAGCGGCAGCTCCGACAGCGACAACCTGACCAGCAGCACCACGCCAGTCTTCACCGGCACGGCACAAGCCGGCAGCAGCGTCACACTGTACGACGGCAGCGTCGCCATCGGCAGCGCCGTGGCCGATGCGAAAGGCAATTGGTCGATCACTTCCTCGCCGCTGGCGGCTGGCGCGCACAGCGTAACGGCGCGCGCCAGCGACGCGGCGGGGAATGCCTCGGCCGCCTCCGCTGCGCTGACGGTGGTCATCGATACGCAAGCGCCAGCGGCCTTGAGCCTGAGCGCCAACAGCATCGCGCTGGCGGCTGCAGGCAGTAATGCGCTGGTTGCCACGCTGTCGGCCAGCGACAGCCATGCCGTCAGCTATGCGCTGGCGGCGGGCGATGGCGCGAACGATGCGGACAATGGCCGCTTCACGCTGTCCGGCGGCACGCTCAAGATTGGCGGCACGGCGCTGACGGCAGGCAGCTATCGCATCTATGTGGCCGCTACCGATGCGGCGGGCAATACGACGAAACAAGCCTTCACTGTGACGGTGGCCATGGCCGTTGCCCCAGTGGTGAAATCGATCGAACGCAGCGGCGAGGCGGCAGGCGGCAGCTCCATCAGCTATGTCGTCACCTTCAGCGAAAACGTCAGCGGCGTCGACGCCGGCGACTTTGTGCTGACGGCGGACGGCAACGCCACCGGCACGATTGCCGGTGTCAGCGGAAGCGGTAGCACGTATATCGTTACCGTCACTGGTATGAGTGGCGAAGGCAGCCTGCGCCTGGATCTGAAAGACAGTGGCACCGGCATTCAGAATGCTGGCAATGTAGCGCTGGCATCCGGCTTTACCTCGGGCCAGTCCTATACGCTGAACAATGTGGTGCCGCCCGATGTACAAGTGCATCTGCCGTCGCCACCGGTCAATGCCAATACGGTCATGGCGCCAGCGCCGGCAGCCGTTGTGCTGGCTCCGCCCGCTACCGGCAACGCGATCTTCCTCTCGCGTTCCGCTGAATCCGTGCTGGGTGTGAGCAGCGGCCTGGAAAGCGAAAGGCCATTGCAGGCGGCTCTAGCGCCGCTGTTGACGATGGGGCAGGGCACCAGTTTCCAGGTCCTGCTGAAGGAAAGCCAGTTCGGCACAGGCCTTATGCTGAACCGGCCGCTGGCCGACCAGTTCGTGCCTGCCGCTGGCACGATGCAGTTCTCTGTGCCCACCGATACCTTTGCCCATAGCAGCCGCGATGCGGTGATCCGCCTTTCGGCCGTGCAGGTCAATGGCGCGCCGATTCCCGACTGGGTGAGTTTTGACGCGCGCAGCGGCAAATTCACGGTGCGGGCGCCGGCTGGCGTAGCGGGCGAGTTGCAGATCAAGGTGACGGCGCGCGACGCCCAGGGTAACGAGGCAACGACCTTGCTGAAAATCCGCGTGGGTGGCGCGCAGCAGGCGGCCGACGCCGCACCGCGCAGTGGACGCCCCGGTTTGAGCGAGCAGTTGCGTGCCTCCGGCGGCCGTCCAGCGCTTGAACGCGCGGTGCGCCGCTGATGCAGGTGGTGGCCGATCAAGCGGCGGCGCCGTCGCAAGCCTTGCTGCACCTGCTGGAGCTGGCACGCCGCGCGCGCCACTCCGTCAGCGCAGAGGAACTGGCATTCATGGCCGTCAACGACAGCCATATTCTCGCGCCTTACCGCCAAGCGGCGCTGTGGTTTGAAGCGGATGGCGTGCGCGCCCTGTCTGGCGTGGTCGAGGCCGAGGTCAACGCGCCCTACGCTCATTGGATCAATGCGGTGTGCCGTCACCTGCATGGCGAGCAGGTACAGGCCGCAGCGGTGGAAGCGGTCCAGTTGCCGGCGCTCCTGGCCGGTGAATGGGCAGAATGGCTGCCGCCATACGGCTTATGGCTGCCGTTCTCTGCCGCCGCCGCGAATGGCGAGGGTGGCGGTCTGCTGTTGGCCGCCGACCAGCCTTGGCCCGAGCATGCGATTGCCTTGATGCGGGAGTGGCAGGATGCGTGGCTGCATGCCTGGACATCCTGCCAGCGTGCCACCGTTTCGCCTTGGCGCAGCTGGCGCCAGCCGCTGCGGGTGCTGGGGCGGCGACCCGGCCAGGCCTGGTGGCGCCAGCCGCGCTGGCGTCTGGCCGCCGCCATCCTGGTGCTCCTGCTGCTGCCGGTGCGGCTGACGGTGCTGGCGCCTGGAGAACTGGTGCCGAAGGATGCGGCCACTGTGCGCGCGCCGCTGGACGGTGTGCTGGGACGCTTCGAGGTGCAGCCGAATCAGGCCGTCAAAGCGGGCCAACTGCTGTTCAGCTTTGACGAGGCCCAGCTGGCGGCGCGGCGCGATGTGGCGGCACAGGCGCTGGCGGCGGCGCAAGCCGAATACCGCCAGTTCGCGCAGCAGGCGCTGTCCGATCCGCGCTCCAAGGCGCAACTGGCCATCTTGTCGAGCAAGATCGAAGAAAAGCGCGCCGAGGACGAATACGTGGGGCAGCAACTGGCGCGCGCCCGCGTCACCGCGCCGCAGGATGGTGTCGCCCTGTTCGACGATCCCGGCGAATGGATCGGCAAGCCTGTGCAGATGGGCGAACGCATCATGCGCATCGCCATGCCCGAACAGCTGGAGGTGGAAGCCTGGCTGCCCATCGGCGACGCCATCCCCTTGCCGGAGCAGGGCGACCTGAATCTTTACCTGGCCGCCAACCCGTTGTCCGCCATTCCAGCGCGGCTGCGCTATGTGGCGCATGAAGCCAGCCTGCGGCCGGATGGCAGCTACGCCTACCGGGTGCGCGCCACGCTGAGTGCAGCGACCGCGCAACGCGTGGGTCTGAAAGGCACGGCGCGCTTGAGCGGCGGCTGGGTGCCGCTGGCCTATTGGCTGCTGCGCCGCCCGCTGGCGACGGTGCGCCAAGCCCTGGGGTTGTGATGCGTGGGGTTGTAATGCATCTACCGCCGTTGCGCGAAGAGCTGGCCTTGCACGCCGGCCCGGTGCTGGCCGATGGACAACCCAGCCACACTTTGCACGACCCGGTGCGCAACCTCTTCTTCCAGCTTGACTGGCCGGCGTTGGAGGTGCTGCGCCGCTGGCATCTGGGCGAACCGCAAGCCGTGGCTGCCGCGATCAGCCGCGAAACAGCGCTGCAGATGGATGCCGACGACGTGGCCGGGGTCCTGGCCTTTTTCCAGCACAATCAGCTGCTGCAAGCAGCGCCGGGCCATGCGGCGCGCTACGCGCAGCGCCTGCAGCAGCGGCGCGGCAGCATCTGGCACCGGTTGCTGCATCACTATCTGTTCTTCCGCATTCCCGTGTGGCGGCCCGATGCCTGGCTGGCGCGCTGGGCGCCGCGCCTGGATTTCTTTTACTCCCGACTGTTCCTGTGGCTGACGCTGGGCGCCATGGGCGTGGGCCTGCTGGCTGCTGGGCGCCAGTGGGAACGCTTCGGCGCCACACTGGTGGATACCTTCAGCTGGCAAGGCTTTGCCGGATATGGCTGCGCGCTGCTGGCGGTCAAGCTGCTGCATGAGCTGGGTCATGCCTTTACCGCCAAACGCTTCGGCTGCCGCGTTCCCACCATGGGTATTGCCTTCATGGTGCTATGGCCGGTTGCCTATACCGACACCAACGAGGTATGGAAGCTGCGCGAGCGCCGCCAGCGCCTGGCGGTGGCAGCGGCTGGCGTGCTGACGGAACTGGCTGTCGCCGCCTGGGCCACGCTGGCCTGGGCCTTGTTGCCGGATGGCGGCTTGAAGAATATGGCTTTCGTGCTGGCGACTGTCACCTGGGTGGCCAGCGTTGCCATCAACAGCAGTCCCTTTATGCGTTTCGACGGCTACTTCCTGCTGGCCGACTGGCTGGGCATGCCCAATTTGCATGAGCGCGCGTTTGCGCTGGCACGCTGGCATCTGCGCGAGCGCCTGTTCGGCCTTGGACAGCCTGCCCCGGAAAGCATGTCCGCGCCGCGCCGCCATGGCCTGATCCTGTTTGCCTGGACCACCTGGCTGTATCGCCTGGCCGTGTTCACGGCGATTGCCGCCATGGTCTATGCCTTCTTCATCAAGGCGGTGGGCATCGCCTTGTTCGCGGTGGAGATAGGCTGGTTCGTGCTGGCGCCCCTGTGGCGCGAGTTGCGCGCCTGGCAGGAATTGTGGCCGCACTTGCAAAGGCGGCGGCGTCTGCGCAGCTTTGTCCTGCTGTTTGCGCTGCTGGTATTGGTGCTGGCCATGCCCTGGCCTTCGCGGCCTTCGGCCAGCGCCATATTGCGGCCGGCGCAGCAGTTCATCGTGTATGCGCCGCCGCATGCGCAAGTGGCGGCGCTACCGCTGCGCGAGGGCCAGCAGGTCAGGGCGGGGACGCCGCTGATGGTTCTTGCCCTGCCGGAGCTGGAAAGCCGCCAGGCCGCCGCCGCAGGCCGCCTGCAGCGTGCACGCTGGCAAGCGTCGGCCGGCGTTTTCGACCAGGAGCAGCGCAGCCACTGGCAGGCCGCGCAGGAGGAAGTGGCTGCAGCCGAAGCGGAGGTGGCGATGCTGGAAGCCGAGGCAGCGCGCTATCGGCCGCTGGCGCCGTATGACGGTGTGATGCGCGATCTGGCGCCGGAACTGCGTCCAGGCCTATGGCTGGGACGCCAGGAGGTGCTGGCGCGGCTGGTCTCCACGGCGGGCCAGCAGGCGGTCGGCTATCTGGATGAGGAAGCGGTGGCCCTGATCGCCGTCGGCGATACGGCCATGTTCTATGCCGATGCGGCGGATGGCCCGGTGTTGCGGCTGCGTGTTGCGGCAATCGACCGCGATGCCAGCCGCGTGTTGCCGGAGGCTGAACTAAGTAGCCTGCATGGCGGCGCTGTCGCCGTGCGCGAGAAGAATGGACAGTTGTTCCCGGAACGTCCGGTGTATCGCGTCACGCTGGAAGCGCTGGAGGGCGATGCCGCTTCCCGTTCCCACGCCTGGCGCGGCAAGGTGGTGGTGGCGGGCGGCTGGACCGTGCCTGCCTGGCGCTATCTGCGCGCCGCTGCCGCCGTGTTTTGGCGCGAAGCCGGTTTCTGAGTTTGTCTAGCTGGCGGTGCCAGGCATGCGGTTGGCGCAGGGCGTAGCATCCAGCAGGCAGCGCAGGTTCTGCATGGTGGTGCCGGCGATTTCGCGCATGGCTTCCGCCGTGAAGAAACCCTGGTGGCCGGTCACCAGCACATTGGGGAAGGTCAGCAGACGCTGGAACACATCGTCGCCGATGATGTCGGCCGAATGGTCGAAGAAGAACAGCTCGCGTTCCTGTTCGTAGACGTCAATCGCCAGTGCGCTCAGGGTGCGGGCCTTCAGCGCGTCGATCACGGCGGCGGTGTCGATCAGGGCGCCGCGCGAAGTATTCACCAGCATGGCGCCCGGCTTCATCTGCGCCAGCGCGGCGCGGCCGATCAGGTGGCGCGTGGCGGGCAGCAACGGACAATGCAGGGAAACGATATCCGATGCCGCCAATAAGTCCGGCAGCTCCGCCATCTGCCCCAAGGCCGTGAACTCCGGCGCGGGCGCGGGATCGCAAGCCAGCACGCGGCAGCCGAAGCCGTTCAGGATGCGCGCCACCGCCAGCCCGATCTTGCCGATGCCGACCAGGCCTACCGTCTTGCCGTGCAGGTTGAAACCGAGCAGGCCATCCAGCGCGAAATTCCCTTCGCGCACGCGGGCAAAGGCGCGGTGCGTATGCCGGTTCAGCGTCAGGATCAGGGCCAAGGTGTGCTCGGCCACCGCCTCCGGCGAATAGGACGGCACATATGCTACGAACAGGCCCAGACGGGCCGCCGCCGCCGTGTCGAGATTATTGAAGCCGGCACAGCGCATCAGAACAGCGCGCACGCCTTGCTCCGCCAGCGCCTCCAGCACGGCCGCATCCAGCAGATCGTTGACGAAAACGCAGACCGCTGCGCAGTCCTGCGCCAGCGCGGCCGATTGCAGCGTCAGCGTCTCGCTGAAGTACAGCAGTTCGATGTCCGCATCCGGAAAATACTGTTGCCGGCCTTCGTCGAGAAAGCGGCGGTCATAGGCCTGGGCACTGAATATGGCAATTTTCACGGTTTTCCTTCACGGCTGGAACCGCACATTTTGGCATGTTGCGGAACCGGCTACAATGCGATTAATGGCAGGCCGGGGCGGTCATGACATAGGCAAGTGCCGTCGCGCGGATTAATACTTTGTTTGAAAAAGAAGATACAACAGATGAGTAAAGACGTTCCAGTCGATTCAATTCGTTTTTCCATGCCGACCATCGCGGGCGACGCGATTGAATTCGAAACGCCAACTGCCAGCAGTTTTGAAGGGGCTCCGCAGTTTCACGAAGATGAGTGGGGCCAACTGGAATTCTTTGCAGAAGAACGCCTGTCCGAGGTGCAGGAAGTACTGAGAGAACTCAAGTCGTTTGAAGCGGAGCATCGCACCCAGCAAGGGTGGACGCAGATATACGGACGTGAGATCAATCGCGCAGCAATGGGCGTATCCGTGCTGGATATCGAGCAGGAGCTCAATGCCAACCCGCTCCCCGCGCCGATTTTGACCACCGCCTCACATCTCCTTGGCCACGTAAAACAAGGCTTCAGCCTGGAGTTGGGGACAAATGCTTATCTGTACGGCTTGCAGCAGAATGAACACGTCACCGTACTCGGTGCTTCGCTGCAAGGAGCAGACGATCGTTTGCTGACAAGCGCGTTCTTCAAACTGAACAAGAAATTCGGACTGATCTTGGTGGACTGGCGCCAGCAGTTTGTTTTGGCAGGTGTCGACGACAATGGGCAGTTCAAGTTATGGCGTCCTTAACGCACCCGGGGCCATGTTGAATGAGCCGATCAGACAGGCGCGGTTGCACGCTCCAAGTCTGTAAGCCACTTGATCGCCTGTTCACGGTTTGATCCGCACATATCCTCGGAAGGCTGTAAACCACCGCAGAAAGCGGGGCGTTCCGGCTTGCCGAAAATACGGCATCGATTGTCTTCTCCGAGCTGGATGCATCTGACGCCAGCAGGCTTCCCCTGCGGCATGCCGGGGATGGACGAGGTGATCGAGGGCGCCGTGCAGCAGGCGCCGCAGCCGGGGCGGCAGTCGAGGGTAGAGGCGGAGGCAGTCATCGCTTGATAATGTGGCATCCCGCGCAGAGCCGCGCGGCGAGGCGGTATTTTATGCCAGTTGCCTGGCCGATCCGCAGGAATCTTAGGCGATATCATTTTTTTTTGACTCCTCCTTCGATGCCAAAATCGCATCCTGATAGGAACCCGGCAATGGCGAATCGCCGTGGCGTGGGTAGCTTGTGCCGCCGTGCTGCTGGCCGCCCTGATGCCATTCTTGTCGTACGCGCTGGCGGCCGGCCGCGTCATGAATTCCAGCCCGCGCGGACCTCCCCGCCTGTCCTGGTTCCCCGCCATCCCGGCTTGGCCGTGGATGTGCCAAGCCTCCAGATTGCGCTTTGCCCGCGCCTGCGCCGCGTGCGGCATTGGGCGGGCGCCCGTTAGAAGCGGTATTCCAGCCCCGCCAGATAAGTCCTTCCCCGTGCTGTGCTCAGCGGCGTATTTTCGTTCGACTGCGACGGGATCGAGTTCAGGCGGTTCAGGGCTTCCGAGAAGTCCTTGTTCATGGCGTTCTGCACGGACAGACGCAGGAACAGGTTCTTGCTGACCTGGTAGCTGGCATACAGGTCCACTACCGCCGGAATATTCGGATTCACCACCGTCATGGTTGCGCCCGTCACCTCGTCCGCCTCGTTATCGGGCGACAGGCGGCGGTTCGCACCGGTGTGCTTGACCAGGGCGCCCACTTCCAGCTTGTTATCCAGCAGCCGCGCGCCCAGATCGAGGGTGTAGTACACATTGGGCAGCTCGCTGATATCGCTGGCGCCGAACCAGCTGCTGGCAATCGAGGTGGGCTGGCTGGTCTTGCTGCGGGTGTAGGACAGGCGCGCATACGCTGGCCCCAGCTGGTACTGCGCTTCCAGTTCCAGGCCGCGCGAACGCACCGGCGTTGGTGAGTTGAGATAGATGTACATATTCGTCACATAGTCTCCGACGGTGGCCCAGTCGGTGGCAATCACCTCGGCGATATTGCATTTGCGTCCGCCCTGGCAGACCAGGAAGGACTGGCTGGTGATATAGCCGTCGATCTTGCTGCGGAAGTAGAGCACCTTGAAATTCAGCGCATCGTCCTTGCTCAGCAGGCCGTGCATGCTGGAGTTGAAGCCCAACTGGTACGTGGTCGACTTCTCGCCCTTCAGGAATGGATTCATCGATGCGCCGCCATCGTTGGAGAAAAACACTTCCTGCGGATTTGGGCCGCGCATGGTGCGCTCTGCGCTGGCGAAGGGCTGGAACCAGGGCTTGATCTGCGCCGACAGCAGCAGAGAAGGCTGGACGCCATGTTCCTTGAGCGCGATCCGCGCCGCCCCCTGCGGAAAGCACTGCACGCGCGGGTCGCAGGCCGGCTTGTAGCCGTTCAGCGTGAAGCTGGCGTAGTTCAGGCCCGCGTTGACCTGGTAGATGCCATGGTTGTACTGCAGGCCGGCATACAGGCTGTCGATCTTTTGCCGACCCTCCGGCCCAAAGGTATTGTTTTCGATCGACTGCTGGTTGGCGAGGGGATTGTCGGGGTCGTGCACCAGGCTTTCCACGTGCTTGCTGTATTTATTGCGCATCGCCTTTCCGCCCAGCGTCAGCAGCACATCGCCGCCGCCGAAGCGGAAGCTGCTGGTGTTGTTGATGTCGAAGGCATCGGCGCTATTGGCCGCGTTGGTGTTGACGAAGTTGATCAAGGCACCCGGCATATATTTCTGATTGCCCCGGCTGCGGCTGGCCATCACGTTCAGGTCGATCAGTTCCGAGAACGGCGTGTAATGGTATTTCAGGTAGTAGTCGTCGCTCTTGATATCGCGCCGCGTGAAGCTGTTGCGGTAGTCGCGCGCCGACAGTTCCAGCGCATGGAAGCCGTTGAATTTCATATCGAGTTTGAGCAGCTGCGACTTGGGTTTCTGCCGGTAATACTGGTTGTAGCCGAAGCCGAATTCCTCGCTGTTGACGCCCTTGGCGTTCTTGTAGTTGTTGCCGATTACACTGGCGCTGGTGGCCGCCATGAAGCCCACATTGCCGCCGTCGAAGGCCGGCAGCTTGAGGCCCGCCGCCAGCATGGCGCTGCGGCCCACGCCGTTGCTGCCCGTGCTGAGCTTGGTGCGTCCGCCCATCTTTTCACCGGCGAACACCACGTCGTCCACGCCGATGGTGCGGATATTGGCGCTGCCGCTCAAGGCATTCACCCCTTCACTGCCTTTTGCATTGCCGCGCGAGACGTCCACGCCGACGATGAAGTTGGGGTCGATCAGCGCGCCGAACTGGCTGCTTGGCACGCTGCCATGCGCTACTTCCGACGGCGCGCTGCCGTAGTAGTTCTGCGTCACGCCGTCGATCATGGTGTTGACGCGGCCAAAGCCGGAAAGGCCACGGATGTTGACGCTGATGGCACCCTGGCCCGGGTCGATCTGGGTGAAGGTGCCCGGCATGCCGCGCAGGATCTGGTCGACCGGCTGCAGGCGCGTATCGGCGCCGCGCGAGCTGAAAGCGCCCGGCTTCTCCAGTGCCTGCTGATCCACCGCCACGCTTTCGCCTGAGACGTTCAGCGGCGAGAACTCGACCTTGCCGTTGTCGCTGTCCTGTGCCTGGGCTGCTGCGTGCTGCGCGAACAGCACCATGCACGCACCGACGGCGTGCGCCATTACTTTGGTTTTCATGTTTTCTCTCGACTTGTAGTGTTGTTGGAACTGGCGGCGGCTGAAAAAATGGGGCGCGCGGCTTCACGCAGCGCCGGGACGGCCTTCGGCATCGAGCTGGAAGGACACCGGCAAGGTGACGGTCACTTGGCCTTGGCGCAGCATGGCCTCCGGCGGGGCTGGCAGGGGCTGGGCGCGCTCCAGCACCTGCAGCGCTTCGCGGTCGAGCAGCACGGTGCCAGAGGGCGTGACCAATTCGCTCGCCAGCAGCTTGCCGTCGCGGTCCAATTGAAAACGCACCCAGGCCTCGCCTGTGCGGCGGCGCTGGCGCGCTTCAAGCGGATAGCGCTTGAAGCGCGCCAGGTGGCTTAGCACGCGGCTTTGCCAGCTGGCCTGCACCGCATGGGACGAAGGCGAGACGCTATTGAAAGGTGCTGCTTGCGGGCCGCGCAGGGCGGCGGACGCCGGTGTGGCGCTGCTGCTGGCTTGCGCGGGCTGGGACGCTTCCTGCGGCGCATCCTTGCCGGGATCGGGCGGCGTCATGCTGGACTGCTCCTGCCTGGCCGCCTTTTCCGCCGCCACGATTTGCGGTGCGGCGGCGCGCGCCAGCGCGGGCAAGGCTTCCTGCTTGCTGCTGTTCCTGGGCGGCTGCGCCGCGCTGGCGGCGGCCGATTGGCGCGCACCGACGGCGTGGCTGGGCTGCGTTGCTTCCGACATGGCTTGCGCCGCAAACACCACCATCACGGCGGCCGCCGGCTGCAGTTGCGTCACTGCAGCTGGCCGCCAGCTGGCCCACAGCAGCAGCGCCAGTGCGGCAGCCACCACCAGCGAAGTGGCGATGCCCCAGCTCAGCACCGGACGCGGCGCCAGCGCTGGCGCGCTCACTCGCCCTCCCGGCCCACCAGGCCCACTTTCAGATAGCCGGCCTGGCGCAAGGTATCCATTACGCCCAGCACGTCCTCATACGCGGCCTGCTTGTCGGCCTGGAAGAACAGGGTGCGCTGGCGGTCGCCGCCGGTCTGCGCGTCGAGCAGGCCGCCCAGCTGGGCGCGCGCCACCGGCGTCTCGCCCAGATACAGGCTGCGGTCGGCCTTGAGCGAAACGAAGAGCGCCTTGTCGGGGCGAGGTTCCGGCTTGGCCGAAGCGGCGGGCAGGTCGATCTTCAGGTCGACGGTGGCCAGCGGCGACACCACCATGAAGATAATCAGCAGCACCAGCATCACGTCGATGAAGGGCGTGACATTGATCTCGCTCAGCTCCGGCATATCGGCCGCATCGTCGGCCTGGGAAGGAAAGAGGGACGCCATGGTTCAAGCCAGCTTGCGCACATTGGCGGGCGCCGGCTCTTCCCGCAGATCGAGTTCGCGGCTCAGCATCAGCAGCACCTGGGCCGAGGCGGCGCGCAGTTGCGCCTTGTAGTGGTTGATGCCGCGGCTCAGCAGGTTGTAGATCACCACGGCTGGAATCGCCGCCACCAGGCCCAGGGCCGTCGCCAGCAGTGCTTCCGCAATGCCGGGAGCGACCGTCGCCAGATTCGTGCTCTGGCTGGCGGCGATGCCGATAAAGCTGTTCATGATGCCCCACACGGTGCCGAACAGGCCGACGAAGGGCGCCACGGAGCCGATGCTGGCCAGCAGGCCTATGCCTTGCGCCATCTCGCGCACCTGCTGCGCAATCAGCTGCTCCTGGCGGAAGCCCGCGCGCTCCTTCAGCGCGGCGGCTGGCGCCTGCACATGGGACAGACGCTGCTCCTGCTGCACATCGTCCAGCAGCAGGCGGGCCAGCGCCGCCTGGGCGCCGTCCTGCGCCTTGGCTGTGGCTTGCGGCAAGGACTCCGACGCTTTCAGCAAAGCCAGCGCCCGGCCCGCGTCGCGCTGGCCCTTGAGCAGGCTGGCACCTTTCACCAGCAGCACGACCCAGGCCGCCAGCGCCGCCGCTAGCAGCGCAATCAGAACGCTTTTGACGACGTGGTCGGCGGCCAGGAACATGCCGAGCGGGGACAGGTCATGCGGCAGGGTGCTGGCCTGCGCGGCGGAACTCAGGGAAAGCAGCAGCACGCCGCAGGAAAGCGGACGGCGGAATACATCGATATTCATATCAGCAGAATCAGGTTAAAGACATCAACAGGCATGGCTGCGCCAAAGGCGGCGCAAGCGCATGCAAAACTACCTGGCTGCTACGGAGGGAGCGTGCTGGGGAGAGGTGCCGGAGCGGACGTCCGGCGGCGTCAAACGGTCAAACTATTTACTGCGTGCCGGCGGCGGCAGGGGCTACCGGTGTGAACCACACGAAATCGGCCTGCTGCGCGGTGATGGACGCGCCGCGTTGGGCCAGCATCAGCACCATCGGCGGCGCGCTGCCTGTCAGATCCTGCACATGCAGCGGCACGCCCATATCCTTGGCCGCGTGGTAGCCGCCCGCGATCAGCAGGGCCGGCGCGGGCGCGGCCAGCAGGCGTTCGGCCATGCGGCGGTCGCGCTGCTGCTGCACCGACAGCATGGCGGCCAGGCGCGGCGCATCGATCTGGTTGTCGTGCATCTCGCGGATGATCCGTTCCTGCTGGGCGCGCACCTTGGCCTCATTGGCCAGGTTGGAATGCTTGCCTTGCAGCGTAGGCTGCGCGGCAAACAGCTGCTTGATCTCGCTGCGGTCCAGATTGGCCGACCACACGGGGTAGGGCGCGCGCATGGCTTCCATCACCAGATCGCCATACAGCTCCCACTTCCAGCTTGGCTGCCAGGCCAACAGCTTGGCCACATGCTCGGAGCGCACCACGGGATCGCTTTGCAGCCAGGGTTTGACTTCGTCCACCTTGGCCTGCTGGTCTGGATTCAGCATCTCCAGCAAGACTGCGCCCTGCGCCCGCTGGCCCTGCAACTGCGCCAGCAGCCATTGCTGGATGCGGTGGTGGCTCAATTGGTCGTGCTCCTCGCCCACGATCACGCGCGGCGCCGCCGCCAGCCGCGCCAGCAGCTGCTCGGGGTTCAGGCGCTGGCCGCTGCGCAGGTCGACGATTTCGCCGGTCTGGCGCACTTCCTGGGTCAAGGCAGTGGCCGCAGGCGCGACCGGTGCCACGCTGCTGCAAGCGCCCAAGGCCAGGGCGCAGGCGGGCAGGATGGCGGCAAGGGAAAGGGAGAGTTTCATGAACGGCGGCCTTATGAAATTGATGCTAAAAAACAATAACTGGCGGCATTTTAATAGAAATGATTCTCATTTACAAATGGGGGCTTGATTTGTGCGCACTCTCGTCCTGGCGCGCGCAGCAATAATGTGTGAGGGTTTTGTGCACTTCTGCATGCTATGGTGGAATTTGGCCGTGAGCAGCCGCCCTTATGAATGCTGCAGATACTAGGAGACCTGTATGCCGTCGAAGCGAATACTAGTTGGCGCACTATGCGCCTGGTCGATGGCCACTGCCGTCGCCGGCAATGGCCCGCTCGGAATTGACCACCAATTAGGCGTTGACAATGACGGCATCTGGTCGCGCCGCACGCAGCATATTCTGCTGGGCGCATTGATCACTTCAGAAATAGCGTCGGGCTTGTGGGAGGGCGGCGATACGCGTTTCGGCCGTACGAATTGGAAGTCGATTGATGCCCTGTTAATCTCCGCGGCAAGTACGGAAGTGCTGAAACGCAGCTTCCGGCGTGTGCGTCCGAACAATACCGATAATCCCAATGAATGGTTCCGTTCGGCGCGTGACCGCAGCTTCCCTAGCGGAGAAGCGGCCAGCTTTGCCGCCGCCGTGACGCCCTTTATCCTGGAATACGGACAAGAGCAGCCCTGGGTCTACGCACTGGCTGCTTTGCCCGTCTACGATGGTTATGCCAGGATGAAGACGCGTGGACACTGGCAAACTGATGTCCTGGCCGGCTTGGCGATTGGTACGGCGGCAGGCTGGTATTCCCATCGCCGGCATCGCTCCTTCACCTTGCAAATCATGCCGCATGGCGTGCAGGTGGGCCTGCGCGGTCATTTTTAGGTCCGGGTTCACATGACTCCGTTGCCCGGCTGGCTGGTCTTTGCCCTGGCCTCGGCCTTCTTTGCCGCCCTGACCGCAATATTCGGGAAACTCGGCGTGGAGGGGCTGAACTCGAATCTCGCCACATTCATCCGCAGCGTCGTGATCGTATGCATTATTGCCGGCATTGTTTCCTTGCGGGGCGAATGGCAAAACCCGGCGCAGATTGGCGCTCGCAACTGGCTTTTTTTGATTCTCTCTGCGCTCGCCACCGGATTGTCGTGGCTGTGTTACTACCGTGCGCTGCAACTCGGTCCGGTCAGCAAGGTTGCGCCGGTCGATAAGCTGAGTGTAGCGCTGGCCATTGTGATGGGGCTGCTGTTCCTCGGCGAAACGCTGACCTGGAAAGCCGCATTGGGCGCCGCCCTGATCGTTGCCGGAACACTTCTCATGGCGCTGTCGTAATTGTGTTGATTGCAATTTCTCTGCCGCCACGGCGGCCATCCCGCGGCTCCTTCGCTGTGCCCTAGGTGGCGACAACGCCGAATTTCCCAATACATATTCCGACTTGCCAGGCGGCCCAGGCTTGACGTGGCCTGGTCCCAGGTCTACCATAACTGACTCAAGAGTAAGTTACCGAAACACTATAGTTATGCAAGTTCCTCCCGATACCAAGCCGCGCTGGGAGCGCCGCAAGGATGCCCGGCCGCAAGAGCTGTTGGCTGCCGCCCTCGATCTGTTCGTCGAGCGCGGCTACGCCTCCACCCGGCTGGAGGATGTGGCGCGCCGCGCGGGCGTGTCCAAGGGCACCTTATATCTGTATTTTGAAAACAAGCAGGAACTGTTCAAGGCCGTCGTGCGCGAAACCATCGGCGAGTGCATCGGCCAGGCCGAACTCGACGTGGCGGCCGCCGAGGACGTGCATAGCGCCGAGCTGCTGCGCCTGATGCTGTGGCGCTGGTGGGAGCAGGTCGGTTCGACCCGCATCGCCGGCCTGACCAAATTGATGATGGTCGAAGCCGGCAACTTCCCCGAGCTGAGCACGTTTTATAACGAGGAAGTGGCGGCGCGCGGCGACGCGCTCGTGATGCGCATCCTGGAGCGCGGCATCGCGCGCGGCGAGTTCCGGCCCCACGATCCCAAGGTGATGATGCCCATCCTCACGGCGCCCGTGCTGATGCTGGTGATGTGGATACACAAGTTTTTCCCTTGCGAAAACCATGAGGGCTTGGACGCCCATGCCTACCTGAATTCCTTGATCGATGTGGCGCTGAACGGCCTGCTGCCGCGGCCGCCGGAGCGGGAATAATGGGGCAAGCTTGTGGTTTTTGTACGTTCAGCCCCCTTAAAATGCAGACTGTCGCAATTTTCTGCCGGCCCCCGGCATTATCGTTAACATGGGCGACTGAGCCGTTCAACGCTAAAATGTCGGATTATCTAATCTTCACCGAGTCATAAAGATGAATATCGAACAAGCCCGCTTCAACATGGTCGAACAGCAAATCCGTCCTTGGGACGTGCTGGACACGGATGTGCTGGATCTGCTGTCGGTGGTCAAACGCGAGAATTTCGTGCCGGCCGCCTACACCAACATCGCCTTCGTGGACACCGAAATCCCGCTGGCGGGCGGCGAAGCCATGTTCACGCCGAAGCTGGAAGCGCGCATCCTGCAGGATGTGGGCCTGAAAAAACATGAGAACGTGCTGGAAATCGGCACGGGCAGCGGCTACATGGCCGCCTTGCTGGCGCACCGCGGGCGCCATGTGACGACGGTGGAAATCTCGCCGGAACTGAAGGCGCAGGCGGAAAAGACCCTGGCCGAAAACGGCGTCACCAATGTGACGGTGGAGCTGGGCAACGGCGCCCAAGGCTGGGCCAACGGCGCGCCTTTCGACGTGATCGTGATTTCCGGCGCCCTGCCGGTGCTGCCGGAAGCCTTCCTGCAGCAGGTCAAGGTCGGCGGCCGCATCCTGGCCATCATCGGCGAAGCGCCGGTCATGTCGGCGCACCTGATCACCCGCGTTTCCGAAGCCGGCTACGACACGGTCAAGCTGTTCGAGACCAGCACCAAGCCGCTGAAGGACGCCGTGACCCCGTCCCAGTTCACCTTCTAAGCCGGGCGGGGGAAGCATGCAACATCTCACTGCTCCCGAACTGGCCGACTGGCTGGCCGATAGCGGCCGGCCAGCCCCGTTCCTGCTCGACGTGCGCGAAGGCTGGGAATTCGAGACCTGCCACATCGCCGGTTCGACCCTGATGCCGATGAATACCGTGCCGGGTCGCGTCAACGAGCTCGATGAGGAAGCCGCCATCGTCTGCATCTGCCACCATGGCGCGCGCAGCATGCAGGTGGCGGCCTGGCTGGAGCGCTACGGTTTCAGCAATATCACGAATTTGACAGGCGGTATTCACGCCTGGGCTGTGCAGGTGGACAGCGCCATGCCGAAGTACTGAGTTCCGTACCCGGCCGAAGAATAGTTTCAGCGTTAGACCAAGAAGAAATACCTAAAACTTTTTTTTGACGACTCCAATGGAGAATGCAATGCAGAGACCTACTATCGCCGTGCTGATCGCCAGCGCGCTGTTTACGCTCAACGCTCAGGCGGCCGACCTGGTCCAGGTGTACCAGCAGGCACTGGCGAACGACGCCACCTATGCCAGCGCGCGTTCCAATCTGGCCGCCGGCCGGGAACGCAGCACCCAGGGCCGCTCTGCCTTGCTGCCGTCGATCAATGCCAGCGGTTCGCATATGAAGAACGATGGCACGATCACGCCGAAAGCCACCAATATCAAGACCTCGGCCGACAGCACCTCCGGCGATATCAAGCTGACCCTGTCCCAGCCCCTGTTCAACTGGGCCAACTGGGAAAGCTACCAGCAAAGCAAGCTGCAGCAGTCGATCTCGGAAGCGGTCTTCGCCCAGTCCGAGGAAGACCTGATCGTGCGCGTGGCCCAGGCCTACTTCGATGTGCTGACGGCGCAGGACAACCTGACCGCGACCCAGGCGCAGAAGGCGGCCACCACCGAGCAGCTGGCATCGGCCAAGCGCAACTTCGAGGTCGGCACCCAGACCATCACCGACACCCATGAGGCGCAAGCGGCCTATGACCTGATCGTGGCCCAGGAATTCGCCGCCATCAACGATCTGGAGGTCAAGCGCGCCGCCCTGCAGCAGATCATCGGCCAGCCGTCCGGCGCCCTGGCGACCCTGCGCACCGGCGTGCGCATTTCGCCGCCGTCGCCAGCCAATATCGAGCCATGGATATCGGCCGCCGAGAACCAGAACTACGGCGTGGTGGGCGCCAAGCTGAACGCCGAAATCGCCAAGCGCGAAATCTCGCGCAGCCGCGCCGGCCATGCGCCGACCCTGAACCTGGTGGCGGGCGCCGAGCGCAGCACCGGCACCGGTGGTCCGGCTCCAGCCGTCGGCCGCAACAACAGCATCGGCCTGCAGTGGAATGTGCCGATCTTTAATGGCTTTGCCGTGACCAGCAAGGTGCGCGAATCGATCTCGCTGGAAGAAAAATCCCGCAACGACCTGGAAGCGACCCGCCGCCAGGCTTCGCAGAATGCGCGCCAGGCTTACCTGGGCGTGAACAGCGGCCTGGCCACGGTCAAGGCGCTGGAAGCGGCTGAAGTGTCGAGCAAATCGGCGCTGGAATCGAACAAGCTGGGCTACCAGGTGGGCGTGCGTATCAATATCGACGTGCTGAATGCCCAGCGCCAGCTGTACAACACCCAGAAGGACCTGGCGAAAGCGCGCTACGACACCATCATGAATGGTCTGCGCCTGAAGGCGGCGGCCGGTTCGCTGAAGCCGGAAGATCTGCAGCCGATCAACGATCTGCTGGTGAAGTAAAAGCAAAGGGGCCATCGGCCCCTTTTTTTATCTCAAGCGATGGATGCGATAGGGAGGATGGCGATGGCGGTAAGCGTGGTGCTGTGGGATCTGGATGGAACCCTGATCCAGAGCGAAGACATTCATCTGGACTCCATCGTGCATGCCTGCGCCCTGCACGGCTTGCAGCTGGAGACGCCGCTGCGGCTGCCGCCCGGCCTGGACGGCCCCGGTGTCTACCGCATCCTGTTTGGCTTGCCGTCTTCCGCGCCGCTGCCTTCCTCCTACCACGACTGGTACGGCGCCACGGTCGAATACGTGCTGCGCCATGTGCAGCGCGCCGAACCGGCGACGGCGGCGGTGGACTTTTGCAAATGGCTGGCGCGGCAGGGTGTGGCGCAATCGCTGGTCTCCAATTCCAGCCCGCCCATCCTCGATGCCTCGCTGCGCCACCTGGGCCTGCGTGCCCACTTCCACCACCTGTGCAGCGGCGACCAGTTCGCGCGCGGCAAGCCGGAGCCGCAGGTGTATCTGCATGCGGCGCGCCTGCATGGCGTGGATGTGAAGGAGTGCCTGGCTTTCGAGGATAGCCTGAACGGCGTGAAGGCGGCCAAGGCGGCCGGCATCCGCGTGATCGCCCTGTCGGACGACGAGAACGTGCGGCGCGCGGCCGATGCTTTCATTCCCTTCGGCGACGCGGCCTGCTGGGCCAGCGTGCGCCGCACCTTCGAACGCGATTGCGGCCGCGAAGCCGCGCCGGCCTGAAGCCGGCTTGCTGCGGAAGGGGCGGCGGGGCGGGAGCCGCCGCTACGCCGCCGCTCCGCTGCGGCTGAGCCTTACTGGTGCAGGCCGCTGCCGCCGGCGTTGAACTGGCGCTCGATCAGCTCGATCTTGTAGCCGTCCGGATCGGTGACGAAGGCGATCACGGTGCTGCCGCCCTTGACCGGGCCCGGTTCGCGCGTGACGTTGCCGCCATTGGCTTTCACCGCTTCGCAGGCGGCCACGATATTGTCGGCCGAGATGGCGATATGGCCGTAGGCATTGCCCAGGTCATAGCTTTCCACACCGTAGTTATAGGTCAGTTCCAGCTCGGCGTGTTCCGGGTTGGCGCCGTAGCCGAGGAAGGCCAGCGTGTATTTGTATTCCGGATTGTCGCTGGTGCGCAGCAGCTGCATGCCCAGTACCTTGGTGTAGAAATCAACGGAGCGCTGCAGGTTCCCGACCCGCAGCATGGTGTGCAGAATGCGCATGATAGTCCTTCGTATTGCTGGCAAAACCTGAATTGTATGCGTTTTCTCAGCGCGCCGCCGGCGCCACGCGCCAGATCACATTGCCCACATCGTCGGCCACCAGCAGGGCGCCGGTCTTGTCCTGGGCCACGCCGACCGGGCGGCCATGCGCCTTGCCCTCGCGGCTCAGGAAGCCGACCAGGAAATCGCGCGGCGGGCCGGCCGGCTTGCCGTTGGCGAAGGGGACGAACACCACCTTGTAGCCGCTGTGCGGCTTGCGGTTCCAGGAGCCGTGCTGGCCGATGAAGGCGCCGTTCTGGTAGCTGGGCGGGAACAGCTTGCCGTCATAGAAGGCCAGTCCCAGCGAGGCCGTGTGGCCGCCCAGGGCATAATCGGGGGCGGTGGCCTTGGCCACCAGGTCGGGGCGCGGCGGCTTGATGCGCTGGTCCACATGCTGGCCGAAATAGCTGTAGGGCCAGCCGTAGAAAGCGCCGTCGCGCACCGAGGTCAGGTAATCGGGCACCAGATCGTTGCCCAGCTCGTCGCGCTCGTTGACCACGGTCCACAGCACCTTGCTGCCAGGCTCCCAGGCCATGCCGACCGGATTGCGCAGGCCGGTGGCGAACAGGCGCGATTTGCCGCTGGCCAGTTCCAGCTGCCAGATGGCGGCGCGGCCTTCTTCCTTGTCCATGCCGTTCTCGCCCACATTGCTGTTGGAGCCGACCGCGATGTAGAGATGCTTGCCGTCCGGGCTGGCCACCACGTTCTTGGTCCAATGGTGGTTGAGCGGCAGGCCGGGCAGGTCCATCACCTTCACGCCCGCCGCCGCGATCGTGGTCTGGCCCTCCTGGTAGGGGAAGCGCAGCAGGGCGTCGGCGTTCGCCACATACAGATTCTTGTCCACCAGGACCATGCCGAAGGGCGAGTGCAGCCCCTGCAGGAACACGTGGCGGCCGGTGGCGGCGCCGTCCGGCCCCAAGCCGCGCAGCAGGGTGATGCGGTTGGCCGAGGTGGTGGCCGCGCCCGCCTTCTTCATCTGCTGCTTGATGATGGCGCCCTTGATGCTCTTGCCCTGGTCCTCCTTGGCCGGCGCATTGCTCTCGGCCACCAGCACGTCGCCATTGGGCAGCACATACACCCAGCGCGGATGGTCGAGTTCGCGCGCATAGGCGGTGACGCCGAAGCCGGAGGCGGGCACCGGCTTGGCGTCGCCCTGCCAGCGTTCGACCGGCGCCACGTTCACGGTGGGAAGCAGGCTGCGCTCCGGCTCCGGCAGTTGCGGATCGGGGCCGAAGCCGGGCGGGTATTTGCTGGTTTGCGCCAGCGCCAGCGGGCTGGCGCTGATGGTCAGGCAGAACAGGAGCAGGGCGGTTGCGGGGCGCATGGCGTGTCCTTAATCGCGTTTGGTGCCGGGCTGGGGGCGGGCCTGGGCTTCATTGCCGGGCGGCGCCTTCTGCAGGCCGGGCGTGGCGCGGCGGTCGGTATCGACCAGACCCTGCTCCACATCCGCCGCGGCCTGGCGGATCACGCTGCGCGGCTTCTGGTGCTGCACGCCTTCGGGCGATTCGTCGCGTTCGTGCGGCAGGCGCTGGCCGCCGGTGGGGCCGACCGGCGCCTGGGTATTCACCTTGCGGTCCTGGCTGTTGGGTGGTGGTTTGCGGTTCATGGCGTTCCTCCCTGCAAAAAGCTTGGCGAAAGGCCATCTTAGCCAAGGCCACGGATCGCAGTCGCCCGCTTGAAGTGTTGCATCCATGCCTAAGGCTAGTGCTTTTTTGGCATGAAGACGGTAGCATGCTGGTAGGAAATATTTTGCGAAAGATAAGCGTGAACCCTGCTGCCCAGCCTGCACTGCCCCACGACGCCCCCGCCGAATGCCGTAACTGCAATGCGCAGGTAAGCGGTCACTACTGCCACAACTGTGGCCAGGAAACGCGCCTGCATGCGCCCAGCTTCGGCGAATTCGCCCATGAATTCATCGGCCATTACGTGGCGCTGGAAGGGCGGCTGTGGGGCAGCATCACGCGCCTGCTGTTCCGTCCCGGCCTGCTGACCAATGAATACCTGCGTGGCCGCCGCAAGCGCTATGTCGAGCCGCTGCGCCTGTATCTGAGCCTGAGCATCATCTTTTTCGCCGTGCTCAAGTTCTCCAGCTTCGCCGCCGTGAACTTCAACGACGAGGACGAGAAGAAAGACAGTATCGTGGCGCTGCAAGGCTTGTCCGACGACGAGGTGAAGAAGAGCAAGTCGAACCTCAATATCGGGACGCGCGCCGCCTCGCCCGGGGATGGCAAGATCCGCGAATACGCGCCCAGCATCGCCGAACGCATCGACCGCTTCGACAAGCTGAGTTCGGAAAAGAAGACCGATGCGCTCAGCGACGGCTTCTACAAATATGCCCCCTACGCCGTCTTCCTGATGATGCCGCTGTTCGCCTTCTATCTGAAGGTGCTCTACATCGGCAGCGGCCGGCGCTATGGCGAACACCTGCTGTTTGCCCTGCACACCAATGCCTTCGCCTTCATCGTGTTCGGCATCCTGACCCTGGTCAGCCAGGACTTCGTGCGCTTCGTGCTGTTTTGCTGGCTGACCGGCTACCTGCCCTGGGCCATGCGCCGCGTGTACGGCGGCAGCCGCCGCGCCACCCTGCTGCGCTGGTCCGGCCTGATGCTGCTGCACCTGATTTCACTGAGTATCGCCATCATGGTAGCGATGATGGCGGGCGCGTCCGCCGCCCATTAAGCCGTTCCGGGCTGTGGCCGGCTCAGCCCTTGGCGGCCGGCTGCCACAGCTCGACCTTATTGCCGTCCGGGTCGAGGAACCAGCCGAAGCGGCCGTAATCGAAGGTCTGGACATCGCCCACCAGCTCGGCGCCGCCCTCGGCCACCTGGCGCAGGGCGCCGTCCAGATCGTCCACCAGCAGATTGAACATGAATTCACGCTTGGACGGCGCGAAATACCCGGTATTGGCTTTGAAGGCGCTGAAGACGGTGCTGCTGCCTTCGGGCATGCTGGATGGCGCGAAGCTTGCGTACTCGCCGCCCTCGACCGGCAGGCCCAGCCAGGTCTGATACCAGCTCATCAGGGCTTGCGGATCTTTCGATTTGAAAAAGATGCCGCCCACGCCCAGCGCTTTTGCCATGCCATTCTCCTGTTGTTGTACTGACAGTCTTGCACTGATATACTGTTTGCATATACAGTGTTCCCGGCGAGCACGGCATCCCGCAAGTGCGTAGCCATCCGTGGCGGAAGCCTGCATTATGGTTTACTCTGCTGCGTGTTGCTACCCCCATATTTTTACGAGATTGATATGCCCGCCACGCCCGCCAGCTTTAACACCATCGCGCTGGTCGTCAGACCGAATACCGCCGGCATCGAGGAGTCGGTCAGCAGCCTGCTCGCCTTCCTGCAGGCGTCGGGCCGCCGGGTCGTCTTCGAGCAGGCCACGGCCGAACATCTGGGTCTGCCCGGTATCGCCGTCATGAGCGTGCAGGAAATCGGCGAACAGGCCGACGCCGCCATCGTCATGGGCGGCGACGGCACCATGCTGGGCTTGGCGCGCCAGCTGGCGCCCTACGCCGTGCCGCTGATCGGCATCAACCAGGGCCGCCTCGGTTTCATGACCGATATTCCGCTGGAAGACATGCTGCCCGTGCTGGGCCAGATCCTCAGCGGCAGCTACGAGGCCGAGCGCCGCACCCTGCTCGAAGGGCGCGTGATGCGCGACGGCGTAGCCATCCACGTCGGCATGGCGGTCAACGACGTGGTGGTTTCGCGCGGCGCGGGCGCCGGCATGGCCGAGCTGCGTGTCGATGTCGACGAGCATTTCATGTACAACCAGCGTTCCGACGGCCTGATCGTCGCCACGCCCACCGGCTCCACCGCCTATGCCCTGTCGGCCGGCGGACCGCTGCTGCATCCGACCCTGGGCGGCATCGTCATGGTGCCGATCGCGCCGCATGCGCTGTCCAACCGGCCCATCGTGCTGCCCGACTCCAGCCAGATCGTCATCGAGATCAAGCGCGGGCGCGACATCACCGTCAATTTCGATATGCAGACCTTCGCCAGCCTGATGCCGCAGGACCGCATCCACATCCAGCGCTCGCCGCACGCCATCACCTTCCTGCACCCCGAGCACTGGAGCTACTACAACACCCTGCGCGAAAAACTGCACTGGAACGAATACCCGTCCACCGACGGCAAAGTTTAACTATCCTTCTTGAGACCATGCTGCGTACACTGTCCATCCGCGATTTCGTCATTGTCGACACGATTGAACTGGAATTTTCCGCCGGCTTTGCCGTCTTCACCGGAGAAACAGGGGCCGGCAAATCCATCCTGATCGATGCGCTGACGCTGGCGCTGGGCGGCCGCGGCGACGCCAGCATCGTGCGCGAAGGCGCGGCCAAGGCCGACATCACGGCCGATTTCACCGTCACGCCGCAGGCGGCCGAATGGCTGGCTGCCAACGAATTCGCGGCCGACGAAGGCGGCGCCCTGCTGCGCCGCGTGATCGACAATGCCGGCCGCTCGAAAGCCTTCATCAATGGCGTGGCCGCCACCGCCGCCCAGCTGCGCGAACTGGGCGACCTGCTGGTCGACATCCATGGCCAGCACGCCCACCAGTCCCTGCTGAAAACCGAGGCCCAGCGCGAGCTGCTCGACAACCAGTCCGGCGCCGCACCGAATGTGCGCGAGGTCGGCGTGGCTTACAAAGCCTGGCGCGCGCTGGCGCGCCAGCTGGAAGAATTCGAAACCAATGCCGCCAATGTGCTGTACGAGCGCGAGCGCCTGGAATGGCAGGTTGGCGAACTCGACAAGCTGGCCGCCAAGCCCGGCGAATGGGCCGACATCAGCCACGAGCACAGCCGCCTGTCGCACGCCGCCAGCCTGCTCGAAGGCGCGCAGGAAGCGCTGGCCGTGATTTCCGAATCGGACGAGCAGCCCATCGTGTCCCAGCTCTCGGCCCTGAACCAGAAGCTGGGCAAGCTGGTGGCCGTCGACGGCGAATTGCAGCCGGTGGTCGACCTGATCGAATCGGCGCGCATCCAGCTGCAGGAAGCCGTCTACGCCCTGAACACCTATCTCGACCGCGTCGAACTCGATCCCGACCGCCTGCGCGCCGTCGATGCCCGCATGGAAGCGCTGCATTCGACCGCGCGCAAATTCCGCGTCGCACCCGAAGAGCTGCCGGAAGAACATGCCAAGCTCACGGCCAAACTCGGCCAACTGGCCGACGCCAGCGATATCGACGGCCTGCGCCAGCAGGAAGAAAAGCTCAAAGCCGTCTACCTGGACGCTGCCGCCCAGCTCACGCAAACGCGCAGCGTGGCCGCGCGCCAGCTGGGCGAAGCCGTGACCAAGGCCATGCAGGAGCTGAACATGACCGGCGGCCGCTTCGAAATCGCCCTGCATCCTGGCGAGCCGGGCGCCAAAGGCGTGGAGCAAGTCGAATTCATGGTGGCCGGCCATGCCGGTGTGGCCGCCCGGCCGCTGGCCAAAGTCGCCTCCGGCGGCGAGCTGGCCCGCATCTCGCTGGCCATTTCCGTGATCACCTCCAAAGCCACCACCACCCCGACCCTGATCTTCGACGAAGTCGACAGCGGCATCGGCGGCGGCGTGGCCGAAGTGGTGGGCCGCCTGCTCAAAAAGCTCGGGCAAGAGCGCCAAGTCCTGTGCGTCACCCACCTGCCGCAGGTGGCCAGCCAGGCCAACCAGCACTTCCAGGTCGCCAAGAGCACGCTCGACAACGGCAAGACCGCCTCCCGCATCGATGTGCTGGACGCCACCGCCCGCGTGGAAGAAGTCGCGCGCATGCTCGGCGGCCTCGAAATCACCGCCACCACCCGCCAGCACGCCCGCGAACTGCTCGCCTCTTGACCTGCCTCAACGAGTGTCCACCCTGGTGTCAGGCGGGGCCGCCGAGGCACTGGAGTCGGACATTCTTTGATCTAGCGCAAAAAATGCCCGGCCTGGGTGCCTGATACCAGGGTGGGACATTGTTTGATTTGGCGCAAACGGTGGGGTGGGGCACTATAATGGCGGGCTTTCCTGGACTTTCTTCGACGGGGTTTATGTCTTTCGCTAAAGAGCCACCTTTTGCCCACGGCAGCACTTCTCGCAGCGCTATCGTTCTCGTCAATCTCGGGACGCCGGATGCGCCGACCAGGGGCGCGCTGCGCCGCTATCTGCGCGAGTTTTTGTGGGATCCGCGCGTGGTGGAGATTCCGCGCGCACTCTGGTGGCTGATCCTGAACGGGGCGATCCTGCCTTTCCGTTCGGGCCAGTCGGCGCACAAGTATGCGTCGATCTGGACGCGCGAGGGTTCGCCGCTGAAAGTCCATACCCAGGCCCAGGCGCGTCTTTTAAAAGAGGCGCTCGCCGAACGCGGCCACAGCGAGCTGACGGTGGCCATGGCCATGCGCTACGGCTCGCCTGCGCTGCCCGAGGTGCTGGCCAAGCTCAAGGCCGAGGGCTGCGAGCGCATCGCCATCCTGCCGGCCTATCCGCAGTATTCGGGCACGACCACGGCCTCCATCTATGACGCGGTGTTTGCCCACTATAAGCACATCCGCAACGTGCCGGAACTGCGCCTGGTGCGCAATTATCACGAGCATGAAGGCTATATCGGCGCCCTGGCCGAATCGGTCGAGGCGCATTGGGAGCAGCATGGCCGCCCCGACAAGCTGGTGATGAGCTTCCACGGCCTGCCCAAGCGCACCCTGCTGCTGGGCGACCCCTACCATTGCGAGTGCATGAAGACGGCGCGCCTGCTGGCCGCCCGCCTCAAGCTGGGCGCCGACGATTACGTGGTCACTTTCCAGTCCCGTTTCGGCAAGGCCGAGTGGCTGCAGCCGTATACGGCGCCGACGGTGCAGGCGCTGGCGCGCCAGGGCGCGCGCCGCCTTGATGTGATCTGTCCCGGCTTCACCAGCGATTGCCTGGAAACGCTGGAAGAGATCGCCATGGAGGTGCGCGCCGACTTCGAGGCGGCCGGCGGCCAGGAATTCCACTACATCCCCTGCCTGAACGAAGCGCCGGCCTGGATTGCCGCCCTGGCCGAAATTGCCGAGCAGCACATTATCGGCTGGCCGACGATGCAGACGGCGGCCCAGCGCGAGCTGCACAAAAAAGCGGCGGAAGCCTCGCGCGCCGCCGCCCTGCAACTGGGCGCCGAGGCCTGACAGCGGGCCGCCGACGTCCCTGGCACCGGGCGCCGCCGGGGCGCCGGGCGTAATGCCGGGCGTAATCAGCACTTGCCGGTGACGAGTGCCAGCCTGTTACAATACCCGGTCAGGGTAACAGTTCGGTATAGCAGATCCACGCCGTCGCCAGCACGATGTAGGCGAGCAGGGTGACTGTGACGAGGGACAGTTTCATGGCGGTTTCCAGAGCGCGGTTCAGTTTTCATCTTAGCCGCTGCGGGCCAAAAACCTATGTCGGGAATGTTGCGAAATTGTAAATTCTTCGTTACATCCGCTCCCGCTGGCTCTTGAAAACCAGCGTAGGGTCCCCATTTCCCGCCCAGTGGTATCCGGACAAAAAACTAACATTCACGATAGTAGGAGTCTTTTAGATGCAAGATCAGGAAAATCAGGCCGTGCCTAATCAAGAGGCGGAGCCGGTGCAGGCCCAGCCGGCGGCACCAGCTGAACCTGCCGTTCCAAGTCTGGAAGAGCAACTGGCCAGTGCCGAAGCGCGCATCGCCGAGATGCAGGACGCCTTCATGCGCGCCAAGGCCGAGGCCGACAATATCCGCCGCCGCGCCCAGGAAGATGTGGCGAAAGCGCATAAATTCGCCGTTGAAAGCTTTGCCGAAGCCATGGTGCCGGTCAAGGACAGCCTGGAAATGGCCCTGAAAGTCGAGGCGCCGACCCTGGAATCGCTGAAAGAAGGCGTGGAAATGACGCTGAAACAGCTCAATTCCGCCTTCGAAAAGAACCGTTTGATCGAAATCATGCCGGCCCAGGGCGAAAAACTCGACCCGAACCGCCACCAGGCCGTGGCCGTCGTGCCGGCCGATCAGGAAGCCAATACCGTTGTTGCTGTATTGCAAAAAGGTTATATGATTGCCGACCGCTTGCTGCGTCCGGCCATCGTCACGGCCGCTCAGCCGAAATAATGCCGCTTGTTTGAGCACTTGAAAACGATACAGCGTTTCCACATATAAGAACTATCTGAAACTTTAGTAAATAGGAAGAATAAATCATGGGCAAAATCATCGGTATTGACCTGGGGACCACCAACTCCTGCGTTTCCATCATGGAAAACGGCACCCCGAAAGTGATCGAGAACGCCGAAGGCGCGCGTACCACGCCGTCGATCATTGCATATCAGGAAGACGGTGAAATCCTGGTCGGCGCGCCAGCCAAACGCCAGGCCGTCACCAATCCAAAGAACACCCTGTTCGCGGTGAAGCGCCTGATCGGCCGCAAGTTCGAAGAAAAAGAAGTGCAGAAGGACATCTCCCTGATGCCTTACGAGATCGCCAAGGCCGACAACGGCGACGCCTGGATCGGCGTGCGCGACAAGAAACTGGCCCCACCGCAGATTTCGGCGGAAGTGCTGCGCAAAATGAAGAAAACGGCAGAAGACTACCTCGGTGAAGAAGTCACCGAAGCCGTGATCACCGTGCCAGCCTACTTCAACGACTCGCAGCGCCAGGCGACCAAGGACGCCGGCCGCATCGCCGGTCTGGACGTGAAGCGCATCATCAACGAACCAACCGCGGCGGCCCTGGCTTTCGGCCTGGACAAGACCGACAAGGGCGACCGCAAGATCGCCGTGTATGACCTGGGCGGCGGCACCTTCGACGTGTCCATCATCGAGATCGCCGACGTGGACGGCGAGAAGCAGTTCGAAGTGCTGTCGACCAACGGCGACACCTTCCTCGGCGGCGAAGACTTCGACCAGCGCGTGATCGACTACATCATCGACGAGTTCAAGAAGATCAACGGCCTGGACCTGAAGAAAGACCCGATCGCCCTGCAGCGCATCAAGGCTTCGGCCGAGCGCGCGAAGATCGAGCTGTCCTCGTCCGCCCAGACCGAGATCAACGAGCCGTACATCGCCATGGCCAACGGCGCGCCGGTCCACCTGAACCTGAAGATGACCCGCGCCAAGCTGGAGTCCCTGGTTGAGGAACTGATCGCCAAGACCATCGAGCCATGCCGCACCGCCATCAAGGACGCCGGCGTGAAAGTGTCCGACATCGACGACATCATCCTGGTCGGCGGCATGACCCGTATGCCGAAGGTGCAGGAAAAGGTCAAAGAATTCTTCGGCAAGGATCCACGCAAGGACGTGAACCCTGACGAAGCCGTGGCCGTGGGCGCCGCGATCCAGGGCGCCGTGCTGTCGGGCGAGCGCAAGGACCTGCTGCTGCTGGACGTGACCCCGCTGTCGCTGGGCATCGAGACCCTGGGCGGCGTGATGACCAAGATGATCCACAAGAACACCACGATTCCTACCAAGTTCTCGCAAGTGTTCTCCACCGCCGACGACAACCAGCCGGCCGTGACCATCAAGGTGTATCAGGGCGAGCGTGAAATCGCCGCCGGCAACAAGGCCCTGGGCGAATTCAATCTGGAAGGCATCCCGCCGGCAGCGCGCGGCACGCCGCAGATCGAAGTGACCTTCGACATCGACGCCAACGGCATCCTGCACGTGGGCGCGAAAGACAAGGCCACCGGCAAGGAAAACAAGATCACCATCAAGGCCAACTCCGGCCTGTCGGAAGACGAAATCCAGAAAATGGTGAAGGATGCCGAGCTGAACGCCGAAGAAGACAAGAAGCTCAAGGAGCTGGCCGAATCGCGCAACCAGGCCGACGCGCTGGTGCACTCGACCCGCAAATCGCTGACCGAATACGGCGACAAGCTGGAAGGCGGCGAGAAAGAGAAGATCGAAGCGGCCATCACCGAGCTGGAAGCGTCGCTGAAAACCGGCGACAAGGCCGAGATCGACGCCAAGGTGGCCGCCCTGTCGACCGCTTCGCAGAAGCTGGGCGAGAAAATGTACGCTGACATGCAGGCGCAGCAAGCTGCCGCCGGCGGCGCGGAAGGTGCCCAGCAGCAGCAAGCTGGCGGCGCCGAAGCCAAGCCACAGCAGGACGACGTGGTCGACGCCGACTTCAAGGAAGTCAAAGACAGCAAGTAATCGGCAAAACGCCGTCGCACTTCGGTCGAGTGTAAGGCGCGGCGCATCGCCGCCGCGCCGGACCTGCCGAGCAGAGCGTCCGTCCGACGGTGCTTGCTCGGCTTTTTCGCATAATCGGTACATCAGTAAAAGCAAGGTGCCTACAAGATGGCAAAGCGTGATTTTTACGAGATCCTCGGGGTCGCCAAGAATTCGTCGGAAGACGAAATCAAGAAAGCCTATCGCAAGCTCGCGATGAAATATCATCCGGACCGCAACCCGGACAATAAAGAGGCGGAAGAGAAGTTCAAAGAGGTCAAGGAAGCCTACGAGATGCTGACCAATCCGGAGAAGCGCGAGGCCTATGACCGCTATGGTCATGCCGGCGTGGACCCGAATATGGGCGGCGGTGGCGGCGGCTTTGGCGCCGGCGGTTTCGGCGACGCCTTTGGCGATATCTTCGGCGACATTTTCGGCGGCGGCGGCCGCCGCAGCTCCGGCCCGCAGGTGTATCGCGGCGCCGATCTGCGCTACAACCTGGAAATCACGCTGGAACAGGCGGCGCACGGCTTCGACACCACGATCCGCGTACCGTCCTGGGACAAGTGCGACACCTGCCACGGTTCCGGCGCCAAGCCGGGCACCTCGCCCACCACCTGCGGCACCTGCGGCGGCCACGGCCAGGTACGCATGCAGCAGGGCTTCTTCAGCATCCAGCAGACCTGTCCGAAATGCCATGGCACCGGCAAGATCATTCCCGAGCCATGCCCATCCTGCGCCGGCGCGGGCCGCATCAAGCGCAACAAGACGCTGGAAGTGAAGATCCCGGTCGGCATCGACAACGGCATGCGCATCCGCTCCACCGGCAACGGCGAGCCTGGCACCAACGGCGGTCCACCGGGCGACCTGTATGTGGAAATCCACATCAAGGCGCACCCGGTGTTCCAGCGCGAAGGCGACGACCTGCATTGCGAAATGCCGATCTCTTTCGCCAAGGCGGCCCTGGGCGGCGAGATCGAAGTGCCGACCCTGGATGGCAAGGTCTCCTTCACCGTGCCGGAAGGCACCCAGTCGGGCAAGACCTTCCGCCTGAAAGGCAAGGGCATCAAGGGCGTGCGTTCCGGTTATCCGGGCGACCTGTTCTGCCACGTGGCCGTGGAAACCCCGGTCAAGCTGACGGACAAACAAAAAGAGCTGCTGCGCGAATTCGACCGTTCCACGGTGGAAGGCGGTTCCAAGCACAGCCCGCAGACCAAGACCTGGAAAGACAAGGTCAAGGACTTTTTCGAGTAAGATAGCGTCACCTTTCACCGCACCGGGCGCCCCGGTGCGGCCTGCCTAACGGACCGCCCCCATCATCCCGATGGCCAGGCGGTCTTGCTACGATAGGAGCATCAATGAGCGAAGCAATCAAGAGCCCTGCAGCCCTGCAGGAACTGCTCAACAACAACCGCCGCTGGGCCGACTCGATGGTCGCCCGCGATCCCGAATTCTTCAAGCGCCTGGCGCAGCAAGCCTCCCCGGAATATCTGTGGATTGGCTGCTCCGACAGCCGCGTGCCGGCGAACGAACTGCTGGGCCTTGCGCCGGGCGACGTCTTCGTTCACCGCAATATCGCCAACGTGGTGGTGCACTCGGACCTGAACTGCCTGTCCGTGCTGCAGTTTGCCATCGACGTGCTGAAGGTGAAGCATGTGATGATCGTCGGCCACTACGGCTGCAAAGGCGTGCACGCCGCCCTGACCGGCGGCCGCGTGGGCCTGGCCGACAACTGGCTGCGCCATGTGCAGGACGTGGCGCAGAAACACGAGCGCTACCTGGGCGACGTGCTGGAAACGAACAAGCGCAGCGAGCGCCTGTGCGAACTGAACGTGGTGGAGCAGGTGGTGAACGTGTGCCAGACCACCATCGTGCAGGACGCCTGGGACCGCGGCCAGGAACTGAGCGTGCATGGCTGGGTGTATGGCCTGAAGGACGGCCATCTGCACGATCTGGAAATGACCGTGAGCGGCCCGACCGACCTGGCGGCCCGCGTGCGCAATCGTCTGGCGCATTATGAGGTGCCTGGCGCCTGATGTAAAAGTCTGACTCCCGGCGCCGTCTAAGATATACTGTATTTATATACAGTTATCGGCGGCGCCATGGAGTTGACAGACAAACTAGAGATTCTGGCCGATGCGGCCAAATACGACGCATCCTGCGCCAGCAGCGCCGCGCCCAAGCGCTCGTCCGAAGGCAAGGATGGCATCGGTGCCACCAATGGCATGGGCATCTGCCACAGCTACACGCCGGACGGCCGCTGCGTGTCCCTGCTGAAAATCCTGCTCACCAATTTCTGCATCTACGATTGCCAGTACTGCGTCAACCGGCGCACCTCGAACGTGCCGCGCGCCCGCTTCAGCGTGCAGGAAGTGGTCAAGCTGACCGTCGATTTTTACCTGCGCAATTACATCGAGGGACTGTTCCTCAGCTCCGGCATCATCCAGTCGGCCGACTATACGATGGAACAGCTGGTGGCGATCGCGCGCGAACTGCGCGAAGTGCACCAGTTCCGCGGCTATATCCACCTGAAGACGATTCCCGACGCCGATCCCGCCCTGATCGAGGCGGCGGGCCGCTACGCCGACCGGCTCAGTGTGAATATCGAATTGCCGACCCAGAGCAGCATCGAGCGTCTGGCGCCGGAAAAGAGCGTGCACACCATCAAGCTGGCAATGGGCGCCATCCGCCTCAAGCTGGACGAAAAAGCGGATGAGCCGAAAGCGCCGCGCTTCGCCCCGGCCGGACAAAGCACGCAGATGATCGTCGGCGCCGACGCCAGCGACGACCAGCGCATTCTGAGCACGGCCGAAACCCTGTACGGCAGTTATAAACTCAAGCGCGTCTATTATTCGGCTTTCAGTCCCATCCCGCACAGTCCCAAAAGCGTGCCGCTGGCGCCGCCCCCGCTGCTGCGCGAACACCGGCTGTACCAGGCCGACTTTCTGCTGCGTGGCTATGGCTTCCAGGTCAGCGAGCTGCTGCCGCAGTCGGGCAATCTGGCGCTCGATATCGACCCCAAGCTGGCCTGGGCGCTGGCCAACCGCCAGCACTTCCCGCTCGACCTGAACCGCGCCGACCTGGCGATGATCGCGCGCGTGCCGGGCATCGGCCTGCTCAACGCCAAACGCATTGTGGAGCTGCGCCGCATGCGGCGCGTGCGCTATGCCGACCTGTCGCGCCTGCGCTGCAGCATGAAGAAGGTCGCACCCTTCGTCATCACCGCCGACTACACGCCCGCGCGCGACACCACGCCTTCCGAGACCTTGCGCCGCGCCATGGCGGAGCGCCAGCAGCAGCTCGCGCTCTGGCCGGAATTGCAGGCGGCATGAGCGGGGCCGCGTCCGCGCTGGACTGGCCCGCCGGCCCCGTGCTGGCGCGCGATTTTGCCGAATGGCGGGAGGCGGCGCGCCGTCTGATCGTGCGCCGCGTGCCGCCTGAGTCCATACAATGGATGCAGCATGCCGGCGACGCCGATCTGCTGAGCGATGTTCTCGCTGATGCGGGCGCTGCCAATGATGCCGGAGCGGAAAGTGCGCCGCATGCCGCGCCGGCTTTGCGCGTACCGCGCGCGCTGATGGCAATGCTGGAGTGCGCCGCCTGCTTTCGCGCGATCGACCGCTGGGCTTTTCTCTACCGCGTTCTGTGGCGCTGGCAGCGTGGCGAACAGGAGGTGCTGTCGATGGCCGATGAAGATGGCGCGCGCTTGCAAGCCATGGCGAAAGCCGTGCGCCGTGAAGAGCACGATATGCATGCCTATCTGCGCTTCCGCGAACGCCCTGAAGATAAAGGCGCGCCGCGTTTCGTGGCCTGGTTCGAGCCCGCGCAGGATGTTCTGCCCCAGGTCGCGCAGCACTTCGTGCGCCGTATGGGCCGCATCAGCTGGATGATCGCCACGCCCGACGCCACGGTGCTGTGGGACGGCGCGCAGCTGCACCATGCCGCGGCGCTGTTGCGTGGTCCCGCCGACATCGAGGATGAAGGCGAAGCGCTATGGCTGACCTATTACCGCAGCATTTTCAATCCAGCGCGCCTGAACGCGGACCTGATGCACAGCCACATCACCACCCGCTTCTGGAGGCATCTGTCGGAAGCGGCCGTGGTGCCGGAGATGGTCGCGCAAGCCGCCACCGGCGCGCGCCGCACAGGCCAGAGCAAGGCTGTCGGCCGCCGCAGCGGCACGACGATTCCGGTCAGCGCGGAACAGGCGCAGCCCGAGCGCGAACAGCCGCGCAACCTGGACGAGTGCCGCCGCTGCGAGCTATGGCAGAACGCGACGCAGGCCGTGGCTGGACAAGGGCCGCGCCATGCCAAAATCATGCTGGTGGGCGAGCAGCCCGGCGATCAGGAGGACTTGGCCGGCAAGCCTTTTGTCGGTCCGGCAGGCGAACTGCTGGAGTGGGCGATGGAGCAGGCCGGCATGGATCGCCGCCAGGTCTATATCACCAACGCGGTCAAGCATTTCAAATGGGAGCTGCGCGGCAAACGCCGCCTGCATAAGACGCCCGCCCAGCGTGAAGTTCTCGCCTGCCACTACTGGCTGCAAGAGGAACTGAATCAGATCGGCCCTGGCGTGGTGGTGGCTTTAGGCAGTACCGCGCTCAAATCGGTGCTGCAGGATGGCGGTGTCAACTTGAAAGACTATATGGACGAGCCGGTGCAGCATGAGGGCCGCTGGGTCGTCGCCACCTATCATCCGGCATACGCGTTGCGCGTGCCGGATGCGCAAGCGCGCGAGGATGCGCGGGCCGCCATTGTCGCCGCCTTGCGTACGGCGTGGCGGCTGACCCAGGGCGGCGCGGCATAACTCCACCGAGTACTGTCGCGCGCCGCTTGATCAACCATCTGTTCGCTTAGCGGCTTTCGATGGCCGCGATTTGCCGGTCCTGCCAGCGCGCCAGCAGGAGCAGGGCGGCGATGCTGCCGATCAGGGCGGTGAACATATCCGATTGCGTATCCCACGGATCGCCCTGGGTGCCGAGGAATTCGTCCGCGCCCTGGCCCATGGCGACCGCCGCGCCCCATTCGATCAGCTCATACGTGGCGCTGATCGCCAGCACAATGCACACCACCACGAAGGCCAGCATCTTGCGGCCCGCGATATGCCGTCCGCGCAGCAGAATCTCGCGCGCCACCAGGGCCGGCACGAAGCCCTGGAAGAAGTGGCCGATCTTGTCGTAAGGGTTGCGGCCCAGTCCCAGCCACTGCTGCAGATCGAAGCCGAAAGGCACGCGCGCATAGGTGTAGGCGCCGCCCACCATCAGCACGACCGCATGCAGCAGGATCAGCACATACAGCAGATCGGTCAGCGGAAAGCGGCGGTAGGTCGCCAGCATGAGCGGGAAGGCAATGAAGACGGGCGCTACTTCCATCACCCAGGTGGCGCGGTCATACGGCGCCAGGCCGGACCAGACCAGCACTGCAAACATGGCCGCTGTCAGCAGCAGATGAAGCCGGGAAGAAGATGTGCTCATGCGCATTCCGTGGAATCGAAAAGCGCATATTAATATCAAAATGAATTCGTTTCCAATCCACTAATGCAGGCCTAGACTGGAATCTCCAGTAACCCCCGCATCGCACAATCATGTCAGCCGTTCTTTTTGAAGACCTTAGCGTTGATTCGGATTTCGAGATCCATATCCTGGAGGCTCCTCTGGGTGCGGAAATCACAGGCCTCGATTTGTCCCAACCGATCAGCGATATGGACTTCTTGCGGATTCATGCCACCCACCTGGACCATCACCTGCTGGTGTTCCGGGGGCAGCGTATCACGCCGCAGCACCAGATCGATTTCAGCCGGCGTTTTGGCCAGCTGCAGATCCATGTGCTGCGGAACTTCCAGTTGTCGGGGCATCCGGAAGTTCTGGTGGTATCGAATGTCCTGAAGGACGGCAAACCGGCGGGATTGGGCGATGCGGGTGTGTTCTGGCACTCGGATCTGTCGTACAAGGAGAAGCCCAGCCTGGGTTCTCTATTGCATGCGCAGGAGCTGCCATCGAAAGGAGGTGACACACTATTCGCCAATATGCACCTGGCATACGACACTCTGCCTGTCGCGTTGCGCCGCGCCGTGCAGGGTGCTCGGGCCGAACACAGTTATCTGGCGCGTTATGAGGAGCTGCGCCGTCACAGTCCCTGGCGGCCGGCGCTCACGCCGGAGCAGATTCACGAAGTCCTACCCGTAACCCATCCTGTCGTGCGCGTGCATCCCGAAACGGGACGCCGCGCACTTTTTATCAGCGAACATTTCACCACCCGCATTCTCGGCCTGCCCGACGACGAAAGCCGCGAGCTACTGCGGGAGCTGTTTGCCCACAGCGTCAAGCCCGAACACATTTACCGCCATCGCTGGCAGCCACATGACCTGCTGTTCTGGGACAACCGCTCGCTGATGCATCTGGCGACCGGTTGCCCGCCCGAGCAGCGCCGCACCCTGTACCGCACCACCATCGAAGGCGACCGCCCTTACTGATTCTGGAGACCGCATGAAGAAGATCCTGCTGCGTACCACGCTGGCTGCCCTCGGCTTTGCTCTCGCCGCGAACGCGGCGCAGGCGGAAGGCCGCATCCGCATCGCCGAGCAGTATGGCATCGTCTATCTGCTGCTGAATGTCGTGCAGGACCAGAAGCTGATCGAGAAGCACGGCAAGCGCGCCGGGGTGGACGTCAAGGTGGAATGGACCCAGCTTTCCGGCGGCGCCGCCGCCAACGATGCCTTGCTGTCCGGCGCCATCGACATCGTCGGCGCGGGCGTGGGGCCGCTACTGACGGTATGGGACCGCACCAATGGCCGCCAGAATGTGCGCGGCGTGGCGGCACTGGGCAGTTTTCCCTACTACCTGATCAGCAATAACCCCAAAGTCAAAACGATTGCCGACTTCACCGACAAGGACCGTATCGGCCTGCCCGCCGCCGTGGTGTCGGTGCAGGCGCGCATCCTGCAGATGGCGGCCGCCAAGCAGTGGGGCGACAAGGAATACGCGCGCCTGGACAAGATCACGCAGACACTGCCCCACCCCGATGCGACGGCGGCCATCATCGCCGGCGGCACGGAAATCACCGGCCACTTCGCCACGCCGCCTTACCAGGAACAGGAGCTGGCGCAAAATCCAAATGCCCGTATCGTGCTGAAATCCTACGATGTGCAGGGCGGCCCGACTTCTTCGACGGTCTTGTACGCGACTGAAAAATACCGCAGCGAGAATCCCAAGACTTACCGCGCCTTCACGGCGGCGCTGGCCGAAGCGGCCGACTATGTGAACAAGAATCCGGAAGGCGCGGCCGATATCTACCAGCGCGCCAACAAGACCAAGATTGACCGCGATCTGCTGCTGAAGATCATCCGCAATCCCGAGGTGCAGTTCCGCATCGCGCCGCAGAACACCTTCGTTCTGGCGCAGTTCATGCATCGGGTTGGCGTGATCAAGAACCAGCCGGCCAGCTGGAAGGATTATTTCTTCGACGATCCCCTGATCGGGCAGGGCGGCTGAGATGGCGGCGCAAGCCCTGCATCTGGTGCCGCCGTCCAGTATCGCCGAACCACTGCTGCGGGCGCGCAATGTGACGCTGGAATACCGCAGCGAAGGCCGTGTGCTGCGGGCTACCGACAGCGTCAGCTTCGACGTCTATCGCGGCGACCGCTTTGTGCTGCTCGGACCTTCCGGCTGCGGCAAATCCTCGTTGCTGAAAGCGGCGGGCGGCTTCATCGCACCGGCTGCGGGCAGCATCAGTGTCGGCGGCCAGGTGGTGCGCGGGCCGGGGCCGCAGCGCATGGCCGTGTTCCAGGAATTCGACCAGCTGCCGCCGTGGAAGACGGTGAAACAGAACGTGATGTTCCCCTTGCTGGCATCGGGCCGCGCCAGGCGCCACGAGGCCGAGGAACGCGCCCTGCACTGGATCGCCAAGGTGGGCCTGGACGGCTTTGCCGATGCCTATCCGCACACCCTGTCCGGCGGCATGAAGCAGCGCGTGGCGATTGCGCGCGCCCTGGCCATGGAGCCGGAAGTGCTGCTGATGGATGAACCCTTCGCCGCCCTCGACGCGCTGACCCGGCGCAAGATGCAGGAAGAGCTGGGCCGCCTGTGGGAAGAGGCGCGCTTCACGCTGCTTTTCGTCACCCATTCGATCGAGGAGGCGCTGGTGGTGGGCAACCGCATCCTGCTGCTGTCGCCGCATCCGGGGCGGGTGCGGGCCGAGATCAACAGCCACCAGTTCGATTTGCACAGCGCGGGCAGCGCCGAATTCCAGGCTGCCAGCCAGCGCATCCACAATCTCCTGTTTGGCGCCGATGCCGCCGCCCATGAAGCGGCACCGCATCCGGCTGCGCAAGGCGAGCCGCGTGCTTCGGCCGCCACCGCTTCCGAGACCGCGAGGCAGGCATGAGCACACCTTTGCTCGATCCGCCGATCCGCCCCGAGCTGGAATATCCCCTTGTCTTGCCATGGCTGGTGCAACTGCCAGGCCGCCAGCGTGGGGATGCATCGCCTGAAAACGCGAGGAACACTGCTGCCGCAGCCGAACCGCACAGGGCCGACGCCATAGCGCCTCCAGCCGGCATATCGCTGCCGGCGGATGTGGCTGTGGGCGATAGCGCCATATCGCCGGCGAAGGAAGCGGCGAGCTGGCGTGGAGAATGGTCCCGCGTAAGCGGCGCAGCATGGCAATGGGCCGGACGCCAGGCCTGGCTGCGCAAAGGCTTGCTGCTGCTGGCGCTGGCCCTCGTCTGGGAACTGGGCGCGCGCTGGCAGAACAACGATCTGATGCTGCCCAGCTTTCTGCAGACCGCGCATGCCTTTGCTGGCGGATTTGCCTCCGGCGAGCTGCTGGCTAAAGTCAGCGTGTCGCTGGCGGCGCTGCTGAAAGGCTATCTGGCGGGCGTGCTGGCTGCCTTCCTGCTGACGGCGCTGGCCGTGTCCACCCGCTTCGGCCGCGACCTGCTGGAAACCCTGGTCGCCATGTTCAATCCCTTGCCCGCCATCGCCTTGCTGCCGCTGGCCATGCTGTGGCTGGGATTGGGCCAGGCCAGCCTGTCCTTTGTGCTGATCCATGCCGTGCTTTGGCCGCTGGCGCTGGCTACCGGCAGCGGTTTCCAGAGCGTGCCGGAAACCTTGCGCATGGCGGGCCGCAATTATGGCTTGCGCGGTCTGCCCTTTGTGGTGCAGATCCTGATTCCGGCCGCCGCGCCCAGCATCCTGTCCGGCCTGAAAATTAGCTGGGCCTTTGCCTGGCGTACCCTGATCGCGGCGGAGCTGATCTTCGGCGCGTCGGCGGGGCAGGGCGGCTTGGGTTGGTATATCTTCCAGAACCGCAATGAGCTGTATACCGACAAGGTGTTCGCCGGACTGGCGGCCGTCATCCTGATTGGCCTGCTGGCCGAGAACCTCGTCTTCGCCACGCTGGAGCGCATTACCGTGCGGCGCTGGGGCATGCAGCGCTAGCCCATTCTCGATAGCTGGCGCGCTTCTTGCTCAATCCGAAGCATGAGCCGCCATCTACGCATCCTCGTCATCCATCCGCCCGCCGAAAGCGAGGCTTCGCTGCGCGCGCACGCCCTGCATGCGGGGCTGAAGGAGGCCGGTTACCAGATCATCGCCTCGCTGCCGGCCGACCTGCACCTTCCCGCACAGATCGCGCGCCTGCAGCCCGACATGATCATCATCGACGCCGAATCGGATGCGCGCGACGTCCTTGAGCACATCGTGCTCGCCACGCGCGACGAGCGCCGCCCCATCGTCATGTTCACCGAAGATGAGGACACGGCCGCCATGGAAGCCGCGCTGGAAGCGGGCGTCAGCGCCTATATCGTAGCCGGCCTGCAGGCGGAGCGCATCAAGCCGGTGCTGAATGTGGCGCTGGCACGCTTCCGCCACGAGCAGAAGCTGCGCGACGAGCTGGAAAGCACCCGGCACAAACTGGCCGAGCGTAAGGTGATCGACCGCGCCAAGGGTTTGCTCATGCTGCGCCATGGGCTGAGCGAGGACCAGGCATACCAGAAGCTGCGCACGCTGGCGATGAACAAGAACCTGAAGCTGGCGGAAGTGGCCCAGCGCATTCTCGATGTGGAGGATCTGCTGGGTTGAGGCGTGCACGCATTTGGTGCGCCCGCCACGCTGGAGTGATTATGCAGAAAATACAAGTAGAGAAAGAGACTGTCCGCATCGGCTTCAACCCGCTGAGCGATTGCGCCTCCGTGGTCATGGCCGCGGTGCTGGGCTTCGACCGCAAATACGGCATCCGCATCGTGCCGCGCAAGGAATCCTCCTGGTCGGCCGTGCGCGACAAGCTGCTCGGCGGCGAGCTGGATGCGGCCCACGCGCTATATGGCATGGTGTACGGCACCCAGCTCGGCATCGGCTCGCCGCGCAAGGATATGGCAGTGTTGATGAACCTGAACCGCAACGGCCAGGCCATCACCCTGTCGTCCGCGCTGGCGCGGCAGGGCGCGGTGGATGGTGCCACGCTGGCGCAACTGATGCGCTCCAGCGCGCGCCGCTTCAGCTTTGCCCAGACCTTCCCCACCGGCACCCATTCCATGTGGCTCTACTACTGGCTGGCGGCACACGGCATCCATCCGCAGCGCGACGCGCGCACCATCACCATTCCGCCCGCGCAGATGGTGGCGAATCTGGCGGGCGGCCATATCGACGGCTTCTGCGCCGGGGAGCCGTGGAACCAGCGCGCCGTGATGGATGGCGTGGGCGTCACCATCGCCACCAGCCAGCAGATCTGGTCAAACCATCCGGAGAAGGTGCTGGCCGCCAGCGCCGATTTTGTCCAGGCCAACCCCAATACCTGCCGCGCCATGGTCGCCGCCGTTCTGGAGGCCAGCCGCTGGATCGATGCCAGTGCCGCCAATCGCATGGCCATGGCCGAAATCATCTCCGCTCCGCATTACGTCAACACCGGCAAGGAGGCGATCTGCGAGCGCATCCTCGGCCATTACGACAATGGTATGGGCCAGCGCTGGGAAGATCCCGACTGCCTGCGCTTCCACCAGGAGGGCGCGGCCAATCTGCCTTATCTCTCGGACGGCATGTGGTTCATGACCCAGTTCCGCCGCTGGGGTCTGCTCAAGACAGAACCCGATTACCTCGCCGTGGCGCAGTCGGTGCAGCGCTTGGCGCTCTACCGTGAGGCGGCCGAGATGGCCGAAGTGGCAGCGCCCATGGCCATGCTGCGCTGCTCAACGCTGATGGACGGCACAGTGTGGGACGGCAGCGATCCGGCGCGCTACGCGGCCAGTTTCCCTTTGAGTGCCGCCTGAACGGCATGCGTGCTCGGCAACGCTGCGCTGCACCATTTATGGGCAGGCCTGCACCGCGATAAGTCATTCCAGCCGCCGAAAGCGTCACCGCTGTAGCGGAAAAATCGCAGCCTCCCTCTGAAAGCACGCTCGTTCGCTGCTGGCACGGCTTTTGCAGAGAGGTAGGCAAGGGTCAATGGCGATCCTCCCCAACATATGCGCCGGTCCAACGAAGGACCGGCAGGACAACGGCGTCCGCCCGGTAAGGTTTTTTGACCTGCTGCGCGGACGCCTTTTTGTTTTCTGAACAGGGATAAAAAAATGGCCAGCAAAGCAAGCAGCATCGACCTCTTCACCTTCCACACGCCGCAAATGCGCGCCTTCCATCTGACCTGGATGGCCTTCTTCATCTGCTTCTTCGCGTGGTTTGCCTGCGCGCCGCTGATGCCCGTCATCAAAGGCGAATTCGGGCTGACGCCGGCGCAGATCGCCAATATCAATATCGCCGCCGTCGCCATCACCATCGTCGTGCGCCTATTGGTCGGCCCGCTGTGCGACCGTTATGGCCCGCGCAAAACCTATACGGGCTTGCTGCTGCTGGGTTCCATCCCCGTGCTGGGCGTGGCGGCGGCGCAGACGTATGAAGGCTTCCTCTTCTTCCGCCTGCTGATCGGTGCAGTGGGCGCCAGCTTCGTCATCACCCAGTACCACACCTCGGTGATGTTCGCGCCGCGCATCGTCGGCACCGCCAATGCGGCGGCAGCAGGCTGGGGCAACGCAGGTGGCGGCGTGGCGCAGGCGCTGATGCCGCTACTGATGGCGGCCCTCGTCATGCTGGGCGTGAACGAGACCATGGGCTGGCGCGCCGCACTGATCGTTCCGGGCTTGCTGATGCTGCTCATGGCCTTCGTCTACTACCGCTTTACGCAGGACTGCCCGGAAGGGAACTACGCCGAACTGCGCGCCGCTGGCGTGGAACTGGAAAGCGGCAAGAAGGGCGGCTGGGCCAGTTTCCGCCTGGCCGCGTCGAACTACCGCGTGTGGCTGCTGTTCGTGACTTATGGCGCCTGCTTTGGCGTGGAAATCTTCATCCACAACATCGCCGCGGTGTATTACGTCGACCACTTCAAGCTCTCGCTGAAAGAGGCGGGTATGGCGGCGGGTAGCTTCGGCCTGCTGGCGCTGTTTGCGCGTGCCCTTGGTGGCTGGCTGTCGGACAAGGCAGCTCTGCGCGGTAGCTTGAATAGCCGCGTCACCCTGCTGTTCGTGATGATGATCGGCGAAGGCGCGGGCTTGTTGTGGTTCTCGCATGCGGAGAGCGTGGCCTTCGCCGTGATCGCCATGCTGATCTTTGGCCTGTTCACCCATATGGCTTGCGGTGCCACATACGCGCTGGTGCCTTTCGTGGACAAGCGTGCCCTGGGCGGCGTGGCCGGCATCATCGGCGCGGGCGGCAATGTGGGGGCGGTGGCAGCCGGCTTCCTGATGAAAGGGCTGGGCGATACCCAGCAGACGCTGAGCATCCTGGGCCTGCTGGTCGCCGCCTCGGCCCTGTGCGCGATCGCCGCCCGCTTCGGTGCAGCGGCGGAAGAACCGGTCATCGCCAAGGCCGCAGCTTAAGGAGAATGGAATGAAAATCGTCGTCATCGGCCATGGCATGGTCGGCCACAAATTCCTGGAATGCCTGGCGGAGAGCGGTGTGCAGCAGCTGGACGTGACCGTGCTGTGCGAGGAGCCGCGTCCGGCGTACGACCGCGTGCACCTGTCCGAGTTCTTTGCCGGGAAAAGCGCCGAGGATCTGTCGCTGGTCAAGCCTGGCTTCTTCGAACGCAAGGACATGGTGCTCAAGCTGAACGCGCGCGCCGTTGCCGTGGACCGCGAAGCCAGGACGGTGACGACGAACGGCGGCGAAACGCTGGCTTACGATAAGCTGGTCTTCGCTACCGGTTCCTTCCCCTTCGTGCCGCCGTTGCCGGGCAAGGAACGCAGGGACTGCTTTGTCTACCGCACCATCGAGGATCTGGAAGCGATGCTGGAATGCGGCCAGCGCTCGCGTAGCGGCGTGGTGATCGGCGGTGGCCTGCTTGGCCTGGAGTGCGCCAAGGCCTTGCGCGATATGCGGCTGGAAACCCATGTGGTCGAATTCGCGCCGCGCCTGATGGCGGTGCAGGTGGACGATGGCGGCGGCCGCATCCTGCGCAGCCGCATCGAGGAGCTGGGTGTGACCGTCCATACCGGCAAGAACACGCTGGAGATTGTCGATGGCGAGAACGGCACGCACCGTATGAACTTCGCCGACGGCAGCCATCTCGACACCGATATGATCGTTTTCTCGGCGGGCATCCGTCCGCGCGACTATCTGGCCCGCGCATGCGGCCTGGAGATCGGCGCGCGCGGCGGCATCGCCATCGATGACGCCTGCCTGACTTCCGATCCGGATGTGTATGCGATTGGCGAGTGCGCGCAGTGGAGCGGCCAGGTCTTTGGCCTGGTCGCCCCCGGCTACGATATGGCGCGCGTGGCGGCGCGGCATATCGCCGGCCAGCAGGCGGTTTTCTCCGGCGCGGATATGAGCACCAAATTGAAACTGATGGGCGTGGATGTGGCCAGCATCGGCGACCCGCACGGCAAGCACGAAGGCTGCCGCAGCTACCAGTTCACCGACGAGCGCAGGCAGGTGTACAAGAAAATCGTGGTTTCCGATTGCGGCAAATACCTGCTGGGCGGCGTGCTGGTGGGCGATGCGGGCGAATACGGCTCGCTGCTGCAGATGATGCTGAACAAGATCGAGTTGCCGGAAGCGCCCGAATTCCTGATCTTGCCGCAATCCGATGGCAAGGCCAAGCCGGGCCTGGGTGTGGAAGCCTTGCCCGCAGCAGCGCAAATCTGCTCCTGCAACGATGTGTCGAAAGGCGCGCTATGCGAGGCGGTGGCGGGCGGCGCCACCAGCATCGGCGCGCTGAAGAAATGCACCGGTGCCGGCACTTCCTGCGGCGGCTGCGTGCCGCTGGTGACGCAGATCATGAAGGCCGAGATGAAGAAGCTGGGCATGGACGTGAACAACCACGTCTGCGAACATTTCGCCTACTCGCGCCAGGAACTGTTCCACCTGATCCGCGTCGGCCAGATCAAGACTTTCGATGCGCTGCTGGCCCAGCATGGCAAAGGTCTGGGCTGCGATATCTGCAAGCCGCTGGCTGCCTCCATCCTGGCCACCTGCTGGAACGATTTCGTGCTGAAGAAGGAACACGCCAGCCTGCAGGATTCAAACGACTACTTCCTCGGCAATATCCAGAAGGACGGCACTTACTCCGTGGTGCCGCGCATGCCCGGCGGCGAAGTCACGGCCGATGGCCTGATCGCGGTCGGCATGGTCGCCAAGAAGTATGGCCTGTACACCAAGATCACCGGTGGCCAGCGCGTTGACCTGTTCGGTGCGCGCGTCGAGCAGTTGCCTTCGATCTGGGAAGAGCTGATCGCGGCGGGCTTTGAAACCGGCCACGCCTACGGCAAATCGCTGCGCACCGTGAAATCCTGCGTCGGTTCCACCTGGTGCCGTTATGGCGTGGACGACAGCGTGGGCCTGGCAATCGAGCTGGAAAACCGTTACAAGGGCTTGCGTACGCCACACAAGATCAAGTTCGGCGTATCCGGCTGCACGCGCGAATGCGCCGAGGCGCAGGGCAAGGACGTCGGCATCATCGCCACCGAAAAAGGCTGGAACCTCTACGTTTGCGGCAACGGCGGCATGAAGCCGCGCCACGCCGAACTGTTCGCCGCCGACCTGGATAAGGCCACGCTGGTGCGCTATATCGACCGCTTCCTGATGTTCTACAGCCGCACCGCCGACCGCCTGCAGCGCACCAGCACCTGGCGCGAGAATCTGGAAGGCGGGCTGGATTATCTGAAGTCCGTGGTCATCGGCGACAAGCTGGGTATCGCCGCAGAGATGGAAGCCGATATGCAGCGCGTGGTCGATACCTATGCCTGCGAATGGAAAGAAGCCGTCACCAATCCTGAAACGCGCCAGCGCTTCCGCCACTTCGTCAACAGCGAGGAAAAAGACAATAACGTAGTCTTCATGGAGGAGCGTGGCCAGATCCGTCCCGCGACCATCGAAGAACGCAAACGCATCCCGATCATGAAGCAGGCTTGAACTGTCCCATAAAAGGAGAACGATATGCACCGCGATACCCAACCCGGAACCTGGACTGCCGTTTGCGCAGTGGAAGATATTGTGCCGAACACCGGCGTGTGCGCTTTGCTGCAAGGCGAGCAGGTGGCCGTGTTCCGCCTGAATGCCAGCGGCGAGCAGCGCGTTTTCGCCATCGGCAATTACGATCCGAACTCGGAGGCCTCGGTGTTGTCGCGTGGCCTGATCGGGAATATGGGCGAACGCATCGTGGTCGCTTCGCCCATCTACAAACACCATTTCGATCTGCAGACCGGCGAATGCGTGGAAGCGCCCCAGTATTCGGTGCCGACCTATCCGGCCCGCATCGATGGCGGAAAGGTCTGGGTCGGCGCATGAAACCCGCGCTGGTGGTGGTGGGCAACGGCATGGCCGGCATGCGCACGGTGGAGGAACTGCTGAAGTTCGATCCGCAGCACTACGACATTACCGTGTTCGGCGCCGAACCGCATGGCAATTACAACCGCATCCTGCTCTCGCCTGTGCTGGCCGGTGAAAAGACGGTGGACGACATCATGCTCAATACCCGCGAATGGTACGAGCATCACGGCATCACTCTGCATGCTGGCGATCCCGTCGAACGCATCGACCGCAAGCGCCGCGTGGTGCGCGCCCGTTCCGGACGCGAAGTGCATTACGACCGCCTGCTGCTGGCCACCGGCTCCCGGCCTTTCATCATCCCGGTTCCGGGCCACCAGTTGCCGGGCGTGATCGCCTTCCGCGATATCCAGGACGTGGAAACCATGCTGGAAGCGGCGCGCAGTCATCGCCACGCCGTCGTCATCGGCGGCGGCTTGCTGGGACTGGAGGCGGCCAACGGCCTGCAGCGCCAGGGTATGGACGTGACCGTGGTGCATGTGACCGACGCGCTGATGAACCAGCAGCTCGACAAGCCCGCCGCCCAGTTGCTGCAAAAGGCGCTGGAAGGGAAGGGGTTGCGCTTCATGCTGGAAGCGCAGACCAGCGAGATTGTGGGCGAAGACCGGGTGCGTGCCGTGCGCTTCAAGGACGGCAGCGAGATTTCGGCCGATCTGGTGGTGATGGCGGCGGGCGTGCGTCCGAATATCGCATTGGCCCAGCAATGCGGCCTGCACTGCGAGCGCGCCATTGTGGTGGACGACACCTTGCAGACCTACGATCCGCGCGTGTATGCCGTGGGCGAATGCGTGCAGCACCGTAGCGCCACTTTCGGCCTGGTCGCGCCGATCTGGGAGCAGGCGCGCGTGTGCGCCGCCCATCTGGCCGGAGCGGGCCATCGCCGCTACGTGCAGCAGGCTTGTGCCACGCGGCTGAAAGTCACTGGCGTCGATCTGTATTCGGTGGGCGATTTCATCGGCGGCGAGGATAGCGAGGATCTGGTGCTGCGCGATGCCCGGCGCGGCGTCTACAAGCGCCTGGTCCTGCGCGGCAACCGCATTGCGGGCGCGGTGCTGTACGGTGACGTGCAGGACGGCCCCTGGTACTTCGATCTGATCCAGAAGCGCACCGATATCTCTTCGATGCGCAGCCATTTATTGTTTGGCCAGGCGCTGTGCGCCCAGGCCGCGTGAAGCGGGAATCATCGTGAACCTGTCCCAGGACCATTTGGCGGTACGCACCACATGCGCCTACTGCGGCGTGGGCTGCGGCGTGAAAGCGACGCCGCGCACCGACGGCGGCTTCGATATTGCGGGCGATGCCGATCATCCCGCCAATGCGGGACGTCTGTGCGTGAAAGGCTCGGCGCTGGGCGAAACCATCGGCCTGGAAGGACGCTTGCTTTATCCACATCTGCGCGAGCAAGGCGCGCTGCGCCGCGCGTCGTGGGACGAAGCATTGGGGCTGGTGGCGGACAAATGGCAGTCTATCATCGCCGAGCATGGGCCGGATGCGGTGGCTTTCTATGTCTCCGGCCAGCTGCTGACGGAAGACTACTACGTCGTCAATAAGCTGATGAAGGGCTATATCGGGAGCGCCAATATCGACACCAACTCGCGGCTGTGCATGTCGTCCGCCGTGGCGGCGCATAAGCGCGCCTTTGGCGAGGACGTGGTACCGGTCTGCTACGACGATCTGGAATTGGCCGATATGATTGTGCTGGTCGGTTCCAATGCGGCGTGGTGCCATCCGATTCTTTTCCAGCGCATCGCCCGCATCCGCGAGCAGCGCCCTGGCGTCAGGCTGGTGGTGATCGATCCGCGCCGTACTGCGACTTGCGAGCTGGCCGACCTGCATCTGCCGGTCAAACCGGGCACCGATGTATGGCTGTTCAACGGCCTGCTTAGCTACCTGGCCAAGCGCGGCGCGACCGATACGGCCTTCGTTGCGGCGCATACGCTCGGACTGGACGCAGCGCTGGCCGCCGCCGATCTTGAGCCGGAGGCGGTGGCCAAGGCCTGCAAACTGAATCTGGACGATCTGCTGGGCTTTTACGAATCCTTTGCCGCAACGGAGAAGGTGATTACCGGCTTTTCCATGGGCGTGAATCAATCCTCCGCAGGCACGGACAAGGCCAACAGCATCATCAACTGCCACCTGCTGGCGGGCCGCATCGGCAAGCCGGGCATGGGGCCGTTCTCCATCACCGGCCAGCCGAACGCCATGGGTGGCCGGGAAGTGGGCGGGCTGGCTAATATGCTGGCCGCCCATCTGGATATCGACAAAGCCGCACACCGTGAAGCCGTGCAGACTTTCTGGGCTGCGCCACGCATTGCCGACAAGCCGGGCCTGAAAGCGGTCGACCTGTTCCAGGCCATTGAAGCGGGCCGCGTCAAGGCGGTATGGATCATCGCCACCAATCCCATCGTTAGTCTGCCGGATGCGGACCAGGCGCGGCGCGCCCTGCAGAAATGCGAACTGGTGGTGGCGTCCGATATCGTGCGGGACACCGATACCAATGCCTTTGCCCATGTTCTGCTGCCCGCCCTGGGCTGGGGCGAGAAGGACGGCACCGTTACCAACTCCGAGCGCCGCATCTCGCGCCAGCGCGCTTTCCTACCGGCTCCCGGCGAAGCGCGCGCCGACTGGCGCATATTGTCGCAATTCGCGCAACGCATGAGGTATGCAGGATTCGACTACGAAAGCCCGCAGCAGATTTTCGCGGAGCACGCGCGCCTGACCGCCTTCCGCAATACGCCGGAGGAGCTGCCCCGCGTTCTGAATATCGGCGGCCTGGCCAAGCTCGATGCAGCCGCCTACGATGCGCTGGAACCGGTGCAATGGCCGCTGACAGCTGCGGGCGAATCGCCACGAGGCAGCGCCAGGCTGTTTGGCGACGGCCGTTTCTCGCATCCCGACGGCCGCGCGCGTTTCGTCGCCACCGTGCCGCGTCTTCCCGTCAACGAGCGCGACGAGGATTTCCCCTTTGTGCTGAACACCGGCCGCGTGCGCGACCAGTGGCATACGATGACGCGCACCGGCCGCGCGCCGAAGCTGTCCGAACATATTCCCGAATCCTTCGTCGATATGCACCCGCAGGATGCCTTGCTGAGCGGCGTGCGCGAAGGCGAACTGGCGCGTATCACGACGCAATGGGGCGCCATGGTGGCGCGGGTTCAGCACGGCGGCGGCATTGCGCGCGGCAGCGTCTTTATTCCTATCCACTGGAATGGGCGGACGGCGTCCGATGCCCGCGTCGGCGCGCTGGTGAATCCGGCCGTATGCCCGATTTCCGGCGAACCCGAATTCAAGCACACGCCGGTGCGCGTCGAGCGCTTCCCCGTGAAATGGCATGGCTTCATTCTGAGCCGCGCCGATGTGAATCTGGATAGCGTGGCGCATTGGACGCGCGCCCAGGGCAGGGGCTTTGCACGCTACGAGCTGGCTGGCCGCAACAGCATTGGAGATTTCGGTCCGTGGGCCAAGTCTTTGCTGGGTGTGGAAAGCGAAGATGCCGACTGGCTGGAATACGCCGACCGCAGCGAAGGCATGTATCGTGCCGTGCATATGGTCGACGACCGCATCGAGCAATGTATCTTTGTATCGTCGCGTCCGGATCTGCCGGCGCGCAGCTGGCTGGCGGGCTTGTTCGGCAAGGAGATGCTGGACGGTGCCGACCGCGCCGGCCTGCTCGCGGGCCGCGCCATCGCGCAGGGAGAGGATGCCGGTCCCACCGTCTGTTCCTGCTTCGGCGTGGGCCGCAATACGATTTGCGGGGCGATCCGCGAGAAGGATTTGAAATCGGTGGCGCAAGTCACGGCTTGCGTGAAGGCCGGCGGTAATTGCGGCTCCTGCGTGCCGGAGTTGAAAAAACTGCTGGCCGAAACCCTGGCCGAAGCCGCCGCCGAATCCTGATGCGGCTTAAGCCTTGGCTGCCTTGCGCTCGCGCCACGCCTCCCATGCTGCGCTGAGCAGGAAGATCGCGCAGCCGCCGAACAGCACGCCGGGCAGGGCGTTGATGCCCACGTTCTGCATCAGTGCACCGGTCAGCAATGGCCCGCCGGCGCTGGCCGCGCCCCAGCCCACATTCACCAGCGCGCTGGCGGTGGTCAGTGCGCCGCCGCTGAACCGCTCGCCGCAGGCGACCAGCGCCAGCATATAGATGGCGCCCGCCGCCGCGCCCAGCACCACCAGCACCGTCCACCACAGCCAGGGATGGCGCGCCGCCAGTGGTAGCAAGGGCAGCAGCAGGCAGACCGCAATGCCGCAAGCCACATGCACGCGCCAGCGGCCGAAATGGTCAGCCAGCCAGCCCATGGCGAATTGCAGCACGGTGTCGCCCACCAGCACCACGGTGGCCGAGAGCAGCGCCAGTTCCATGACTATGCCCTGGCGCATCGCATACACCGGCAGGAAGCTCAGAATCAGCGTGTCGAACAGGGCGAAGAAAGCCGCGCCCAGCAAAATCATCGGCATCTTCGGCAGCACGCTTTGCCAGCCGCTGTGCTCTTCTTCTTCCTCATCGGCGGCGGGATTGTCGCCGTTCAGCAGCGCCAGCCCAGGCAAGGCGCCGAGGAAGAGCAGGCCGCAGGCGGCGAAGCTGTATGCGATCTTGCCTTGCGCCGCCGCCACCAGCGCGGGACCGGTCAGCTGGAACAGCGTGAAGCTGGTGGCATAAATCGCCACCACGCGGCCGCGCGAATTGTCCGGCGCAATGCGGTTGACCCACGCTTCGCCCAGCGTGAACAGCACGCCCATCACGCCGCCGAAGAGGAAGCGCAGCACGCTCCAGGCATAGATATTGTCGGTGACCTGCATCAGCGCCGTCGTCAGCGCGGCAACCCAGACCGACGCGATCATCATGCGGCGCGGCCCGAAGCGCGCCACCCAGCCCGTCACAAAAGGCGCCGAGGCGAGAATGCCGAGCGCACTGATGGCCGTGACGATGCCGATGACATGCGTGCCCGCGCCGCGCTGGTCCAGCGTCAAGGCGGTAAGAGGAATCGTGGCGCCCAGTCCGAGGCCGACCACGCCGATGCTGATAACAAGGGCGAAAAATTCACGCCATGGTAGATTCTTCATGGCGCTGTTGGGAATAAGTGCATTGGAAGGTGATACGGTTTAACAGTAAGCCAATGATAGTCGAAATTGTGATAAATTGACTTAAACACCCTTTAGCAAGGTGGATATCCATGCGCCGTCCCATCGTCATTGTTCCAGCCTGCACCCGGCTGATTGGCGAACATCCCAATCACGCTGCGCAGCACAAGTATGTCAACGCCGTCGTTCTTGGCGCGCGCTGCATGCCCCTGGTATTGCCGGCCTTGGGCGAACTGGCCGACGTGGATGCGGTCCTTTCCGTGGCCGATGGCGTGATGCTGACCGGTTCCGCATCGAATGTGCATGCGGACCTGTACGGCCAGGCCATCCTCGACCCCGCGCTGCCGCTCGATGCTGCGCGCGACGCCACCACCTTGCCGCTGATCCGCGCCGCGCTGCAACGCGGCATTCCGATACTCGGCATTTGCCGCGGCTTCCAGGAAATGAATGTGGCGCTGGGCGGCACCCTGCATCAGGCGGTGCAGCAAGTGCCTGGCATGCTCGATCACCGCGACCGGCCCGAGGATGCGATGGAAGTACAGTACGGCCCCGCGCATGCTATCCGTTTGACCCGCGGCGGCATCCTGGCCGAAATTCTCGGCAACGCAGCCGAAATCCAGGTCAACTCCCTGCATGGACAGGGAATAGACAAACTGGCTCCCGGCCTTGCCGTGGAAGCCGTGGCACCCGATGGGCTGGTGGAAGCATATAGCGTTGCCAATGCGCGCAGCTTCGCGCTGGCGGTGCAATGGCATCCCGAGTGGCGCGCCACCGACAACCCCGATTCGATGAAAATCTTCCTTGCCTTCGGCAAGGCCTGCACCGCGTATCTCGAACAAAACGGCGTCCCTTAGCTGCTCCCGCATACGGACGCACGGCGGCGCGCGCCTCATTTGCACGCGCCAGTTAAAACCTTTGGGAGCAAAAAATGGCAATCCGCGAAAACTTTACTTACACCGATATGGACGAGTGGCTCAACGAAAAACGAGTCACTGAAATCGAATGCCTGGTGCCCGACCTGACCGGCGTGGCGCGCGGCAAGATTCTGCCGCGCGGTAAATTCACCCAGGAGCGCGGCATGCGCATTCCGGAAGCGGTGCTGGGCATGACCGTGACCGGCAACTATCCGGTGGACGATGCGGCATACGACCGCGCCATCTCGTCCACCGACCGCGACATGATTCTGCGCGCCGACCCCACCACCATCACCATGGTGCCGTGGGCCACCGACCCCACCGCGCAGGTGATCCACGACTGCTACTTCTCCGACGGCAAACTGGTGGACTTTGCGCCGCGTACCGTGCTGCGCCGCGTGCTGAAACTGTATGAGGACAAGGGATGGAGTCCCGTGGTGGCACCCGAGCTGGAGTTCTACCTGACCGACAAGAACTCCGATCCCGACCTGCCGCTGAAAGCGCCGATTGGCCGCAGCGGCCGCGCCGAGACTTCGCGCCAGGTTTACAGCATCGACGCCGTCAACGAATTCGACCCGCTGTTCGAGGACATTTACGACTACTGCGACCTGATGGGCCTCGACGTGGATACGCTCATCCACGAAATCGGCGCTGGCCAGATGGAGATCAACTTCCTGCACGGCGAGCCGCTGGGCCTGGGCGACAAGGTCTTCTTCTTCAAGCGCACCTTGCGCGAAGCGGCGCTCAAGCACAATATGTACGCCACCTTCATGGCCAAGCCCATGGCGGGCGAACCGGGATCGGCCATGCACGTGCACCAGAGCGTGATCGATGTGAAAACCGGCTGGAATATCTTCAGCAACCAGGATGGCTCGCCTTCGCCGCTGTTCAAGTACTATATCGGCGGGCTGCAGCGCTATATGCCCTCGGCCATGGCCATCGTCGCGCCCTACGTCAACTCCTACCGCCGCTTGGTGCGCCACACGGCCGCGCCCATCAATATCCAATGGGGCATGGACAACCGCACCGTGGGCTTCCGTATCCCCGAATCCAGCGTGCAGGATAGGCGCGTGGAAAACCGCATCATCGGCGCCGACGCCAACCCCTATCTGGCGCTGGCGGTTACGCTGGCCTGCGGCTACCTCGGCATGACCGAGCGCCTGGAACCGAGTCCCATCACCACCGGCAGCGCCTACGATATGAAATACGAACTGCCGCAAGGCCTGCCGGAGGCGCTGCAAGCCCTGCGCGCCGAAGACAAGCTGCGCACCGTGCTGGGCGAACGTTTCATCGACGTCTATGCCGCCATCAAGGATCTGGAGCACCAGGAGTTCATGACTGTCATCAGCCCGTGGGAACGCGAGCATCTGCTGCTGCACGTTTAAAAAAATGGAGGTGTGCCATGACCACCAATCCCGTCGTTCCGGAAATGCCGGATACCCTGGCCCTGCAGGCGCAGGACGCGGCCCATTATCTGCATCCCTTCACCGACCATAAGCAATTGCACAGCAGGGGTTCGCGCATGATCGTGCGCGGCGACGGGATTTATCTATGGGATTCGGAGGGCAAGAAGATCCTGGACGGCATGTCCGGCCTGTGGTGCGTGAACGTGGGTTATGGCCGCAGCAGCATCGCGCAGGCGGTGCACAGGCAGATGGACGTGCTGCCTTTCTATAACAGCTTCTTCAACACCTCCAATGTGCCGGCGGTGCAGCTGGCGGCCAAACTGGCCGAGCTGGCGCCGCCCGGCTTCCAGCATGTGTTCTACACCGGCTCGGGTTCCGAGGCCAACGACACCAATGTGCGCATGGTGCGGCGCTACTGGGATCTGATGGGCTATCCCGACCGTCACGTCATCATCAGCCGCCGCAACGCTTATCACGGCAGCACCATGGCCGGTGCCTCCCTGGGCGGCATGAGCGGCATGCACGAGCAGGGCGGCTTGCCGATTCCCGGCATCGTCCACATCGGCCAGCCCAATTACTTCGACGACGGCGTCGGCATGACGCCCGAGGACTTCGGCCTGCGCGCTGCCGGCTGGCTGGAAAAGAAAATCCTCGAAATCGGTGCGGACAAGGTGGGCGCCTTCATCGGCGAACCGATCCAGGGCGCGGGCGGGGTGGTCATCCCGCCCGACACCTACTGGCCTGAAATCCGCCGCATCTGCCGCAAGTACGACGTGCTGCTGATTGCGGACGAAGTGATTACTGGCTTCGGCCGTCTGGGCCGCTGGTTCGGTTCCGAACTGTTCGGCATCGAGCCGGACCTGATCACCTTCGCCAAAGGCGTGACCTCCGGCTATGTGCCGCTGGGCGGGGTGCTGGTGAGCGATCGCATCGCCAAGGTCGTGATGGACGGCGGTGAATTCACCCATGGCTTCACCTATTCCGGCCACCCGGTGGCCTGCGCGGCGGCGCTGGAAAACATCCGCATCATCGAGGAGGAAAAGCTGGTGCAGCGCGTGGCCGAGGATACCGGCCCCTATCTGCGCCAGCGCTTTGCCAGCCTGGCCGCCCATCCCCTGGTCGGCGTGGCCGAGACTTGCGGTTTCGTAGCCGGCCTGAATCTGGTGCGCGGCAAGGCCGCCCGCCTGCACGACCAGTTGCGCTTCGACCCGGCGCTGGGCGTGGGCATGGTTTGTCGTGGCCATATGTTCAACAATGGCATGATCATGCGCGCCGTCGGCGAACGCATGATCGTGGCCCCGCCCCTGGTCATGACGCGGGCGCAGATCGATGAAATGGTGGCCCTGATCCGCTTCTGCCTCGACCGCACCCTGGAAGATGTGGAGGCCCGCGGCTGGATTTAGAGCATCCGGACCAGCGATTTATGCTCTTCTTGAAAGCGCTGCATTTATAATCACGGTTTCGTAAAACGCAGCCCTTGCACTTTCAACAAAGTTAATAAATCGCCCATATGACGACTGCCTCTCCCGCCGCATCTGCTGCAGCTGGCCAGCCATTTCTGTTTATCCGCAATCTGGTCAAGGATTTCGACGGTGTCCGTGCCGTAAACGACGTATCGGTCACGATCAACAAGGGCGAGATTTTTGCCCTGCTGGGCAGCTCCGGCTGCGGCAAATCGACGCTGCTGCGCATGCTGGCAGGCTTTGAAACGCCCACCTCCGGCGCGATCCAGCTGGGTGGGCAGGACATCATCTCGGTGCCGCCCTACGAGCGCCCGATCAATATGATGTTCCAGTCGTATGCGCTGTTTCCGCACCTGACGGTCTGGGACAACATCGCCTTCGGTCTGCGCCGCGACGGCCTGCCGAAAGACGAAATCGCCGCGCGTGTCGAGCAGATGCTGTCCCTGGTGCAGCTCTCGGCCTACGGCAAGCGCAAGCCGCACCAGCTGTCCGGCGGCCAGCAGCAGCGCGTTGCCCTGGCGCGCAGCCTGGCGAAACGCCCGCAACTGCTGCTGCTGGATGAGCCGCTCGGCGCCCTGGACAAAAAGCTGCGTGAACGCACCCAGGTCGAACTGGTGAACATCATCGAGCAGGTCGGCGTGACCTGCGTGATGGTGACGCACGACCAGGACGAAGCCATGAGCATGGCCACCCGCATCGCCGTCATGAGCGAAGGCCGCATCCTGCAAGTGGGCGCGCCTGGCGAAATCTACGAAACCCCGAACTGCCGCTTCGTGGCCGACTTCATCGGCTCGGTCAACCTGTTCCAGGGCCGTGTCACCGAAGACGCGCCGGACCACGTCATCATCGACACGCCAGAAGGCCAGCACTACGTCACCCACGGCATCACCGGCACCGACCATATGGAAGTGAGCGTGGCCGTGCGTCCCGAGAAGATTGTGCTGCAGCTGGAAGCGCCGCTTCCCGAGCAGCGCAGCCACCAGGGCGAGAATGGCCGCAACTGCATGCAGGGCACCATCGCCTCGATCTCCTACTTCGGCAATGAGACCCACTATGTGGTCCGTCTCGCTTCCGGCATGGACCTGAAAGTGGCGCGCACCAATGCGGCCCGCCACGAAGAGTCGGGCTTCCAGCGCGGCCAGCGCGTATGGGCCTGGTGGGATGGCAGCGACGTTGTCGTGCTGACCAGCTGAGGGCGGCCATGCTGAAATTCCTTACCGATCTGCTGACCTTGCGCTGGCTGACCGGACGGCGCTTCGTCATCGCCGTGCCTTTCGTCTGGCTGGTGTTCGCCTTCCTGATTCCCTTCCTGATCGTGGCGCGCATCAGCTTCAGCGAAGTCGATGCCGGCAATCCCTTCGGCACCCTGCTGACCTATGCCGACGGTATCGTCAACATCAAGGTGAAGATCGCCAATTACCTCTTCATCTGGGGCGACGAGCTGTATGTGCTGACTTATCTCAGTTCGCTCAAATACGCCGCGATCACCACGCTGTGCTGCCTGGTGATCGGCTACCCCTTCGCCTATTTCATGGCGCGTGCCCGCGCCTCGCTGCGGCCGGTGCTGCTGATGATGGTGATGATGCCGTTCTGGACCTCCTTCCTGCTGCGCATCTACGCCTGGAAGGGCATCCTCGCCAACCACGGCATCGCCAACCACGTGCTGATGGCGCTGGGCGTGATCCAGGAACCGCTGCACCTGATGAACACCCCGTTTTCGCTGGTGATCGGCATGGTGTATGCGTACCTGCCCTTCATGATCCTGCCGCTGTACGCCAACCTGTCCAAGATGGACATGCGCTTCCTGGAAGCGGCGGCCGACCTGGGCGCCACGCCGATGCAGGCTTTCTGGCGCATCACTGTGCCGCTGTCGAAGTCGGGCATCATCGCCGGCGCCATGCTGGTCTTCATCCCGGCCGTGGGCGAGTACGTGATTCCGGAACTGCTGGGCGGCCCGGAAACGCTGATGATCGGCCGCGTGCTGTGGGACGAATTCTTTACCAATAACGACTGGCCGATGGCGTCCTCCGTCACGGTGGTCGTGATTCTGCTGATTCTGGTGCCGATGGCGATCCTGAACAAATATCAGGCCGAACAGCGCGAAGGAGGCCACAAATGAAGGGCTCCTGGATTCAGCGCTGGTTTGGCCGTGGCTGGCTTTCGCTTGGCTACTGCTTCCTCTACCTGCCCATCGTGGTGCTGGTGGTGTTTTCCTTCAACGAATCGCGCCAGGACATGGTGTGGAGCGGCTTTTCGCTGCGCTGGTACAGCGAGCTGGTAAAAGACAGCGAAATCCTGTCCGGCTTTGGCCTGTCGCTGAGGATTGCCGTGCTCACCGCCTGCAGCTCGGTCCTGCTGGGCACCTTCGTCGCCTTCGTGCTGGACCGCTACCGCCGCTTCCCCGGCCGCACCCTGTTCTCCGGCATGGCCAGCGCGCCGCTGGTGATGCCGGAAGTGATCATCGGCCTCTCGCTGCTGCTGATGCTGGTGTCGGTGCAAAAGGTGTTCGGCTTCCCCGAGCGCGGCCTGACCACCATCTGGATCGGCCACACCCTGCTTGGCATGGCCTACGCCGCCGTGGTGGTGCAATCGCGCCTGCAAGAGATGAGCAAGTCGCTGGAAGAAGCGGCCATGGACCTGGGCTGCAAGCCCTTCCAGGTCTTCTTCCTCGTCACCCTGCCCAATATCAAGCAGGCGCTGGCCTCGGCCTGGTTGCTGACCTTCACCCTGTCGTTGGACGACGTGGTGCTGTCGGCTTTCCTGTCCGGTCCCGGTTCCTCCACCATGCCGCTGGTGATCTTCTCGCGCGCCCGCCTTGGCCTCGACCCGCGCGTGAACGCCGTTGCCACCATCACCATCCTGGTGGTTTCGATCGGCGTGATCGTATCCAGCATCTATCTGGCCCGCGCCGAGCGCCTGCGCCAGAAACAGATCGCCGCCGCCTTCAAAGGCGACGCCGACTAAATCGCGCCAGCGTTACAATGGACTCCTGAACCGGAAACGGAAAGGGAGTCCAGCATGGCCGAGAACAGCACCGCAAAATCCCCCGCCACCTCATGGCACGAGCGCGCCGCCCAGCTCAGCATCGACGGCCGCGCCTTCATCGACGGCCAGCGCGTCTGGGCCTGCAGCGAACAGCAATTCGATAGCCATTCCCCCATCGACGGCCGCAAGCTGGCCGCCGTCGCGCGCTGCGACGGCGCTGACGTGGACATCGCCGTCGCCGCCGCCCGCGCCGCCTTCGAGGATGGCCGCTGGGTCAACCTGGCCCCGGCCAAGCGCAAGCGCATCCTGATCCGCTTCGCCGATCTGCTGCAGCAGAACGCCGCCGAGCTGGCCCTGCTGGAAACCCTCGATATGGGCAAGCCGATCCAATACAGCCAGAGCGTCGACGTGGCCGGCGCCGCCAACTGCATCCGCTGGTACGGCGAAGCCATCGACAAAGTGTATGGCGAAATCGCCCCCGCGCCTTCGCACAGCCTGGCCCTGATCACGCGCGAAGCGGTCGGCGTGGTGGGCGCCATCGTGCCCTGGAACTACCCGATGCTGATGGCTTCCTGGAAGATCGCGCCCGCGCTTGCCGCCGGCAATAGCGTCGTGCTCAAGCCCTCCGAAAAATCGCCGCTGACCGCCTTGCGCCTGGCTGAATTGGCGCTGGCCGCGGGCGTGCCGCCCGGCGTCTTCAACGTGTTGCCCGGCTACGGCAACGAAGCGGGCAGCGCGCTCGCCCTGCATATGGACGTGGACTGCATCGCCTTCACCGGCTCCACCCGCGTCGGCAAGCAGATCATGCAGATGGCGGGACAGTCTAATTTGAAGCGTGCCTGGACTGAGCTGGGCGGTAAATCCGCCAACATCGTCTGCGCCGACTGCCCCGATCTGGACGCCGCCGTGTCGGCCGCCATCGGCTCCATCTACTTCAACCAGGGCGAAAGCTGCAACGCCCCCTCGCGCCTGTTCGTGGAAGAATCGATCCGCGAACGTTTCCTGGAAAAAGCGCTGGCCTTGGTGCCGTCCTTCGCGCCCGGCGACCCGCTCGACGACAAAACCGTGATGGGCGCCATCGTCGACGACATCCAGCTGCGTACCGTAATGGGCTATATCGAACAAGGCAAACAAGCCGGCGCGCGCCTGCTGGCCGGCGGCGAGCAGGTGAAGAAGGAAAGTGGCGGCTACTACGTCGCACCCACCCTGTTCGACCGCGTCGACAGCAGCATGAGCATCGCCAGTGAAGAAATTTTCGGCCCCGTGCTCTCGGTGCTGAGCTTTACCGACCTGCAGGATGCGGTCAAGCAGGCCAATGCCACGCCCTACGGTCTGCACGCCGCCGTCTGGACTTCGAACCTGAACACAGCTATTCAGACCTCGCGCGCCCTACGCGCTGGCACCGTGCACGTGAACCAGTACGACGGCGACGACATCACCGTCCCCTTCGGCGGCTATAAACAATCCGGCAACGGCCGCGACAAATCGCTGCACGCCCTCGACAAATACACGGAGTTGAAGACGACCTGGATTCAGGTCAGGTAGGGCATGCGTCTCAGACCCTGACTACGCTGAGTCAGGGCCTCATTCTTACCGAAGGCTGTAGGCCGTGCCGGCGAATTGAATGGCGAGGGCAAGCCGTTTAACGGCGGCCTCGGTTTGCTCCCTGCTGAAATCCCCCAGCCCCAGAATCAGGCCGGGCCGCCCTTTGTCCGCATACATGGGCGACACGGGCCGTACCGACACCCCGGCTTCCAGCGCCTGTGCGGACAGGCGGCAATCGTCAATCGAGTCGGCCAGCCAGACCAGCAAGTGCAGCCCCTGGTCGCAGGGCTGGACCCAGGCCAGCTCCGGCGGCAGCAGGCGCTCCAGCATTTCCACCAGCTGTTCGCGGCGCTCTGCATACACGCTGCGGATGCGGCGGATATGCCGGTCCAGATGCCCCTCCTGCATGAAGGTGGCCAGCACATGCTGGTCGGTGCTGGGCGGATGCCGGTCCATCAGCGCCCGCGCGCCGCAAAAGGCGGCGGTCATGCCTTCGGGGACGACGGCATAACCCAGCCGCAGCGAGGGAAACAGGATCTTGCTAAAAGTGCCAAGATAGACTACGCGTTCCGGCCCCAATCCCTGCAGCGAAGGGAAGGGATGGCCGGCGTAGCGCATCTCGCTGTCGTAATCGTCTTCCACAATCCAGGCATTGTGCGCTTGGGCCCAAGTCAGCAGCGCCTTGCGCCGCGCCATGCTCATCGGCATGCCCAGCGGGTATTGGTGTGAGGGCGTTACGAAAGCTGCCCGCGCATGAGGGGCTAGCCCGATACCTGCCTCCACATCGATGCCCTCGGCATCCACCGGCACACGTGCGACGCTGTCCCGCCAACCTGTGTTTTCAAGAATGGAAGTGATGCCCGGATAGGCGGGATTTTCGACCCACGCCGTATCGCCGGCCTCCAGCAAGACCTGGCAGGACAGGTAAAGACCTTGCTGCGTGCCGGAGGTGATGATGATCTGGTCGGGATGGCAGCGCACCGAGCGCGAACGCCGAATGTAGTCGGCCACTGCTTCGCGCAGTGCAGGCACGCCTTGCGGATGATCGTAACCCGCAGGCGCCCCGGCAGCCGTGGCGCGGATGCGGTTGCCGATGCGCCGCCAGTCGTCGAGCGGCGCGGTGCGTCCCACCGGAACCGAGACGGAGAAGGGCTGCGGCGGCAATGGCGTGAGCTGCTGCGCGAGTTTGGCGAAGGCGGCGGCGCGCGCTGACCGGGCCGCCGGCTGACTGGCTGCGACAGGGGAGGGCGTTGCGCCGGCCGTTTTGAAAGGCGCTTCCAGCGCTTGCACCACGCGGGTTCCCGCGCCGGTCTGCGATTCCAGAATGCCTTCCGCCGTCAGCTGCTCGAAAGTTTCGACCACCGTTCCGCGCGCCAGTCCCAGCGACTTGGCCAGCAGGCGTGTGGAAGGCAGAAACTCGCCCGGTTGCAGGCTGCCACTGCGCACCGCCTCGCGCAGCGCCTGCGCCAACTGGCGCCCCAGATTGCCGGCGCTGCGGTCCAAGGCGCCAATGGCAGGCAGTTCAACGGCTTTCGGTCTTCTCGGCATGGATTCTGGTCCAGTAAATCGTGACGAAATTGGCTCTACACATTGAGCCATTCTAGCAAGAGAATTCAGTGGAAACGCGCGCGATCCCCAACACGCGATCCCATTTATCAAGGAGTCCCGGAAATGTACGTCCCCGCCGAATTTGCCGAACCACGCACCGAAGCGCTGCACGCCCTGATTCAGCAGCACCCTTTGGGAGCACTGCTCACTTACGGTTCGAAAGGCCTGGATGCCACCCACCTGCCGTTTGAACTCGATGTGAGCGAAGGTGGGCTGGGCGTGCTGCGCGCCCATGCGGCGCGCAAGAACCCGGTCTGGCAGGACGTGGGCAACGGCGAAGTCCTGGTCGTGTTCCAGGCGGTTGACGCCTACATCTCGCCGCAATGGTATCCGAGCAAGCAGGAGACCCATAAGGAGGTGCCGACCTGGAATTATGTGGTGGCCCATGCCTATGGCCGTTTGACCGCGCGCGACGATGAACGTTATGTGCGCGGCGTGGTGGCGCGCCTGACGCGCAGCCATGAAGCCTCGCAATCGGTTCCCTGGAAGATGGGCGATGCGCCCCGAGACTATATCGACACGCTCCTGACGGAGATCGTCGGCATCGAGATCGAAATCACGCGCCTGCTCGGCAAATCCAAACTGAGCCAGCACAAGGCTACGCGCGATATACGCGGCGCCGGGGAAGCACTCAAGGAGCAGGGCAAGCATCTGATCGGCGATGCGATGCTGGCGCACGCGGAGGCGAAGGAGGCGCGTTAGTCCACCGTCAGCGCGAAAAAAAACGGCTGCCAAGGCAGCCGTTTCGTGAGTCACTTACTTCTTGGGGAAGACGTCAAAGTGCACGTGGGTGAAATTCGACTTGCCCAGGAATGGGGAGGTGAACCACTTGCCACCCGGTTCGGTGCGCACGAAGTTGCCGATCGGTCCCTCAACAAAGCGGATATTCGGATTCGCCATGGCCGCGGCTTCCAGCGACTTGGCCATTTCCAGGCCCTTGCCGCTGCTGCTGATGTGGACGCCGTTCATCCAGTTGATGTCGACGGCATCGCCGATCTCGTGGTTGGAACCGACGACGTGGCCGTTGGTCGTGGCCGAAATATTCAGCGAGGTCAAATCCTTCATTGACCCGACGATCTCGTTGAACGCCGTTTGCATCGACTGCGTGACCGCGTGGTCGGCATTCGGATCGAATGTGACCGCGACATTCTGCTGCGACGACAGATTCACGGTTTTTTTCTCCGTGGTCGGGAAGGACTGGCCCGGGCCGCCCATATCGCTTGGATCGATACCCTGATCCGCCAGCATGTCCAGATAGTGCAGACGCATCCACTCCGGATGCGGCGCCACCAGATTATGGATGGCGTTCATTTGATTTTGAAACGAGTTCAGATAATCAGGAGTGAAATCCCATCCTGTTTCGCGCGAACCTACAATAACTACTGTGTCCATATCGACCCCATTTGTCTAATTGAGAAAAGCAGCGCTTATTTTTTTCTGTCCAGCTGGACCGGCATATTGAAGCCGGCCCCGCCATCCTGGACGGATTGCACTACGCCAGACAGTGTGTCTGCGCTGAGTTTTCCCTGGAATCGCAGCGTTGCCGCTGGATGTTCCGGATTAGTAAAAGTCGAAAAGGACAGTTTTCCAGTACGGTGATTGTAAGTTGCGTCAAAGATGGGGCGGGCGGGCGTATCGCACGGCCCTTCCGCGAGGTAAAACGTGCCGATCACGGAATTGCTGCCCCGTTTGGGCGTGTTTTCCCACAACTGGACGGTGAAGCCGTCGCAGTCCCCGCTTTCCGATGATGTTACGGTGTTCGTATAGCTGCCGATGTATCGCCATGCGCTGCCGGCTGGGTGGGCGCTGGCAATCGGACTGGCGCCGATTGTCATAAGAACTGCACTTGCCATACAAAAAAACCTGAATTTCACGACTTCTCCTGTTTGCCGGCCAGTGAAAATTCAGCGCTTATCGCGCTGCGCCCTCATTGTATTAATTGAATTTCTTTGCAACAAGATCGTTCTCTTGAGCAAAGGCTCTAATTCGCGGCAACAGGAGAAGAGTCCTGGCAGGTTGTATCAGAAGCAGTGTTCCAGCGCCGGGAAGCTGCCGTCCTTGACGGCGCTGACGTAGGCCGAGATGGCGGCGTCGATGCTGGCCGCGCCGTCCATGAAGTTGCGTACGAAGCGCGCTTTGCGGCCGGGGAAAACGCCCAGCATATCGTGCATCACCAGCACTTGGCCGGAGCAGTCCGGACCCGCGCCGATGCCGATGGTCGGAACATGCAGCATCTCGGTCACTTCCTTGCCCAGGACGGTGGGAATGGCCTCGATCACCACCAGCGAAGCGCCAGCGGCCTGCACGGCCAGCGCGTCGGCTTTCAGCTGCTCGGCGCTTTCCGTGGTCTTGCCCTGCACCTTGTAGCCGCCCAGCTGGTGCACCGATTGCGGCGTCAGGCCGATGTGGGCGCAGACGGGGATGGCGCGTTCGGTCAGGAAGCGGATGGTTTCACCCAGCCAGGCGCCGCCTTCGATCTTCACCATATGCGCGCCAGCCTGCATCAGCTGCACCGCATTGTTGAAGGCCTGTTCCGGCGTGCCGTAGCTGCCGAAAGGCATATCGGCCACGATCAGCGCCGACTTGGCGCCGCGCGCCACGGCGGCCGTGTGGTACGCCACTTCCTGCAGCGTGACAGGCAGGGTGGAATGGTGGCCATTGCACACCATGCCCAGCGAGTCGCCGATCAGCAGCACTTCCACGCCGCAGCGGTCCATCAGCGAGGCGAAGCTCGCGTCATAGCAGGTGAGCATGGTGATTTTTTCGCCGGCGGCGCGCTGCGCGCTCAGCGTGGTGACGGTGACAGCCTTGCTTGCCGCCGCCTTGGTGGGTGCCGGAACGCCGCTGGCCGCAGGGGCCGGGGCGCTCGACATCTCTTTTCCTTGCAGATAACCAGACATTGTTGTCCTCAAAATGAATGCCAGGGCGCACAGTGTAATCCCATACGCCAAACCGCGTATTCTAACTGCGGAAAATGAAGTCGGCAGCCCTGGGGCCGCACGCGGCTACTTGCCGACAAACAGAAAGCCCACTGCGCCCATGATGCAGGCGAAAGCGGCCAGATGCCGCCAATGGACGGGTTCACCCAGCACGGTGACCATGAAGACGCCAAAGACGACGAGCGCGATGGCTTCCTGGACCACTTTCAGCTGCCCCGCGCTCCAGCCGCTGGCAAAGCCGATGCGGTTGGCCGGAACGGCCAGGCAGTACTCGACAAAGGCGATGGCCCAGCTGATCAGGATCACGGTGAAGAGCGGCTTGTTCATGCCGCCCTTGAGATGCCAATACCAGGCCACCGTCATGAAGATATTGGAGGCGGCAAGCAGCAGGAAGGTTTGCATGATGGGGATCTCGCGGTCAGGCCAGGCGGGTGATGGCCTGATCCGCCACGCTGGCGGCAAAGGCCGCCGCCGGGCCCAGGCCGGGAACGATGATTTCGGGCCCCACTTCCAGCAGCGGCGCTAGCACGAAGGCACGCTGCGTCATGCGTGGATGCGGCACGGTGAGCGTGGCGCTGGCGATCCGCGCGTCGCCGTACAGCAGCAGGTCCAGATCAAGCGTACGCGGCGCGTTGCGGTAAGGCCGTTCGCGGCCATGCGCCAGTTCGATGCCGTGCAGCGCCTGCAGCAGGCTTTCCGCATCGAGCGTGGTGGCGATGCGCGCCACCGCGTTGATGTAATCGTCGCCGCTGGAATCGATGGGCGCGGTGCGGTACAGGCTGGAGGCGGCCAGCAGTTCGCAGCCCGGCTGGCGGCGCAGGCGTTCCACCGCATCCAGCACATTGGCGCGGGCATCGCCCAGGTTGGCGCCGATGCCGATAAACGCTTGCACGCTCATTCGCCGGACGAGTCGCCGCCCTGCGGGGAGCGCGCTTCGCCGCTGCGGCGCGGGCCGCGGCGGCGGCGCTTGCGCGGCGCGCCTTCGCTGCCTTCGCCTGCGCCAGCTTCAGCGCCTTCGCCGTCGAAGGATGCGTCGGCGCCTTCGGCCGTTTCGGCGCCGGCTGCGCTGCCGCTGCGGCGGCGCGCGCGCGGAGCGGGGCGTTCCGCTTCGCCATCGTATTCGTTGGGCGTCGCGCTGCCTTCGGCGAACTCACTGCCCTCGGCCTGCTCGCCCTGTGCTTTGCGCGGGCCACGGCGCGGCGCGCGCTTGCGTTTTGGACCGTTGCCGCTGCCCACATTCGCCACCAGGTCGGCGCGCGTGATTTCGTCGCCCTCGTAGAAGGCGGTCCACCATTCGCCCAGCTCGGCGTCGATCTCGCCCGAGGCGCAGCGCAGCAGCAGGAAGTCGTAGCCGGCGCGGAAGCGCAGATGTTCCAGCAGCTTGTAAGGATTCTTGCCGTTGCGGCGCTCGAAGCGCGGCTGCATGGCCCAGATATCGCGCATATCGGAGCCGATCTTGCGCTGCAGGGCCAGCTTTTCGGTCTGCGAATCGAGCACGTCGTCGGCCGCCAGGTGCAGGCCGGGAATCGGGAACTCGCCCGCCGCCTGGTAAGCCGTCCATTTCTCCAGCACCTGGTGCCACAGCAGGGAGGCGAACAGGAAGCCCGGCGACACCGTCTTGCCGGCCGCGATGCGGCGGTCGGTCGAATCCAGCGCCAAGGTCACGAACTTGATGCCCAGCGGCTGTTCCAGCACCACGTCCAGCAGCGGCAGCAGGCCGTGATGCAGGCCTTCCTTGCGCAGCTGCTGCAGGCAAGCCAGCGCCTGGCCGCTCATCAGCAGCTTCAGCATCTCGTCGAACACGCGCGCGGCCGGCACATTGTTGATCAGCGGCGCCATCACGCGGATCGGCTCGGCCGTGGTCGGCTCGATCTGGAATTTCAGCTTGGCGGCAAAGCGCACCACGCGCAGCATGCGCACCGGGTCTTCGCGGTAGCGCGCTTCCGGCACGCCGATGATGCGCAGGGTCTTGGCGCGGATATCCTCGATGCCGCCGTGGTAGTCCAGCACTTCCTGGGTGGCCGGATTGTAGTACATGGCGTTGATGGTGAAGTCGCGCCGTTCCGCGTCTTCCGCCTGCGAACCGAAGGTGTTGTCGCGCAGGACGCGGCCATGTTCATCCTTGGGCGCGTTGGCGGCGGCGGTGCCGCGGAAGGTGGTCACTTCCAGCAGGTCCTGGCCGAACATCACGTGCACGATCTGGAAGCGCTTGCCGATGATGAAGGCGCGGCGGAACAGACGCTTGACCTGCTCCGGCGTGGCGTTGGTGGCGATGTCGAAGTCTTTGGGTTTGACGTTCAGCAGCAGGTCGCGCACGGCGCCGCCCACCACGAAGGCTTCGAAGCCGGCTTCCTGCAGGGTGCTGGTGACGCGCACGGCGTTGGAGGACAGCAGCTTGGGATCGATGCCATGCTGTTTTGGACCCAGCACATTCGGCTCGCTGGTATTGCGCGCTTTCTTGCCTTTGACGCCCAGGATTTTACGGATGAATTTCTTAATCATTGAATAGATGGAGTGAAGGCCAGCCTTGTGCGGCAGCGTGCGTGGACAGCTTGGCGTTGGGGTTGGTCGCTACGGGATGGCTGACGATGGACAGCAAGGGCAGGTCGTTGTGCGAATCGCTGTAGAAGTAGACGGTGTCGAAGCTTTCCAGCGTCTTGCCCATCTTTTCCAGCCAGGCCTTGGTGTGCACGATCTTGCCCTCGCCCTGGGTCGGGGTGCCGAGCAGGCGGCCGGTGAGGCGGCCGTCGCCGGCCGTTTCCGGCATGGCGGCGATCAGGTGCTCCACGCCGAAGGCCTTGGCGATGGGCGCCGTCACGAAATGGTTGGTGGCGGTGACGATGCATACCAAATCTCCTGCATCCAGGTGCTGTTGCAGCAGGGCGCGCGCGGCAGGGAGGATGGCGGGCAGGATCACCTCGTCCATGAACTGCTGCTGCATCGCGGCCAGGCGTGCCGGCTCGAAGGTGGCCAGGGTGCCGAGCGAGAATTCCAGGTATTCCACCGGGTCCAGCGTGCCGGCCTGGTACTGGGCGAAGAAGGCGTCGTTGCGGCGGCCGAATTCGGCCGCGTCCACCGCGCCGATACGGCACAGGAATTGACCCCACTCGTAGTCCGAGTCTATGGGCAGCAAGGTGTGATCGAGGTCGAACAGGGCCAGTTTGGTCATTCTTTTGCCTCCGCCTGCAACCACTCGCGCAGCAGCGGCAAGGTGATTGGACGTTGGGTCTCCAGGGAATATTGGTCGAGGGAGTCCAGCATCGCCGAGAGCGAACGCATATCGCGCCGGAAATGGGACAGCAAATAGGGTAACACGCCGGGCGACAGCGTCAAGCCGCGGGCGGCCGCGGCCTGGCTCAGGGCGGCCACCTTCTCGTCGTCGCTCAAGCCATGGATCTGGTAGATCAGGCCCCAGCCCATGCGCGTGCGCAGGTCTTCGCGCACCGGCAGCACGGCCGGCGCCACGGCGCCGCTGCACACCATGAAAGCCTGGTTGGCGCGGATTTCGTTAAACAGGGCGAAGGCGTCGATCTGCGCCACCGGCGACAGCTTTTCGCAGTCGTCCAGCAGGTACAGGTCCACTTCCGGCGCATACAGGAATTCGGTCTCGATCGAGAAGGGCGAGATGTAGCGTGCCCGCTCGGTCGAGGCGAGCGCCTTCAGCAGGTGGCTTTTACCTGCGCCGATCTCGCCCCACAGATAGGCGAAATGCTCGGGCGACGTCCGGTCCGCGAATTGGCGCATCAGCGCCGCCACTTCCGCGTTGCGTCCCACCTCGAAGGAGTCGAGGGTGTGCACCGGTTCGGCGCCCAGATCCAGCACCAGTTGTTTCATGCCCGCCGCCCTGTTTCCTTTTGCATAACGTTTTTGTCCATCACATCATGCATTATAAAAGCTGCTGCCCAGGTAGTGGCGGCGCAGATGGCGGAAAGCGACCATCAGCAGGGCTGAAGCGGGCAGCGCCAGCAGCACGCCGACGAAGCCGAACAGCTGGCCGAAGGCGAGCAGGGCGAAGATCACTGCCAGCGGATTGAGGCCGATGCGTTCGCCCACCAGGCGCGGCGTGAGGAAGAAGCCCTCGATGATCTGGCCGCTGCCGTAGATGATGGCGACGGCCACCAGGCCGCTCCAGTCCGAGAATTGCAGCACGGCCGACATCAGCGCCAGCAGCAGGCCCAGGCCGAAGCCCAGGTAGGGGATGAAGATCAGCAGGCCGGTCAAAATGCCGACCGGCAGCGCCACCTCGAAGCCGGCAATCGTCAAGCCCACCGAGTAATACACAGCCATCACCAGCATCACCAGCAACTGGCCGCGCAGGTACTGGGCCAGCAGGGTGTCGGCCTCCTCGGCCATGGACAGGGTGCTACCGATCCAGCGGCGCGGCACGGCGCCGGCGATGCGTGCCAGCATCGGATGCCAGTCCAGCAGCAGGTAGAACAGGGCCACCGGAATCAGGGCCAGCATGGCCAGCCAGCCCAGCACCGCCGTGCCGCCGATGCGGGCCGAATCGAGGATGGAACTCCAGATCTGGTCGCCGCTGGAGGCCATCTGTTCGCTGACGATGCGGCGGATGCCGGTCGAATCCAGGCGCACCTTGACGCCCATCTCGTGCAGGCGCGGCCCGAGCAGGTCGTTCAATTTGGCGAGGAAGGCGGGGATGGCCGCCTTCAGCAGGGGAATTTCCTTTTCCAGCACCGGCAGCACGATCAGCACCAGGGCGGTAATCGCGGCAAAGAAGACCAGCATGACCAGGGCCACCGACAGCGCGCGCGGCATCTGGAAGCGGCCGAAGCGCAGGCGGTCGAGCCGGTCCACGCCCGGATTCAGGGCGTAGCCGATGATGGCGGCGGCCAGGAAAGGCGTCAGCACCGGCCCCAGTGTGATCAGCAGGAAGAGGAAACCCAGCCAGACCGCGACCCAGAATGCCGTTTGTTTTTGTTCTGAGCTGAGGGGAAATGGCATGGACTGGGTGGAATTTCTGTGAAAAAAGGCAGTTGGACCGGGTGTTTTGCTAGAATAGCGGACTTACCCAATTTCGCGTCTTGCGCGGCGCGGAACGGGCACCGCTTTCTATTTTACCGCCTCCGCTGCGAAATACACCATGAGCCAACCTAATGTTTCCCTGTCCTACCGTGACGCCGGCGTCGATATCGACGCGGGTGACGCCTTAGTTGAAGCGATCAAGCCCTTTGCCAAACGCACTCTGCGCGAAGGCGTCATGGGCGGCATCGGCGGTTTCGGCGCGCTGTTCGAGATCAGCAAGAAGTTCAAGGAGCCCGTTCTGGTGTCCGGCACCGACGGCGTGGGCACCAAGCTGAAACTGGCTTTTGAGCTGAACCGCCACGACACCGTGGGCATCGACCTGGTGGCCATGAGCGTCAACGACATCCTGGTGCAGGGCGCCGAGCCGCTGTTCTTCCTCGACTACTTCGCCTGCGGCAAACTCGATGTGGCCATTGCGACCGACGTCATCAAGGGCATCGCCCTCGGTTGCGAACGTTCCGGCTGCGCCCTGATCGGCGGCGAAACGGCCGAAATGCCGAGCATGTACCCGGCCGGCGAATACGACCTGGCCGGCTTCGCCGTCGGCGCGGTGGAAAAATCGAAACTGATCGACGGCAGCAAGATCGCCCCCGGCGACGTGGTGCTGGGCCTGGCCTCGTCCGGCGCCCACTCCAACGGTTATTCGCTGGTGCGCAAGATCATCGAAGTCGCCAAGCCCGACCTGGACGCCGACTTCCACGGCCGCAAGCTGGCCGACGTGCTGATGGAACCGACCCGCATCTACGTCAAGCCGCTGCTGGCGCTGATGGAATCGATGGAAGTCAAAGGCCTGGTGCACATCACCGGCGGTGGCCTGGTGGAAAACATCCCGCGCGTGCTGGCCGATAACCTGACCGCGGAACTGGACGGCTCCTCTTGGACCATGCCGCCGCTGTTCAAATGGCTGCAGGAACATGGTGGCGTGGCCGACGCCGAAATGCACCGCGTTTTCAACTGCGGCATCGGCATGACCGTGATCGTCTCGGCTGACAACGCCGACGCCGCCATCGCCCAGCTGAGCGCCGCCGGCGAAACCGTCAGCCGCATCGGCACCATCCGCGCCCGCCAGGAAGGCGAGCACCAGACCATCGTGGTCTGATCCCGGCGGCTGCCGCGCGCAGCCCCACCCGCAAAAAAGGCGGAGCATGCACGGCATGCCCCGCCTTTTTTTCGTCCTTCGGCCAGGAAAGCGCGGCTAGCGCTTGAGAATCTTCGGCACCGGCGCGGGGCGCAGGCGGTAGGCATCGGGCATGCCGGAGCCGAGCAGGGGGCGCAGATAGAGGCGGAAGGCGTCGGTGATGTCGGTGCCGCTGGCGGCGATGAATTCATCTTCCATCGTGCGCGTCTTGCCCGCCACGGCTTCCAGCGGCAGCAGATCGTAATCGACCGAGTAGAAGCCGGTGCGGCGGATCGCCACCGAACCATCGCGCCCGCCCCACATGGCGAATTGCACCGCCTTCTCGCCCACCTCGCGCGCCTCGCGCTGGTCCACATCCGACACGCAGCCGATGAAGGAGCGCTGCAGATAGCCGAAGGTGTCGCCGCGCACGCGCTTGATGCCCAGCTTGGCCCGGATCTCGTCGCACAGCAGGTCGGCCAGCGCGCCCGTGCCCGAGAGCTGCACATTGCCGTGCGCATCGCGCTCGACTTCCTTGGCCAGCAAGGTGGCGATCGGTTCGCCCGAGGCGTCGTGGATGCCTTCCGACACCGCGATCACGCAGCGCCCGTGCTTCTCGTACATGGTTTTCACATCGGCCAGGAAGCTGTCGAGCGAGAACACGCGCTCGGGTAGATAGATCAGGTGCGGCCCATCGTCCGAGAACTTCTTACCGAGCGCGGCAGCGGCCGTGAGAAAGCCCGCATGGCGGCCCATCACCACGCCCACATACACGCCGGGCAGGGAGGCGTTGTCCAGATTGGCGCCGGCGAAGGCCTGGGCCACGAAGCGCGCGGCCGAGGGGAAGCCGGGCGTGTGGTCGTTGCCCACCAGGTCGTTGTCGATGGTCTTGGGAATGTGGATGGCGCGCAGCGGATAGCCGGCCGCGCGCGCCTGTTCGCTGACGATGCGCACCGTGTCCGAGGAGTCGTTGCCGCCGATGTAAAAGAAGTGCTCGATCTCATGCGCGCGCAGCACCTTGAAGATCTCTTCGCAATACTTCAGGTCGGGCTTGTCGCGCGTGGAACCGAGGGCCGAGGCGGGCGTGGCCGCCACCAGTTCCAGGTTATTGCTGGTTTCCTGGGTCAGGTCGAGAAAGTCTTCGTTGACGATGCCGCGCACCCCGAACTGGGCGCCATACACCCGCGTCACCTCGCGGAAGCGGCGCGCTTCCAGCGCCACGCCCACCAGCGACTGGTTGATGACGGCGGTCGGCCCGCCGCCCTGCGCCACCAGAATTTTGCCCGATCCCATGCTCTTTCCTCCCAGTGCTTGACGGAGCAGCCAGCTTACTCCGTTTTCGCCCCCGCGCCGATATTCCGGTCGAGGAATTTTTCGACCCGGCCCCAGAAATCGATGCGGTTTTTCGGCAGCGCCCAGCCATGGCCTTCTTCCGCGTATTCGACCCATTCGACATCCTTGTTATGCGCTTTCACCGCGTCGCGGAACTTGGTGCCGTGGTAGATCGGCACGCGGCGGTCGGCGCCGCCATAAGCCAACAGCAGGGGCTGGCGGATGCGCGCGGCCAGCAGCAGCGGCGACGTGGCTTGCAACTGCTCAGCATCCTTTTCCGGATCGCCGATCAGCTGCGGCATGCCGTATTCCCGCCAGCGCTCGGAGAGGTCGGACAACGCACTCCAATGGCCGCTATACATCAGCTGGATATCGGTGACGCCGACCCAGTTCACCCCACATTTGAACAGCTCCGGATCGCGCAACAGTCCCATTAGCGTGGCATAACCGCCATAGCTGCCGCCGCCGATGCAGATGCGTTGCGGATCGGCCCAGCCCTGGGCAATGGCCCAGCGCGCACCGTCGGCCACATCGTCCTGCATTTTCAGACCCCACTGCTTGAAACCGGCTTCCAGATGCGCGCTGCCATAGCCGGTGCTGCCGCGGAAATCCGGCTCCAGTACGGCATAGCCGCGCGAGGCGAGAAACTGGGCTTCCGGATTCCAGCCCCAGATGCTGGCGCGCGCCCAGGGGCCGCCATGAACGAGGACCAGCAAAGGCAGCTTCTTGCCTTTGCTGCCGTTAGGCAGGGTCAGCAGGGCGGGGATTTCCAGCCCGTCGCGTGCCTTATAGCGCAGGAACTGCTGTGGTGCCATGCGCGCCGGATCGATCCGGCTATAGCTTTCGCCCACTTTGTTGAAGGTCTTGGCTTGCGTGGTGTAGATATAGGTCAGGGGCGGCTGGCGGTCGGATTCGGCCGTGACCAGTACATTGTCGGTTTCCGGTCGCGCCGGCAGGTCGATGCGGTTGATGGTGTGAGGCAGGCGTGCGTCGACATCGTCCTGCACCTTCTTCATGGCGGTATCGATCCAGCTGGTTTCCCAGGCTTCGCTCAGATGGCGCACGCCCAGCAGCTTGCCCTTGCCGAAGATGAGGCGGCCGCTGAAATCGAAACCGTCGAGCTGCACCAGCGGCTCCTTGCTGATCTTGCCGCTCTGGCTATCGAACACATGTACGGCCGCCTTGTCGCCGTACTGGCGCGAACGGACATACAACTGCTTGTCCGGGCCGAAAGCCAATGGTGTAAAGGCGTCGCTGCCGGGCTTATACACATCGAAGGTATGCAGCTTGCGCCAGCCATTGTCGGCCGCCTCGCGCAAATACAGAATGGCCGTCCCCTTGTCGAACGCCCAGGCCAGGCGCGGCTCGCCCTGGTAGTCGAGCAGCCAGTCTTCCGTGTCGGCCGGGCGCAGCACCGCCGTGGACTGGCCCGTGCGCGTATTCAGGCGCAGCAAACCTTCGCGGCGTAGCACGCCGGGCCACTCGTATTTGCGGTCCGCCACATACACATAATCGGAATCCTGGGCGCCGGTTTGCTCCAGCATGAAGGTATGCCAGGGCAGCAGGGTACGGATGCTGCGCTCGCGCAAAGTGGCGCCGCTGCGGTCGGCCAGCTGGCGCAAGTGCTGGCCGTCGCGGTCCACGGCGTACAGGCCGGGACCGTATTCGATATCGCGCAGCCCCAGCCGTTTATCCTCGGTATCGAACAGCAGGCGTTCCTCGCTGATCCAGTGCACGTTGCCGACATCCGCATCGGAAAACTGGGCGACTTTCCGCGCGCTGTTATTGACCAGGTCGACCACGACCAGCCCTTCGCGGCCGCCGCGCGCCGCCACCTTGGCGGCCAGGTATTTGCCGCTGGGCGAGAGCAGGGCTTGGCTGAATTCGGGCTGCTCGAAGAAATATTCGATCGGAATGGGCGCCGCCGCAGCGGCGCCATGAAGCAGGCTGCTTGCGGCAGCCAGGATGGCAGCAAGGGCAGGGAAGTGGTGGGTGGGCATGATTTTAATTATCAATTAAATAATTAAAATCATAGCCCATAAGTAATATTTTTATAACTTATTTTACTGGCGGCGCGCTCTGGCCCTGATCGCTGCGGCTGGCCCCCGTGCCGATATTCCGGTCGAGGAATTTCTCCACCCGGCCCCAGAAATCGATGCGGTTTTTCGGCAGCGCCCAGCCATGGCCTTCTTCCGCGTATTCGACCCATTCGACATCCTTGTTATGCGCTTTCACCGCGTCACGGAACTTGGTGCCGTGGTAGATCGGCACGCGCTGGTCGGCGCCGCCATAGGCCAGCAGCAGGGGCTGGCGGATGCGCGCGGCCAGCAGCAGCGGCGACGTGGCTTTCAATTGCTCCGCGTCTTTTTCCGGATCGCCGATCAGCTGCGGCATGCCGTATTCCTTCCATTGTTCCGACAGGTCGGAAATGGCGCTCCAGTGGCCGCTGTACATCAGCTGGATGTCGGTGACGCCGACCCAGTTGATGCCGCATTTGAACAGCTCGGGATTGCGCGCCAGGCCCATCAGCGTGGCATAGCCGCCATAGCTGGCGCCGGCGATGCAGATGCGCTGCGCATCGGCCACGCCCTCGGCGATGGCCCACTTGGCGCCGTCGGCGATATCGTCCTGCATCTTCAAGCCCCATTGCTTGAAACCGGCTTGTAGGTGGCGCGCGCCGAAACCGGTGCTGCCACGGAACTCCGGTTCCAGCACGGCATAGCCGCGCGAGGCCAGGAACTGGGCGTTGGCATCCCAGCCCCAGCTGTTGCCGCGCACCCAGGGGCCGCCGTGTACCAGCACCACCAGCGGCAGTTTCTGGCCCTCCTTATCGTTGGGCAGGGTCAAGAGGGCGGGAATTTCCAGACCGTCGCGCGCCTTGTAGCGCAGGAAGCGCTGGCCGCCCATCTCAGCAGCGCGGATCTGGGGGCGGCTGTCGCCGACCTTGTTAAAGGTCTTGCTCTCGCTGTTATAGATCAGGGTCACCGCGGGCTGGCGGTCGGAATAGGCGCGCACCAGCACATTCGGCGTTTCGGGACGGCTCGGCACGGTCAGCAGATTAACCGTGTTCGGCAGCTTGGCGTCGATTTCGGCCTGCATCTGCTTCATGTCCGGATCCAGCCACAGCGTGTCGCGCGCTTCGCGCACATAGCGGATGCCGAGCAGCTTGCCGCGCCCAAAAATCAGGTGGCCGGAAAAATCGAAGCCGTCGAGTTCGATCAGGGGCTTGACGCTGACCTGGCCGGTGGCCAGGTCCAGGGTATGCACCGCCTTCTTGTCGTTCCCGGGATGGTAGCTGACCACATACAGCGTGCCGTCCGGGCCGAAGGCGAGCGGATCGAAGCCTTGTTTGGCGACGCCATAGGCATTGAAGGACGCCAGCTTGCGCCAGCTGCTTTTCTCGCCGTCCGGCTCGCGCAGATAAATGGTCTGCACGCCTTTCTCGTGGCCCCAGGTCAGGCGCGGTTCGCCCTTGTCGTCCAGCATCCAGCTGCGGGTATCGGCGGGCCGGCCGAACGACGTCACATGGCCGTTGCGCGTGTTCAGGCGCAGCAATTCCTCGTAGCGCAGTTCGCCCGGTCCGTCCATTTTCTGGCTGCGCACATAAACGTATTCGGAATTCTGCGCGCCGCGCTGGCCCATCATATAGGTATGCCAGGGCAGCAGGCGCGCCGCGCCGGCCGACTGGATGAAGCCGGGATTGCGGTTGACCAGTTGGCGGAAATTCTTGCCGTCGCGGTCGACCGCGAACATGCCGGGCGCGAAGCGGCGGTCGCCCACGCCGATGCGTTTGTCGATGGTGTCGAACAGCAGCCGGTCCTCGTTGACCCATTGCACGTGGTCGACATCGGCGTCGGCGAAGCGGGCCACCACCTGTATCGAGATCTGGCTCAGATCGACCACGGCCAGCCCTTCGCGCCGGTCGGCGCCGCCGACCTTGGCTGCCAGGAATTTGCCGCTGGGCGAGAGCACGGCTTCGCCGAAATCGGCATTGTCGAAGAAGGCGGCCAGCGGCACCGGCGCGGCGGGCGGTGTAGCCTGGGCCACCGGCGCCGCCAGGGAAATGCTGAGAACAAGGCCCAGCAGGGCGGCGATTTTCATGGCGCGGACTCCTTGGGCGCAGCGGCGGCGGGCTGCTTATTGTGTTGGGAAGCGGGGCCGATATTGCGGTCCAGGAATTTTTCGACCCGGCGCCAGAAATCGATACGGTTGTGCGGCAGCGCCCAGCCATGGCCTTCTTCCGGATACACGATCCATTCGACATCCTTGTTGGTGGCGCTGACGGCGTCGCGGAATTTATTGCCATGGAACTGGGGCACGCGCATGTCCGAACCGCCATAGGCCATCAATAGCGGCTGTTTCAGGCGATGGGCTTGCAGCAGCGGCGAGGTGGCCTTCAATTGTTCGGCATCCTTTTCCAGGTCGCCGATCATCTGCGGCATGCCATAACGCTTCCAGAACAGGGAGAAATCCGAATGGCTGGCCCAGGTATCGGTGTACATCAGCTTGATGTCGGTGACGCCCACCCAGTTGACGCCGCACTTGTACAGCTCGGGATCATTGATCAAGCCCATCAGTGTGGCATAGCCGCCATAGCTGGCGCCGGCGATGCAGATGCGCTGCGGATCGACCAGGCCCTGGGCGATGGCCCAGCGTGCGCCGTCGGCGATATCGTCCTGCATCTTCAAACCCCATTGCTTAAAGCCGGCAAAGAAGTGGCGCGCGCCAAAGCCCCTGCTGCCGCGAAATTCCGGCTCCAGCACGGCATAGCCGCGCGAGGCGAGAAATTGCGAATCGGAATGCCAGCCCCAGCTGTTGCCGCGCACATAGGGGCCGCCGTGCACCAGCACCACCAGCGGCAGCTTCTGGCCTTTGGCATGGGCGGGAACGGTCAGCAGGGCGGGGATGGGCAGGCCGTCGCCTGCCTTGTAGCGCAGGAATTGCTGCTGCGCCATCTGCTGCGGCTGGATCTGGCTGCGGCTGCTGCCCACCTGGTTCAGCTTCTTGCTGGCCCGATGGTAGATATAGGTCAGGACAGGCTGGCGGTCGGAATAGGACTGCACCAGCAGATTGGGCGCATCCGCCTGCTGTGGCGGACTCAACAGATTGACCGTGTCCGGCAGCAGGGCGTCGACCTCTTCCTGCAGCGCTTGCATGGCTGGGTCCAGCCACTGCGTGCCCAGGGCGTCGCTGGTAAAGCGCAGGCCGATCAGGGTGTCATTGCGGAACAGCAGATAGCCATCGAAGTCATAGCCATCCAGCAGTACCAGCGGCTCCTTGCTGAGTTTGCCGGTGGCCAGGTCCAGGGTGTGCACGGCGGCCTTGTCGCCGGCCGCGGTGCTGCTGACATACAGCTTGTCGTCGGCGGTCAGGGCCAGCGGGGTGAACGATCCCTCGCTCTTGCCCACGGCGGCAAAGCTGGCGATCTGGCGCCACTCCTGCTGGCCTTGCGCGCGCACATAGATTTTTCTCAGGTTTTTTTCCACGCCGACGCTAAGCCGGGGCTCGCCCCGGGTGTCGAGCAGCCAGCCCATGGAATCGGGTGGGCGCGGCACATATTTGGTCTGGCCGGTGAGCGTGTTCAGGCGCAGCAGCTCTTCGAAGACCAATTCGTCCGCATTTTCATTCTGAAAATTATGCTTGGTGACGTAGACATATTCCGAATCCATGCTGCCGCTCTGGGGCAGCATGGCGTGATACCAGGGCAGCATCCGCGCCGCCCCGGGCGCGCTTAGGAGGCGGCCGGTACGGTTGACCAGCTGGCGGTAATTGCCGCCGTCGCGGTCGACCGCGAACAGGCCAGGCGCATGTGTCGCATCGCCTTGGCCGACATTGCGGTCGGTCAGGTTGAAGATCAGGCGCTGGTCGCTGATCCACTGGAAGTCCCGGATATCGGCCGTGGCAAACTGGGCCACGACCTTGGCCTGATTGTTTTGCAGGTCGACCACGATCAGCCGCATGCGCTGGCCGTTATGACTGGCCTTGGCCGCCACGTAGTTGCCGCTGGGCGAGAGGCGGGCTTCGCTGAACTCCTGATTGGCGAAGAAGGCTTCGATCGGCACCGGCGCCGCCGCCGCCGCCGGCACAACCGCGCCGGCGGCCAGGCCGAGGGCGAAAGCCAGCGCCCGCAAACCGGGGCCGAGGACGTTGATTTTGCTGAGCATAGGGATCTCTTGCTTATTCAATAATTTCCCTACAGTATCACCGCCTTGTCGCATTGGCAATGGTGGTGGGCTTCTAATGCGGCGCGGGCTCGTCCGGTGCGCGCACATGGGCCAGCAGCGACAGGCTGCGCCGGCCCGGCGGCGGCGTCAGCAGGCTGACCACGACCAGCACCAGCATGCCGGCCGGCACGCCGAAGATGCCGGCCGAGATCGGCGCGATATGGAACCATTGGCCGGCCGCGCCTTCGCCCAGCACCGGATGGGTGCGCAGCATGTAATAGATGCACACGCCCAGGCCGCCGACCATGGCCGCCACCGCCCCGGCGCGGTTGGCGCGCGGCCAGAACACGCCCAGCACCAGCACCGGGAACAGGGTGGAGGCGGCCAGCGAGAAGGCGGCGCCGACCAGGGACAGGATGTCGCCCGGCTTGGTGGAGGCGGCGTAGGCGGCGATGAAGGCCACGGCCAGCAGCAGCAGCTTGGAAATCGTCACCCGCTTCTGGGTCGAGGCGTTGGGATCGACGATCTTGTAATAGATATCGTGCGACAGCGCATTCGAGATCGCCAGCAGCAAGCCGTCGGCGGTGGAGAGGGCGGCCGCCAGCCCGCCCGCCGCCACCAGGCCCGAGATCACATAGGGCAGGCCGGCGATTTCCGGCGTGGCCAGCACCAGCACGTCGGCGTCGATGGCGATTTCAGCCAGCTGCACGATGCCGTCGCGGTTGATGTCGGTGATGCTGACCAGGGGATGCAGCTTGTCCACATTGGCCCAGTAGGAAATCCAGGTCGGCAGGCGCGAGAATTCAGTGCCCACCAGGGCGTGGTAGATATCGTATTTGACCAGCACCGCCAGTGCCGGAATCGCCAGATAGATCAGCAGGATGAAGAACAGGGTCCAGAACACCGACTGGCGCGCCTCGTGCACCGAGGGCGTGGTGTAGGAGCGCATCAGGATGTGCGGCAGCGCGGCCGTGCCCAGCATCAGGCAGAAGGCCAGGGCCAGGAAGTTGTTGCGCTTGATGTCGGACTGTTCGCGGTCGGCGCCGGGGAAGGGCAGGGCATGCGGCGTGATCGGACGGGCGCGGGCGCGGTTGTAGTCGCGCGCGGCGGTCCAGGCGGTGGCGGCCTCGTCGGCATTTTTCGGGTAGGAGATCAGCGCGCGCTCGGCATTGCGCACCTCGGCCAGCGAGGCATTGCGCTGCTTCACGCGGTCGAGCTGGCGCTGGGCTTCCTGGCGGCCCGCTTCCCAGGAGGCGGGCAGGGCGCGCAGGCGCTGCTCATACTCCTCGGCGCGCTGGCGGAAGATGGCGCGCACCTCGCGCTCCTTGCTGTCGTCCTTCAGCACCGCTTCGCGCGCGCTGATTTCCGGCAGCAGCTTGCCGTAGGCCACCAGCGGCACCGGATTGCCGCCATGCTTGGCCGACATCCACATCACGGGAATCAGGAAGGCCACCAGGATGATGATGTACTGCGCCACCTGGGTCCAGGTGATGGCGCGCATGCCGCCCAGGAAGGAGCAGACCAGGATGCTGGCCAGGCCGAGGAAGATGCCGACCGAGAAATCGACGCCGGTGAAGCGCGAAGCGATCAGGCCCACGGCGTAAATCTGCGCCACCACATAGATGAAGGAGACCATGATGGTGGCCGCCACGCCCAGCATGCGGATCAGGCGGCCGTTGTCGGCGTCGCCGTAGCGCGCCGCCAGGAAGTCGGGAATCGTGTACTGGCCGAATTTGCGCAGATACGGTGCGATCAGCAGTGCCACCAGGCAGTAGCCGCCGGTCCAACCCATGATATAGGCCAGACCGTCGAAGCCATAGTGGTAGAGCCCGCCCGCCAGGCTGATGAAGCTGGCCGCCGAAATCCAGTCGGCGGCCGTCGCCATGCCGTTGTACAGGGCCGGCACGCGCCGCCCCGCCACATAGTATTCCGTCACCTTGGAGGTGCGGCTGACCACCCCGATCAATGCATACAGCACGATGGTGGCGACCATGAAGAGGTAGCCGATCCAGACGCGCGGCATGCCTTCCTTTTCCAGCACGGCCAGGGCCACCAGGAATCCGGCGAAGCACAGCGTGAAGACCGCGTAGTAATGCGTGATGCGCTGGAAATAGCTGCGCGGCTGGCTCATCGGGCCTGCTCCAGGGCTTGCACCTGCGCCGCATACTGGCGGTCGAGGCGGCGCATGCGCCAGGTGTAGAGGGCGATGATGGCCAGGTAGGCCAGCGACGCGCCCTGGGCCGCCATATAGAAGGAGAGCGGCCAGCCGAACAGCGTCAGCCCGCTCAGTTCGCGCGCGAAGAAGACGGCGCAGAAACCGGTCAGCAACCAGGCCAGCAAGAGCACGGCGGTCAGGCGGCGGGTCTGGCGCCAGTGGCGCGCGCGCGGCGTGTCATCCATAGTAGGGGTCTTCCTCCGGAGGCGGGGCGGGCGGCGCCAGCAGCGGGAAGCTGACGCGGAACAGGCTGCCGGGCAGCTTGGGATTGCCGGCGCGCGGATTGGCAAAGATATCGACCTCGGCCGCGTGCTGCTGGGCGATTTCGCGCACGATGGCCAGGCCCAGGCCGCTGCCCGGCATATTGCTGCCGAGGATGCGGTAAAAGCGCTCGAAAATATGCGGCCGTTCGGCGGCCGGGATGCCGGGACCGGTATCCTCGACTTCCAGCATGGCCTGGGCGGCATCGCGGCGCACGCGCACCGTGACGCTGCCGCCGGCCGGCGTGTAGCGCAGCGCATTGTCGATCAGGTTGGACAGCATTTCGCGCAGCATCAGGGAATTGCCCTGGATGCGCACTTCCTCGGCCGGCCCTTCGAAGCCGAGGTCGATGCGGTAGGCGAAGGAGGCTTGCACCCAGTCGTGCACCGTGCTGCGCGCCAGCTCGCCCAGCTCGACCGCCACATGCACCGCGCCGGCCTGCGGCTGGTGTTCGGCGCGTGCCAGGGCCAGTAATTGGTTGACCAGGCGCGTGGCCGCCTCCGAGCTCTTGGCCAGCTGTTCCAGCGAGCGGTGGATTTCCAGCTGGTCGGTCTGGCGCAGCGCCAGCTCGGACTGGGTGCGCATGCCGGCCAGCGGCGTCTTCATCTGGTGGGCGGCGTCGGCGATGAAGCGTTTTTGCATCTCCATCGATTGCGCCAGCCGCGCCAGCATTTCGTTGAGCGAGGTGACCAGGGGCGTGATTTCCTCCGGCACCTGGTTCGGTTCGATCGGACTCAGATCGTCCGAGCGGCGCGCGCGTATGCGTTCCTGCAATTCGGCCAGCGGCGACAGGCCGCGCGAGAGCGCGAACCAGACCAGGGCCAGCACCACGGGCAGGATGATGAACTGGGGCAGGATCACGCCCTTGATGATTTCATTGGCCAGTTTGGCGCGTTTTTCCAGCGTCTCGGCCACCTGCACCAGGGCCAGCGGCGCTGCCGGCGCTTGGCCGGGCGCGCCCTGGTGCACATAGGCATAGGCGATGCGGATCGGCGTGCCGTGCAGGGTCTCGTTGCGGAAGTGGACGGCGCCGGCGCGCACGTCTTCCTCGTCCTCGTGCGGACGCGGCAGGTCGCGGTCGCCGTCCAGCACGGCGCCATTGCCGCCCACGACCTGGAAATACACGCTGTCGATATCGTCGGCGCGCAGGATGTCGCGCGCCGCGCCCGGCAGCCGCGGCGCCGGCACGCCATCGACGCTACGCACCTGCTGGCTGAGCACGGTGACGCTGTCTTCCAGCGCATGGTCGAAAGGCTGGTTGGCGATCGACTTGGCCACCAGATAAGTGATGGCGATGCTCATCGGCCACAGCAGCAGCAGCGGGGCCAGCATCCAGTCCAGGATTTCGCCGAACAGCGAATGCTGGACTTCATTGCTGTGGCCGGCCGATGGCAGATCCCAGGCGGCCTGGCTGGCCGCGCCTTCCTCGTCCGCCTCGGCCGCGCGTGGACTCACTTGGCCTCGGCCCCCGCGCCCGGATTGAATTTTTCCAGGCAGTAGCCGAGGCCGCGCACGGTGGCGATGCGGATGCCGCCCACCTCGATCTTCTTGCGCAGCCGGTGCACATACACCTCGATGGCGTTGTTGCTGACTTCCTCGCCCCACTCGCACAGATGGTCGACCAGCTGCTCCTTCGACACCAGGCGGCCGCTGCGCGCCAGCAGGATTTCCAGCAAGCCCAGTTCGCGTGCCGACAATTCCAGCATCTGCTCGTGGATATAGGCGCTGCGTCCGACCTGGTCGTAGGTCAGCGGGCCGTGGCGCACGAGGGCCGAGCCGCCGCCCTGGCCGCGCCGGGTCAGGGCGCGCACGCGCGCCTCCAGTTCCGACAGGGCGAAGGGTTTGGCCATATAATCGTCGGCCCCGAGGTCGAGGCCGTTGACGCGCTGCTCGACCGAATCGGCCGCCGTCAGGATCAGCACCGGCAGCAGCGAGGCACGGGCGCGCAGCCGGCGCAGCACGTCCAGCCCGCTCATCTTGGGTAAGCCCAGGTCGAGGATCAGCAGGTCGAATTCCTGGGTGGACAGGGCGGCGTCGGCCTCCTGCCCGTTTTTGACGCAGTCGATGGCATAGCCCGACTGGCGCAGGGAACGGGTCAGGCCGTCGGCCAGCACGCTGTCATCTTCGGCAAGTAAAATACGCATCACGCAATCCGGCTCAAGAGGCTTTCATTGTGTTTCATTTTACGCATTGTCGACAGCTTTTTGATGTGGATTAAACCTGCCTGAAGAAGGTGCTTGCCAAAAGCACTGTTTTTTTATACAGTATCGCTTGTAGCGACACCAACCCACTGCGCGAAAGAAGATTATGGACGATAAAAAAGCTGTAGTACCGGCATCGGAAAAAGCCAAGGCGCTGGCCGCCGCGCTGGCTCAGATTGAGAAGCAGTTCGGCAAAGGCTCCGTGATGCGCATGGACGCATCGGCGCCGATCGAGGAAGTGCAGACCGTCTCCACCGGCTCCCTGGGCCTGGATATCGCGCTGGGCGTGGGTGGCCTGCCGCGCGGCCGCGTGGTGGAAATCTACGGTCCCGAATCGTCCGGCAAGACCACGCTGACCCTGCAGACCATCGCCGAAATGCAGAAAATCGGCGGCACCTGCGCCTTTATCGACGCCGAACACGCGCTGGACGTGGGGTATGCGCAGAAACTGGGCGTGAACCTGCACGAGCTGCTGATTTCCCAGCCCGACACCGGCGAACAGGCGCTGGAAATCTGCGACGCCCTGGTGCGCTCCGGCAGCGTCGACATGGTGGTGGTGGACTCGGTGGCGGCCCTGACCCCGCGCGCCGAGATCGAAGGCGATATGGGCGACTCCCTGCCGGGCCTGCAAGCGCGTCTGATGTCGCAAGCGCTGCGCAAGCTGACCGGCTCGATCAACCGCACCAATACCCTGGTCATCTTCATCAACCAGATCCGCATGAAGATCGGCGTCATGTTCGGCAGCCCGGAAACCACGACCGGCGGCAATGCGCTGAAGTTCTACGCTTCCGTGCGTCTGGACATCCGCCGCACCGGCTCGATCAAGTCGGGCGACGAAGTGATTGGCAACGAAACCAAGGTCAAAGTGGTCAAGAACAAGATCGCGCCGCCGTTCAAGGAAGCCCACTTCGACATCCTGTATGGCGAAGGCACGTCGCGCGAAGGCGAGATCATCGACCTCGGCGTGGAGGCGAAGATCGTCGAGAAATCCGGCTCCTGGTACAGCTATAACGGCGAACGTATCGGCCAGGGCAAGGACAACGCCCGCATCTACCTGAAAGAGCGTCCAGCGCTGGCGCGCGAGATCGAGAACAAGGTGCGCGCTTCGCTCGGCGTGCGCGAACTGCCGCCGGCCAGCGGCGACGACGGCGATGCGCCGGCGCCGAAGCTGAAAGCCGTCGACTAAGACCGCGTCCCGGTTTGAACCCGTCGCCACCGTCCCGCCGCGCGCGGCGCGGTGGCGATTGCATTTGGAGTACAGGAATATGCCCGCCCCGCCCATCAGCCTGAAAGCGCGCGCCCTGCGCCTGTTGTCCACGCGCGAGCACAGCCGTCTGGAGCTGGGCCGCAAGTTGGCCCGCTATGCCGAAGAAGGTGAAGAGGAGGTCGAAGCCCTGCTCAACTGGCTGGAACAGAATAAATGGCTGTCGCAGGAACGCTTTTCCGAATCCCTGATCCACCGCCGCGCCGCGCGCTACGGCAATAGCCGCATCGTGGCCGAGCTGCAAAGCCACGGCATCGGCGGCGAAGCCCTGCAGGAACTCAAGGCCGGCCTGGCCGAAGACGAGGTGGCGCGCTGCTGCGAAGTGTGGCGCCGCAAATTCGGCGAAGTGGCCGAGGATGCCGAAGGCCGCAGCAAGCAGATGCGCTTCCTGATCGGCCGCGGCTTTTCCCAGCGCGCCGTGAAGGCCGCCATGCGCGGCTACGACCCGGACGACGAATAGGTGGCGGCGGCCAGTCTCCGCCCGGCCGGCGCCTGGTGGCAAACGACAAACGGCCGGTAAGGCGTGCGGCGCCGCCGTCTGGACTTAGCTCCGGCCGAAACGGCGGCGGCCGGCTAGCACCAGCATGCCAGCGCCCAGCATCAGCCAGGTGGTCGGTTCCGGTACGGGGGCCAGGGACACGCTGCTGCCCACGTAAAAGCCCAGGCTGGCCTCGATATCGTCGTCGGTGTTATTGCTGGCCAGCAGGGAGAAGCCGCCGCTGGCCGATTCGCCGGCCGAGCCCGGTGCCAAGGTCCAGCCCTTGCTAAAGCGCTCATTGATCAGGCCCGGCATCGATAGGCTGTTGAAGCTGACACCCAGCTGGGTCTGGCCGGGCAGATTGAAATAGCCAGGATTCTGGGTGGACAGCAAGGCGCTGTAGTCGCCACTGATGCTGAGCGCCGTATGCGCTTTCAGCAGTACCCGCACGGTCTGGCTGGCGTCGCCCGCCACATAGTGGCCATTCCAGCCCAGTTCCGGCGTACCGGTGACGACGCTTTTGAGGTTGCCCAGGCTGCCGTTCAACTGGGCCTGAGCCTTCAGGCCGCCATGCTGGACATTGAAATTCACCGGCACGGGAAACTCGAACTGCTGGCGGTTGGCGGCGCCGGCCGGCTGGCCATTTTCCAGCCATTGGCTGAAGACGGCCACTTGGGTGTCGCGGCTGCCCAGCTGGTAGCCGGCGGCCACGCCGTCATTCGGCGTCAGGTCGATCACGCCCAGTTTGAGATTGCTGAGACTGGCTTGTGCCGTGGTGCTCTGCGCGGCGCTGGCGCTGCTGGACAGGGCGAGAGTGGCGGTAGCCACCAGGACGGCGGCGAATGCTTTGCGGTGCATAAAGACTCCTGAAGTGTACGATGAGGAAAAGAAGCTCGAATATTGCATAAATTAGTATATAAATATGCAATGCAGGTCATCGTAGCGAAGCGCCGTAATCGAAGCAAGCGCTATTTTTCTGATACGCATGCCGCAGCCCGTCCTCTTCCTTGTCGGTGCGGCAGGCGTGCACGCCGTCCTGCATCAGCCTACCGGCACTGCTTTTTTCGCGCAGGAATCATGCGTTGTGCTACACTTTTGGGGTTTTATGCAGCACCGCGGGTGCGGTGGGTTGTCCGTAGAAGCTGCGGCAACGTGCTTAACAGTACATCGCTGCTTACTAATTGCGCCGCGCGAGCGGCACCGTCTTATGTCCCTGTCAACTCCAGTCTCCCGACGTGAGCTGCGCCACACGCGCGCCATAGACATCCGAGCGTTCGCGCGCGACGATGGCCTGTGGGATCTTGACGCCCATATCACGGACATCAAAGTAAAGGACACCCTGCTGGCTTCCGGCCAGCGTCCGGGCGGCCAGCCTCTGCATGACCTGTGGCTGCGCATCACCGTGGACCTCCAGCTCACCATCGTCGCCGCCGAAGCGGTATCGGACGCCGTGCCTTATCCCGGCTTCTGCAATACCATCGGCCCGGCATATGCGCAGCTGGTCGGCTTGAACCTGATGAAGGGCTTCCGCCAGGCGCTGAAGCAACGGCTGGCAGGCATTGCCGGCTGTACCCATCTGACGGAACTGGCCCAGATCCTGCCCACGGCCGCCGTGCAAGCTTTTGCCAGCGATGTCTGGCCCACGCACGACGCCGCCAGCGTCACTCCCCAAACCAGCACCCAACCGTTCCAGCTCGACCGCTGCCACGCCCTGCGCACCGATGGCGGCGCCGTGGCGCAGTTTTATCCGCGCTGGGCGGCCACGCCTGGGGCCAGTGTCTAGGTCCAGCTGCGCTGCATGAGCTGTCTATTTTTGTAACATTAACCGTATTTCACATCAGTATCAGAAGAAGGGAAGCCAGCATGAAAATCCATGAGTATCAAGGCAAAGAGATCCTCCGAAAATTCGGAGTGACGGTTCCGCGCGGCATTCCGTGCATGTCCGTGGAAGAGGCAGTCAAAGCTGCTGAAACCCTGGGCGGCCCGGTGTGGGTGGTGAAGGCGCAGATCCATGCTGGCGGCCGCGGCAAAGGCGGCGGCGTGAAAGTAGCCAAGTCCATGGAACAAGTGAAAGAGTACGCTGACCAGATCATGGGCATGCAGCTGGTGACCCACCAGACCGGTCCGGAAGGCCAGAAAGTGCGCCGCCTGATGATCGAAGAAGGCGCCGACATCAAGAAAGAACTGTACGTTTCCCTGGTGACCGACCGCGTCACCCAGCGCGTGGTGCTGATGGCCTCCTCCGAAGGCGGCATGGACATCGAAGAAGTTGCTGAAAAACACCCAGAACTGATCCACAACGTGGTGATCGATCCGGCCGTGGGCCTGACCGACGCCGACGCCGACGACGTGGCCGCCAAGATCGGCGTGCCAGCCGAATCGATCGCCGACGCCCGCGCCAACCTGCAAGGCCTGTACAAAGCCTACTGGGAAACCGACGCCTCGCTGGCTGAAATCAACCCGCTGATCCTGACCGGTTCCGGCAAAGTGATCGCCCTGGACGCCAAGTTCAACTTCGACGCCAACGCCCTGTTCCGTCATCCGGAAATCGTCGCCTACCGCGACCTGGACGAAGAAGATCCAGCCGAAGTCGAAGCTTCGAAATTCGACCTGGCCTACATCTCCCTGGACGGCAATATCGGCTGCCTGGTGAACGGCGCTGGTCTGGCCATGGCCACCATGGACACCATCAAGCTGTTCGGCGGCGAACCCGCCAACTTCCTGGACGTGGGCGGTGGCGCAACGGCCGAGAAAGTGACCGAAGCGTTCAAGATCATGCTGAAAAACCCAGAACTGAAAGCCATTCTGGTGAACATCTTCGGCGGCATCATGCGCTGCGACGTGATCGCCGAAGGCGTGATCACCGCTTCCAAAGCCGTGTCCCTGAACGTGCCGCTGGTGGTCCGCATGAAGGGCACCAACGAAGACCTGGGCAAGAAGATGCTGGCCGACTCCGGTCTGCCGATCATCGCCGCCGACACCATGGAAGACGCAGCCAAGAGCGTTGTTGCAGCCGCTGCCGGTAAATAATTAAGGAATCAACATGTCTATTCTGATCAATAAAGACACCAAAGTCATCACCCAGGGTATCACCGGCAAAACCGGCCAGTTCCACACCCGTATGTGCCGCGAATACGCGAACGGCAAAAATGCCTTCGTTGCTGGCGTGAACCCGAAGAAAGCCGGCGAAGATTTCGAAGGCATTCCTATCTACGCTTCCGTGAAAGAAGCCAAATCGGAAACCGGCGCGACCGTTTCCGTGATCTACGTTCCACCAGCAGGCGCGGCCGCCGCGATCTGGGAAGCCGTGGAAGCCGAGCTGGACCTGGCGATCTGCATCACCGAAGGCATTCCAGTGCGCGACATGATGGAAGTCAAAGACCGCATGGCCAAAGCCGGTTCCAAAACCCTGCTGCTGGGCCCGAACTGCCCAGGCCTGATCACCCCTGACGAAATCAAGATCGGCATCATGCCAGGCCACATCCACCGCAAAGGCCGCATCGGCGTGGTGTCCCGTTCGGGCACCCTGACCTATGAAGCCGTGGCGCAGCTGACCGCGCTGGGTCTGGGCCAATCGTCGGCCGTGGGCATCGGCGGCGACCCGATCAACGGTCTGAAGCACATCGACGTGATGAAAGCCTTCAACGACGATCCTGACACCGACGCGGTCATCATGATCGGCGAAATCGGCGGTCCGGACGAAGCCAATGCGGCCCGTTGGATCAAGGACAATATGAAGAAACCAGTGGTCGGCTTCATCGCCGGCGTCACCGCTCCTCCGGGCAAGCGCATGGGCCACGCCGGCGCGCTGATCTCCGGCGGCGCCGACACCGCGCAAGCCAAACTGGAAATCATGGAAGCCTGCGGCATCACCGTGACCAAAAACCCGTCCGAAATGGCGCGTCTGCTGAAAGCAATGCTGTAATATTGCCTGCTTTGCAGTAATAATAGCGGGGAGCTTCGGCTCCCCGTTTTTATTTTCCGGAGGCGGATTTGGCGAAGATTATCGTGTCGCGGGACGGCGTGGTGGAACAGCAGATCCAGCTCAGCAAGGAGAGCATGAGCGTGGGCCGCCATCGCCACAACGATATTGTGCTCAACCATCCGGCCGTCAGCGGCCAGCACGCCCTGATCACCACCATCCTCGACGATTCCTTCCTGGAAGACTTGCACAGCACCAATGGCACCTTCGTCAACGGCCACCGCATCGGCAAGCATTTCCTGCAGCACAAAGACCTGATCAAGCTGGCCAAGTACCAGATCGAATTCCTGGCCGACGGCATCCGGCCGCTGGCCGCTGCCCAGGCCGCCAGCCAGCCTGTAGCCTCCGCTCCGCCCACCGCCGAAGGCCCGCCGGCCCGCATCGAAGTCTTAAATGGCAGCAATATGGGCAAACAGCTCACCTTGCTCAAAACCCTGACCTCGCTCGGCCGGCCCGGCGTGCAGGTGGTGGTCATCGCCCGCGCGGCGGGCGGCTACACCATCTCCCACGTCGAAGGCCTGGCTGCGCCCCTGCTCAACGGTGCCCCGCTGGGCCGCGCCGCCCAGCGCCTGCTGCCCGATGACGTCATCGACCTCGGCGGCACCCTGATGGCCTTCCGCCAGCCCTGACAAAAATCGTCAGCTGACGCTTTTTGGCGGGCTGGGCTGACAAACTTTGTCCCTGCACTGACAAAAAACGGCAAGCTAGCATCTTAAAACTGACAATTCCTGCGCCTGGAAGGGGAAATGTCGTCGCTCCGATGGAAAAACGGGCTGGCACGGCGATTGCACTATGTCCTGTGTCTCACCCAATTTCCAGTCTTTCACCTGAGGAGCAACAAAATGAAATCCATGAAAATGATGAAGCAACAAGCTCAAGCCGGCTTCACCCTGATCGAACTGATGATCGTCGTTGCCATCATCGGTATTCTGGCTGCGGTAGCGATTCCTGCCTACAGCGACTACACCGCCAAAGCCAAGACCGCCAATGCGATTTCCGCCGCCGACTCGCTGAAAACGGCCGTTGCCCTGTGCGCCCAGGAAAATGGCGGCGACCTGACCAAATGCGATAGCGACAGCAACGGCGTGCCGAAGGATTCCGACTTCAAAGCCACCAAGGAAGTTGCTTCCGCCGCCGTGGCCGATGGCGTGATCACCCTGACCCTGGCTACCGGCATCGCCACCGACGTCGATGGCAAGACCATCACCTTCACTCCGACGCTGACGGCCAACAACAGCACCATGACCTGGAAGACCGAAACGACGTCCACCAACAAAGCAGTCAAAGCTGCGGTTGAGAAAAACAATATCTGATCTGGCTTAGCCGGATAGAAAAAACCGGGCTGCGGCCCGGTTTTTTTTCGTTCAAACGATTTTCTGGCGGTCGGCGATCAGCGCCTCGTAAGTCAGGTTTTGCAGCATGGTGTAATGCACCGGATCGAGATCGACGAACTGCACGCCATAGCTGAACACTTCCTCCGCCTCGGCGCTGGCCGGCTTCAGCATCGTCATATTGCGGATCAGGGCCTTGGCGCCGATGCGCACCTGGCGCTGGCCCGGCTGGCTGAGCAGCGTAAACGTCAGATCGACCACGCCCTCATCCTGAGGCAGCTTGCGTTTCGACTCGATCAGCGCGCCCGACACGCTCAGATTGACGAGGAAGACCGACAGCGAGCTGCCATCGTCGCAACCGACCTGGGCTGGAATATCGACCTTGACCCGCATCGCCGCACGCAAGCTGGTGCCCTGGATATTGCGCGGGAAGGAAAGGTGGGCATAGAACAGCGGACGGCCGAACACGCGTTCGACGGTACAGGGGAAGGCGCACACATTCACGCCGGAAAACACGCGGATGGTGAGCTTATCGTTTTCGTGGAGGGCGATCGGCGCGCCGTTTTCGAACGGCACTTTGACGATCAGGTATTCATCTTTGAGCCAGCCGATGATGGTGGAAAAATGCTGGACCGGCTTGATGCTGCGGTGGGTGATGAACTGGATACGTCCACCGACCTGCAGATTCATCTGCTCGAACTCATATCCCTGCGTTTTCGCCTCGCCCGCCGCTGCCTCACCGCTCACTGGATTGCCTTTTTTGAATGGCCGATCCGCCGATTATAAGCCTTTGACAACACTTTTGACACTGTGGCAAGTAACCAACGCTCAGTCAGGCGGCCAGTCCCTTCTGCCATTGTTCAACGTAAAGGGCTTACCCGCCGCGAGACTGAATTCCAGCGCCGTTTCGAGCCGGATCAGACGGTCGTTCATCGCCTCCAGCTTGCACTGCTGGGCCTTGACGGTTTCATTGAGACGGTCAACCCGGTCGCTGATGCGAAAATGCGTGCAGATGCCATCCCAGAGCTTTTGCATGATGCTCATGGGCTACTCCAATGCCGCTTGGCTTCCTTTTCCGCCATGCGTCTGTTCGACGCCTCGACAAACGCCACCGTCTCGTCGATATGGTCGCAAGTGCGGTTGGCGGAGAGAATGAAGTGGTCGAACAATGCCCATATCGCGGCTTTGCCGGGCTTAGGCAGGACGAGACTGCGTAGATATTCGCTGGTGGACAGGCCAGCCGCCTGCGCCAGTTTTTCTATCCTGGCCTTTTCTTCCGCACTGACAAATACGGGAATACTCTCTTGCGTTGCCATCTTGGGCTCCCGAAATCTGCGCATCTTTCAGATTAGAGTGCGCTATCGGATTTACGCGAAAAAGCTTCTTTCCTTTGAGGAAGCTCAGGCCGACCAATCGCCCGACTTGCCGCCATGCTTCTCGCGCACGCGGATCTCGCCCATCACCATGCCCTTGTCCACCGCCTTGCACATATCGTAGACCGTGAGCAGACCGACCTGAACAGCCGTCAGCGCTTCCATCTCGACCCCGGTCTTGCCATAGGTTTCGACCTGGGCGCGGCAGTGCACGCTGGAGGCCGCCTCATCGGTCTCGAAATCGACCGTGACGCGGGTCAGGGCCAGCGGGTGGCACAGCGGCACCAGGTCGCTGGTCTTTTTCGCACCCATGATGGCGGCGATGCGGGCGATGCCCAGCACATCCCCCTTTTTGGCCGTTCCCGCTAGAATAATGGCAAGGGTTTCCGCTTTCATGCGGATACTGCCGGTCGCCACGGCGATGCGGTGGGTTTCCTGTTTGGCGCCAACGTCCACCATATGGGCTTGGCCGGATGCGTCGAAGTGGGTGAGCTGGTCGGGATTCTGGTCGTTCATCGCGCAAAAAAAGCAAAGGCCGCGTGCGGCCGGGTCTTAAGAATGTACAGGTATGATAGCACCGTGAATGCAAACCGTTTCCCTCTCCGCCTGCTGAGTTCTCTCGCCGCCTCCCTGCTGCTCGCCTTCCCGCTGGCGACGGCGCAAACCCAATTGCCCGCCTCCAAAACGCCGAACCTGCCCAATCTGGGCGAGGCGGCCAGCGAAGACTTGTCGCCGGTGATGGAGCGCAAGCTGGGCGAGGAAATCATGCGTGATATCCGCCGCGACCACGATTACCTGGATGACCCGCCCATCCTCGAATACCTGAATAATCTGGGCAATATCCTGGTGACAGCGCGTCCTGGCGCGCGCGGCGACGCCAATTTCAATTACAGCTTCTTCGCCGTGCGCGATCCGATGCTGAACGCGTTCGCGCTGCCGGGCGGCTTTATCGCCGTGCACTCGGCCCTGCTGCTGGCGGCGCAGTCGGAATCCGAGCTGGCCTCGGTGCTGTCGCACGAGATCGGCCACGTGGCGCAGCGCCATATCGCGCGCCAGCTGGGCCAGCAGCGCCAGGATTCGCTGATTCCGCTGGCGGCCATGATCCTGGCGGCGCTGGCGGCCAAGTCCAGCGGCGACGCGGCCATGGGCGTGTTCACGGCGGGGCAGGGCTTGGCGATTCAGCGCCAGCTCAATTTCGGCCGCGATGCCGAGCGCGAGGCCGACCGGGTCGGTTTCCAGATCATGGGCGAAGCCGGTTTCGATACCAGCGGCATGGTGGCCTTCTTCCAGCGCATGCAGGCGGCCACGCGCAATTACAGCGACCTGCTGCCGGCCTATCTGCTGACCCACCCTTTGACCACCGAGCGTATCGCCGACATCCAGGCCCGCATCCGCGAGCAGCCGTACAAGCAGCGCCTGGACAATCTCGATTTCTTCCTGGTGCGTTCGCGCGCCCGCGTGCTGCAGGACGAGAGCACCAAGGGCCTGGCCGAAGCCACGGCCTTCTTCGAAAACCAGATCGAGCAGCAAAGCCGGCAGCAGATCTCTGCCGGCCAGTACGGCCTGGCCATGGTGGCGCTGAAAAAGCGCGACTTTGCCGCCGCCCAGAAGTGGCTCGACAAATGCCGCGCCACCATCGACCGTCCGCCCGCGCCGGGCGCCTTCAGTTCGCCGGTGCCGAAAGGGCAGACGGCCACCGTGCTGGCCTATCTATCGCTGGAAATCAAGCTGGAGCAGGAAGACAAGCCGGCCGTGATCCAGCAAGCCTTGCAGGAAGCTGAAACGGCCCATGTGCGCTTCCCGCTGTCGCGCGGCATCGTCTACCAGTATGCCGATGCGCTGATCAAGTCCGGCAAGCTGGAGGATGCGGCGCGCTTCCTGCGCGACCAGGTGCAGCTCTACCGCGAGGAGCCGGAGCTGTACGACCTGCTGGCGCAAGCCTATTCCAAGCAGGGCAAGATGTCGCTGCAGCATATCGCTCTGGCCGAATCCTATGTGCTGCAAGGCGGCACCATGGCTGCCCTCGACCAGCTGGTGCTGGCGCGCAAGGCCAGCGACGCGTCCTTCTACGATCAGGCGGTGATCGATGCACGCGAGCGCGAACTGCAGGCGCGCCGCCGCGAAGCGATGGGCGAGAAGAAGAAGGACTGAGGCCCGCGCCGGAGACCGCTCTCCGTGCGGCGGTGTAAGGCGATCTTTGCCGCGCGCATGTGCGGCGAAAGGCTTTGCAATCGCCGGTGCGCGGCCGATGCGCTGAACGGCGCCGGGATGTCGGCTAACCCTGGCCGGACGTTGCGTCCGGTTCAGGCAGTCGCACGAAGCCCAGGCGGCGCGGCACATCGTCGTGCGCCAGCAGCTCGACCTTGAGACGGCGCTCGCCGATATCCAGGGTCAGGTGTCCGGCGCCGGCGTGCTTGGCGTCGAGCCAGGCCAGCAGGGCGTCGTCGCTGGCCGCTTCGCCGTCCAGGCGCAGGCGTTCCAGCACTTCGGCCGTGTCGCGGTCGTCGAGCTGGGCCACATTGTGGCCGCTGCGCAGGATCAGCTCGCCACGCTCGGTGAGCCAGGCCCCATCGACCGCTCCCAGCGGATCGCCCGTGTGCAGCACGAAGCCTTGCGTCGGATCGGTGTGGGCGATGAAGGGCGTCGCTTCCAGGTTCAGATAGACGCGTTGCGGCCCGTTCTGGAAATACCAGCAGCCGCGCTCGTCGCGCAGGTAATTGCGCACGATAAAACCCACCAGAGCCGGGTTGCTCAGCTTGTCGCCGGCCAAATTGAGGTGCTGGGTGCGCTCGTCGCGCATGCGCCAGTGGCCGCGCGCATCGAGCGCCAGCCAGCCGTAGCAGTGGGGAACATTCGGCCATTTGGCCATCGCCTGTCGAACAATTTCATCCATGCCTTATGCCTCGCAAACGGAATCCGTGTGCGGCGCGCGGGTTGCGGCGCCGCCTTGCAGGAAGTGTAACAGGCGGCGCGGCAGCCAGCTCAGGCTGCCGGGCAGGCGGCCGCTGGCAAAGCCCACGTGGCCGCCCTCGGCCGGATAGTCGAGCAGCACCCGCGCCGCCGCCCGCCGCGGCAGGTGGATGCCGGGCAGGAAGGGATCGTTCTGCGCATTCAGCACCAGGGTCGGCACCGTGATATCGCCCAGCACATGGCGCGCGCTGGCGCGGTGCCAGTAATCGTCGGTATCGCGGTAGCCGTGCAGCGGCGCCGTCACCACATTGTCGAAAGCGTACAAATCCTGGGCGCCGCGCAGCGCCTGCACATCGAACAGGCCGGGGAAATGCGCCAGCTTGGCTTCGCACTTCGGTTTCAGCGTTTGCAGGAACATGCGCGTATACAAGCGGTTAAGGCCGCGCGACAGCGCCTTGCCGCCAGCCGCCAGGTCGAGCGGCGCCGAGACGGCGCAGGCGGCGTCGACCAGCTCGGCCTGATGCTGGGATTCGCCCAGCCAGCGCAGCAGCACATTGCCGCCTAGCGAGACGCCGGTCGCATAAAACTTGCCCGTGGCGCGCAGGTGTAGGCGGCGGATGATCCAGTCGGCCTCGGCCGAATCGCCGGAATGGTAGAAGCGCGGCGCGCGGTTGGCTTCGCCCGAGCAGCCGCGGAAATGCGGCACGGCGCCCGACCAGCCGCGCGCGGCCACTTCGGCCATCATGGCGCGCGCGTAATGGCTGGCCGACGAGCCTTCCAGGCCGTGGAACATCAGCACGAAGGGCTGGCCCGGCGCGCCATCGACGAAATCGACGTCGATGAAATCGCCGTCCGGCGTGTCCCAGCGCTCGCGCCGCAGGCGGACGGCCGGCTTCGCCAGGCACAGCGCCGGGTAGATGGTTTGCAGGTGGCCGTTAGGCAGCCAGCGGGGGGCGAGATAGTCCATGGCGCGAACGGCGGCGGCGGTCAGCCGGCGCGGCGGCCGGCGGCGGGGATTCAGTGCAAGACCTGGGCATGCGGCTCATTCGGCACGGGGCCCGGCGCAACCGACACATGGTGCAGCACCATGCGCCAGCCCTTGGGCGTCTTGGCGTAGACATTGGTGGCGAGCAGGTGGGCCGGCTCGCCGCTGGCGGCGGTCACGCCCTCGACCACGGTGTGCACCGAACTCATCAGAGTATGGGTTTCGTGCAGCTGCGAGGGCAGGATGTGCAGGCCGCCCTGTTCCAGAATCATGGTCCAGGATTCGCGGATGGCGCGGTGGCCGATCAGGCGGGCGCCGCCCGGATGGATGCAGACGATTTCGTCCTCATCGGACCAGAGGGCCATCAGGGCCTCGATATCGGCCCGGTTCAATGCATCGTAGAAAGCGGCCTCAACCTCGGCAGCGCTGCCGTTCAACTGCTTCTTTTTCATGCAAGCTCCGGGCCGCAAGGCCCGCCGTGTTTTAGTGGTGGGAAACGACGGTGCCCGGTTTCAGACGGTATTCGGTACCGCAGTAAGGGCATTTGGCGGCGCCATCCTTGAATTCCAGGAACACGCGCGGGTGCGAGGACCACAGCGGCATGGCCGGGTTAGGGCAGTGGGCCGGCAGGTCTTTGCCTTCGAGTTCGACTGGCTGGGTGGCGTTGCTCATCGTATTGTGCTCCGGGAGATCAAAAACCACGATTTTAACGGATCTGCGCAGCAAGCAGAATTCATCGGTAAAATGATGGCTTCCCCAATGCAATTGCTGCCACCGATAGTTTTTGACGTGTGGCTTGAAAACCACATGAGTGAGTCCTTGACCGACCCCACCCCACCCGCCACTTTGCCGCCCGAGGATGTCGACGCCCACCATGAAGCCTCGTGGCGCGAAGGCTTGAAAACCGGCACGCCGACGCTCTTCGGCATCGCCGCCTGGGGCCTGGTGGTCGGTATCGCCATGGTCAAGACCGGCCTGACGGTGCCGCAAGCGCTGGGCATGACCCTGCTGGTCTTCGCCGGCTCGGCCCAATTGGCGTCGCTGCCCCTGATCGCGGCGAATGCGCCGATCTGGGTGATTTTCGCCACCGCCCTGGTGGTCAACCTGCGTTTCGTGATCTTTTCGGCCTTGCTGGCCCCGCATTTCTCGCACCTGCCCTGGCGCCAGCGCGTCGCGCTCGGCTATGTCTCGGGCGATATGACGGTCGCCATCTTCCTGCAGAAATACCCGAACGAGAAGCCGCAGCTGGGCAAGCTGTCCTATCTAAAAGGCTTGCTATATCCCAATTGGGCGGCCTGGCAGGTCGGCTCCATCGCCGGCATTTTCCTCGGCAGCGCCGTGCCCAGCGAATGGGGCCTGGGCTTTGCCGGCACGCTGGCGATCATCTGCATCACCGTGCCCATGGTGGCCAACCGGCCGACCCTGGTCGGCGTGCTGGTGGCGGGCGTGGTGGCAGTGGCCGCCGCCGGCCTGCCTTACAAGCTGGGCCTGCTGGCCGCCGTGGTGGTCGGCATGGTTGCCGCCATGGCCACGGAAGAAATGCTGGCCAACCGCAAACTCAAAGGAAAGTAAGCATGTCTGATTGGGAAATCTGGGCCACCATCGGCGTGCTGGTATTGGCCACCGCCGCCACCCGCAGCTCCTTCTGGCTGGTGGGCCACCACATCACGATCCCGCGCCGCGTGCACGATATGCTGCGCTACGCTCCGGCCTGTGCGCTGGCGGCCATCATCGCGCCCGACCTGCTGCTGAACGAAGGCCAGCTGCAGCTGGAACCCGGCAACATCAAGCTGCTGGCCGGCATTGCCGCCATCGTCTACTACCTGCTGCGCCGGAATATGCTGGAAACCATCGTCTTCGGCATGGTGTTTTTCACCGGGCTGCGCCTCTTGCATTTGTTCTAATGAACGGGTTGGCAAGGCTGGGCTTAAGGTAGAATAGCGGTCTTTTCCAACTAACCGTCCTCTGGGTAGCCATGCAAGCTGTTCTGAACTTCATTCGTCTGCAGGATCTGGTCGCGCAAAACGCGCTGCAAGGCAAGCGGGTCTTCATCCGCGCCGATTTGAACGTGCCGCAAGATGATGCCGGCAAGATCACCGAAGATACGCGCATTCGCGCTTCCGTGCCGGCCATCCAGGCCGCCGTGGCTGCTGGCGCCAAGGTGATGGTGACGTCCCACCTGGGCCGTCCGACCGAAGGCGAATTCAAGCCGGAAGACAGCCTGGCGCCTGTCGCTGCCCGTCTGGCCGAGCTGCTGGGCCAGCCGGTGGAACTGAAACAGAATTGGGTCGACGGCGCCGGCCTGGACCACCTGGCCAACGGCCAAGTCGTGCTGCTGGAAAACGTGCGCGTCAACAAGGGCGAGAAAAAGAACGCCGACGAGCTGGCCCAGAAAATGGCCAAGCTGTGCGACGTCTATGTCAACGACGCCTTCGGCACCGCCCACCGCGCCGAAGCCTCGACCCACGGCATCGCCAAATTCGCGCCGGTCGCCTGCGCCGGCCCGCTGCTGGCCGCTGAACTCGACGCGCTGGGCAAAGCCCTGGGCGCGCCGGCCCGTCCGCTGCTGGCCATCGTGGCCGGTTCCAAGGTGTCGAGCAAGCTGTCGATCCTGAAATCGCTGGCCGACAAGGTGGATAACCTGATCGTCGGCGGCGGCATCGCCAACACCTTCATGCTGGCCGCCGGCCTGAAAATCGGCAAATCGCTGGCCGAAGCCGATCTGGTGGCCGAAGCCAAAGCCATCATCGACCTGATGGCCGCGCGCGGCGCGCAAGTGCCGATCCCGGTCGACGTGGTGTGCGCCAAGGAGTTCGCGCCCACCGCCGCCGCCACCGTCAAGGATGTGGCCGACGTGGCCGACGACGATATGATCCTCGACATCGGCCCGAAAACGGCCAAGCTGCTGGCTGAGCAGATCGGCGCCGCCGGCACCATCGTCTGGAACGGCCCGGTCGGCGTGTTCGAGTTCGACCAGTTCGGCGAAGGCACCAAGACCCTGGCCTTGGCCATTGCCGGTTCCAAGGGCTTCTCGATCGCCGGTGGCGGCGACACCCTGGCGGCGATTGCAAAATACGATATTACCGATAAAATCGGTTACATCTCGACCGGCGGCGGCGCTTTCCTGGAATTCCTGGAAGGCAAGGTTCTGCCGGCGGTCGAAATCCTGGTTCAACGCAGCAAGCAGTAAACCCCGAAGGCGCAGTGTGATCCGCACTGCGCTTTTTTCCTGTCGCTCACCGACCCGCTCTCACGCTGAATGAAGGAACCCTATGTCCCGTGGCACTAAAATCGTCGCAACCATCGGCCCTGCCTCCACCGATCTGAACGTTCTGATCCGCATGATCCGCGCTGGCGTGGATGTGGTGCGTTTGAACTTCTCGCATGGCAAGGCGCAGGACCATATCGACCGCGCCAAGCTGGTGCGGCAGGCGGCGGCGGAGTGCGGCAAGGAAGTGGCGATCATGGCCGATATGCAGGGTCCGAAGATCCGCGTCGGCAAGTTCGAGAACAATAAGATCGAGCTGGCCAACGGCGATAAGTTCATCCTCGATGCGAAATGGGGCGAGAACGGCGAGCTGGGCAATCAGGAACGCGTCGGCCTCGACTACAAGAATCTACCCAACGATCTGCGCGCCGGCGACCTGCTGCTGCTGAACGACGGCCTGATCGTGCTGGTGGTCGACAAGATCGCCGGCCATGAAATCTATACCACGGTGAAGATTGGCGGCGAGCTGTCCAACAACAAGGGCATCAACCGCCAGGGCGGCGGCTTGACCGCGCCGGCCCTGACCGCCAAGGACATGGAAGACATCAAGGTGGCGATGAGCTTCCAGGCCGACTTCCTGGCCATCTCCTTCCCGAAAAACGCCACCGATATGGAAATGGCGCGCCAGCTGGCGAATATCGCCGGCGAGCCTTTCGGCCACAAGCCGATGATGATCGCCAAGATCGAGCGCGCCGAGGCGATTCCCGCGCTGCAGGACATCCTCAACGCTTCCGACGGCATCATGGTCGCCCGCGGCGACCTGGCGGTGGAAGTGGGCAATGCCGCCGTGCCGGCGCTGCAGAAGCGCATGATCCGCATGGCGCGCGAATCGAACAAGATTGCCATCACTGCCACGCAGATGATGGAATCGATGATCTTCAACGCCGTGCCGACCCGCGCCGAAGTGTCGGACGTGGCGAACGCCGTGCTGGACGGCACCGACGCCGTGATGACCTCGGCCGAAACCGCTTCCGGCAAATACCCGGTGGAGACGGTGGAAATGATGGCCGCCATCTGCATCGAAGCCGAGCAATCCGAATACAACAAGCTGGACGCTGATTTCCTCAACGCCCGCTTTACCCGCATCGACCAGTCGATTGCCTATGGTGCGCTGTTTACCGCCCACCACCTGCGCGTGAAAGCGATTGTGGCCCTGACCGAATCCGGCTCCACCGCACTGTGGATGAGCCGCCACAATATCGACACGCCGATCATCGCGCTCACGCCGAGCGTCACCACCCAGCGTAAAGCTTGCCTGTACCGCAATGTCTGCACCTTCCAGCTGACCCAGGACGCGCCCACCGACGTGGTGCTGCGCAGCGCCGAAGACTTGCTGGTGAAGCAGGGCATTGCCGAAAAGGGCGATATGATCGTCGTTACCTGGGGTGCGCCGATGGGCAAAGTGGGCGGCACCAACGCCCTGCGCATTGTGAAAGTGGGCGAATTCACCCACCGCGCGGAAACGGCCCGCTAAGCGCGCCATGTTCCGGCCCGCCCGCCAGGCCGGCCGGAACCGAAAGATTTCTTTATTGTTTGGAGTATTACCATGTCTCTCGTATCCATGCGCCAGCTGCTGGACCATGCCGCCGAACACGGTTATGGCCTGCCAGCCTTTAACGTCAACAACCTGGAGCAAGTGCAGGCCATCATGGCGGCCGCCGATGCGGTCAACAGCCCGGTCATCATGCAGGCTTCGGCTGGCGCCCGCAAATACGCCGGCGAAGCTTTCCTGCGCCACCTGATCGACGCCGCCGTCGAAGCCTACCCGCACATCCCGGTCGTCATGCACCAGGACCACGGCCAGTCGCCGGCGGTCTGCATGGCCGCGATCCGCTCCGGCTTCACCTCGGTGATGATGGATGGCTCGCTGGAAGCCGACGGCAAATCCGTCGCCTCCTACGAGTACAACGTCGAAGTGTCGCGCGAAGTCGTGAAGTTCTCGCACGCCATCGGCGTCACGGTGGAAGCGGAACTGGGCGTGCTCGGTTCCCTGGAAACCATGAAGGGCGACAAGGAAGACGGCCACGGCGCCGAAGGCACCATGACCCGCGAACAGCTGCTGACCGACGTGGCGCAAGCCGCCGACTTCGTCGAGCGCACCCAGTGCGACGCCCTGGCGATTGCCATCGGCACCTCGCACGGCGCCTACAAGTTCACCCGCAAGCCGACCGGCGACATCCTGGCCATCGACCGCATCAAGGAAATCCACGCCCGCATCCCCAACACCCACCTGGTGATGCACGGTTCCTCCTCCGTGCCGCAAGACCTGTTGGCCATCATCCGCGAATTCGGCGGCGATATGAAGGAAACCTACGGCGTGCCGGTCGAAGAGATCCAGGAAGGCATCCGTCACGGCGTGCGCAAGATCAATATCGACACCGATATCCGCCTGGCCATGACCGCGGCCGTGCGCAAGTACATGTTCGAGAACCCATCCAAGTTCGACCCGCGCGACTTCCTCAAGCCGGCCCGTGCCGCCGCCGAGGAAATCTGCAAGGCGCGCTTCCTGTCCTTCGGTTGCGAAGGCCGCGCCAGCCAGATCAAGCCGGTGCCGCTGGAAAAAATGGCCGAACGCTACAAGGCCGGCCAACTGGCCCAGATTGTGAAGTAAGTAACACTCCCTCGACCGGCGGGCCTTCCCGCCGGTTTTGCTTAGTTTCGCTTAGTCTCGTTTATCCCGACCTTCCGCTATGAACAGCCTTTACCAATCCTCCATCAAATCCCTGCCCCTGCTGGGCCACGGCAAAGTCCGCGACAACTACGCCGTGGGCGACGACAAGATCCTGATCGTCACCACCGACCGCCTGTCCGCCTTCGACGTCGTGATGAACGAACCGATCCCCGGCAAGGGCATGGTGCTGAACCAGATGAGCGATTTCTGGTTCGAAAAACTGGGCCATATCGTGCCCAACCACTTGACCGGCGTGGCGCCGGAGTCCGTGGTGGCCGCCGATGAGGTGGAGCAGGTCAAAGGCCGCGCCGTGGTCGCCAAGCGCTTGAAGCCGATCCTGGTGGAAGCCGTGGTGCGCGGCTATATCATCGGTTCGGGCTGGAAGGATTACCAGGCCACCGGCAGCATCTGCGGCATCGAATTGCCAGCCGGCCTGCGCCAAGCCGACAAGCTGCCGGAACCGCTGTTCACCCCGGCCGCCAAGGCCGACCTGGGCGAGCACGACGAGAACATCAGCTTCGCTGACATGGAAGAGCGCATCGGCGCCGAGCTGGCCGCCAAGATGCGCGCCATCAGTATCGAGTTGTACCGCACCGCCGCCGATTACGCGGCCACGCGCGGCATCATCATCGCCGACACCAAGTTCGAGTTCGGCCTCGACGACAACGGCGTGCTGCACCTGATGGACGAAGTGCTGACCGCCGATTCCTCGCGCTTCTGGCCGGCCGATTCCTATGCGCCGGACATGTCGCCGCCGTCCTTCGACAAGCAATTCGTGCGCGACTACCTGGAAACCCTGAAGGACTGGAACAAGGCGCCGCCCGCGCCAGCCCTGCCGGCCGACGTGATCGACAAAACCCAGGCCAAGTATTTCGAAGCCATCGAACGCCTGACCGGCGAGAAGCTGAAGGTATAACGATGACGGCGCAGAACAAGCCGCTGGTCGGCATCATCATGGGTTCGTCCTCCGACTGGGACGTGATGCAGCACGCGGTCGCCATGCTCAAGCAGTTTGGCGTGCCGCATGAGGCGCAGGTGATCTCGGCCCACCGCATGCCGGACGAGATGTTCGCCTATGCCGAAAGCGCGCGCGCGCGCGGCCTGCGCGCCATCATCGCCGGCGCCGGCGGCGCCGCCCACCTGCCGGGCATGGTGGCGGCCAAGACCATCGTGCCGGTGCTGGGCGTGCCCGTGCCGTCCAAATACCTGCGCGGCGAGGACTCGCTGCTGTCCATCGTGCAGATGCCCAAGGGCGTGCCGGTGTCCACCTTCGCCATCGGCGAAGCGGGCGCCGCCAACGCCGCCCTGACGGCGGTGGCCATGCTGGCCGCCACCGACGACGCCCTCGCGGCCCAGCTGGAAGCCTTCCGCGCCCAGCAGACCGCAGCCGCCAAGGCCATGACCTTACCGCTTGAATAAATGTAATGAGTAATCCGAAGTCTTCTTCCCCGCTGGCAGCCAATCCGCCAAGCTGGCTGGGGGTTATGGGCGGCGGCCAATTGGGCCGCATGTTCGCCCAGGCCGCGCAAAGCATGGGCTACCAGGTGGCCGTGCTGGAACCGGCGCGCGACTGCCCGGCCGGGCAGGTTGCCCAGCGCCTGGTGCAGGCCGGCTACAGCGACGCCGCCGGCCTCGACGCGCTGGCCGCGCAATGCGTGGCCGTCACCACCGAGTTTGAAAACGTGCCGGCCGACAGCCTGTCGCGCCTGGCGCAGCAGGTGTTTGTCGCACCGGACGCCCATGGCGTGTCGGTGGCCCAGGACCGCATCGCGGAAAAACGCTTCTTCGTCGGCTGCGCCGCGAAGTCGGGCGTGATGCCGGCGCCGCACAAGGTCATCTCGTCCGAGACGGATATCGCCAGCGTCGGCGACGAGCTGCTGCCGGGCATCCTGAAAACCGTGCGCATGGGGTATGACGGCAAGGGCCAGGTGCGTGTGCGCAGCCGCGAGGAATTGCACGCCGCCTTCCACTCCATGGGCCAGGTCACCTGCCTGCTGGAGAAGATGCTGCCGCTGGCCTATGAAGTGTCGGTGCTGACCGTGCGCGGCGCCGACGGCCAGTCCGTGGTCTACCCGATCGCCGAAAACGTGCACCGCGACGGCATCCTGTTCACCACCACCGTGCCGGGGCCGAATATCACGGCCGAGTGCGCGGCGAAGGCGCAGGAAGCGGCGCGCGCCATCGTGGCCGAACTGGGTTATGTCGGCGTGCTGTGCATCGAATTCTTCGTGCTGACCGACGGCAGCCTGGTGGTCAACGAGATGGCGCCGCGTCCGCACAACAGCGGCCACTACACCATCGACGCCTGCGTCACCAGCCAGTTCGCGCAGCAGGTGCGCGCCATGGCGCGCCTGCCGCTGGGCGAGGTGCGCCAGCATTCGCCGGCCGTGATGCTGAATATCCTGGGCGACATCTGGTTCGAGGGCGAGAGCGACACGGTGCGCGAACCGGCCTGGGACCGCATCCTGGGCCTGCCGGGCGCCTGCCTGCACCTGTACGGCAAGGACGATCCGCGCCGCGGCCGCAAGATGGGCCACCTGACCTTCATCGCGGCCACGCTGGAGGAGGCGCAGCGCCAGCTGCAGGCGGCCTGCCTGATCCTGGGCATCGCCCCATGAGCAGCGGTGCCGTGAACGAGCTGGACCAGGCCGCCATCGGCGCGGCCGCCAGGGCGCTGGAAGCGGGCGCCCTGGTCGCTTTCCCCACCGAGACCGTGTACGGCCTCGGTGCCGACGCCGAAAGCCCGGCGGCGGTGGCGCGCATCTACGCAGCCAAGGGCCGTCCCAACGACCATCCGGTGATCGTGCACCTGGCGCCGGGCGCCGACCTGTCCTACTGGGCCAGCGAGATTCCGGCCGAGGCGCACGCCCTGGTGGCAGCGTTCTGGCCCGGTCCGCTGACCCTGATTTTGAAGCGTGCCAGCCACATTCCCGACGCCGTCTCCGGCGGCCAGGATACGGTCGGCCTGCGCTGTCCTTCGCATCCGGTCGCCATGGCCCTGCTGTCGGCCTTCAAGGGCGGCAAGGGCGGGGTGGCGGCGCCGTCGGCGAATAAATTCGGCAATGTCAGCCCGACCACGGCCCAGCATGTGCGCGACGAGTTCGACGGCGACGTCGGCCCGGCTCCCGGTAACGGGGCGCGCATCGCCGCCGTGCTCGACGGCGGCTCCAGCCAGGTCGGCATCGAATCGACCATTCTTGATCTGTCGCGCCTGGCCACGCATGGTCCGGTGCTGCTGCGTCCCGGCCATATCAGCGCCAAGCAGATCGCCGACGTCATCGGCCAGATGCCGGGCCTGCCCGACCAGAGCGCGCCGCGCGCTTCCGGCACGCTGGAATCGCATTACGCGCCGAAAGCGCCGGTGGCCCTGATTGCCGGCGCTGCCGTGGTGGAAACCTTGGCTGCCCTGCAAGCCCGGCAACGCCGGGTCGCCGTCATCCATTACTCGGCCATCGCCCTGGGCGGCGCGCAAGCGACCCTGCCGGGCGATCCGGTGGGCTATGCCTACGGCCTGTACGCCGCTTTGCGCGCCATGGACCAGACCGGGGCCGAGCTGATCCTGGTCGAAGCGCCGCCGCAGGGCGAAGCCTGGCTGGGCGTCAACGACCGCCTGCGCCGCGCCGCTTTCGGCTCCGCCGGCACCATCGACAAGTTCCTGCAAGCCTGAAGCGCCACACCGCCCGGCGTGGCGGCGCGCGTCAAGTGCGTGTTCGCAACGGCGCGCGCAGCTCATGCGCTGGCGGCTCAACGGCAGGAGTATGCTTATGCAAGGAAGCCCAGCCGTGTCATTGAGGGCGCGGACTTCCGCATAATTCCTGCCGCAGCGGCGGCCAGCGTGCCGCCTGCCCCTCCCGCCGCCTGCGGCTGCGCATGGAGGCTGTATGTTCCGACCGCCGCGGCTTTTGCCCATTCTTTCGCGCCTTGCCGCACCCCTCCATCCCGCGCTGCTGTTCGCGGCACTGCTGGCGCCGTGCGCCACCGGTGCGGCGGCCGCGGGTGCGGAATCGGCCGCCTCCCAGCCCTATGCCGCGCGCGCCGAACGCGGCGCGCTGCTGGCGGGGCCGACCCTGGCGCGCATCGAGATGGGGCCGTTTTCCAGCGCCAAGCGCATCGAACCGGAATTGCTGTCCCAGCTGCTCGATAGGGCAGGGGAGGACGCCGGCCAAGCCATCGGCCAGCCGCGCTGCACCATCACCACTTATACCGTGCGCTACCGCACCGTGGGCGGCAGCGGCGAAGCCACCGACGCCAGCGCCGCCCTGATCCTGCCCTCGGGCCGCGACAGCGCCTGCAAGGGGCCGCGCCCGCTGCTGCTGTATGCGCACGGCACCTCGATTTCCAAGAGCCACGATATGGCCCGCCTGCGCGGCGAGGCGCGCCTGGTGGCGGCCATGTTCACGGCCCAAGGCTATATCGTGGTGGCGCCCAATTACGCCGGCTATGAAGGCTCCTCGCTGCCCTACCATCCCTATCTGAACGCCGAGCAGCAGTCGGCCGATATGGTGGACGCCCTGCGCGCCAGCCGCGCCGCGCTGGCCAAGCTGAAAGTGCAGGCCGCGCCGCGCCTGTTCCTGGCCGGCTATTCGCAGGGCGGCTTCGTCACGCTCGCCACCCAGCGTGCCATGCAGCAGGAATATGGCAGCGAATTCCAGGTGACGGCGGCGGCCGGCCTGTCCGGCCCGTACGCGATGGCGCAGATGGCCGACGATGTCTTCGCCGGCAAGCCGAACGCCGGCATCACCGTCTACCTGCCGCTGATCGGCACTTCGGCCCAGCGCTCGGGCGCGGCCATCTATGCCACGCCGGGCGAGCTGTACGAGAGCCAGTACGCCAGCGGCATCGAAACCCTGCTGCCGGGCAGCCTGACGCGCGAAGACTTGTTCAAGCGCGGCAAGCTGCCGGCGCGCGCCCTGTTCGCCAGCGACTCGCAGCCCCAGGCCGACGGCAGCCGGCCGTATTTCGCCGATCCGCACCTGGTGCGCAGCAGCTACCGCGCCGCCTATCTGCAGGACATGGCTGAGCATCCCTGCAGCGCCACGCCGGGCGCCTGCCCCAGCCAGAACAATCTGCGGCGCTGGATGCTGAAAAACGATTTGCGCAATTACCGGCCGCAAAGCCCGCTGCTGCTGTGCGGCGCCGCCCACGATCCGGCCGTGCCTTTCTATAACGCGACGGCCGCCGCCAGTTATTTCCGCACCCAGGGCGCGCTGCCGGTCCTGCTCGATCTGGAAGCCCAGGCCCAGCAGGACGAGTACAGTCTCTACCGCCAGGGCTTCGCGCGCCACCAGGCTGCCGTGCGCCAGCAGGCGCAGCAAGAGGGCCGCAATCCGGACGAGGCGGTGGCCGAGCGCTACCATGCGCGCCTGGCGGCGCCTTTCTGCCTGCTGGCCGCGCGCGCCTTCTTCGACAAGGCCTTGCTTGAGCCGAAGTAAGTCTTGCTGGCTGACTCTTGGTGTGGCCGTGCGCCGCGGAGTTCGGCGCTTTCAACAAAACTGCCTTTTTTACAAAATTCTCCTTGTGTTCGGCATTACCGTGCTGGCATATTAAATGCACGGCGAAAAGCACGTCCGTACTATAAAACACACAAGGAGACATTTAATGCGCACCACCAAGCTTGCACTTGCTGCAATGGCTGCGGCCGCCCTGGCCGCTTGCGGCGGCAGCAGCCCCAGCCCCGGCGAACAGAATAACAAGGTCCAGTTTGCATCCCAGGTATCGTTTGGCGACAGCCTGTCCGACGTCGGCACTTACCGCGTCGGCACCGTCAAGGCCATCGGCGGCGGCACCTTCACCATCAATGGCGACAACACGGCGGTCAATCCGGCGCTGACCGGCAAGAACTGGACCGAACTGATGGCGGCCCAGCTCAAGCTGCCCGCGCCATGCCCGGCCATGACCGGCCTGGACGGCGACGCCAGCAAGGGCTTCTCGGTGCCCATCGCCACCAATTCCACGTGCTTCAGCTATGCCCAGGGCGGCTCGCGCGTGACCAATCCGATCGGCAAGGGCCACAAGGCCACCGGCAGCGCGCTGGGCGCCCTGACCGTGCCCGTGGTGCAACAGGTGAAGAACCACCTGGCTGTGGCGGGCGGCAAGTTCAGCGGCAAGGAACTGGTGCTGATCATGACCGGCGGCAATGACCTGCTGGTGGGCCTGGGCCAGCTCGACGAAGGCGCCAAGGCAGCCGGCGCGGCGGCTGGCGCCAAGGCCTTCGGCGCCAGCCTGACCGCCCAGCTGGCGGCCGGCGCCCCGAATCCGGCCACGGCCGCCCAGGCCATCGGCGCCGCGCTGGCGGCCGAAAGCGTGCGCCCCGGCCATACCGACAGCAGCGTGATCGCCGCGGCCGTGACGGCCGCCGTCACGGCCGGCAATACCGCGGTGGCTTCACCGGCCGTTTCCGGTCCGATGGCGCTCAAAGCCCAGGCCGATGGCGCGGCCGCCGGCGCCAAGGCCGGCGCCGACTACGTGACCGCCACCAGCCCGACGCTGGTGACGGCCATGGCGACCGCCGCCAGCGAGCTGGTGACCCTGGTGAAAAACGAGGTCGTCGGCAAGGGCGCCAACTACGTGGTGGTCAACAATATCCCGGATGTGGCCAATACCCCGGCCGGCCTGTCGAAATCGGCCTCCATCCAGGCCCTGATCAACGCCATGGTGAAAGCCTTCAACGACCAGCTGAACGCCGGTCTGGGCAGCGAAAGCAAGGTGCTGGTGGTCGACGTGTTTGCCGTCAGCCACGACCAGGCCACCAATCCCGGCCCGTATGGCCTGACCAATGTGAAGGATACCGCCTGCGACACGAGCAAGAATCCGCTGGGCAATTCCCTGGGCTGCAACGCCAGCAATCTGATCGCAGGCGACGTCAGCCATTACTCCTATGCCGATGATGTGCATCCGACCCCGTTCAACTACTTCCTGCTGGCGCGCTATGTGTCGCAGAAGATGACGGTTAAAGGCTGGCTGTAATCCATCACGAGAGACCTGGAGACGAAATGAACAACACCATCAATCGCGCCGCCCACGTGCTGGCGCAGGCTGCCGTCCTGAGCGCCGCCCTGGGCGCCGCGTCCACCGCCTCGGCCCAGTCGGCCGGCGACTGGATCCTGAAAGTCGGCGTCAACCGCATCACGCCCAAAGTCGAGAGCGGCAATGTGAGCGCCCCGGCCCTGCCGGAATCGAAGGCCGATGTGGCGGCGGACACTAAGCCCATCTTCAACATCACCCGCATGCTCACCGACAATATCTCGGCCGAGCTGGACCTGGGCGTGCCGTACAAGCACGACCTGCTGGCGGCCGGTTCGATTGCCGGCTCCGGCAAGCTCGGCACCTCCGAAGTGCTGCCGCCGACGGCCCTGATCCAGTACCGCTTCTTCGAGCCGACCGCGCGCCTGCGGCCGTATGTGGGCCTGGGCCTGACCTATGCCTACTTCCAGAAGGAGCGCGGTTCGGCCCAGCTGACGGCGCTGCTCAACACGGGCGGCCCCGGCACGACCTTCTCGCTGAAGTCGAAGTTCGCCGCCAGCTTCCAGATCGGCGCCTCGCTGCGCATCGACGATCGCTGGGGCGCGGACATCGGCATCATCAAGACCAAGCTGAAAACCCGCGCCGACTTCTCCACCGGCCAGACCATGGAAGCCCGCCTCGACCCGCTGGCCGTCAGCCTGGGCGTGACGTATAAGTTCTAAGTCCGGCAGACGTAAAAAAACCCGCCGCGGCGGGTTTTTTTTCGGGATGGCCGGCGCTTACTGGAAGGCCTGGATGCCGGTCTGGGCGCGGCCCAGGATCAGGGCGTGGATATCGTGCGTGCCCTCATAGGTGTTGACCACTTCCAGGTTCACCATATGGCGGATGATGCCGAACTCGTCCGAAATGCCGTTGCCGCCCAGCATATCGCGCGCCGTGCGCGCCACGTCCAGCGACTTGCCGCAGGAATTGCGCTTCATCATCGAGGTGATTTCGACGGCGGCGGTGCCGGCGTCCTTCATGCGGCCCAGCTGCAGGCAGCCTTGCAGGCCCAGCGTGATCTCGGTCTGCATATCGGCCAGCTTCTTCTGGATCAGCTGGTTGGCGGCCAGGGGGCGGCCGAATTGCTTGCGGTCCAGCACGTACTGGCGCGCGGTGTGCCAGCAATCTTCCGCCGCGCCCAGCGCGCCCCAGGCGATGCCGTAGCGGGCCGAATTCAGGCAGGTGAACGGACCTTTCAGGCCGCGGATATCGGGGAAGGCGTTCTCTTCCGGGCAGAACACTTCGTCCATCACGATTTCGCCGGTGATCGAGGCGCGCAGGCCGAACTTGCCGTGGATGGCCGGGGCCGACAGGCCCTGCATGCCTTTTTCCAGGATGAAGCCGCGGATCGCGCCTTCATCGTCCTTGGCCCAGACCACGAAGACGTCGGCCACCGGCGAATTGGTGATCCACATCTTGGCGCCGGTCAGGGAATAGCCGCCCGCCACTTTCTTGGCGCGGGTAATCATCGAACCGGGATCGGAACCATGGTTCGGCTCGGTCAGGCCGAAGCAGCCGATCCATTCGCCGGTGGCCAGCTTGGGCAGGTATTTCTGGCGCTGCGCTTCGCTGCCGAATTCATAGATCGGCACCATCACCAGCGAGGATTGCACGCTCATCATCGAGCGGTAGCCGGAATCGACGCGTTCCACTTCGCGTGCGATCAGGCCATACGCCACATAGTTCAGGCCCGGGCCGCCATATTGCTCGGGAATGGTCGGACCCAGCAGACCCAGTTCGCCCATTTCGCGGAAGATCGAGGTATCCATCTGCTCGTGGCGGAAGGCTTCCAGGATGCGCGGCGCCAGTTTGTCCTGGCAATAAGCGGCCGCCGCGTCGCGCACCATGCGCTCGTCGTCGGTCAGCTGCTCGTTCAGCAGCAGGGGATCGTCCCAGTGGAATTGGGCTTTGCTTTGGCTCATCGTGATTCCGTCTCTCTCTTTTATGGTTGATATCGCTTGTCTAGACTGCTTGCAAAAAACGCTATTCTAGCGCAGTCCACGGAACTGGCCGCCATGGAAGACCAGGGGCGGCTGGGGGGATAATTCGCAGTGCTCGACCTCGCCCACGAAGATGACGTGGTCGCCCTCCGGATAGCGGCTGCGGTTATGGCACTCGAACCAGGCGGAGCAGCCTTTCAGGACGGGCTGGCCGGTGCGCGACAGCTCGAACTCGGCCGCGCCGAAGGGATTTTCGCCGCGCGTGGAAAACAGCTTGGCCAGATGGCCCTGTTCGGCGCTGAGCACGTTGATTACATAATGGGAGTTACCGCTGAAAATCGGCAGGCTGTTGGCGCCCGTCGCCAGGCTCCATAGCACCAGCGGCGGCTCCAGCGAGACCGAATTGAAGGAACTGGCCGTCAGGCCGCGGAAGCTGCCGTCGGCCAGGCGCGTGGTAATGACAGTCACGCCGGTGGCGAATTGCCCCAGCGCTTGGCGGAATTGGCCGCTATCGAATTCGCGCGTTGCCGCGCGGGGGGAGCGTGTATTCATGGAGGATCCGTATCTTTCTGCCATTATGCCAAATTTGTCGCCCGGCAGCACAAACCGGGGCCGGCCTGAGTCATCGCACGCGATTGCAGATGCAGCTTGCGGCGCTTTGCGTTACAGTAGCCGGATGGATTTGAATAGCCAGGAGGCGGTATGACAGTAACGGGAGCCAGCGACACCGCCGTGCTGGGCGGGGGCTGTTTCTGGTGCACGGAAGCGGTGTACCTGGAGGTGCGCGGGGTTGTGAAGGTGGCGTCCGGCTACACGGGCGGCCAGCAGCCGGAGCCGACCTATGAGCAGGTGTGCAGCGGCGAGACCGGGCATGCCGAGGTGATCCGCGTCGAATTCGATCCGGCCCAGATCAGCTACCGCGAGCTGCTGGAAATCTTCTTCACCATCCACGATCCCACCACGCTGAACCGCCAGGGCAACGACGTCGGCACCCAGTACCGTTCGGTGATCTATTACCAGTCGCCCGAGCAGGAAGCCACTGCGCGCCAGGTGATCGCGGAAATGGCCCATGTGTGGGACGCGCCCATCGTCACCGAGCTGTCGCCGGCCCAGCCTTTCTACCAGGCCGAGGATTACCACCAGAACTATTTCGCCCAGCACCCGCTGCAAGGCTATTGCGCCTTCGTCGTCGCGCCCAAGGTCGCCAAGTTCCGCAAGACCTATACCAAATACCTGAAATAGCGCTTCAGGCCGGATTCTCCGCATACATATACTGCCGCGACCACGGTAGCGCCTGCGGATGGCGGCCGGCCTTGCCGCACACGATCTGGTACAGGCTGATCCAGTCCTGGTCGAAGGCGTAGGCGCAGCCGGCCAGGTAGACGTGCCAGATGCGGAAGCGCTTGTCGCCGGCGATGGCTTTCACCTGCTCGGCCCGCGCTTCGAAATTGTCGGTCCAGATGGCGCAGGTCTTGGCGTAGTGGCGGCGCAGGTTTTCCACGTCGTAGGCTTCGAGCTGGCCCTGCTGCATGGCTTTCAGCACCTGGCTAAGATGCGCCAGCTCGCCCTGCGGAAACACGTATTTGTCGATGAACTCGCCGCCGCCGTAAGGCGTTTCTCCACTGTCGGGGTCGGTGCTGGTGATGCCGTGGTTCATGGCCACGCCATCGTCGGCCAGCAGGCGGTGGATGATGCCGAAGTATTCGGCCAGGTGCTTGACGCCCACATGCTCGAACATGCCGACGCTGGTGATGCGGTCGAAGCTGCCGCGCACATCGCGGTAATCCTGCAGGCGGATTTCCACCAGGTGCTCCAGGCCGGCTTGCGCCACGCGCTCGCGCGCCAGCGCGTACTGGTTTTCCGACAGCGTGATGCCGATGCAGCGCGCGCCATACTTCTGCGCGGCGCGGATCACCAGCGCGCCCCAGCCGCAGCCGATGTCGAGCAGGGTCTGGCCGCGTTGCAGGCGGATCTTGGCCAGGATATGGTCGATCTTCTTGAGCTGGGCGGTGGCCAGGTCTTCCTCGCCGTTCTCGAAATAGGCGCAGGAATACACCATGCGCGGATCGAGGAACTGCTGGTAGAACTCGTTGGAGACGTCGTAGTGGTAGCGGATCGCTTCCGCATCCTTTTTCCGGCTGTGCGTGAACTGGCGCACGATGCGCGACAGCTTGCCGTCCGAGTGCAGGGTCGAATGCGCCAGCGCATTGACGATGCGTATCATGTCCTTGGCCTTGCCCGTGACCTCGATCGCCCCTTCCACATAGGCCGTGCCCAGGTTCGACAGGCTCGGGGAAAGCAGGTAGCGCGCGGCCGAGGGGTTGGGAATGCGGATGGTGACGCGCGGCGCCTCGCTGGAAAAATCGAAGGCCTGCCCGTTCCACAATTCGATGCGCAAGGGCAGGGTGATTTGCTGGCGGATGCCTGCCGTCCAGGCGCTGAGTCGGCTTTGTACGAACAAGATAACCTCCGTTAGTACGATCACAACGACACTGCACCGGGACACGGCCTGGTTGGCTTAGGGCTGGATGCGCTCCTTGCTCCAGCTACCGTCCGCTTGCAGCGTATACACGATCCGGTCATGGAAGCGCGATTGGCGCCCCTGCCAGAATTCCACGCGTTCGGGCACCAGGCGGTAGCCGCCCCAGTGCGCCGGACGCTGCGGCTGTTCGCCGCTGGCCGCTTCCACGGCCGCATACTTGGCCTCCATCTCTTCGCGGCTGCCGACCGGCATGCTCTGCGCCGACGCGATGGCGGCCAGCCGGCTCTTCAATGGCCGGCTGTAGAAATAGGTGTCGCTGTCCTCGGCCGAGGTTTTTTCCACCCGGCCCTCGATGCGGACCTGGCGTTCCAGCTCGCGCCAGAAGAACAGCAGGGCGGCTTGCGGATTGTCCGCCAGCTCATGGCCTTTCTGGCTCTCGTAATTGGTGTACCAGGTGAAACCGCGCGCGTCGTACTGCTTGATCAGCACGATGCGCGAACTGGGCCGGCCATCCTTGCTGGCCGTGGCCACGCTCATCGCGTTCGGCTCGCTCACCTGCGCCTTCATGGCTTCGTCGAACCACTTGGCAAACTGGGCGATCGGGTCGGCCAGCGTATCGTCTTCCGACAGGCTGGCGCGGCCGTAATCGAGACGCAGATCGGCCAGCGCAATGCCGCCGGCGGCCGGCGCCTGTTGGCCGATACCGCGGCGGCGCTGCATGGCCTCGCCCAGGATCTGCATCTGCGCGGCGCTGAACAGGCGTTTCGCCATCGGCGCCAGCTGCTCTTCCTCGATCGCCATATGGCCGGCATAGATGCCGCTGAAACGCTCCACATCGGCGCGCGACAGCGCGGCCGACGAACCGTTGGCAATCCCATCAAGTTGTGTTTTGATTATATGCCAATCCGTTTCCATTTGCTGGTGCTGGGCCAGGATGTGCGGCTTCACGCTCAGCAGCAGGGCCGCGTCCTCGCCCTGGGCATTGGCGTCGAGCATGGGCAGCAAGTCCTGTTCCTCGTCCTGGTGGTGCAGGTGGGCGGCCTTGTTGAAGTAATTGAGCACGGACTGGGCGGCTTGCTGGGCGGCGGCGTCGGCGCCATGGCTGGGCAGGTGGGCCAGCAGATTGTCCAGGGTTTTGAGCTGTTTGCGGATGCGGTCGTGGCAGTGCTTGAGGACGGCGATCGGCTGATCGAAGCCGGGCGCCGTGTCGAACAGTTTATCGTTCATGGCTTTCTCGTTAGCTGAGTTGGGGCCATTGTAGGATACTCTTGGGCTGGGTCCGGTAAAATATGGCGGATGAATTCCCTGCATACTCCTTTTGGCCTAGGCGACGGCGCCGCGGCCGCCCCCGAGCACGATATCGACTTTGAACGCCGCTTCGGCGGCATCGCCCGCCTGTACGGCGCGCGCGCCCTGGAACGCTTCCGCAGCGCCCATGTGTGCGTGATCGGCGTCGGCGGCGTCGGTTCCTGGATCGTCGAAGCGCTGGCGCGCAGCGCCATCGGCCGCATGACCCTGATCGACCTCGACAACGTGGCCGAGTCGAATATCAACCGTCAGATCCAGGCCCTGAGCGGCACCCTGGGCATGGCCAAGATCACCGCCCTGGCCGAGCGCGTGGCCCAGATCAATCCCTATTGCCAGATTAACCAGATCGAAGACTTCATCACGCCCGATAATCTGGACCAGATGATCGGCGCCCACGCCTACGACTACGTGATCGACGCCATCGACAGCGCCAAGTCGAAGACGGCCCTGATCCATTATTGCCGCAGCAAGGGCATCCCACTGATCACCATCGGCAGCGCCGGCGGCCAGACCGACCCCACCCGTATCGAGGTGCGCGACCTGGCCAAGACCGAGCAGGAGCCGCTGCTGAAGAAGGTGCGGCGCCGTCTGCGCAGCCAGTACAACTACCCGCCCAACTCGAAGAACAAGCTGCATGTGGACGCGGTGTTCTCGATGGAGCCGCTGAAATTCCCGGAAACGGGCGAGGTGTGCTCGGTCGATGCCGACGAAAAGCAGCCCGGCGTCACCGGCATCAACTGCGCCGGTTTCGGCTCCTCGGTGGTGGTGACGGCCACCTTCGGCCTGGTGGCCGCCGGCCATCTGCTGAACAAGCTGGCCGCCAGCGTGGCTGTGGCGGAAACCGGGGCCGAGTCCAAGGCCGAGTCCACGGCAGTGCCGCTCCCCGCCGCCAGCGTGCCGCCTGCCGCCGCGTAGCGCAGCGCGCCATGCCCGCCCGGGCCTAGCGCTGTTCAGCGGCTCGCCACGGGACGGTAAAGTCCCGACGGCAGCGATTCCACCAGCGCGATCTCCCTGACCTCCCAGCCAATCGGCGCGCAGGCCGCGGCGGCCGGCGGCGCCGTTTTCGCCTCGCGCATCAGCGTGACATGGGGGCGGAACTCGCCATGGGTGGCGGCCGAAAAACCCGCCGCTTCCAGGCGCCGCATCAGATCGTCCTGCAGCGCCAGCAGCGCGGGCGGCACGGCCGACATGCCGGCCCAGGCGATGCGCGGCTTGCTGAAATAGCCGAAATAATCGATCTCCAGCCGCAGCGGCGGCACGGGCAGGGCATGCAAAATATCCAGCAGCGGCGGCAGCGCCGTGGCGGCTTGCTGGCCGAGGAAGGCCAGGGTCAGGTGCAGTTTATCGGGCGGCGTGGCGCGGCCCGCGAGCTGGGATTGAAGGGCCGCCAGGGCGCTGCGCGTGGCCGGATCTGGCCACAGCGCGAAAAAAAGCTTGTGGGCAGGCGCGGCGTTTATCCCGCCTGAAGATTGATTTGTTATCATGATGCCGCTCTCAACACCAGAGGAAAGAATTTACCATGATCCGTCGTTCCGCATTATTTGCCTTCATCTTTGCCGCCGCCAGCGCCGCCCAGGCGCAGCAACCGCAAGCCGAGCCGCAGCCGCAGTCGCAGCCCGAAGCGGCTGCGCCGGTGGTGGTCGGTTCCGCCACGCCAGGTCCGGTGGCCGAACAACTGATCATCACCGACGTCAAGGTCGGCACCGGCCGCGAAGCCCTGGCCGGCCAGACCGTGCGCGTCAACTACACCGGCTGGCTGTATCGCCCACTGGCCAAGAACCAGCGCGGCCGCAAGTTCGACTCCTCGATCGGCCGCGAGCCGCTCGAATTCCCGCTCGGTAAAGGCCGTGTCATCAAGGGTTGGGACCAGGGCGTGGCCGGCATGAAGGTCGGCGGCAAGCGCACACTGATCATCCCCGCCGAACTGGCTTACGGTTCGCGCTCGATGGGCGATATTCCATCGAATTCGGCCCTGATCTTCGACGTCGAACTGCTGGACGTGAAGTAATTCCCGTTGGCGCCGCGCGCGTCCCAGCGACGCGCCGCGGCAGAGGCAAATCGGCGTACACTAGGTCTCTCATCCGCGCGGAGACCTCGCCATGAACATTGCCAACAATGTTACTGAGCTGATCGGCAATACGCCCCTGGTGCGCATCCAGCGCATGGCGGCAGGCGCCCCGGCCCAGCTGCTGGCCAAGCTCGAATTCTACAATCCCGCCCACAGCGTCAAAGACCGCATTGGCCTGTCCATGATCGAGGCGGCGGAGGCGGCAGGGCAGATCCATCCCGACACCATCATCCTGGAGCCGACCAGCGGCAATACCGGCATCGCGCTGGCCATGGTGTGCGCGGCGCGCGGCTACCGCTGCATGCTGGTCATGCCCGAAACCATGAGCCGCGAACGGCGCATGCTGCTGCGCGCCTATGGCGCGGAACTGGTGCTGACGCCGGGCGCCGAAGGCATGCTCGGGGCCATCCGCCGTGCCGAGGAAATGGCGGAGGCGGACCGGCGCTACCTGATGCCGCAGCAATTCAACAATCCCGCCAATCCCGACGTGCACCGCCGCACCACGGCCGAAGAGATCTGGCGCGATACGGATGGCCAGGCCGACATCCTGGTGTCCGGTGTCGGCACCGGCGGCACGATCACCGGCGTGGGGGAAGTGATCAAGGCGCGCAAGCCGGAATTCCAGTGCATCGCGGTGGAGCCGGAAGCGTCGCCCATCCTGTCGAAGGGCGTCAAGGGACCGCATCCGATCCAGGGCATCGGCGCCGGCTTCGTGCCGGCCGTGCTGAATACCCATGTGTACAACGAAGTGATCTGCGTGAAGAACGAGGATGCCTTCGCCACGGCGCGCCGCGCGGCGCGTGAAGAAGGGCTGCTGGTGGGGATTTCCTCGGGCGCGGCGCTGTGGGCCGCGCTGCAGGTGGCGTGGCGGCCGGAGAACCAAGGGAAGATGGTGATCACCGTCATTCCCTCGTTCGGCGAGCGCTATCTCAGCACGGCCCTGTTCGAAGGGCTGGCCGATTAGCGCTGGCGCTGGCCGGCTCAGTGCCGGTGGCCGTGCTGCTGCGGCGCGTGCTGGTGGGCCGGTTCATGCGGATGGTCATGATCGTGGTCATGCTCATGCTCATGCTCATGATTGTGGTCGTGATTGTGGTCGTGGTCATGCGCATGGTCGTCGTGTTCATGTCCATGATCATCGCCGTTGCCGTGCAGGCAGCAGGCATGTTCCGTGGTTCCCTGTTCGGTTTGCAGCGTCGTATGGTGGATGGAGAACTTTTCCTTGAGCTCGCGCGTGATGGCGTCGAGCGCCTGGTCGCCCGGATACCCGTCCGGCATGACCAGGTGGGCCGTGAGCGCCGTTTCGGTCGTGCTCATGGACCAGATGTGCAGATCGTGCACCTCGGTCACGCCCGGCTGCGCGCGCAGGAACTGCTCGACCTGGGGTGCATCCACATTTTCCGGCACCGCCGCCAGCACCATGCGCAGCGACTCGCGCAGCAGCGACCAGGTACCCATCGTAATCAGCACCACGATGGCGATGCTGACCAGCGGATCGAGCCAGGTCCAGCCCGTGTACATCACCACCAGGCCGGACAGCAGCACGCCCAGCGAAATCGCCGCATCGGCCGCCAGGTGCAGGTAGGCGCCGCGGATATTCAAATCGTCCTTGCTGCCCGCCATGAACAGCATGGCCGACAAGCCGTTCACCGCGATGCCCACCGCGGCCACCACCGATACGGTCAGCCCCTGCACCGGCGTTGGGTTCATCAATTGCAGCACCGCCTCCCAGGCAATCGCCCCGCAGGCCGCCATCAGCAGCATGCCGTTGAACAGCGCCGCCAGCATCGAGCTGCTGCGCAAGCCGTAGGTATAGCGGCCGGACGGCGTGCGTTTCGCCAGAATCGCTGCGCCCCAGGCCAGCATCAGGCCCAGCACATCGGACAGGTTATGGCCCGCATCGGCCATCAGCGCCGTCGAATTGGCGATGAAGCCGTAGACGAATTCCACCGCCACGAAGACCGCATTGAGCGTAATGGCGATGGCAAAGGCGCGGCCGTGGTCCGTTGGATTGCCGTGATGGTGATGATGGCCATGCTCATGGCCATGATGGTGATGAGCGCTCATGCATCGATCCCGTTGGAAGGTTCTGCGATATGGTCCAGCATATCGCCCAAAACGCCGCTGATATGCGCATCGGCGGCCGAATAAAAGACCTGTTTCCCCTGCCGCTCCGACTTCACGATACGCGCCGCGCGCAGCAAGCGCAAATGGTGGCTCACGAGCGACGTGCTCAGCTGCAGCCGCTCCGCGATCGCGCTCACCGCCACCGGCGCCGCCACGCAGGCCAGCACGATGCGCAGCCGGGTCGGATCGCCCAGCAAATGGAACAAGTCCGCCAATTGCGCCACCGCCGCATCCGAAACAGGAGAGGAATTCATAGAAAAAACATTTGAACAGATATTCAAATGTTAGCCCAAAAAACGCGGCGCCGCAAACCCCATCCGATCCGGATCAAAAAAATCAGGGTTGGCGCAGGGCGGCTTCGACCGTGGCGCGGGTGGCGGGTGGCAGGGCGGGAAGAATTTTTTCGAGCTTTTCGCCCTTGGCGAGGGCGGCGCGCTGCTGCGGATCCAGTTCGGCCGGTTTGCTGAACAGCGCCTGGCCGGCGAGCACCAGACCGGCGCTGAGCAGGGCGACCAGCGCGGCGGCGCCGAGCAGGCGCAGCTCGCGCGGGACCAGCAGGGGCGCCTGGGTGGCGATCGGTTTGACCGGGCCGGCGGCCGGTGCCGGCGTGAAGCCGGGATGGCGTTCGTGCTCGTGCTGGATGGCATGCGGCGGGTTGCCGGTCTGGCGCAGCTGCTGTGCCAGCTCTTGCGAGGCGGCGTCGATGCGGGCGATGTGGCGCTCCACCGCTTCGGCCAGCACGGCTTCGTTCAAGGCCACCAGGGCGAAGATGGGGTCGTCGACATCGACCTTGATGCCGGTTTTTTCAAAGACGAGGGTGCGCAGCTGTTGTGGGTCCATGGCCGCTTACCAGTCCACTTGGTCGAGCTGTTCGAACAGGTCGCGGAACACGACCTTGATGCGCTGCTTTTCCATCACATTGAATTTGTCGCTTTCCTTCACCTCATTGAGCGTCATGCGCGCGGTGTTCATCTTCTTGACGTCGGCGCCGAAGGTGTCGGGATTGCGCTGGCTCAGCACCACGCGGCCTTTGACGCGCTTGGAGTTGTCGGCATAGGTCTGCGATTCGATGAAGGCCTTGCCGGAGGCCGATTGCAGCAGGCCGAAATGCTCGTTCTCCCACAGCACCAGCGGCACCTGGGTGGCCTTGGCCGTGGAGACAAAGCCCATGGCCGTGTCGTGCAGCGTGTCGCCGCCGCCGACGATGGTGTGGATGTAGACCTGGCGTCCCGATTCGGCCAGCAGCGCGAAGCAGTCGTTCTCGATCAGGTAGGCCAGCAGCGGAGAGAAGGTGTTGGCGCCGTTGTCGATCACGCAGTTGCCGTCTTCCTGCAGGATGTCGATCATCAGCGCGTCGAAGCGCTTGGGATCGATGGTGCGCGCTTCGGTCATCACCGGCACGTGCTGCACATTCAGGGATTTGTAGCGCGAGAAGGTGGTGTTTTCCTGGTCGGTGTCGTAGCAGCGCAGCACCGTGTCGCTCTTGTCCTGCAGCCATTGGGCGAGGATGGTCGAGACCAGGGTTTTGCCGATCCCGCCTTTGCCCTGCAGGATGAAGTGCACCGTGTTTTGCATCGCTTTGCTCCCGTCTTGCTCTTATGGTTAACGACAGCGCGCCGAGCCGCTGTCTGGTTCATCCGGCGACTGTGCCGCGGGATCGTGCACGCCTTTGTCGGCGGGCAGGAATTCCCAGTCGTAGCCGTCTTCTTTCAGCGCCAGTTTCAGCACGCCCCATTGACGGTTGGCGCGTACCTCGCTGTGCGCATGCGGCCAGCGGAACGGCGTAAGAAAGGCGCCGCCGGTGCCGATCACGAACTGGCGCATGCCCTGCTGCGCATCCGGCTTGCCGTCGGCGTCGAGCGGCGCGAAGCGCTCGTAGTCGTGGTCGTGGCCGGACAGCACCAGTTCCGCGCCCGCCGCCTGCAGCAGGCGCCAGGCTTCCTGCATATGCAGGCTGGCCGAGTGTCCGCCCGAACTATACATGGGCGCGTGCCAGTAGGCGAGGGTGCAGCGGCGCGGGTGGCGTTCCAGGTCGTCTTTTAGCCACAGCATCTGGGCGCGCTGTTCCTCGCCGTGCATATGGCTGTTGAGGGAGACCAGGTGCCAGCCGCCCAGGTCGAAGCTGTAGTAGCCGCGCCCGCGCGGTCCGGCTGCCGCGCCGAAATAGCCGTAGTAGCCGTCGGCGTTGCCGCCATAGTATTCGTGGTTGCCGGGCGTGGGATGGGTGACGTCCTTGAAGCGGCCCCAGGTTGGCGCATAGCAGTCGCGGAACTCGGCTTCCAGCCCGATCGGATAGGTATGGTCGCCCAGCGAGAGGACGGCGCTGCGCAAGCCGGCGGCGGCGTCGCGCGCGATGCCCGCTTCCACCACGGCGGCGGTGCGCGCCGCGCCCGAATATTGGGGACGGCTGTAGCGGCAGTCGGCGATGTCGCCCGCCGTATACACGATGATGGGGGACGGCGCCGGCATCTGGGCGGCAGCCGGCGGCAGGGCGGCCAGCCCCAGGGCGCAAGGAATGCAGCGTAAAAGTGATTGCAATAATGGCATCGTGGCGCGCTTATTCTTCTGTTGGTGGGCAAGATATATCACAATGGCGGTTTGTGAAACCGTTTTGTCTGCCCCATGCCCCTCGCTCCCACTCCCGAACAGCAATTGATCCTGCAATCCGACGCGCCCGTGCTGATGGTCGAAGCGGTGGCCGGCGCCGGCAAGACCACCACCCTGGCCATGCTGGCGGCGCAGGCGCGCGGCGAGGTGCTGGGCCTGTGCTTCTCGGCCGGCGCCAAGCTGCGCTTCCAGCAAAAGCTGCATGAGGAGTGCCCGGGACGCCAGGTCGGCGTGATGACGATGGAGGAGTTCGCGCGCGCCCTGCTGTCGCGCCTGGCCCACGACGGCCTGGTGGACAAGGCCCAGTTCTGCCCCAGCGAGGAGTCGCTGCGGCCGCAGGTGGTGGCGGCGGCCGAAGCGGTGTGGCAGCGCTACGAGGAACGCCGCTGCGACTTCGATTTCAGCTTCCGCGACAACAGCGCCCGCATCGACGCCATGCTGGCCTTGCTGGCGACCTTGAAGGCGACCACGGTGGCGCGCCGCTTCCAGGAAGACCTGGAACAGGACGATATCGAGCAGGTCGCCGAGCGCTTCGACGTGCCGCCGCAGGCGGTGGAAATCTGCCAGGCCTATGAGCGCATGCGCCAGCTGGAGCCGGGCGTCTACCTGTGGCAAGGCCTGGCCGACCTGGTGCCGGACGTGCTGTCCCTGCTGTCCCTGCACCCGTCGGCGCTGGACAGCATCCGCCAGGTCCAGCTTTGCCTGGTTGACGAATGGCATGACGTCAACGCGGCCGAATTCGAGCTGCTGCAAATCTTCCGCCGCCAGGCGCGCCTGGTGGTGGTGGGCGACCGTTCCCAGGTCATCAACACGGCGCGCGGCGCCGACATCCACTTTTCCCACCTCGGTTTCGAACTGGGCTTCCCCGGCGCCCAGCGCCTGGAGCTGAGCAAGTCGCACCGTTTCGGCATCTCGGTGGCCAAGCTGGCGGCGCGCGCCTCGGGCCGCAAATGCCAGCCCATGGCCGACAGCTACAGCAGCGTCGGCCGCCATGAATACGACGCCGCCGGCGCCGGCTGCGCGTCCGCCGTGGCGCAGCAGGTGGCGCGCCTGGTGCAGGAGGGCGGCAAGCTGTCCGATATCGCCATCATCGTGCGCGAGGCCGACCAGACCATCGCCATCGAAAACGCGCTGCTCGACGCCAATCTGCCGTATGCCTGCGATGGCGTGGAATCCTATCTGCTGCGCCCGGAAATCCTGATGCTGCGCGGCCTGCTGCACGTGGCCTGCGGCGATTACGCCACCCTGCGCGGCGACAAGGACGTCTGCGCGCGCATGGCCGCCGCCCTGTACCAGTTCCTGTCCATCGACAGCGCGTCGGAAGTGTGGGACAGCAGCCACGAAATGTACGGCAGTGGTGCCAGCCTGGCGGCGCGCGCGCAGGAGGACGTGGCGCAAGACCCGGCCATGCTGGCCTGGCTGGTGGGTGACGCCCTGTGCGCCGAAGCGGCCAGCGACGGCGGCGCGGCGCGGCGCTGGAAGCAGCGCCTGCGCCAGGTGGTGGACGAGATGCGCCAGCGCGCGCCGCGGCAGGACGCCGCCGCCCTGCTGCAGTTCGCCAGCCAGACGCTGGACCTGCCGGCCGCCGCCAGCCGCGCCGTGGTCAACCGGCGCCAGGCCGATTCGGCGCTGCGCGCCATCCAGGCCTTCGTCGCCTTCGCGCGCCAGCACGGCGGCATGGACGGCGCCGCCTTCCTGCAGGAGCTGCACAAGCGCCAGACGCGCGTCGGCAGCCAGGGTTTCAGCGGCAGGCGCAAGCAGCTGACCCTGACCACCGTGGCCGCCGCCAAAGGCCGCGAATGGCCTTGCGTGATGGTGCCGCTGATCGAGCAGGGCCAGTTCCCGCGCGGCCGCGATACGGAGGAGGAAAAGCGCTACTTCTACGTGGCCATCACGCGCGCCATGCGGGCGCTGCTGCTGTTCGAGCCGGACGAACGCAACGCGGCAGCACGCAGCTACCTGATGGCGGGCTTCCGCAAGCCGGAAGCCGGCGCCGCCAAGGAGGCTTAATTAATAAAGCGCAGCAGGCCCTGCAAGGCGTGCACCACGGTCTGCTCGCGCACGGCGGCGCGGTCGCCGGCAAACACCAGGCGTTCCGTGTGCACGGTGTCGCCATTGGCCCAGCCGAAGCACACCGTGCCCACCGGCTTGCCCGGCACCGCGCCGGTCGGCCCGGCGATGCCGGTGGTCGATACCGCCACATGGGCATTGCTGTTGGCCAGCGCGCCCTGGGCCATGGCGGCCGCCACTTCCTCGCTGACGCTGCCGAATTGCGCCATCATGGCGGCCGACACGTCGAGCAGCTCGGTCTTGGAGGCGTTGGAATAGGTCACGAAGCCGCAATCGAACCAGCCGGTGGAGCCGGCGATCTCGGTGATCGCCTGCGACACGCCGCCGCCGGTGCAGGATTCCGCGGTCGCCAGCAGCAAGCTCTTTTCCTGCAGGGCGCGGCCCACCTGGGCGGCCAGTTCCTTGATATCCGTAATCATGAGTGGCTCCTCTGGCAAAGATTCCGATGGCCCCATTCTAGCGCGGCGGATGCGTGCGTGAGCACACGGCTGGGCAAAAATCTCTGCTGCGATGCAATAGCCGCGGCGCGCGGCCGGACGCGCAATTGCGCACCCGCCGTACCGGCTTTGTGTTAGCATTTTCTTAATTTTAAGCAACTGACTTGCCTGTAGGCTGGCAAAAGCGCAAGATGGCGAGGTCCGGGTCCATGCCGGGCCACGGCCTCAGGGCGGTAGCGCATTCGATTGCAGTATTTTGGCTCGCTTCTCATGGCGTTTCTAAACTCTGTACGATTCCTGGCCGCCCGGCTGCATCGGGACCGGTGCCTGCTTCTGATCCTGGCGGTCGCGCACGGATTCGCCCTGGGCCAGGGCAGTGTGGCGCTGGAGCGCCAGGTCAAGGCCGCCTATCTGTGCAAATTCGCCGGCTTTGTCGAGTGGCCCGAAGGCAGTTTCGCGCGTCCCGACAGCCCGCTGCTGATCGGCGTGGCCGGCGCCGAGGCGCTGGCCGCCGAGCTGGAACAGAGCATGGCCGGCCATGCCGTCAACGGCCATGCGCTGCAGGTGCGCCGCCTGAAAAAAGGCGAGACGCCGGCCGGCCTGCACATCCTCTTTGCCGGCGCCGCGCTGGAACGCAATGAATTGCAGGACTTGCTGGCGGCGGCGCGCGGCCAGGCGATCCTGACCATCAGCGATGCCGAGGAGGCCCAGGCCCTGGGCAGCGTGATCCGCTTTCTGGTCGTCGACGACCGGCTGCGCTTCGAAGTGGCGCTGAAGGCGGCCGGGCTGTCGCGTTTGCGCATCAGCGCGCGCATGCTGGCGGCGGCCTACAAAGTGCGGCAGGTGAATTCATGAGGGAGGGCGCATGATACGGCTGCACTCCCTGCGCCAGAAAATGCTGGCCGTGGTCATGCTGGTGGCGCTGGTGGCGCTGCTGGTCTCGATCGGCATCTTCATCGTCTACGATCTGCGCGCCTACCACCGCAGCATCGTGGCCGACTTGAGCACCCAGGCCGAACTGATCGGCCATATGAGTTCGCCCGCCCTGGTGTTCGACGACCCGCGCCTGGCCAAGGAAAATCTGGCCTTGCTGCGCCTGCGGCCCAAGATCGACGCCGGCGCCATCTACCGCTCCGGCGGCACCCTGTTTGCGGCCTATGTGGCGCCGGGGCAGAGCAGCGAGATTCCGCGCCAGGCCGGCAGCGAAGGCTTTCTGTACGAGGATGGCAAGCTGCTGATGTTCAAGAGCATCGTCGACAACGGCGAGGTGCTGGGCACGGTCTTCCTGCGCGCCGAATACGAGATGCTGGGCCGTGCCCTCGATTATCTGGCGATCGCCGTACTGGCCGTGCTGGGCGCCATGCTGAGCGCCTGGCTGCTGCTGCGGCGCCTGAATCCCCTGCTGACCCAACCCATTCTCGACATCGCCGGCGTGGCGCGCGAGATCGTCGACACCGGCGACTACTCGCGCCGTGCCACGCGCCTGAGCGAGGACGAGGTGGCCGAGCTGGTCGATTCCTTCAACAAGATGCTGGACGAAATCCAGGCCCGCACACGCGAACTGGAAACCTCCAACCGCGAAATCGCGCGCGAGGCCGAGCAGCGCAGCCAGGCGCAGCAGGAAGTCATGCGCCTCAATGCGGAGCTGGAGCAGCGCGTGCACGAGCGCACCATGCAGCTGGAAATCGCCAACGGCGAGCTGGCCATGGCCATGGAGGAAGCCAAGAGCGCCAACCAGGCCAAGTCGGCCTTCTTGTCCTCGATGAGCCATGAGCTGCGCACCCCGCTCAACGCCATCCTCGGCTTCGCCCAGATCCTGACTTCGGAAAAGCTGCCCTCGACGCTGGCGCAAAAGCGCGAATTCGCCGGCCATATTTTGAAATCGGGCCGCCACCTGCTGACCCTGATCAATGAAATCCTCGACCTGGCCAAGATCGAATCGGGTGCCGTGGCGCTGTCGCTGGAACCGGTGGCGCTGCAGGAAATCCTGCAGGAATGCGACGATATGGTGCGCCCGCTGGCCAGCGAACGCGGCATCCGCCTGCTGTTCCCGGCCGACAGCCGGGTCCACGTGGTGGCCGACCGCACCCGCCTCAAGCAGATCCTGCTGAATCTGCTCTCCAACGCCATCAAGTACAACCGCGACGGCGGCGCCGTGGTGCTGGACAGCAGCCCGAGCGGCCCGTCCCTGGTGCGCATCTCGGTGCAGGACACCGGCATGGGCCTGCGGTCCGAACAGATGAAGCTGCTGTTCCAGCCCTTTAACCGCCTGGGCCAGGAAAGCGGGGCGGAAGAGGGCACCGGCATCGGCCTGGTGGTCACCAAGCGCCTGGTCGAACTGATGGGCGGCGTGATCGGCGCCACCAGCAGCCCGGGCGTGGGCAGCATGTTCTGGGTCGAGCTGAAATGCGCCGACCCGCTGCCGTCGCTGAAGGCGCAGGGCGTGCTGCCGGCCAGCGCGCCGGAGGCCGGCGCGCATCCGCCGCGCACCAGCGTGCTGTACGTGGAAGACAATCCGGCCAACCTGCGCCTGATCGAGGAAATCATCGGCTTCCGGCCCGACCTCAAGCTGCTGACGGCGCCCGACGCCCACCTCGGCGTGGAACTGGCGCGCGCCCACCAGCCCGACATCATCCTGATGGACATCAACCTGCCCGGCATGAGCGGCTTCGACGCCCTGGCCGAGCTGCGCGCCGACCCGGCCACGCGCCATATCCCGGTCATCGCGCTGACCGCCAACGCCATGCCGCGCGATGTGGAAAAAGGCCTGGCCGCCGGCTTCTTCCGCTATCTGGTGAAGCCGATCAATATCGATGAATTTACCGAGGCTATCAACAGCACGACCTCCTATCTGGCCCGGAACCGGGAGAAAGCGGGGCAGCCATGATTACCAGGGAAGACCTTCTCAACGCCAAGGTGCTGATCGTGGACGACCAGCCGGTCAATATACAGCTGCTGGAATACCTGCTCAAGTCCACCGGCTATACCGCGGTCAGCTCCACCACCGATCCGCGCGTGGTGGCGCCCTGGCATGAAGAGAACCGCTACGACATCATCCTGCTCGACCTGCACATGCCCGGCATGAGCGGCTTCGAGGTGATGGAGGCATTGAAGCCGCTGGAGGTGGAAGCCTATCTGCCGGTGCTGGTGGTGACGGCCGAACCGGCCAAGAAGATGGCGGCGCTGGACGCGGGCGCCATGGACTTCGTCAGCAAGCCCTTCGATCCGGTCGAGGTGCTGACGCGCATCCGCAATATGCTGGAGGTGCGCCTGCTGCACCGCGAGGCGCGCAACTACAACACCCTGCTGGAGCAGACCGTGCGCGAACGCACGGCCGAGCTGCAGCGCTTCCGCAGCGCCATGGACGCCACGGCCGACGCCATCTTCCTGATCGATACCGGCAGCCTGGCCTTTGTCGACGTCAACGAAGGCGCCTGCCGCATGCTGGGCTGGCCGCGCGCCGAGCTGCTGGCGCAGGAACCGGCGCGCGTCGGCCTCGGCGCGCGCGAGGAGTTGATGGCCCATGCCGCCGCCTTGAATGCGCTGCCGGCGGCGCGCGCCAGCGAGCCGCGCGCGCCCGAGCTGCGCGAGCTGGAACTGACGCGCAGCGACCTGGCGGTGGTGCCGGTGGAGCTGTACTGGCAGCTGCAGCTGGAAGGCGAAGCGGCCTGGCGCACCCTGATTTGCGTGGCGCGCGACATCACCGAGCGGCGCCAGGCGCAGGAGCGCCTGCAGCATATGGCGCACTACGACAGCCTGACCGGCCTGCCCAACCGCACCCTGTTCTACCAGACCCTGAGCGAGGCGATCGAGCTGGCGCAGGACAAGGAATGGCGCATCGTGGTGCTGTTCATCGGCCTGGACCGCTTCAAGAACATCAACGATTCGCTGGGGCCGGCCAAGGGCGACCAGCTGCTGCGCGAATTTTCCAACCGCCTGGTGCAATGCGTGCGCATCCGCGACACCGTGGGCCGCCTGGGCGGCGACGAATTCGGCCTGATCCTGACCATGACGCGCGACCAGCAGGACGCCGTGTATGTCGCCAACGAGGTGCGCGAAGCCCTGCGCGCGCCCTTCGAGCTCGATGGCCACGACGCCACGCTGACGGCCAGCATCGGCATCGCCGTCTACCCGGACGACGCCACCGACCCCGACACCCTGGTCAAGTACGCCGACACCGCCATGGGACGCGCCAAGGATGCGGGCCGCGACGGCTACCGCTTCTTCACCGCCGGCATGAATGTGCAGGTGCTGGCCCGGCTCGACCTGGAGATGGCCTTGCGCCGCGCGCTGGAGCAGGACGAACTGGCGCTGTACTACCAGCCCAAGGTCAACCTGCACACGGGCCGCATCAGTGGCGCCGAAGCGCTGCTGCGCTGGCACCGGCCGGGCTACGGCATCGTGTATCCGGCCGAATTCGTTTCGGTGCTGGAGGACACGGGCCTGATCGTGCGCGTCGGCGCCTGGATCATCGACACCGCCTGCCGCCAGATCGCGGCCTGGGCGCGCTCCGCCGTGGGGCCGGTGACGGTGGCGGTGAATGTGGCGAGCCGCCAGTTCGTCGAGGGCGATCTGGAGAGCGAAGTGAAAGAGGCGCTGGAACGGCACCAGGTGCCGGCCGAGCTGCTGGAGCTGGAGCTGACGGAAACCGCGCTGATGTCGAATACCGAGCGCACCATCGAGGTGCTCGGCGTGCTCAAGGAACTGGGCATCAAGGTCGCCATCGACGATTTCGGCACCGGTTATTCCTCGCTGGCCTATCTGCAGCGCTTCCCGATCGACAAGCTGAAGATCGATATCGCCTTCGTGCGCGACATCACCACCAATCCCAACGACGCCGCCATCGCGCTGGCCATCATCAGCATGGCGCACAGCCTCAAGCTGCGCGTGATCGCCGAGGGCGTGGAATCGCGGCCGCAGCTGGAATACCTGCGGCGCAACCGCTGCGACGAAATCCAGGGCTTCTTCTTCAGCCGTCCGCTGCCGGCCGAGGAGATGGGCGCGCTGGTGGCCTCGGGCAAGGGCGTGCCGCCCGATCCTAACCGCGCGGCCGAGCCGCCGCAAACCTTGCTGCTGGTGGACGACGATGTCAATGTACTGTCCTCGCTGCACCGCCTGTTCCGGCGCGACGGCTACCGCATCCTGACGGCGGTCTCGCCGGCCGAGGGCTTCGAGCTGCTGGCCCTGCACCCGGTGCAGGTGGTGGTGTGCGACCAGCGCATGCCGATCATGAGCGGCACCGAATTTCTCAGCAAGGTCAAGGAGATGTATCCGGACACCATCCGCATCATCCTGTCCGGCTACACGGGGCTGGAAGCGGTGCTCGACTCGATCAACCGCGGCGCCATCTACCGCTTCTACACCAAGCCCTGGGACGATACCCAGCTGCGCGACAATATCCGCCTGGCCTTCCACCACTACTGGCTGATGCACGGCAGCGGCCGCCGCGCCGGCGAACCGGGCGAGGACCACACCACCCTGAGCGCTTGAGCGGCGCCCGGTGCACGGCAGATCAGCGGCGCCGCGCCGGCTTACTTGAAGTGGTCGAAGCCGGCCAGGCGCAGATCGAGCGGCGCGCCGTGCGCGTCCGCCAGGCGCAGGCCGGGCGCGGCCTCGATGCGGCCGACGCGGGTGACGGCCGTGGCGCTGGCGGCGCCGGCCGCCAGGATGGCCGCGCGCGCCGCGATGGGCGCGGTGAAGCACAGCTCGTAATCGTCGCCGCCGGCCGCGGTCCAGGCGCGCCGCAAGTCCGGTGCGCGCGTCGCCAGCACCGGACCGGCCGGCAGGGCGTCCACCTCCAGCGTGGCGCCGACGCCGGAGCGTTCCAGGATATGGCCGAGATCGCCGGCCAGGCCGTCGGAGATATCGATGGCGGCGTGCGCCAGGCCGCCGTCGGCCAGCGCCCGTCCCAGCGCCACGCGCGGCGTGGGCAGGTGCATGCGCTGGGCCGCGGCCTGCTGTTCCGCCGCGCTCAAGACGGTCTCGCCGCGGTAGCCGGCCAGGGCCAGGCGCGCATCGCCCAGCGTGCCGGAAATCCAGATATCGTCGCCGGCGCGGGCGGCGTCGCGGCGCAGGGCGCGGCCGGGCGCGGTTTCGCCGAAGACGGTGATGCAGATATTCAGCGGCCCCTTGGTGGTGTCGCCGCCGATCAGGGCGCAGCCGTGGGCGTCGGCCAGGGCGAACAGACCGTGCGAGAAGCCGGCCAGCCAGGCCGGGTCGGCCGCCGGCAGGGCCAGCGCCAGCGTGAAGCCGAGCGGGCGCGCGCCCATGGCGGCCAGGTCGGACAGGTTGACGGCCAGGCTTTTATGGCCCAGGCGCTGCGCATCCTCGCCGGCGAAGAAGTGGCGGTCCTCCACCAGCATGTCGGAGGAGATGGCCAGCTGCATGCCCGGCGTGGGCACGAGCAGGGCGCAGTCGTCGCCGATGCCGAGGGCGACGTGGGCCGGCTGGGCGGCGGCGCGCGGACGCGCGAAGTAGTGTTGGATCAGGTCGAATTCGGAGAGCATGCCGCCATTGTAGCGGGCCTCAGGCACTGCCGACCGCCTTGTCGTTGCCGGGATTGCGCGGCAGCGACGGCGGGCCGTCGCGCAGATAGAGCCAGGCCGCGCCCAGGCCCAGGGCCAGCACGGCCAGGGGCAAGGCCCAGTCCGATTCCTGGGGCGTGAAGAAGAGGGTGGCGGACGTCAACAGGAAGAGGGCGGCGCTGAGACGGGCGCCAAGCTGCCAGAATACGGGATTCATGGTTTGCCTTCCCTAAAAAGCGATGCTTAAAGAATAGGAAGCGATTTGTCTGCTGTCTAGAGAATCACGCGTTTTTTCTGCGTATACGTTAAATGGCGCACATAAGCGAGTGCCCCAAACAGGGGCGCAAGCGGGCTGCCGGGCCTTTCAAATCAGGCAATAATATCGCTTTATCATGTTGATAAGTATGGGCTTTGCGCTATGCCGCTGCGTGAAAATACCTAGCTTGGAGCCATATTCCGTCTGTTAGAATCAAAGGATTACCGAACAAAAGAGACAGGAAGGCAGCACAGCATGGATTCGTCATCTGATAAAAAAGAGGAATTGCGTCAACAACTGCGCCTTGCCGCGCTCGAATACCACGAGTGCCCAAAACCCGGCAAAATCAGCGTCACCCCTACCAAGCAATTGACCAATCAGCGCGACCTGGCGCTGGCCTATTCCCCCGGCGTGGCCGCCCCGTGCGAAGAGATCGTGATCGATCCCGCCAACGCTTATAAATACACCGCGCGCGGCAATCTGGTGGCCGTGATCTCGAACGGCACCGCCGTGCTCGGCCTGGGCAATATCGGCCCGCTGGCCGCCAAGCCTGTGATGGAAGGCAAGGGCGTGCTGTTCAAGAAATTCGCCGGCATCGACGTCTTCGACATCGAAATCAACGAGCAGGATCCGGACAAGCTGGTCGACATCATCGCCGCGCTGGAACCGACGTTCGGCGGCATCAATCTGGAAGACATCAAGGCGCCCGAGTGCTTCTACATCGAGCGCCAGCTGCGCGAACGCATGAAGATCCCGGTCTTCCACGACGACCAGCACGGCACCGCCATCATCGTCGGCGCGGCCATCCTGAACGGCATCAAGATCGTCGGCAAGGATATCAAGCACTGCAAGCTGGTGGTGTCCGGCGCGGGCGCGGCGGCCCTGGCCTGCCTCGACCTGATCGTCGACCTCGGCTTCCCGCTGGAAAACATCATCGTCACCGACCTGGCCGGCGTGGTCTACAAGGGCCGCACCGAGCTGATGGACCCGGACAAGGAACGCTTCGCGCGCGACACCAGCGCCCGCACCCTGGCCGAAGTCATCCCCGGCGCCGACATCTTCCTCGGCGTGTCCGCCGGCGGCGTGCTGAAACAGGACATGGTCAGGCAGATGGCCGACAAGCCGCTGATCCTGGCGCTGGCCAACCCGACCCCGGAAATCCTGCCGGAGGACGTGAAAGCCGTGCGCGACGACGCCGTCATCTGCACCGGCCGTTCGGACTATCCGAACCAGGTCAACAATGTGCTGTGCTTCCCCTACATCTTCCGCGGCGCCCTCGATTGCGGCGCCACCACCATCACGCGCGAAATGGAAATCGCCGTGGTGCACGCGATCGCCGACCTGGCCCACGCCGAACAGTCGGACATCGTGGCCACCACCTACGGCATCCAGAACCTGGCCTTCGGTCCGGAATACCTGATCCCGATGCCGTTCGACCCGCGCCTGCTGATCAAGATCGCGCCGGCCGTGGCCAAGGCGGCCTTCGATTCCGGCGTGGCCACGCGTCCGATCCAGGATCTGGAAGCGTATGCCGACAGCCTGCAGCAGTTCGTCTACCGCAGCGGCACCTTCATGAAGCCGCTGTTCTCGGTGGCCAAGAAGACCCCGGCCGGGCTGAAACGCATCGTGTATGCGGAAGGCGAGGAAGAGCGCGTGCTGCGCGCCGTGCAGGTGGTGGTCGACGAGCGCCTGGCGCGCCCGATCCTGGTGGGCCGTCCGGCCGTGCTGGAAGCGCGCATCCACAAGTTCGGCCTGCGCCTGAAGCAGGGCGTCGATTACGATGTGATCAACCCCGACTTCGACGAGCGTTACCGCGAATACTGGCAGGCGTACTACGAGCTGACCGCGCGCAAGGGCGTGACCCAGGAATACGCCAAGCTCGAAATGCGCCGCCGCCACAGCCTGATCGGCGCCATGATGATCAAGAAGGGCGATGCCGACGGCATGATCTGCGGCACCTTCGGCACCACCCAGCTGCATCTGCACTATATCGACCAGGTGCTGGGCAAGCGCGCCGGCGCCAATGTGTATGCGGCCATGAATATCCTGGTGCTGCCGGAACGCCAGCTGGCCATGGTCGACACCCACGTCAACGAGAACCCGGATGCGCAGCAGCTGGCCGAGATCACCATCATGGCGGCCGACGAAATGAAGCGCTTCGGCCTGTCGCCGCGCGCGGCCCTGCTGTCACACTCGAACTTCGGCTCCTCCAACAGCGCTTCGGCGCAGAAGATGCGCGCCGCCCTGGCCCTGGTCAAGGAACAGGCGCCGGAACTGGAAGTCGATGGCGAGATGCATGGCGACACCGCGCTCGACTCCAAGCTGCGCAAGAGCATCATGCCGAACTCCGACCTGGAGCACGACGCCAACCTGCTGGTGATGCCGAATATCGATGCCGCCAACATCGCCTACAACCTGGTGAAGACGGCGGCCGGCAACGGCATCGCCATCGGTCCGATCCTGCTCGGCTGCGCCGCTCCGGTGCACATCCTGACCCCGTCGGCCACCGTGCGCCGCATCGTCAATATGACGGCGCTGTGCGTGGTGGACGCCGTGGCCCAGCGCAAGGGCTGAAGCGCGCCCGGGGCCGATGGTCAAGCGGGCAATGTAATCTTTTTGACAGCATCGTCAATCACGGTTACATTGCCTGACCATGAGCGATTTCCTCCAGGCCAGCCTGCACCATCTGCTAGTGTTTACCATCGCCGCCGTGCTGGCGTGCGAGTGGGTCCTGCTGCGTCCCGGCCTAGCGCCGGCCACGCTGCGCCTGCTGGCGCGGCTCGACGCCGTGTATGGCCTGAGCGCACTGGGCATCCTGCTGGTGGGCTTTGGCCGCGTCATGCATGGCGCGAAGGGGGCGGTCTTTTATACGGCCAACCCGCTGTTCTGGACAAAGATCGGGGTCTTCGCCCTGGTCGGCCTGCTCTCCATCAAACCCACACTGCGCATCCTGGCCTGGCAAAAGCGCTTGCGCGCCGACGCCGGCTTTGTGCCTGCCAGCGCTGACATCGCCGCCCTGCGCCCGCTGCTGCTGGCCGAACTGCTGCTGTTCGCCGCCATCCCCGTGCTGGCGGCCGCGATGGCGCGCGGCATCGGCCATGCCTGAGACGGGGCGTAACAAACTGTAACTGTTGTAATCGGGGGCGGCCAATTAAAAAGCCCGCATGACGCCTCTGTTACAATGCCCGGTTATATATCGCCATATTTAAAGACCTTCATCATCATGCAAAAGATCAAAAAAGCCCTGATCACGGGCATTACCGGCCAGGATGGCGCATATCTGGCTGAATTGCTGCTGCAAAAGGGCTATGCAGTAACCGGAACTTACCGCCGTACCAGCTCGGTCAATTTCTGGCGCATCGAGGAACTGGGCATCGAGTCCCATCCCAACCTGAAATTGGTGGAATACGATCTGACCGATCTGAGTTCCAGCATCCGCCTGCTGCAGGCCGGCGACTTTGATGAAATCTATAATCTGGCGGCGCAAAGCTTTGTCGGCGTCTCCTTCGAGCAGCCGGTGACCACGGCCGACATCACCGGCATCGGTCCCGTGCACTTGCTGGAAGCGATCCGCATCGTCAATCCCAAGATCCGCTTCTACCAGGCGTCGACCTCGGAAATGTTCGGCAAGGTGCAGGCCGTGCCGCAGAAGGAAGACACGCCTTTCTACCCGCGCAGCCCGTATGGCGTGGCCAAGCTGTATGCGCACTGGATGACGGTGAACTACCGCGAGTCGTATGGCATCTTCGGCTCCTCCGGCATCCTGTTCAACCACGAGTCGCCGCTGCGCGGCCGCGAGTTCGTCACCCGCAAGATCACCGACTCGGTCGCCAAGATCAAGCTGGGCAAGCTGGAAGTGCTGGAACTGGGCAACCTGGACGCCAAGCGCGACTGGGGCTTCGCCAAGGAATACGTGGAAGGCATGTGGCGCATCCTGCAGGCCGCGCAGCCCGACACCTATGTGCTGGCGACCAACCGCACCGAGACCGTGCGCGACTTCGTCACCATGGCTTTCAAGGCCGCCGGCATCGCCATCGAATGGCAGGGCAGCGGCGAACAGGAAACCGGCCATGACGCGCAAAGCGGCAAGGTGCTGGTGCGCATCAGCCCGAAATACTACCGTCCGGCCGAAGTCGACCTGCTGATCGGCGACGCGTCCAAGGCGCGCAAGGAACTGGGCTGGGAACCGAAGACCACGCTGGAAGAGCTGTGCCAGATGATGGTCGAGGCCGACCTGCGCCGCAACGCCGCCGGCTTCTCCTTCTAAGATGGCGGCCCTGCGGTTCCTGGCGGCGGAGCGCGAAGGCGAGGGCAAGCGCGCCCTGGTCACCGGCCTGGCGGGCTTCACCGGCCATTACGTGGCGCAGGAACTGCGCGCCGCCGGCTACGAGGTGTTCGGCACCGCGGTGCCGGGCCATGCGCATGGCGGGAACACCGTGGCGGTCGACCTGTGCGACCGCGCCGGCGTGGCCGCCATGGTGCAGGAGCTGCAGCCGGACGTGGTGGTGCACCTGGCCGCCATCGCCTTCGTCGCGCATTCGGACGTGGAGCAGATCTACCGCGTCAACGTGGTGGGCACGCGCAATCTGCTGGAAGCGCTGGCCGCCGCGCCGAAAAAGCCGTCCGCCGTGCTGCTGGCGTCGAGCGCGAACATTTACGGCAATACCGATGTGGCGGTGATCCACGAGGACGTGCCGGCCGCCCCTGCCAACGACTATGCCGTCAGCAAGCTGGCCATGGAGTACATGGCGCGCCTGTGGTGCGACCGCCTGCCGCTGATCTTCGTGCGCCCCTTCAATTACACCGGCGTCGGCCAGCACGAGAATTTCCTGCTGCCGAAAATCGTGTCCCACTTCCGCCGCAAGGCCGCGGACATCGAACTGGGCAACCTGCATGTGTGGCGCGACTTCTCCGACGTGCGCATGGTGGCCGCCGCCTACCGCCGCCTGCTGGCCGCCGCGCCGGCCGGCCAGACCTTCAATATCTGTTCGGGCAGCGCGTATTCGCTGGGCGAGGCGCTGGACATGATGGCCGCCATTGCCGGCTACAAGATCAATGTGCACGTCAACCCGGCCTTCGTGCGCGCCAATGAAGTGGCGCGCCTGAGCGGCGACAACCGCCGCCTGGCCGGCGTGGTGGGCGCCATCCAGCCGCTGCCGCTGGAACAGACCCTGCGCTGGATGTACGAGGCGTGAACGCGCTGCGCACCGGACTGTCCTGTACCACAATCGAGCCTGGCCTGAACGGTGGACGCCTGGATGGCATCGGTGTGTACAGCCAGGCCCTGTTGCGCCACCTGCCCGCCGCCGGCTGCGCCGTCCAGCCCTATTCCTTCGGTCCCGCCGAGCGCCTGGCGGTGGGCCGGCCGCTGCCGCTGTCATTCGCCGCCGCCACGCTGCGCGACCTGGCCACGCCATCGGCCGTGCGGCAGAAGATGGACCTGGATATTTTCCACGCCACCGATTACCGCATCGTGCGCATGGATTGCCCGGTGGTGGCGACCCTGCACGACGCCCTGCCGATTGCCCATCCCGAGTGGTGCAGCCCGAAACAGCGGCGCCTGAAGAACTGGCTGCAGATCAAGGCCGCGCGCAAGGCCGACCATGTGATCGCCGTCTCACAGTTCGCCGTGGCCGAACTGGTGCAGTGCTTCGGCGTCGACCAGCGCCGCATCAGCGTGGTGCACAACGGCGTCGATGAAAGCTGGTTCACGCCGCCGCCGGCCGAACGGCGCGATGCCACCCTGGCGGCGCATGGCCTGCGCCCCGGCTATTTCCTCTTTGTCGGCACGCTGCAGCCGCGCAAGAACGTCGAGCGCCTGCTGCAAGCCTATCTGGGCCTGCCGCCCGTGCTGCGCGCGGCGCGCCAGCTGGTGATCGTGGGCGCGCCCGGCTGGCGCAGCGAAACGCTGCAGGCGCGCATCGCCGCCGCCGTGCAGCAGGGCGAGAACGTGCGCTGGCTGGACCGCCTGACCGGCGAGGAAGAGTTGCGTGACCTGTATGCCGGCGCCGGCGCCCTGGTTTATCCCTCGCTCTACGAGGGCTTCGGCATCCCGCTGCTGGAAGCCTTCGCCTCGCGCCTGCCGGTGGTCGCCTCCAACACCACCTCGCTGCCCGAGGTCACGCTTGGCGCGGCGCTGGAAGTCGATCCGCTGTCGGTAAGCGCCATCGGCGCCGCCATGCTCGATATCGTGCGCGACGAAGCCTTGCGCCAGCGCTGCATCGCCGCCGGCGAGCGGCGTGCGCTGGCGCTGACCTGGGCCGAAACGGCGCGCCGCACGGCGGCCGTCTACCATTCCATTCTTTTGCAGTAGATTTATCATGCGCGTCCTTCATTTCTACAAGACTTACTACCCGGATTCCTGGGGCGGCATCGAACAGGTGATACGCCAGATGTGCGTGGGCACCAGCCGCCTGGGCGTCAGCAATGAAGTGCTGACGTTGACGCGCAACGGCGGGCCGGCGCAGATGGAAATCGAGGGCCATCTGGTGCACCGTGTGCCGCTCGACTTCGAGATCGCCTCCAACGCCTTTTCCTTCGCCGCCATCCGCCGCCTGGCGCGGCTGGCGCGCAAGGCCGACGTGATCCACTACCACTTCCCCTGGCCCTTCATGGACCTGGCCCACTTCATGGCGCGCGTGAACAAGCCCAGCCTGGTGACCTACCATTCCGACATTGTGCGCCAGAAAACCCTGCTGCGCGTGTATACGCCGCTCAAGCAGCGCTTCCTGAAAAGCGTGGACACCATCGTCGCCACCTCGCCCAACTATATGGCGTCCTCGCCGGTGCTGCGCCGCTACCGCCACAAGACGCGCACCATCACCTATGGCCTGGACCGCACGATTTATCCGGAACCGCGCGCCGAAGTGATGGAGAAATGGCGCGCCGAATGCGGCGAGCGCTTCTTCCTCTTCGTCGGCGTGCTGCGCTACTACAAGGGCTTGCACATCCTGCTGGACGCCATGGCGGGCCTGGATTACCCGGTGGTGATCGTCGGCGCGGGACCGATCGAGCAGGAACTCAAGGAGCATGCGGCGCGCCTGAACCTGCACCACGTCAAATTCCTCGGCGCGGTGGAGGAGGAGGACAAGATCGCCCTGCTCAAGCTGAGCTACGCCATGGCCTTCCCCTCGCATCTGCGCTCGGAAGCCTTCGGCATCTCGCTGCTGGAAGGGGCGATGTTCGGCAAGCCCATGATCTCCAGCGAGATCGGCACCGGCACCACCTATATCAATGTGGACGGCGAGACCGGCCTGGTGGTGCCGCCCAGCGATGCGCAGGCCTTCCGCGAAGCCATGCGCCAGCTGTGGGAAAACCCGCAGATGGCGGCCGATATGGGGCGGCGCGCCGAGCAGCGCTATTGGGAATTGTTTACGGCCAAGGCGATGGCGGAAAACTATCTGAAGCTGTACCAGGAGCTAGCGCATCGCAAGCAGCATGGCGTTTGATCTTTGTCAAAGCGCTGTCATGCTTGCCGCTTAAGATAGGCGCCGGACTCCTTGCTCTGGCCGTGGTCCGCAGGTTCCGGCCGAACATGCAACGCACAGGCTTGGCCAGCGCGGGAGTTCACCCCTTCAGTTTTCCTTATTGCGGCGGCGCTTCCGCCGCTTCTTCCTTCGCGCTCTCCTGTTCCGCCCAGCGCAGGCGGATCGCGTCGACCTGCTCGATCTGCGCCAGGAACAGATCGACCAGGGCCGGGTCGAAATGCTGGCCGCGCTGCTCGCGCAGATAATTGAGCGCTTCCTCCAGCGGCCAGGCGCGCTTGTAAGGTCGGGCCGAGGTCAGGGCGTCGAACACGTCGGCGATGGCGACGATGCGGCCTTCCAGCGGAATCTCTTTCCCCTTCAAACCTTTCGGATAGCCGCTGCCATCCCATTTCTCGTGGTGGCTGAGGGCGATATTGCGTGCCAGGCGCAGCATGCCATGGGTATGCTCGCCGATGATTTCGGCGCCGATGGCGGCATGCGACTGCATGATCTGCCACTCATCGGCATCGAGCTTGCCCGGCTTTTGCAGGATGCGGTCGGGGATGCCGATCTTGCCGACATCGTGCATCGGCGCCGCGTGCAGCAGGTCGTCGGCATCGGCCTCGTTCAGGCCGGCCGCCACGCCCAGCAGGCGGGCGTAATGGCTCATGCGGATCACGTGCAGGCCGGTTTCATTGTCCTTGTACTCGGCCGCCAGCCCGAGGCGCTGCACGATCTGCAGGCGCGTCTCGCGCAGCTCGTCGATGCGCACCAGCGACAGGTGGGTGCGCACGCGCGCGCGCACGATGGGCGGGCTGAGCGGCTTGGTGATGTAGTCGACGGCGCCGGCCTCGAAGCCGATCACTTCGTCGGCCGGATCGCTCAGGGCGGTGACGAAGATGACGGGAATGGCGGCGGTGCCGCTATCGGCTTTCAGCGCGCGGCAGATTTCATAGCCGGTCATCCCGGGCAGCATCACGTCGAGCAGGATCAGGTTGGGCTGCTCCTGGCGCGCCAGTTCCAGCGCGCGCTGGCCGTCCTTGGCGAACACCAGGCGGTAGTGGTCCTGCAGGATCTGGCGCAGCAGCTGCAGATTGCTGGCCTCGTCGTCCACGGCCAGAATCAGGGGTTGCTTGGATGGCTGGGTCATCGCGGGCTTTCGTTGTGGGGCAGGGCTTGCGCCAGTATTTCCTGTAACAGCTGCCGGGCCAGCGCGAAGTCGAAGTCGTCCAGCGCGGCCTGCAGTTTCGCCAGTGTAGTCGATGCGGCGTGGTCTTGCAGGGCGAGGCCGAGCTGGGCCAGCGCGCCGTCGTCCAGGGCGCCGCGCGCCAGCGCCCGGTCCAGCGCCGCGACGCTCTGGCGCAGATCCTGCAGGGCGGATGTGGCGGATGTGGCGGGCGCGGCGGCGGGCGCTGGCGGCCTGGTTTCGTTCTCGGCCCGGCTGGCGCCAATCGCCGCCAGGGTGGTCGCCAATTGGGCCGCCGCCAGCGGCAGCAGGAGCGCCACGGCGTCAGCCTGCCCGGCTTCCTGCTCCAGGCGCGCCAGGGTTGCGGCCAGCTGTTCCAGGCCCAGATTGGCGGCCACGCCGCGCACCTTGTGCGCCAGCGCCTGCACGGCCGGCAGATCGCCCTGGCGCAGCAGGGCGTCCAGCGCATCGGCCGCGCCGGCGTGGCCGGCGGCGAAGCGCGCCAGCGCGCTGTGGTAGGCGGCTTCGTCGCCGCCCCAGCGCGCCAGGCCGGCGCCGTGGTTGAGCAGGCGCTGGCCGGCATCGGCCGGCGCGGCCGGCTGGTCCGCTTCCTTCATGCCCAGCACGCGCGCGATTTCATGCGAGAGCGCGGTCCAGTCCACCGGCTTGCTGGCGAAACCGTCCATGCCGGCGGCGGCGCTGGCGCGGCGGTGCGCTTCCAGCACGCTGGCCGTCATGGCGATGATGGGCACGCGGCGGCGCTGCTGGCGCTGGGCCGAGGCGCGGATCAGGCGTGTGGCGGCCAGGCCGTCCACATGCGGCATCTGCACGTCCATCAGCACCACGTCGAATTCCTGCTGGGCCGCCAGCGCGGCGGCCTGGGCGCCGTCGTTGGCCGTGACCAGGCGGTGGCCGCGCTTTTCCAGCAGCAGGCCAAGCAGCTCCAGATTCTGCGGCACGTCGTCGGCCGCCAGCACGCGCAGCGGCGGCAATGGGTAGGCGCTCTGCTCGCGCACCTGGGGCGCGTGCTCCTTGGTCGCCAGGCGCAGCGGCAGCTCGATATGGAAGCTGGTGCCTTCGCCGGGCGCGCTTTCGGCCCAGATGCGGCCGCCCATCAGTTCCACCAGCTGCTTGCTGATGGTGGTGCCCAGGCCGGTGCCGCCATAACGCCGCGTCATCGAGGCGTCGGCCTGGGTGAACGGGTCGAAGATGGCGGCCAGGCGGTCGGGCGCGATGCCGATGCCGGTGTCGCGCACCACGATGCGCAGCTGCTTGTCGCTGACCGAGGCTTGCAGCGTGACGCTGCCGGCGGCGGTGAACTTGATGGCGTTGTCGAGCAGATTGGTGAGCACCTGGCGCACGCGCAGCTCGTCGCCGTGCAGCCAGTGCGGCAGCGCTTCGGTATAGCCGACGTTCACGTCCAGGCCCTTGCCGCGCGCCACCGCGCCATAGGTGGAGGCCAGTTCGTCGATCAGGCCGCGCAGATTGTAGTCGGCCAGCTCCAGCTCCATGGCGCCCTTGTCCAGCTTGGCGGTGTCGAGGATTTCGTTCAGGAGGCGCAGCAGGGCGCGGCCGGAGCGGCGGATGGTGTCCAGGTGGCGGCGCTGTTCCGCCTGCAGTTCGCCGTCCAGCAGCACATCGGTGAAGCCGAGGATGGAATTCATCGGCGTGCGGATTTCGTGGCTCATATTGGCGACGAAGGTGGCGCGCGCGGCCGCCGCGTGGTCGGCCTTTTCCTTGGCTTCGCGCAGGTCTTCCTCCATCTGGCGCCGCTCGGTGATGTCGAGCACCACGCCGTCCAGCCAGCGCGGCCGGCCCGTCTCGTTGAGCACCAGGGCGCCGTGCTCCCACATCCAGCGGATGCCGCCGTCGGCGTGGCGGATGCGGTATTCCAGCATATACGGGTGGCCGTCGGCCAGGCACTGGGCCACGGCCTGCTCCATCAGCGGCAGGTCTTCTTCCAGGATCAGGCTGGAGAACAGGCGGTGGCGGCCCAGGGCCAGGAAGTCTTCGCGCGCATAGCCGGTGACATGCTCGACGCCGTCGCTGACGAAGACCATGGGCCGTTCGCCCGTCGCCTCGCAGCGGAAGGAGACGCCGGGGATATTGCCGATCAGGGAACGGAACTGCTGCTCGCTGTCGCGCAGCTCCTGCATGATGGCGCGCCGCTCGCTGATGTCGGTGACGAACAGCACGTACAGGTCGCGCTCGCCGAGGCGGGCGTGGCCGATGGCGCGGCGGATCGGCACCAGGGAACCGTCCTTGCGCCGCGCGTGGACTTCGGACCCCTTGTTGATCTGGCTCTCGTCGCCGTGGGCCAGGAAGTAGAACAGGCCTTCGCTGCGCGACTGTTCCATATCGGCCGTCAGCAGCTCGATATTGCGGCCCACGATTTCGGCCCGCGTCCAGCCGAAGATGCGCTCGGCCGAGGCATTGAACTCATGGATCACGCCGGTGCTGTCCACCGTCACCACGCCGTCGACGGTGGTGGTGAGCAGGGCGCGCATCCAGCTCTCGCTCTGGCTCAGGTGGCGGTACATTTCGCGGTAGCGCAGCAGGCCGTTGGCGCCCATGACGAAGACGGTGAACACCACCGTGATCAGGGAAATGGCCAGGGCCAGGAAGGTGGTGTTGGTGGTGACGAAGGTGCCCGGCACGGTATTGCCGACGAAGCGCGCGGCGGCCATGCCGGTGTAGTGCATGCCGGAGATGGCGCAGCCCATGACGATGGCGCTGGCCAGCAGGCGCTGTTGCTCGGTCAGGCGCGCGCCCAGGCTGCGCAGGCCGAAGCGCACCCACAGCGCCAGGGTCGCCAGCACCACCGCCACCACGATGGAGAGGCCGAACATGAAGGGATCGTAGCGCAGGCCCAGGTCCATCTGCATGGCGGCCATGCCCGAATAATGCATGGTGCCGATGCCGGCGCCCACCAGCAGGCCGCCGGTGAGCAGGCTGCTGCGCCGCAAATGGGCGCGCCGCAGCAGCGACATGGCGACCGCCGACGCGCCGAGGCTGGGCAGCATGGAGAGCACGGTCAGCACCGGTTCGTAGCGCACCGTGGTGCACAGCTGGAAAGCCAGCATGCCGATGAAATGCATGGACCAGACGCCGGCGCCGAGCGCCAGGCTGCCGGCCAGCAGGGTCAGCAAGCGCAGCAGGCGGTTGTCGCGGCTGCGGCCCTGGCCCACCAGCTGCAAACCCATCCAGGATGAAAAAACCGCCACTATTACCGATAAGGTAACTAGCAGCGGATCGTAGATGCCATATGTCAGAAGCGAAGGATCGTCCGGCGGTGAAAACAGGTGGAGAGAGAGGATGGTATCCATGGCGGACGGGGCGAAAGCAAAATACGGACTGAACTGTGCCACATTAACATAGTTCAGCCCGGAAACACTGATTCATTGCCAAAGAGAACCAAAAAATGGCATTGAGCAACAACATCGCGCAATGCCCATCCAGCTCAAGCGGCTTTTGCCTCCACTTCCGGAGTGCGCGGCGGCGCCTGCAGCGACCAGACGCTGGCCGGGTCGCCCGTGCGGCCGCGGCGCAGCGTGGCGCGCGCCATGCGCCAGAAGGCCCAGGCAAAGCCCAGCGCCACCAGATTGACGCCGCTGACGATGCCGCGTCCCTGCAGCAGGGCCGAGAAGGGATCGCTGCCGCTTTGCCACCATTGCGCAAAGGGCAAGGCCAGGGCCAGCGCGGCGCACAGCAGCAGCAGCTCGTGCGCGGCGCGTGCCGGCGGCCGCAGGAAGGCCCAGACGATGGCGCCGAAGAAGACGGCGAAGTAAGCGCCTTCCTCCCACGCCGGCAAGGCGCCGGCCGGCAGCGCCAGCAGTTTGTTGACGAGGAAGGCGGCGCCCACGCCGGCCACGCTGCCCAGGCAGAAGCCGACGGTGAATTTCGCCATCCAGCGGCTGCTGCGCGTCTGCGCCCCGCTGCGCTTGCGGCGCGCCTCGATCCACAGCAGATTGCCGCTGTAGAAGAGGAAGGCGCCCGCCAGGCCAAGGATGAAGTAGACCCACTTCACCGCATAGCCGCCGAAGCCACCGAAGTGCAGGGTCTGCAGGCCGCGCAGGAAGGTGGTGCCGGCGCTGAACTGGGCCGGCTGCAGCACGCGCAGCACCTTGCCGCTGCTGGCGTTCAGCACCACCACGCTCATCGCGTTGAGCGTGCCCTCATGGGTCTGGCCATACACTTCCACCTGGCCGTTGGCGTCGCCCGCATGCTTGTAATACATCTGGCCGATCCGCATCCGCGGCGCTTCGCGCTGCACGATCTGCATCAGCTGCGGCGCCGGCAGCAGGGGCGCGGCCACGCCGGCCGGCTTGACCGGCGCGCTGGCGTAGATGTCGGACTGGATCAGGTCCAGCAGCTTGCCGTCGAAGACCAGGTACTGGAAGGGCGCCATCAGCAGGATGCCCAGGCACAGGATGGCGCTGCTCCAGGCATACATCAGGTGGAAGGGCAGGGACAGGATGCCCACCGCGTTGTGCGCGTCCTGCCACATGCGCTTCAGGTTCTTGCCGATGCGCAGGGCGAACAGGTCCTTGAGGAAGCCGGGCGCGTAAATCACCACGCCGCTGGCCAGCGCCAGGCCATACAGCACGCAGACGATGCCCAGCACATAGATGCCGGCGGCGGCGGGCAGGCCGGCCGTGTAGTGCAGGCGGTAGAGGAAGTGCGACAGCTCCGATTCCGGCTTGGCGTCGGCCAGCGCGCCATGGGCGTCCAGGCGCCAGGCGTGCTCGGTTTCGCTGCCGTCCTTGTGGTGCTCGTCCCACTGCAGGCGCAGCGCCGGTTCGTGCTCGCTCGGCAGGATCAGGCCGAAATGCTCGGCCGCCTTGGGCTGGGCGCGCAGCACGGCGTCCACCAGCTGCTGGGCATTGGCGGTGGGCTGCATGGCCGCCACGCGCGCGCCGCGCACCTCCCATTCGCCCAGCTCCTCGTGGAAGATGGTGATGGCGCCGGCGAAGAAGGCGATGAACAGGCCGAAGCCCGCGACCAGGCCGACCCAGGTATGCAGCGCGATATAGCTGCGCAGAGTCGCCGCCTTCATGCCGCCACCTTCACCAGGCCGCTGGCCTTCAAGGCATACAGCAGGCCATAGCCGATCACGGTGGCGCCGCCCAGCCACAGCCAGGCGCGCGCGCCGCTGCGGAAGGCGAAGGCCCAGGTCATCACGCCGACCCAGACCAGGAAGAACAGCACCAGCGCCGGCAGGGTGTAGAAGCGCTGGTCGCCGCTGAGCAGGGCCGCGATGCCGACCAGGGCCACCGCCAGCGGCAGGCCGAGGAAGAAGGCGGCCGTCGATTTACCCCACATGGCGCGACCTCCGGTAAGCATCGAGATAGGGCAGGGCCACCAGGGCCAGCATGAAGCCGGACAGGGCAACGAAGACGCCGCACCAGAAGCCGTAGGCGGCGCCGCCCGCCAGCGCGGCGAGCGCCAGCAAGGGCAGGGCGCCGCAGCGCAGCAGGCGCGCCTGGGCGCGCGCGCCCGGCAGCAGGGTCTGGTGCGGCGAAGCCAGGTACAAGGCGCAGGCAGCCAGCGTGGCGGTGAAAATGCTAAGCCAGTTCATTCTTGTCCTTTCAGATGCGGCCTTCGATGCCGAAGCCGATGCGGCGGCCCTTGCCCTGCACCACGTTATGCCGACCCGGTACCGTGCTGATTGAGCCGGAGGTGATGTAGGTGTGGTTCAGCAGATTGCTGCCATAAGCGAACAGGCTCAGTCCATTGGCGAGGGTGTAGGCGGCTTTGCCGCCCAGCAGGGTGCGGCCGCCATTGCGCTCTTCGTTTTCGGCGCCGGAGTAGGAGCCGCCTTCATGCGTCAGGTGCAGGTTGAGCAGGGCGCGGCCCGGCTTCCAGCTGAAGCCCGCCGATTGCGTCTGGCGCGGCGAGCGGCCGAATTCGTGGCCGCTGTAATCGCCCAGCGGCGACTGGAACTCGATGAAGCGGCTGCGCGACAGGCCGAGCGCGCCGAACACTTCCACCTCGCGCGTCAGCATGCCGCGCACTTCCAGTTCCAGGCCGCGCAGGCGCGAGCTGCCCGCATTGACCACGAAGTTGTCGATGGTGGTGTTGCGCGAGATATTCACCTGCTGCTTGCTCCAGTCGATCTGGTACAGGTTCGCGGCCAGGAAGAAATTGCCCGGCAGCGTGCCTTTCAGCGACAGGTCGTAGTTCTTGGTGAACTCGGGCGCATAGGCGTTCGGGCCGCGCTGATAGCTGTAGCCCACGCCGCCGCTGCGGTAGCCGCGCTGCGCGGTGGCGCCGGCCACCCAGTCGCCGTTCAGCGCATAGCGCAGGCCCAGCTTGGGCAGCCACACCTTGTTGTCGGACGATACGTCGCGCACGCCGTCGGCGTTGAAGATGCCGGCGCCGATCAATTGGCCCATCACCATCTGCGCCATGGGCGAGGTGCCCGTGGTCTCGGTGCCGACCACGCGGGTCTGCTGCTCGGCGTCGTAGCGCAGGCCGGCCGTATAGGTCAGCGCGCCCACGCTGTAATCGGCCTCGCCGAACACGGCGCGGTTGCGCGTGCGGTTGTTTTCCAGATTGCGGCGGTGGATAAAGTCGCTGTCGAAGACGGCGCAGGCGGCCGCGCTGGGGCACTGGCCCGCCGAATTGAGCACGAAGGAGACCGGCACGCGGAAGCCGTCGTCGGTGCTGGCCGTGTCGCGGCCGTAGTAGACGCCGGCCACGCCTTTCAGCGTGTTGCCGGCCAGCGTGGTGGTGAAGTTGGCGCGCGCTTCCTGGGTCAGCTCGCGGTTTTTGCGCATGCCGGTCTGGGTGCCCTGGTTCATTTCCGTGTAATCGTAGTCGCTGGCGCGGGTGTAGCGGTTGTGGGCATAGCCGGTCAGCAGGGTGATATCGGCGCCGCCCAGCGCGAAGGTCTGCTCCAGCGCCATATTGCGGCTGCGGTTGTCGATGGCGCTGGCTTCGTTGGCGAGGGCGATGCGCTCCTTGGCCTGGCGCGTCACCGCTTCCACCTGGGCGTCGCCCTTGCGGTATTTGGATTCGGACAGCGTGAGCATGGCCTGATAGCGCTCGCCCCATGGCGTCAGGCGCAGCTTGCCGCGCGCCGTGTGGCCGGTTTCCTTGTCCCAGTGCTTCTCGTTGCGGGTGGCGTTGAAATTGTCGCCGCCGTCGCGGTACTGCTCGATGCTGATGCGGGCCGCCGCCACCTGCTCGACCAAGGCGCCGCCGCCGGCCAAGGCCGCGCGGTAGGAGCTCTTGTTGCCGGCGCCGACGCGCACATTGAAGTCGCGCTGGTCCTGCGGATCGCGGGTTTTCACCACCAGCGCGCCGGCCAGGGAGTTGCGGCCCTGGTTGGTCGATTGCGGGCCGCGCAGCACTTCCACGCGTTCGACGTCCCACACCGGGAGATTGGAAATATCCTGGGCAAAGCCGCTTTGCTGCACGCCGTCGCTGGTGACGCTGATGGTGCGGCCGCTGCCGCCGCTGGTCGGCCCGGCCAGCGGAATGCCGCGGATGGCCAGCTCGGCGCCGGTGCCCACATTGGCCATCTGGCGCACCACTTCCTCGATAGTGTTCTGGCCCGCCTCGGCGATCTGGCGCCGGTTGCGGATGCCGATGCTGGCGCTGCTGTCGGCCTCGGTCCGTTTTAATTTATCGCCGCTGATGACCACCACTTCTTCCACGCCCTGCGGCGCTGCGCCCTGCTCGGCCTGCGCCTGCCATGCGCAGAGCGCACCCGATACCGCCAACACCACATGCTTGAACTGCATAAAACCCCTCAAATGAGAATCATTACCAACATTAGATGTTAAATGATAATCATTTTTATTTGAAGGAAATTTTTCAAATTCGTGGTTTTGCCGTCGTATTCTGGAGCTGCGCCGATACTTTCAATATGAAAGTATCGGCGCAGCTCCAGAATGGCGAACTTGCTGAGTTTGCTTGGGCTGTATTTCTGCAGCAGCATGCGCGCTGCGGCCAACGCCGCGGTGCGCATGCCCGGGCTTAAGCGCCTCAGGCCGGGCGGAAGGCGCGGATTTCGCTGCGCGCCGCTTCGGCCAGCGCGGCCAGGTCCACGCCCAGCAGGCGCAAGGCGCGCAGCGCCGTGCCGTACTGGGCCGATGTCACGGCCAGCAGCACATGGGCGCCCAGCAGCGGCAGCGTGCTGCCTTCCTCTTTTTTACGTTCGTTCAATTGCTGGATCAGGACCTGGGCCGAGGCTTGGGCGCGATACAGGCCGCCCGCCGGCGGCAGGGCCGCGTCCTGCTGCACCTCGTCGGGCAGCGCCGCCACGCCGGCGAACTGCATGGCTTCCTGGTGCTGGCGGGCGATGGCGGCGCGGTACTGCTCCGGCGCCACGTTCAGGCGCTGCAAGGCCTGGCGCGCCGTGCCGTCCGGCAGATCGAGGGCGGCGAGGATGAAATGTTCGGCCCCGGCCTGGGCCTGGCCGTCGGCATTGGCGTGTTTTTCCGCGTCTTCGCACAGACGCTTGATGGTGCCCATATCGCGCAAACGCTGCTTAATCCTGTCAAACATTGCTGCTCCTAAGTAGAGGGATTCAATCCTGCGCCAGGCCGGCCAGGCGCTTGTGCGCCGCCTGCTTGGATACGCCCAGCGCTTCGGCGATCTGCGACCAGGACCAGCCCTGCCGCAAAGCCGCCTTCACGGCGCTGCGTTCCAGCTTGTCCGCCGTCAGGCGCAGGGCGACCACCGCCGCCAGCGCTTCGGCCGGATCGTCAGGGGAGGGGAGGGTTTTCAATGAGCTCATTCGTCAATCTTAGTTGACGATATGGGTGTCGTCAACAAAAATTGACGGAATGGCCTTGGCATTTGATTTTTATCTAGTGCTTTAGCGAACTGAGCTGGGATGCAGAGTGGGATAATGAAGTCTCTTCAGCGAGGTTCATATGAGTGCCGCAGCCTTTGATACCCACAAGTACGCAAAGCGCCTGATGGACGCCGGCGTTACGCCGGCCCACGCCGATATTCAGGCAGAAACCATGGGCTGCATGATGGCGGAGCTGGCTGCGAATACCACAGCGCTGGAAAAGCATGAGCTGCGCAATGCCGCGGAAATCGATGTGTTTGGCGCCAAGCTGGACAAGGCGGTTGCGGAACTGAGCCAAAAGATCAGCGAAACCAGCCAGAATTCGATGCGCTGGACCCTGAGCATCGGTGTCGCCTTCGGCCTGATACAGACCAGCGCCCTGGCGCTCATCCTGTTCAAGCTGGTATGAAGCGGAAATAAAAAAAGCACTGAATAATCAGTGCTTTTTCAAATCCTGGTGCCCCGGGCCGGAATCGAACCGGCACGCCTTGCGGCGGCGGATTTTGAGTCCGCTGCGTCTACCAATTTCACCACCGAGGCCAATTTTCAGCGCATCCGACAGCTTGCCGTTTTGGCTACGCCGCAAATGCGACCTGCATTATCACTGATTTACTCGCACCGGGCAAGCCTGCGCCATGGTTTTATCTCTTTGATATCATTTCCCGCCCCGGATGGCGTATCATCCGCCTACCTCCGTTACGCTGGCGCGGCCAGCCTGCTCGCATGAATAATAAGAAGATCCGGGAAATCATCCTCGGCAAGCCGCTGGACCCGCTGAAGAGCGAAACGCGCCACTCGATGGCGCTGGTAGCCTTCCTGGCCTGGGTCGGCCTGGGCGCGGACGGCCTGTCCTCCTCGGCCTACGGCCCGGAGGAAACCTTCAAGGCGCTGGGCGCGCACACCCATCTCGGCCTGTATATGGCGATCGCCACCGCGCTCACGGTGTTCATCATCGCGCTGGCCTATAACCAGGTGATCGAACTGTTCCCGACCGGCGGCGGCGGCTACCGCGTGGCGAGCAAGCTGGTGGGGCCATATATGGGCCTGATCTCCGGCTGCGCCCTGATCCTCGACTATGTGCTGACCATCGCCATCTCGATCGCCTCCGGCGTCGACGCGCTGGCCTCCTTCCTGCCGCTCGGCTTCCAGCCTTATAAGCTTTGGGCCGAGGCCTTCTTCATCGCGGTGCTGATCGTGATGAATCTGCGCGGCCTGAAGGAGGCGATCCAGATCCTGCTGCCCATCTTCCTCGGCTTTGTCGCCACCCACCTGATCCTGATCGTCTACGGCATCACGGCGCACGCCTCCTATCTGCCCGACCTGATGCCCAGCACCATCGATGAAACGGTGAACCTGGCCGGCAGCATCGGCTGGGCCGGGGTGGCGGGCATGCTGCTGCTGGCCTACTCCCAGGGCGGCGGCACGTATACCGGGCTGGAAGCGGTGTCGAACAACGTCAACCTGCTGGCCGAGCCGCGCGTGCGTACCGGCAAAGTGACCATGATCTATATGGCCCTGTCGCTGGCGGTGACGGCGGGCGGCATCATCCTGCTGTACCTGCTGTGGGATGCGCGGCCGATGCCGGGCGAGACGCTGAACGCCTCCACCTTCAAGTCCATCATCGCCAGCATGAATCTGGGCGGCCCCTTCATCAACCAGGTGGTGCTGGTGGTGGTGCTGGCCTTCGAGGCCGGCCTGCTGTTCGTGGCGGCCAATACCGGCTTCCTGGGCGGCCCCTCGGTGCTGTCGAATATGGCGGCCGACTCCTGGGTGCCGCACAAATTCCGCTACCTCTCCACCCGCCTGGTGACGCAGAACGGCATCCTGGTCATGGGCCTGGCGGCGCTGGCCATCCTGTTCTGGACCGGCGGCAGCGTGACGCTGCTGGTGGTGCTGTATTCGATCTCGGTCTTCCTGACCTTCGCCATCTCCCTGTTCGGCCTGTGCCTGTACTGGGCGCGCAACCGCAAGCGCGACACCCCGTGGCTGCGCCGCCTGCTGCTCTCGCTGCTGGGCTTCGTGATCTGCGCCGGCATTCTCGCCATCCTGCTGGTGGAGCGCTTCGCCGAAGGCGGCTGGGCCACGGTGGTGATCATCGGCGCGATTGCCGCGCTGTGCATCGTGATCCGCCGCCACTACCGCGAAACCAAGCGCGCCATCCATTCCGTGGACGAGGTGTTCGCCACCCAGCCTTTCGGCCCGAACCGCGAAGCGGTGGAGCCGGACTCGGACAACCAGACTGCCGTCTTCATCGTCGGCACCTCGCGCGGCGGCGGCCTGCATGCGCTGCTGTGGGTGCAGCGCATGTTCCCGGCCCACTTCAAGAACTTCCTGTTCGTGAACGCGCGCACCGTCGATTCGCACGCCTATGGCGGCATCGGCGCCATGGACCAGATGCGCGAGGAGGCGGCCGAAACGCTGGAATACTTCGTCGATTTCTGCCACAGCCACAGCATGGCCGCTTCCTCCTATCTGGGCTTCGGCACCGATGCGGTGGACGAGGTGACGCGCCTGTGCGAACAGATCAGCGAGGAATTCCCCAACGCGATCTTCTTCACCAGCAAACTGATTTTTGCCAAGGACAACTGGCTCACGCGCCTGCTGCACAACCAGGCCGCGCTGGCCGTGCAGCGCCGCCTGCACCTGGAAGGTTTGCAGATGGTGATCCTGCCGATGAAGGTCTGAAAGTCAACCAAGAAATGGCTATGCCCGCCGCTGAAAGGATTGAAAACTTTAGCGGCGCCGCCGCCTGTACAAGGCTGGGGCCGGCGGCTAGTATGAAGGAGTCACTTTTGTTGAGTGACCAACTCTGAGCAGGAGGTCATCATGGATCTTTCCATGCCTCGGGGCTGGGCCACCGCCGCACTGGCCTGCCTTGTCACATCCGCATTTGCACAGCAAGCCCCGGTCGCCGACCGGCCTGAACGCACGCAGGATACCGTGCAGGTGTCGGCCCGGGCCATTGCGGCCTACCGCCTGGCGCCGCAGGAGTTCTATAACTACGAACAGCGCTACCTGCTGGAAAACGGCATGGTGCTCAGCTTCCACGAGAAGCGGCGGCACTACTATGTCCAATATAAGGATGAAAAACCGCTGGAAATCTTCCCGCTGGCCGAAGGCGTCTTCATGACCGCCGCCGGCAGCCGTATGGAATTCAAGGAAGAAGGCGATATGATCGCCATCAGCCATCTTGAGCTGCTGCCGTACGCCGGCGGCCCCGCCATCGATCCTGCCCGCGTCTACGTCGCGCGCAGATAAAGCAGCAGATCCGCCCCCCCTGAAGTGCAGGCAGCATGGCGCCGCTTATCGGCGCGCCATGCGCTTCGTCGTCCCCATACGGCGGTTCGTCGCCTGCGCCGTGCGTTGCGCGTGGCCGCTTGCTACCTTGGATGTGTCCCCGCATATTCCAATACAGGGCGGCGACGATCCGGTAAACCACACCCCAGGGAGCAAAAAACATGAAAGCCTCGATCCTCAGCGCGCTGCTTGCGATCGCGCTTGCCGCCTCAGGCGCCGCCTATGCCGCGCCGCAAACTGAACCGAACAGCGGTGTGGTGCGCATCGGCGCCCAATCCAGCTACCGTCATTCCAGCAGCGAATTCGCCAGCTACGAACATACCTATCGTCTCAGCAATGGCCAGGTCGTGAAATTCACCCAGTTCGGCAGCCATTTCTATGCCACGGTCAAAGGCGAGCCACGCTACAGGATCTTCGGCCAGTCACAAGGCGTGTTCCTGAGCGATAGCGGCGCCCTCATCGAATTCCGCGAGGGCGGGGAAACGCTGGCCATCAGCAATTTCGAGCGCATCTCCCCGCTGGCGCAAACCGGCCGGAACCTCACGGTGTTCGCCAGCCGCTGAGCTGTGGGCCAGGCCCGTTGCGCCGGGCCTGGCCGCGCGCCGCCTCAATCCAGGCGGATCACCACTTTGCCGAACACCGCGCTGCTCTGATAGCGTTCGAAGGCGCGCTGGAATTCGGCCAGCGGGAAAACCTCGCCGACGATCGGCTTGAGCTGGTGCTGGTCGATGGCGCGCAGCATGTCTTCATACATATCGCGGCTGCCGGTCAGCACGCCGCGGATGCGCGCATTCTTGAACAGCAGCGGCAGCGTGAAATCGGCCGCGTCGCCCATGCCGGCCAGCAGGCCGACAAAGCCGATATAGCCGCCCAGACGCAGCGCGGAGAGCGAGGCCTGCATGCCGCTCAGGCCCGTCACCTCGATCACCATATCGACACCGCGGCCGGCGGTGGCAGCCAGGATTTCGCCGGCCAAGTCAGTGCTGGTCTTATAGTTCAGCACCACGTCGGCGCCCAGTTCCAGCAGGCGCGCGCGGCGTTCTTCCTTGCCGGTGGTGATGATGACGCGCGCGCCGAACAGCTTGGCCAGCTGCAGCGCCGCCAGCGAGACGCCGCCCGTCCCTTGCAGCAGCACGGTGCGGCCCGGGCCGGCGCCGCCCTCGGTCAGCGCATTCCAGGCGGTCAGCGCGGCGATCGGCAGGGTCGCCGCTTCTTCATAGCTCAGGTGGGCGGGAAAGGCGACCAGGGCCTGCTCCGGCAGCACCGCGTACTCCTGCAGCATGCCGTCCAGCGGGCCGCCGTTCTGCGCGGCCTGGCGTTCCGGGGTCAGATCGCCGGAAATGAAATCGCGCGTCATCATGCTGGTCACGCGGTCGCCCACCTTGAAGCGGGTCACGCCGGCGCCGACCGCCACCACCTCGCCGGCGCCGTCGGACACCGGCACCAGGGGCAGCGCTTCGGCCGGAATGCCGTACATGCCATTGGCCACCATATGGTCGCGGTAGTTGAGCGAGACGGCGTGTACGCGCACCTTCACCTCATGCGGACCGACGGCCGGTTCGGCGCGCTCGGCCAGCACCAGGCCATCCTTGGTAAAGCTGCGCAATTCGACTGCTTTCATGTTTTCTCCGAAAGTGAATGGTGAGGCCTCCAATGTACAATCGGACATTACGCTCGGTAAAGCGGGTAATATGCAATTCACTCTTGCAAGGAACGCTGGAATGAAAACGGAAGACCGTTTTGCTGAAGTCTCGGCCTTTGTCGCCACGGTCAGGCACCAGAGCTTTGCGCTGGCGGCGCAGGCCATGACCCTGTCCTCGTCGGCGGTGAGCCGGCGCGTGTCGGCGCTGGAGGCGCGCCTGGGTGTGCGCCTGCTGACGCGTACCACGCGCAGCCTGCGCCTGACCGAGGCGGGCGAGCGTTACTACGCCGATTGCCGCCGCCTGCTGGCGGAGATGGAGGCGGCCGACCAGTCGCTGCGCGACGCGGCCGGCGCGGTGAGCGGCCGCCTCAAGCTGGCGCTGCCGGTCAGCTACGGCCACCTGCATGTGCTGCCCACGCTGCCGGGCTTCATGCAGCAGTATCCCGAGGTGGAGCTCGATGTCTCGCTGTCCGACCGCTATGTGAATATCGTGGAGGAGAATGTGGACCTGGCGGTGCGCATCGGCAAGCTGGTCGATTCCAGCCTGGTGGCCAAGCGCCTGCGCTCCGATGTGCGGCGCATCTGCGCCACGCCGGCCTATCTGGCCGAACACGGCACGCCGGCCACCCCGGCCGAACTGGCGCAGCACCGCGTGCTGCAATTCTCGCTGACGCCGTTCGGCGACGTGTGGCAGTTGACGCGGCGCGGCAAGACGGAATCGGTGAAGGTCAGGCCGCGCCTATGGGCCGACAGCGCGCAGCTGACCCATGCCGCCGTGCTGGCGGGCCAGGGGATCGCCATCGTGCCGGCCTTCCTGGCGGCGGCCGATATCGCCGAGGGGCGTTTGCAGGTGATCCTGCCGGAATGGAAATTCGCCCAGACCGGCATCTGGGCCGTGTATCCCGGCGGACGCCACCTGCCGCTGAAGGTGAGGAAGCTGATCGCCTATCTGGAGCAGCACCTGCCGGTGTGCCCCTACGATCTGGGCGACTGAGCGCCGCGGCCTTTAGGCGGCTTGCGCCAGCGGTACGGGCTGCGGCGGCAGCGGCTGCAGGGCCGCGAGGTCGAGGCGCTCTTCCAGCAGCGCGAAGACGGCGTCCTTGGACAGCACATAGCGCTCCAGCAGCACATCCTTGATCGAGTCCATGACGGCGCGGTAATCGCCGATCGCCTGCAAGGTGTGGCTGTACAGCTCATCGGCCTTGGCTTCCACCTGGCCCAGCGTGTGCTCGGCCCCGCTCTCGCTCTTGAACTGGCTGTAATCGAGCTTGGAGCGCGAATACATGGAAAGGCGGTTGACCATGGTGTCCAGCATCGAGGTCGCTTTCTGGATATCGTTCTGGCTGCCGACCGAGATGCCGCGCGCGCCGTAGAACAGCTCTTCGGCCGCCACGCCGCCGTACAGCTGCATCACGTCGCGCTCCATTTCCTCCAGCGTGCGCAGCGACATATCGTCGCCGGCCGAGAGCACATAGCCCAGCGCATTGAGCTTGGACACCGACTCCGTGCTGATCTTCAGCAGATGCGATTTTTCCTTCACCTCGGCCAGGCTCAGGCCCGCGCGCAGATAGGGGTCGATCTGCATGAAGAAGTGGCCCAGCTCGTGCAAGGCGATGCGCTCGCGCTGGCGCGTCTTTTCCGCCGTGGTGGCGCGGTCGGTCAGGCCGATGGTGGCGCGCTCGAAGGCGCGGAACAGCAGCTCGGTATTGATCACGGCCTTTTCCTGGATCGAGAGCATGGAGGCGCGCTCCACCACCGTTTCCAGCAGGGCGGGACTGAGATTGTTGGTGATCTCGGCCACCTGGTTCAGGTCCAGGTCGTTCCAGTCGACGCAGCCTTCCTCCTTGCGTTGCAGGAAGGAGCGCAGCAGCTCCTGGCGCTCGGTCTTGTTGGGCAGGCGGAAATTGATCTTCACCGAGAAGCGGCGCAGCATGGCTTCGTCCATCTGCGTCGAGGCGTCGTCGAAGTTGGAGGCCACCACCCAGATCACGCCCTTGCCTTCCTCGCTTTTCACGCCGTCCAGCAGGCCAAGCAGGGTGTTGGCGGTATCGTCTTCCCATTTCTTTTCGCCGCGGCCGCGCGGCATGAATAGGGCCTGGGCCTCGTCCAGGAAGATGATGCAGTTGCCGCGCGCGCAGGCCTTGCGGTACAGCGCGTTCAGCGCCTTCGAGCCGCCGCCGATATAGCCCGATTCCAGCGCCGAGCCGGAAGCCTGGATCAGCGGGTAGTTGAGGCGCTTGGCCAGATAGCCGGCCAGCTTGGTCTTGCCGGTGCCGGCGGGACCGGTCAGCATCACGTTGAAAGGCTTGTCGATATTGTGCGATTTGTAGACGGCGCGGTTGCGTATCATGTCTTCCAGGTGCAGCACTTCCTGCTTGATATCGTCCATGCCGATCAGGTCGTCCATGCTGCCTTTCAGCTTGTCGGGCGAGATCACGCTGGCCGACTGGCCCATGCCGGGCAGGCCAGCTTTGAGCAGGAACAGCACCACGGCCAGCACGAAGATATCGAAGGCGTGGCGGCGCAGGAATTCGCCGCCGCCGGCCAGGGCGCCGCCCTCGTCCTGCAGCACGGCCTTGTGCGAGGCCAGATACTCGTCCTTGGCGATGGCATACGGCAGGCCGTTGCGCAGCAGGACTTCGCGTTCCAGGCTCAGATGCGAGGTGCTGGGCACTTTCACCACATGCAGGGTGGCTTCGTTCTTGAGTTTGTAGATATAGCGCGGCGCTTCCGACAGCGGGCGCGCGATCAGCAGGTAGTCGAGCTTCTCGCGCTGGGCCACCAGGGCGGTGATTTCGGAGATGTCCTGCGAGCGCAGCACGGGGCTGCTGTCCTGCACGGCCTCGCGGCCGAGGGCGGCCCAGGCCACCAGGGCGCTGGTGAGCAGCAGCAGGGCGACGCGCACCCAGGTATTTTTAAGCGCCAGCTGAAGTTTGTAGAAGTTAAACATGGACGTTCGGGCAATCAGGGAGTAACGAAATGCGCGGCGGCGGGGCGCAGGCGGATTGTCGTCGTGACGCTGTGCATGAACGCTGCTTGGGATGCAGCTTTTACTTTCAGACTTGGAAATATGCTGAGCGGCTACGCGGTGTATGGTGGGAATATAGCTCGCTTGCGCGGCTTTGTGTTTGGCTGCCGCAAGAAAAAATTTTTCGGCGCAACATCAATAGACAGCCTGTTAACATAAGGCTTAGTTGGGCGTTGTCCATTTTTCATACTTGCGGTCCAGGCGCTGGAAACTGCCGTCCTGGCGCATCTCGTCCAGGCTGGAATTCATGCGTTCGATCAAGCGGTCGGGCACCGAAGGATTGCAAGCCAGATAAACTTTCACGCGATGAAAAACCAGCAGGGGCACGATCTTGCCCGTGAGTTTTTGCTGGGCCAGCAACTGGCTGCCGGTGCGCATGCCGACCGCCCACAGGTCGATGCGCTTGAGCAGCAGCTTTTGCGGGTTGAGCGCGTCGCTGGCGACCGGCTCGACGCGGAAGCCGCGCGCCTGCAGATATTCTTCGCGCGCGTCGCCGTTATAGGTGCCGATGCGCAGGCCGCGCGCGTCGTCCAGGCTGCGCAGGCGCAGGCGCGCATCGGCGCGGCCCATCAGCACCCATTCCGAGACGTCGGTCGGTCCCACCCATTTGAACAGGGCGTCGCGCTCGGGCGTGCGCGCGGTCGAATACACGCAGGTGTGCGGCGCATGCTGGGCCAGGGTGTAGGCGCGCTTCCACGGCAGCAGGTCGAAGCTGTGCGGGATGTCGCTGCGCTCCAGCATTTCGCGCAGCTTGTCGGTTTCGCGGCCGCCGACGCGGCCCTCGACCAGCATGCTGGCCGGCGGCGAATGTTCGGTGGTCAGATGCAGTTCGAGCACGGCGGCGCTGCGGCTGGCCGGCAGCGGGCTATTGCGGAAATCGGCCAGGGTCTCGGTATGCAGGCTGGCCGGCGAAGCGGCCGCTGCCAGCACCGGCGCGGCCAGCAGCAGGAAGGCCAGGCCCCGGCGCCGGCGCGCGCGCCTGGCGGCTGGCCGGCTTGTGCCATCCGCGTCCGGCCGCGATGCGCCGTGCAGGGGGATTGGGGCCAGGGCATCCATGGCGGGCGCAGGGCGGGGCTGAGGGACTGGTTCAGTCAACGCGGCGGAACAGGCGGAAACGTTCGCTGCGGTCGGAGGCGCGGCGGCCTTCCCACACCAGCTGCCAGTGCGGCGCGGGCGCCGCCGCCAGATCTTTCTTGCTGCGGCCGCGCGTGCTGTCCTGCCACAGCAGCATGGGGCAGTTGCCGCCATCGACGCGGGCGAAGGGCAGGTGGCCGAAATAGGCGAAGGAGGCGCGCTGCGCCGGTCCCACATTGCTGTCGATGCAGCGCGTACCGGCCGGCACGCTGGCCGCCGCCTGGTGCGCCACCGTTGCATAGCTCTTGCTGTAATTCATATGCGGCAGGAACAGGGTCATCAGCAGAATCCAGATCAGGATCAGGCCGCCCGAGGACAGCACCACGGCGCGCCACAGCACCGAAGGCTGGCGCGAGATGCGCCAATGCACCAGGGCGAACCAGCCGGCGGTGGCGATGCCCGCCACCGCCAGGGCCAGCACGTGCAGCTCGGGCTGGAAGCCGGGCAGCAGCTTGAGCACATTATGCGCCGGGCGCGGCGGCCAGCCGGTGAGCTGGGCATACCAGAAGATCCACAGCACGGCGGCGCACAGGGTCAGCACCATGACCGAGAACCAGTCGATGGCGTTGATGGCGCCGCGCTTCATGGTCAGCAGGCCGAAGGCGGCCATGATGGCCAGCGGCGGCAGCAGCATCAGGAACTGGCCCTGTTCGGGATTCGGGTGGCACAGGGCCAGCAGCGAAGCGATGCTGACGAAGGCGGTCGGCACCACGATGTGCAGCAGATTGCTCTGGCGGCGCCAGGCGTACACGGCCCACAGCGCGAACGGCCAGGCCGGCCAGAAGAACCAGACCCCGACGCGCAGGAAGGCGCGCAGCGAATAGGTGCCGGGCAGGGCCAATTGGTTCAGATTCCAGGCGGCCCATGCCGCCAGCGGTTCCTGGCCGTAGGGACGGCTCAGGACGGCCGCCAGCAGCCAGGGCAGGGCCACCAGCAGGGCGGTGGCGGCGGCCAGCGCCAGGTCGCGCAGGGCGCGGCCCGCGGGCAGGGCCAGGAAGCGGCCGCACAGGAACAGGGCCAGCAGCAGGGCGGCCGGGGTGACCCAGCCGCGCGTCAGCGTCATCAGGCCGAGGGCCAGGCCGATCAGGGCCGCGTTGCGCAGCGAGGGCTTTTCCATATAGCGCACGGCGCGGTACAGGGTCAGGGCCAGCAGCGAGGTTTGCAGCGCCTCCGAGGTCGATTCATGGCTGTGCACCAAGAGGCCCAGGCAGCCGAGATAGATCAGGGCGGCGGCATCGGCCAGGGTGCGGCCGAAATCGTTGGGTTCGGGCTGGCCGCCGAAGGCCAGGCGCAGCGGCTGGGCCTCGGGCCGGCGGCCCAGATTGAAGGTGGCGTACCACAGCGACAGGGTGCCGAGCAGGAAGACGCCGATGGTGGCCACGCGCGCGCCCAGCACATCGCCGAGCAGCCAGCCGAACAGCTTGATGCCGAGGGCGCCCAGCCAGAAGGCCAGCGGCCCTTCTTCCGGCATGGACAGGCCGGCCACGTTCGGCCACAGCCAGTCCTGCCAGCCGCCTTGGGCCATGGTCCACATCACGCCGAAGCTGGCCGCGTCATCGTTCTTCCACGGCTCGCGCCCGATCAGGCCCGGCAGGATGTACAGCAGGCCCAGGGCATACAGGGCCCAGCGGGGCAGGGCAAGGGTGGCGGCGGCAGGCAGACGGACTGGCTTCATCGGCGTTACAAGTAAAGGAAACTGGAAGAGAGTAGCAGCGATAATAAAAAAAAGGCAGCCGTAGCTGCCTTTTTTTCGCTGAGCGGCAGATTAGCCTGCTGCAACGGCGGTCTTGGAACCGACTTTGCCGAACTTCTGGCGGAATTTTTCCACGCGGCCGGCGGTGTCGACGATCTTGTGTTGACCGGTGTAGAACGGGTGCGATTCAGCGGACACCTCGATCTTCACCAGCGGATACTCTTTACCGTCGTGGGTAGCGGTTTCACGGGTCTGGATGGTCGAACGGGTGATGAATTTGAAGTCGCAGGACACGTCAACGAACAGGACTTCACGGTAATCTGGATGGATTTCGGCTTTCATGTGCTTCTCTCTCAAGGTTTGGTAGCCAAACAGCACTTCGTCGGTCCTTGCTGCCTCTCGACCCGATTGCCGCTCACTTGCCAGGTGGTTAAAAAATCAACCGCTGATTATACAGTGGATGCAAAAAAGCGGCAAGCCGGCCGAGGCCGGGCTTGCCGCTTTGACAGCGCTGGGCGGCAATCAGCCGCCGCGGCGCATCAGGTCGAAGAATTCCAGATTGGTCTTCGTCGACTTCATCTTGTCGAGGATGAACTCCATCGCTTCGATCTCGTCCATCGAGTACAGCAGCTTGCGCAGGATCCAGATCTTCTGCAGCTGGTCCGGCTTGATCAGCAGCTCTTCGCGGCGGGTGCCCGATTTGTTCAGGTTGATCGACGGGTAGACGCGTTTTTCGGCCAGGCGGCGCTCCAGGTGCACCTCCATATTGCCAGTACCCTTGAATTCTTCGTAAATTACGTCGTCCATGCGCGAACCGGTTTCGATCAGCGCGGTGGCGACGATGGTCAGCGAGCCGCCTTCTTCCACATTACGCGCGGCGCCGAAGAAGCGCTTCGGACGCTGCAGGGCGTTGGCGTCGACACCGCCGGTCAGCACTTTGCCGGAAGCCGGGATCACGGTGTTGTAGGCGCGCGCCAGACGGGTGATCGAGTCCAGCAGGATGACCACGTCTTTTTTCATTTCGACCAGGCGCTTGGCTTTCTCCAGCACCATCTCGGCGACCTGCACGTGGCGGGTGGCCGGTTCGTCGAAGGTGGAGGCCACCACTTCGCCGCGCACCGAGCGTTGCATCTCCGTCACCTCTTCCGGACGTTCGTCGATCAGCAGCACGATCAGGGTGACGTCGGGGTGGTTGGCGGTGATGGCGTGGGCGATATGCTGCAGCATCACGGATTTGCCGGACTTCGGCGAGGCGACCAGCAGGCCGCGCTGGCCTTTGCCGATCGGCGAAATCAGGTCGATGATGCGGCCGGTGATGTTCTCGGCGCCGTTCATCTCGCGCTCCAGGCGCAGCGGTTCCTGCGGGTGCAGCGGCGTCAGGTTCTCAAACAGAATGCGGTGCTTCGAGGCTTCCGGCGATTCGCCGTTGACCTTGTCTACCTTGACCAGGGCGAAATAGCGTTCGCCATCCTTGGGAGTACGCACCTCGCCCTCGATCGAGTCGCCGGTGTGCAGATTGAAGCGGCGGATCTGGGAGGGGGAGATGTAGATGTCGTCGGTCGAGGCCATGTAGCTGGCGTCGGGCGAGCGCAGGAAGCCGAAGCCGTCCGGCAGCACTTCCAGGGCGCCGTCGCCGAAAATCTGCTCGCCGGCTTTGGCGCGTTTCTTCAGGATTGCGAACATCAGTTCCTGCTTGCGCAGGCGAGCCGCATTGTCGATGTCAAGACCGATAGCCATTTCCAGCAAGGCGGAAACGTGCATAGCCTTAAGTTCAGATAGATGCATATATGTTTTGAGTGTCCCGTGACGGGAAATTAGGTAGGGGAGGGAACTGCGTGGATTATTATCAAAAAGGCCAGAGTCTGAGCCCTAGGCCGGCCAGGCAGGCGACGCTGCGGGCGCAGCGCCGCCTATCTTACTCAAAGATTGCTGTCAATGAAAGAGGTCAGCTGGCCTTTTGCCATCGCGCCGACTTTTTGTGCCTTCATGACACCACCGGCGAACAGCATCAGGGTCGGAATGCCGCGGATGCCGAATTTGGCCGGCACGGACTGGTTGCTGTCCACGTCCATCTTGGCGATGGTCAGCTTGCCGTCGTATTCCTTGGCCACTTCTTCCAGCATCGGTGCGATGCTCTTGCAAGGGCCGCACCATTCGGCCCAGAAGTCCACCAGCACGGGACGGTCGGCTTTCAGCACGTCGGCTTCGAACGACGCGTCGGTAATATGTTTGATGTTTTCGCTCATGTTTTGCCTCAATCGAGGGTGATATCAATAACGCCTGGGGCACGCCATCTTGCCAGCTTTCGCCATCAGGGCCGTCTGTATTACTGCTTGTATGCAGGAGATGGAGCTGATGCGCGCTAATTCAATATTGGGGTGGCAAGAGGGAATCAGGCGGGGAATGAATCAAATAATAACCCATTTTGCGCGCTTGTGCGGAAGATTGCTCCCGGGTTATTAGTGTTTATTATCTAATGTTGCCGATCCGGCCGCTGCCGCAGGCCGCGCGCCAGCGCCACCAGGTCGCCCAGCTCCTCGGCCGCCAGCGGCTTGCTGCAGGCGCCGAGGATGGTCAGCCCCTGGGCCATGGCCAGCATTTCGGCCGCCTGCAGGATGCGCTGGTCCATGCCCGACAGCAGCACCACGCCGCCGCGGAAGTCGCTTTCGGCGGTCAGGCGCAGGAATTCGATGCCGTCCATCTCCGGCATCGACAGGTCGCAGATCAGCAGTTCGGGGCGGTGCTTGCCCAGCGCCTGCAAGGCGGCGCGCGCATCGCGCTCGCTGCGCACATCGATATCGCCGTCCACCTCCTCCAGGACGTCGCCCAGCATGGCGAGCATGAAGGGGTCGTCGTCCAGCAGCAGGATGCGCAAGGGGGCGGCGCTGGCCAGCGCGGCTTCAGTCATCATTGGCGAAGGAGGTGTTGGTCATGATCTGCTCCACGATACGTTCCAGCAGGGGCCAGAGGCGGGCCAGGATGGCCCGTGCCTGGGCCGCTTCCTCGGCGGGCGCGGCAGGCGGCAGGTTTTCCAGATTTAAGCACAATTCGGCCATGCCCAGCGCACCCACCGTGCGCGCCGAGGACTTGATGCGGTGGCCCAGCTCGCGCATGCGCTGGATCTCGCCGTTGGCCAGCGCGGTTTCCATTTCGCGGAAGCCGGCTTCCGTGGTCTGCAGGAACTTGAAGGCGAATTTGCGCACCTTCTGCGGATGGTAGCCCAGCAGCTTGGCCAGGATCGAGAGGTCGATGATCTCGGGATCGCCGGCCAGCGTGGGCGTGAAGGCGGGCGCGCGCGCGGCCGGCGGCGGCGCGCTGTCCTGCTCCGTGCGCGGCGGCAGCCAGCGCGCGATGGTGCGGTACATCAGGGCCGGCTGGATCGGTTTCGAGATGAAATCGTCCATGCCGGCGTCGATGCAGCGCGCGCGGTCGTCGCTGGTGGCGGTGGCGGTCATGGCCAGCACCCGCATCTCGGCCAGGCGCGGATCGGCGCGGATGCGGCGCGTCGCTTCCAGCCCATCCATGAGCGGCATCTGCACGTCCATCAGCACGCAGTCGAACGGCGTCTGGCGCAGCAGGTCGAGCGCCTCGGCGCCGTTATTGGCCAGGCACACCGAGGACCCGGCTTCCTCCAGCATTTCCAGCGCGATCTGCTGGTTGAAGGTATTGTCTTCCACCAGCAGGATGCGGGCATCCTTCAGCGCCTGCATCACGGTGGCGCTGCGCGCGCTGTCGACCAGCTCGGCCGCCGCCTCGCTGACCTGGCTGATCAGTTGCGGCACGGCGCGGCTGGAGACGCCCAGCTGGGCGGTGAACCAGAAGGTGGAGCCGGCGCCGGGCGCGCTGCGCACGCCGACTTCGCCGCCCATCAACTGCGCCAGCTGCTTGCAGATGGCCAGGCCAAGGCCGGTGCCGCCGTATTCGCGCGTGGTGGAGGTGTCGGCCTGCTGGAAGGATTGGAACAGCTTGCCCATTTCCTCGTCCGACATGCCGATGCCGTGGTCGCTCACCTCGAACAGCAGCACGCAATGCTGCTCGTCGCCCACCACATGGCGCACGCGGATATCGATGCTGCCTTGCTCGCTGAACTTGATGGCGTTATTGGTGTAGTTGATCAGCACCTGGCCGATGCGCAGCGGGTCGCCGCGCAGCACGGCCGGCAGCGCTGGATCGAGGTCGAAGTTCAGGGTCAGTTCCTTGCTGGCCGCCTTCGGCGCCACCACCGTGGTCAGGGTCTGCATCACATGGTCGAGGGAGAAGTCGACCTGCTCGATTTCCAGCTTGCCGGCCTCGATCTTGGAGATGTCGAGAATATCGTCGATGATGCCCAGCAGGTGCTCGCCGGCGAAGCGGATCTTCTCCAGGTAATCGCGCTGGCGCGGATCGAGTTCGGTCTTCAGCGCCAGGTAGGCCATGCCGATCACGCCGTTCATCGGCGTGCGGATCTCGTGGCTCATATTGGCCAGGAACTGGCCCTTGGCCTGGCTGGCTTCCTCGGCGATCTTGCGCGCCTCGTCCAGCTGGGCGGTGCGGCGCTGCACGCGCTCTTCCAGGGTTTCGTTCAATTCGCGCAGCTCGCGCTCGGCGCGCTTGCTGTCGGTGATGTCGATGCACATGCAGATCAGATAGGCGGGCAGGCCGCGCTCGTCGAACACCGGTTTCTTGAAGGTGCGCAGATGGCGCAGCTGGCGCAGCACGGGATTCCAGATCGCTTCCTCATAGTCGATCAGCACGCCGCCGGCAAAGGCTTCGCGGTCCTTGCGGCGGATGGTTTCCAGTTCCTCGGGCGCATGGAAGGCGCTGTCGTCGCCGCCCTTGAGGTCATGGAACTGGAAGCCGAACTGCTGCTCGCAGGCGGCATTCATCAGCAGGAAGCGGCCTTGCGGGTCTTTGATGAACAGGCCGGTCGGCATCATCTTGATGATTTCCTGCAGCCGCTGCTCGCCCTTGCGCACCGCGTCCTCGCTGCGCTTGCGGTAGCTGATGTCGGTCAGGCTGGCCACGGCCATGCTGGCGCCGCCGTATTCGTTGCGCAGCGGCTCGACATTCACCGACAGCCAGCTGGTGCCGCCGTCGGTCTGGGTCACGCCCATCACCACATCGCGCACCGAACGGCCGCTGGACAGGGCTTCGTGCACCGGATGCTCGTTGTAGTCGAAGGCTTCGCCGTTTTCGCGCACGCCCGGCCACAGCGTCGCGCCGCCCGCAGCGGCCGGCCCCAGCATGCGTGCCGCCGCCGCATTGCTTTCCAAAATCGTGCCTTCGCTGTTGAGCACCACCAGGCCATTGGTGACGGTGTTGAAGACGGAGGCCATGCGCTGGCTGGAATTGCGCAGCGCCATTTCGGCCAGGCGGCGGTCGGTGATGTCGGTGATCATGGCCAGCGTGCCGGCGTAGGCGCCGTCATCGGCATTGATGACGGTGGTCGAGAGCAGGCCCCACATGGCGGAACGGTCCTTGCGGTAGAAGCGCACGTCGCCCTGCTCGGCCACGCCGGAAGGGTAGCGCCGCTGCTGCTGGCGGCGCAGCAGTTCCTGGCCTTCGCTGTCCATGAATTCGCCCATGGGATGGCCCAGCATTTCCTCCATCTCAAAGCCCAGCATGCGCGCCATGGTGGGATTGACGAAGGTGGTCATGTCTTCGGCATCGGTCATCCAGATGCCTTCGGCGGCGGTCTGCACGATCAGGCGGTAGCGCTCCGAACTGGCATGCAGGGCTTCCTCGGTGCGCTGGCGCTGGGTCATGTCGCGCAGCGAGATGACGGACAGGCCCTGGCCCGCGATCTGGATCGGCGACAGGTGCACCATGGCCGGGAAGCGGCTGCCATCCTCGCGCCGCGCCGTCAGCACGCGGCCCGGCAGGCGCGGCCGGGAAAACAGTTCGCGCGGCCCGCCGGGCGCGCTGCGCATCATGTCCGGCACCAGCTGTTCCAGCGACAGGCCGGCCATCTGGTTCTCGGCATAGCCGAAACAGCTGGTGCAGGCCTGGTTGGCATAGCGCACCCGCCCGTTGCGGTCGGCCACCAGCATGGGGCCGGGCGTGGCCTCCAGCACGGCGGCCACGCGCGCCTCCTCGGCCTGGGCGCGGTCGCTGATGTCGCCCAGGGTGCCGCTCACGCGCAGCGGCTTGCCGTTGGCGGCGCGCGCGATCACCATGCCGCGCGCCAGCACCCACTTATGGCTGCCGTCGCGGCAGCGCATGCGGAATTCCCAGTTGAAGGGGGCGGGATGGGCTTCCGGCTGGTCGAAGGCGGCGATGTCGTGGATCAGGCGCGGCCGGTCGTCTTCATGCACATGCTGCAGCCACTCGTCGGCATTGGCCGGGCGCAGTTCGTCCGCCGCGTAACCGAGGATGGCGCAGTAGCGCGGCGACAGATGCAGATACTGCTGCACCGGCTGCCAGTCCCACACGCCCTCGCCCGAGCCTTGCAGCGCGAAGTCGACCATGCGTTCGGCGTCGGTGGCCTGGGTACGTGCGCTGTGCAGTTCCTGGCGCAGGCGGCGCAGGCGCCAGACCATGGCGCCGCCCAGCAGCAGGATGGCGGCCGCCACGCCGCCGCCCAGCACTTCCCAGGCGCGCCAGGCGGAGGGCGGCTGATACAGAAAATCGTCGAGATCGACCTCGCCCTTGAGCATGTCCAGGCCAGCGTAGGTCTGCGCGATGGCGCGCCAGCGCGCCGGGCTGCTGTGGCCGAGGGGGTGCAGTTGCTGGTCGAGCAGGGGGATGGTCTGGTGGGCTTCGTACAGCAGGTGTTCGCGGCTGTTGCGGTCGGGGTAGCGGGCGCGGATCAGGTCCACGATTTCGGCCGGGTGTTCGATCGCATACTGCCAGCCGCGCAGGGTGGCGGCGCGCATGGCGCGCGCGCGCGCCGGATGCTCGCGCAGCTCGCTCTCGGTGGTGTACAGCACATCGCCGTAAAAATCGATGCCGGCCGTGCGCGGCGACAGCAGGTCATAGTGCAGGATGGTACGGTCCAGCACAAAGGGCGCATCGGTCACATAGGCCGAGGCGGCGTCGATATGGCCGGCGATCAGTTCCTCCAGGCTGCGGCGTGCCGGCAGCATCTGCAGGAAGCCGAGATCGACCCCTTCCTGCTTCAGATAGGCCAGCAGCTCGCCGTTGTTCTGCGCCAGCATGATGCGGCTGCGCGCCCAGGGCAGGGGCTTGCCGTCCTCGCCGCGGCGCTTGAGCCAGACGGCGGGCGAATGCTGGAAGATGGAGGCCAGCACCACCAGCGGCTGGCCGGCGGAGCGCTGCAGCAGCAGGCCGCTGTTGCCGACGCCGTAATGGGCCTGGCCCGAGAGCACGATTTGCGTCAGGTCGCCGCCGGGCTGGCCTTCGAGCAGCGTCACATCCAGGCCGGCCTCGCGGTAAAACCCCTTGTCCTGGGCGGCGTAGTAGCCGGCGAACTGGAACTGGTGGCGCCATTTGAGCTGGACTGTGACTTTTTCGGCCGCCCCGGCCGGCGCCAGCGTGCAGGCCAGGACCAGCACCGCGGCCCGGCAAGCGAGGCGGCGCAAGGCGGGAGCTGGGCTGGTCGGTCGAAGGCGATGCAACAAGGGCTTCCCTTTCTGGTAGCCGGACGGCGGCGCAGGAACGATGGACCCGGCTCGGCTAGCGCGGCCAAACAACTATAGCATCGAAATTTTGGTCGTGGCGACTACTTTTTGCAGAGGGAAACCAGGGATATTTCCCGGCGCACCAGGGCGTGGAAAAAGCGGCAAGCCGGGCTGTGGCTGGCAGCGGCTTTGGCGTGGGCGGGATAGATTTGGAGAGATTTATGCCGCCTGCCGCCGCCCTCAGGTGAAGCTGCCGGCGAACTGGTAGCGGTGGCCTGGATGCCACATGGTGGCGAGGGAGGCGATGCGCCCGGCCGAGCGGGTCTGGCGGCGCAGCACCAGGCAGGGCTGGCGCGTGTCGATGGCCAGCATGTCGGCGATGTCGCGCGGCGGCGCCAGCGCCTCGATGCTGTAGGTCGCGCCCTGCAGCGGGGCGGCCGCCATCAGGTATTCGTTGGGCGTGGTATGGGCGAAGTCCTGCTCCATATAATCGGGGGCGCACAGCGGGTTGACCCAGCGGTCCTCGACCTGGATCGGCACCCCGTTTTCGTAGTGTACGATCACCGAGTGGAACAGCAGGTGGCCGGGCGCCAGGTCGAACTGCTTGGCCAGCAGCTCGCTGGCCTTGCCGCGTTCGAGCTGCTGCAGGCTGCTGCGGTGGGCATGGCCGCGCGCGCGCACCTCCTCGGCGATGCTCTTGATCTCCAGCAGGGTGGCCTGATATTTTTGCTGGGCGACGAAGGTGCCCGAACCCTGGCGCCGGGTCAGCACCTGTTCCGCCGTCAGCTCGCGCACGGCGCGGTTGACCGTCATGCGCGAGACGCCGAATTGCTTGGTCAGGGCCTGCTCGGAGGGGATCACATCGCCTTCCTTCCAGTGCCCGGCGGCGATCTGCTCCAGCAGATAGTCCTTGATGCGCTGAAAAATAGGGGTATGGTCTGGTGCTGGTTGTTCCATCCGTTCTCCGAAGCGGCAATGCGGCAGGCCCGTGCCTGCGCGGCGACCCGTGCTTGCGCGGCGATTTTAGCACCGGCCTGGCCGAATTCAAAAGCAAGAGCCGGGATGCGGGGCCGCGGCGGGCTGGCTATGATGGGTACATCCGACGATTTCATGGAGTAGCGGCATGAGCAAGAGTCAATTCAAGAGCGAGGCGCAGCGCTGGGCCGCCGTCCAGCAGCGCGATAGCGCGGCCGATGGCCAGTTCTATTATTCGGTGCGCACCACCGGCGTGTTTTGCCGCCCTTCCTGCGGCGCGCGGCCGGCCCTGCGCAGCAATGTGAGTTTTCACGACAGTATCGCCGCCGCCGAGCAGGCCGGCTTCCGGCCCTGCAAGCGCTGCAAGCCGGACCAGCCGCCGCTGGCCGAGCGCCACGCCGCCATGGTGGCGAAAATGTGCCGCCTGATCGACGAGGCCGAGAACGAGCCGGACCTGGACAGCCTGGCCGAGGCCAGCGGCATGAGCCGCTTCCACTTCCACCGCATCTTCAAGGCCCAGACCGGGCTGACGCCGAAAGCCTATGCCAGCGCCGTGCGCCAGCGCCGCATGCAGCAGGGGCTGGCGCAGGAAGGCTCGGTGACGGCGGCCATCTATGCCTCCGGCTTCAATTCCAGCGGCCGTTTCTACGCCGCCTCCCAGGGCGCGCTGGGCATGACGCCGAGCGCCTTCCGCAGCGGCGGCAAGGGTGCCACCATCCGCTTCGCCATCGGCGCCAGCTCGCTGGGCGCGATCCTGGTGGCCAGCACCGCGAAGGGCATCTGCGCCATCCTCATGGGCGACGATCCGGACGCCCTGGCGCGCGACCTGCAGGACCGCTTCCCGCGGGCCGAAATCATCGGCGCCGAGCCGGATTTCGAGCAGGTGGTGGCGCGCGTGGTGGGCATGGTCGAGCATCCCGAAATCGGCCTCGATCTGCCGCTCGACGTGCGCGGCACGGCCTTCCAGCAGCGCGTATGGCAGGTCTTGCGCGAAATTCCGGCCGGACGCACCGTCAGCTATACCGAACTGGCCGAGATGGTCGGCGCACCGAAGGGCGCGCGTGCCGTGGCCGGCGCCTGCGCCGCCAACGCGATCGCGATTGCCGTGCCCTGCCACCGCGTGGTGCGCAACGACGGCTCGATTTCCGGCTACCGCTGGGGCGTGGAGCGCAAGCAGATCCTGCTCGAACGCGAAGGATCGAAATGAGCGATTCCGATGCGCCGGCAGCGCGCGAAGCGCAAGGCGGGGTGGCGGCCGGCCGCGTCGACTGGACGCGCATCGGCGCCGATCTGGATGCCTACGGCTGTGCCGTGGTGCGCGCCGCCCTCGCGCCGGCGCAGTGCGCGGCGCTGGCGGCCGGCTATGCCGATGCGGCCCAGTTTCGCAGCCGGGTGCTGATGGAGCGCCACGGCTTCGGCAAGGGCGAATACCAGTACTACGCCTATCCGCTGCCGCCGCTGGTGGCCCAGCTGCGCGAACGCATGTATGGACCGCTGGCCGCCATCGCCAACCGCTGGCAGGCGGCGCTGGGTATCGACACGCGCTTCCCCGAACGGCATGCCGACTACCTGGCGCGCTGCCACGCGGCGGGCCAGCTGCGTCCCACGCCGCTGCTGCTGCAATACGGCGCCGGCGATTACAACTGCCTGCACCAGGATCTGTACGGCGAACATGTCTTCCCCCTGCAGGCCGCGTTCCTGCTGTCGCGCCCCGGCCAGGATTTCGAAGGCGGCGAATTCGTGCTGACCGAGCAGCGACCGCGCATGCAGTCGCGCGTCGAAGTGGTGGCGCTGGGGCAGGGCGATGCCGTCATTTTCCCCGTGGCGCAGCGCCCCGTGAACGGCACGCGCGGCGTCTACCGCGTGAATATGCGGCACGGCGTCAGCCGCCTGCGCAGCGGCACCCGCCACACCCTCGGCATCATCTTCCACGACGCCCAATAGTCAGGGCAGCTCGCCGCTGGAGTGCGGATCGATGGCGTAGGGATGGTGCTCGTCGAGGAAGCCTGGCTGGGCGCGCACGCGCTCGATCCAGGCGCCGACATGGGCGAATTCGCGCAAGGGCAGGCCGGCTTCGTCGGCCCGATGCGTGTAGGCGAACAGCGCGATGTCGGCAATGGTGTATGTGTCGCCCGCGATGAAGGGACGGCCGGATAATTCGCGCTCAAGAACCTGCAGCGCGCGCAGGCCGCCCGCGCGGCGCATCTCCACCAGGGCGGCGGGCCGGCGCGCCAGCTTGCCGGTCATCGTCCAATGGCGCAGCCCGGCGATATTCATGACATAGTCCTGCTCGAACGACATCCACTGCTGCACCTTGGCCGCCGCAAAAGCATCGGCAGGCAGGTAGCGCGTGCCGTGCGCGAGGAAGGTCAGAATGGCATTGGATTCGGCCAGCACCCGCCCATCGTCCAGGCGGATGGCCGGCACGGCGCCGGCGGGATTGATGGCCAGGTACTCAGGCGCATGCCCCTCGCCTTCGAAAATGCTGACCAGCTCCGTGCGGTAAGGCAGGCAGAGATGGCTCAGAAGCAGGCGTACTTTATAGGCGTTTTGCGAAGGCAGGTAATCGAACAGCGTCAGCATGGCGGCAACTCCGGAAGCAAAGGCTTGATTGGACCAGAGCGCGAATTTCGCTACACTCTGGATCTTGCTTTCCAATTCGAGAGGACAGTCCATGCACTTCCGCCGCACCCTGTTGGCCGCCGCCGCGCTGGCCGCCGCCCATGCCGCCCAAGCCGGCACCATGATCGACAACGCCAACGGCTATACGCTGAACGCCAGGGGGGAGCTGCTGCAGTTCAAGGCACTGGCCTTTGACGACAAGGGCCGCATTGTCGCCGTCGGCGGCACGCGGGAGGTGGCGGCCAAGGCCAAGGGCTACCAGCGCGTCGACCTGCAAGGCAAGACCGTGCTCCCCGGCCTGATCGACGCCCATGGCCATGTCTTTGGCCTGGGTTATATCGCCAGCGGCGTGGAACTGTACAGCTCCACCTCGCTCGACGGCGCGCTCAAGACCGTGCAGGCCTTTGCCGAGGCCAATCCGCAGCGCAGCTGGCTCGTCGGCAATGGCTGGAACCAGGAAATCTGGAAGCTGGGCCGCTTCCCCACGGCCGCCGAACTCGATGGCGCCACCGGCGAGCGTCCCGCCATGCTGCGCCGCGTCGACGGCCATGCCGCCTGGGTCAACAGCAAGGCCCTGCAGCTGGCCGGCATCACGCGCGACACCAAGGACCCGGCCGGCGGCAAGATCGAGCGCGATGCGGACGGCAATGCCACCGGCATCCTGGTCGACAATGCGATGGAGCTGATGGATGGCGTGGTGCCGCGTCCCGGCGACCTGGAACGCCGCGCCGCGCTCGATGGCGCGCTGGCGGCCCTGTCCAAGGTCGGCCTGACCAGCGTGCACGACGCCGGCATGGGCGAAGCCGAGGATGCGCTGTTCCGCGAGTATGCCGACCAGGGCAAGCTGAGTACCCGCGTCTACGCCATGATCGGCGACACCGGCGAAGCCTTCGACCGCCTGGCGGCGCGCGGCCCGCTGGCGTCCTACGCCAACGACCTGTATGCGCTGAGCGCGGTCAAGCTGGTCTCCGACGGCGCCTTGGGCAGCCGCGGCGCCGCCATGATGCAGCCCTACAGCGATGCGCCGCACACGCACGGCCTGCTGTTCTACAAAAACGAAGAGATGCTGGCCAAGATGGAAAAGGCCATGCAGGCCGGCTACCAGGTCAACATCCACGCCATCGGCGACGCCGGCAACCGCCAGATCCTCGACGGTTACGCCGCCCTGCTGAAAAAGTATCCCGGCGCCGCCAAGCGCCACCGCATCGAGCACGCGCAAGTGGTGGCGCTGGGCGACATCCCGCGCTTCAAGCAGCTCGGCATCATCCCCTCGATGCAGCCGACGCACGCCACCTCCGACCAGAACATGGCCGAACAGCGCGTCGGCCCGCAGCGCATCAAAGGCGCCTACGCCTGGCACAGCTTCCTCAAGCAAGGCTCGAAGATCGCCTGCGGCTCCGACTTCCCCATCGAATCGCCCAACCCGTTCGAAGGCCTGCACGCCGCAGTCACGCGCCAGGACAATGCCGGCCTGCCGGTGGGCGGCTGGTACCGGAACCAGGCCATGAGCCTGAAACAAGCCTTCCGCTGCTTCACCCTGGACGCGGCGTATGCGGCGCGCCAGGAAAACGCCATCGGCACGCTGGAAGCCGGCAAATGGGCCGATTTCATCGTCGTGGATGCGGACCTGTTCCGTATCCCGGCCAGCGCCATCGGAAAAATCCGCGTCCAGCAAACCTGGCTCAGCGGCAAACCTGTCTACACCGCTCCCTAGGCGCCGGTATTGGATCGAAGCGGGCAAGTAGAATTCGGTTGACTTGGTTGTATAGACAACTTATGCTTGGCGCATATGCGGGCATTGCTGCCCGCCTGTTCCCTATTTTTATGGAGACGATATGAGCACCCCTTCGAGCAGCCTGGAAAACGATCCCCGTTTCGATGCCTCCCGCGAGATCCGCGCGCCGCGCGGTTCTGAGCGGGTGTGCAAGACCTGGGGCGCGGAAGCGGCCTACCGCATGATCCAGAATAATCTGGACAAGGAAGTCGCGGAGAATCCGAAGCACCTGGTGGTCTACGGCGGCATCGGCCGCGCTGCCCGCAACTGGGAGTGCTTCGACCAGATCCTGGCGTCGCTCAAGGACCTGGAAGAGGACCAGACGCTGCTGATCCAGTCGGGCAAGCCGGTGGGCGTGTTCCAGACCCACGCCGACGCGCCGCGCGTGCTGATCGCGAACTCGAACCTGGTGCCGAAGTGGGGCAATTGGGAGCATTTCAATGAGCTGGACCGCAAGGGCCTGTTCATGTACGGCCAGATGACGGCCGGCAGCTGGATCTATATCGGCACCCAGGGCATCGTGCAAGGCACCTACGAGACCTTTGCCGAGGCGGGCCGCCAGCATTTCGGCGGCGACCTGAAAGGCCGCTGGATTCTGACGGCGGGCCTGGGCGGCATGGGCGGTGCGCAGCCGCTGGCCGCGACCATGGCCGGCGCGGTGTCGCTGACCGTCGAGTGCCAGCAGAGCAGCATCGACTTCCGCCTGCGCACCCGCTACCTGGACAAGCAGGCCGCCTCCATCGACGAGGCCCTGGCCCTGGTGCAGCAGCACAAGGCGGCCGGCGAGGCGATTTCCATCGGCCTGCTGGGCAATGCGGCCGAGGTGCTGCCGGAACTGGTCAAGCGCGCCAAGGCCGGCGGCATCATCCCCGATATCGTGACCGACCAGACCTCGGCCCATGACCTGATCAACGGCTATCTGCCGAGCGGCTGGAGCGTGGCCGAGTGGAAGGCGGCGCAGCAGGATGCCGCTGCCCACGAGCGCCTGACGCAAGCGGCGGCCGAGTCCTGCGCCGCCCACGTGCAGGCCATGCTGGACTTCCAGCAGCTGGGCGCGAAGGTGGTCGACTACGGCAACAATATCCGCCAGGTGGCCCTGGACCAGGGCGTGCAGAATGCCTTCGATTTCCCCGGCTTCGTGCCGGCCTATATCCGTCCGCAGTTCTGCGAAGGCCGCGGCCCGTTCCGCTGGGTCGCGCTGTCCGGCGACCCGGAGGATATCTACAAGACCGACGCCAAGATCAAGGAACTGTTCCCGCACCACGCCAATGTGCACCGCTGGCTGGACATGGCGCGCGAGCGCATCGCCTTCCAGGGTCTGCCGGCGCGCATCTGCTGGCTGGGACTGGGCGAGCGCCATATCGCCGGACTGGCTTTCAACGAGATGGTGCGCAAGGGCGAGCTGAAAGCGCCGATCGTCATCGGCCGCGACCACCTGGACACCGGCTCGGTGGCCAGCCCCAACCGCGAAACGGAAAGCATGAAGGACGGCACCGACGCCGTGTCCGACTGGCCGCTGCTGAACGCCCTGCTGAACACTGCCGGCGGCGCCACCTGGGTCTCGCTGCACCATGGCGGCGGCGTGGGCATGGGCTATTCCCAGCACTCCGGCGTGGTGATCGTGGCCGACGGCACCGACGCTGCCGCCAAGCGCCTGGCGCGCGTGCTGGTCAACGACAGCGGCTCGGGCGTGATGCGCCATGCCGATGCCGGTTACGAATCCGCGGTCGCCTGCGCCAAGCGCAACGGCCTGAATCTGCCAATGATCAAATAAGATAAGAGACAAGCATATGAAACACACGCAGAACAACGCCTGGACCCTGAAGCCCGGCAAGATCACCCTGGCCGAATTGCGCGCCGCCTGGAACGGACACGCGCCGGTGGCGCTGGCCGCTGAAGCCTATCCGGTCATCGAAGCTTCCGCCGCCACCGTGCGCGCCATCGTCGAGAAGGGCGCCGCCGCTTACGGCATCAACACCGGTTTCGGCCTGCTGGCCAAGACCCGCATCCCGGACGACAAGCTGGAACAGCTGCAGCGCAACCTGATCCTGTCGCATTCCGTCGGCACCGGCGAATTGATGGCCGACCACGTGGTGCGCCTGCTGATGCTGATGAAGATCGGCAGCCTGGCGCGCGGCTTCTCCGGCATCCGTCCGGTGGTGATCGATACCCTGATCGCCCTGTACAACGCCGGCATCATCCCGGCCATTCCGGCCAAGGGTTCGGTCGGTGCCTCGGGCGACCTGGCGCCGCTGTCGCATATGACGCTGGCGATCCTGGGCGAAGGCCCGGTGCGCGTGAACGGTGAGCTGATGCAGGCCGCCGACGCGCTGAAAGCCGCCGGCATCGCGCCGGTGGTGCTGGCCGCGAAGGAAGGACTGGCGCTGATCAACGGCACCCAGGCTTCCGCCGCGCTGGCGCTGCATGGCCTGTTCATGGCCGAACGCCTGCTGGAAGCGGGTATGGTGACGGGTTCCCTGTCGCTGGACGCGGCCAAGGGCAGCGATTCGCCGTTCGACGCCCGCGTGCACGAAGTGCGCGGCCAGCCGGGCCAGATCGCCGCCGCTTCGATCTACCGCCAGCTGGTGGCCAACAGCGCCATCCGCGCCTCGCACCTGGTGGGCGACGAGCGCGTGCAAGACCCATACTGCCTGCGCTGCCAGCCGCAAGTCATGGGCGCCTGCATGGACCTGATCGCCAACGCCAGCCGCACCTTGCTGATCGAAGCCAATGCCGTCACCGACAATCCGCTGATCTTCTCGGGCGACGATGTGCAGATCGTCTCGGGCGGTAACTTCCACGCCGAGCCGGTAGCCTTCGCCGCCGACACGCTGGCACTGGCGATTGCCGAAATCGGCAGCATTTCCGAGCGCCGCATCTCGCTGCTGATCGACGCCACCCTGTCCGGCGGCCTGCCGCCTTTCCTGGTGAAAGATCCGGGCGTGAACTCGGGCTTCATGATCGCCCACGTCACCGCGGCCGCGCTGGCGTCGGAGAACAAGTCCCTGGCCCATCCGGCCAGCGTGGACACCATCCCGACCTCGGCCAACCAGGAAGACCATGTGAGCATGGCCACCTTCGCGGCGCGCCGCCTGGACGATATGGCGCACAATACCGCCGTCATCGTCGGCATCGAGCTGCTGGCGGCGGCGCAGGGCATCGATTTCCACCGTCCGCTGCAATCGTCGCCGCAGCTGGAGCAGGTGCACGCCCAGCTGCGCCAGAAGGTGCCGTTCTTCGACGTCGACCGCCTGTTCGCGCCGGACATCGAAGCGGCCAAGCAGATGGTGCTGAAAGGCGAGTTGAGCGCCGGCTGCAAAAACCTGTTCACGCCGCTGCATCCTTAAGCGGCAGGGAGGACGTATATGGATTATCAATTCAAGGCCGGCGGCATTCCGCTGCTGGTGTCGATGCCGCATGTGGGCACCGACATTCCGGACGATATCGCGGCCCGCTTCACGCCGGGCGCGCTGGACAAGCCGGACACCGACTGGCATCTGGTGCAGCTGTATGGCTTCCTGCAGGAGATGGGAGCGTCCACGCTGTCGGCGCGCTGGTCGCGTTATGTGATCGACCTGAACCGTCCTCCCGAGAACACCAATCTGTATCCTGGCCAGGATACGACCGGCCTGTGCCCGCTCGACACCTTCCACCGCGAACCGCTGTACCAGGATGGCCAGCAGCCGGACGAGGCGGAAGTGCAGCGCCGCCTGGCCGCCTACTGGAAGCCGTACCACGACCAGTTGCGCGCGGAACTCGACCGCCTGCTGCATCTGCATGGCCGCGTCGTGCTGTGGGACGCGCATTCCATCGCCTCCATCGTGCCGCGCTTCTTCGAAGGCAAGCTGCCCGACCTGAACTTTGGCACGGCCGATGGCGCCAGCTGCGCGCCCGCGCTGACCGAAACCATCGCCAGCCTGGCGCAAGCCCATGGCGGCTATACCGTGGCCGTCAACGGCCGCTTCAAGGGCGGCCACATCACGCGCCACTACGGCAAACCGGAAAGCGGCGTGCATGGCATTCAGCTGGAGATGTGCCAGTCGACCTATATGAATGAAACCCTGCCTTTCGCCTATCGCGCCGATCTGGCGGCGCAGGTGGAGCCTTTGCTGCGCCAGCTGGCCCAGGCCGCAGCCGATTGGACCAAGCAATGACGGCGCTGTTCGCGCATAACGCGCTGCTGCCGGATGGCTGGCAGCAGAATGTGCTGTTGCAGTGGGACGCGGCGGGCAGCCTGACGGCGGTGACGCCGGATGCGCAGCCCGGGCAGGGCACCGAAACCGCGCACTACGTCATGCCGGGCATGATCAATCTGCACTCGCACAGCTTCCAGCGCGCGCTGGGCGGCCTGACCGAAAAGGCTGGCGACGGCCCGGACAGCTTCTGGACCTGGCGCGACCTGATGTACCGTTTTGCGCGCAGCATCACGCCAGAGCAGATCGAGGCGATTGCCGCCCAGCTGTTCAGCGAATGCCTGCGCCATGGCTATACCTCGATCTGCGAATTCCATTATGTGCAGCGCGCGCCGGACGGCGCGATGTATGCGCAGCCGGCGGAAACGGCGCAGCGCGTGATCGCGGCGGCGCAGCTGTCGGGCATCGGCATCACCATGCTGCCGGTGCTGTACAGCTATTCCGGTTTCGGCGAGGCGGCGCTCAAGCCGGAGCAGAAGCGCTTCAAGACCGATGCGCAGGATGTGTTGAACATCGTCGGCGCGCTGGAGAGCCGGCGCAGCGCCCAGGTGGAAGTGGGCGTGGCGCCGCATTCCTTGCGCGCCGCCTCGGTGGCGCAGATCCGCGAAGTGCTGGCGACGCTGCCGGCCCAGCGTCCGGTGCATATCCATATCGCCGAGCAGCAGGGCGAAGTGAAACAGTCGCTCGATTACAGCGGACGCCGTCCGGTGCAATATCTGTACGACCAGCTGCCGGTGGACCAGCGCTGGTGCCTGGTGCACGCCACCCATCTGGTGGACGAGGAAGTGAGCGCCATCGCCCGCAGCGGCGCGGTGGCCGGTCTGTGTCCGACCACCGAGGCCAATCTGGGCGACGGCCTGTTCCCGCTGGAGCTTTTCCTGCAGCAAGGCGGCCGCTTTGGCGTCGGCAGCGACAGCCATATTTCGCAGGGTGCGGTGGAAGAGCTGCGCTGGCTGGAATATGGCCAGCGCCTGCAGCAGCAGCGCCGCAATATCGCCGTCTCGCGCGAACAACGCAATGTGGGTGACTTTTTATGGCAGGCCGCGCTGCAAGGCGGCGCGCAGGCGGCTGGCCGCCCGGTGGGTGCGCTCGGCGTGGGCAAGCGCGCCGACCTGATCGTGCTCGATCATGAGCACCCGAACCTGGATGGCCTGGATGCGCAGGAAGTTTTGGGCAGCCTGGTTTTCTGCGGAAATGATAATCTAGTCAAAGATGTCATGGTCGGCGGCCAGTGGGTGGTGCGCGGCCAGAAGCACGCGGCGCAACCGGCCATCACCGCGCGCTTCAAACAGACGCTGGCCGAACTGCGCGGGCTGAGAACATGACTGCACTGATCCAGTATGCAAGTCTGCACGCTTCGCCATGGAAGAATGGCGGCGGCAGCACGACGGAAATCGCCGTGGCGCCGGCGGGTGCCAGCTTCGATGAATTCGACTGGCGCATCAGCCTGGCGACGATTGCGGCCAGCGGGCCGTTCTCCGTCTTCCCCGGCATCGACCGCACGCTGACCCTGGTGGAAGGCGCGGGCGTGGTGCTGGACGTGGGCAATGAACGGCGCGTGGCGCTCAGCGAGCGCGAGCCGGTGGTGGCTTTCCCCGGCGAGACGGCCGTCTCGGCCACCATCGAAGGCATCACCACCGACTTCAATGTGATGACGCGCCGTTCGCGTTGCAGCCACCAGCTGGAGCGGCGCGTGGTGCGCGACTTCTCCACGCTGGAGCGGCGCAGCGAACTGACCGTGCTGTTCCTGGCCGAGGGCGAGAGCCTGACGGTGGCGAGCGGCAGCGAACGCGTGGCGATGGTACGCTACGATGCGCTGGTGCTGGACCGCGAGGAGGTGTGGACGCTGGAGGCCGGGCAGGCCACTGTGTTCATCGTCGATATCATTCCAAACGAAGAAGAGTAGAGCATGAGTGCAGTGTGGGATCTGCTGATCGTCAATGTGCACCTGGCCACCATGGCTGGCGAAGGTTATGGCGAATTGCGCGATGGCGCGGTGGCGGTGAAGGACGGCCGCATCGCCTGGCTGGGTGCGCGTGCCGACGCGGTGCGCCATGGCAGCGCGGCCGAGGAGCGCGATGGTGGTGGCTGCTGGCTGACGCCGGGACTGATCGACTGCCACACGCATATCGTCCATGCCGGCAACCGCAGCGACGAGTTCGAGGCGCGCCTGAACGGTGCGACTTATGAGGATATTGCCCGCGCCGGCGGCGGTATCATGTCCACCGTGCGCGCCACGCGCGCCGCTACGGACGATGAGCTGCTGGCGCAAAGCCTGCCGCGTATCGCCAGCCTGCTGGCCGAGGGCGTGACCACGCTGGAAATCAAGTCCGGCTACGGCCTGGATCTCGACTCGGAGCGCAAGATGCTGCGCGTGGCGCGCCGCGCCGGCGCGCAATTGCCGGTGCGGGTGGCGACCACCTTCCTGGGCGCGCATGCGCTGCCGCCGGAGTATGCCGGACGCGCCGACGATTATGTGCAGGCCGTGTGCGAGATGATTCCGGTACTGGCCGCCGAGGGGCTGGCCGATGCGGTGGACGCCTTCTGCGAGCGCATCGGCTTCAGCCGCGAACAGACCGAGCGCGTATTCAAGGCTGCGCAGCAGCATGGCTTGCCGGTCAAGCTGCACGCGGAGCAGTTGTCCGACCAGGGCGGGGCGGAACTGGTGGCGCGCTTCAACGGCCTGTCCGCCGACCATCTGGAACATTTGAGCGAGAGTGGCATCGCCGCCATGGCGCAGGCGGGCACGGTGGCCGTGCTGCTGCCTGGCGCCTACTACTTCCTGCGCGACACCACGCCGCCGCCGGTTGCCACGCTGCGCGCCGCCGGCGTGCCGATGGCCGTCTCCACCGACAACAACCCCGGCACCTCGCCCATGACCTCGCTGCTGCTGGCGATGAATATGGTGTGCACCCTGTGGCGCCTGACGCCGCTGGAAGCGCTGTCCGGCTGCACCATCAATGCGGCGCGCGCCCTGGGTCTGCAGAACGAGGTAGGCAGCCTGGAAGTGGGCAAGCGCGCCGACTTCGCGCTATGGCAGATCGCGCGCCCGGCCGACCTGTCCTACGCCTTCGGTTTCAATCCCTGCCGCGCCGTGGTCAATGGCGGCGCGTGGCGCCAGCCGGTGCTGGATTTGAGCGACCTGGCTGCGCGGACGGCGCCTCGGGCCGGCGCTGGCGGCTGAGTGGGAAGCGCGCTGGCCAGGCTGGCATACGGTGTGCGTCCCTGGTTGCGCCTAAGCTGTCTGGCCGCCGTGCTGTTGCCTGCCGCCGCGCCGGTGCTGGCCGACGATGCCGTCCTGCGCATCGGCTCCAAGCGCTTCACGGAATCCTATGTGCTGGGCGAGGTACTGGCGCAGACCGCCGCGCCGCACGCCCGGACCGAGCACCGCCAGGGACTGGGCAATACCGCCATTGTGCTGGCCGCGCTGAAAGCGGGCAGCATCGATGTCTATCCCGAATACGTCGGCACCATCGACCAGGAAATCCTCAAGCATGCCAAGCCTGCCTCGCTGGACGAGATCCGGCGTGAGCTGGCGCGGCAGGGACTGGGCGTATCGCAGCCGCTGGGCTTCAACAATACCTATGCGCTGGCCGTGCGCGGCGATGCCGCTGGCTTGCACGCGCTGAGCGACCTGGCGCGGCACAAGGAATTGAAGTTCGGCCTTTCGCACGAATTCATCGGCCGCGCCGATGGCTGGCAGGGCCTGGCGCAGAGCTACGGCATCAGCCAGCGGCCTTCCGGCCTGGATCACGGCATCGCCTATGAGGCGCTGGCGCAGCGCCAGGTCGATGTGATCGACATCTATTCCACCGATGCCAAGATCGGCCAATACGGCCTGCGTGTGCTGGAAGACGACCGCGCCTACTTCCCGCGCTACGATGCCGTGCTGCTGTACCGCCTGGACGCCGCCAACCGTTTCCCCGCCGCCTGGCAAGCCATGCGCGGCCTGGAGGGGCGCATCGCCGCCGGCGATATGATCGCCATGAATGCCGCCGCCGAAATCGAGGGTAAGAGCTTCAGCGCCGTGGCACGCGATTGGCTCGCAGGACAGGTACGCAAGTCCACGGACACCAACGGCGCAGCGGACACCGCGCCGCCCGGCGCCGCATCCGGCAATGCCGTACCGCGCCCCGGCCTGCTGTCCAAGCTTTTTGACGACAATCTATGGCCCTTGACGCGCCAGCACGTGACCCTGGTGCTGCTGTCCGTGCTGCTGGCCTGTGCCGTGGGAATCCCGCTGGGCGTGCTGGCGGCCTATGCGCCGCGCCTGCGCCAGGCCGTGATGGCGGTGGTCGGCGTCTTGCAGACCGTGCCTTCGCTGGCCTTGCTGGCGATCCTGATCCCGCTGCTGGGCGCCATCGGCACCTTGCCGGCGCTGATCGCACTGTTTGTGTACGCGCTGCTGCCGGTGGTGCGCAACACCTGCACCGGCATTCTCGGCGTGCCCAAAGGATTGAAGACCGCCGCGCTGGCGCTGGGCCTGAGGCCCAACCAGCGCCTGCTGCATATTGAGCTGCCGCTGGCCTTGCCTGTGATCCTGGCTGGCGTGAAGACGGCGGCGGTCATGAGCGTGGGCACGGCCACGATTGCCGCTTTCATCGGCGCGGGCGGCTACGGCGAGCGCATTACCACCGGCCTGGCCCTGAACGACAACGATATGCTGCTGGCCGGCGCCTTGCCAGCCGCCGCGCTGGCCCTGCTGACGCAAGGGCTGTTCGAACTGGCCGAGCGCATGGTGGTGCCGCGCCGCCGGATTTCAAGCCAGCAGATGTAAGGAAGATGCGACTGTTGGTAAGGAATTGTAAAGGACCGGGATTTCGTCAAACGGGAGGCATATAGTGAACTCGTTGATTCATCTCCCCTCCCACTTGACAATGGGTTCCGCCCCGCGCAGCGCAAGCTGACGCGGGATTTTTTTTGGGTGGGAGAGCTTACGAAGCCTTTTCCAGTTTTTCCGCATCCGCATTGGCGTCGGCCTTTTCTGCCGCCGCAGCCGAAGCCGGCGTGTGCAGCGCCCAGGCCACGCTGGCCAGGCAGACGGCCATGCCCAGCCACTGCACGGGGCCGGGACGGAAATTCTCCATCTGGATCGACAGCAGCACCGAGATCACCGGTGTCACCACGCCGATATACACCGCCTTCTGCGGACCAAGGCGATGGATCAGCGTGAAGTAGCAAGCGAAGGCGATCACGGAACCGAACAGCGCGAGGTAAACCAGGCCGCCCCAGTACACGGGCGAGGCGGGCAGGCGGAACGAGGCGCCGCTGACCAAGGCCCACACTGCCACCAGCAGCGTACCCCACAACATGGCCCAGGCCATCGTCAGCAGCACATTCGATTCGTGTTCGCGCACCTTCACCACCAGCAGATTGCCGACCGAGCTGGCGACGGTGCCGGTCAGCGCCAGTCCCAGGCCAAGCAGGAAGTGGCCCTGGCCGCCGCGCAGGATCTCCTGCCAGGCGGCCCAGATCGACTCATGGAACAGCAGCGAAACGCCGGCCAGCGCGGCGGCGCCGGCGCTCCATGTGCGTTTGCTGACTGGCGTGCCGAAAGCGATGCGGCCCAGCAGCGGCGTCCAGAACACCATCAGCACATACAGCACGGCCACCAGCGCCGACACCAGATACTGCTCCGAGGAGTAGGTGCAGATATAGCTGAGGGCAAAAGTGCTGCTGCCTTGCAGGAAGGTCCAGCGCTGGGCCGGCAGGGAAAGGCGCAGGCTTTGGCCGCGCAGGGCGCACCATGCAAACAGTACCGCCGAAGACAGCGCAAAGCGGTAGGCCACCGAGACGGCCGGCGGCACTTCGCCCAGTTGCAGGGTGATGCCGAAGAAAGTTGAACCCCAGATCAGGCTGGCGAGAATAAAGAGGACGGGAGAGGACATCCCGCGAGTATACGGGGTTTCCTCCACCCTTACATAAAGAAACTCAGTAGGCCAGGTTCAGGCGGCGGTACAGGAAGCTCAGGACGAACAGGGGGCCGATCAGCAGGAAGCGCAGATCCTCGAAGAAGGATGGCTTCTTGCCCTCGATCTTATGTCCGATGAACTGTCCGACCCAGGCCAGTACAAAGACCAGCAGCGACAGTGGCAGCACCGCGCGCGGCGGCAGCGCGGCGAGGATGACGAGCATGGCCGCCGCCATCAGCAGCATGCCGACGGCAAAGGGGGGCGACAGCTTGAAGTAATAGACCATGCTCAGTCCCGCCGCCGCCAGCGCAAGCAGAGGATGCGCGGCCCACAGCAGGCCAAGCACGGTAAACACGATCACCGGCACGCAAACGAAGTGAATCAATTCATTCACGGGATGCAGATGGCTTTCGCTGTAACGGGCGAGCAGGGTATCGATCGCTCTGGCTTCGGGCATGGCGTATCTCCTGATTGCTTTTATGGCATTGATTCTACACCCGTTCAGGCGGCGCGTGATCGGGTAGAATCCGCCGAATGAATACGTCAGCCCAAGAATCCACTGCAAGAAAGCGATGCTTCGATCCGGTCATTGATGAGCGTACTCGCTTGCTTGTATTGGGAAGCCTGCCAGGCGAGAAGTCGCTCATGCTCCAGGAATATTATGCGAACCGGCAAAACCAATTCTGGTCCCTGATGTCGGAAGTGATCGCTGTGAGGCTGGTTCCACTCGACTATTCATCCAGGCTGAAAGCCTTGCTGGCGCACGGAGTGGGGCTGTGGGATGTGGTGGCGGAGGCTCATCGAAAGGGTAGCCTGGATAGCAATATCAGGGAACGCAATGACAACGACTTGCACGGCTTACTTTCGCGCCACCCCAATATCAAGGCAATTGCATTCAATGGTGGAACGGCAGGGCGGCTGGGGATCAAGGTGCTTGGTGCGCAGGCGCCCGCTTACCAAATTGTGGAGCTGCCATCGAGTAGCCCGGCATATACTTTGCCGTATGCAGACAAGGCAATGCGATGGCAGTCCTTACGCCCCATCTTGGCGGCGGTCTAGCGCATATTGGACAACGCGGCCTTTATTGCTGGCGCTGTACCAGTTCGGCGATGACGCGTTCGAGCGTTGTTGTTCCCGCCTGTCCGACCGCACGGGTATCGCTCTTGATGTCGATATGCGCGCAATTGAGGCCACGGGTCATTTCGGTGAAACCAGCAAGGGCGGCCTTTGAGAAATGGGCATCCGCCAGTGCTTTGGGCCACGCTGTTTCCGGCAGAACCGCCACGCCGACAGGCTTCTGCAGCGTGGCCGAAATAATGGCGGCGACATCATTCGGGGCGTAATCCTGGGGGCCTGAGAGAGTGACGATGCAGCTTGCCCTGCTTTTTTCTTGCAGCAGAGCCGCCGCAGTGCTGCCGACATCCACGGTCGCCACCATCGGGATGGGGCGCAGTGGTGGTGCCAAAAACGTCGGCAGAGTGCCGCTGCGCATGGCCTGCCCGACCATTGGCATCCAGTTCTCCATGAAGTAGGCCGCGCGCAGGAAGATGGTGGCAATACCGCTTGCGCTCAAACGCTGTTCGAACATGCGGTTCATCCTGATCCATCCTGTTCCGCTTTCACAGTCGGCGCCCACCGAGGACAGCGCCACAAGCCTGGGCACGTCCGCCGCAAGCGCAGCGCGCGCCGTGGTCTCGGCAATCAAGTCGGCCCGCTCGAACAGGTCTTCACGGTTGTAGTGCTGCGGACTGACGACATAGGCGCCCTGGATCTGGCTGAGTGCCTTGGTCATCGCGGCCAGGTCTGTCAGGTCGGCCACGGCAACCTCGGCGCCGCGTTCGGCCCACGGCCGGCCTTTGGCGGGGTCGCGCACCACGACGCGCACGGGATGGCCGGAACGCAAAAGCGCATCGGCGGCAGCGGCGCCGGTACGGCCGCTCACGCCAAATACAGCGTAAGGAAGGGGGAAGGAAGCAGTCATGCAAATATCTCCTATTCAGATGAAACGGAATGGTGCATGATTGCTCAACATACATAAATGGCATGGAAGTCATAGCCAGCATGCGCCAAGTGGATTTATCTACGGTTGACCTCAACCTCTTAAAGCTGTTCGATGCACTCGTTCGCGAGCGCAGCGTCACCCTGGCGGGACTCCGCTTGGGCCTGAGCCAACCGGCTGCCAGCCGCGCGCTGGGGCGACTGCGCACGATGCTGGGCGATCGCCTGGTGGTCCGCGGCAAGTTCGGTCTGGAATTGACGCCCCGCGGTGAAGCGCTGGCAGGTCCGGTGGCCAAGCTGCTGGACGATGCGCACGCCATCGTTTCGCCTGCGGTTTTCGATCCCGCCTCTGCCACGGGGCGCATCACGATCGCCGCGCATGACCATCTGAGCCTGACGGTCCTCGCTGGTTTGAGCACCCGCTTCGAGCGCCATGCGCCTGCGTTAAGTCTCCATATCGCGCAACCTGCGGGGGACAATGTGCGGCTTATCGAGCAGGGGGGCGCCGATCTGGCGCTGGGTATTTTCCAGGCACTTCCCGGCAGTTTCCATCGCCGCGACCTGTATGCCGACAGCCTGGTATGTGTGGCGAGGTCCGGCCACCCCGGTGTGGCGGATGGACTCAGTCTGGCGCGTTATGTGGCCTTGCGCCACATTGCCGTCACCATTTCCGGCGTGGGAGAGAGCGCGGTCGACGTTGCTCTCTCGGCACTGGGGCTCACCCGCCGCGTCGCGCTGCGGGTTCCCCACTTTCTGGCTGCTGCGATGCTGGCAGCGGACAGCGACATGATTCTGACCTTGCCGAGCCGGCTGGCGCGCCTGCTGGCGAAAAGGCTCCCGCTCGCGCTCCTGGAACTGCCGCTGCAGCTTGCGCCCCTGTCGCCGGCCATGATCTGGCACGAGCGCTTCCACCGCGATCCTGCCCACGTTTGGGTCAGGCAGCAGCTGATTGACGTTGTCGCGTCGTTCAATATGGCCATGGAAATGCCGCGGGCCCCCTGAGAACAAAAAAATATTTACGGTTCCGCGAATCCTTTTGCGCGTTTCGCCCCTCTTTGCAATAGCGGGACAGGAAATGCACTGCCTATGCCTATCAACCAGCCAAGGAGGAGGTTCGTATGTTCAATCACTGGAGTATTGAGATGCATGCCATGGCGGGCCGCGGCTCCGCCGATTATTGAGGGGGCCGCGCGATGCGAATCCAGGAACAGACTTTCGCGGCCGCGCAGGCGGGCGACCCGGCGGCACTGGCGTGCCTGCTGGCCCAGCTGCGTCCCGATATCCGCCGCTATGCCGCCTACCAGTGCCAGCGCTCGTCGGCGGTGGACGATGTGGTGCAGGAAACGCTCATCATCCTGTACCGTAAGATCGGCACCGTGCGCAGCGTGACGGCCTTGGGCGCCTGGCTGCTCAGGATCGTCATGCGCCTGTGCGTGCTGCCTGCCCTGATGTTCATGCGGAATATGGAGGATCTCGGCGGCGTGGAGGATTCCGCCCGTTTTGCAAAGATGCCGGTCGACGAGCTGCGCATCGATCTGGTACAGGCGCTGGAGTCCTTGCCGGCGCCCCATCGCGACATCATCCTGCTGCGCGACGTGCAGGAAATGACCATCGCCGAAATCGCCGGTCATCTGGGCCTGACGCGCGAGGCTGCGAAGAGCCGTCTGCACCGGGCACGTGCCATGGTCCGGGAATATCTGCACGCCGTCCCTGTCAACCAAGCCTAGGAAGGGAAGTCATGTCCGCCTATCAGCATCCTGAAGACCTGTCTCTCGCCAAAGAACTGGCAGCGCTGGCGCCGCCGGAAGCGCAAGCCTTCCTCGGCCTGAAGGCGGCCGCCGAACGCAGCGGCGGCGCCATCCCGGCCAAATACCGCGAGCTGATTTCCATCGCGGTCGCGCTGACCACGCAGTGCGCCTACTGTATCGACGTGCATACCCGGCATGCGGCGGCGGCGGGGGCGACGCGGGAAGAACTGGCGGAAACGGCATTCATCGCCTCCGCCCTGCGCGCCGGCGCCGCCGTCGGCCATGGCCTGCTCGCCTTGCGGCTGTTTGACGCGGCTGCGCAGGCACGAGAGCCTGCTGCGCGGAGCGAGGCTGTCTAAGCCTGGCTATTTCCGCCGTCACCGGCCGGTTCCAGCACCGCCAGCAGGCGCGCCAGGCTGGCGTCAAGCGCGGCCAGTTCGCCGGTGCTGTGCGGCGCCAGGATATTGCGCTCGTTGTCCACATGGGCCGCCACTGCGCGGTCGATCAGGGCCAGGCCTTCTCCCGTCAGCTGCACCAGGATGCTGCGCGCATCTCCGGGATTGGCCAGGCGCTGCACCAGGCCGCGCGTCTCCAGCCCTTTCAGGCGGTGGGTCATGGTGCCGGAGGTGATCATCAGCGCTGAGAACAGGTGGGTCGGCGCCAGGCAGTAGGGTGCGCCCGAGCGGCGCAAGGTCGCCAGCACATCGAATTCCCAGCTGCTCATGCCGTAGGCTTCGAACACTTCGTCGAGCCGGCGCTGCACCAGCGCCGCGCAGCGCTTCAAGCGGCCGATCGTGCCCATGGGCGCCACGTCCAGTTCCGGACGCTCGCGGTGCCATTGTTCGAGTATCTTGTCGACCGCATCGGCCTGCCGTTTCCGCACCATCGGATTTGCTCCAAATTTATCTTGATCTCAAGATTATAAGCTGGAATAATTATCTTGAATTGAAGATAAATGGAGGGCATGATGCCACGCATATCCTGGGGTAACGTCTTGCTGACCGCGCTGGCGCCGGTCATCTGGGGTTCGACCTATATCGTCACCACCACCTTTTTGCCGCCGGACCGGCCGTTCACGGCGGCCCTGCTGCGCTGCCTGCCCGCCGGCCTGTTACTGAGCCTGTTCGTGCGGCGCCTGCCGGCGCGGCGCGACTGGGGCCGGCTGGCCGTGCTGGCGGCGCTGAATATCGGCTGCTTCCAGGCCTTGCTGTTCATCGCCGCCTACCGTCTGCCGGGCGGTGTGGCGGCGGTGGTCGGCGCCATCCAGCCCTTGCTGGTGATGGGCATGGCCTGGTCGGTGGATGGCGCGCGGCCCGGGCGGGTCGCGGTCTGGGCCGGCGTGCTGGGCGTGTTCGGCATGGCGGCCTTGCTGCTGACGCCGGGCGCCGCCTGGGATGCGCTGGGTATCGCCGCCGCGCTGGCGGGAGCGGCCTGCATGGCGGCCGGCACCTATCTGGCGCGCCGCTGGCGTCCCGACGTGCCGGTGCTGGCTTTCACCGGCTGGCAGTTGCTGGCGGGCGGCGCGATGCTGCTGCCCCTGGCGCTGCTGGCCGATCCGCCGCTGCCGGCGTTGGGCAGCGGCGCGGTGATGGGCTATGCCTACCTGTCGCTGGCCGGCGCCCTGGTGGCTTACGCCCTGTGGTTCCGCGGCATTGCCCGCCTGTCGCCGGTGGCCGTGTCCTCGCTTGGCCTGCTCAGCCCTCTGACCGCCGTGATCCTGGGCTGGGCCTTGCTGGGACAGAGCATGCGCGGCTGGTCGCTACTAGGATTGGTGACAGTATTCGGCAGCGTGCTGGCCGTACAATGGGCGCAGGCTGCCCCACCGCCACCACAACCACAACGTGTTTAGGAGTTTGATGTGTACGACAATATTAAAAAACTGATTGAATCCCGCACCTCGGTCAACAACTTCGACAGCAGCCGCACGCTGAACGACCAGCAGCTTGCGGAGCTGGTGCGCCTGGCCACGCTGGCGCCATCGGCCTACAACTTCCAGAACTGGAAATTCGTCGCCGTGCGTTCGCCGCAGGCCAAGGAGCGTCTGCTGTCCGTCGCCTATGGCCAGAAAAAAGTGGTGGAAGCTGCCGTCACCTTCATCGTCTGCGGCACGCTGGCCGCGCATGAGGGACTGGCCGGCGCGCTCCAGCCATCGCTCGACGCCGGCATCATCAATGCCTCGATGCTGCAAAGCTGGGTGGGGATGGCGCAAGGCGCGCACCACGACAATCCGCAACTGCAGCGCGACGAAGCGATCCGCTCCGCCTCGCTGGCGGCCATGACGCTGATCCTGGCGGCGGAAGGCATGGGCCTGGCCACCTGCCCGATGGGCGGTTTCGACCGGGACGGCGTGGCGCGCGAATTCGGCCTCTCCGAGCGCGATGTGCCGGTGATGCTGGTGACGGTGGGCTACGCCGCGCCGGAGAATTGGCCGCAAAAGCCGCGCAAGCCGCTGGCCGAAGTGATGGAGTTTGCCTGAAGTGAAAAGGCCACGGCGGATGCCGTGGCCTGAATGGAGAGGCCGGAGAGCGCGTGCGCGCCGGCCCGGGATTAACGGTAGAAGGCTTCGACCTTGCCCTTCAGCTTGATCAGCATGGGGCGGCCCTTGCGGTCCAGGGTTTTACCGGCTGGCACCTTGATCCAGCCTTCGCTGACGCAGTATTCCTCGACGTCGAAGCGCTCTTTGTCATTGAATTTGATGCCGATATCGAACTCGAACACGGCCGCGACATGGTGCGGGCTGCGAGGGTCGACGGACAGGTGATCGGGCAGTGGGGGGCGGGTAGTAGTATCGTTCATGGCCGAAATTATCCGCCAGAACGCGTTCCAGCACAACGCCCCGCTGCCGATGGTTGTGGACAAATCACCAATCTTTTCATAGACTTGCCCTTCAAAAAACACAGGAGGCAGGCGCATGACGGCAAGACGCAAGGTTCTGGCAGCAATGGCGGCAACGGTGGCAGCGGCGGCATTCAGCCCGCTGCGGGCGGCGGAGGCATTCAGCAAGGCGGCCCCGCTCTCCATCGGCGACACTTTCACCATCGATTCCCGCCATCTGGGCGAAACCCGCCGCATCAATGTGTATATGGCGCGCGGCTGGAACGACGCGCCCGACGCGCCGCTGCCGGTGCTGTATATGCCGGACGGCGGCCTGGCCGAGGACTTCCTGCACGTGGCCGGCCTGCTGCAGGTATCGGTGGCCAACGGCACCATGCGCTCCTTCATGCTGGTCGGCATAGAAAACACCCAGCGCCGCCGCGACCTGACCGGTCCCACCGAGGTTGCCGAAGACCGCAAGATCGCCCCCGTGGTGGGCGGTTCGGCGGCCTACCGCGCCTTCATCCGCGAAGAGCTGATGCCGCAGGTGAAGGCGCGCTACCGCACCACGCCGGAAAGCGCCATCATGGGCGAATCGCTGGCCGGCCTGTTCGTGATGGAGACCTTCCTGCAGGAGCCGCAGCTGTTCGACACCTATATCGCCATTGATCCGAGCCTATGGTGGAACAAGCGCCAGCTGCTGCAACAGGCCGGCGCCAGGCTGCGTGCCCACCAGCGTCTCGACAAGACCCTGTATGTGGCGGCCAGCGGCGAAAAAGGCATGCCGGAGCTGGCGCAGCAATTGGAGGCGGCGCTGGCCGGCAGCAAGGTCGAGGGCCTGCGCTGGCAATTGGCGCCCTTGCCGGACGAGACGCATCTGACGGTCTACCATCCGGCCGCGCTGCGCGCCTTCCGCAGTGCGTTCAAGCCCGGATAAGATGAAAATCGACTCGCTCCAGCTGCTGCGCGCCGTGGCCGCGCTGCTGGTGGTGCTGAACCATGCCCTGTTTACGATCAAGCGCAAGGCCGGTGTCGACACAGTGGATATGGCGCAGGCTGCAGCGCTGGGTAAGCTGGGCGTGGAGCTGTTCTTTATGATCAGCGGCTATATCATGGTGATCTCGACGCGCGACCGCAGCGCGCCCGGCGCGCAGCCGCTGGCATTTTTCTGGCGCCGCTGTATCCGCGTTGTGCCGCTGTATTGGCTGGCGACGCTGATCTATGCGCTGAAGCTGGCGGTGAGCGGCGAACCGCCGTCGCTGGCCGCCATGTTCAAATCGCTGCTGTTCATCCCTTACGAGAACGCCAAGGGCTATTGGCATCCCGTCTATGGCCTGGGCTGGACGCTGAATTATGAAATGCTCTTCTATGCCCTGTTCGCCCTCGCTCTCACGCAGAAGCTGGCGCGCGGCGTTGCCGGCTTGCTGCTCTTGATGGGCGCTGCGGTGGGGGCTGGGCTGTGGCTGAATCCGGCGCCGGGCAGCGGCCATGAACAGCTGCTGGCATTCTGGTGCGCCCCGATCCTGCTGTGCTTCTGCGCCGGGATGGCGCTGGGCTGGTGGCGCTTGGCACTGGGGCAGCGGGTATGGCGGCTCCGCTTCCAGGTCCAGGCGGCGCTGGCGCTGGGTTTTATCCTTGCCTACTGCTTCGGCATCCAGCAGTGGCAAGGGGCGCAGCTTTTCTCGCCGCTGGCTGCGCTGGGGGCGATGGGCGTTTGCGGCCTGGCCGCGGAGCCGCCGTCTGGCGCCGGCCGCGCATCCAGCCTGCGGCGCGGCGTCGTCTTGCTGGGCGGCGCGTCCTATAGCCTGTACCTGACGCACAGTTTCGTGCTGGGACCGGCCGGCCGCGCCTGGGGACTCGCCGCCTGGCACGGCGGGACAGCGGCGTTCCTGGCGCTGACGCTGGTACTTACCGTGCTGCTTGCTTTGGCGGTATATCGCTGGCTGGAACAACCCCTGCAAGCGTTCCTGCTGCGCCGCCTGCCGGCGCCGGCAGCACTGCCAGCGCAACCTGGCTAGGCGCGGCCGGCCTTGTGCCGGCTTGCTCCGCGGCCTGGGCAAATTGCGCCGAGAGGAATTGCGCGATCTTGCGCTGCGTGATTTCCAGATAGGGAATATTCATGTGATCGGTGCCGGGCACGATCTCGTCCAGATGCAGGCGGTTCAGGCGCGTTACCAGTTCATCGGTGTGCGAGTGCGGCACCACGTCGTCGCTGGCGGCGCGCAGCACATAGGTCGGCGCGGTCAGGCGCTCGGCATGCTTGACCGATTCGAAGCGGTGCTTGAGCACCATCCCGATCGGCATGGCGCGGAAGCGGCGCCGCGCCAGCGCCAGGATCGAATCATAGGGCGTGATCAGCACGATGGAATGCACGGGCCTTTCCATCGCCACCTGCACCGCCACGCCGGAGCCCAGGCTGCGGCCCACCACGGCCACGCGCGCCGCGTCGACATTGGCGCTTGCGCACAGCCAGTCGAACAGCATGCGCCCATCTTCCACCATATGCTCTTCGCCCGGCTCGCCCTGCGACTCGCCGTAGCCGCGGTAATTCATGGCCAGCACCGCCATGCCGGGGAACAGGGTGCCGGCGTCGCGCGCCACCCAGGACACTTCCTCCGAGCGGCCGCCGAAATAGATCACGGCGGGGTAGGGGCCGGGCTGGCGCGGCGTCATCAGCCAGCCGGCCAGCTTGGTGCCGTCGGCCGCGCGCAGCACCACGGCGCGCGTGCGGTGGCCGCTGCTGCGCGGGCTGGCCACCTCGCGCTTGACGTTGGGGTTGAACAGCAGTTTGCGCTGGCTGGCCGCCACCACGGCCGTCAGCCCGGCCCAGACAAAGCCCATCATGCCTGCGGCCGCCGCCATTTTCCTGGAGTTGTTCATGTCTCCAGTGTAGCGAGAATCGCCGCCGCCTTGCGCACGGCAAGTGAGAAAAAGCCGGCGGCGGCAACAGCCCGCGGCTTCAGCGCGAAACGCCGTCCGTCACGGCCGCGGCCTGCACGCTGTTCGGCGCGCTGGTCAGGCGCTTGACCATGGCGTTCACGGCCACCATCTGCTGCCCCGATTTCAGCGCGTAATTGCTGTCGGTGTAGCCGAACCAATCCCAGCAACCATTCGGGTTGAATGGAATGTCGGACTTGTTCACCTGCGGATACAGCACGATGATGTTATTCGTGTCGGCCCAGGAGTTGTAGCTGGTCTTGCCGTAGAAATCGTCCTGCACGGACTCGGCGGACTGCAGGCAGCCATGGAAGGCCACATGCACCTTGCAGGCATTGCCGCTGCCGCTGCAGGCTTTTGGCACGTAGGCAAACGCATCTTCGGCCATGCCGCTATCGGCCTTGGCGAATTCGCGCTGGTTGAACTTGATGATCTGGCCCGACAGGCTGCTGGCCGGCGGCCTGGTGCTGCCGTAGATGTGGCTGAAGATGGCGCCCGCCTGGTCGTATGCCTGCTGCTGCACGGTGCAGTGGCTGATATAGGGCGCGGCATTGTCGGCGCAGGGATTGCCGAAGGAGGGCGTCAGCAGCGCGTGACCGGCCGGCACATTGTTCACGTACTGGACATTCGATTTGTCCACGCCCACCTGTTTGAAGAAGGACACGGTGGCGTTCACCGCCTGCTGATACACCACGGTGTCGCGCGTGCCGCTGAAGACATAGATGCGCGCCTTGTTCAGGCTCGTGAGCGGATCGATCTGGCCGGCGTCGGCGAAGCTGCGCGCGGCGGACGCCATCAAGGCCGGATTGGGCGGCACGAACGGCACCTGGCCCATGCAGATGGCGGCGTAGGCGAGGAAGCCGTTGGCGGCGCAGTAGTAAGGGCCGCCCGCCACCACGCCGGCGCCGACCACGGAATTGGAATAGGCGACCTGGTATTGCACCGCCATGAAAGCGCCGGACGAGAGGCCCGAAACGGAAGTGGCATTCTGGTCGGCGCCCAGCGCCGGCAAGGGCGGGCTGGCGTGAACCCAGGGCGCGGCGGCCAGCAGAATGGCGGAAGCGGCAAGCGAGGATGACAGTTTCATCTTCGGACTCCTAAGTGGCGAACATCGGGGATGGACCGCCCGTGCACAGGGTTGCAGGGCGGGAGTTTGACGCGCTGCACAATCAGATGCACAGGCGATGATCCCACACAAAGCCGCAGCCAAGTATGCTTAAAAATTCGGAGTGGCGAAAATACAAATCACTTGCAGCACCGGCCTTTTCTGACCAGCATAAGGTCTTGCCCGGGACGGAAGGCCGCTGCTTCCGGCCCCGGGCCAGGGAGGAAAAACGGCTTAGCGCGCCAGCACTTGCACCGCGATACCGGACGGCGTGGCCGGCGCGCGGTACACGCGCTGGGTGGCTTTCTGGAAGTCCTCAGGCTTCGCTTTTGGAATGTCCATGAACTTCTGCGGATTCAGGTCGATCAGCGGGAACCAGGAGCTTTGCACCTGCACCATGATGCGGTGGCCGCGGCGGAAGGTATGGTTCACGTCGCCCAGCTGGAAGTTGAGCGCTTCCACTTTGCCGAGCGTGAACGCTTCCGGCTTCTCGAAGCTATGGCGGAATTTGCCGCGTAGCGGGTTGCCGCGCACCAGCTGCTGGTAGCCCGCCATCTTCACCGCATTGGCGCCGTCTTCCTTGGCCGGCGCCGGATACTCCTGCGGATAGACGTCGATCAGCTTGACCACCCAGTCGGCATCGCTGCCGCTGGTGGAGACGAAGAGCTTGGGCGAGACCGGGCCGGCCAGCGTCACGTCCTCCTCCAGCACCTCGCTCTGGTAGACCAGCACGTCGGGACGGCTGGATGCAAAGCGCTGGTCGGACACCATGTATTCGCGCGGCACGCCGGTGGCAGCATAGCCGATATACGGCACCGGCTTTTTCGGATCGCTGACGTATTCATCGTACTCGCCGCCGCCCGCCGCCGGCTGCTGCCAGTGCAGGGTGCCGTTGGCGCCGAAGTAGAGCGTGCGCGCCTTGGCCTGCTGCGGCGGCCAGGCGCTGTACTGGCGCCAGACATTGCTACCGGTCTCGAAGGCGTTCACATTGGCCGTGGCCTGTTCCGGCTTCACGCCTTTCAGATGCTGTTCGAAGAAGGGGAACTGGATCTTCTGGCGGAAGTATTCGGAAGTCTTGCCGTCGAATTTCACCGGGCCCAGGTTGCGCCCCTCGCCGCCGGCCCAGCCGCCATGCGACCACGGGCCGATCACCAGGCCGTTGAAGATGCCGGGATTGTTGCGGCCGATGGCCTGGTAGGTGGTGAACGGGCCTTGCAGGTCTTCCGCGTCGAACCAGCCGCCCACGGTCAGCACGGCGGCGCGCACGTTCTTCAGGTGCGGCGCGATATCGCGCGACTTCCAGAACTCGTCGTAGCTGCTGTGCTCAATGCTCGGCTCCAGATAGGTGCGCTGCTTGGGCTGGAGCTGGGCCAGGATGGCCGACAGGTTCTGATGCTTGAGGAAGTAGTCGTAGCCGTCGGCCATGCCGTAGTCGAAGCTTTCCCAGTTCTTCGGCTGGGCGGTGGGGTTCTGCTCGCTGGTGAAGGCGGAGTAGAAGTCGAAGTTCGCCGCCAGCATCAGCGCGCCGCCGTGGTAGGCGTCGTCGCCCATGAACAGATTGGTCACCGGCGCCTGCGGCGAGGCGGCCTTGATGGCCGGGTGCGAATCGATGATGCTGGCCGAGGTGTAGAAGCCTGGATAGGAAATGCCGTAGATGCCGGCCTTGCCGTTATTGCCCGGCACATGCTTCAGCAGCCACTCGACGGTGTCGTGCATGTCCTGGCTCTCATTGCCTTCGCCCGGCGCGCGCCGGGCGTTGACGTGCGGCGTCATCTCCTGCCATTGGCCTTCCGACATATAGCGGCCGCGCACGTCCTGGCGCACGAAGATATAGCCGGCCTGCTCGAATTCGCGCGAAGGGCCGAGCGACTTGGGATAGAACTCCACGCCGTACTGCAGCTTGCCCTGTTCGCGCACCCCGGCGCTGTAGGGCGTGCGTTCGATCAGGAAGGGATAGCTTTTCGAACTGTCTTTCGGCACATAGACCGTGGTGAACAGGCGCACGCCGTCGCGCATGGGGATGCGGAATTCGTGCTTGGTGTAGTGTTCGCGCGGGCCGCCTTTCGGTGCTTCGGGCGCATCGGCGGCGGCCAGCACGGCGGCGCGGTCAAAGCCATGGGCGGCGCCGCAGAGCGCCAGGGAAAGGGCCAGTACGGAAAGAGGTCGGATCATGATCGGCACTATGGGGTGGAAAGCCCCACAGTGTAAACCGTATTACGGAAAAGGCAATCTTGCCCCTGCCGGCGTATCGCCGCCTTAATCCGGATCGCTGCCGCGCCCGCCGCGCAGGCGGATGCCTTCGGCGCGCAGGCGTTCCAGCTTGCCGGCATACAGCTCATGGTCGCGCCGTGTGGTGCTGTTTTCCAGCGCCAGTTTCAGGTGCTTGTCGGCCAGGCGCAGATCGCCCAGCTTGTAGGCCGCCAGGGCCAGCCAGAAGTGGAATTCGTGGTAGCCGGGCTGGCGCTCGACTTCGCGCGCGAACAGGGCGCGCGCCTTGAAGTACTGGCCTTCCTCCATGGCTTTCAGGCCCAGGTTGAAGTAGTGGAAGGGCGGATTCGGCTCCATGCGCGCCAGCTGCTCGCGCACCGTCTTGGCTTCGGCATCGCGGCCCATGCTGTCCAGGATGCGCGCCAGATTGTACAGCGGCACGGTGCTGGAGGGCGTCAGCTGGGCCATATAGCGCATGGTGCGCTCGGCCATCGCCAGGTCGCCATGCTGCTTGTAGATCACGCCCAGGGTGTTGTAGGCGCTGTAGAAGTCCGGGTCCTGCAGGATGGCGCCGCGCGCCCACCAGTAGGCGTTATCCAGCTTGCCCTCGACCAGCGATTCGGCGGCGCGGTTGTTCATGAACATGGCGAGCACGGTTTTCTCGTCGATCGGGCGCGCATCCAGGCTGCGGATGTCGGCCGGCGGCAGGAAGTCGATCACCAGGTAGGCACTGGCGTCATAACCGGTCTGGAACATCTTGTTGCGGCCCAGGACGATGTTCACATGGCCGCTGGAGATATACAGGCTGCCGGAGCGGCTCCAGCTTTCGTCCACATACACGCTCTGGAACTGCACCTGCAGGCCCATTTCGCGCGCCAGCGCCGCCGTCATGATGACCAGGGAAATGCAGTTGCCCGAGCGCGCCTCGAAAGTCTGGGCGGCGGTGCGGGTGGTGGCGGAATCGTATTCGATCTTGAGCTGATCGCGCCGGTAGAGGGCGTCGAACAGGGCGCGGTGGGGCGGCTTGTCGCGCTGGCTGCGCAGGGCTTCGTCCACGTAGCGCTTCATGGCCGGCGTCGCCGCCAGGATCTGGTCGGCGCCCACGTCTGCGCTGGCGGCGGCGAAGCTTGAGTCGCTGAAAAGCTGGGCGGCCGGCGGCGCGGCCGGGTGGATGGCGGTGCTGGAACAGGCGCTCAGCAGCAGCGCGCAAACAAGGACAATCAGACGTTTCATCATGCACCTCCCTGGGGAAAGTATCCTCGCCTGGGAAGGTGCTGTCAAACAGGAAATGCTTATTGCGCCGGCAGCGCTACCACGTCCTCCGGCTGGCCTTGCGCATCGAAGCGGCGCGCCACGGAGACCGTCTGCACGCCCAGCGTGGCGAGGGCGTCGCGCACGTCCTCGACCTCGGCTTCCAGGTCGCAGCCCAGGTCCAGCGGCCGCGCGCTGGCGGCGAGCAGGGGGCCGCCCGGCGCCGCATACAGGTGCACGCGCAGCTGCATGCTGCCGCCGCTGTCGGCCGGGCCGACGATGGCCGCGGCCTGGGCGGCGGGCTGGCCGTGCAGGGCTGCTCCCAGCTCGGCCATCATGGCCAGCATGGCGTGTTCGGACTGGCCCTGCTGCACGGCGCCGAAGAACAGGTCCTGGTACAGGAAGTTCAGCTCCAGCGCGCGGCCGCCGGCCAGGCAGCGCCGCACCAGCGGGGCGTACTGCTGGGTCCAGGCACGGTAGCGTTCCATGCGGCTGGCGAAGTAGGCGTCGGCCTGTTCCGCGTCGGCGGGGATGGCGTAGAAGGGATCGTCGGCCCGCTTCAACGCGAAGCCGAGCAGGAAGCGCAGTTCGACCGCCTCGTCGCCGGCGCCGAAAGCGGGGCCGCTCCAGCCGGCGATGCTGCGCTGCAGCGCGGGTGCCTCGCTCATTTTCTTTTCCGTCAGCGAGGCCGCCGCTTCGCGCACCATGGCGTTGAGCTGGCCGTAGCTGATGCGTTCCGCCTCGCCCAGATCGTAGGCATGGCGCACCAGCACCAGTTTCGCCTGCGGGCTTTCCAGGCCGCCTTCGCGCAGGCTGTGCAGCAGCGCGTCGTAGGCGGCGTCGTCCTGGAAGCATTCCTCCAGTTTCAGGCCGCCCTGGCTGCGCGCGAACACGGGGATGGCAAAGGCGTCGATTTCCAGCGCCGGCGCACCTTCGCGGCGCAGCTGCACGGTGCCGGCGGCTTCCTCGATGGCGCTGCGCAGCAGCTGGTAGGCGCCCACGTCTTCATCGCGCGCCTGTTCGATGGCGCCGTACAGGATCTCGTCTTTCTGCTGGTTCAGGTAGCGGCGCAGCAGGCGTTCGAAGTCCTGCTCCTTGCCGCGCAGCTCGGCGCCCAGGGTGTCGCCATCCTCCTGCTCGGCCAATTCCAGCGCCAGGGCGCACAGTGCCTGGCTCAGGACTTCTTCTTTTTCTTCGGGCGGCGTGCTGGATTTACGCGGGGTAGGGCGCTTATTCTTGGGCATGGATTTGTAAATGCCCGCGCGAGCGGACATGGAGTTTGTTTTCAAATGGGCAGGGCAAGGCGCAGCGCCGCGGATAGTGCGACTGCACGGAGCGGCAACGCCGCCATGCCCATTTTAAAACGAACTCTTAATGGTCGAAGTGGAAAGATTCGTGCAGCTCGTCGAGCAGGTCGGCGGTTTCGTCGGGGCTCAGGCCCAGATGGCGGCATGCCTGTTCGCCGCCCTTGTCCCATTCCAGCGAGGCGCGGTTGCCATGGTAACGCTGAATGCCCTGTTCGGCCAGTACCGAGGCCGAGACCAGGGAGCGGATGGCGTCGTCGGTGCTATCGTCTTCCAGCACCTCGTAATCGTGGTGGTGCAGGATGGCCCAGGACACATCGGGCGACAGGCCCCAGTTGCGCGCCAGCAGGCAGCCGATGGCGGCGTGGTTGGTGGTGTGGTACTCGTCCTCGATGGCGGTGATCTTGCGCGTGGCCGACTTGCAGGCCAGGTCGAAGGTCTGGCGGTATTCGGGGAAGCGCGCCATCAGCAGCGGCACGCCGATATCGCAGAACAGGCCGAAGGTGTGGGCGATGTCGGGCGGGGCCACGCGCAGCTTGCGGGCCAGGAACACCAGGGCCTGGGCGCGCCGTGCCGACACTTCCCAGAACTGGTTCAATTCGGCCTGCTGGCCTTCGATGGCCTGGCGCGCCAGCAGCCCGGTGAGCAGGGCGGCGCACTGGTTGAGACCGAGGAAATTGATGGCCTGCTCCACCGACTTGGCCTTGCGCGCGGCGCCGAAGAAGGGCGAATTGGCCAGCTTCAGCAGGGCGCCGGACATGCCGACGTCGTTGCCGATGATGCGCGCGATGCGGCGCGGCGAAGGATCGTCGGTGGCCAGTTCGCGTTGCAGATCGACCAGCAGGCTGGGCCGCGGCGGAATGCGGATCGAACGCAGCAAAGCGTCTTCGACCGATGTTTCTTGTACCGGGGCGGGGGCTGCAACTGTCGTCATATCGATATGGGGGTGGACTGGCGTACCTGAACTATAGCCTACCTGCAACTATATTGCCCGGGCGGCCAAGCTCCGATTATCGCCGGTTTTGGGGCGGGCACGGCAGCCGGACGGGGGAATATTTCCTCTAAATCAGGGAATTGTTGTCCAAGTGCGGCGATTTCATGGCGAAAAGACAGCAGGAATGGGCAAGCTTGAATGGATGGCACGACAGTTTGGACAGCGGCAAGCCGGCTGGCGCCAGGCGGGCTAGAATAGCCGGCATGACAACTTTGATCGCCGGCATCGATTTTTCCGCTCCCTCGCACGACGTGGCGCGGCGCCTGATCGGCGTCACCGTGCTGGTGGACGGCGTCGGCGGGCGCATCGTGGAAACCGAGGCCTACGACCGCGTCGACCCGGCCTCGCACAGCTTTTCCGGGCCGACGCCGCGCAACCAGGCCATGTTCGGCGCGCCGGGCCATGCCTATGTCTATCTGTCCTACGGCATGCACTGGTGCCTGAACTTCGTCTGCCGCGAGGAGGGCCACGGGGCCGGGGTGCTGATCCGCGCGCTGGAACCGGTGCTCGGGCTGGAGGCGATGCGCGCGCGGCGCGGCCAGCACGACGCGCGCCTGCTGTGCTCCGGGCCGGGGCGGGTGTGCCAGGCGCTGGGCGTGACGCGCGCCCATAACGCGCTGGCGCTGAACGCCCTACCGTTTGAACTGCTGCCGCGCAGCGGCCGGGTGCGCATCGCCGTCGGCCCGCGCATCGGCATTTCCAAAGCGGTGGACCTGCCCTGGCGCTTCGGGCTGGCCGGCTCGCGCTTTCTGAGCAAGCCCTTCCCCGGCGCCTGAGCCGGACGGCGCGCGCGGCCGGGGCGCACGCATGCGGCTGGCGGTGCTGCGCCGCTCGGGCATGGCGTATTCCTCCTCGTCCGCTACTGGCGCGGCCGGTTTCCGCGCGGCCGCCGCCGTTCCCGCCCATGCTGCGGCCGTACCGTCTGCCGCTTTCCGGCCGCGCCAGGCGGCGGCTGCGCTGTCCGCCGCCGCATCGCCAACGGCTGCTGGCGCCGCCTGGCCCAGCTCGAACACGGCCACCGCCTCGCTCAGGCTGACGGCCTGCTGCTGCAGGCTTTCGGCCGCCGCCGCCGCCTCTTCGACCAGGGCGGCGTTCTGCTGCGTCACGTCGTCCATCTGGCCCACGGCCTGGTTCACTTCGCTGATGCCCTGCGCCTGCTCGCTGCTGGCGGTGCTGATGCGGGCGATGATCTCGTTCACCTCGCGCACCGAGCCGACGATGGCGTCCATGCTGCCGCCGGCGCGGCCGACGCAGGCATTGCCGCGGTCGATGGTGGCCACCGATTCCGCGATCAGGGTCTTGATCTCGCGCGCGGCATTGGCCGAACGCTGGGCCAGGGTGCGCACCTCGGCCGCCACCACGGCAAAACCGCGTCCCTGCTCGCCGGCGCGCGCCGCTTCCACCGCCGCGTTCAGGGCCAGGATATTGGTCTGGAAGGAGATGCCGTCGATCACGCCGATGATCTCCACGATCTTGCGCGAGCTGCCGCGGATCGATTCCATGGCCGCCACCGCCTGCGCCATGGCCGCGCCGCCGTCGCTGGCCAGGCTGCTGGCGCTGGCCGCCAGCGCGCTAGCCTGCTGCGCATGCTCGGCGTTCTGGCGCACGGCGCCGGTCAGGCAGGCCATGGCGCTGGCCGTCTGCTGCAGCGAGCTGGCCTGCATCTCGGTGCGCGCCGACAGGTCCTGGTTGCCGCTGGCGATTTCGTGCGAGGCCGTGTCGATCGACTGTACCGCGCCCTGGATCAGGCGCAGCGTGTGGTTCAGGCGTGCCACGCTGTGGTCGAGCACGCGCCCGGTTTCGGCGATCTCGTCGCGCCCCTCGCTGGCCGGGCCGCGGCGCAGATCGCCGTCCGCCAGGCTGCGCACGGCGTTGCCGATGGCCTGGATCTCGCGCAGCAGCAGGCTGCGCACCCGCATCGACACCAGCAGCGAGAGCAGCACCGAGAGCGCCACCAGACCGCCCATGGCGGCGCCGAGGCGGCGGTATTCGGCGCGCGCGGCGGCGTAGGCTTGCTCGCTGAGCTGGCGCTCCAGCGCCGCCAGCTGCGCCAGATCCTCATTCAGCAGCGAGAACTGATGCTCGGCCTTGGCCATGGCGTTGGTGGCGATGGACTGGTCCATCTGTGCCAGCTCCATGGTTTCCTGCACGCCCTTGCGGTAGGCCGCCAGCGCCTGCGCGCAGGCGGCCACGATGCGCGCCTCGTCCGGCGAGGAGACCTGGGCCAGTTCGCCCAGCTGGCCTTCCAGCGCCGCGTGGCGCGCATGGATCTGGCGGCTCAACTCATCCAGGCGCTGCTGGGCGAAGCTGCCGTTGATCCAGGCCAGCAACTGGTAAATGCTGGCGTGGGCATGGCGCGCCTCGCCCATGGCGTCGGCCGCCGCCTGCAGGCGGGTGGCGCGCACCTGCACCAGGTTTTCCATCGAGGCATTCTGGTGCACCATGCCGAGCCAGGCGCAGCCTGCGGTGGCGATGAGCAGCAGCAGCACCAGTGCGGGCGCCAGCAGCAGTTTGGGACCGATACGCAGTTTGTTCAGCATGGCGCCCTCCGGCAAGGATCAGATCCAGATCACTTCTTGTAGATGCCCGCTTCCAGCACAACGTCGCCGACGCGCAGGATATAGGTGGTCTTCGGCTCGATCTTGCCGCTGCTGGGGTTCTTGTACATATAGTCGACCCAGCCCTTGCCCTTCTTCGCGGCCAGCTCGATGATCTCGCGCCGGTATTTCTTGCCGCTGGCGTCGGGTACGTCGACCAGATCCTTGCCGACGATGGAGGGATTGATGGGGTGCGCCAGCACGATGCCGGTATTGATGTCGCGCATGTCCACATACAGCGAACCTTGCACGAAGTCGGGATGGGCGGCGCTGATCTTCTTGATCATCTCCTCCTTGCCATGGGCCTTGAGGAAGGCCGCACCTTTTTCGGCCATGGCGATGGCTTCCTTTTCGCCCGGTTCGGTGGTGGCGGCGGCCGTGGCGAAGGCCAGGCCGAGCAGGGCGCCGGTCAGTAAGTGTTTCATTGCATCTCCTTTGCGAACGAGGGTGGTGGAGGTATTTCCCAATTGCATAGGCCACTGTACGCGTTCGGGGCTGGATGCAACTTGCGATGGCGCAAGCTTGCGATGAGGCACGCAATTTCTGTGCAGCCATTGATCTTTGGCAATTTGCGCTGCGGACGATTTCCTAGCATGGAGTACCGCCCACCCCATTCAGGAGACCCGCAATGAGCGCCTTGTCCGTGCCCGAAAAATTCAAGCCCTATACCCGGCAATCGATCCAGCAGGCGCGCCAGTGGGAGTGGCTGCCCTTCGAGTTGCGCGAAGCGGTGCAGGTGGTGTCGCGCGTGCTGCCCTTCCGCACCAATGAATACGTGATGGAGCACCTGATCGACTGGAACAATGTGCCGGACGATCCGATCTACCGCCTGACCTTCCCCCACCGCGACATGCTGCAGGAGGATGAATATGCGCGGCTGCGCGAACTGGTGCTGGTGCGGCGCGACGAGGAGGAGATCGCGCGCTACGTCCACAGCATCCGCATGCGCATGAATCCCCATCCAGCCGGCCAGATGACGCACAATGTGCCGCGCGTGAACGACGCGCCGCTCAAAGGCCTGCAGCACAAGTACAAGGAGACCGTGCTGTTCTTCCCCAGCGCCGGCCAGACCTGCCACGCCTACTGCACCTTCTGCTTCCGCTGGCCGCAGTTCGTCGGCATGGACGACATGAAGTTCGATGCGCGCGAAACGCATGAGCTGGTGGCGTATCTGAAAAGCCATCCCGACGTGACGGATGTGCTGATCACCGGCGGCGACCCGATGATCATGAACACGCGTTCGCTGGCCGAATTCATCGAGCCGCTGCTGGCGCCGGAGCTGGCGCATATCCAGAATATCCGCATCGGCACCAAGTCGGTGGCGTATTGGCCGCAGCGCTTCGTCAGCGACCGCGACGCCGACGACCTGCTGCGCCTGTTCGAGAAGGTGGTCGCCGCCGGCAAGAACATGGCCATCATGGGCCATTACAACCACGCCGTCGAACTGCGCCAGGAGATCGCGCAGAAGGCCGTCAAGCGCATCGTCGGCACCGGCGCCACCCTGCGCATGCAGGGGCCGCTGATCCGCCACATCAACGAAGACCCGAAAAGCTGGGCCGAGCTATGGACCACGGGCGTGCGCCTGGGCGCGATTCCCTACTATATGTTCGTCGAGCGCGACACCGGGCCGCGCGAATATTTCCAGCTGCCGCTGGCGCGCGCCCACGAGATTTTCCAGCAGGCCTACCAGATGGTGTCGGGCCTGTCGCGCACCGTGCGCGGGCCGTCGATGAGCGCCTTCCCCGGCAAGGTGGTGATCGACGGCGTGGCCACCATCGCCGGCGAGAAGGTGTTTGCCCTGCAGTTCCTGCAGGCGCGCAATGCGGACTGGGTGCGCAAGCCTTTCTATGCCAAGTTCGACGAGAACGCCACCTGGCTCGACCACCTGAAGCCCGCCTTCGGCAAGGACAAGTTCTTCTTCGAGAGCGACGAAGCGGCGCCCGAACGCAAGGTGATTCCGCTGGCCCTGGCCGCCGCCGCGCGCACCCATGCCGGCAGCCAAAGCAACGCGGCTTGAGCGCACCATGTCCGATGCCGAAGCCTGCCGCCGCATAGCCGTCGTGCCTGCGAATGCCAACGCTACTGCTGTCGCTACTGCCGCCGCCGCGTCCGCAGCTGGCGCCGCGCCGTGCGCGCAGCAAGGCAGCGCAGGCGCATCCTCGCCCGCGGCATTCGGCGGCGCGGCAGACGGAGGATGCGCCGCACGCGATGGTTTGGCGGGCACCGGCCATCTCGGGCGCGGCGCTGGGCGCCACGCGGCAGCGGATCCGCCGCGCCCGGCGTGCGCAGCGCTGCGCCAGATGTGGCGGGGCAGCGAGCGCGTGCCGGGCACGCTGTCTGGTGCGGCGGTGCTGTTCCTGGTCTTCCTGCCGTTCGCGCTGGGCCATGCGCTATCGAGCCTGCTGCGTACCGTGAACGCCATCGTCGCGCCGCAGATGATGGCGTCGGTGGCGCTGACCCCGGCCCAGCTGGGCTTTCTCACCAGTGCCTACTTCCTGGCCTTCGCCCTGTTCCAGCTGCCGGTCGGCGTGCTGCTCGACCGGCAGGGACCGCGCCGCGTGCAATGCGTGCTGCTGCTGGTGGCGGCGGCCGGCACCCTGGCATTCGCCTGGGGCCAGAGCTTTGCCCAGCTGCTGTGCGCGCGCGCCTTGATGGGCTTCGGCCTGGCTGGTTGCTTCATGGCGGCGGTGAAGGCGGTATCGACCTGGATCGCGCCGGCGCGCCTGCCTTCGGTGCAAGGCTATCTGATCGCCGCCGGCGGCCTGGGGGCGGCTGCCGCCACGCTGCCGGTACGCCTGGCCTTGCAGTTTACCGACTGGCGCGGCCTGTTCGTCGGGCTGGCCGCCGCCTGTGCCGTCACCGCGCTCGGCATCCTGCTGCTGGCGCCCGCGCCGCCGGCCGCTGTGCCCAAACCCTTCAGCTGGAAAGTGTTGGCCGACGTCTATCGCCATCCGGTGTTTCGCGAGACGGCATCGCTGGTGCTGATTCCGCACACCGTCTTCTTCGGCATCCAGGGCCTGTGGGTGGCGCGCTGGCTGCGCGACGCGGGACACTATCCCGAGCAGGCCGTGGCCTGGCTGCTGTACCTGGCCATGGCGGCCCTGATCTTCGGCGCCATCGCGGTCGGCATGTTGACCGAGTGGGCCGCGCGGCGCGGCATAGCGCCGCTGAATGTGGCGGCGGCCGGCATCGCGCTGTTCCTGCTGGTGCAGTTCGGCTTTGTGTGCAACTGGCAGGGCGGCTACAGCCAGCTGGCGGTGCTGTTCACGCTGGCCGGCACCATCACCGGCATCGAATACGCCATCGTGGCGCAGGCCATGCCGCCTGCATTGACGGGCCGCGCCGCCACTTGCCTGAACCTGCTGATCTTCCTCGGCGCCTTTGCCGTGCAGGCCGGCTTTGGCCGGATCGTCGCCTGCTGGCCGCTCGATGCGCAGGGCCGCTACCCCGTTGTCGCCTACCAGGCGGCCTTCTGCGTGCTGCTCTTATTGCAGCTTCCCGGACTGCTGTTATTCCTGTTGCGCACGCGGCGCGCGAGGAGGGCGCTGGCGATCCAGTAAAATGGCGGAGTACAACTCCGAGGAAGACTATGAAACTGGTTCGTTACGGCCGTCCCGGCAAGGAAAAGCCTGGCTTAATCGATGAAGAAGGCAAGCTGCGCGACCTGTCCGGCGTGATCGGCGATATCGGCGGCGAGCAGCTGTCGGACAAAGCCATGCGCAAGCTGGCCAAGATCGCCCCTGAAACCCTGCCCATCGTGCGCGGCAATCCGCGCTTTGGGGTGCCGGTCGCCAAGGTCGGTAAATTCATCGGCATCGGCCTGAATTACAAGGACCACGCAGCCGAAGCGGGCCTGCCGGTGCCGAAGGAACCCATCGTCTTCATGAAGGCGATCACCTGCCTGTCCGGCGCGGACGATCCCATCATGCTGCCGCAAGGCTCGAAGAAGACCGACTGGGAAGTGGAGCTGGGCATCGTCATCGGTACGCGCGCGCGCAATGTGAGCGAGGCCGAGGCCGAGAAACACATCGCCGGCTACTGCGTGGTCAACGACGTCACCGAGCGCGAATTCCAGCTCGAACGCGGCGGCCAGTGGGACAAGGGCAAGGGCTGCGACACCTTCGGCCCGGTCGGCCCCTGGCTGGTCACGCGCGACGAGGTGTGGGACGTCAACAAGCTCGATCTCTACCTGGAACTGAACGGCAAGCGCATGCAGACCGGCAGCACCGAGAACATGATCTTCAAGGTGCCGCAGCTGGTGGCTTACCTGTCGCGCTTCATGACGCTGGAACCGGGCGACATCATCGCCACCGGCACCCCGCCCGGCGTGGGCATGGCGCGCAAGCCGAAGCGCTTCCTGAAGAAGGGCGACTTCCTGCGCCTGGGCATCGCCGGCCTGGGTGAACAGCAGCAGGACGTGATCGGCTTCCAGCAGTTCTAAGCACTGCGCACGCTGGCCAGGGCGCGCTCCAGCGCGTCCTGCAGGCGCGCGACGATCTCGCCCAGGTCCTTTTCCGTCACGGTAAACGGCGGCGCCAGCAGGATGTGGTCGCCGCGCCGGCCGTCGATCGTGCCGCCCATCGGATACACGATCAGGCCGCAGTCCATGGCCTTTTCGCGGATCGCCATATGCAGCTTGAGGTCGGGATCGAAGGCATGCTTGCTCTCGCGGTCCTGCACCAGCTCAATCCCCAGCAACAGGCCACGGCCGCGGATATCGCCCACATGCGGATGGCCGCCGAACGCATCGCGCAGCATGCGCCGCAGCACGCCGCCGCGCACCGTCACGGCGCCCAGCAGGCAATCGCGCCGGATCACCTTTTGCACCGCCAGCGCCGCCGCCGCCGCGATCGGATGGCCGGTATAGGTATGCCCATGCTGGAAAGCGCCGCTGCCGGCGCGCAGGCATTCGACGATGTGGGTGCGCGCCAGCACCGCGCCGATCGGCGCATAGCCCGCGCCCAAGCCCTTGCCCAGCGTGAGCAGATCGGGCAGCACGCCTTCCTGCTCGACGGCGTACAGCGTGCCGGTGCGGCCCATGCCGCACATGACTTCATCGGCGATGAACAGGATGCCGTACTTGTCGCACAGCGCGCGCACGCCGCGCAAATAGCCCGGCGTGGGCGGAATCGCACCGCCCGTCGCGCCCACCACCGGCTCGGCGCAAAAGCCGATCACGCGTTCCGGCCCGGTTTCCAGGATCACGTCCTCCAGCTCGCGCAGCAGGCCGGCCGTGTACTCGTGCACATCCTGGCCGGGACAGCGGTCGCGGTATTCATAGCAAGGTGCTACCCGCGCCACCTTCATCAACAGCGGCTCGAAATGGCGGCGCCGCCACTCGTTGCCGCCCAGGGCCAGCGCGCCCAGGGTGTTGCCGTGATAGCTTTGGCGGCGTGCGATGAAGACGCTGCGGCGCGGCTCGCCGCGCTCGACGAAATACTGGCGCGCCAGCTTGAGCGCCGTCTCGATCGCTTCCGAACCGCCCGAGGTCAGATACACATGATCCAGGTCGCCCGGCGCGTCCTGGGCCAGGCGCAGCGCCAGATCCTCGGCGACCTCGCTGGTGAAGAAGGCCGTGTGCGCGTAGGCCAGCTTGCCGATCTGCGCCTGCATCGCCGCCAGCACATCGGGATGGCCGTGGCCCAGCGAGGACACGGCCGCGCCGCCGCTTGCATCGAGATAGAGACGGCCCTCGCTATCGCGCAGGTACGGGCCGCTGCCGCCGTCGGCGACGGGCGGCGTATGGCGCAGCTGGCGGTGGATAAGATGGCTCATGGTCTCCTCCTATGGTGTTGGAGAGCTGACGATAAACCCCGCCGTTAAAGGCGATTTTGATTTTTGCGGTATCGTATGCGTTCTTTTTCGCATTCCTGCCACAGACAGACGATGACAGAACGGCTCGGCCCCATTCCCTTTGCAGAGATGACAACGGCGCAGCAGGCCGCGGCGCAAGCCGTGATCGCGGGGCCGCGCGGCGCGCTGTACGGCCCCTTCGTGCCGCTGCTGCGCAGTCCCGAACTGATGGGCTGTGCCCAGCGCCTGGGCGAGTATTTGCGCTACCGCAGCGCCATCGGCACGCGCCTGTCCGAGCTGGCCATCCTGCTCACGGCGCGCGCCTGGGACCAGCCGGTGGAATGGGCCATCCACGCCCCGATTGCCGCCGATATGGGCATCCGCGCCGACATCATCGACGCCATCGCCCACCGCCGCATGCCATCAGGACTGGCTGCCGACGAACAAGCCGTGTACGACTTCTGCACCGAACTCCAGCGCGACAAGCGCGTCAGCGATGCCACCTATGCCGCCGCGCTCGCGCTCTTCGGCGAACATGGCGTCACCGATTTGACGGGCCTGAACGGCTACTACGCCCTGCTCGCGATGATCATGAACGTGGCCCAAACCCCCGCCCCCGCCAGCAGCGCCCCGCCTCTGCCATAAAAAACAGCCGAGCCCGTGTCCGATTTTGGGGTCTGGCCCCAAAATCGGACACAGGCTCGGCTGTTTTCAGCAGACCGGCATGGCTTGCAGCGCTTGAGTTCGTGTCCGATTGGTGCCGGGGCACCAGGGGAGACACGGGTTCGGCTGTGATCAGGCGAGGACTTTGCGCAGCCAGGCGTTGAGGTGCTGGACTTCGTCCAGGCACAGGGAATGCTGCATCGGGTATTCGTGCCATTCAAGCTGGTAGCCGAGGCTGTCCAGCAGCTCGCGCGTGGCGATGGCGCGCGCGAACGGCACCACCGGGTCCATGCGGCCGTGGGCCAGGAAGATCGGGGTGGCCTGGTTGGCGGCATGGCGCTCGGCGCCGATCTTGTCGGCCAGCGGCATATAGCCGGACAGGCACAGCAGGCCGGCCAGCTGTTCCGGGTGGCGCAGGCCGGTCTGCAGGGTCATGGCGCAGCCTTGCGAGAAGCCGGCCAGCACGATGCGTTGGGCCGGAATGCCGCGCGCCTTTTCGCGCGCGATCAGGGCTTCGACTTCCACCTGCGAGGCGCGCAGGCCGGCTTCGTCTTCCTGGCGTCCGAGGTCGGTGTGCACGATGTCGTACCAGGAGCGCATCACATAGCCGCCGTTGATGGTCACCGGCATGGTCCTGGCATGCGGGAAAATGAAGCGGATGGCCGGCAAGCCTTGCAGGTCCAGCTCGTCGACCAGGGGCACGAAGTCGTTGCCGTCGGCGCCCAGGCCATGCATCCAGATGATAGCGACCGTGGGCTGGTCGCCGGTCGTGATTTCGATATTGTCGAGAACTTGGGTCATCTTATTCCTTGGGTGGGCGCAGGGCCGATTTGGGACGGAAGGCTGGGCACACGGCGGCATGGGTTTCCATATACGGGCCGCCGATCAGGTCGATGCAATACGGCACGGCGGCGAAGATGCCGCCCACCAGCTGCTGGCCGGCGGCGTCTTTCAAGCCTTCCAGGGTTTCCTTGATGGCCTTGGGCTGGCCCGGCAGGTTCATGATCAGGGCCGCGTGGTCGGCCGTCTCGCGGATCACGGCCAGCTGGCGCGACAGGATGGCGGTCGGCACGAAGTGCAGGCTGATCTGGCGCATCTGCTCGCCGAAGCCCGGCATTTCCTTGGTGCCCACGGCCAGCGTGGCTTCCGGCGTGACGTCGCGCCGCGCCGGGCCGGTGCCGCCGGTGGTCAGCACCAGGTGGCAGCGCGCCGTGTCGACCAGCTCGACCAGGGTCGCTTCGATCCGGCTGCGCTCGTCGGGAATCAGGCGCGTTTCGACGCGGAAGGGCGTGCTCAGCGCGCTGGCCAGCCAGTCCTGCAGCGCCGGGATGCCCTGGTCCGCATACACGCCGCCGCTGGCGCGGTCGGAGATGGAAACCAGGCCGATCACCAGCGCGGCATCACGCATCGTCGTCCTCGGACTCGTCGTCTTCGGCCGGCGCGGCGGCGGCCTTGGCCTTGGCGTCCAGGTCTTTCAGGATCTGGAAGATTTCGCGGTAAGCCTTGGGCGGCTTGTGCTCGGCCTGCTCCTTGCGCGCATTGCGGATCAGGGTGCGCAGGTGCTGGGCGTCGAGCTCGGCATGCTCGGCCAGCAGCGTGGTCAGGGCGTTGTCGTCGGCCAGCAGCTTCTCGCGGCGGCGCTCAAGGGCGTGCAGGGCGGCCGTATCGGCCTTGGAGGCGCCTTTCCAGCCCTCGATGGTGCGCTGGATGGCGGCCACTTCCTCTTCCGTCAGGCTGCGCATCTTCTTGCCGATGAATTGCATCTGGCGGCGGCGCCCTTCGTGGTTCTTGATGTTTTGGCATTCCAAAATGGCATCCCGCACGTCTTCCGGCATCGGCACCCGCTTGACGCGGTCGCGCGGCTGTTCGACCAGTTCCCGGCCCAGGTCTTGCAGGGCGTCGGATTGGCGTTTGAGTTCGGTCTTGGATGGGCGCTCGTATTGTTCCTGGAATTCGGAGGATTGGAAGCCGACGGCGCCACGGTTTGCATTTGGCATGATAAGGAAGGCAAGCGTGAACTTGCCTGTAAAAACAGTAAACGGCTGCTATGATAACTGTTTTAACGCTTAGCCGACCAAAAACCACCCATGAGCGACTCCGTCTTTACCCATAGCCAGGACCAGTTGAAACAGCTTGCCCGCGACGTGTTAGCGTATGCGCGCGAGAAGGGCGGCAGCGATGCCGCAGTCGAAATCAGCGAAGGCAGCGGCTTGTCGGTCTCGGTGCGCAAGAGCGCCATCGAAACGATCGAGCAGAATAAAGACAAGGGCATGGGCGTGACGGTCTTCATCGGCAAGAAACGCGGCAATGCCAGCACCTCCGATTTCTCGCCCGCCGCGCTGCGCGCCACGGTCGACGCGGCCTATAACATCGCGCGCTTCACGGCCGAGGACGACTGCGCCGGCCTGGCCGACGAAGACATGCTGGAACTGGCGCCGCGCGACCTGCAGCTGTTCTATCCCTGGACCATCAGCACCGAGCAAGCCGTGGCCCTGGCCCAGCGCGCCGAGGCGGCGGCGTTCGCCGTCGATGCGCGCGTCAGCAATAGCGAAGGGGCCGGCGTACACGTGCAGCAGTCGCATTTCGTGGCCGCCAATTCGCGCGGCTTCATCGGCGGCTATCCGTATTCGCGCCACACGCTGTCGGTGGCGCCGATCGCCGGCAAGGGCAAGCATATGCAGCGCGACGACTGGTACAGCTCGGTGCGCGACGCGCGCAAGATGGCCACGCCCGAAGCGATCGGCCGCTACGCCGCCGAACGCGCGCTGGCGCGCCTGCATGCGCGCAAGATGAGCACGCGCACCTGCCCGGTGCTGTTCGAGGCGCCGCTGGCGGCCGGCCTGCTGGGCGCTTTCGTGCAGGCCACCTCGGGCGGCGCGCTGTACCGCAAATCGACCTTCCTGCTCGACAGTCTGGGCCAGTCGGTCTTCCCCTCCCATGTGCAGATCAAGGAAGACCCGCATGTGGTGGGCGCCGTCGGTTCCGCCCCGTTCGATGAAGAGGGCGTGCGCACCGTCAAGCGCGATGTGGTCAAGGATGGCGTGCTGCAGGGCTATTTCCTGTCGACCTATTCGGCGCGCAAGCTGGGCATGCAAACCACCGGCAATGCGGGCGGTTCGCACAATCTGTCGCTGACTTCGAGCCTGACCAAAAAAGGCGACGATTTCGAAGCCATGCTGCGCAAGCTCGGCACCGGCCTGCTGGTCACCGAGCTGATGGGCCAAGGCACCAATTACGTGACCGGCGATTATTCGCGCGGCGCCTCCGGCTACTGGGTGGAGAACGGCGTGATCCAGTACCCGGTGGAGGAAATCACCATCGCCGGCAATATGAAGGAAATGTTCCAGCAGATCGTCGGCGTCGGCAGCGATGTGCTGGTGCGCGGCACCAAGCAGACCGGCTCCATCCTGATCGAGAAGATGGTTGTTGCAGGTAATTGAACGTTGTAGCGAAGGAAGGATCGCGCCCGATATTTTGATTGCAAGCCGGTAGGGCTTTCCCTACACTGTCTCCAGCATAACAAAGCTGTAAGGTTTTCCGTCACGCAGAAAAATCCTGAGGAGACAAATCGCATGGAACGTCGTTCTTTCCTGAAAAAAGCCGCGGCGGGCGCGGGCGCCGGCGTGGTCGCCGCGCCGGCCCTGGCCCAGGGCCAGCCCACCATCAACTGGCGCCTGGCGTCGAGCTTCCCCAAATCGCTCGACACCATCTTCGGCGCCGCCGACATCTTCACCAAGCGCGTTTCCCAGCTTACCGGCGGCAAGTTCAATATCCGCTCGTTCGCCGCGGGCGAGATCGTGCCGGGCTTGCAGGTGATGGATGCGGTGCAGGCCGGCACGGTGGAGATCGGCCATAGCGCTTCCTACTACTACTTCGGCAAGGATTCCACCTTCGCCTTCGATTGCGCCGTGCCCTTCGGCCTGACCTCGCGCCAGCACACGGCCTGGTACGACCAGGGCGGCGGGCGCGAACTGACGCGCGCCTTCTTCAAGGATTACGGCATTTTGAATTTCCTGGGTGGCAATTCCGGCACCCAGATGGGCGGCTGGTTCCGCAAGGAAGTCAAGACCGTGGCCGACCTGAAAGGCACCAAGATGCGCGTCGGCGGTTTCGCCGGCAAGGTGCTCGAACGCCTGGGCCTGGTGCCGCAGCAGCTGGCCGGCGGCGACATTTATCCAGCCCTGGAAAAAGGCACCATCGACGCCGCCGAGTGGGTCGGCCCCTACGACGACGAGAAGCTCGGCTTCTACAAGGTGGCGCCGTTCTACTACGCGCCGGGCTGGTGGGAGGCGGGCGCTTCCTTCTCCTTCTACGTCAATATCAAGGAGTGGGAAAAGCTGCCCAAGGAATACCAGGCCGCGCTCGAAGTGGCGACCTATGAAGCGCACGTCGTGATGCAGGCCGAATACGACGCCAAGAACCCGGCCGCCCTGGCGCGCCTGCTGAAAAACGGCGTCAAGCTGCGCAACTTCCCGAAAGACACGATGGACGCCTGCTACAAGGCCGCCACCGACGTCATGAACGAGGAAGCGGCCAAGAACGCCAAGTTCGCCAAGATCTACGAACCGTGGAAGCGCTTCCGTCAGGACCAGAACCAATGGGCCTCGGTGGCCGAAGCGACCATGCAGAACTACCTGATCAGCGCCGGCCGCGGCGGCAAATAGGCGCTCTCGGGCTATCTGTTTCCCGCGCCAAAACAAAACCCGCCGTGAGGCGGGTTTTGTGTTTGTCCGATTGCGGTCCGCCCCCAATCGGAGGCGACGGCCATCCGGCGGACTCGGCCGGCAGGATCAGGCGCGCAGCGAGCGCAGGATCGGTTGCAGCACGGCGGCGCCGAGCTTGGCGCTGCGCGCGCCGCTCCAGCCGCGTTCCTCGTCCGGGTCGTTGGCGTTGTCCTTGAACGGCAGTTCCAGGGTCAGCGACAGGCAGCCGAACAGGTGGGTGATGTGGGGCGAACCCATGCTCAGCACTTCGGGCGTGAACGGGCCGTCGGGATAGCCGAACTCATCCTGGAAGTCGGGGCTGGCCACCTTGAAGTCGGCGATGAAGCGGTCTTGCGCGGCTTTCTGCTCGGCCGTGAAATTCTCCAGCGAGTCGCTGCCGGCCACGAAGACATAGGGCAAGCCTTCGTCGCCGTGCACGTCGAGGAAGAGGTCGCAACCGATTTCCTGCATCTTCTGTTTGACCAGGAACACTTCCGGGCTGCGTTCCATGCTCGGCGTATTCCATTCGCGGTTCAGGTTGGCGCCGGCCGCGTTGGTGCGCAGATTGCCGCGCACCGAGCCGTCCGGATTCATATTCGGCACCACGTAGAACACGGCATCCTTCAGGCATTGGCTGGCGTACGGGTCGGCCGGGTCGAGCAGGGCTTCCAGCATGCCTTCGACGAACCACTCGGCCATGGTTTCACCGGGGTGCTGGCGCGCGATGACCCAGACCTTCTTTTCGGCGTCGGGATCGCCGACCACCAGCAGGTTCATGTCGCGGCCTTCGACCGTGCTGCCCAGGTCCACCAGCTGGGCCAGCGGCGAGAGCTGGGCGCTGTCGAGCAGGGACAGGTGGCGTTCCCACGAGTAGGGCTCGAAGTAGGCGTAGTAGACGCTGTCGCACTCGGGCGCATGCTCGACCGTCATCACCGTGCCGTCATAGCTGGTCGGCACGCGGAACCAGGTGTCGCGGTCGTAGCTGGCCACGACCTGGTAATCCTTCCAGCCGTCCGGATAGGCGGCCTGGCCGGCGTTGAGGAAGCGGATGGTGAGCGGCACCGCTTGCGCGCCCTGGACGCGGAAGTAGAACCACTGGGTGATGTCGGCGTGGGAATCCTTGCGGATGTTCAGGTCGATATCGCCGGCGCTGGTCACGCTGACGAGGTCGATGGCGCCAGCGTCGAACTGGCTGCTGATTTTGATAGACATTGTGTGTCCCTGGCTGGTGAATGGGCGCGCCGGCGGCGCGAAGGCGACATGATACCGCCTCGCCGCGCCACGTGCATCCACACCCCTGATGGATCTGACAATCTTTCCGCCGAAACAGCTACAATGAAGCGGCAGCAGCGCGATTCGATGACACACAAGAATACATTGGAGACATCTATGCAACGCCGTTCCTTCCTGCAGCATACCGCCCTCGGCGCCGGCGCCGGCGCGCTGACCATGCCGGCCCTGGCCCAGGGCGGCCAGGTCAACTGGCGCCTGGCGTCGAGCTTCCCGAAAACCCTGGACACGATTTACGGCTCGGCCGACCAGTTCGTCAAGCGCGTGGCCGAGCTGACGGGCGGCAAATTCCAGATCCGCCAATTCGCCGCCGGCGAGATCGTGCCCGGCCTGCAGGTGATGGATGCGGTGCAGGCCGGCACGGTGGAAATGGGCCACACGCCGGCCTACTACTACTTCGGCAAGGATCCCACCTTCTGCTTCGACTGCGCCGTGCCCTTTGGCCTGACCTCGCGCCAGCAGACGGCGTGGATGGACCAGGGCGGCGGCCGCGAGCTGCTGCGCGAATTCTACAAAGGCTACGGCATCATCAATTTCCTGGCCGGTAATACCGGCACCCAGATGGGTGGCTGGTACCGCAAGGAGATCAAGACCGTGGCCGATATGAAGGGCTTGAAAATGCGCGTGGCCGGTTTCGCCGGGCGCGTCATGGAGCGCATGGGCGTGGTGCCGCAGCAGATTCCGGCCGGCGACGTCTATGCCGCGCTGGAAAAAGGCACGATCGACGCCGCCGAGTGGGTCGGCCCCTACGATGACGAAAAGCTCGGCCTGGTGCGCGTGGCGCCGCACTACTACACGCCGGGCTGGTGGGAAGCCGGGCCGCAGCTCTCGTTCTATGTGAATATCAAGGAGTGGGACAAGCTGCCCAAGGAATACCAGGCCGCGCTCGAAGTGGCGAGCTACGAATGCCACGTCAGCATGCAGGCCGACTACGACGCCAAGAACCCGGCCGCCCTGGCGCGCCTGATGAAAAACGGCGCCAAGCTGCACAACTTCTCGAAAGAGATCATGGACGCGGCCTACAAGACTTCCACCGCCGTGATGGAGGAGGAAGCGGCGAAGAACGCCAAGTTCAAGAAAATCTACGAACCGTGGAAGCGCTTCCGCCAGGACCAGAACCAGTGGGCCTCGGTGGCCGAAGCGACCATGCAGAACTACCTGATCAGCATCGGCCGCCGCTGAGCAGCTTTGGGGGAGAGCCGTCCGCGTGTGCGGCGTGGCGCCGTGCTGGACGGTTCGCTGCAGTTTCGTTGCGATTGATGGAGTAGAGGGTGCATACCTCGCTACTGCAAGGCAACGCCTCGTTTTGTCTCGTTGCGTCTCGGGTCTGAGCCAACTTTTGGTCAAAGTGTTTGGAACTCTCCTATGAAGAGGGGTGTCCAACAATTACACAAACGAGACAACGCGAGGCGCAAAAATGCAAAACGAGGCAATGGTCGTAGAGGTCAAACCTGACCTCTATCTCGAGTTGGCCCTGCAACTGCACAAGACCGGCGACGGCAAACGGCTCAATGAGGTGGTGTCCGAAGCCCTGCGCGATTGGCTGGTCGCGCGCAACGGTGGTCGCCAGAGTCCGCGCGGCTACCAGTGGAAAGACGTGTATCTGCCCGACGGCACCGAGCTGCGCCTGCGCTATCAGGGTGAGTACTACTACGCTGAAGTGCGCGGCGACCGCCTGATGTACGCCGGCGCAACGACTTCGCCCCGCGCCTGGGCCTTGCAGGTGACAGGCAGCGTGCGCAACGCCTGGCGTGATATCTCGATACGCCGCGGCGCGCGCGGTACCTGGGTGCGCGCTGCCCTGTGGCGCCAGCAGGCCAAGGTCGAACGCTGGCTGCCCTACACCGACCGCCGCCTCGCCGCGCGCCGCTGCACCGACTGAAAAACCTAATCCAGTCCGCCAAAGCGCTGGTAGAACGCGGCATCGGCCTCCGGCGCCGACGCATCCTCGCGGTGCAGGGCGCGCATCAGATGCTCCTCGGCCTCGCGGTACAGCGCCCGGTACAGCGCGCGCGCCAGCTCGTAGGCCGCCGCGCCCGGCCATGGCTCGGGCAGCAGCGGCACCGGCAGGTGCGGATCGTGCAGCTGCACGCGCCGGTAAGCGTGGATCAGCAGGGTGCGCGTCACAAACGCCTGCTCCGCCGTCATCTTCAGTCCATCCTCGATCAGATCGAGCAGCGGCGCGAAGTGCACCAGGAACTGGCGGTAGCCATCCACCACGCCCGACAGATCCCAGCCCTCGGCCACCAGCTCGCCCAGCGGCCGCGCCTTCATGCCCGGCGCTTCGGCCGCCTTGCAGACAAAGACCTTGCCCTGCAAGCCGCAACGTTCGAGCAGCGCCTGCAGCGCCTCGCCATCGCCCGCCGGATGTCCCGCGATGCCGGGCGCGATCAGGCAATAGCCTTCCCACAGCAGCTCCTTGCGCAGCGCGCCGCGTTCGGCCGCATCCAGGCCGCTGCTGCCCAGCACCAGCGTCCACTGGCCGTCCCAGTCGTTGTGCAGCGGCGCATACACGCGCCGGTAAGCGCGGCTGAAGCGCTGCATGGCCTCGGGCGTGATCGCATACGCGCTGCGCCGGCCGTCGCGCTGGGCGCCCAGCCAGCCTTCCTGCGCCAGCCGGAACACCGAGGTGCGCAGCAGGCGGTCGTTGACGCCGAACGGCGCCAGCAGCTCGATCAGGCTGCCCATCCAGGCCGTGCCGCCGTGCGGCACGATGGCGTCGCCGAATATGGTGGTCAGCAGGGATTTCGAGCGCGGCGGCTCGGCCGCCAGAAAGCCCGCGATCCATTCGCTCATCTTCTGTTTATTTTGCATAAGCCACATTCTATACAACAGTATTGATGAGATACGGGAAATTTATGTGACACAAAAAATCAGTATGCAAACGAAAATTTGTATCGTATTATCGCTGCATACCTAAAATCGGAGACATGCCATGTATGCACAAATGGTGGAAACCGGTCTGAAAACCGTCCGCAGCCAGGACGAGATGGGCGCTGAGGAGCGCGCCTTCCAGGACCGTATCGATGCCGGCGTCAAGATCGAGCCGAAAGATTGGATGCCGGAAGCATACCGCAAAACCTTGATCCGGCAAATCTCCCAGCACGCCCACTCGGAAATCGTGGGCCAGCTGCCGGAAGGGAACTGGGTCACGCGCGCCCCCACGCTCAAGCGCAAATCCATCCTCTTGGCCAAGATCCAGGACGAGGCGGGCCACGGCCTCTATCTCTACAGCGCCGCCGAAACCCTGGGCGTCTCGCGCGACGAGCTGCTGGCCGCCCTGCATGCCGGCAAAGCCAAATACTCCAGCATCTTCAATTACCCGACCCTGAGCTGGGCCGATATGGGCGCCATCGGCTGGCTGGTCGACGGTTCCGCCATCATCAACCAGATCCCGCTCTGCCGCTGTTCCTACGGCCCGTATGCGCGCGCCATGATCCGCGTCTGCAAGGAAGAATCCTTCCATGCGCGCCAGGGCTACGACATCATGCTCAGCCTCGCGCGCGGCACGCCCGAGCAGAAAGCCATGGCCCAGGATGCGCTCAACCGCTGGTGGTGGCCCTCGCTGATGATGTTCGGCCCCTCGGACGCCGACTCCGTCAACAGCGCCCAATCGAGCCAATGGCGCATCAAGCTGTTCTCCAACGACGAGCTGCGCCAGCGCATGGTCGACCAGACCGTGCCCCAGGCCGAATTCCTCGGCCTGACCATCCCCGATCCCGACCTGAAATGGAACGCGGCGCGCGGCGGCTACGATTTCGGCGCCATCGACTGGTCCGAATTCCACCACGTCCTGAAGGGCAACGGCCCCTGCAACCGCGAGCGCCTGCGCACCCGCGTCAAGGCCTACGAGGATGGCGAATGGTTCCGCGATGCGCTCGTGGCCTACGCCGACAAACATGGCGGCAAGAAGGCGGCGGCCTGAATCCCGGCCGCCCCAGCCCCAGCCCAACAATAGCGAGGAGACAGCAAAGATGAGCAAGGAATGGCCACTGTGGGAAGTTTTCATCCGCAGCCAGCACGGTCTGGCGCACAAGCATGTGGGCAGCCTGCATGCACCCGACGCGGAAATGGCGATGAATAACGCGCGCGACGTCTACACCCGCCGCAACGAAGGCGTCAGCATCTGGGTAGTGCGCGCCGCCGACATCGTGGCCAGCAGCCCGGGCGACAAGGGCGCCCTGTTCGAGCCGGCCAACAGCAAGGTGTACCGCCACCCGACCTTCTTCCCGATGCCGGAAGAAGTGAAGAATCTGTGAGCGCCGCCATGGACCACAAAGTCAATTACCTGCTGCGCCTGGGCGACAATGCCCTGGTGCTGAGCCAGCGCCTGTCCGAATTGTGCGGCAAGGGGCCGGCGCTGGAAGAGGACATGGCGCTGACCAATGTCTCGCTCGACCTGCTGGGCCAGACCCGCATGTGGCTCAGCTATGCCGCCGAACTGGAAGGCCAGGGCCGCAACGAGGACCAGATCGCCTTCCTGCGCGACGCCCACGACTTCAAGAACCTGCTGCTGGTCGAACAGCCCAACGGCAATTACGCCGATGTGCTGATGCGCCAGTTCTATTTCGACACCTGGCACTACTTCCAGATCGGCGCGCTATGCCAATCGTCGGACCAGCGCATCGCCCAGATCGCGGAAAAGTCGCTGAAGGAAGTGACCTACCATCTGCGCCGCAGCGGCGACTTGATCGTGCGCCTGGGCGACGGCACGGAACTGAGCCACGGCCGTACGCAAACGGCCGCCAACGAGCTGTGGATGTACACCGGCGAAGCGTTCAACTACGATGCCGTCGATGACGCCATGGTGGCCGCCGGCATCGCGCCCGCCGCCGCCGGCCTGCGCAGCCAGTGGTTCGACCACGTGGCCGACATCTTCGGCGAAGCCACGCTCACCATGCCGCCGGTCGAAGCCTGGATGCAGCAGGGCGGCAAGCAAGGCCGCCACAGCGAGCACCTCGGCTATCTGCTGGCCGAGATGCAGTTCCTGCAGCGCGCCTATCCCGGCGCCGAGTGGTGATGAGCGCCCGCGCCCCCGTGACCGGCCCCGGCGCTGGTGCTGATGTCGGCGCCAGTGCTGGAACCGGCGCCGCGTCGCTGAGCGCAGAGCAGATCTGGGCCTGGCTGAATGAAGTGTCCGACCCCGAAATCCCCGTGATCTCGGTGGTCGACCTGGGCATCGTGCGCGATGTGCAGGTCACGGGCAGCTCGGCCTGCACCGTCACCATCACGCCCACCTACTCGGGCTGCCCCGCCATGCAGGTGATCGAGCAGGCCGTGCACGCGGCGCTGCGCGGCCACGGCGTTGATTACGTCACCGTCGCCACCCGCCTGTCGCCCGCCTGGACCACGGACTGGATGAGCGAGCGTGGCAAGGCGCGCCTGACCGGCTACGGCATCGCGCCGCCGGCCGGGCGCGTGATCGACATCAGCAATCTGAAGGCGGGCGTCAGCCGCCGCGCCCAGCCCGCGCTGAAAGTCGTCTGCCCGCATTGCGGCTCGCCGCATACGGAACTCACCAGCCAGTTCGGCTCCACGCCCTGCAAAGCCCTGTACAAATGCCGGGATTGCCAGGAGCCTTTCGACTACTTCAAGTGCCATTGAGACCATGAGCAAATTCTATTCATTGTCCGTCGCCGGCGTGCAGCATGAAACGCGCGACTGCATCGCCGTCACCTTCGCCGTGCCGCAGGAACTGGCCTCCAGCTTCCACTACCAGCAGGGCCAGCACCTGACCCTGCGCGCCCGCATCGGCGAGGAAGACGTGCGCCGCTCCTATTCCATCTGCTCCGCCGTGCAGGACGGCGCGCTGCGCGTGGCCATCAAGCGCACGCCGGGCGGCCTGTTTTCCAGCTGGGCCAACGACACGCTGCGACCCGGCGCCATCGTCGACGTCATGCCGCCCATGGGCCACTTCAATGTGGCGCTGGACGCGGCCAGCTGCCGCAATTACCTGGCCTTCGCGGCCGGCAGCGGCATCACGCCCATCCTCTCCATCGTCAAGACCACCTTGTTGACCGAGCCGCACAGCAGCTTCACCCTGTTTTACGGCAACCGCGCCTCGTCCTCGGTGATCTTCAAGAACGAGCTGATGGAGCTGAAGGACGCCTACCTGGAGCGCCTGAACATCGTCTACGTGATGAGCCGCGAGCAGCAGGACATTGAACTGTTCAACGGCCGCATCACCAAGGAGAAGTGCCAGCAGTTCCTGCAGCATTGGGTCGACATCGCCGACTACGACGTGGCCTTCATCTGCGGCCCGGAAGACATGATGCTCGGCGTCTCCGCGGCCTTGCAGGAAGCCGGCATGCCGAAAGCGGATATCAAGATTGAACTGTTCGCCGCCAGCATTCCCAAGCACCAGCACCAGCCGCGCGCCGCCCTCGACGCCGCCGCCGCGCGCCATCTGACGGAAGTCACCGTCATCATGGACGGCAACGCCGCCACCTTCAGCATGGAGAAGGACAAGGAATCCGTGCTCGATGCGGGCCTGCGCGCCGGCCTCGATATGCGCTACTCTTGCAAGGGCGGCGTGTGCTCGACCTGCCGCTGCAAGGTGGTGGACGGCAAGGTCGATATGGACGTCAACTACGCTCTGGAAGATTACGAGATCGCGCGCGGCTTTGTGCTGAGCTGCCAGAGTTTCCCCGTCACGGACAAGCTCGTGGTCGATTTCGACCAGGGCGAATAAACCAAGGGACACGACATGAGCTACGAGAACATCCTGTTTGAAATCAAGGCCGGTATCGCCAAGCTGACGCTGAACCGCCCCGATAAGCTGAACAGCTTCACCCAGGCCATGCACCGCGAAGTGCAGGACGCGCTGGCCAAGGTGCGCGAGGACAAATCGGTGCGCGTCTTCGTCCTCACCGGCACCGGGCGCGGCTTCTGCGCCGGCCAGGACCTGTCCGACCGCGCCGTGGAGCCGGGCGCGCAGGGCGTGGACCTGGGCGAGTCGGTGGAAAAATACTATGCGCCCCTGGTGCTGGCGCTGCGCGAATTGCCCATGCCCGTCATCTGCGCCGTCAACGGCGTGGCGGCCGGCGCGGGCGCCAATCTGGCCCTGGCCTGCGACATCGTGGTCGCCGCCAAATCGGCCTGCTTCATCGAAGCCTTCTGCAAACTGGGCCTGATTCCCGACACCGGCGGCACCTGGATCTTGCCGCGCCTGGTCGGCCGCGCGCGCGCCACCGGTCTGGCCATGCTGGGTGAAAAGCTCACCGCCGACCGCGCCGAGCAATGGGGCATGATCTGGAAATGCGTGCCCGACGAACTGCTGATGACCGACGTGATGGCCATGGCCGAACACTTCGCCGTTGCGCCCACCAAGGGCCTGGCTTTCACCAAGAAAGCGCTGCAGCTCAGCTACGGCAATGCGCTGGCCGACCAGCTCAAGCTGGAAGGCGAGATGATGCGCGAACTCGGTTACAGCCATGATTACCGCGAAGGCGTGGACGCCTTCATCCATAAACGCACGCCGCACTTCAAGGGGGAATAAGCATGGCAGCAATCGCCACTGGCAGCGTCGTCGCCGTGATCGGCAGCGGCGCCATGGGTTCGGGCATCGCGCAGATCGCCGCCGCCGCCGGCCACACGGTACGCCTGTTCGACATGCGCGCCGAAGCCGCGCTCAAGGCCATCGCCGATATTGGCGCCGTCTATGCCAGGCTGGTGGAGAAAGGCAAGATGGGCGCCGCCGATGCCGACGCCGCGCGCGCGCGCCTGCATGCCGCCTCCGGCCTGGCCGAGATGGCCGACGCCGCGCTGGTGGTGGAAGCCATCGTCGAAAACCTCGATGCCAAGCGCGCCCTGTTCGCCGACCTGGAAGCCATCGTCGGCGAGAATGCCATCCTCGCCACCAATACCTCTTCGATCTCGGTGACGGCCATTGCCGCCCGCCTGCGCCATCCCCAGCGCCTGGTCGGCATGCACTTCTTCAATCCTGTGCCGCTGATGGCCCTGGTGGAAGTGATCAGCGGCGTCGCCAGCGATCCCGCCGTCGCCGCCGCCGTCTTCGACACGGCCGCCGCCTGGGGCAAGAACCCGGTGCACGCCAAGTCCACGCCCGGCTTCATCGTCAACCGCGTGGCGCGCCCCTTCTATGCCGAAGGCCTGCGCCTGTTGAACGAGCAGGCCGCCGATCCCGCCAGCATCGACGCCGTGCTGCGCGAGGGCGGCGGCTTCCGTATGGGACCGTTCGAGCTGATGGACCTGATCGGGCATGACGTGAACTATTCCGTCACCCAGTCCGTTTTCAACGCCTACTACAACGACCCGCGCTACACGCCTTCGGTGCTGCAGCAGGAGTTGCTGAACGCCGGTTTCCTGGGCCGCAAATCCGGCCGCGGCTTCTTCCGCTACGGCGAAGGCGCGGCCAATCCCGCGCCGCGCAGCGAAGCGCCGCAGCCGCGCCCCGACTACGTGGGTTACAGCATCGAGCCGGGCCAGAGCGACGCCATCACGCGCGCCCTGTGCGAACGCCTGGAAGCGCATGGCCTGAAGGTGGCGCGCCGCAAATCGGCCGAAGGCCACCAGCATAACGAAGCGCCGGCCTTCCACTGCAACGGCGCCGCCGTCTACTTCACCGATGGCCGCACCGCCACCGCCCGCGCGCGCGACAACCGGCATGCCGACACCATCGTCTTCGACCTGGTGCTGGACTATGGCAAGGCCGCCCGCATCGCGCTCGCTTGCGCCGACCAGTGCCGCCCTGAAGCCTTCGATGCCGTGGTCGGCATCTTCCAGGCCGCCGGCTTTGCCGTCACCCGCCTGGACGACGTGCCTGGCCTGGCCGTGATGCGCACCGTCGCCATGCTGGCCAACGAGGCGGCCGATGCCGTCAACCAGGGCGTGTGCAGCGCCGCCGCCGCCGATACCGCGATGCAGAAGGGCGTCAATTATCCGCGCGGCCCGCTGGCCTGGGCCGACGCCGTGGGCATCGGCCATATCGTCACCGTGCTGGAAAACATGGCTGCCGCTTATGGCGAGGACCGTTACCGGGTCTCGCCGCTGCTGCGCCGCAAACAGGCGGCAGGAGCGCGCTTCCATGCATAAGAACGTCCATCATCGCCATTACGCCGATCCCCAGCAACTGGCCGAGGCGGCTGGCGAAGCCATGTTCGCGTGCGACCGGGCCAGCCAGTCCATGGGCATGCGGCTGGAGGAGATCCGTCCCGGCTACGCGCGTCTGAGCATGCCGGTGCGGGAGGATATGCTGAACGGGCACCTGACCTGCCATGGCGGCTTCATTTTCGCCCTGGCCGACAGCGCCTTCGCCTTTGCCTGCAATAGCCATAACCTCAACACGGTAGGCGCGGGTTGCACCATCGAATACCTGGCGCCCGGCCGCCAGGACGACATATTGACCGCCGAAGCGGTGGAGCAGGCCTTGTCCGGCAAGACGGGCATCTACGATGTCAGCGTGCGCAACCAGGATGGCCGGCTGATCGCCCTGTTGCGCGGCAAGTCGCACCGCGTCGGCGGGGAAGTGCTGCCGCAGCAGGAATAAGAGTAACCGCACAAGGAGATACGGATGGTCCAACGCAATCCCGCCGCGTCGGAGCTGGAGCCGATCGAACGCGCCAGCCGCGACGAGCTGCAGGCGCTGCAGCTGGAACGCATGCAGTGGTCGCTCAAGCATGCCTACGACAATGTGCCGCATTACCGCGCCGCCTTCGATGCGGCCGGCGTGCATCCTGATGATCTGAAAACCCTGGCCGATCTGTCCCGCTTCCCCTTCACTGACAAGAAAACCCTGCGCGACAACTACCCCTTCGGCCTGTTCGCCGTTCCGAATTCGCGCATCGCGCGCCTGCATGCCTCCAGCGGCACCACCGGCAAGGCCACCGTGGTGGGCTACACGGCCAGGGATATCGATATGTGGGCCGATATGGTGGCGCGCTCCATCCGCGCCGCCGGCGGCCGCGCCGGCGATATGGTGCACATCTCCTATGGCTATGGCCTGTTTACCGGCGGCCTGGGCGCCCACTATGGCGCCGAGCGCCTGGGCTGCACCGTCATTCCGATGTCCGGCGGGCAGACGGAAAAGCAGGTGCAGCTGATCCAGGACTTCAAGCCGTCCATCATCATGGTCACGCCCTCGTACATGCTGAACATCATCGAGGAATTCCAGCGCCAGGGCCTGGATGCGGCCCAGTCCTCGCTGCAGGTGGGCATCTTCGGCGCCGAGCCGTGGACCGAGGCCATGCGCGCCGAGATCGAGCAGCGTGCCGGCCTCGATGCGGTGGACATCTACGGCCTATCGGAAGTGATCGGCCCCGGCGTCGCCAGCGAATGCGTGGAGAGCAAGGACGGCCCCGTGATCTGGGAAGACCATTTCTACCCCGAGATCATCGACCCCGAAACGGGCGAGGTGCTGCCTGAAGGCGCCGAAGGCGAGCTGGTATTCACCTCGCTGAGCAAGGAGGCGATGCCCGTCATCCGCTACCGCACGCGCGACCTGACCCGCCTGCTGCCGCCGACTTCGCGCTCCATGCGCCGCATGGGCAAGATCACCGGCCGTTCGGACGATATGCTGATCATCCGCGGCGTCAATGTCTTCCCCAGCCAGATCGAAGAACTGATCTTGAAAATGCCCAAGCTGGCGCCGCAATACCAGCTCATCGTCTCGCGCGAAGGCCACCTGGACAAGCTGGACGTGGTGGGCGAGCTGCGCCCCGAGCTGAGCGGCAAGCTGGCCGAACACGAAACCGAAGCGCTGGCGCGCGAACTGGAACACCGCATCAAAACCTATGTCGGCGTGAGCACCAAGGTGCGCCTGCTGGCCGCCCACAGCATCGAACGCACGCTGACCGGCAAGGCCAAACGCGTCGTCGACAAACGCCCCAAGATACTCTGAGGAGAAGAAGTGAACGAAGCTTTTATCTGTGATGCCGTCCGTACTCCCTTTGGCCGCTACGGCGGCGCCCTGTCCGGCGTGCGCGCCGATGATTTGGGCGCGGTCCCCATCGCCGCCCTGATGGCGCGCAATCCCGGCGTCGACTGGAAGCGGCTGGACGATGTGATCTACGGCTGCGCCAACCAGGCCGGCGAGGACAACCGCAACGTCGGCCGCATGGCCGCGCTGCTGGCCGGCCTGCCGGAAGAGGTGCCGGCCAACACCATCAACCGCCTGTGCGGCTCCAGCCTGGACGCCATCGGCATCGCCGCGCGCGCCATCAAGTCCGGCGAAGCGCAGCTGGTGATCGCGGGTGGCGTGGAAAGCATGACGCGCGCGCCCTTCGTCATGGCAAAAGCCGACAGCGCCTTCTCGCGCAGCGCCAAAATCGAAGACACCACCATCGGCTGGCGCTTCGTCAACCCGCTGATGAAGGCCAGATACGGCATCGACAGCATGCCCGAAACGGCCGAAAACGTGGCCGAGACCTTCGGCGTCGCGCGCGCCGACCAGGATGCCTTTGCCCAGCGCAGCCAGCAGCGCTGGGCTGCCGCCCATGCCGCCGGCTTCTTCGCCAGCGAGATCGTGCCGGTCACGATCGCGCAGAAAAAAGGCGATCCCAAAGTGGTCGATACCGACGAGCATCCGCGCCCCGACACCACGCTGGAGCAGCTGGCCAGACTCAAAGGCGTGGTCAAGCCGGACGGCACGGTCACGGCCGGCAATGCTTCCGGCGTCAATGACGGCGCCTGCGCCGTGCTGCTGGCATCGGCCGCCGCCGTCGACCAGTATGGCCTGCGCGCCCGCGCCAAGGTGTTGGGCATGGCCGTCGCCGGCCTGGCGCCGCGCATCATGGGCTTCGGCCCTTCGCCCGCCACGCGCAAGGTGCTGGCCCAGACCGGACTGACCATCGAGCAGATGGACGTGATCGAATTGAACGAAGCCTTCGCCGCGCAAGGCCTGGCCGTCACGCGCGACCTCGGCCTGGCCGACGATGCCGCCCACGTCAACGCCAATGGCGGCGCCATCGCCATCGGCCATCCGCTGGGCGCATCCGGCGCCCGCCTGGTGACGACGGCCCTGAACCAGCTGGAGCGCAGCGGCGGCCGCTATGCCCTGTGCACCATGTGCATCGGCGTCGGCCAGGGCATCGCCCTCATCATCGAACGGGTGTGAGGAGGCGGCCATGGTCAAGGTGTATGAAATCAATGGCATCCGCCCGGTGGTGCATCCCAGCGCCTACGTGCATCCGACGGCGGTGCTGATCGGCGATGTGATCGTCGGCCCGCGCTGCTATATCGGCCCGCTGGCTTCGATGCGCGGCGACTTCGGCCGCCTGGTGCTGGAGGAGGGCGCCAATCTGCAGGATACCTGCGTGGTGCACGGCTTCCCCGGCGCCGACACGGTGGTCGAGGTGGATGGCCATATCGGCCATGGCGCCGTGCTGCATGGTTGCCGCATCGGCCGCAATTCCCTGGTCGGCATGAATGCCGTGGTGATGGATAACGCCGTCGTCGGCGAGGAGAGCATCATCGCCGCCATGAGCTTCGTGAAAGCCAGCATGATCATCCCGCCGCGCAGCATGGTGATGGGCACCCCGGCCCGCGTGGTGCGCCAGGTCAGCGACGTCGAATTGAAATGGAAGATGTCCGGCACCAGCCAGTATCACGAGCTGGCCGTGCGTTCCATGCAGACCATGCGCGAGGTGGAGGCCCTGGCCGAGGCCGAGCCGGACCGCCAGCGCATCCATTGGGACTCCGCGCTGCCCCTGCATTTGCACAAGAACGCATCGGCCTGACGCATCGGCCTGAATATAAAAACCTAGGAGACAGGAATGACCAACGCAGCTACCCTGCAAAGCTTCATCGGCGGCCGCTGGCATGGCAAGGAAGCCGCCACGCCGCTCTACAGCGCCCTGAATAACAGCGTGATCTATCACACCCACGCCGAGCAGATCGATTTCGCCGAGGCCGTGCAGTACGGCCGCACGACCGGCATTCCGGCGTTGATGAAGCTGGATTTTCAGCAGCGCGCCGCCTGCCTCAAGGCGCTGGCCCTGTACCTGATGGAGCGCAAGGAGGAGCTGTACCGGATTTCCCACCTGACCGGCGCCACCCGCCCGGACAGCTGGGTCGACGTGGAGGGCGGCATCGGCACCCTGTTCGCCTACGCCAGCATGGGCAGCCGCGAGCTGCCTTCGTCCAATGTACTGCACGAAGGCCCGGCCATGGCGCTGGGCAAGCGCGGCGGCTTCTCCGGCACCCACATCCTGGTGCCGCGCGGCGGCATCGCCGTCCACATCAACGCCTTCAACTTCCCGATCTGGGGGCTGCTTGAAAAATTCGCGCCCAGCTTCCTGGCCGCCATGCCCTGCATCGGCAAGCCCGCCACCGCCACCAGCTACCTGACCGAAGCCCTGATCCGCATGGTCAACGATTCCGGCCTGCTGCCGCCCGGCGCGCTGCAACTGGTGATCGGCGGCACCGGAGACCTGCTCGACCGCCTGCAAGGCCCGGACGTGGTGACCTTCACCGGTTCCGCCGACACGGCCGCCAAGCTGCGCGCCAACCGCAACCTGATCGCCAATTCCATCCCCTTCACGGCCGAAGCGGATTCGCTGAACTGCGCCATTCTGGCGCCGGACGTGACGCCGGACGATCCCGAGTTCGATCTCTTCGTCAAGGAAGTGGCGCGCGAAATGACGGGCAAGGCCGGTCAGAAATGCACCGCCATCCGCCGCATCATCGTTCCTGCTTCGCAGGCGGACGCGGTGGCCGAGCGCCTGCGCGAACGCCTGTCGAAGGTGACGGTGGGCGATCCGTCGGTCGAGGGGGTGCGCATGGGCGCCCTGGCCTCGAAAGACCAGCAGCGCGACGTCGCGGCCCAGGTCGAACGCCTGTCCTCCGGCAATGAGCTGCTGTTCGGCGCGCGCGACGGCTTCAAGCCGGTCGGCGAAGGCGTGGAGCAGGGCGCTTTCTTCGCGCCGACCCTACTGCTGTGCCGCAACGCCATGCAAAACGACGCCGTGCACGATGTGGAGGCCTTCGGCCCCGTCAGCACCATGATGACCTATGGCGACATCGACGAAGCCCTGGCCCTGGCCGCGCGCGGCAAGGGCAGCCTGGTGTCCACCCTGGTGACGAAAGATCCGCGCACCGCCGCCTACGCCGTGCCGGTGGCCGCCGCCTCGCATGGCCGCGTGCTGGTGCTGGAGCGCGAAGCTGCGGTCGATTCCACCGGCCACGGCTCGCCGCTGCCCCAGCTCAAGCACGGCGGACCGGGACGTGCCGGCGGCGGTGAAGAACTGGGCGGCATCCGCGCCGTGCGCCACTTCCTGCAGCGCGCAGCCGTGCAAGGTTCGCCCACCATGCTCTCGGCCATCACCGGTGAATACGTGCGCGGTGGCGCCGTGCGCGAAAGCGACGTTCATCCTTTCCGCAAGCATTTCGAGGATCTGCTGGTGGGCGACTCCCTGCTCACCCACCGCCGCACCGTCAGCGAAGCGGACATCGTCAACTTCGGCGGCGTATCGGGCGACTATTTCTACATGCACTTCGACGACATCGCCGCCAAGGACACGCAGTTCGGCAAGCGCATCGCCCACGGCTACTTCGTGCTGTCGGCCGCCGCCGGCCTGTTCGTCTCGCCCGCGCCTGGCCCGGTGCTGGCCAACTACGGCCTGGACAACCTGCGCTTCATCACCCCGGTCGCCATCGGCGACACCATCCGCGCCCGCCTCACCTGCAAGCGCAAGGTCGACCGCAATCGCAAGGATGACAAGGGCGTGGGCCAGGGCGTGGTCGCCTGGGACGTGCAGGTCACCAACCAGAACGACGAATTGGTCGCCAGCTACGACATCCTGACCCTGGTGTCCAAGCACAGTTAAGCGCTGACGCATGGCCGCCATTCGTGGCAAGATGGCGGCCATGCAAACCAACCGCTATATCCATCCCCTTCCCGGCATCGTCGGCGCCTGCGCCAACCGCCTTGCCAATTCCCCGCTGCTGCTGGCCTGCCGCCGTGCCGTCATGTCGCGCCTGCCCTTCCTGCGCCTGGCCAGCGATGTGCGCGATGTCGTCTATTGCAACTGGGTGGTCGACGCGGCAGCCGTCGCCCACCTCGTGCCGCAGGGCGTCACGCTTTGGCAGCGCGATGGCAAAACCATTTTCACCATCCTGACCTACACCCACGGCCACTTCGGCCCTGCCTTTGCCGGCCCGCTGCGCAAGCTGTTCCCCTCGCCGCTGCAATCGAACTGGCGCCTCTACCTCGACAGCCCGGCCAGCGATGCGACGGTGCTTTTCGTGAAAAACATCCTCGACAGCGCGCTGCATGCCGTCGGCACCCGCCTCTTCAGCGATGCGCTGCCATCGCACTACGCCCCAGCCTTCAGCCACCGGCACCAGGAGGGTCGCTACGACACCCGCATCGATCCGGAACAGGGCAGTGCGCCCGCCTTCGAATGCAGCGCGCAGGCTACCGGTACGCGCGAGCTGCCGCCGGAATTCGCCGCTCTGTTCAGCTCATGGGATGAAGCCATCGCCTTTCTCAGCCTGCAGCACGCGGCCATTGCCCATGCCGAAGACGTGAACCGCCTGGCCCACGCCCGCATCGAGCTGCCGGTTGACCTGGCCGCCGTCCAGCCCTTGCAAGCCCGCGCCGCCAGCCCCTTCCTCAACGCGGTCGGCGCCAGCACCGCCCCCTTCAGCTTCGCCGTCCCCGCCGTCGCCTTCCAGGTACTTTCCGAACACCTGCTTTAACGATGAACGTCTTTACCGGATGAGACCAAAAGGATCGTCGATGGAGTGGGCCGGTTCGGTGAACCATTTGGGGCCAGCCTCCGTCATGTAGAAGTGGTCTTCGTGGCGGATGCCGAATTCGCCGGGGACGCAGATCATCGGCTCGTTCGAGAAGCACATGCCGACATCCAGCGGCGTCTTGTCGCCGCCCACCAGGTAGGGCCACTCGTGAATGTCCAGGCCGATGCCGTGGCCGGTGCGGTGCGGCAGGCCGGGCAGCTTGTAGCCGGGGCCGAAACCGTCGGCTTCCAGCACGCGGCGCGCAGCGCGGTCCACGTCCTCGCAAGGCACGCCCAGCTTGGCCGTTTCAAAGGCGGCGCGCTGCGCTGCCTTTTCGCTGGCCCAGACGCTGCGCTGGCGCTCGTTCGCCTGGCCGAAGACATAGGTGCGGGTGATGTCCGAATTGTAGTTGTGCAGCTTGCAGCCGGTATCGATCAGCACCACGTCGCCGCGCTTCAGCGTCTGCTCGTAGCTCACGCCATGCGGGAAGGCGCTTGCTTCGCCGAACAGCACGATGCAGAAGGTGGAGCCGGCTGCGCCGACCTTGCGGTGGGCCTGTTCGATAAACGCTTGCACCTCGGCCGTCTTCATGCCCTCGCGCAGCATGCTGGCTGTCGCCACATGCACCGCCAGCGTCATATCCATGGCGCGCTGCATCAGCGCGATTTCGGCGGCCGATTTGCGCGTGCGGCAGTGGGCCGTGACCGGACGCGCATTCTCCAGCGCATAGCCTTCGGCCAGCGGACGGATGCCGTCGAAGATGAAGAAGGGCGCGCTTTCGCAGATGCCGATTCGCGGCAATTGTGCTGAATTCGGCATGATACCCATCTTCTTCAGCACATTGATGAACAGCTCATAGGGACTTTCGTGCTCTTCCCAGCAGTTCACCTGGCCTTCCACCAGCATGAAGTCCTTCAGGGTGCCGTCCTCGAAGGCCGGACCGATGTACTGCACCGGACCGGAGGCTGGGATGATGGCGCCGACCATGCGTTCGCTGGGATACCATTTGGTGCCGGTGAAGTAGAGCAGGTTGGAGCCGGCATTAATGTAGATCGCGGCATAACCCTTGTCGCGCATGTATTCCTGCGCTTTTGCTATCCTTTTGAGATGCTCTTCCCGGCCGATGGGCTGGGCGCCTGCCGTCATATTGGAGAGGCTTGCCAGTGCTTCTTCGATTGTCTTGCCGCCGATGCTCATGTCTCGCTCCTGTGTAAAGAATGCGCAGCATGATATCAGTTATTTTGCGCCGATACGCTTCCCGCCGGGGGCAGGAAGGCGGCTGTCCGGATGGCCGCTTCCTTGTCTTGGCTACTTTCCTGTCTATGCCAAATGCCGCATCAAAAAGTTCTGGCGTTCTTAGCGCGTGATCGTCTTGCGCATGAGCAGGACGAGTTGGATGCGCGCCTCCACTGTGCCCGATTCGATGCGCTCGCGGCGGAAGGTCACCGATTCTAGCGTCAGCGTCGGCATGCTTTGCAGCGCGTTGACGATGAAGCGCTGCACATTGGAGAACTTGGCCTTTACGGGCAGCGTGATCTGGTAGCGCAGCACGTTGGCGCGGACTTCCTGCTGCGGCTTGTAATCGGCTTTCGCCAGCGAGATGCCGCTGTCCCGGGCCGCCTGCATGAGCAGCTGCAGTTGTTCCGGAAGCGTTTCATGCGGCGGCAGGCTGGCCAGCGCGGGCTTGCTGCGCTCATCGGTATCCTGCGGCGGGCTTGCCGCCACGGCCGGTGTGCTGCTTGCCGCGGCGATGCGCGTCAGCAGCGCCATCTGCTGTGCCGCCATGGTTTGGGCATGCCACCATCCCGCTGTGGCCATGGCCAGGCCGGCCGCGGCCAGCAGCGCGGGCCAGCCCAGGCGGCGCAGCAGGCGGCGCGCTTCCCAGTCGGCCCTGGCGGCCGGTTGCGCCGGGAGCGGCAGGCGCAGGATGCGCGCGCTTTTCACGGCGACCATTTGACCTCCAGCTGGAAGTGGCAGGGGCGCGCCGCGCTGCCTTCCACCATCTCATGCTTGAGCAGATAGACCGATTGGAACAGGGACTGTTCATTGAGGTAGGCCAGGTAGTTCAGCATATCGGGAGAACTCTCCGCCTCGGCGCTGATTTTCACGCTGCCCGAGGAGAGGCCGGCCTTGCGGTTTTCCGCATCGCGCTGGCTGTTCAGCTCCAGGCCAAGCAGGGCGATGGGCATGTCGCGCGGTGGCTGGATATGGCGCAGCAGGCGAACGGCCGACAGATTCTGCTCGCGCGCGGCCGCCGCCATGGCCTCGGTCTGCTGCTCCAGATCGCGCTGGCGCGCTGGATTGGCGATCCGCTGCGCTGGACGTTTGGCCGCGGCATCGGCCAGCTGCTGCTCCAGTTTTTCCAAGGTCTGCCGCTGGACCATCCAGTTCAGCGCCGAGAGCAGCAGCACCAGGCCGGCGGCCATGCACAAGGCGATGGCGGACGTGCCGGGCAGCACCGGCTTGGGCAGAAAATTCAGGCGGCTCAGGCGCATACCGCCACCTGCTCGGCGCGCGCGGCGCCCGCCTGCCATCCGGGCAGGCCTGGCGCGTCCAGCAGGCGGAAGCGCGCGCCCTGGTCGGGCAGGAGTTGCGCCGCGATCGCTTCGGCACTCATATTCAGCACGGCCACCTCCGCGATGCGCGCCATCTCGGGCCGGCGCAAGGTCCAGCGCTGCCAGGCCTGCGGCAGTTCGCGCAGCCATGTGCCGCTGCAGGGTTGCATGTGGATGGCCTGGATGCGTCCCCGGCTGCTCGCGGCCAGCAGCAGGCGCCCCGGTTCAAGCAGGGCCAGCGCCTGCATGCCGGCCTGGCCCATATGCTGCCAGGCCGCGCTGAGCAGGGGCTCGATGGACAGGCAGCGCCTGCCATGTTCGCGGGCGGCTTGCCGCAGGCCTTGCAGCAGCGCCGCATCGATGCCGCAGACCAGGCGCGGTCCGCCATAGGCCGCGTCGTCGGCCGTGACATGCCAGCCGCGCGCCGGCTCGCCATACTGCGTTGCCATCTGGGTCTGCAGATACTGGCCGGCTTGCGGCTCGCGCAGCAAGGCATCGCTCCATGGCGCCATCAGCACCGGGCACCAGCGGCTGGCAACGCTGATCGCCAGCGGCAGCCGGTGCTTATGGTCGTCTTCGTCCAGCAGAACGTGCAGCGCGGCCAGCGCCGCCTGCCAATGGCCATCCACCGTGGACAGGGGCAGCCGGCCCTGCATTCCCGCCACTGGCTGGCCGCCGCGCTGCTCCAGCCAGGCGAGTGCGCCGGGCGCCAGATGCACGTGCAGCGTGGGGCGCGCAAAGCCCTGGCCGCGCCAGTAGCGGCGAATGGTGTCGGTCAACAGCACGACTCAGCTCATGCCGGACGCGATCGGAAAGGGGAGGGATGAAGGCAGGGGCAAGCCCAAGGATTGAGTAAGCATCGGTCAAATCGCAATCAATTAGAAAGGTTCAACAGCCAGTACCCGCGCGCGGCAGCGAAGCGTTACCTTAGACCAATCATAATTAAAATGCAATATTGTTTTTTATGCTGTGGTAAAAAATCGCAACAGGGAGCTGGCGGCTCCGCCTTCGGCTTGCAAGGCGAAACCGCCATTCATGCGGATGCTTAGTTGGCGATCACGCTGACCTTATCGACCACGAAGGAAGTCTGCAGCGACTGGTCTTCCGTCATGGAGAAGGACAGGCGCACCGTCTGGCCTTTGTAGGGCAGCAGGTTGAAGGTGCGGATCTGGAAGCCGGCGGCCGGATTCAGGTTCGAATACGTCGCCAGGGTGCCCAGCGTGGTGCCGGCGCTGTTCTTCACGCTCACCACCAGCTTGTCGTACACCACGTTGTCGGTTTCCGCGGTGTCGATATGCAGGGCGAAGCTCAGCGTGGCCGACGTCGAGGTGGCAGGGATGTTGATGTCCTGCGTCAGCGTTTCGGTCGCGGTGCTGCCATTGCCGCCCAACCAGGCGAAGCGCGTGCCTTCATACGGCGACTGGCCTTGGTGGGCGCCGATCACGCCCGTGGTGCCGGACCAGCCGGTGGTGCCGTTCTCGAAGCCGCCATTGGTCACGCGCTCGGTGCCGCCGCCGCCCGAACCCACGGTCAGCGTGGCGTTGTTTGAGGTGGCGGTGGAGGGCGGATTGGCCGCGTCGGTCACGGTGGCGTTGAAGACGGCGCCATTGTCCGCCGCCTGGGCGGTGAAGGAGTAGGTGGCCGAGGTGGCGCCGGCAACCAGGTTGCCGTTGCGGTACCACTTGTAGCTGTACGGCGAGGTGCCGCCGGACGCGCCCACGGTGAAGCTGGCGGTGCCGCCGGCCGACACGGTGATGCTGGCCGGCTGGGTGGTGATGCTGACGCCGGTGCCCGGTCCTGGGTTTTCATCCACGTCGGCGCCCACATTGATGGCCGCGTAAGCGCGCTTCACGGCGATCGCTTCCTTGGAGCCCACGCCATACAGTTCCTCGGCCGATTGCAGCACCTTGTTGCGCGCGTCCGCATAGTTGGTGGACTGGGTGAACTTGGTCGAGTTGGCCTTGAACCAGATGCGGTAAGCCTTGTCGATGCCGATGCCAGTCATGGCCAGCGGCTGCTTGTTCAGGTAGGAGCTGTACTTCTCGCTGCCGGAGCTGGACTCGGAACCTTGCGACAGGAAGTAGAACATGCGGTTATTCGGGCCGCTGCTGTAGTGCACGTCCAGGTTTTTGATCGAGGTGCTCCAGGCGTCAGGGCTGCGGCCGTCCTTGCTCGGCTTCCACATCCAGCGCAGCGGCTGGCCGTTCTTGGCGATCTCCTTGCCCATCTGCCAGTCGTTCAGACCGCTCGGGATGGTGGTGCCGGTGCCGCCTCCGCGCGCATAGGCTTCGGTCGACTCGCCGGCGATATCGGAGGACGATTCATTCAGACCGCCCGATTCCTGCGAATAGATCAGGCCCGAGGTGGCGTCGGTGATGCCGTGGCCCATTTCGTGGCCGATCACGTCGATCGAGCCGAGGTTGTTGAACATGCTGCCGCCGTCGCCGATGTACATGCACTTGCAGCCGCTGTCGTAGTAGGCGTTGTCGTAGGAGGTGTTGACGTGGGCGGCGATGAAGGTGGCGGTGTTCTGGCCGTCCAGCGACTGCCAGCCCAGCACGTTCTTGTGCATGTCGTAGGTGTTCATCAAGCCCCACATCGCGTTCACGGCCGCGGTCTGGCCGTTGGCGTTGGTGGTGCTGCCGCCGTTGTACTGCTGGCCATCGCCCCAGGTGTTGGTGGTATTGGTGTACACGCTGCCGGGCGACGTGCCGTGGTTGGCATTGGTGATGGCCATGCTGCCGTAAGTGCCGCCGGTACCGCGCGACGGGTCTTTCAGGCTGAAAGTGGAGCCGGACTGCGTGGTGTTGAGCGGCACGCTGCCGTTGTACTGGCTGTTGCCGGTGCCGGCCACGGTTTGCAGTGCCTTCCATTTCTTCAGCACCACGCCGTTTTTGGCGCTGACGATGTAATCGTAGTAGACCGGATTCTGGCCTTGCAGCATGCGCACCTGTATCAGGTAGGCCAGCTCGTAGCGGTCCACCACGTCTTCCACGTCCAGCGCGTTCAGCGCGCCTTCCTGCTTGTTCGCGGCGCCAGCGGTGCGCACGGTTTTCACCACCGGATAGATCAGCAGCTCGGCGCTGGGTGGCACATGGTGCAAGCCGCCTGCGGCCAGTTCTTTGGTGACCTTGTCGATGGCGGCGGTGGCGTTCAGCGCCGGCGTGGTGTTGAAGCCGGATTTGCTGTCCTTGCCGGCATTCAGTTTGTCGCGCAGATGCGAGGCCGATTCGCTCAGGATCTCGCCGGCATCGCTGCTGACGATGACGGTCTCCGAGCCGAACACGCGCAAGCCCTTGTAGGTGTGGTTGGCGCGCGTGATGCGGGTGCCGGTCACGCCGGGATGCTGCACCGTGACCTTGTAGCCATGGTCGGCATCCAGACCGGTCTTGCCACGGCGTGCGGCCAGCTTGCTGAACAGGGCGTCGACCTGTTGCGGCGACTGGGCGCTGACGGGGGCGGCCATCACGGGCGCGGATTGAGGGGCGGCATGCACCGCTGCAGATAGCACCATCGGCAGGGTAGCGATGGATGCGGCAAGCAGAGTCTTACGTAGATTCATCTCTTCTCCAAGGTTTTCGATATGTGGGTGTCTGGTGTGACCTGCCCGCACACTGCCGGATGGCCACCCCGGTACTTTTTCCAACGTTGGAAATCCGGGTAGGCCGCACCTTATTCCCTTCGATCGGGCGAAGTCAAAAATCTTGGAAAATTGGTCGGAAGTGCGAAAACTGTTATGGATCGGACATTTTTATCAAAAAAATGGACGCCAGTGTCTACACAAAAACAATGTATGGTGGCGCACGATACGCGCAGCTGTCGCTTCTCCGCACAGCCTGGAGTTTGTCCTCTAAATTCGTGCTTGGCGCAACACTCTGGAGGGCTTGGCTGCATGCTTCGGTTGCTTTTTCATAATTTTGCGTTTTACACTATTTGCAGAACAACGGCGCACTGCGACCGGCTGTCATACCGATAAATGCGCGGGCTCCGCCCAACAATACAGCGCAATGAACGCCACCAGGGACGAGAAACCATGAAACCAACAGGTCAAGCTGTTCGACGCGTTATCCCCCCCAATCTGCGCCAGGCTGCGCACTCGCCGCCTGCGTAAACGCCGCCACCCGGTTCCCCAAAAAGTCCGCAATAGTCCCCGACGGCCAGCGCCCGAGGGTGACCGTATGCGTCTGCGCGTCAACCAGGGGTGGACAGCCGCCGTGCCGTGAATCACGGAACCGGCTCGCCACTCCTATTACCGGAGCCTTGCCCCCAAAGGGCGGTGTCAAGCCATGCTTTCCATATCTACGAAAGTTGAGCGTATTGTGAAAGAGTCGCCCTTTCTCAGTGAAGGACTGGGACGGGGTCTGATCAATCTATCGGAACTGGCGCGCCAGCTGCAGCCGCAGCTCGAAAGCGATTTATGGAAGCCGGTAGGCCAGGCCGCCGTGGTGATGGCGCTGCGCCGCGTCGCCGAGCGGCTGCCGCAGGCGGTCAACGATGAAATCGTGCTGACCCAGCGCACCGGCGAGCTGATTGCGCGCACCGACCTGATCGAATGCACCTTCGCGCTGTCCGACTACAGCAATGCATGCCACCGCCAGTTGCTGACGCTGGCCGAAGCGCAGCACGGCACTTTTCTGACCGTCACGCGCGGCATCAGCGAATTGATGGTGATCTGCAGCCGCAGCCTGATGCCGCTGGTGGAGCAAGCCTTCCGCAGCGAGCGCCAACTGGCTCGGCTGGAAAGCCTGAACGCGGTCACGCTGTATCTGCGTCCGGACTCCTACCGCACGCCCGGCATCTTCCACGCCATTCTGAAGAAGCTGGCCTGGGACAAGATCAACCTGGTCAACATCATCTCGACCCACACCGAGCTGACCCTGATCCTGGAAAAGGAACACACCGGCGCCGCCTTCTCGGTGCTGTCGAAGATCGCCGCGCATTAAACGCAGGGATATGTGCTCCATGCGGATTCAGTCCCTTCCTGTCTGCTTGCTCTTCATTGCAGCAAGCAATTCCGGAAGGGCGGTTTGAACTGTATCCCATACGATGTCGAGATTGACGGCGAAATAGCCATGGGTAATGCGGTTGCGCATGCCCCGCATGCCACGCAGTCATCCGCGCGCAGTTGACTCACACCGCTTCCGCCTCTGCCAGAATAGCAGCGCGAAAGGCGGGCGGCAGCTCGGCGGGAGTTAGCAGATCAATAGGAATCTGCAGCAATTCTTCCAGTTCCAGTTGAAGGCTGCCGAGATCGAATAGGGTGGCGCCTGGTAGCACGTCTACCAGCAGGTCCAGATCGCTGCCCTCCTTATCCCTTCCGTGCAGGGGCGAACCGAAGACGCGCGGATTGTTGGCGTGGAAGCGGCCCACGATCTCACGGATGAGTGGGCGATTGGCATCCAGGACTGAAGATGGTTTCATGGCCGAACTCTGGCAGGTTTGACTTCATCATAGATCGCGATGACAAGGCTGGCAATATGCTGGCGGTAAACCAAAACAGCGCGGCCGGAGCCACGCTGTTCATGCCTACTTTTTATCCACGTCGCTGGAGAAGTTCAACTGAGGCGCTTCCTCGTCCTTCTTCTCTTCCGGCGGCGGGGTGCCGTAGTCGGGCGGGGCGTCGATCTTCAGTTCGATTTGTTCCTTCATATCGGTTTTCTTCTCGACCGAGACCAGGTTCGGGAAGGCGATGATCAGGGCCACCATCAGCACCTGGATGCAGACGAAGGGAATCGCGCCCCAGTAGATTTCCGAGGTCTTCACTTCCTTCGGTGCCACCGAGCGCAGATAGAACAGGGCGAAGCCGAACGGCGGGTGCATGAAGGAGGTCTGCATGTTCACGCCCAGCAGCACGCCGAACCAGATCAGGTCGATGCCCAGCTTGTCGGCCACCGGCCCCACCAGCGGCACCAGGATGAAGGCCAGCTCGAAGAAGTCGAGGAAGAAGGCCAGCAGGAAGAACATGATGTTGACCACGATCAGGAAGCCGGTGGTGCCGCCCGGCAGGCTCGATAGCAGGTGTTCGACCCACAGGTCGCCGTTCACGCCGCGGAACACCAGGGCGAAGACGGTGGAACCGATCAGGATGAAGATCACGAAGCAGGACAGGCGGGTGGTCGAGTTCATGGCCTGCACCAGCAGGCTCCAGGACAGGCGCCGGTTGGCAATCGCCAGGATGATGGCGCCCATGGCGCCCATGCCGCCGCCCTCGGTCGGCGTGGCCAGGCCGATGAAGATGGTGCCGAGCACCAGGAAGATCAGGGCCAGCGGCGGAATCAGCACGAACACCACTTTCTCGGCCATGCGCGAGAGCAGGCCCAGTTTCAGATAGCGGTTGGCCAGCGCCAGGGCATAGGCGCCCAGGATGCCGACCGCGCCGGCGAAGATGCCCACCTCGTCGGCCGCCGTATTCGGATGCGAGGCCGCATAGAAGTGCGCGAAGACATAGGCTGCCGCCACCGAACCGGCCGCCAGCACCAGCAGCGACACCACGCCGCTCTTGCCGTTTGGTTCGCGTAGATTGCGCGCCTCGGGCGGCAGCGCCGGCACATGGGCCGGGCGGAAGATCGACACCGCCAGCACATAACCGGCATACATGGCTGTCAGCAGCAGGCCGGGCGCGAAGGCGGCCTTGTACATATCGCCCACCGAGCGGCCCAGCTGGTCGGCCATCACGATCAGCACCAGCGAGGGCGGAATGATCTGCGCCAGCGTGCCGGAGGCGGCGATCACGCCTGAAGCGAGCTTGCGGTCGTAGCCATAGCGCAGCATCACCGGCAGCGAGATCAGGCCCATGGAAATCACCGACGCCGCCACCACGCCGGTGGTGGCCGCCAGCAGGGCGCCGACGAAGATCACGGCATAGGCCACGCCGCCGCGGATCGGGCCGAACAACTGGCCGATCGTGTCGAGCAGGTCCTCGGCCATGCCCGAGCGCTCCAGGATCAGGCCCATGAAGGTGAAGAAGGGGATGGCCAGCAGGGTGTCGTTGGCCATGATGCCGTAGATGCGGTTCGGCAGCGCCTGCAGCAGTTCGGGTTTCAGCAGTCCCAGCTCGATGCCCACCAGGCCGAAGAACAGGCCGTTGGCCGCCAGCGAGAAGGCCACCGGAAAGCCCGACAGCAGAAACACCACCAGCGCGCCGAACATGATGGGCGCGATGTTCGCAATGATGAAAGCTTCCATATCTTTTATTGTCCGTTCTTGTCAGAGATTTCAGTTCATCTTGTTGGCAGCCTTGATCGCCTCGATTTCCTCTTCGGGGGTGGCGACCTGCTTGGAGAAGGCGCTGGCGTCGAGCTTCCCGTTGAGGAAGGCGACGCGCTTGATGATCTCGGACAGACCTTGCAGGACCATCAGAATGAAGCCGAGCGGCACCAGGATCTTGGCCGGCCACACGATCAGGCCGCCGGCATTGCTGGACATTTCGCCGCTGCGCAGCGACTCGAAGGCGAAGGGGATGCCGTAGTACAGGATCACCAGCGAGATCGGCATCAGGAACAGCACGAAACCGAACAGGTCGATCCAGACCTGGGTGCGTTTGGAGAAGCGGCCGGCGATGACGTCGATGCGCACATGCTCGTCGCGCCGCAAGGTATGGCTGGAGGCCAGCATGAAGACGGCGGCGAACAGGTACCACTGGATTTCGAGCCAGGCGTTGGAGCTGGCGTTGAAGGCATAGCGTATCAGCGCATTGCCGGTGCAGATGATGACGGCAAGCAGCAGCGCCCAGGAAACGGCCGCTGCGATCTTGTCGTTCAAACTATCGATTGCCCGCGAAACTGGCATGAACATTCTTGTCTCCTCCATCCTCTTCTAAGGGGCGCTGCGTTGGCGCCCAGGTTCGGGTAAATGCTTCGTGATGCCGCGTGACGGTGTGCCGCTGTATTTACATGGCGAGCTGGCTCCTTACGCGAGCGATGGCGGCGCGCACCTGCTTGGGTGCGGTGCCGCCGACGTGGTCGCGCGCGGCGACCGAGCCTTCCAGCGTCAGCACGGCGAAGACATCCTCGCCGATCAGCGGCGAGAAGGTGCGCAGCTGGTCCAGCGACAGGTCGGCCAGGTCGCAGCCGAGGGTGTCGCAGGCGCGCACGGCGTGGGCCACGGCTTCGTGGGCGTCGCGGAAAGGCAGGCCTTTTTTCACCAGGTAGTCGGCCAGGTCGGTGGCGGTGGCATAGCCCTGCAGCGCGGCGGCGCGCATGGCGTCCGGCTTGACGCTGATGCCGCCGGCCATGTCGGCGAAGATGCGCAGGGTGTCGACCACGGTGTCGACGGTGTCGAACAGCGGTTCCTTGTCTTCCTGGTTGTCCTTGTTATAGGCCAGGGGCTGGCCCTTCATCAGGGTCAGAAGGCCCATCAGGTGGCCGTAGACGCGGCCGGTCTTGCCGCGCGCCAGTTCCGGCACGTCGGGGTTTTTCTTCTGCGGCATGATGGACGAGCCGGTGCAGAAGCGGTCGGCGATGTCGATGAAGCCCACGCGTGGGCTCATCCAGATCACCAGCTCTTCGGACATGCGCGAGACGTGCATCATGATCAGCGAGGCGGCGGCCGTGAATTCGATGGCGAAGTCGCGGTCGGAGACGGCGTCCAGCGAATTGTGGCAAACGTCGTCGAAGCCCAGGGTTTGCGCCACGCGCAGGCGGTCGATGGGGAAGGTGGTGCCGGCCAGCGCGGCGGCGCCCAGCGGCAGGCGGTTGACGCGCTTGCGGCAGTCGGCCATGCGCTCGGCGTCGCGGCCGAACATTTCGACATAGGCCAGCATGTGGTGGCCGAAGGTGATCGGCTGCGCCACCTGCATATGGGTGAAGCCGGGCAGGATGGTGTCGGCGTTCTTTTCGGCCAGGTCGGTCAGGGCCGTGCGCAGCTGGTGCAGCAGGGCGCTGATGTCGTCGATGGCCGAGCGCACGTACAGGCGGATATCGGTCGCCACCTGGTCGTTGCGCGAGCGGCCGGTGTGCAGGCGCTTGCCGGCGTCGCCGACCAGTTCGGTCAGGCGCTTCTCGATATTCAGGTGGACGTCTTCCAGGTCGAGCAGCCATTCGAACTGGCCGGCGTCGATCTCCTGCGAGATCTGCGCCATGCCGCGCTGGATTTCGGCCAGGTCGGCGGCCGCGATGATGCCTTGCGCCGCCAGCATTTCAGCATGCGCCAGCGAGCCCTGGATGTCGGCTTTGGCCATGCGGTTGTCGAAAAAGACGGAAGCGGTATAGCGTTTTACGAGGTCGGAAACAGGTTCGGAAAAGCGCGCCGACCAGGCTTCGCCTTTCTTGGAGAGTTGTGCAGTCATGATGGGGGTCCGGTTGTACTTGAACTGATTATAAACAAGGTTGGCTTGCGGAAGGCTATTGGCGCGGCCACTGCGCTACAATGAGTTGCTGATTCAGTAATATTGCGTGGAAATTGAGGCAAAGAGGAGAGGGAAGCGGATGAAGAAGATCATGTATACCTTGCTGCTGATGGCATTGGCGGCGGTGGCGGCGGCCAGCGTGGCGTGGGGCTACCGTCCGCCCCAGCCGATGCCGTCCGATGTGAACAGCATCGATAGCCTGGTGGACGCCTATTATCAGACCATGTCCGGCGGCAAAGGGCAGCCGCGCGACTGGAACCGCTTGCGCACCCTGTTCCGCCACGACGCGCACTTGACCTCCCTGCGCCGCGACAAGGAGAGCGGCAAGCTGGTGTCGCGCATGGTCACGGTGGAGGAGTACATCGGCGGCAGCGTGCAATACTTTAGCAAGGAAGGCTTTTACCAGACCGAGATGCGGCGCCAGGTCGACCAGTACGGCCAGATGGCCCATGTGCTGAGCAGCTATGAGGTCAAGCACGAGCGCGATGACGCCGAACCTTTCCGCCGCAGCTTGAACAGCATCCAGCTGGTGGGCGACGGCGAACGCTGGTGGATCCAGTCCGTGGTCTGGCAATCGGAGGAGGATGCCACCGCGCTGCCGCCGCAATATCTGAAGAAGCCGCAATGAGCCGGCTGCATATCAGCGACGACCCCTCCCTGCTCGATATCGGCTTGATCCACCGCTTCCTCAGCGAACAGACGGCGTGGGCCAGGGATATTCCGCGCGCCACGGTGGAGCGCGCGCTGGCGCACTCCCTGTGCCTGGGCGGCTATCTGGACGGAAGCCAGGTCGCTTTCGCCCGCATCACCACCGACCGCGCCACCTTCGCCTACCTGGCCGATGTGTTCGTGCTGCCCGCGCAGCGCGGCAAGGGCTACAGCAAGCAGCTGATGGCGGCGGTGCTGGCCCATCCCGACCTGCAAGGGCTGCGCCGCTTCATGCTGGCCACCTCCGATGCGCACGGCCTGTATGCCCAGTATGGCTTTGCGCCGCCGGCCCGCCCGGAGACGCTGATGGAGCGCTACTTCCCCGCCATTTACCAGGACCAGGCTACTGCCACTGCATCAGGCAAGGCGGAATAAGCAGCAGCAGGGCCAGCGCCAGGTAGATCAGTTGCAGCGGCACCATCCAGCGCGCCCAGGTCAGCCAGGGAATGCGCGCCAGGGCCAGCACGCCGACGGTGATGCCGGAGGTAGGGATCATGGGCGTGGTGAATTCGCCGAACTGGTAGGCCAGGATGGCGGTCTGGCGCGTCACGCCGACCAGGTCGGCCAGCGGCGCCATGATGGGCATGGTCAGCGCGGCCTGGCCGGTGCCGGAGTGGATGAAGAAGTTGATCACCGACTGGATCAGGAACATCTTCTGCGCCGCGAACACCGGGCTGGAAGACTGCACCAGCGGCATCAGGCCGTGCAGCATGCTGTCGATGATATTGGCGTCGCGCGCCAGGATCATGGTGCCGCGCGCCAGCGCGATCACCAGCGCCGTGGTCACCAGGTCGCGCGCGCCCTGCAGGAAGGACGCCACCATCTCGTCGGTGCCGAGGCGGCCGACGATGCCGACCAGGATGGCCATGCTCAGGAACAGGGCGGCGATCTGCTCGATATACCAGCCGAACTGCACCACGCCGAACACCATGGCGCCCAGGGTGGCGACGAAGATCCACAGCACCAGGCGGTGCTGCAGGGTCATGCCGCTGAAGCCGCTCAGGTCGAGCTGTTGTTCCTTGCGTTTTTCGCAGTCCAGCACCCAGGTCGGGCTTTTCTCGGGATGGCGCTTGATGCGCGCCGCGTACCACATCAGGAAGACGATGGTGACGGCGGTGGCGATCACCCACACGATGATGCGGTAAGCCATGCCGGAAAACACCGGCAGCCCGGCAATGCCCTGGGCGATGCCGACATTGAAGGGATTGAGGAAGGCGGCCGAAAAGCCGACCTGCGAGCCGACAAAGGGAATCGACACGCCCACCACCGAGTCATAGCCCAGCGCGAGCGCCAGCGGCACGAAGATCAGGATGAAGGGAATCGCTTCCTCGTTCATGCCGAAGGTGGCGCCGCCCAGCGAGAACATGGTGACGAAGACCGGAATCAGGGCCGCGCGCACGAAGCGCGAATGGCTGTGCGCACGCGCGATGGATTTGATCAGGGCGTCGATGGCCTCGGTCTTTTGCAGCACGGCGAAGGCGCCGCCCACGATCAGCACGAAGCCGATGATCAGCGCCGCCTCGGCAAAGCCCTTGATGGGCGCCATCATCAGCGCCGCCAGTCCCTGCGGCTTGCTGTCGATATAGTGGAAGGAGGCCGGATCGATCAGTTGCTTGCCGTTGACCAGATGGGTATCGTATTTGCCGCCGGGGACCAGCCAGGTCGCCAGCGCGATCAGGGCCAGGATGGCGAACAGCAGGACAAAGGTATTGGGCAGTTTGAATTTTTTCATGCGAGTCCTTGGCAATTCGCCTTATTGGCTCAGCAGGTCGCCGGCGCGGTAAGCCTGCGCCCCCGCCACCTTGCCCACGTTCCAGCCGCGCAGCACGTGGCGGTGCGCCGTGCGGGCGTAGAAGATGCCATCCACCGTGCAGCGCAGCGGGGTGGTATGGCCGCTCACGGGATCGATCACATCGGCCACCACCTCGCCGGCCTTCAGGCGTTCGCCCAGCTGGCGGTGGTAGACCAGCACCCCGGCATGCGGCACGATGATGGGTTCCGAGCCCTCCAGCGGCGTCATGGCGCACAGCGGCGCGGGCAGGGCGGCGGCTACGCCGGCCGCATCGCCGTCGATCACGCCGTTCAGGGTCAGGTAGCAGAGCAGGGCTTCGGCATCGCGTTCGGCCAGCTCGTAGTGCACGTCCATCTCGCCGCGCAGTTCCACCGTCACCGCCATGCAGGACGGCGGAATCGGCGTGGCGGGGCCGAAATGGCTTTGCAGATCCCACCACAGGCGGCTGCAGGCCTCGTCGAAAGGTTCGCCGCCGGCGGCCAGCGACAGCAGCACGGCCTGGGCGCCCATCAGGCGCGCCAGCGGTTCCACGGCCGGCGCCAAGGGCGTGCCGGCGTAGACATGCAGCGTGGCTTCGTTATCGCAATGCAGGTCGAATACAAAGTCGGCGTCGATGGCCATGCCCAGCAGGTGCTTTTTCAGCGCCTCGGCATCGCTGGCCGGTTGCCAGCGCGCGATGGACTGGCGCGCATGCGCGCGCACCAGGCCGATGTTTTCCTGCGCATCGCCGCCCAGCAGGCCGGCCAGCGATTGTTTGAGTTCGTCGGCCACATGCTTGAAGCCGCGGTTGAAATTGATGCCGCTGGCCAGCTCGAAGCGGCCGAAAGGCGCGCCGTGCACGGCCTGCGCCAGACCGATGGGATTGGCGGCCGGCACCAGGATGATCTCGCCGCGCACCTTGCCCTCGGCCTCCAGTGCGATCAGGCGCCTGCGCAGGAACTGGGCCACCAGCATGGCCGGCACCTCGTCGGCATGCAGCGAAGCCTGGATATACACCTTCTTGCCCTGGCCGGGCGTGCCGAAGTGGAAGCTGTGGAGCGCATAGCTGGCGCTGCTGTGCGGCGCCGAAATCGGATGTGTGTGTGCTTGCATGGGTTGCCCTGTGTTGGCGCCGCAGTGGAAATTTCGCCCCATTATGTAGCACGATTTTCACAAAGTAAATTGATGTAAATATTCCTGCAGAAAAATATTGAGTTTTGCGCATGATGTGCGTAAAGTCGGATCTAGTTGATTTTTTCGCCACCGTAAATTCTGTAAATCGATTTACATGCATGCAGTGCCGGGAGAGTAATGAAACCATCCATCGCCGCCGAAGCTTCCTCGCCTGAAGTGGCTTTCGCCCACTCGGCATTGGGCCGGCTGCTGCTGCGCGTGCTGGCCGACGACGGCTCTTCCCACACCAAGAAAACGCTGGCGAACTATCTGCTGCGCCATCAGATGCGCGTGACCGCGCTCGGCATCGAGGAACTGGCCGACAGCTGCCAGGTCTCGACCGCCACGGTGAGCCGCTTCGCGCGCGACATCGGCTTCCGCAATTACGCCGCCATGCGCGGCGCCGTGGCCGACACCCTGCAGGAAGTGCTGCAGCCGGTGGAAAAGCTGCGCAGCTCCATCGAGCAGCGCCGCCGCGCCTCGCCGGTAGCCGAGTCGCTCGAATACGCGCTCGCCAATATCACCACCACGGCCAGCAACCTGGCCCAGCCCCAGATCGAAGCCGTGGTGCGCAAGCTGACCAAGGCTCGCACCGTGTATGTGATGGGCTTCGGCCTGTCCTCGCATCTGGCGGGCGCCATGGTGCAGCACCTGCAGCCTTTCTGCGCGCATGTGGTGGAGGTGGTGGGCATAGGAGGATCGGAGGTGGCCGCCGGCCACCTGGTGAATATCTCGGAGAAGGACGTGGTGCTGGCCATCTCCTTCCCGCGCTATACCGTTGACTGCTGCCGCCTGGCCAGCTTTGCCAGGGACCGCAAGGCCGCCATCGTGGCGCTGACGGATTCGCCGGCCTCGCCGCTGGCGGCGCTGGCCGACCACCTGCTGTGCGCCCAGAGCGTGCACCCGGTGCTGCCCAGCAGCAGCAGCACGGCGCTGGCCGTGATCGAGGCGCTGGCCGCGGCGCTGATGGTGTCCAACCGCGGCAATGTGGAAAAAGCGGCCCAGTTAACGGAGGTGATCGCCACTTACCTTTATGGCAAGCGCTAAGCAAGCGATAATAAGTACTTCTACAATAAAAAATGGGGATTGACCGAATGAGCAAGCCACACCCGCAGCAAGGCAGCAAGCACTTACCTCTTTCCACGTTGGCCCTGTCGGTGCGCCTGGCGCTCGGCGCCGGCGTCGCCGCCGGCCTGCTGGCCCAGGGCGTGCAGGCGCAGAACGCGCCCGTCCTGCCGCGCGTGGAAATCACCGGTTCGGCCATCAAGCAGATCGAGTCCGAAACCCCGCTGCCGGTGCAGGTGATCACCCGTGCCGAAATCGACAAGACCGGCGTCACCACGGCCGCCGAACTGATGACGCGCATCAGCGCCAACGTGGGCGGCCTGACCGACGGCGCCAGCATCAATGTGGGCGGCGACCAGCGCGGCTTCAACAGCGCCAACCTGCGCGGCATCGGCACCTCCTCCACCCTGGTGCTGCTGAACGGGCGCCGCATGGCCAACTTCGCCTCGCCCGGCGACGATACCGGCGTGGACCTGAACAATATTCCGGCGGCCGCCATCCAGCGCGTGGAAGTGCTGCTGGACGGCGCCTCCTCGCTGTATGGCACCGACGCCATCGGCGGCGTGATCAACTTCATCACGCGCAAGGACTTCCGCGGCGTGGAGCTGAACGCCTACGGCCTGAAAACCGACGAGGGCGGCGCCGGCAAGCGCACCGTGTCCATCAGCGGCGGCATCGGCGACGTGCAGGATGACGGCTACAACATCTTCGCCGTGTTCGATGCGCAGCGCACCGACCGCCTGAGCACTTCGCAGCGCAAATTCATCCCCGAACTGCAGGTGCCGCAGCGCCTGGGCCATCTGCTGTCGAGCTTCACCAGCCCGGGCAACATCCGTCTGACCTCGGCCCAGCGCGACCACCTGCAGGAAATCGGCTTCCAGCTGAACGGCAAGCCGATCACCAACCGCATGATCAACCTGGCCATTCCGAAATGCAGTCCGCCGGCCAATCTGTACCTGCCGGGCGGCACCGGCGGCCAGGATGCCTGCACCTACGATTACATGGGCGACACCGAGCTGTATCCCAAGACCGAGAAGCAGAATCTGCTGAGCCGCGGCGTCTTCAAGATCAATAGCGATACCCAGGCCTATGCCGAGGTGGCGCTGAGCCGCTCGCGCAGTTACTACGTCGGCTCCGCCGCGCGCGTCACCGCCGCCATCGATTACCGCAAGATCCCGCAACTGGCCAATACCGGCCTGGATACCCTGGATGAGGATGATGCGGGCGAACTGGAAGTGCGCGTGCGCCTGAACGAAGCGGGCCGCCGCACCAGTGAGCTGACCAGCGAAGGCCAGCGCTATGTGCTCGGCGTCAGCGGCATGGTTGGCGGCTGGGACTACGACGTGGGCTTCAACCACAGCGTCAACACCGTGAAGGACAAGGACACCCACGGCTACCTGCTGTACAAGGAACTCAAGCAGGGCATCGCCGATGGCCGCATCAACCCCTTCGGCCCCTCCAGCCCCGAAGGCCAGGCACTGATCGACAGCATCCAGGTCAATGACGTGGTGCGCCGCGCGCGCGGCACCATGGACAGCCTCGATATGAAAGCCTCGCGCGCCCTGACCACGCTGCCGGGCGGCGAACTGTCGCTGGCCGTGGGCGGCGAAGTGCGCCGCGAGCGCACCGATTTCAATCCATCGGCTCTGCTGATGAGCAATAACATCAACAACGACGACGCGCCCGAAGGCGGCAAGGCCACCAGCGACCGCCGCCGCGTGGCCGGCGTCTTCGGCGAGCTGCTGGCGCCCTTCACCAAGGAGATCCAGGCCCAGATCTCGGCCCGCTACGACCGCTACCAGAAGGTTGGCGGCGCCCTCAGCCCGAAAGTGGGCCTGAGCTACACGCCGAACAAATCGCTGCTGGTGCGCGCTTCGATGGGCCGCGGCTTCCGCGCGCCGTCCATGTCGGAACTGTACCGTCCCACGGTGTACAGCAGCACGGCGACCCTGCCCGATCCGGTCTACTGCGCCACGGTGGACAACGACTACTCCGACTGCGCCGACAACTGGAACACGCGCCGCTACAGCAATGCCAACCTGAAGCCGGAACGCAGCAAGCAGTTCTCGCTGGGCGCCGTGATGGAACCGGGACAGCACCTGACCGTCAGCGCCGACTACTGGAATATCAAGCGCACCAATCTGATCAGCGAAATCGGCGACGACATCATCCTCGGTAACCTGGCCAAGTACGGCTCCCTGGTGCATCGCGACGAAGACGGCAAGATCGATTACATCAACCTGCGCAAGGAAAACCGCGGCGCGCAGAAAGCCAGCGGCATCGACCTGGTGGTGGACGTGCACAATATCCATACCGGCGTGGGCCGCTTCGGCGCGCACCTGAACGGCACCTATGTGCTGGCGTCCAAGATCCAGACCGCGCCGGGCGACGCCTTCATCTCCAACCTGAACCGCTTCGTCACCGAGGGCGTGGTGCAGCGCTGGCGCCACACCGTCAGCTTCGATTGGGATCAGGGGCCATTCTCGGCCACGCTGTCGAACAGCTTCTCCTCGGGCTACGAGGATCAGAACTCGGCCATCAACACGACCGATGGCAGCGTGGTCAAGGCTAACCGCGTGAAAGCCTATTCGCTGTGGGATATGTCGGGTTCCTACGCCTGGAGCAAGCAGCTCAAGCTGCGCGCCGGCATCCAGAACATGTTCGACAAGAGCCCGCCGTACTCCAACCAGGCGTTCCACTTCCTTTCGGGCTATGATCCAAGCTATACCGATCCGCGTGGACGCCGTTTCTATGCCAGCGCCAACTATGCGTTCAAGTGATGCGCTGTCATGCTTGTGTAAAGTTTTTGCAATAGAGTTATCAGTGCAGGAAGGGCAACATGAACTCTTTATTCTTATCGCTTAAACGTCTGGGCACGACTGCGCTGATCGTGCTCGCCAGTTTCGGCCTGCAAGGCTGCGCCGAGGCGTCCGCCGTGAAGAACACCAAGACTGTGAAAGCGGCGGTGCCGCCGGCCAAGCCGGTGGTGCAGCCGCCGAAAGGTACGCTGGTCATCATCGGCGGCGGCCTGCGGGCCGACAATGCCGAAGTGTGGCAGCGCATCGTGCAGCTTTCGGGCGGCAAGGGCGCGCGCATCGCCGTTTTCGGCGCGGCGTCCATCAATCCGGAAAAATCGGCCAACAGCACCATCGCCAAGCTCAATCAGTATGGCGCCGACGCCTTCTTCGTGCCGATCGGCGTGATGTACAGCGGCAGCGACTACCGCAAGGCGGCCGAAGACCCGGTGCTGGTGGAAATGATCCGCAACTCCGCCGGCATCTACTTCGCCGGCGGCGACCAGGCGCGCATCACGCAAGCCCTGGTGCGCGCGGATGGCAGCCATTCCGCCCTGCTCGATGCCATCTGGGATACGTACCGCCGCGGCGGCGTGCTGGCCGGTTCCAGCGCGGGCGCCGCCATCATGAGCACCACCATGTTCTACGACGCCAAGCCGGTGCTCGACATGCTGAAGATGGGCGTGACCGACGGCCGCGAAATCGCTCCCGGCCTGGGCTTCATCGGTAACGACGTCTTTGTCGACCAGCACTTGCTGGTGCGTGGCCGCTTTGCGCGCATGATTCCCGTGATGCTGAAAAAGGGCTACCACATCGGCCTGGGCATCGATGAGAACAGTGCCATGGTGGTCAATTCCGACCGCGACGTGGAGATCATCGGCTACAGCGGCGCGCTGCTGATCGACCTTTCCAGCGCCATCACCGACCGCGGCGTGAAAGGTTTTAACATCAGCAATGCCGCCATCAGTTACCTGGACCGGGGCGACAAGTTCAACCTGGTGACGCGCGCCTTCACGCCGGCGCCGGACAAGGCCGACGGCAAGCTCGATCCGAACCAGCCGGATATGCGCGAACCCGTGTTCACCAACGATATCCTGGGCAATAACGCGGTGCTCGACCTGATGGGCAATCTGATCGACAACGCCCAGCAGGAAGCCATCGGCATCGCCTTCGGCAACCCGCGCGACCCGTATCCGGACCTGGGCTTTGAATTCCGCTTCAGCAAAACCCTGAACAGCGTCGGCTACACCTCCAGCGAAGCGGAGGCGTATTCGGTGCTCAAGCTGCGCCTGGACATCCGTCCCATCCAGCTGCAGCAACCGCTGTACCGTTATAAATAAAGGCTGAGCCATGCTGGCGCTGCGCAAACTCCTCATGCATTTCGCCCTGGCGGCCATGCCGCTCGTGGGCGGCGGCGCCCAGGCGGTGGAAACGCCGAAAGGCTCGCTGGTCATCATCGGCGGCGCCCTGCGCGGCGACAATGCGCCGGTCTGGCAGCGCATCGTGCAGCTGGCGGGCGGCAAGGGCGCGCGCATCGCCGTCTTCCCCTCGGCGGCGGCCAACCCGGCGCGCTCCGGCCAATTCATCGTGGGCCGCCTGAACCAGCATGGTGCGGATGCCTTCCTGGTGCCGCTGGCGGTCAAGCTGGAAGGCAGCGACTTCCGCAAAGTGGCCGAGGATGCGGCGCTGGCCGCATCGGTGCGCTCGGCCGGCGGGGTGTATTTCTCCGGCGGCGACCAGGCGCGCATCACGCAAGCCATGGTCCGGGCCGACGGCAGCCGCAGCGCGTTGCTCGATGCCGTATGGGATGTATACCGGCGCGGCGGCGTGGTGGCCGGTACCAGCGCCGGCGCAGCCATCATGAGCAGCACCATGTTCTATGAGGTGAAAACCGTCTTCAGCACCTTGCGCAGCGGCGTCAACGAAGGTCGCGAGATCGCGCCGGGGCTGGGCTTTATCGGCGACGATATCTTCATCGACCAGCACCTGCTTACGCGCGGCCGCTTTGCACGCATGATTCCCGCCATGCTGAAAAAGGGCTATAAGCTGGGCCTGGGCATCGACGAAAACACGGCCATGGTCATCGACAGCAAGCGCCAGGTGGAAATCATCGGCTACAAGGGCGCGCTGCTGATCGACCTGACCCGGGCCAGCACCGACCCCAAGGCCATCGGCTTCAATATCAGCGGCGTCAACCTGAGCTATCTGGACCGCGGCGACAAATACGATATCGACCAGCGCCGCTTCATTCCCTCGCCGGAGAAGGTCGGAGGCCTGCTCGATCCGGAGCGTCCCAGCCTGAACATGCCCGTCTTCACGGCCGACATCCTGGGACCGAACGCCGTCATCGACCTGATGGAAAAGCTGATCGACAACGCGCAGAAGGAGGCGGTCGGCATCGCCATCGGCCATCCATCCGAACCGCTGCATGAACTGGGCTTCGAATTCAGGTTCAGCAAAACCGGCGACAGCGTCGGCTACTCGTCCTCGGTGGCGGAAGCCTATTCCATCCTCAATATGCGGCTCGACATCCGCCCCATCGAAATACAGTACCCGCTATACCGCTATAAATAGGGTTCCCTGGGCTAGAATAGCCGGCAGACTTTTCTACCCAGGAGACCTTATGCCGTTTTCCGCCTTCGCCCGTGTCGGCGCCGCCGCTGCGCTGGCGCTGACCAGCTGCGCCGCCATCGCCGCGCCAGCGCAACCCGCCACCGTCCGCATCGATTACCTCCACAGCGGCAATGCCCTGTCCGAGCACTACGCCATGGAACGCGTGGTGATCGAGCCCCTGCCGTGGCCGGGCGATATGTCGCGCACCCTGGACGACACGGACCGCGGCATCAACAAGGTGGAAGTGGTGGATGCGAAGACCGGCCAGCTGCTGTACTCGCGCGGCTTCTCCACCATTTTCGGCGAATGGCGCAGCACCGATGAAGCGGGCAAGGCCAACCGCGGCTTCAGCGAATCGGTGCGCTTTCCCAAGCCGGACCAGCCGGTGCGGGTGCGCATCCTGAAGCGCGACGAACACAACCAGTTCTCCATCGCCTGGAGCGTGGATGTCGACACCGATGCCCTGGACGTGGTGCGCAAGCAGGAACCCGCACCCGCCAAACCCATCCCCCTGCGCGTCAGCGGCCCCTCGCCGCAGAAGGTCGACCTGCTGATCCTGGGCGACGGCTACACCAAGGCCGACCTGCCCAAATTCGAACAGACCGCGCGCCGCCTGGCCGACTACCTGTTCACGGTCAGCCCCTTCAAGGAAAGGGCAGGGGACTTCAACGTCTGGGGCCTGGCCGTGCCGACCCAGGAATCGGGCGTCAGCCGCCCCTCCACCAATGTGCACCACGCCTCCGCGCTCGGCACGCGCTACGACATCTTCGGCAGCGAGCGCTACGTGCTCACCACCGACAACCGCGCCCTGCGCGACATCGCCCAGCATGCGCCGTACGAGTTCATCGAAATCCTGGTCAACAACGACACCTATGGCGGGGGCGGCATCTATGGCCAGTTCAGCACCGCCGCCGCCAACAGCGACTGGGCCAACTACCTCTTCGTGCACGAATTCGGCCACCACTTTGCCGGCCTGGCCGACGAGTACTACACCTCTCCCGTCGCCTACGCCACGGGCGGCGAGCGCGGCGAACCCTGGGAGCCGAACGTTACCGCCTTGCGCGATCCCGCCAACGTGAAATGGAAAAAATTTGTGAAGCCCGGCACGCCGCTGCCGACGTCCTGGCCCAAGGCCGAATACGAAGAACATTCGCGCGAATACCAGAAAACGCGGGCAGCGCTGCGCAAGGCCAATCGCCCCGAGTCCGAGATGAGCAAGCTTTTCAAGGACGACCTGGCCTGGACCAATGCCCTGTTCAGCAAAGCCCCGCACAAGCATGAAGTGGGCGCTTTCGAAGGCGCCAACTACGAAGCCACCGGCTACTACCGCTCGCAGCAGCAATGCCTGATGTTCGACCGCAGCGAGTCCTTCTGCGCGGTCTGCGCCGACGCCATCGGCGCCACCATCGACCTCTACTCGCGTCCCGCCAAATAAAAATGTCCGCCCGCCGGGGGTTCCCGGGGGGCGGACATGTTCGTGCCAGCCCGAGGGCCGGTTTGGGCTTACGCGATCGGCAGCAGGCCGGTAGGCTTGATGCGGGTCGGCATGGCCTTGCCTTTGCGGGCGCGCTTGCCGATGTGCTCCTGCAGGGCGTTGATGCCCATGCGCTCTTCCTTGGCCTTGCTGGCGTTGCCGATGCCTTGCACGATCACGCCTTTCTGGCTGATGGCGCGGGCGGCAACCAGCTTTTCTTTGTCATCGAGATCGATCAGGGTGACGCCGCGGCCACCGTTCGACAGCACCTTCATCTCGTCCATGCCGAAGACGAGCAGGCGCGCCTTCTCGGAAATGACGGCGATGGCGCTGGTGCCTTCGGCCACCACGCTCGGCGGCAGCGGTTTGGCGTCTTCGTCCAGCGTGATGAAGGCCTTGCCGCCTTTCAGGCGGCTGACCATATCGCCGGCCTTGGCGATGAAGCCGAAGCCGCTGTCGGAGGCCAGCAGCAGCTGGGTGTTGGCCGAGCCGGCGAAGTAGTGCAGCAGGCGCGCGCCGCCGGACAGGTCGACCAGGGTGGTGATCGGGACGCCGTCGCCGCGCGCGTTCGGCAGGGCGGCCACCGGCACGGAATAGACCTTGCCGTTGTCGCCGAAGCCGAGCAGCGTGTCCACCGTGCGGCACTCGAACGCGCCGTACAGCGAGTCGCCCGCCTTGAAGTTGAACTGGGCCGGATCGTGGCCGATGCCGGTGCGCGCGCGCACCCAGCCTTTTTCGGAGATGATGACCGTGACCGGTTCGTCCGCCACCTTCTGCTCCACCACGGCTTTCTGCGCTTCTTCGATCAGGGTGCGGCGCGCGTCGCCATAGGTCTTGGCATCGGCTTCGATTTCCTTGATGATCAGGCGCTTCATCGACGACGGATTGTCCAGCAGATCCTGCAAGGTCTGTTTTTCCTTGCGCAGTTCGGCCAGTTCCTGCTGGATCTTGATCGCTTCCAGGCGCGCCAATTGGCGCAGGCGGATTTCCAGGATGTCTTCAGCCTGGCGGTCCGACAGCTTGAAGCGTTCGATCAGCGCCGCTTTCGGCTCGTCCGAATTGCGGATGATATGGATCACCTCATCGATATTCAGCAGGATGGTCTCGCGGCCTTCCAGGATATGGATGCGGTCGTCCACCTTGTTCAGGCGGAACTGGGTGCGGCGGGTGACGGTGCCGAAGCGGAAGTCGATCCACTCCTGCAGGATGTCGCCCAGGCCCTTCTGGCGCGGACGGCCATCGCCGCCGATCATCACCAGGTTCATCGAGGCCGAGGTCTCCAGCGAGGTATGCGCCAGCAGCATCAGCATGAATTCGGTCTGGTCCTGGTTCTTCGATTTCGGCTCGAACACCAGGCGCACCGGCGCATTGCGGCCCGATTCGTCGCGGATGGTGTCGAGCGCGCCCAGGATCAGCGATTTCAACGCCAGCTGTTCCGGCGACAACGCCTTCTTGCCCATCTTGACCTTGGGATTGGTCAGCTCTTCGATCTCTTCCAGTACCTTCTGCGCCGAGGTGCCGGGCGGCAGCTCGTGCACCACGGCCTGCCACTGGCCGCGCGCCAGTTCCTCGATCTTCCAGCGCGCGCGCACCTTCATGCTGCCGCGGCCGGAGGCGTACATGTCCATGATCTGGGCCGGCGGCGTAATCAGCTGGCCGCCGCCCGGGAAGTCCGGACCTGGAATGAAGGACATCAGTTCCGCGTGTTCCATCTTCGGATTGCGGATCAGGGCCACAGCGGCCTGCGCCACCTCGCTCAGATTATGCGAAGGGATTTCGGTCGCCAGGCCCACGGCGATACCCGATGCACCGTTCAGCAACACCATCGGCAGACGCGCCGGCAGCAGGCTCGGTTCTTCCGACGAACCGTCGTAATTGGGCTGGAAGTCCACCGTGCCCTGGTCGATCTCGTCCAGCAGCAGGCGCGAGATCGGCGTCAGGCGCGCCTCGGTGTATCGCATCGCCGCCGCGCCGTCGCCGTCGCGCGAACCGAAGTTGCCCTGGCCGTCGATCAGCGGATAGCGCAGCGAAAAGTCCTGCGCCATGCGCACCAGCGCGTCGTACACCGACTGGTCGCCGTGCGGGTGCAGCTTGCCCAGCACATCGCCCACCACGGTGGCGGACTTGCGCGGCTTGGCCGTGGCGCTCAGGCCCAGCTCATTCATCGAATACAGGATGCGGCGCTGCACCGGCTTTTGGCCGTCGCAGACGTCGGGCAGGGCGCGGCCCTTGACCACGGAAATGGCGTAATCGAGGTAGGCGCGTTCGGCGAAAGTGGACAGGGTCAGCGATTCGCCGCCATCGCCCGGGCCGCCCGGCTGGGCGGGCGTTGGTTCGTCAAAGAGGTTTGCTTGAGTCATTGTGAATACTTGTCTTGATTAGATGCCCGGATCAGATGTCCGCTTCCACTTCGTTGCCGTGTTCCTCGATCCATGCGCGGCGGGCGGCGGCTTCGCCTTTGCCCATCAGCATATTGAAGCGCGCGGCCGACTCGGAGTGGCCGAAGTCGCCCAGCGCCACCGGCAGCAGGCGGCGGGTGTCCGGATTCATGGTGGTTTCCCACAGCTGCTCGGCGTTCATCTCGCCCAGGCCCTTGAAGCGGGAGATGGACCAGCTGCCGTCTTTCAGGCCGTCCTTGCGCAGCTTGTCCTCGATGGCCACCAGTTCGCCGTCGTCCAGCGCGTACAGCTTCTGGATCGGTTTCTTGCCGCGCGCCGGCGCATCGACGCGGTACAGCGGCGGACGCGCCACGCAGATATGGCCTTGCTCGATCAGCGCCGGGAAGTGGCGGAAGAAGAGGGTCAGCAGCAGCACCTGGATGTGGGAGCCGTCGACGTCCGCATCGGAGAGGATGCAGATCTTGCCGTAGCGCAGACCGGTCAAATCCGGCGTGTCGCCCGCGCTGTGCGGATCGACGCCGATGGCCACGGCGATGTCGTGGATCTCGTTATTGGCAAACAGGCGGTCGCGGTCGGTTTCCCAGGAGTTCAGCACCTTGCCGCGCAGCGGCAGGATGGCCTGGAATTCCTTGTCGCGCCCCATCTTGGCCGAACCGCCGGCCGAGTCGCCCTCGACCAGGAACAGCTCATTGCGCGCCACCTCCGACGATTCGCAGTCGGTCAGCTTGCCCGGCAGGACAGCCACGCCCGAGGATTTTTTCTTTTCGACTTTCTGCGCCGAACGCAGGCGCGATTGCGCCTGCTTGATCACCAGTTCGGCCAGTTTCTTGCCGAAGTCGATATGCTGGTTCAGCCACAGTTCCAGCGGCGGCTTGGCGAAGGTCGACACCAGGCGCACCGCGTCGCGCGAATTCAGGCGCTCCTTGATCTGGCCCTGGAATTGCGGGTCCAGCACCTTGGCCGACAGCACGAAGGAAGCGCGTGCGAACACGTCTTCCGGCAGCAGCTTGACGCCCTTCGGCAGCAGCGAGTGCATCTCGACGAAGTTCTTCACCGCGCCGAACAGACCGTCGCGCAGGCCCGATTCGTGGGTGCCGCCGTTCGGGGTCGGGATCAGGTTGACGTAGGATTCGCGCACCACGGCGCCTTCCTCGGTCCATGCCACCACCCAGGCCGCGCCTTCGCCCTCGGCGAAGCCCTCGGCGTCCGGGCCGGCGAACTGCGCGCCTTCGAACAGGGGAATCAGGGTGGCGCCGCCGGAACTGGTCTGGGCCAGTTCCTCGGTCAGGTAGCCGCGCAGGCCTTCATTGTATTGCCAGGTCTGGGAATCGCCGGTCTTGGCGTTGTTCAGGGTCACGCTCACGCCCGGCAGCAGCACGGCCTTGGAGCGCAGCAGGCGTTGCAGCTCGACCTGGGAGATCAGCGGCGAATCGAAATATTTGGCGTCCGGCCAGGCGGTGACGCGGGTACCGGATTTTTTTCCGTCGCGCGGCGCGGGCTGGGAGCTCAGTGGCTCGACCAGATCGCCGTTCTCGAACGCCAGCTGGTGGAAGCCGTTGCCGCTGTCGTCCTTGCGCCAGACGCTGATTTCCAGGCGCTTGGACAGCGCATTCGTCACCGACACGCCGACGCCGTGCAGGCCGCCGGAGAAGGCGTAGGCGCCGCCCGAACCCTTGTCGAACTTGCCACCCGCGTGCAGGCGGGTGAAGACGATTTCCACCGTCGGCACATTTTCTTCCGGGTGCAGGCCGACCGGAATGCCGCGGCCATCGTCTTCCACGGTGATGCTGCCGTCGGCATTCTGCGTCACGATAATGTTTTTGCAATGGCCGCCGAGCGCCTCGTCGGAGGCATTGTCGATCACTTCCTGGATGATGTGCAGCGGATTTTCCGTGCGCGTGTACATGCCGGGACGCTGCTTGACGGGCTCCAGGCCTTTCAGGACGCGGATGGATGATTCGCTGTAATCGGATACTGGTTTTTTAGTGGCCATACTTTGAAATGCGGTTCTTGGTTAATGCGGACGCACGCGCATTCTATCCTCAACGGGAGGAAAGGGCGGAATCCGGGCGCTGGGACGGCATGGGAAACTGTGGTTTAATGTTAAAAAAGCCACGGATTTGTTCCATGCAAACGGAGAAATATCCCTTCGCTGTGCGTCTGCTCGGTTTTCCGCCGGAAGAAGCGCGCGCCATCGCGCTGGGCCTGCACAGGGCGCCCCGCAAGGGGGCGGCATATTTTTGCCTGTCCGACGGCAGTTTGCAAGAGCCGGATCTGTATCTGGCCAACGGCGCCGACCTGCGCGCCCTGGCGGCCCTCGATTCGCTGGCCGGCGACATCCACCCGGCCCTGGTGCTGGGCGCGCCGCCGGTCTGCCTGCCATATCCCAGCCTGCGCCTGCCGGTGCGCTGGGGCAGCATCTATTCCGCCCTCGACGAACTGCTCAAGCGCCGCACCGGCGCGCTGGACACGCTGGCGTGCCAGGGCGCGCCGCAGCGCTCCGACCGGCGCCGCCGCGAACGTCTCGATCTCGACCTGACCGAAGCCGCCGACTATGCCGCCATGCGCCGCCACGCCCACCGCGGCGCGGTGCTGGTGCTGGACCGCAGCCCGGCTTTCAGCCTGCATGTGGGACGCTTGCTGTGTTCCTGGCGGTTGGCCTGCCGCTGGGCCGACAACGAGGACGAGGCGGTTGCCGTCTGCCGCCAGGGCGAGGTGGCGCTGGTTCTGATCAATACGACCACGCCGGGGATCGATCCTTACCGCGTGTGCGCCGCCCTGCGCCAGTCCGATGGCTTGCATGGCCTGCGTGGGCGTGACAGTACGCAATGCGAGCCGCCGGCCGTGGTTTTTCTGGCGGCGCCGCCCTTTATATATGATGCCCAGCGGGCCCGCGCCGCCGGGGCCGAGGGCGTGCTCGACAAGCCGGTGGCCGACCACCATCTGCTCGAACTGCTGCGGCGCGAACTTGACCTTCCTGCGCTGCTGCACTGAATCTATACGCGGCGTTTACGCGCCGGCCCCGCCTTTTTAGACCGTTTTTACGGCCCGCTCGATAAGCTGTCTCTCATCGCAACAGCGTGAGAGAGACCATGATTATCGCCATCGCAGGCCAGAATCCCGGTTCGGCCAAAGACATCGTCGCCAGCAGGCTGGCCCTGCTGCGCGCACGCAGCGGCCGCAAGGTGCTGCTGCTCGACACCGACCCGCGCCAGGCTTGCGCGGCGCTGAGCCGCGAGCATGCCGGCGCCGTGCCGGCCAGCCGCGCCGCCAAACCGGCACGGCTGGCGGCGCGCGCCATCCACGGCCGCGTCCTGCAGGACGAGCTGGAAATCCTGCGCTGCCGCTATAACGACATCGTCATCGACACCGAAGGACGCGACACGGCGGAAAGCCGCGCCGCCCTGATCGCCGCCCGCATCGCCGTGGTGCCGGTCGCGCCCGACCAGGTCGATCTCGCCACCCAATACAAGTTGATCGCCCGCTTGAATAGCGCGCGCATGTTCAATCCCGGCCTGCGCGTGCTGTTCGTGGTGCTGGGCGGCGAGTCCGACCCGGACAGCGTGCAGATGGCCGCCGTGCGCGCCTATGTCTCGCGTGTGATGGCTGCCAACCTGTCCGGCACCGTGATTCATCTGCCCGCCCAAGGCGAACACGCCGAGGCCGAAATGGCCGCCCTCTATCAAGAAGTATTCGCCTCCTGATTTTTACTCACCCAGAAAGACCGCAACATGAAAAAAACAATGCTCGCCCTGGCCGTCATGGCCGCCTGCGCCGCCAGCGTCCACGCCCAGGAGCAGAAGCCCGAACATGAAGTCAGCTTCAACGCCGCCGTTACCTCCGACTACCGCTACCGGGGCATCTCGCAGACCCGCCTGAAACCGGCGCTGCAAGGCGGCGTCGATTACGTCAACAATCTCACCGGACTGTATGCGGGCGCCTGGGCCTCCACCATCAAGTGGACCAAGGACACCGGCGGCGACGGCTCGGTGGAAATGGATGTCTACGCCGGCAAGCGCGGCCAGATCAATGCCGATATCAGCTACGACGCCGGTGTGCTGGGCTATATCTACCCCTCCAACGATCTGAAACACGTGGCCGGCATGGCCAACGCCAACACCGCCGAAATTTACGGCCAGCTTGGCTACGGCCCCGCCTATATCAAGTACTCGCACTCGCTGACCAATCTGTTCGGCTATGTCGACAGCAAAAACAGCGGCTATCTCGACGTCGGCGCCAATATCGACACCGGCCATGGCTTTGTGCTCAACCTGCACGCCGGCCACCAGAAAGTCCGCCACAACAATGCCGCCGACTACACTGACTGGAAGCTCGGCGTGACCAAGGACTTCGGCGTGCTGACCGGCGCCCTCGCCGTGATCGGCACCAATGCCAGCAAAACCGCGTATGCCAACGCCCGCAACGGCAAATTCATGGGCAAGACCGCCCTCCAGCTCACGCTCAGCAAAACCTTCTAAGCACCCGCCGCATCCCCCAAGCCCGGCCCCATGCCGGGCTTTTTGCATTGCTGGGTTCGTGTCCGATTTTGGGGTCTGGCCCCAAAACCGGACACGAACCCAACCGTAGCGGATTTTTACATCTTGTTTACACGGGGCGGCGCAGTCTTTACACCACTTTTAGACCTTGATCGATAACCTGTCTACTGTCAAAACAAGACCTGTAAAGGGGTGGAAATGGATTTCGTGTTTATCGGGGCGCTGGCCGTCTTCTTTGTCCTGTGCTGGGGCTTTGCCGCCGGCTGCGACAAGCTGGGAGGCAAGCAATGAACCTCTTTTATGTGATCGGCGCTGTCGCTGCCGTGGGTCTGCTGGCTTATCTGGCCGTGGCCCTGCTGAATGCGGAGGAGCTGTGATATGACTACCCAGTCCATCCTTCTTCTGCTGCTCTTCCTGGCCGTGCTGCTGGCGCTTTCCTGGCCGCTCGGCATCCTGATGGTGCGCGTGGCCGATGGCCGCCCCGTGCCGGGCTTCGGCTGGCTGGCTGGCGTCGAGCGGCTGCTGTACCGCGCCGCCGGCGTGCCGCTGGACCAGGAAAAACAGGGCATGGGCTGGAAAGCCTATGCCATCGCGCTGCTGGTGTTTAACACCGTGGGCGCCGTCTTCACTTACGCGATCCAGCGCGTGCAGGCCTGGCTGCCGCTGAATCCCCAGAATATGGGCAATGTCAGCCCGGATTCGTCCTTCAATACCACGGTGAGCTTCGTCGCCAACACCAACTGGCAGGGTTACGGCGGTGAGCAGACCATGAGCTATCTGACCCAGATGCTGGGCATGACCTGCCAGAACTTCTTCTCGGCCGCCACCGGCATCGCCGTCGCCTTCGCCCTGATCCGCGGCTTCAGCTCGCGCTCGGCCAAGTCGATCGGCAACTTCTGGGTCGATATGACGCGCTCCACCCTGTATGTGCTGCTGCCACTGTCCGTTATCTTCGCCGTCTTCCTCACCGGCCAGGGCGTGATCCAGAACATGTCGGCCTACAAGGAAGTGAGCCTGCTCGATCCAGTTACCTATACCGTGCCGAAAACCGGCGCCGATGGCCAGCCCGTGCTCGACGCCAAGGGCCAGGCCGTGACGGAAGAGCAGACCGCCACCACCCAGACCCTGGCCATGGGCCCGGTCGCTTCGCAGGAGGCGATCAAGCTGCTGGGTACCAATGGCGGCGGCTTCTTCAACGCCAACTCGGCGCATCCGTATGAGAATCCGACGGCGCTCTCCAACTTCTTCGAGATGATCGCCATCTTCGTGATTCCGGCCGCGCTGTGCTTCACCTTCGGCCAGATGGTGGGTGACCGCCGCCAGGGCTGGGCCGTGCTGGGCGCGATGACACTACTCTTCGTGGTTGCTGCCTGCGCCGTGATGTCGGCCGAGCAGCAGATCCATCCCGCCCTGCAAGCCATGGGCGTGGACCAGGGCAGCAGCGCGCTGCAAGCCGGCGGCAATATGGAAGGCAAGGAAACCCGCTTCGGCATCAGCGCCACCACCCTGTTCGCGGCCGTGACCACGGCGGCGTCCTGCGGCGCGGTCAACGCCATGCACGATTCCTTCACGCCGCTGGGCGGCATGGTGCCGATGCTCTTGATGCAGCTGGGCGAGGTGGTGTTCGGCGGCGTCGGTTCGGGCCTGTACGGCATGCTGGTCTTCGCCATCCTGGCCGTTTTCATCGCCGGCCTGATGATCGGCCGCACGCCCGAATACCTGGGCAAGAAGATCCAATCCTATGAGATGAAGATGAGTTCCATCGTCATCCTGGTGACGCCGACCCTGGTGCTGCTGGGGACCGCGCTGTCGGTGATGCTGGACGTGGGCAAGGCCGGTGTCGCCAATCCGGGCGCCCACGGCTTCTCGGAAATCCTGTACGCCTTCAGCTCGGCCGCCAACAACAACGGCAGCGCCTTCGCCGGCCTGTCCGCCAACACGCCGTATTACAACGTGATGCTGGCAATCGCCATGTGGTTCGGCCGCTTCGCCGTGATCGTGCCGGTGCTGGCGATCGCCGGTTCGCTGGCCGGCAAGCAGCGCCTGCAAGCCAACTCCGGCACCATGCCGACCCACGGTCCGATGTTCATTGGCCTGCTGGCCGGCATCGTGGTGCTGGTCGGTGTGCTGAACTATGTTCCTTCGCTGGCCCTTGGTCCGGTGGTGGAACACCTGCAAATGTATATGAAGTAAGGAGAACTCTCCATGTCGCAAGCCAATGCAACGCAAAAAGAGATGACGCTGCCGGTTCCTTCCACGCCGCGTCTCAGGCTGTTCGATTCGCAGCTGGTGGTTCCCGCCATCGTGGATTCCTTCCGCAAGCTGAGCCCACGCACCCAGCTGCGCAGCCCCGTGATGTTCGTGGTGTATGTGGGTAGCATCATCACTACGCTGCTGTACCTGCAGTCGCTGGGCGGGAAGGGCGAGGCCAGCTCCGGTTTCATCCTCGCCACTGCCGTCTGGCTCTGGTTCACTGTGCTGTTCGCGAACTTCGCCGAAGCCATGGCCGAAGGCCGCAGCAAGGCGCAAGCCGCTTCGCTGCGCAATCTGAAGCAGAGCGTGATCGCCAAGAAGCTGGCCAGCGCCAAATACGGCACCACCTGGCTGCCTTGCCCTGCCAGCGATCTGCGCAAGGGTAACTACCTGCTGGTCGAGGCGGGCGATGTGATCGCCATCGACGGCGAAGTGGTGGAGGGCGTGGCCACGGTCGACGAGAGCGCCATCACCGGCGAATCGGCGCCCGTGATCCGCGAGTCGGGCGGCGATTTTTCCGCCGTCACCGGCGGCACCCGCGTGCTGTCCGATTGGCTGGTGGTGAAAGTCACGGCCAATCCGGGCGAGACCTTCCTCGACCGCATGATCGCCATGGTGGAAGGCGCCAAGCGCAAGAAAACGCCGAACGAGATCGCCCTGACCATCCTGCTGGTGGCGCTGACCATCGTCTTCCTGATCGTCACCGTGACCCTGCTGCCGTTCTCCCTGTTCTCGGTGGAAGCGGCGCAATCCGGCACGCCGGTCACGATCACGGTGCTGATCGCCCTGCTGGTCTGCCTGATTCCCACCACCATCGGCGGCCTGCTGTCGGCCATCGGCGTGGCGGGCATGAGCCGCATGATGCAGGCCAATGTGATCGCCACTTCCGGCCGTGCCGTGGAAGCGGCGGGAGACGTGGACGTGCTGCTGCTGGATAAAACCGGCACCATCACCCTGGGCAACCGCCAGGCTTCGGCCTTCTATCCGGCCCCTGGCGTCAGCGAGCAGCAACTGGCCGACGTGGCCCAGCTGTCTTCCCTGGCCGACGAAACGCCGGAAGGCCGCAGCATCGTGGTGCTGGCCAAGCAGCGTTTCAATATCCGCGAACGCGAGATGGCGTCGTTGCATGCCACCTTCCTGCCCTTCTCTGCGAATACCCGCATGAGCGGCGTGGACGTGGACAGCCGCGAGCTGCGCAAGGGCGCGGCCGACGCTGTGCGCAAATACGTGGAAGCGGCGGGCCAGAGCTATCCGGCCGAGGTGGTGAAAGTCACCGAGGAAGTGTCGCGCCGCGGCAGCACGCCGCTGGTGGTGGCCGAAAATGGCCGCGTGATGGGCGTGGTCGAGCTGAAGGACATTGTGAAAGGCGGCATCAAGGAGCGTTTCGCCGAATTGCGCCGCATGGGCATCAAGACCGTGATGATCACCGGCGACAACAAGCTGACCGCCGCCGCCATCGCCGCCGAAGCGGGCGTGGATGACTTCCTGGCCGAAGCCACGCCGGAAGACAAGCTGAAACTGATCCGCAGCTACCAGGCCGAAGGCCGCCTGGTGGCCATGACCGGCGACGGCACCAACGACGCGCCGGCGCTGGCCCAGGCCGACGTGGCGGTCGCCATGAGTTCCGGCACCCAGGCCGCGAAGGAGGCGGGCAATATGGTCGATCTGGATTCGAATCCGACCAAGCTGCTGGAAATCGTGGAAATCGGCAAGCAGATGCTGATGACGCGCGGTTCGCTGACCACCTTCTCGATCTCCAACGATATCGCCAAATACTTCGCCATCATTCCGGCGGCCTTCGTCGGCACCTATCCGCAGCTGAAGGCGCTGGACGTGATGCAGCTGGCCAGTCCGAATTCGGCCATCATGTCGGCGGTGATCTTCAACGCCCTGATCATCGTCTTCCTGATTCCGCTGGCGCTGAAAGGCGTGCAGTACCGCGCCATCGGCGCCAGCGCCCTGCTGCGCCGCAATCTGCTGGTCTACGGCGTGGGTGGCCTGATCCTGCCCTTCATCGGCATCAAGCTGATCGACATGCTGCTGTCCGCCCTCAACCTCGTTTAAACAGGAGCCACCATGGCATCTCCATTACGTCCCGCTCTCGTCCTGTTCGGCGCCCTGACCCTGGTATGCGGCGTGCTGTATCCCTTCGCCGTCACCGGCATCGGCAACGCCGTCTTTCCCGCGCAAGCGGGCGGCAGCATCGTCGAAGCTGGAGGCAAACCGGTCGGCTCTCAGCTGATCGGCCAGGCTTTCAGCTCGCCCAAGTATTTCTGGGGCCGCCCATCGGCCACCGCGCCGATGGCCAATAACGGTGCCGGTTCCGGCGGTTCCAATCAGGGGCCGCTGAATCCGGCCCTGGGCGACAGCGTGAAAAGCCGCATGGCCGCGCTGAAAGCGGCCGATCCGGAAAACACCGCGCCGGTGCCGGTCGATCTGGTTACGGCCTCGGGCAGCGGTCTCGATCCCGAAGTCAGTCTGGCCGCTGCCTACTACCAGGCCAGGCGCGTGGCGGCGGCGCGCGGCATGACGCATGAGCAAGTGCGCGGCCTGATCGACGCCAACGCCAGCAAGCCCGCACTGGGCTTTTTCGGCGAGCCGCGCGTGAATGTGCTGGCGCTGAATCTGGCGCTGGATGGTAAAACCACGCATACTCGCTAAACTGCTGGAAACCGGGGACGGCTTCCCTACGGCAAAACCGGGGGGCATCCCCAAGGGGCAGTCCCCGGTTTTGCTTGCAAGGGGACTGTCCCCTGCGTGCGCAAAAATATGAATGAATATGCTCCCGAACGATAGCCAAAGGCCCGATCCCGATACTTTGCTGGCGCAAGTCCAGGCGCAAGAGCGCAAGCAGGCGCGTGGCAAATTACGCATCTACTTTGGCGCCTCGGCCGGCGTCGGCAAGACCTATGCGATGCTGTCGGCCGCGCGCAAATACGCGGCTGGCGGCGGCCAGGTGCTGGTGGGCGTGGTGGAAACCCATGGCCGCAGCGAAACCGCCGCCCTGATCGACGGCCTGGAACTGCTGCCGCCGCGCCGCATCGAGTATCGCGGCAAGACGCTGGGCGAATTCGACCTCGACGCCGCCCTGGTACGCCGTCCGCCGCTGATCCTGATGGATGAACTGGCGCATTCCAATGCGCCTGGCTCGCGCCACCCCAAGCGTTGGCAGGACGTGGAAGAGCTGCTGGAAGCGGGCATCGATGTCTACACCACCGTCAACGTCCAGCACCTGGAAAGCCTGAACGATGTGGTGGGCGGCATCACCGGCATCCAGGTCAGCGAGACCGTGCCGGACACCGTGTTCGACGCCGCCGACGAGGTGGTGCTGGTGGATATCCCCGCCGACGAGCTGCTGGCGCGGCTGAAGGGCGGCAAGGTTTATCAGGCGCCGCAAGCCGAACGCGCCTCCAGGAATTTTTTCCGCAAAGGTAATCTGATCGCCCTGCGCGAGCTGGCGCTGCGCCGCACCGCCGACCGGGTGGAGGACGATGTGCGCGCCTACCGCGTCGAACAATCGATCGAGGCCATCTGGAAAACCGGGGCCGCGCTGCTGGCCTGCATCGGTCCGCGTCCCGGCTGCGAGCAGGTGGTGCGCAGCACGGCGCGCCTGGCCAGCCAACTGGGAACGGCCTGGCATGCGATTTATGTGGAAACGCCGGCCTTGCAGCGCCTGCCGGCCGCCGAGCGCGAACGCATCCTGAAGACCTTGAAGCTGGCCGAGGATCTGGGCGCCACCACGGCCGTGCTGTCCGGCAGCGATATCGCGGCGGCGGCGGTGGACTATGCGCGCAGCCATAACCTGTCCAAGATCACCCTGGGACGCGGCCACCGCACTTGGCCCTGGCGCCGTTCGCATATCAAGAGCATGGCGGCGCATGCACCGGACATCGATCTGATCGAACTGGGCGGCAGCGCTATCGAGCGCGCCGTCGACCGTTCCGGCCCCTCCGCCGAAGCGGAAATGGAAAGGGGGCAGGGCGGCAGGACGCTCGCGCTGTCCTATCTGTGGGCTGGCGTGGCCAGCCTGGCCGCGGCCTTGCTGGCCACGCCCATGGTGGCCTATCTCGACCTGGCGAATATCGCCATGCTCTTCATGCTGGTGGTGGTGCTGGTGGCGGTGCGCTGGGGGCGCGGCCAGTCGGTGCTGGCGACCTGTGTCAGCGTGGCGTGCTTCGACTTCTTCTTCGTACCGCCGCGCTTCAATTTCGCGGTCTCCGATTTCCAGTACCTGATTACCTTCGGCGTGATGCTGGCCGTGGGCCTGATCACCGGCCACCTGACGGCGGGCCTGCGCTTCCAGGCGCGCGTCGCTTCGCATCGCGAAGCGCGTTCGCGCGCGCTCTACGAGTTTGCCCGCGAAATGTCGGGCGCCTTGCAGACCGAGCAGATTTTCGACACCACGCGTGGCTTCATCCAGAGTACCTTCCGCGCCCGCGCCACCCTGCTGCTGCCGGACGATGACGGGCGCTTGCAGCCGCCGGCCGGCGGCGCGGCAGGCGAGGCGCCGAGCGCCGAGATCGACAGCGGCATCGCCCAATGGGCTTTCGACCATGCCGAAAGCGCGGGCCTGGGAACGGACACCCTGCCGGCCAGCCCGATTTTCTATATGCCGCTGGTGGCGCCGATGCGCACGCGCGGCGTGCTGGCCATCGAGCCGGAGAAGCGGCGCTGGATACTCATTCCCGAGCAGCGGCAGCAGCTCGACACCTTCGCCGCCCTGGCCGCGATTGCGCTGGAGCGCGTGCACTACATCGAAGTGGCGCAGCAAGCCCTGGTCAATATGGAATCCGAACGCCTGCGCAACTCCCTGCTGGCGGCCCTGTCGCACGATCTGCGCACGCCGCTGACATCCCTGGTCGGCCTGTCCGAGTCGCTGGCCGGCTCGCGCCCGCCGCTGTCGCCGCCGCAGCTGGCGCTGGCCGGCTCCCTGCATGACGAGGCACTGCGCATGAGCACCCTGGTCGCGAACCTGCTGGATATGGCGCGCATCCAGAGTGGCGAAATCAAGTTCAATCTGCAATGGCAGCCGCTGGAAGAGGTGGTGGGCAGCGCCTTGCGCGCCAGCGCCCTGCAGCTGAAGGAGCACAAGGTCAGCACCCAGCTGCCCTATGAGCTGCCGCTGCTGCGCTTTGACGCCGTGCTGATCGAGCGCGTGCTGTGCAATCTGCTGGAAAACGCGGCCAAGTACACGCCGCCCGGTTCGCGCATCGTGGTCGCAGCCGAGCTGCATGGCCTATGGGCGCGCGTCCTCGTGTACGATGACGGTCCCGGCCTGCCGCATGGACGCGAAGAAGCCATCTTTGAAAAATTCACGCGCGGCGAGCGCGAATCGGCCAAGCCCGGCGTGGGTCTGGGACTGGCGATCTGCCGCGCCATCGTGGAAGCCCACGGCGGCAAGATCGACGCGGCCACTTCGCCGCTGGGCGGCGCCGCTTTCGCCTTCACCCTGCCGCTGGGAACCCCACCCGCCATGCCGGAAGACGGCGGCGCCGGCCAAATGGAAAGCATGACGGAATGAATACGCATTTGAACGAGACCCCGCCCACCGCTCTGCTGGTGGAAGATGAGCCGCAGATCCGCCGCTTCGTGCGCGCCGCACTGGAAGAGGAGGGCTGGCAGGTGCATGAATCGGCCAGCATGCAGCGCGGCCTGATCGACGCCGGCACGCGCAAGCCCGACCTGATCGTGCTCGACCTGGGCCTGCCCGACGGGGACGGCATCGACTTCATCGGCGATATCCGAAAATGGTCGAATGTGCCGGTGATCGTGCTCTCGGCCCGCGTCAACGAGGCCGACAAGATCCGTGCGCTGGATGCGGGCGCCGACGATTATCTGAGCAAGCCTTTCGGGGTGGGCGAGCTGCTGGCGCGCGTGCGCGCCACCTTGCGCCGCCAGCGCCAGCCCCAGGCCGACAAGGCTGGCCTGGTGCATTTCGGCGATGTGGCGGTGGATTTGCAGAACCGCCGTGTCAGCAAGGGCGGCGAGAACGTGCACCTGACGCCAACCGAATACCGCCTGCTGTCGGTCCTGGTCAGCAATGCGGGACGGGTGATGACCAATCCCCAGCTGCTGCGCGCCGTGTGGGGGCCGGCGCAGTCGGAGAATGGCCACTATCTGCGCATCTATATGGGCCATCTGCGCCACAAGCTGGAAGACGATCCCACCCAGCCCAAATACCTGCTGACGGAAACGGCGGTCGGCTACCGCCTGCTCTTGCCTGCCTGATTCGGCCTGATTATTTGCTGAGCGTGCGCATGGCGCGCTCCAGCCCTTCCAGCGTGACCGGGTACATGCGGTTGTTCATCAGCTGGCGCATGATGGCGATCGACTGCCGGTACTGCCACAAGCCTTCCGGTTCGGGATTGAGCCAGATCGCCTTGGGGAAGGCATTGGTGAAGCGCGTGATCCACTCCGAGCCGGCTTCCTCGTTGTTGTACTCGACCGAACCGCCCGGCTGCAGGATTTCGTAGGGGCTCATGGTGGCGTCGCCGACGAAAATCAGCTTGGTGTCCGGCGTGTACTTGCGCAGCACGTCCCAGGTGGGGAAGCGCTCGGCGTTGCGGCGGCGGTTGTTCTTCCACAGATAGTCATAGACGCAGTTGTGGAAGTAGAAGAATTCCATATTCTTGAATTCCGTCTTGGCCGCCGAGAACAGCTCCTCGGTGCGCTCGATATGGTCGTCCATGGTGCCACCCACGTCGAACAGCATCAACACTTTCACATTGTTCTTGCGCTCCGGCTGCATCTTGATATCGAGGTAGCCGGCGTTATTGGCCGTGGCGCGGATGGTCTGGTCCAGCGCCAGTTCCTCGGCCGCGCCTTGGCGTGCGAAACGGCGCAGGCGGCGCAGCGCCACCTTGATATTGCGCGTGCCCAGTTCGCGTTCCGAGTCATAGTCCTTGTAGGCGCGCTGCTCCCACACCTTGACGGCGGTGCGGTTGCCGCCCTTGCCGCCGATGCGCACGCCCTCCGGATTGGTGCCGCCATGGCCGAAGGGCGAGGTACCGCCCGTGCCGATCCACTTGCTGCCGCCTTCGTGGCGCTCTTTCTGCTCCTTCAGCAGCTCGGCCAAACGGTCCATCAGCTTGTCATAGCCGAACTTCTCCAGCGCCGCGATCTGCTCCGGCGTCAGCTCGCGCTTCATGCGCTGCAGCAGCCAGTCCAGCGGAATCTCGCCCTTGGTGTCGAAAGCGGCGTTGATGCCCTTGAAGTAGTGGGCGAAGGCGCGGTCGAACTTGTCGAAATGGGCCTCGTCCTTCACCAGGGTCAGGCGCGCAAGGTAATAGAAATCGTCCATCGAACTGTCGATGACGTTTTTCTCCATCGCTTCCAGCAGCGTCAGGAATTCCTTGATGGTGACGGGAACCTTGGCTTCTTTCAGCGTGAAGAAGAAATCGATCAGCATGAACGTCCCCGCGCCAGACGGTATTCCAGATGGGCTTTCACCTGCGGCCATTCGCTGCGCGCGATGCTGTACATGACGGTGTCGCGCACCGTGCCGTCGCGCCGCAGCGCATGGTGGCGCAGGATGCCGTCCCTCTTCGCGCCCAGGCGTTCGATGGCGTTCTGCGAGGCGTGGTTGAAGATATCGGTGCGGAAGCCGACCAGCTCATAGCCCTTGTCGAAGGCATGGGCGAGCAGCATCAGCTTGCAGCTGCTGTTGACGTGGCTGCGCTGCACGCTTTTCGCATACCAGGTGTAGCCGATTTCGATGCGGCCGATGAGCGGATCGATATCGTGCAGACTGGTGCAGCCGATGACTTTTTCGCTGGCGATGTCCATCACCGCGAATGCCAGGCGCGAAGGACGCATCTCCAGCGCGGTGGCGATGTACTGCTCGGTGTTCTCCGGTTCCGGCACCGAGGTGATGCGCAGCTTCCATAGTTCGCCGTCGCTGGCGGCGGCGCGCAGGCCTTCGGTGTGGCGCGGCTGCAGCGGTTCCAGGCGTACGCCGTTCAGCTCCAGCGTGACAGGGCTTATCTCTCTCATCAGCGGTTCGTCCTCGACATGAATACCAGGCGTTCAAACAGGTGCACGTCCTGCTCGTTTTTCAGCAGGGCGCCGTGCAGCGGCGGCACGATGGCCTTGGCATCCTTGCTGCGCAAGGCTTCGGGGGGAATGTCCTCGGCCAGCAGCAGTTTGAGCCAGTCCAGGAACTCCGAAGTGGACGGTTTTTTCTTCAGGCCCGGCACATCGCGCACTTCGTAGAAGGTTTGCAGGGCCTGGGCCAGCAGCTCCTGCTTCAAGTTCGGATAGTGGACCTTGACGATGGCCTCCATGGTTTCCTTGTCCGGGAACTTAATATAGTGGAAGAAGCAGCGGCGCAGAAAAGCGTCCGGCAGCTCCTTCTCGTTATTCGAGGTGATGATGACCAGTGGGCGGTGCTTGGCCGTCACCATCTCCCGCGTTTCGTAGACATAGAACTCCATGCGATCGAGTTCGCGCAGCAGATCGTTGGGGAACTCGATATCGGCCTTGTCGATCTCGTCGATCAGCAGCACCACCGGCTCCGGCGCCGTGAACGCCTGCCACAGTACGCCCTTGACGATGTAGTTATGGATGTCGCGCACGCGTTCGTCGCCGAGCTGGGAGTCGCGTAAACGAGACACTGCATCATATTCATATAGACCTTGCTGGGCCTTGGTGGTGGACTTGATATGCCACTGCATCAGCGGCATATCGAGCGCGGCGGCCACTTCCTCGGCCAGCATGGTTTTGCCGGTGCCCGGCTCGCCCTTGATCAGCAAGGGACGCTGCAGCGTCAAGGCCGCATTCACGGCCAGTTTCAGGTCGCCGGTGGCGACGTAGTTGGCGGAACCCTCGAAACGGGCGTTAGGACCAGAAGGTGGATGCATGGGGTGGATTTCTCGGTAAAAGTCGGATTTTTCGAGTATATGCCAGATCTGGAGAGGGGGCGTGGGAGGGTAGTTCTAATGTGGACGTTATGAATCTTCCTAGGTTAGAATCGCGAATTGCTAGTACATAGATCAAGGTTTCTTAAAATAAATTTGCGTTACTGGAACTAATCCCCACTGATCATTACCAACACCATGAAAAAACTCTTTGCACTCCTCGTGCTCGCCGGCATCACCCAGGCTGCCGCTGCGGCGGACATCGTTGGAAACGCCAAGGCCGCCCCAGCCAAGATCGAAATGTGTATCGGTTGCCACGGTATCCCAGGCTACAAAGCAACGTTCCCGGAAGTGTTTCAGGTGCCGATGATCGGTGGCCAATCCGCTAAATTCATTGAAAACGCGCTGCAAGGCTACAAGAAGGGCGAGCGCAAGCATCCTTCGATGAAGGGCATTGCCGTCAGCCTGTCCGACCAGGACATCGCCGACATCGCTGCGTACTACTCGCAGCAAACCGCCACCAAGCAGAAATGAGGCCAGCCATGATGAAAAAACTGACGATCGCCCTGTTCTGCTCCGCCGTCTCCCTGAGCGCTGCCGCAGCCGGCAACATCACCGCCGGCAAGGCCCTGGCCGAGAAATACAACTGCGCCAGCTGCCACGGCAAAGACTTCAACAGCCCGATCGACCAGAGCTATCCCAAGCTGGCCGGCCAGCACCGCGACTACCTGGAACACGCCCTGACCGCCTACAAGCGCGGCGACGGCGCCAACGGTCGCAGCAACGCCATCATGACCGGCCAGGTCAAGCCGCTGAGCAACCAGGACATCAAAGACCTCGCCGCCTATCTGCACAGCCTGCCTGGCACCCTGGTCATCTCGCGCTGATCCAGTTCCGTCCGGACAAAAACAAAGCCCGCAACTCGCGGGCTTTATTTTATTGTGCGCGCCGAATCAAAGGCGGCGGCGGATGGCCTCGACGTAGGCGGCGCCGTCGGGCGGCAGGCCTTGGCGCTGGGAGTTCCAGATCATCTCGCCCAGGCATTCCATGATCACATGGTGGGCGTCGTGCTCGGAGTCGAGCTTGCGCGCCAGGGTCTGGCAGGCGTCGCGGATGCCGCGCGGCTGGTCGATCGAGACCTGTTCGGCGATCGACAAGTGCATCGACAGGTGCAGGAAGGGATTGGCCTGGCCGCCTTCGACCGAGTAGTCGCGCGCGATGGCGGCTTCGGCATCGCTCAATGCTTCATCGTATTCGGGGTGCTGCTGCACCCAGTCCTGGGCCATGGCTTCGAGCGGGGTCAGGATTTCACGGGCGCGCTGCTTGCGGAACACTTCGCAGAAGAAGCGGCGGACGTCGTGGGAGGAGGGCGTGAACATGAGGCGGCGGCTGGGGCGGCGAAAACAAGGGCTGTTATTGTACCCGCAAATAAAAACGGACAGCCTGGGCTGTCCGTTTTTGCTTACTTCTCGGCCGGTACGATCAGGCCGGCTTCTTCGCAGGGCGCCGCGACCTGCGCCGCCTGCTGGTTGCGGTTGCCGCCGCCGCCGCCGTTGCCGCCGCTACCGCCTTGGCGCTGGCCGTGCGGCTGGCGCAGGTAGCGCGAGGTGTGGCGGTTGCCGTGTGGCGGCCAGGTCAGGAAGCGCGACAGCTCCTGCAGGGCGCGCTGATACACTTCGCGCTTGAATTCGATCACCACGTCCAGCGGCACCCAGTAGTCATGCCAGCGCCAGGCGTCGAATTCCGGATGGTCGGTCAGACGCAGATTCACGTCGTTGTCGCGGGCGCACATGCGCAGCAGGAACCAGATCTGTTTCTGGCCGCGGTAGTGGCCGCGGATTTCCCGCTTGATGAAATGATCCGGCACCTCGTAGCGCAGCCAGTCGCGCGTGCGTCCCACAATTTTCACGTGCTCGGGACGTAAACCTATCTCCTCCTCCAACTCCCGGTACATCGCCTGCTCGGGCGTTTCTCCGTACTTGATGCCGCCTTGCGGAAACTGCCATGAGTGCTCGCGCACCCGCTTGCCCCACCACACCTCGTTATGGGCGTTGAGCAGGATGATGCCGACGTTGGGGCGAAACCCTTCCCGATCGAGCATATTGCACCTCAAACTTTCTGCGGCAGCGCGTCCTTCTTACATTTTTGCCCACAAAATGGCCCGCCAACCCGGCTTTCGGGGTACGAAAGCGGCCGGAGGACCCGTAAATGCACGCATTTGTATAAAGATTGGACGCATCAGCCAGCTAATCCTTTAAAATTAGGTTGATTATAACCCTCTCTTTTTAAAAAGAATTCATCGTCATGCGTGCATCCCGATTTTTTATTTCAACCCTCAAAGAAGCGCCTTCTGACGCGGAAATTGTTAGCCACAAACTTATGATGCGCGCAGGCATGATCAAGCGCCTCGGCTCCGGGATTTACACCTATATGCCGATGGGTTTGAAGGTCATCCGCAAGGTCGAAGCCATCGTGCGCGAAGAGATGAATCAGGCTGGAGCCGTTGAATTGCTGATGCCGCTGGTGCAGCCGGCCGAGCTGTGGCAGGAAACGGGCCGCTGGGACAAGATGGGTCCGGAGTTGCTGCGCATTAAGGACCGCCATGGCCGCGACTATGCTTTCCAGCCCACTTCCGAAGAAGTGATCACGGATGTTGTTCGTAGTGAAATTAAATCCTACCGTCAAATTCCGTTGAATTTTTACCACATTCAGACCAAATTCCGCGACGAGCGCCGTCCTCGCTTCGGCCTGATGCGCGGCCGCGAGTTCACCATGAAGGATGCCTACTCCTTCGACCGCGACCTGGAAGGCATGCAGAAATCGTACAAGATCATGTACGACGCCTACACCCGCATCTTCACCCGCTTCGGCCTGCAGTTCCGTGCCGTGGCGGCCGACAATGGCGCCATCGGCGGCACCGGCTCGCATGAATTCCACGTGATCGCCGGCACCGGCGAGGACGCCCTGGTCTACTGCCCGGACTCGGACTACGCCGCCAATATGGAGGCGGCCGAAGCCCTGGCTAGCGGCACCCGCGCCGCCGCCGGCGCCGCCCTGGCCAAGACCGCCACCCCGAAAGCCTCGAAATGCGAGGACGTGGCGGCGCAGCTGAAGATCGACCTGAAAACCACCGTCAAGACCATCGCCCTGACCTCCGAGAAGGAAGTGGACGGCAAGGTCGCCAAGCAGTACTTCATGCTGCTGCTGCGCGGCGACCATGAGCTGAACGAAATCAAGGCCGGCAAAGTGCCTGGCCTGAACCCTTACCGCTTCTCGACCGAAGAAGAGATCAAGGAAGTATATGGCTGCGCGCCAGGCTATCTGGGTCCAATCGGCACCAAGGCGCCCGTCACCGTGGTGGCCGACCGCACCGTGGCCCTGATGTCGGACTTCGTGACCGGCGCGAACGAGGTGGACTTCCACTTCACCGGCGCCAACTGGGGCCGCGACATGGCCGAGCCAAGCCTGGTGGCCGACCTGCGCAATGTGGTCGAAGGCGATCCTTCGCCGGACGGCAAGGGCGTGCTGGCCATCGAGCGCGGCATCGAAGTGGGCCACGTCTTCCAGCTGGGCACCGCCTACTCGGAAAGCATGCAAGCCACCTTCCTCGACGAAAACGGCAAACCGGCTCCGCTGCAGATGGGCTGCTACGGCATCGGCATCACCCGCATCCTGGGCGCGGCCATCGAGCAGAACTTCGACGACAAGGGCATCATCTGGCCAGCCTCGCTGGCGCCGTTCGAACTGGTGCTGTGCCCAATGGGTTACGACCGCAGCGAGATGGTGAAGGAAGAAACCGATAAGCTGTACGCGGCGGCGCAAGCGGCTGGCATCGACGTCATCGTCGACGACCGCGGCCTGCGTCCGGGCGCTATGTTCGCCGACTGGGAACTGATCGGCGTGCCGCACCGCGTGGTGATCGGCGAGCGCGGCCTGAAGGAAGGCAATCTGGAATACCAGGGCCGTCGCGATGCCGAAGCCACCCCCGTGGCACTGGCCGATATCGTGTCCTTCGTCAAGGGCAAGATCCAGCAGTGAGCTTGAGGATGGACCGCCTGCCGCGCGCCTTGCTGTCCCGCCTGCGGCAAGGGCGGTTCGCCGCTTTGCCACGGCTTGCCGCGGTGCTGGCGCTGGGCGCCGGCCTGCTGGCGGCGCCGGTGCATGCCGGCAACCAGAAGGAAGAAGCGCTGGGCGACTCGGTGCGCCTGGCGCTGTCCAACGCCATCCACGATGCGCGTCCGCCCAAACCGAGTTTCAGTAATCCCACCGAACGCCTGCGCTTCGAACAGTGGCTGGGCGAGATGTCCGACCGCCTCAAGCGCAAGCTGCCCGACGCGCAAAGCCGCATCGAATTCCTGGAAACCGCCTGGTATGAGGCGCGCCGCGCCGGTCTCGATCCGGGACTGGTGCTGGGATTGATACAGGTGGAATCGGCCTACCGCAAATACGCCGTATCGATCGTCGGTGCGCGCGGCTATATGCAGGTCATGCCTTTCTGGACCAATGTGATCGGCGACAGCGACCGCCGCAAGCTGTTCAATATGCAGACCAATCTGCGCTATGGCTGCGCCATCCTGCGCATGTATCTGGATATGGAAGGCGGCAATCTCTATCTCGCCCTGGGCCGCTACAACGGCAGCCGGGGACGTCCCGAATATCCGAACGCCGTGCTGGCCGCCTGGAATAACTGGAAGCACGCCGCATCTTCGGTAGCTGCGCGCTGATCCCTCCCGTACATCAAACTTAGGCCGTTTTCCGCTAAGATTGCAGACTTTGTCTGACAAGAGGAGCAGGAATGGTGTTGAAGTGGGCGGCCGCCATGGGATTGGCCGCATTGACGGCGGGCTGCGCCAGCACCCAGCCGCAGTCGGCGCAAGGGTCGAAAAACATCCTTCTCTTTGTAGCTGACGGCATGGGCATCAATACCATGACCGCTGCGCGCATCTTCGCCGTCGGCGAGGAAGGCCAGCTGGCGCTGGACGCCTTGCCGGAAGCGGCTTATGTCAAAACCTATTCCGCCAATATGCAGGCCAGCGATGGCGCGGCGGCGATGACAGCCTATCTGAGCGGCGAAAAAACGGCGAACGGCGTGCTGGCCATGAGCGATTGCGGCACGCCGCAGGCGCGTCCGGTGCCGACCTTGCTGGAGCTGGCCAAGCAGCGCGGCCTGGCGGCCGGCATTGTCAGCAACGGCAGCGTGACCGATGCGTTCAGCGCGGCGGGCTATTTCCACCATTGTCCGTCTGACGCGCGCCAGGCATCGGATCGGGCCGGCGCCGGGCAGACGCGCCAGCAGGATGCGAGGTCGCGCTTGGCCGCTGCCGCGCTGGTGCCGGGCGGCGCCGGCTATAACGCGGCGCTGGGCAATGGCCTGGACGTGGTGCTGGGCGGCGGCGCGCGCGACTTTGGTCAAGGCGCGGACGGCCGCAACCTGCTGGCCGAGCTGCGCGTCAAGGGCTATGTCCAGCCCACCAACCTGGCGGAACTGAACGCACTGAAACCGGCCGCTGGCCAGCGCCTGCTTGGCCTGTTCGCCGATGAGGCGCTGGCTGGCGGCAGCGCGCGCGATGCCAGCCGCCAGCCCAGCCTGGCGCAGATGACGCAGCGCGCCATCGCCGGCTTGTCCGGCAACGGCAAGGGCTTCCTGCTGGTGGTCGGCAACCGCCATATCGAAAAGGCGCTGGCCGATTCCAGCGCCCGCACCGCGCTGGAAGAAGTGCAGGCTCTCGACCAGGCCCTGCAAGCGGCCATCGATGACATGCAGCGCCGCGATCCGGGCCTGAAAAACACCCTGATCGTCGCCACCTCGACGCATGACAGCACCCTGGTGCTGAATGGCTATGCCAAGCGCACCGGCAAGACCACGGCGCAGGAACCCGGCGTGCTGGGACTGCTGAAACGCTACGGCGACGGCAAGCCAGGCAAGGATCTGGACGGCGCGCCTTACACCATCATCGGTTTCGGCAGCGGCGGCAAGCGCGTGCAAGGCCCGCGCAACAGCGGCCCCGCGCTGGACGACGCCACTGTCAGCGCCAGCGGCTACGCGCAGGAAGCCGTGGTGCGCACCGCGCCAGGCAGCGCCACGCCGGGCGGCACCGACGTCTGGCTGGGCGCCATCGGTGCGCGCGCCGAAGACTTCCGCGGCACCATCGACAACACCCGCGTGTTCAACCTGATACGGAATGCGGCCGGCTGGTAAGCCGTCGCGGATATATATGAAGAAAGCCCTTATCCCAGGCCTGCTGCTGGCCTTGAACGCGACGGCGGCGCAGGCCGCGCCGGCGAAGAACATCATCTTCTTCCTCGGCGACGGCATGGGACCGACCACCATCACGGCCGCGCGCATCTTCCAGTACGGCGAAGAAGGCCTGCTCAAATTCGAACGCCTGGAACGCACGGCGCGCATCAAGACCTACTCGAACGATGCGCAAACCACGGACAGCGCGCCGTCCATGGGTTCCTATATGACCGGCATCAAGATCAACAACGAGGTGATCTCGATGTCCCCCGATACCAAGGCCAGCATGCCGCAGAAGGATGAACGCGGCAACCTGACCATCGACACCTGCGCGCCAGGCAACGGCAAAGCCGCCCCCACCATCCTGGAACTGAGCAAGGCCGCCGGCCGCTCGGTGGGCGCCGTCACCACCACCGAAGCGACCCACGCCACGCCGGCATCGACCTATGCCCACAGCTGCCACCGCCAGAGCGGCTACGCCATCGCGCTGCAGGCCGTGCCGGGCGGCGCCGGCTACAACGCCGCGCTGGGCGGCGGCCTCGATGTGCTGATGGGCGGTGGCCGGCATCACTTCACGCCTTACGAGGCCGCCAGCAACAGCAAGGGCCGCGCCGACGGCCGCGACCTGCTGGCCGAATTCGCGGCCCAGGGCTACGCCGTCGCCAGCAACAAGATGGAAATGTCGGTGGCCCGCCCCGGCCAGAAATTCGTCGGTCTGTACGCGAAGGAAGACCACCTGGAATATGAATTGGACCGCACCGCCACGCCGCCGCGCGGCGAAGGCGGCACCCAGCCCAGCCTGTCCGAGATGACCGCCAAGGCCATTGAGTTATTGAGCGCGAATCCGAAAGGCTTCTTCCTGATGGTCGAAGGCGGCAAGATCGACCATGCCCTGCACGGTTCCAACGTCAAGCGCGCCCTGGTCGACACGGTGGCCTTCGACGACGCCGTGCAAACCGCGCTCGATCAAATGAAGCAGCTCGATCCCGGCTTGGCCAATACCCTGATCGTCGTCACCGCCGACCACGACCACACCCTGGCCTTCAACGGCAATGCGCGGCGCGGCAATCCCATCCTCGACATCGTGCGCGGCGAAAGCGGCGAAGCCCTGCTCGACGCCGACGGCAAAACCTTCGCCGCCCTGGTCTTCGGCAACGGCCCGAACCGCCCGGCGCAGCGGGCGGACGTCGGCAGCGCCGAAGCCGGCGGCGACGACTACCACCAGGAGACCGGTGTCCGCCTGCGCGGCGAAACCCACGGCGGCGGCGACGTCAAGCTCTACGCGGCAGGCGCCGGCTCGGCCGCCTTCAAAGGCACGCTCGAAAACACCCGCGTCTTCGACCTGATGCGCGCCGCCGCCGGCCTGTAAAACCCACGGCTGAGTCCGTGTCCGATTTTGGGGTCTGGCCCCAAAATCGGACACGGACTCAGCGGAGTAGGGACGAAAAAAAGCCCCGGGACAGTGCCGGGGCGTTTGGCTGGAGTAGTCCAGGCGATCAGCTCAGGTGGTCGGAGATCAGCTTGGTCATCTCGAACATGGATACTTGCGCTTTGCCGCCAAACACAGCTTTCAGCTTGTCGTCGGCGTTGATCATGCGGCGGTTGGCCGGATCCTGCAGATTCAGTTTCTTGATGTAGTCCCAGACCTTCTTGGTCACTTCGGTGCGTGGCAGGGGGCTCGCGCCTACCACGGCAGACAGCGCGCTCGATGGCGTCATCGCTTTCATGAAGGCTGCATTGGGTTTGCGTGCGGCGGGTGCTGCTTTTTTCGCTGCGGGCTTGGCTGCTGCTTTGGCCGGAGCGGCCTTCTTGGCTGGAGCCGCTTTGGCGGCGGCCTTTTTTGCTGGTGCTGCTGGGGTTTTCTTGGCTGTTGCCATATTCGAGCCTCCTTAACAAACACATGGAAAATTGCGCAAATCGTTCGCACGGCTAATATTGGTGGGGATTTGACTACTATGCAAGCATTTTTCGCTTTTTTCATCGCAAACGATACGTAAACCCCGCCAATGCAGGGCCGCCGCGCCGCCGCGCCGCTTGCGCCCTATGAAAAAGCCGCCTGGCGCGGTGCGCGCAGGCGGCTTCGGGATGTCGGACAAAGGCCGGAATGGCGGTCAGCGCATGCCGGGCATCATGCCTTTCATACTGCGCATCATCTTCATCATGCCGCCGCCGGACAGCTTCTTCATCATGGTCTGCATCTGTTCGAACTGGTTCAGCATGCGGTTGACTTCCTGTACCTGGACGCCGGCGCCGGCCGCGATGCGGCGCTTGCGCGCAGCCTTGATCAGCTCCGGCTTGGCGCGCTCCATCGGCGTCATCGAATCGATGATGCCGACCATGCGCCGCACCTGCTTGTCCGCCTGGTCCATATTGGCGCTGCCGGCCGCCTGCTGGAACTGGGCCGGCAGCTTGTCCATCAGGTTGGCCATGCCGCCCATTTTTTTCATCTGGCCCAGCTGGGCCTTGAAGTCGTTCATGTCGAACTTGCCGCCGACCTTGATCTTGGCCGCCAGGTCGGCCGCCGCCTTGGCGTCCACGCCTTTGCGCGCTTCCTCCACCAGGGCCAGGATGTCGCCCATGCCCAGAATGCGGTTGGCCATGCGCGACGGATCGAAGGCTTCCAGGCCGTCGAGTTTTTCCGAGACGCCGGCAAACTTGATCGGCTTGCCGGTGATGTGGCGCACCGACAGCGCCGCGCCGCCGCGCGAGTCGCCATCGAGCTTGGTCAGCACGATGCCGGTCAGCGGCAAAGCGTCGTTAAAGGCCTTGGCGGTGTTGATCGCGTCCTGGCCCAGCATGGCGTCGACCACGAACAGGGTTTCCACCGGCTTGACCGCGCCGTGCACGGCGGCGATCTCGCGCATCATCTCTTCGTCGATACCGAGGCGGCCGGCGGTGTCGATGATCAGCACATCGTGGTAATGCTTCTTGGCCCAGTCCAGCGCGGCCAGCGCGATGTCGACCGGCTTGTCCTGCGCGGTGGAGGGGAAGAAGTCGGCGCCGACCTGGCCGGTCACCGATTGCAGCTGGGCGATAGCGGCCGGACGGTACACGTCGGCCGACACGGTCAGCACTTTTTTCTTCTTCTCTTCCTTGAGGTATTTGGCCAGCTTGCCGACGGTGGTGGTCTTACCCACACCCTGCAGACCGGCCATCAGGATGATGGCGGGCGGCTGCTGGGCGAAGCTGAGCTGGGCCGCTTCGGCGCCCAGATCGGCGCCCATGATGGCGGCCAGCTCGCGCTGCACCACGCCGACCAGGGCCTGGCCCGGCGTCAGCGAGGAAATCACTTCTTCGCCCAGGGCCTTTTCCTTGACCTTGGAAATGAACTCGCGCACGGCTGGCAGGGCGACGTCGGCCTCCAGCAGCGCCAGGCGCACTTCGCGCAGCATTTCGGCGGTATTGGACTCGGTCAGGCGGGCCTCGCCGCGCATGGTCTTGACGACCTTGGCAAGGCGTTGGGTCAGGTTGTCTAGCATGGTAAGCCTACTAATTAGTATACGGTCAGTTGCGGACGGCGCAGCGGCGCCGCAAAAACGGACATTTTACCTTATGTGGCGCTGCGCAAAGACAAGCGGCGGCGCAGCTTGCGCCGCACCGCCGCCATGGCCCCGCCGCGCTGGATTCAGTGCGGCACCACTACCTTGTAGATGGCCGAGCCGCCAATCACCGCCAGCGTATATGGACCATACGGCACCGGACGGTGGCCGATCGGCGTCAGGCGGCCGGGCAGGGGGCCGGCTTCGGTCGCGCCCATGCCGTGATTGGTCAGCACCGTCCTGCTGCCGTTGGCGTTCAGGCGCACGATCTGGCCGACCAGATTGTATTCATAGACCAGGCCATCGGGCGCCTTCATCTGCACCCCGTGCCACTGGCTCAGGGTACTGACAACGCCGCTTGGAGATATCTTGCGCCATACCGTCTTGCCGTTGGCGGGATCTGTATCCTGGACATACAGATTATTATCAGCGTCGATGGCATCCAGATACGGCTGATTAAAGCGGGCTTGCATGCCGGGGCCATCGCGCAATTCGGGCGCGGCCAGCGGCTGGCCTGCCACCAGTTCCAGCACGCCGGCAGGCGTGACGCGATAGAGGGCGCCGGTGTAAGGCGGCTTGGAGTCGGTGCGGCCGGGCGCGTACGTGGAGACATAGATATTGCCCGCCTTATCAGCCATGATGCCGGACGGCGTGCCTACCGACTGGTTGATCATGGTGCTGACGGTGCCGTTCGGCGCGATCTTGCGCAGCACCAGATGCGTGGTCACTTTGTCCGGTCCAATGTTGCCGATTGGCATATCGATCACATACAGATTGCCGGTGTTATCGGCCGCCATGAAGACCGGACGCTCGAAGCGCGCCGCGCTGCCCACGCCGTCAACCGACGCGGTGCTGTCGTCCTCCATGCCGGCCAGCGCGCTGATGCCGCCGGTTTTATAGCTGTCGATGCGGCCGCCCGCGCCGAGGAAGACGGTGCCGCCGGTGCCGATGCGCAGCAGGGTGCTGGCGCTGCCTGCGGCTGGATCGCTGCCGCTCTGCAGTGTGCCCACCTTGCCTTCGGCCGTCAGCGTGCGGATGGCGAAGGCTGTCGGCATGGCGCCGCTGCGGTCGAGAATCAGCAGCTTGCCGAGCATGTCGAAGGCGAAGGACTTCGGATTGCCGAAGCGCGCCTCGCTGCCGTTGCCATCGACGGCCGCGCCATTGCCGGCGCCCAGGGTGCCGGCCACGGTGCTGACCTGACCGCTCGGCGTGATTTTGCGCACGCTGGCGCTGTCGAGCACATACAGATTGCCGTTCTGGTCAAAAGCGAAATCGCGAATGGCGCGGAAGCGGGCCGCGTCGCCCGCGCCGTCGACGCCATCGCTGGCGCCTTCGAGGCCGGCCAGTGCCGTCGTCTTGCCGTCGGCCGCAACCTTGACGATATCGTTCTCATAGCGCAGATAGAACTGGCCGCCGGCGTCGGCCAGCATGCCGCCCGGCGCGGTTTTGCGCGCGGGCAGTTCGGTCACTTTGCTCACGCCGCCCTTGCTGTCGACCAGATTGATGCTCAGCGTGCCTAGCCAGGACGTGGCGGCATACAGCTTGCCGCCCGCATAGGCGACGCCTTGCAGCTGCGGGAAATATCCGGTAGCTGCGCCGTCGTCGGTCTGCCGGGTGAATTCCTTGATGGTGCGCACCCCGCCGGCCGGCGTCACCTGGCGCAGCACATTGGCGTCGTTAATATAGACGTTGCCTTTGTCGTCGGCCGCCATGGCGCTGACGCTGCGCAGGCGCGCATCCGCACCCTGGCCGTCCACCACCACCTTGCCGGCACTGCTGCCTGCCACCAGACTGATGCCCGGCGTGCCAGGATTCGGATACACCGTGATGCCGATGGACTTGACGCTGCTGCCTGAGGTGGCCAGTACCGAGACCTGGATCTTTTCGGCCAGCATGGCCGGCGGCGTGTAGACGGCGCTACTGCCGCTGCCGCTCAGCGTGCCGACGGCGGGAGTCAGCGTCCAGCTGATGGCGCCGGGAAGGGACAGCTTGGCGTCCACCGTTACGGCTTTGCCGGCGGCCAGCACCGGTTCCGCAGGGGCGCTCAGCGTGATCTCGGGAGCCGGTTGCGGCGTCGGCGGCTGGGGCGCGACCACGGCCGGCTTATTGCCGCCACCGCCGCCGCAGGCGGCCAGGAGAGCCAGCAAACTCAAAGCCAGCGCGCTCTTCGCGAAATGCTTTTTCATTATCAAAGTCTTAATTATTCAAAAAAACCATTATCCTCCTGTTGCCATGGATGAAAATTCGCACATTGTCACAAGGCATTAACTAATGACGAAAATCATCTTCCGTTTAAACCGCTTTCCGGTTACAGTATTATTTCATCGATAATCTTGTCAGGAATATTCATGGATAATACGCAGGCAGCATGGCGACAGGAAGCCGAAGCGCGCGAACTCAAACTGGAATTCAGCGCCACCGGCAGCGAATATTTCCGCATCTGGATAGTCAACCTGCTGCTCAGTATTGTGACCTTTGGTATTTATTCGGCCTGGGCCAAGGTGCGCAGCAATCAATATTTTTATTCCAGCACCCGTTTGGATGGCAGCAGCTTTGAATATCACGGCAATCCGAAGGCGATTTTAAAAGGCCGCATTCTGGCCCTGGTCCTGGTGGGCGCCTATAACCTGGCGTTCAAGATTTCGCCGTTGCTTGGCCTGGCCATCATGGTGGTGGTGGCGATCGTGATGCCGGTGCTGGTCTGGCGCAGCATGCAGTTCAAGCTGTACAACACCAGCTACCGCGGCATCCGCTTCGGTTTCGACGGCGACAAGCGCAACGCCTACATCCATTATCTGTGGCTGCCGCTGCTGGTTACCCTGTCGCTTGGCCTGGCCCTGCCTTTCGTGCACCAGCGCGTCAAGCGCTTCCAGCACAGCGAAGCGCGTTTCGGCAGCACCAAATTCAGCTTCGACGCCAGCGTGGGCAGTTTCTATCGCCAGTACCTGATCTTCTTTGCGATCACGCTCGCCGGCTCTATCGTGTGCAGCGTCGCCGGCTTCTTCCTTGGTGCGGCCTTCGCCCATGCCTTGCCGTTCGGCGGCCAGGCGGCGGCGACCATACTGATGATCGGCCTGACGTATCTGTGGCTCTTCAGCATCTGGCCGCTGTTCCAATCCCGCTTGCAGAACCTGATCTGGAACCACACCCAGCTTGGCCAGCACGGCTTCCGCTCGGAACTGGCCTGGGGACGCTTGACCTTCATCTACCTCAGCAATCTGCTGGGCGTCATCCTTACCCTGGGCCTGTTCATCCCCTTCGCCAAGGTGCGCGCGCTGAAATACCGCCTGGAATCGGCCAGCTTGCTGGCGGCCGGCAGCCTGGATGACTTCATCGCCGGCGTGCAGCAGGAGGTGGATGCGACCGGCGAAGGCGTGGCCGACATCATCGATCTGGACCTGGCGCTGTAATGGAACACGAGGCCGCCGCCGCGCGCTATTTCGACGGCAAGACGTCGCGCGCCCACCGCGTGGAAGTGCGGGTGCGGGAAGGCATGCTGCATCTGAGCGGCGAGGCCGAACGCGCCTGCCCGCTGGAGCAGCTGCGCGTATCCGAGCGCAGTAAGCATGCGATGCGCAAGGTCACCTTCGACGACGGCGCCTATCTGGAAGCGGTGGACCGCGCGGCCTTCGACCGGCTGTTGCACGCCAGCGGCCATGGCGACAGCTGGGTGGTGCGCGCCCAGCAAAGCTGGCGCGGCACCGCGCTGGCGGCCGTCGCCACCGTGGCCCTGCTGGGCGCCGTCTATCTGTATGGCTTGCCTGCCGCCGCCACAGTGGTGGCGCGCCACCTGCCGCTGAAGGCCGAACGCATGCTGGGCACCGGTATGCTGGAGATGCTGGACCGCCATGTGTTTGTCCAGTCGGATATGCCGGCTGCGCGCCAGGCCGCACTGCGCACCGCTTTTGCCGGCCTGCGCTCGCCGGAGCCGGATGCGCCCGCCTACCGCCTGCTCTTCCGCAAAAGCGGCATCGGCCCGAATGCCTTTGCCCTGCCGTCCGGCGACATCGTGCTGACCGACGAACTGGCCGAACTGCTGCCGGATGACGGCGCCGTGATGGCCGTGCTGGCGCATGAACTGGGTCATCTGCATGAACGCCACCTGACGCGGCGCGTGATCCAGGGCTCGGCCGTGGCCGCCGTGACCACGCTGGTGTTCGGCGACGCTTCGGCCATCATCGCCGGCGTGCCGGCCCTGCTGCTCGACCTGCGCTACTCGCGCGACGCCGAGCGCGATGCCGACGACTACGCCGCCGCCATGCTGCGCCACAACGGCCTGCCGCTGGCGCATCTGGAACACGTCTTCGAAGTGCTGGCAAAGCTGGACAAGAATGCCAGCGGCTACCTCTCCAGCCACCCCGTCACCAGCGAACGCCTGGCCCGCCTGCGCAACGCCCGCTCCTAGGATGTGCGGCGAATCGAGCGCCGCAGTCGCCAGAACGGGGCCGCTCTGATAGCCTGAGCAAAACAGGCGCGGCACGGTAGTGCGAAATATAGCTATAAGGCAATATTTTTTGATATGATCTGCGCGCACGCAAGACCGTGGCCGCGGGCCATATTTCTATCTGACTGGCGAGGAGAGACTGGATGAAACTGAATAAAATCGCAAAGACCCTGGCGCTGGCGGCGCTGGCCACGGCGGGCAGCGCCCAGGCGCAGGAAGTGGTGCGCCTCGGTAACCTGAAATTCGCCCACTACGGCGCCGTCTCCTATATTAAGGAGATCGCGCCCAAATGCGGCATCAAGGTCGAGGAGCATGTATTCGCCAAGGGGCTCGATGTGATGCAGGCCATCATCGCCGGCGAACTCGATGTGGGCAGCACCGCGTCGGAGGCGGCGATCTCGGGCCGCGCCGGCGGCGCGCCGATCTATGTGGTGGCCGGTTTCGCCAAGGGCGGCGCGCGCCTGGTCGGCCGCACCGACCTGAAAATGAAAACCGTGCGCGACCTGAAGGGCAAGAAGGTCGGCGTCACGCGCGGCGGCATCCAGGAAGTGCTGTTGCTGGCCGAGCTGCAGCAGGCCGGCCTGAGCGCCTCCGACCAGCCGGGCAAGGACGTGCAGATCGTCTTCCTCGCCTATGCCGACCTGAATCAGGCGCTGCTGGGCAAGAATATCGACGCCATGATGCAGTCGGAGCCGCAATCCTCGCAGTCCATCAACAAAGGTTTCGGCACCGAGATCATCAAGCCTTACGACACGCCGATCGGCGAGCCGGTGCGCACCATGGTGATGACGGAGAAGTTCTACAAGGAGCGCCGCCCGGTGGCCGAGAAGTTCATGCGCTGCTTCGTCGAAGCCACCCGCACCTTCATCGACAAGCCTGACGTGGCCGAAAAATACGTGCGCGAAGTGGTCTTCAAAGGCCAGATCACCAAGGACGATTTCCAGGATGCGATCAGCAATTCGCCGTATTCCTACGATATCTCGCCCGAGCATATCCAGGTCACGACCGACGTGATGGCCAAGACCGGCGTCGGCAAGATGGCCAAGCCGCCGGTGGCCAAGGAATGGGTCAAGACCGATCTGCTGGACCAGGCCAAAAAAAGCCTGAACGTCAAATAAGAAGCAAAGGAGGGCAGCATGGCGAAATTCTCATGGCGTGAAGCGGCCGTCGGCCTGGTGGTGCCGGCGCTGGTGATCGCAGCCTGGCAGGCGGTGACCACGCTGGGCTGGGTGAATCCCCAGGTGCTGCCCTCGCCGCTGGCGGTGGTGCAGAAGTGGGTCGAGTACCTGCTGCCCTTGCAGCCTTACAGCGAAGGCAATTGGCTGGCGTGGGCTTTCTCGGGCGAATTGATTCATGACGCCCTGGGCAGCTTGTACCGCGTGCTGGTCGGCTTTGCCATCGGCGCCGGCCTGGCGCTGCCGGTGGGTCTGGCCATGGGCGCCAGCTACCGCGCCTACGCTTGGCTCAATCCGCTGGTGCAGCTGCTGCGGCCGATTCCGCCGATCGCCTACATCCCCTTGTCGATCCTGTGGTTCGGCCTCGGTAATCCGCCGGCCGTCTTCCTGATCGCGCTGGGCGCCTTCTTCCCGGTGCTGATGAACACCATCGCCGGTGTGCGCCAGGTGGACGGCATCTATATCCGCGCCGCGCGCAACCTGGGCGCTTCCGGCACCACCATGTTCCTGCGCGTGATCCTGCCGGCGGCCGTGCCCTACATCCTGTCCGGCGTGCGCATCGGCATCGGCACCGCCTTCATCGTGGTGATCGTGTCCGAAATGATCGCGGTGAACAATGGCCTGGGTTTCCGCATCCTGGAAGCGCGCGAATACTTCTGGTCCGACAAGATCATCGCCGGCATGATTTCAATTGGCCTGATCGGCCTCGCCATCGACGTGCTGATGAACCGCCTGAACAACCACCTGCTGCGCTGGCACCGCGGCCTGGAGAATTAAGATGAGCCATATCCTGGTGCAGGACGTCAGCAAGGTGTTCAAGACCGACAGCCGCGAAGTGGTGGCGCTGAAAAATATCGCGCTGGAGATCCCGCAAGGCCAGTTCGTCTGCCTGCTGGGGCCATCGGGCTGCGGCAAGTCGACGCTGCTGAACGCGGTGGCCGGCTTCTCCCTGCCCAGCAGCGGCCGCATCACCGTCGACGGCCGCGAAGTGAGGGCGCCCGGTCCCGAGCGCGGCATGGTGTTCCAGGAATACGCCCTGTTCCCCTGGATGACGGTGGCCGAAAACGTCGCCTTCGGCCTCGAAATCAAGGGCTTGGACAAGGCCCGCATCAAGGCCACGGTCGACCAGCTGCTGCAGATGCTCTCGCTGGGCGACTTCCGCCACCGCTATCCGAAAGACCTGTCGGGCGGCATGCGCCAGCGCGTCGCCATCGCCCGCGTGCTGGCGCTGGATTCACCCATCATGCTGATGGACGAACCCTTCGGCGCCCTCGATGCGCTGACCCGCCGCAACCTGCAGGACGAATTGCTGCGCATCTGGGCCGAGCTGAAAAAGACCATCATCTTCGTCACGCATAGCATTGAAGAAGCCATTTATCTGGCCGACCGCATCGTCGTCATGACCTACCGCCCCGGCACCGTCAAGCGCGACCTGCTGGTTGAGCTGCCGCGCCTGCGCGACCCCGCTTCCGGCGACTTCAACGCCCTCAAGCGCGAACTCGGCCAGCTCGTGATGGAAGAGCAGCAGCGCCACCACAACGACGAACTCCGCCTCGCCGCCATCGACTGAGGCCGGGACTCGGCGGTAGGGGCATGGTTGGCGGGCTTTGGTGTAAACTAGCTGGATGCAGACTTACTTTCTGATCGCAGCCGCGTTGCTGTATGTTGTGTGTGCCGTCCTGCCTGCCCGCCAGGCCACGCTGATTGCCGCCGTTACCGGCCTGGCTTGGGTATTGCACGGGATTACGCTGTCTTTCGATGTGATGGAGCCTGGCTCGCTGCGCATCGGCTTTGCGACCATGGCCTCGTCGGCGCTGTGGATTTCGGTGGGCGCCTATTGGCTGGAGAACCGGAATTTTCAGCTGGACGGCTTGCGCCGCATGGTGATGCCTTGCGCGGCGATCAGCGTGGCGCTGGAGGCGCTCTTCCCCGGCGCGCTGGTTTCGCTCGAAGGCCGTTCGGGCATGCTGCCCTGGCATATCGCCATCGCAACCCTGGCTTACAGCACGCTGACCATCGCGGCTTTCCACGCGGTGCTGATGGCGCTGCAGGAGTCGCGCCTGCATACGCGCAGCACGCGCGCGGGCTTCCTGTGGGCGGCGCTGGACCAGCTGCCGGCCCTGCTGACCATGGAGAAGCTGCTGTTCCGCATGATCGGCCTGGGCTTCATGCTGCTTAGCCTGACCGTCCTGTCGGGTGTGGTCTTTTCCGAGGAATTGTTCGGCCGGGCGCTGAAGTGGGACCATAAATCGGTCTTCACCCTGTTGTCCTGGCTGCTGTTTGCGTCGCTGCTGGCGGGCCGCCACTTCCGCGGCTGGCGCGGCAAGACGGCTTTGAGCTTCACCCTGGCCGGTTTTGCGACCTTGCTGCTGGCCTATGTCGGCAGCCGTTTTGTTCTGGAAGTGGTTTTGCACCGAGGATTCGCATGACACGTATTTTGTTCTGGCTGGCCCTGATCTTCCTGGTCATCGCCGCCATCCGCAGCAAGCTGAAATCGGCCAGCCGGCCGCCCGAGCAGCAGCCGGGCCGGCCGCGCGCCGCCGCCGAGGCGCCGCCCCAGGCCGAGGCCATGCTGTGCTGCGCCCACTGCGGCGTGCATTATCCGGCTTCGGAAAACGTGGTCTCCGATGGCCGGAATTACTGCAGTCCCGCCCACGCCGGTTTGCCGGCACCCTGATCCCATCCTCCGGTGAGCACCCGCCCGCAAGTGCTGTCAGCCGAAGCCCGCGAGACATTCTGGCGCTCGCTGCAAACGCTGACCGGCACGCGGGTGGTGATCGCCATCGTCCTGCTGCTCTATCTGAGCTTCGATAGCCGCGGCCTGCGTTCGGCCGGGGATTTCTTCTATGCCGAGATCTGCGCCAGCTATCTGGTGCTGGCCCTGGCTTTCTCGCTGGCGGCCCTGTACTGGCGCCGCCGTTTCATGCTGCAGCTGCTGTCGCAGATCGCCTGCGACCTGGCCGTGATCTCCCTGCTGTATGTGGCGGGCGGCGGCGGCCGCAGCGGCCTGGCCATCCTCTATCTCTTCCCGCTGGCGGGTGCGGCGATCCTGGCGCCGCTGCTGCTGGCGCTGTTCTGCACCTCGCTGGTCACGCTGTTCATGCTGGGCGAGAGCATCTACCGCGGCCTGTTGCTCGAACTCGACGCTTCGGTGCTGCAGGCCGGCCTGTATGGCGCGGCCTTCTTCGCCGCCGTGCTGGTGGTGAACCGCATGGCGGCGCGCCTGATCGGGCAGGAGGAGCTGGCGGTCCAGCGCGGCATCGAGATCGGCGTGCAGCAGGCCGTCAACCGCCTGGTGATGTCGCATGCCGGCGACGGCATCGTGGTGGCGGGCGCCGACGGCCAGATTTATGGCGGCAATCCGGCCGCCCAGCAGATGCTTGGCCTGGTCGGCCTGCGCCTGGACTTCAAGCTGGGCAGCTCGCCCGCCCTGCATCCGCTGGCCCTGGCCTATGCCGACTGGCGCGCCAATCCGGTTCTGTCCACCGTTTTCCTGAGCATCAAGCCGTATACCGATCCAGCCTTGCAGGACGTGACCGCCGCCTGGAGCGCGCGGCGCGATATGGCATCCCACCTCAAGGTGCGCTTCGTTGCCGCCGACACGGCCGGCCTGGGCATCGAGCGCAATGTGATCTTCCTGGAGGACGTGACGGCCATCGAAAACCAGGCGCAGCAACTGAAACTGGCGGCCATGGGGCGGCTCACGGCCAGCATCGCGCACGAGGTGCGCAATCCGCTGGCGGCCATCGACCACGCCACTTCGCTGCTGGCCGAGGATGTGCAAGGCCCGGTGCAGCTGCGCCTTTTGAAGATCGTGGGCGACAATGTGGCGCGCGTCAACCGCATGGTGGAGGACATCCTGCAGCTGTCGCGCAAGGCGCAAAGCCATGCCGAGCCGCTGGAGCTGCCCGACTTCCTGGCCGAACTGAAGGCGGAATTCGACGATGTGCAGGGCCTCGACCCGCGCCAGCTGTGCCTCGCCGGCGTGGCGCCGGCCACGGTGCGCTTCGACCCGCTGCACCTGCGCGAGGTGCTGCTGAATTTGCTCAGCAATGCGGTGCGCTATGCCAGCGCCACGCCGCGCAGCATCCGTATCTTTATTGTCAACACGCCGGGCCGGGCGCTGGAATTGCATGTGCAGGACGACGGTCCCGGCATCTCGCCCGAGGTGCGCGCCCACCTGTTTGAGCCTTTTCATACAACTTCGAGCAAGGGAACCGGACTGGGTTTGTACCTGGCGCGCGAATTGTGTTTGAATAATGAGGCGATGCTGGACTATGAGCACCGCTACGATTCCGAGGTGAACCCGGACGGCAGCCGCAAGTCGAGCGGCCGTTTCGTGATTACATTCGCGCGGTCCGCCGCGCGCTGAGCGCTGACTATATCTATTAGAAGGGCGGCGGCATGAGTTCTCCCCGTGTCCTGGTGGTCGATGACGAAGCGGACCTGCGCGAGCTGCTGGAAATCACCCTGGTCAAAATGGGCCTGGACGTGGACAGCGCGGAAAACCTGCAGCAGGCGCGCGGTTTTTTGACCCGGCACGAATACGCCCTGGTGCTGACCGATATGCGGCTGCCGGACGGCTTGGGCCTGGAACTGGTGCGCGAAGTCTCCGCCGCCTGCAAAAACACCCCGATCGCCGTCGTCACCGCCTTCGGCAGCGCGGAAAACGCCGTGGTGGCGCTGAAGGCGGGCGCTTTCGACTATGTCAGCAAGCCGGTGCAGCTGGACCAGCTGCGCGTGCTGGTGCAGTCGGCGCTCAAGGTCAACCAGGCGCCGCCGCCGGCCGCGCCCAGCCAGGGACCGGCGCGCAGCCGCCTGCGCGGCAATTCGGCCGTGATCCAGGCCTTGCGCGCCCAGATCGGGCGGCTGGCGCGTTCCATGGCGCCGATCGCCATCACCGGCGAATCGGGCAGCGGCAAGGAACTGGCGGCGCGCGAAATCCACGCGCAAAGCTCGCGCGCCGAGCGCCCCTTCATCGCCGTCAACTGCGGCGCCATTCCCGAAGCGCTGATGGAGGCCGAGTTTTTCGGCTACCGCAAGGGCGCTTTCACCGGCGCCTCCGACGAGCGCGACGGCTTTTTCCAGGCCGCCCACGGCGGCACCCTGATGCTGGACGAGGTGGCCGACCTGCCGCTGGCGATGCAGGTCAAGCTGCTGCGCGCCATCCAGGAGCGGCGCGTGCGCAAGATCGGCGCCACGGCCGAGGAGCCGGTCGATGTGCGCATCATCAGCGCCACCCACCAGGATCTGGCGCGTTGCGTGGAGGAGGGCAAGTTCCGCCAGGACTTGTTCTACCGGCTGAATGTGATCGAACTCAGTCTGCCGCCGCTGCGCGAACGGCTGGACGACCTGCCCGAGCTGACCGGCGCCATCCTTGAACGCCTGGGCAGTTTCGGCGGCACGCCGGTGCTGGGAGCGGGCGTGCTGGAGGCGCTGCGCGCCTATTCCTTCCCCGGCAATGTGCGCGAACTGGAAAACATCCTGGAGCGCGCCCTGGCGTTTTCCAGCGACGGCGTGATCGATGCCGCCGACCTGGCGCTCAAGGGCGCGGCGCCGGGACGCGCGGCGCCGCCACCAAACCAGATGGCCGCCTCTGATCCGCTGGTGCCGGCTGGCAGCGCGGCACCGGCCGGCCCGCATGCCGCGCCCGCTACTGCGCCCGTCCCCGTATCCACCGCCCCAGCGCCGCAGGCCGCCGCCGCGCCAGCGGCCGAGGCGCCGCCGGACGCCGCGCCGCTGGCGGCATCGCCCGCCACGCCCGCCTTGCCGCCCCCGCCGCCGCTCGACGTCCTGCCCAGCAATCTGCCCGACTACCTGGCCCAGATCGAGCGCGACATCATCCTGCGCGCCCTGGCCCAGACCCAGTTCAACCGCACCCAGGCCGCCCAGCTGCTGGGCATCAGTTTCCGCCAGCTGCGCTACCAGATGCAAAAGCTGAATATCCAGGAGCCGGAAGCCTGACTTGGGCGGCCGGAGGCGCGGATCGTCTATAATGCCGCTCCGCCGCGCGCCGGCCGCAGGTCCGGACACTGTCCGTAGACCGCCCCCGGCACGCCCGCCGCCGCCCCATTCGTGATCGTTTCGTCAATACAAAATCGCCACGGATGCGGCGCCTGGCGCCGGTTTTTGCCTACGAAAAAGGCAGCGCCGGACCGCCCTTTGGCGCAGTGTTAGTGCTTGCTTACCGCAAGCCGCGCTTGCTGTCCGAAGGAGTTAAAAGTCAACAGAAAAATTGCCCTTTTCGGCAATTTTTTTTGCCCCACACGGTTTAGTCTTGTCCTACAATTAGTGTCTAAGCTAGCGCGTTTCACTAAATCTAGTGAATAAACTTGCTACAAATTAAAACCTGCTTTAGAGCAACTAAATCTGTTACCACCCTTTTTGCACGCTGTTATCGGGAGCTGAAATGCAATCTACTCAGGACATCACCATCAATCCAGCGCCGCAAGTACCGGCTTCGGCCGGCGCTGCCGGCGGCCTGGCCACTGCGGCCGGCACGCTGGGCGACTACCGCATCATCCGCCGTAACGGCGCCGTGGTTGCGTTCGAGCCCTCCAAAATCGCGGTCGCGATGACCAAGGCCTTCCTGGCCGTGGACGGCAGCCAGAGCGCCGTTTCCGCCCGCGTGCGTGAACTGGTGGAAGAGCTGACCAGCAGCGTGGTGAATGCCCTGGTGCGCCGCCAGCCATCCGGCGGCACCTTCCATATCGAAGACGTGCAGGACCAGGTGGAACTGGCCCTGATGCGCTCCGGCGAACACGATGTGGCGCGCGCCTATGTGCTGTACCGTGCCAAGCATATGGAAGAACGCCGCCTGAAGAAGGAAGCCGCCGGTGCCGCCACCGTCGCCGAGCCGCAGCTGCACGTCACCGAAAACGGCGCGCGCCGCCCGCTGAACATGCAGGAAGTGCGTGACCTGATCAACGCCGCCTGCTCCGGCCTGGAAAAGCACGTCGACGCCGACGCCATCCTGGCCGAAACCGTGAAGAACCTGTACGACGGCGTGCCGGTCGAAGAGCTGCACAAATCGGCCATCCTGGCCGCCCGCGCCCTGATGGAAAAAGACCCGGCCTACTCGCAGGTGACCGCGCGCATCCTGCTGCACACCATCCGTAAAGAGGTGTTCGGCAAGGAAGTGCCGCAGGCCAAAGCCGCCGCCGAGTACATCGAGTACTTCCCGAAATACATCGCCAAGGGCATCGAAGCCGAGCTGCTGGACGCCAAGCTGGCCGAGTTCGACCTGGCCAAGCTGGCCAAGGCCCTGGTGGCCGACCGCGACCTGCAGTTCGGCTATATCGGCCTGCAAACCCTGTATGACCGCTACTTCCTGCACGTGCGCGATGTGCGCATCGAAATGCCGCAGGCCTTCTATATGCGCGTCGCCATGGGCCTGGCCCTGAACGAGAGCGAGCGCGAAGCGCGCGCCATCGAGTTCTACCACCTGCTGTCGAGCTTCGACTTCATGTCCTCGACCCCGACCCTGTTCAACTCGGGCACCCAGCGTTCGCAACTGTCTTCCTGCTACCTGACCACCGTGTCGGACGATCTGGAAGGCATCTACGACGCCATCAAGGAAAACGCGCTGCTGGCCAAGTTCGCCGGCGGCCTGGGCAACGACTGGACCCCGGTGCGCGCCCTGGGCGCCCACATCAAGGGCACCAACGGCAAATCGCAGGGCGTGGTGCCGTTCCTGAAAGTGGTCAACGACACCGCCGTGGCGGTGAACCAGGGCGGCAAGCGCAAGGGCGCGGTTTGCGCCTACCTGGAAACCTGGCACATGGACATCGAGGAATTCCTCGACCTGCGCAAGAACACCGGCGACGACCGCCGCCGTACCCACGACATGAACACCGCGAACTGGATTCCCGACCTGTTCATGAAGCGCGTGATGGAAAAAGGCAGCTGGACCCTGTTCTCGCCATCCGACACGCCTGACCTGCACGACAAGGTGGGCAAGGCCTTCGAGCAAGCCTACCTGGGCTACGAAGCCAAGGCGGCCGCCGGCGAAATCCGCGTCTCCAAGAAGATCGAAGCGCTCGACCTGTGGCGCAAGATGCTGTCCATGCTGTTCGAAACCGGCCACCCATGGATCACCTTCAAGGATCCGTGCAATATCCGTTCGCCGCAGCAGCACGTGGGCGTGGTCCACAGCTCGAACCTGTGCACCGAGATCACCCTGAACACCGGTCCTGACGAAATCGCCGTCTGCAACCTGGGCTCGGTCAACCTGCCGGCCCATATGAAAGAGGGCAAGCTGGATCACGTCAAGCTGCAGAAAACCGTCCGCACCGCCATGCGCATGCTGGATAACGTGATTGACATTAACTATTACGCCGTCGAGAAAGCACGCAACGCCAATATGCGCCACCGTCCGGTGGGCATGGGCGTGATGGGCTTCCAGGACTGCCTGCACATGATGCGCGTGCCTTACTCCTCGAACGAGGCGGTGGCTTTCGCCGACACCTCGATGGAAGCGGTGTGCTACTACGCCTACCTGGCCTCCACCGAGCTGGCCGAGGAACGCGGCCAGTACGCGTCCTACAAAGGCTCGCTGTGGGACCGCGGCATCCTGCCGCAGGATTCGGTCAAGCTGCTGGCCGAAGAGCGCGGCGGCTACCTGGAACAGGATCTGTCGTCCTCGATGGACTGGGCACCGGTGCGCGAACGCATCGCCAAGTTCGGCATGCGCAACTCGAACTGCGTGGCGATCGCTCCGACCGCGACCATTTCGAACATCATCGGCGTCTCGGCCTGCATCGAGCCGACCTTCCAGAACCTGTACGTGAAGTCCAACCTGTCGGGCGAGTTCACCGAGATCAACGCCTATCTGGTGCGCGACCTGAAAGCGCGCGGCCTGTGGGATGAGGTCATGATCGCCGACCTGAAATACTTCGACGGCTCGCTGAGCAAGATCGACCGCGTGCCGCAAGACCTGCGTGATATTTATGCAACCGCCTTCGAAGTGTCGCCGACCTGGCTGGTGGAAGCCGCCTCGCGCCGCCAGAAGTGGATCGACCAGGCCCAGTCGCTGAACATCTACATGGCGGGTGCTTCCGGCAAGAAACTGGACGAGACCTACAAGCTGGCCTGGCTGCGTGGCCTGAAAACCACCTACTACCTGCGTACCATCGCTGCTTCGCACATGGAGAAGTCCACTTCCAAGACCGGCGCCCTGAACGCCGTGGCGGTGAGTCCAGCTGCGGTCAGCGCCGCGCCAGCCGCCGCTGCCAGCGCAACGACCCCGGAAGTGGCGGAAGGTGCCGCCTGCTACCTGCGTCCGGGCGATGACGGCTTCGAGGAATGCGAAGCTTGCCAATAAGCTGTTGAGTAGCCATCTATAGAGAAGAGTCAGAATCGCGCCGGGTCTGCCCGGCCGATTCTTTTACAGATTGATAAGGAAAGAAACCATGTTGTCCTGGGATGAAGAAGCCGCGCCGGTGGCGCGCAACCAAGTGGGCGCCGAAGCCAGCGAAGGCACGGCCGAGCAGATCGCCCTGCGCGTGAACGCCGACGACAAGCGCATCATCAACGGCAAGACCGACGTCAACCAGCTGGTGCCCTTCAAGTACAAATGGGCCTGGGACAAATACCTGGCCGGCTGCGCCAACCACTGGATGCCGCAGGAAGTGAATATGCAGCGCGACATCGAGCTGTGGAAGAACCCGAACGGCCTGTCCGAAGACGAGCGCCGCCTGGTGAAGCGCAACCTGGGCTTCTTCGTCACCGCCGACTCCCTGGCCGCCAACAACATCGTGCTGGGCACCTACCGCCACATCACGGCGCCGGAATGCCGCCAGTACCTGCTGCGCCAAGCCTTCGAAGAAGCGATCCACACCCACGCCTACCAGTACATCGTGGAGTCCCTGGGCCTGGACGAGCGCGAAATCTTCAACGCCTACAACGAGATCAAATCCATCCGCGACAAGGATGAGTTCCTGATCCCCTTCATCAACACCCTGACCGACCCGGCTTTCGTCACCGGCACCATCGAAAACGACCAGAAGCTGCTGAAGTCCCTGATCGTCTTCGCCTGCCTGATGGAAGGCCTGTTCTTCTACGTCGGCTTCACCCAGATCCTGGCGCTGGGCCGCCAGAACAAGATGATGGGCGCCGCCGAGCAATACCAGTACATCCTGCGCGACGAGTCCATGCACTGCAACTTCGGCATCGACCTGATCAACACCATCAAGCTGGAAAACCCGCAGCTGTGGACCCCGGCCTTCCGCGACGAGATCAAGGCCCTGTTCCTGCACGCCGTGGACCTGGAATACGCTTACGCCGAAGACACCATGCCGCGCGGCGTACTGGGTCTGAACGCCACCATGTTCAAAGGCTACCTGCGCTTCATCGCCAACCGCCGCGCGGTGCAGATCGGCCTGGAACAATTGTTCGACCAGGATGAAAATCCATTCCCGTGGATGAGCGAGATGATCGACCTGAAGAAGGAGCGCAACTTCTTCGAGACCCGCGTCACCGAGTACCAGACCGGCGGCGCGCTGAACTGGGACTGACCCCTTTCGTTTTTCGCTTCTCCTAAAAAGCCCGGCACATGCCGGGCTTTTTTTATACGCGCTTTTTACGCCGAGCCGCGTCGCGATGGCGTGCGAGCGTTTTTTTTCTTGTCGTTTAATCGCGACGACAAAAATGCCGGCGCCGCAGCGCGGCGCGCGCCCGCCTGATCTTCTTTCGGATTTTTTCAAAACGCATAGCGCCTTTAGGTAAAGGCCTTATGCGAAGCGCATGTGTGTAGTGAGGTGAGCGAAGAGGGCGCGCAGGCAGCATCGGCGGGCCTTCTTCAGCGTTTGAATGTGCGTTGACGCGCTCAACTCAATGAAAAAAAGAAGGTGAAAATCAATTGTTCCGGTTGCGCATCGACAAGGTTTTCGTGTACTTTACGAACTTGAAAATACTTGAATTTGCAAGCGCTCTTTTTTGAGTGTGTTGTAAGCGCAAAAATCGACGAAAAAAACGGGATACAAATCGCACAGATATGCACAAGACCACACCGTTATCGGGAAGCCGTCTTGCCTGAATCCGATCAGGCGGGGCGGTTTTTTCTTTGAACTTGATGACGTGATGTGGCTGCGGCGCGGGATCGAATGGAGCTGAGCATACGCCCTCGAACCGAAACGTGCCGTAACAAGATTTTGAAGCTGCCGCCGAAAGCACCCTGTGGTGCGGCGGCAGAGTCGATGGCTGAAGCGCTGCAAACGTGAGGAGTTGCAGCAGTTCAGCTGGTGCCGCATTCATTAGCGCAAACCCCGAATTGTTTGCGCCGATGAATAATTCGCCTATCTTCCATTGGGGAGGAGGGGCGGGTTTACATCTTGTGCGTATAAGTTCTCATCTCAGATGAAGGAGAAAAAAAATGGCAACAGCCGCTAAAAAAACCGAAGCAAAGAAACCAGCCGCCGCAAAGGCCGCTCCTGCCGCTAAAAAAGCAGCTACCAAAACCGCTGCTGCTAAACCAGTCGCCAAAAAAGCCGCTGCCGCTAAACCAGCAGCCAAGAAAACCGTCGCTAAAGCCGCTGCCAAGCCAGCAGTGAAAAAAGCCGTCGCCGCTAAACCAGCAGCGAAAGCCGCCGCTAAGCCAGCAGTGAAAAAAGCCGCTGCCAAACCAGTAGCGAAGAAAGCCGCAGCGAAGCCAGTGGCCAAGAAAGCCGCTGCCAAGCCAGCAGCAAAACCAGCAGCGAAGAAAACCACTGCCAAGGCAGCCGCCAAGCCAGTAGCGAAGAAAGCAGCAGCGAAGCCAGCCGCCAAAAAAGCGGCAGCCAAGCCAGCAGCGAAAAAAGTCGTAGCGAAAACCGCAGCTAAACCAGCAGCGAAAAAAGCCGCAGCGAAGCCAGTGGCCAAGAAAGCTGCTGCCAAGCCAGCAGCGAAAAAAGCCGTAGCGAAAACCGCAGCCAAACCAGCAGCCAAGAAAGCCGCTGCTAAACCGGCCGCTAAAAAAGCCGCTGCCAAACCAGCTGCCAAGAAAACCGTAGCGAAAGCCGCCGCTAAACCAGCAGCGAAGAAAGCCGCCGCCAAGCCAGCCGCCAAGCCAGCCGCCAAGAAAGCTGCTGCGCCGAAAGCTGCTCCGAAAGCTGCCGCTAAACCAGCCGCCAAGAAAGCTGCCGCTCCTAAAGCCGCTGCCAAGCCAGCTGCTAAACCAGCCGCCAAACCAGCTGCCAAAAAAGCCGCTGCTAAACCAGCTGCCAAGCCGGCCGCTAAACCAGCCGCCAAACCAGCTGCTCCCGTAGCTGCCAAACCAGCTGCCAAGCCAGCCGTGAAAAAAGCCGCACCGAAGAAAGCCGCCGCTCCTAAGAAGGAAGCTGCCGCCAAACCGGCCGCCGCTGCTGCTGCTCCAACCGCGAAAACCGTGCTGGCCCCAGCTGCCGCATGGCCTTTCCCAACCAGCACCCGTCCTTCCTAAGCAAAGCGCTTAGGCCCGGATGAGGCGACAGCCGCTGTGTGAGACAATCACACAGCGGCTTTTTTATGGAGGGTCCACGTGCTTAGTATTGTTATGTTGATTGTCGACACCGCCGCCAGTGTGCTGGCCGGTGTTCTGTTGCTGCGCTTCTGGATGCAAGCGATCCGCGTCCGTCCGCCATCCTCGGTGGCCCAATTCACTTTCCAATTATCCGACTGGCTGGTGCGCCCTCTGCGCCGCATAGTCCCCGGCGTGGGCGGCTATGACTGGGCCAGCCTGCTGGGCGCATTTCTGATTGTCCTGCTGGCGAGTTCCGTGCTGTTTGTGGCCGGCCTGCCGCCCGAAACCGTGCTGCTGATGGCCCTGCACCGTTTCCTGAACTGGATACTGTATGGTTTCATGGCGCTGCTGGTGATCGAAGCGATCTTCAGCTGGATCAATCCGCACGCGCCCACCGCGCCCTTCATCCGCGCGCTCAACGAACCGCTGCTGCGGCCCCTCCGCCGCGTCGTGCCCCTGGTGGGCGGCCTCGACCTGTCGCTGCTGGTCGCCCTGATCCTGCTGCAAATCGCCCAGCTCGTGCTTGGCATGCTCTTCGGCGGCCGCTAAGCCGGCCCACCGTCGCGTCCGTGTCCACCCTGGTGCCAGGCACCAATCGGACACGGCCTCAACAGTCCAATCCTTGCAGTAATGAAAAAGGCCGGGAAGTTCCCGGCCTGGTATGGCTGCGTCTATGGCTCAGCTCGTGTCCGATTTCGGGGTCTGGCCCCAAAATCGGACACGGGCTCGGCGTTAGCTTAGAAGCGGTAGCCGAAGGCGGCTTCGAAGCGGTCGGCGATCTGTTCTTTGCTCAGCACATGGTTTTGCGCGCCTTTGTGGGCGATCTTGATGGCGCCCAGCAGGCTGGCCAGGCGGCCCGTGGTTTCCCAGCCGAGCTCGTTGGTCAGGCCGTACAGCAGGCCGGCGCGGTAGGCATCGCCGCAGCCGGTCGGGTCGAGCGCTTCGGCGGCGATGGCCGGGATGTCGATGCGCTTGCCGTCGGTGTAGATTTCGGACCCTTTTTCGCCGCGCGTGACGATCAGCGCCTGCAGGCGGCTGGCGATCTCGGGCATCGTCAGGCCGGTGCGGTCCATCAGCAGCTCGATTTCGTAATCGTTGCAGGTGACGTAGCTGGCTTTGTCGATGAAGCCGATCAGCTGCTCGGGCGTGAACATCGGCATCTGCTGGCCCGGGTCGAAGATGAAGGGGATGTTCAGCTTGGACAGGTCGTCGGCGTGCTTGAGCATGCCCAGGTGGCCGTCGGGCGAGATGATGGCGATGGCGGCCGGGCCGGCCTTGGCGATCTCGTTCTCGTGGGCGAAGGACATGGCACCCGGGTGGAAGGCGTTGATCTGGTTATTGTCCGAGTCGGCCGTGACGAAGCACTGGGCGTTGTAGGCATCCTTCTTGATCAGGATGTTCTCGGTCGAAATGCCGAGCTGTTGCAGGCGCTCCAGATAGGGCGCGCAATCCTGCCCCATGACGCCGACGATGCGCGGCTCGCCGCCCAGCAGCTTGAGGTTGTAGGCGATATTGCCGGAGCAGCCGCCGAACTCGGTGCGCATGGTCGGCACCAGGAAGGAGACGTTGACCTTGTGTAGCTGGTCGGCCAGCAGGGTGTCGCCGAAGCGGCCTTCGTATTGCATGATGATGTCGATCGCAAGCGAACCGCAAATCAGGGAAGTCTTATTCTTCATGATAGGTTTTATGGGTAGAAAATTGCGATGTGATAGCCCGATGCTTTGAGCTGGCGGAGTTCAAAATACAGTTTAACGGTTTGCTCGCTGCGTGGAGTGAAGCCTCTCTCGACCTCGGCCGGCGTGGCCAGGTACTCGCGCGGCGCGAAGACGCGGCGCAGGAGCGGCTTGTCGGCGCTGTCGTTGAGGATCAGTTCCAGGTGCGGCCAGGCCTGGGCCGTGCGCGACTGGTTGCGCAGCACGGTCGCATAGCTGAAAGTGCTGTCCGTCATGGCCTGCAGTTCGCCTTGCTCGACGCTGAGGGCGTCGATCTGGGTGGGGTAGTCGACCTTGCAGCCGACGCTGGCGCAGAGCGCGACCAGGGCCGGTTTCAGCTCCGGCACGCTGGCGGCCAGGCTGTTGCGGAAGGTGGTCAGGCCTTGCAGCAGCAGGCCGCCCAGCAGCAGGGGCAGGGCGCAGGCCATGACCACGCGCGCCGCCTTGCCCAGTTGCTGGCGGCGGCGGTCGCGCTTGATGAAATCGGGTTCGTCCTGATGCGTCTCGGCGGCGCTGGCGGCAGTGGCTGTGCTCTCGTCCGCGCCGGATTTGGCATCCGCAGCGGCGACGATTTCGCCTGCGCCGGCATCCATAGCGCTGGCGGCGTCGGCGCTGAACCAGGCTGGCGCGTCGCCGGCGCTGCTGGCGCCATCGGCCAGGTTCGCGGTAAGAGGCGCTTCCTGCAGCTCGTCCTCCACTGGGAGGCGGATGGCTGGTGCCATGCGGCTGGCGCGCAGGGCGGCGGCGGCGGGTGCCGTGCTGCTGGCGATGACGCTGCGCGCGGCATCGAGCGCGTCCGTGGCTTCGGCGGCCTCTTCGTCGCGCGGGTCTTCTGCGCTGATGCTGGCCGTGCTGTACATCTCGTCCGCATCAAAGTGGTGCAGCTCATCGAGCGCGACGGCGACGATGCGTTCCTGTGGCGTATCGAAACCGGGCTCGCGGCGGCTATCCGCCCGCATGTCCGCCGCTGCCGCCGCGTCGGCCATGGCGGGAAGTTCCTCATCCACGTCCAGGTCGAGGTCGAGGTCGAGATCGATTTCCTGGTCCAGCGGCAGTTCGGCCGCGCCGGCCTCCGGCTCGGGATCGGCCAGCGCGCTTTCTACCTGTTCGGCTTGCAGTTCGAGCGTCTGCTCGGCCGGCTCTGCGGCGGGCAGGGGAGCGGCAGGGGGGAGAATGGGCGGGCGGATGGACGGCTCAAGCAGGGCTGCATTGCCGTCGAAGACTTCATTGCAGGCGCCGCAGCGCACGATGCCCCCACGCAGTTTCAGCTGGTCGTGTGCGACCCGGAAGACTGTGTTGCAGTGGGGGCATTTGGTGGCGAGCGCCATCGCGTTAAGGAGGGAACCTTAGCGTGCGGGTGGAACGGTATCGCTGCCCAGGCGGCCATGCAGGGCGACCCAGCCATCCTGCTCGGCCCAGACGCCCAGCTTGATGAAGGGGGCATAGGCTGCCGCCACTTCTTCGGCCTGGCGCGCCAGCACGCCGGACAGGACCAGGGAGCCGCCTTCGGCCACGCGGCCCGACAGCATCGGCGCCATCAGCTTCAGCGGCGAAGACAGGATGTTGGCCACCACCACGTCGAAACGCTGCTCGGCGTGGGCCGACTTGGCGAATTCATCGGGCAGGAAGAAGGCGATATCGGCCACCTGGTTGCGCTGCGCATTGTCGCGCGCCGATTCGATGGCTTGCGGATCGATGTCCACCCCGGCTACCGGCGTGGCGCCCAGCTTGCGCGCCACCATGGCCAGGATGCCGGAGCCGCAGCCGTAATCGAGCACGGTCTTGCCCGGCGCCGGATGCGCTTCCAGCCACTCCATGCAGAGACGGGTGGTCGGATGGCTGCCGGTGCCGAAGGCCAGGCCCGGATCGAGTTCCAGGATCAGGGCGTTGGCGTCGGGCGCTTCGTGCCAGCTCGGCACCACCCAGATATTCTTGCCGATGTGGATGGGTTCGAACTGCGACTGGGTCAGACGCACCCAGTCCTCGTCCGCCACCGGGCGCAGCGCGAATTTCGGGACGGCCGCCAGGCCGACGGCCGCGGCGGCTTCGGCCACAATGGCGGCCTGGTCGGCATCGACGTCGGTCAGCGCCACCACGCGGCTGTGGTCCCAAGCCGCTTCTTCCGGTTCCATGCCCGGCTCGCCGAACAGGGGTTTCTCGGCGTCGGTGCCTTCGTCGGCATCCTCCACCGAGACGGAGAGGGCGCCCGCTTCCATCAGCGCGTCGGACAGGGCCTCGGCGTGGTCGCGTGCGACTTCGATAACGATTTCAGTCCAGCTCATGAACCCGCCTTCGGCATCTCGGCCAGTTTCTGCTCCAGATAATGGATATTGGTGCCGCCTTCGATGAAGCGGGCATCGACCATCAGCTCGCGGTGCAGCGGGATATTGGTCAGGATGCCTTCCACCACCATCTCGGACAGGGCGATCTGCATGCGGCGGATGGCCTGTTCGCGCGTGGCGCCGTAGGTAATCAGCTTGCCGATCATCGAGTCGTAGTTTGGCGGTACATAGTAACCCGCATAGGAATGCGAGTCCACGCGCACGCCGGGGCCGCCCGGGGTGTGCCAGGCGGTGATGCGGCCGGGCGACGGGGTGAATTTGAACGGGTCTTCGGCATTGATGCGGCACTCGATGGCGTGGCCGGACAGCATCACGTCGCGCTGGCGGAAGCGCAGCTTCTCGCCGCAGGCGATGCGGATCTGTTCCTGCACGATATCGATGCCGGTGATCATTTCGGTGACCGGGTGTTCCACCTGGACGCGGGTGTTCATCTCGATGAAGTAGAACTCGCCGTTCTCGTACAGGAACTCGAAGGTGCCCGCGCCGCGGTAGCCGATCTTGCGGCAGGCTTCGGCGCAGCGGTCGCCGATCTTCTCGATCAGCTTGCGTGGAATGCCGGGGGCCGGCGCTTCCTCGATGACTTTCTGGTGGCGGCGCTGCATGGAGCAGTCACGCTCGCCCAGCCAGACGGCGTTCTTATGCTCGTCGGCCAGGATCTGGATTTCCACGTGGCGCGGATTTTCCAGGAACTTCTCCATATACACTTCGGGGTTGCCGAAGGCGGCGCCGGCTTCGCTCTTGGTCATGGTCACGGCGTTCAGCAGCGCCGCTTCGGTATGCACCACGCGCATGCCGCGGCCACCGCCGCCGCCGGCGGCCTTGATGATCACCGGATACCCGACCTTGCGCGCAATTTGCACGATCGCCTTTGGATCGTCCGGCAAAGCGCCGTCCGAACCCGGCACGCAAGGCACGCCGGCCTTGATCATGGCCTGTTTCGCCGAGACCTTGTCGCCCATCATGCGGATCGAGTCGGAACGGGGGCCGATGAAGACAAAACCGGATTTTTCCACGCGCTCGGCGAAGTCGGCGTTCTCCGACAGGAAGCCATAGCCGGGGTGGATCGCTTCGGCGTCCGTCACTTCCGCCGCGCTGATGATGGCGGGCATGTTCAGATAGCTGAGCGTGGAGGCGGCCGGTCCGATGCACACGGACTCGTCGGCCAGCTTGACGTACTTGGCGTCTTTATCGGCTTCCGAATGGACCACAACCGTCTTGATGCCCAGTTCGCGGCAAGCGCGCTGGATACGCAGGGCAATTTCACCGCGGTTGGCAATGAGGATTTTTTCAAACATGGCAGGTTCGTATGTTTGCGGGCATCCGGCGGACCGGACGCGCCTTGTAGATGGGGATAGGGCAAGTGGGGGGCGGCCGATCGGGCCGCGCGCCGCACTTAGCCGATCACGAACAGGGGTTGGCCGAATTCGACCGGCTGGCCGTTTTCCACCAGAATCTGGGTCACGACACCGGCTTTTTCCGAGTCGATTTCATTGAGCAGCTTCATCGCCTCGATGATGCACAGGGTATCGCCTTCCTTGATGGTCTGGCCCACTTCGACGAAAGCGGGATTGCCCGGCGCGGAGGAGCGGTAGAAGGTACCGACCATCGGCGATTTCACCACGTGGCCGCTGGGCTCGGCGGCGGCAACGCTGGCCGGCGCGGCGCCGGCGACAGGGGCGGCCACCGGGGCGGCGGCGGGCGCGAAGTGGGCCGGCATGCCTTGCGGCTGCATCATCACGACCTGGTTCTGCGGCGTGGCGGAGGATTTGACGATGCGAACTTTGCTCTCGCCTTCGGTTACTTCGAGTTCTGCAATATCCGATTCGGCAACCAAGTCAATCAAGGTCTTGAGCTTGCGTAGATCCATCTGAGACTCCCTGGGTATCTTGTTTTATAAGTTGAGTGCGGATATTTCCTTGTGGGAAGTTCCGCGCTAAATGCGTGCAGATCGCGTAGATTAACGCTTTTTAAGCGCAAAGTCGATGGCTAGCCGATATCCTTCGATACCCAGCCCGCAGATCGTGCCCTGCGCGATTGCACTGAGGAAAGAGTGGTGGCGAAACTCTTCGCGCTGATAAATATTGGAAATATGGACTTCAATAAAGGGGATGGCGACCCCGGCCAGGGCGTCGCGCAGGGCGACGCTGGTATGGGTCAGGCCGCCCGGATTGATGATGATACCATCCACTCCCTCGGTGCGGGCCGCGTGGATGCGGTCGATCAATGCCCCTTCATGGTTACTCTGGAAACAGGCCAGGCGGGCGCCAGCCGCCGTGGCTTGCGCCTGGGCGGCTTGCTCGACCTCGGCCAGGGTGCTTGCACCGTAGACCTCAGGCTCGCGCGTCCCCAGCAGATTCAAATTGGGGCCGTTGAGCAGTAGGAGGTTTTTTGCCATGTTTCCTGACCGTTTTTCTGCGAAAGTTCCGCATTTTGCCGCCAAGCGTGAGCAATGGCAAGTAAAAATGTATTGCAGAAAAAACTACATTGCTGCCAGATCGGCACGCAGCTGATCGAACTTCAGCCGCCCCAGATAGGTCTTCTTGACCTCGCCATCGGGACCGATCAAGACGGTATAGGGCAGGCCGCCTTGCTGATTGCCGAACTGGCGCGACAATTCCGTGCCGCCGATGCCGGCCACGTAGACCGGGTAGGTGATGTGGAATTTCTTGGCAAATTCGGCAATATTGGCGGGCGAGTCAATGCCGATACCGATGATTTGCAGGTTCTTGCCGCTGTTGGCGGTCTGCAGCTCGGACAGTTCCGGCATTTCCTGCACGCAAGGCCCGCACCAGGGGGCCCAGAAATTCACCACCAGGGTCTTGCCTTTCCATTGCGACAAGGCTTGCTGGCTGCCGGCGGCGTCGGCCATGGTTTGGCTGAACAGGGCTTGCACCGGCCCGGTCACGCCCGGCTGCACGGTCTGGGTGAGGGGCGGCGCCGGCGGCTTCTTGTTGACGCCGACCCAGGCGCCGGCGGCGGCGAACAGCACGGCAATCACGGCATAAGCGAGCAGGGTTTTCTTCTTCATGATTTTTCTTCTTGCGAGGGATGGGTGGAGGCGAGCAGCAGGGCGCGGACGCCGCCGAGATCGGCGCGCAGCGGCCTGCCGTCGCTACGGGGCTTCATTGCGCCGCGCAGATCGTCCAGTTCATAGATGGCGAGGTGCACACCTTCTTGCCGCCACAGGAAGCTGGCGGTCTCGACCGGATCGTAGCGCGGCCCCTTGAAGTGGGGTGTCTCCGATATGTCTATATTCCATCCCTTATTCAGCAGGAAGATCTGCACTTCCTTGGCGCTGTCGGCGAACAATTGCAGATGGATGTCGTCATGCGGGCCGGCGGTGCCGTTGAGCACGGCGCCGGTCAGGCAGGGATGGTAGCGTTCCAGCTCTTCCATCAGCTGCAGCGCCAGGCTGCGCAGGCGGAACAGGCGCGCCGGCTGGGTGTCGGCCTGGAACAGGGATTGATACAGACGCAACTCTTCCTCGATCTGATTATTGTCGGGAAGCAAACTCTGGCGCGCCTGCGCCTGGGCTTCGCCCAGCACCAGGCGCGCGGCCTTGCGCTTGGCCGTGGCATAGTCGGCGCCGTCCTGGGCGATCAGGCGCGCGGCCGTGGCGGCGATCTCGGCCCGCAGCTGCTGGCCTTCGTCATAAGGGTTTTGCATCATACGCGGAATGATACCCTGATTAGCCGACCCGCGAAAAAGCCGCCGGCTCAGGTAAAATCGCTGTCTTGATCCATTCGCCTGCGCACTATTCAATATGCACATTCATATACTTGGCATCTGCGGCACCTTTATGGGCGGCCTCGCCGTACTTGCCAAAGAAGCCGGCCACCGCGTTACCGGCTGCGACGCCAACGTCTATCCCCCCATGAGCACCCAGCTGGAAGCCCAGGGCATCGAGCTGATCCAGGGCTTCGGGCCGGAACAGATCGAACTCAAGCCGGACCTGTATGTGATTGGCAATGTTGTCTCGCGCGGCAATCCGCTGGTCGAGGAAATCCTCAACCGCAGCCTGCCCTATGTCTCCGGCCCGCAGTGGATCGGCGAACATATCCTGCGCCATAAATGGGTGCTGGCCGTGGCCGGCACGCATGGCAAGACCACCACCTCGGCCATGCTGGCCTGGATCCTGGAAGACGCCGGCTACGCGCCCGGCTTCCTGATCGGCGGCGTGCCCATGAACTTCGGTATCTCGGCCCGATTGAGCGGCAAAGGCGCCGATTCCGATTTCTTCGTCATCGAAGCGGACGAGTACGACACTGCCTTCTTCGACAAGCGCAGCAAATTCGTGCACTACCACGCGAAAACCGCCATCCTGAATAACCTGGAATACGATCACGCTGACATCTTCCCCGATCTGGGCGCGATCGAAACCCAATTCCACCATCTGGTGCGCACCGTGCCCGGCATTGGCCGGCTCATCGTGAACGGCGACGAAGCCTCGCTGGAGCGCGTGCTGAAGCGCGGCTACTGGAGCGAAAAGGAAAGCTTCGGGCGCGTGGCGGGACGCGATTGGGCCATGAAAGAACACGAAGACGGCAGTTTCGACGTCGTCTTCCGCGGCGAGCACGCCGCCACCATCCACTGGCAGCTCACGGGCGGCCACAACCGGGCCAATGCTTTGGCCGCGATCGCCGCCGCCCGCCATGTGGGCGTGCCAGTGGCCCAGGCCGCGCAGGCCCTGGAAAGCTTCCAGAGTGTCAAGCGCCGCATGGAAGTGCGCGGCGCCGTCAACGGCATTACCGTGTACGACGATTTCGCCCACCACCCGACCGCCATCGCCACCACGGTAAACGGCCTGCGCCAGAAGATCGGCAAGCACAGCCGCATCCTGGCCGTGCTCGAACCGCGCTCCAACACCATGAAGCTGGGGGCGATGAAGGATGCCTTGCCGGGCAGCTTGGCCGAGGCCGACCTGGTCTTCGGCTTCGGCAGCGAAAAAGCCCTGGGCTGGAGCCTGGGCACGGCGCTGGCGCCGATGGGCGAAGTGGCCGGCGCCTACGAGGACATCGACCTGATGGTGAAGGCGATCGCGGCCCAGGCCCGTCCCGGCGACCATATCGTGGTCATGAGCAATGGCGGCTTCGGCGGCGTCCACCAGAAATTGCTGGAGGCCTTGGCCCGATGATTCTTTACCTGCATGGCTTCCGCTCCTCGCCGCTGTCGATGAAAGCGCGGCTGACGGGCGAGCGCATGGCGCAGCTGGGGCGCAGCGCCGAGTTCCTCGCGCCCCAGCTGCCGGCCTCGCCCAAGCTGGCGCTGGAACTGGCCTTCGGCCTGGTGCGCGATGTGCCCGCCGAGCAGCTGGCCATCGTCGGCTCCTCGCTGGGCGGCTATTACGCGACCTGGATGGCCGAGCGCCTCGGCTGCCGCGCCGTGCTGCTGAACCCGGCCACCGCCCCCTTGCAAGACCTGGAGAAATACGTCGGCGTGAGCACGGAATACCATTCGGACCGGCCGTTTGAATTCAAGCGCGAATACATCGAGGAGCTGCGCGCGCTGGCGCTGCCGCGCATCAGCCGGCCCGAGCGCTACTTCCTGATCGGCGCCACCGGCGACGAAGTGCTGGATTACCGCGACATGGTGGCCCACTACGCGGGCGCGCGCCAGCACATCATCCAGGGCAGCGATCACAGCATCACGGAATATGCGGCATACCTGACGGACGTGTTGGCGTTCTGCGGCATCGACGCCCACCCGGCCGGCGGTGCCCAGTGAGAGGACCATCCTTACGCCTGGCCCGCTGGCACAACCATGCGAACGCCGTCGGCGCGCCGTCCGCCTTGCGCCACTGGCTGACCGACACCGGCTCGCTGACCGTCAAGCTGAGCGCGCGCAGCGCGGCGTTCCGCCTGCAGCGCCTGCACCAGTATGCGGCCACCTGCCTGGCCGACGAGGCGGCGGCAGTCGGCTTGGCGCGACCCGGCCGCGTGCAGGAACGCGAGGTTCTGCTGCGGTGTGATAATACGCCTGTGGTGTTCGGCCATTCGGTGGTGCCGGTGTCGGCCACGGCGGCCGACTGGCCGCTGTTCGGCGCCCTCGGCGAACGGCCGCTGGGAACGACGGTGCTGTTTTCCGATCCCCTGGTCGCGCGCAGCGATTTGCAGTTCGCGCGCCTGCAGCCCAGCCATCCGCTGGCGCAGCGCGCGCGCCGCGCCTGGGCCGGGGCCACGCAAGCTGAATTGAGCGAGCAGGCCGTGCTGTTCGCGCGGCGCCGCCTGTACCGGCGCCGCCATGGATTATTGCTGGTCACCGAAGTGTTCTTTCCCTCGGTGCTGGCGTTGGCGCAAGCTGGCCACCTTATTAAGAATGACGAATAAATAATGAACGTATTTTTTGAAGAATCCGGCGATTTCAAAGTCGGCACCGTCTTGTCCCAGGCGGGCGAGTCCTATCAGGTGGAAATGGCCAGTGGCAAGCGCAACAAGGTGAAGACCAAGGACGTGCTGCTGCAGTTTGAGAAACCGGGGCCGGCCGAGCTGCTGGAACAGGCCAAGGCCGTGGCGGCCGAGATCGACCTCGACTTCCTGTGGGAAGTGGCGGGCGAAGAAGAGTTCGGCTTTGCCGAGCTGGGCGCCGAATACTTCGGCCACGCGCCGCTGGCGCATGAGGCGGCCGGCCTGATCCTGAGCCTGCATTCCTCGCCCATCTATTTCTATAAGAAGGGCCGCGGCCGCTACAAGGCCGCGCCCGAGCAGTCGCTGAAAGCGGCGCTGGCCGGCATCGAAAAGAAAAAGCAGCAAGCCATCATCCAGCAGCAGTATGTCGATGAGCTCAAGCAGAACCAGCTGCCGGCCTCGATGCAGAACATCGTGCAGCAGCTGCTGTTCAAGCCGGACAAGAACACCATCGAATACAAGGCGCTGGAAGCGGCCTGCGACGAGCTGCACACCACGCCGCCGCGCCTGATGCTGGCGGCCGGCGGCATCGCCTCGCCCAAAGAGCTGCATATGGCCAAGTTCCTGTTCGAGAACTTCCCCAAAGGCCACGGCTTCCCCGAGCTGGCCGTGCCGCAAGCGCCCGCCAACCTGCCGCTGGCCGCCGTTGAAGCCTTCTCCATCGACGACGTGACCACCACCGAGATCGACGACGCCTTCTCGGTCGTGCATCTGGACGGCGGCAAGGTGCGCGTCGGCATCCACATCGCCGCGCCGGGCCTGGGCATCCGTCCCGACGACGCCATCGACAAGATCGCGCGCGGCCGCATGTCCACCGTGTATATGCCGGGCGACAAGATCACCATGCTGCCCGACAGCATCGTCGACGCTTTCACGCTGGCCGAAGGCAAGACCTGCCCGGCGCTGTCGCTGTACGCCACCCTCGATCCGGCCGACTGGAGCGTGATCGCCACCGAAACGCGCGCCGAGCTGGTGCCGATCGCCAACAACCTGCGCCACAACGACCTGGACGACGTGGTCAATGAAGAAAGCCTGGCCGATGGCAGCGGCGAATATCCGCGCAAGGCCGAGCTGACCCTGCTGTGGGCCTGGGCCCAGCAGCTGGAGCAGGGCCGCATGGTCAAGCGCGAAGCCTTCGGCCTGAAGCCGGAGCAGAACAACCGCGTCGACTTCAACTTCTACGTGGAAGACGATGTCGTCACCATCAGCCGCCGCAAGCGCGGCGCGCCGCTGGACAAGATCGTGGCCGAGCTGATGATCTTCGCCAACAGCACCTGGGGCAAGATGATGCACGACCATGGCGTGCCGGGCATCTACCGCAGCCAGGGCCAGGGCGTGGGCGGCTGGGCCGCCAAGATGCAGGTGCGCATGCTGACCCATGCCGCGCCGCACCAGGGCCTGGGCGTCGACCAGTATGCCTGGTCCACCTCGCCGCTGCGCCGTTACACCGACCTGGTCAACCAGTGGCAGATCCTGGCCTGCGCCGAGCATGGCGTGACCGCGCCGCTGGTGGCGCCGTTCAAGCACAAGGACGCCAACCTGTTCGCCATCGTCTCCGCCTTCGACGCGGCCTACGCCGCCTACGCCGATTTCCAGTCGAATATGGAACGCTACTGGTGCCTGCGCTGGCTGGGCCAGGAAGACGCCAAGGAAGTCGATGCCGTCGTGCTCAAGGACGAGGTGCTGCGCCTGGTCGAGATTCCGCTCGTCATCCGCCTGCCGGGCATGCCGTCGCTGGCGCGCGGCATCCAGGTCAAGCTCGACGTGCTGCGCTGGGACGAGGTGGACCTGGGCATCGAAACCCGTCTGGGCGAAGTGCCGGTCACGCAAACGGCCAGCGGGGACGTCGGCTTCGAGGAGGACGATCTGGTGGACGAGGCGAACGATCCGGCCCAGGTGGAGGAAACGGTGGCCGAAGCGGCCGACCCGGCCCAGGCCGAAGCCGCCGCCACCGAAACGGCCAGCCAGGACGGCGCGGCCGAACCGGCCGGCCAGTAAGCGCGCCTGGCCGCGCGGCGGGTCTCGATTTTTCTTGAGGCCCGCCGGCTTTGTCGTAGAATGCAGCATTCTGTTTGCTCTGGCCCAGCCCCGCGTGAAGTATTTAAGAGACAATCTGTTCCTCTGCATCGCCATCGGTGTTTCGCTGGCGGCCCACGCGGCCATGCTGACGGTGCACTTCGTCGCGCCGAAGGACTTCAAGATCGAACCCACCGATCCGGGCCTGGAAGTCATCCTGGTCAACGCCAAGCACGATAAGAAGCCGCTCAAGGCGCAAGCCCTGGCCCAGGCCAATCTGGACGGCGGCGGCAATGCCGACGCCGGGCGCGCCAAGTCGCCCCTGCCCGATATGCGCAAGATGGAATCGGGCGACAGCATCAAGGCCACCAAGCGCCGCATCGCCGAGCTGGAAGAGCTGCAGAAAAAACTCCTGACCCAGGTGAAGGACAGCCCCGTCGCCGCGCCGCCCGTCACGGAAAAGAACAAGCCGGACCCGCTGCCCAACGGCGCCGACCTGATCGACAGCAGCAAGGCGCTGGCGCGCATGGCGGCCGAGATCACCCAGACCATCGACGACCAGAACAAGCGTCCGCGCAAGACCCGCATCACGCCCAGCACCCAGGAAGTGGGCTATGCCCAGTACTACAAGGAATTCCAGCAGCGCGTGGAAACCATCGGCACGCTGAACTTCCCGCAAAAGAACGGCCGCAAGCTGTATGGGGAGCTGGTGGTGAACATCCCCATCTTCCAGGACGGCACCATCTATATGAAGGAAGGCGGCGCCCGCGTCGAGCAAAGCTCGGGCAATCCGGCGCTGGACGAAGCCGCGCTGGCCATCGTGCGCCGCGCCGCGCCCTTCGGCAAATTCCCGTCCAAAATGCTGTCCAAGGATAAGGATGATCTGTGGATCATCATCACCCGCTTCAAATTCACGCGCGAGGAGAAGCTGGAAGCGAATCTGGGCGGCGTCAATTGAATCCACTCTACCCAAACGGAGTCTGATTTGGACCGCTACTGCGTCTTCGGCAATCCCATCGCCCACAGCAAATCGCCTGAAATCCACGCCGCCTTCGCCGTCCAGACCGGCCAGCAGCTGAGCTACGAAAAGCTCCTGGCGCCGCTGGACGGTTTTGCCGCCGCCGTGCAGGCCTTCATCGCCGCCGGCGGCAAGGGCGCCAATGTGACCGTGCCCTTCAAGCTCGAAGCGCACGCCCTGGCCGACGCGCTCACCGTGCGCGCCCAGGCGGCCGGCGCGGTCAACACCCTGGTGTTCAGCGAGCAGGGCATCATCGGCGACAACACCGATGGCGCGGGCCTGGTCAACGACATCGTGCGCAACGCGGGCGTGGCCATCGCCGGCAAGCGCGTGCTGCTGCTGGGCGCTGGCGGCGCGGCGCGCGGCGTCGTGCTGCCCATTCTGGAACACCGTCCGGCCGCTTTGGCCATCGCCAACCGTACCGTCGCCACGGCGGAAGCCCTGGTGCAGCAATTCGCCGCGCTGGCGGGCCAGGGCGTACTTTCGGCCTGCGGCTTTGCCGACGTCCAGGGCCGGTACGATATCGTCATCAACGCCACCTCGGCCAGCCTGAGCGCCGAACTGCCGCCGCTGCCGCCGTCCGCCTTCGCGCCCGGCGCGCTGGCGCTGGACATGATGTATGGGAAGGAACCCACCGTCTTCCTGCGCTTTGCCGCCAGCCATGGCGCGGCCACGCGCGACGGCCTGGGCATGCTGGTCGAACAGGCCGCCGAAGCGTTTGAAGTCTGGCGCGGCGTGCGTCCCGCCAGCACGGATTTATTGCAACAACTGCGTACAAAACTATGACAAAAACGCGCAACAAACCTGGCCGCTTCGCCTGGGTGAAGTGGGTCTTCATCATTCCCGTCGCCCTGTTCCTGGCGGTGCAGGCTTACTTCTTCGTGCAGATCTGGTGGTGGGTCGATCACAACCCGAGCATGACCTCCTTCATGCGCGAGCAGCAGTCGGCCCTGCGCGAAAAGAACCCGGACGCGAATATCCAGCAGCAGTGGGTGCCTTACAACCGCATCTCGAAAAACCTGAAACGCGCCATCATCGCCTCGGAAGACGCCAACTTCTCCGAACATGAAGGCGTGGACTGGGACGCCCTGCAAAAAGCCTACGAGACCAACCAGAAGCGCAAGAAAGTGGCGCGCGGCGGCTCCACCATCACCCAGCAGCTGGCCAAGAACCTGTTCCTGTCCGGTTCGCGCAGCTATCTGCGCAAGGGCCAGGAGCTGATCATCACCTATATGCTGGAAGCGCTGATGGACAAGGAGCGCATCTTCGAGATCTACCTGAACGTGGTGGAATTCGGCAAAGGCATCTTCGGCGCCGAAGCGGCGGCCAAGCATTACTACGGCATCCCGGCGTCCAAGCTGGGCGCGGCCCAGGCCGCCAAACTGGCCGTGATGCTGCCCAACCCGCGCTATTACGACGGTCACCGTGACTCCAGCTACCTGGCGCGGCGCACCGGCACCATCCTCAAGCGCATGGGATCGGCCGAACTGCCCTGATGGCGGGGCGGAGTGCGCACTCAGCCCGCATAGACCGAAAATAGCCGAAGTTCGGGCCAGGGCAGCAAAAAATAGCACGCCGGGGTGGCCTCGCCCCGGGCTTTGCGAGTACACTTGCGCTGTTTTGTTTTCCGCGCGGCAGCGCCTGAACCCACCGTCGGCTGAGAGTGCCTATGATTAATGTTTTCGTTCTACAAAATGGCCGGCTCAATCAGGTGCCCATTGAGACGCGCGAAGACCTTGAGCAAGCGGCGCCGGTGTGGGTCGACCTGACCGATCCGACCGAAGACGAACGCGCCTGGGTCAAAGCCATTTACGGCGTGATCCTGCCGGGCGAAGACGAAGTCAAGGACATTGAAGCCTCGGCGCGCTACTACGAAGCCGAAAACGGCGACCTCCACCTGCGCACCGACTTCCTGCTGGAAGAAGACGACGGCCCCTCGCGCGTGGTCACCGTGGCCTTCATCCTGGCCAAGAAAATGCTGTTCTCCGTGCACACCGACGACCTGCCGGTGTTCCGCCTGGTGCGCATGCGCGCCCGTTCGCGACCCGGCTCCATTGCCGACTACATGGACGTGCTGCTCGACCTGTACGCCACCGACGCCGAATACTCGGCCGACGCGCTGGAAGGCATCTACCAGAAGCTGGAAGAAGTGTCGGGCCGCGTGCTGCAGGAGGAATTCACCGACCAGGACGCGGCCGACGCCCTGAGCGCCATCGCCCACGAAGAAGACTTGAACGGCCGCATCCGCCGTAACATGATGGACACGCGGCGTGCCGTCAGCTTCCTGATGCGCGGCCGCCTGCTCAATTCCGAGCAGTTCGAGGAAGCGCGCCAGATTCTGCGCGACATCGAATCGCTGGACGGCCACACCTCCTTCCTGTTCGACAAGATCAACTTCCTGATGGACGCCACCGTCGGCTTCATCAACATCAACCAGAACAAGATCATCAAGATCTTCTCGGTGGCCAGCGTCGCCTTCCTGCCGCCGACCCTGATCGCCTCGATCTACGGCATGAACTTCAAAGGCTGGTTCCCCGAACTCGAATGGTCGATGGGCTACCCCTTCGCCCTCGGCCTGATGGTCTTCAGCGCCATCGCCCCCTTCCTCTACTTCCGCCACCGCGGCTGGCTCAAGTAAGCCCTCTCCACAGTCCAGCCCGTGTCCGGTTTTGGGGCCAGACCCCAAATTCGGACACGGCCTGAACCATGGAATAGTCGGCTGATCGTCGAGTCGGTCTCCGATAGGTGCTTGGCATTGAAGTGGAAACGAACTCGGCAGCAGACCACGGTTGAGCTTGTGTCCGGTTTTGGGGTCTGGCCCCAAAATCGGACACGGGCTCGGCTATGGCGTTTAGGCGGCGAGGCGTGGGCGGAAGTCGAGGGAGAGGGTGCTGCAATAGGGGATGGCTTGCCATTGCTGGTTCAGCGCCTGGGCTTGCTCGAACAGCGAGTTTTGCACGTCGATCGGGCTGAGGTCGAAGGGGCGCTTGCCGCGCGCTGCGCAGGCGGCGGCGGTCAGGCTCAGGAAGCTGGGCAGGTCGAAGGCGCCGGCCAGCAGCTGGGCGTGCAGGCCGTCGACAATGGATTCAGCCTGGACCAGTTGTTCTTCGGCGCGCTGGTTGCCGGCCGTGTGGGCGGCGTCCTGGGCGGCGTCGGCATCGGCGCCGTGGGCGACGCGGCTCAGGAAGCCGTGGTGCAGGGGCAGGGCCGACTCCACCACATAATGCAGCAGGTCGCGCGGCAGGCTGCTTTGGCGCGGCATGCGGATTTCGGCGGCGCTGCCATTGTTGCGGACCAGGCGCAGCACGTCGAATTGGTCGTGGCGGGAGCGTTTCTCAGCGATCAGGATCATGACGGGCGGGGCAATAATTCTGTAGGTGCAAGTATGCGCCGTGCAGCCGCCAGAAAAACTCACCAAAAATCACTTTTCATCTGCAATCTGCGCCAGACGCGCCTGCAAGGCTTGCAGAAAGGCTTGCGGCCGGTCCAGGCCGAGGCAGATGCGCTGCACCGGCTGCATGCCGCCGAGGAAGCCGGGCAATTCGCTGCCCGGGCGCAGCCGCAGCTCGACATTCGGCTCCCCCATCTGTTCCAAACGCCGCGTGCCGCGTTCGCGCGGCAGCGGCCCGTGCAGCGGCGCGGCGGATGCCAGCATGGCGTAGGGAATGCGCGCATCGGGTGCAAACAGGCCGCAGCGCAGCAGCAGGACATCGTGTCCCAGTGAAATGGGGCGGCGCAGGGTGGCGCGGTATTCGGCCAGCAAATACAGCAGGCCAAATACCGTGAGGGCGCTGATCAGCCAGGCCACGGCGGGCGCGGCGAGAAAATGCAGCAGCGCATGGCCCAGCGGGATTTCGAACAGAATCAGAAAAATAAAGCCGAGCTGGTTGGAGGCATTGCCGCCATTTTGCGCATAGCCGAAATGCTGCTCGCCTTCGTATTGAATCGTCTTATTCTTTTTCAGCAGCAGGCCATAAAACCAGATTTTGGCGTCGAATAAGATGATGCGGCTGATAGGGCTGTCGCCCAGACGTCCAATGACTTGCCGCTCCAGCATATTGTCCACATCGCCCGACAGGCGCAGCAGTTTCCAGGTCTGATAAACCAGCCAGCCGACCAGGGTGAATTCGGCAATCACCATTAAACCGGCCAGATAAGGACGTACATTCTCCAGATCCTGCCACAGGATTTTGCTGTCGTCGGGAATGGCGAAACTGCCGAAGCCAATCCCGCCGGTGCACAGCGCAGTGGTCTTGAATAAGAAGTCTTTAAGGCCGGGACGGAAAATCAGGTAATACAGCAGGGGCAGGAAAAGCACGGTATCGAATAAGAGCGGCCATTCTTCGATCTTGCGGCCATATTCGTTCAACAGCGTGGCGGTATTAAGCAGGGCGTAATGTCCGCTATATACCAACAGCACCAGAAAGCCAAACAGCAATTGTTTGCGCAAGCTGAAAACCATATCTCCTCCGGCTGATGAGATGGGAACGCGGCCCATTCTACGCGGCTGCGGCATCGCTTGCATGAAGACGCCGCAGCCATGCCAGCTTTCTGCGCGATCAGGCTGGAATCTGGCATGAAATGGCCGTAAAAAAGCCCGCTTGGCGCGGGCTTTCGGAATGGGGCGAGGCAGCTCAGCCCAGCTTGGCAAACACGCGGCGCGCGGCGGCGATGGTTGCGTCGATCACTGCATCGTCGTGCTGCGCCGAAACGAAGCCGGCTTCAAACGCGGCCGGCGCGAAATACACGCCTTCATCCAGCATCATATGGAAGAAGGTATTGAATTTGGCGCGGTCGCCCGCCATCATTTCCGCGTAATTATTCGGCGGGGCGGCGCTGAAATACAGGCCGAACATGCCGCCTTCGGAATCGGCGCAGAAAGTAATGCCGGCTTCCTTGGCGGCCGCGGTTAATCCCGTGGCCAGACGTTTGGCGCTGGCGGCGAGTTTGTCGTAGAAACCTGGCTGCTGAATCAGTTTCAGCGTGGTCATGCCGGCGGCCACCGCCACCGGATTACCAGACAGGGTGCCGGCCTGATATACCGCGCCCAATGGCGCCATTTTCGACATCAATTCGGCGCTGCCGCCGAATGCCGCCACCGGCAGGCCGCCGCCAATCACTTTGCCCAAGGCGGTCAAATCCGGTTTGATGCCGTACAGTGCCTGTGCACCGCCCAGGCCGACACGGAAACCGCACATCACTTCGTCGAAAATCAGAATCGCGCCGTATTTGCTGCACAGATTGCGCAGCGCTTGCAGGAATTCCGGCGTGGCCTTGATCAGATTCATATTGCCGGCCACCGGTTCCACGATGACGCAGGCAATTTCCTCGCCCATATTGGCGAAGGCTTCTTCGATCTGGGCCACATTGTTATAGTCCAGCACCAGGGTATGCTTGACGAAATCTTCCGGCACGCCGGCCGAGGTCGGATTGCCGAAGGTCAGCAGGCCGCTGCCCGCTTTCACCAGCAGGGAATCGGCGTGGCCGTGGTAGCAGCCTTCGAACTTGACGATCTTGTCGCGGCCGGTGGCACCGCGCGCCAGGCGCAGGGCGCTCATGGTCGCTTCGGTGCCGGAGGACACCAGGCGCACCTGCTCGATGGACGGCACCAGGCGGCAGATTTCCTCGGCCATCTCGATCTCCGCCTCGGTCGGCGCGCCGAAGGACAGGCCGCGCGTGGCCGCTTCCTGCACCGCCTTCACCACTTCAGGATGGGCGTGGCCGACGATGGCCGGCCCCCAGGAGCCGATGTAATCGATATAACGTTTGCCGTCCGCATCCCAGAAATACGGCCCTTCGGCGCGGGTGATGAAGCGCGGCGTGCCGCCCACCGAGCGGAAGGCGCGCACCGGGGAATTGACGCCGCCCGGGGTGGTTTTCTGGGCGCGGGCAAACAGCGTATCGTTCTTGGAAGTAGTCATAGTCGTTTCAATGGGGGTTGTGCAGCTTGAAAAAACGGTTGGGCACCAGCTTGCCCATGCCATGGCGCTGGGCGTGGGCCAGCGCGCCGAAAGTGTATTGCTGGGCCAGATCGACGGCTTGCGGCGTTTCCGCGCCCAGGGCCATGAAGGCGGCGATCGCGCCCGACAGGGTGCCGCCGGCGCCCAGGATGGAGCCGGGCAGGTGCTGCCAGCGGTCGTGGCGCACCACGCCGCCGGCGCCGTACAGGGTATTGGCGCGCAGCGAGGCGTCGCTCGGCCCCTTGCCGGCCGGGGTGCCCGTCACCAGCACGTACTCGCAGCCCAGGTCGATCAGGTGCTGGGCGTCGTCGGCCGTGGTTTCACCGTTGCCCAGGTCGCGCCAGGTCTCGGCCAGGCGGCCCAGCTCCACCTGCGACAGCATCAGCAGGGTTGCCTGCGGCACCAGCAACTGGCGCAGCACGGTGAGCATCTCGTCCATATCCTCACCCTCGGGCAGTTCCGGCAGGCGCGAGCCGAAGGGATCGAGGATCAGGGGCGCATCCGGGTAGTCCGACACCACCTCGGCGATGGCCGAGATATGCTCCATATTATCCAGCGCGCCGATCTTGAAGGCCGACACCTCGACGTCCTCCAGCACCACGCGGGCCTGGTCGGCCACCCAGTCCGGGTCCACATGCTGCTGGTCTTCGACCCCGGCGCTGTCGCCGATGAGCAGGGCGGTGGTCACGCCGAAGCCCTGGCAGTGCAGGGCCGAGAAGGTGGCCAGATCGGCGTGGACGCCAATCGCGCCGATCGGATCGGCGGCGCCAAATGTCAGGATGAGGGGCGAAGTTTGGTTTTGCACGGCGGGTAGATTAAGATACCTAATTCGGCATTTTACTTGATTGAGGATGGCAGAACGTGAGTAGCGAGGATACGACCCAAGAATTCCAGACCTGGATGTGCCTGATCTGCGGCTGGATCTACGACGAAGCGGCCGGTCTGCCGGACGAAGGCATCGCCCCTGGAACGCGCTGGGCCGACGTGCCCATGAACTGGGCCTGCCCGGAATGCGGCGCCCGCAAGGACGATTTCGAGATGGTCGCGATCTGAAACGCCCGCCCAGGCGTGGCGCCCTGTGCTATCGTGTGGATAACATCCCGGTGAAACGACTATGACGACTACGCCGCAAGCGACAGGTTTGAAAATCATGGTGATCGACGATAGCAGCACCATCCGCCGCTCCGCCGAGATTTTCCTGAGCCAGGCCGGCTACCAGGTGCTGCTGGCCGAAGACGGCTTCGACGCCCTGGCCAAGATCAGCGACCACCACCCGGACCTGATCTTCTGCGACATCCTGATGCCGCGCCTGGACGGCTACCAGACCTGCGCCCTGATCAAGAAAAGCACGCGTTTCCATACCACGCCGGTGCTGATGCTGTCCTCCAAGGACGGCCTGTTCGACCGCGCGCGCGGCGCCATGGTCGGCTCGGCGGCCTATCTGACCAAACCTTTTACCAAAGACAGCCTGCTGGCGGCGGTGCGCGAGCACACGGCCGGCGCGGCAGGCGCATAAGACCAGCGAGGCAAGCATGGCCATCCAAAAAATCCTGATCGTCGACGATTCGCCCACCGAACGTTACTACCTCACCGATATCCTGGTGAAGAACGGCTTTTCCGTCACCACCGCCGAAAACGGCGAGGAGGCGCTGGACAAGATCAAGGCCGACAAGCCGGAGCTGATCCTGATGGACGTGGTGATGCCGGGCGCGAACGGCTTCCAGGTCACGCGCACCATCGCCCGCGATCCCGCCCTGCAGGACGTGCCGGTGATTATCTGCTCCAGCAAAAACCAGGAAACCGACAAGATCTGGGGCATGCGCCAGGGCGCCAGGGATTATCTGATCAAGCCGGTGTCGGCGGCGGAATTGCTGGCGAAGATCGCGGCCCTCGGCTGACATGGCCAGCGCGCACGGGCTCGGGGCGGCAGCACCGGACGGCGCCGAGCGCCGCAGCCGGCTGCGCCAGTACCAGGTACAGCTGCTGGAACGCATGCAGGCGGCCAAGGGCGGCGCGGGCAATGCCGGCCGCGAGCTGGGCGTGCAGGCCGGCGCGCTGCGCGGCCTGCTGGACCTGACCCAGATCGGCGAGATCGTCCCTTGCCAGGCGCTGACGCCGGTGCCGCTGGCGCAGGACTGGTATCTGGGCCTGGCCAATATCCGCGGCAATCTGACCGGCGTGGTCGACCTGGCGCGCTACCTGGGCGAAGCGCCCTGCGCGCCGGAGGCGGACAGCCGCTTCATCACCTTCGCGCCGGCCCTGGGCTATAACTGCGCCCTGCTGGTGGCGCGCGTGCTGGGCCTGCGCCGGCTGGACGAGATGCGCGAGGGCGCCGCGGCGGCGGCCGAGGCGCAGCCCTGGTGCGCGCAACAATTTGAGGACAAGGAAAACCAGGTCTGGACCCGCCTGGATCTGGGCCTGCTGGTGCGCGAGGCGCGCTTCCAGCAGGCGGGTAGATAAGAAAACCGCCACAGGCGGCGCCATACCAAGTAACCCGGGGGATGCTGTAATGGTATTCAAGATATTCCCGCGCTCCACGGCGGGCAGCGCCGAGCCAGCGCCCAATTCGGAATTCGCCGGTTATGGCGACGGCAACTCGCAGTTCGGCCATACCGCCCCGCTGCCGGAGGCGGGTGCGCCGGCGGCCGGCGAGGACAGCGAAGCGCCGCTGCGCCTGCGCGACGCCATCCGCCGCCGCGGCCCGGCGCCGGTGGCCGATACCGGCCCGGATTTCAAGCTGCCCCTGATCGGCCACCTGGCGCCGCAGCGCCAGTTAAGCATCCTCTCCAGCGCCCTGGCCCTGAGCCTGGCCTTGAGCGTGGCCTTTGTCGCCCTGTACGCGCATGAAGGCACGCTCAGTTCCACCCGCACCCAGATCGCGGGCGACGCCCTGATGCACTCGCAGCGCATCGGCAAGGCCGCGCCGAACGCGGTGGAAGGCAATGCCGAAGCCTTCCGCCAGCTGGAAGAAAGCCGGCGCGAGCTGAATCACGCCTTCACCCTGATGAGCAGCGGCGGCAGCTACGGCGGGCGCAGCGTGGGTGCCGCGCCGGCCGCGCTGCAAGCGACGCTGGGCCAGGCGCGCCGCGGCTGGTCGGAATCGGACAAGGCGGCGGAAACCATCCTGCGCCTGAAGCCGGAATTGAGCGGCGTCGATAAAACCCTGCATAGCCTGAACGCCATGTCGCCCGAGCTGCTGGCCCTGAGCGAGGAAATCGGCTCGCTCAAGCTGCAGCGCGGCGGCAATGCGCGCGAAGTGGCGGCGCTGGGCAAGCTGTCCATGCTGACCCAGCGCATGAGCCGCGGCGCCAGCGAATTCCTGACGGCCGGCGGCATCAGCTCGGAAACGGCCTTCCAGCTGGGGCGCGACACCACGGTCTTCCGCAATACGGTGGATGGTTTCCTGAACGGCAGCGATACCTTGCAGCTGCCGGCCACGCGCGACGCCGAGCTGCGCGAAAAACTGGGCCTGCTGAAAGGGCGTTTCGAGGAATACCAGGCCATGGTCGGCTCGATCCTGAACCGCCTGGATAAATTCACCGCCGCCAAAAGCGCCGAACAGCTGATCTTCAGCCGCAACGAGAACCTGCGGCAAAGCCTGACCGCACTGCAGAGCGCTTTCCGCGCGGAGCAGGAATCCCTGAACTACAGCTTCTGGCTGATGGTGGCGGGCGGCATGCTGACGCTGCTCTCGGCGGCGGCCATCGGCCGCGTGCTGCTGCAGGATTCGCACGCGCGCACGCGCGGCGCCGACCGCCGCCGCAAGGAAGCCGAAGCCATGCGCCTGCAGGCGCAGCAAAAAGAGGAAGAGGCCAAGGCCATGAACGCGCAGAACCAGGCGGCGATCCTGCGCCTGATGAACGAGCTGCAGGAAGTGGCGGACGGCGACCTGACGGTGCAGGCCACGGTGTCCGAGGACATCACCGGCGCCATCGCCGATTCGGTCAACTACACGGTGGAGGAGCTGCGCGGCCTGGTGGGCCGGGTCACGGTGACGGCCGAGCAGGTGACGTCGGCCTCCACCCATGCGCAAGGCATTTCCAGCGACCTGCTGCTCGCCTCGCAGCAGCAGTCGCGCGAAATCCAGGACGCCAGTTCCACCGTGGTCAAGATGGCCAACGAAATCACCGAGGTCTCCAAATCGGCCTCCGAATCGGCCGACGTGGCGCGCCAGTCGGTGGCGGCGGCGCGCCAGGGCGCGACGGCGGTGCAGAACGCCATCAAGGGCATGAACGAAATCCGCGAGCAGATCCAGGAAACCTCCAAGCGCATCAAGCGCCTGGGCGAATCCTCGCAGGAGATCGGCGAAATCACCGAACTGATTTCCGACATCACCGAGCAGACCAATGTGCTGGCGCTGAACGCCGCCATCCAGGCCGCGTCGGCGGGCGAGGCGGGGCGCGGCTTCTCGGTGGTGGCGGAAGAGGTGCAGCGCCTGGCCGAGCGTTCGGCCGGCGCGGCCAAGCAGATCGGCGCGCTGGTGCGCACCATCCAGACCGACACCCACGACGCCGTGGCGGCGATGGAGAAATCGACCCAGGGCGTGGTCGAAGGCGCGCGCCTGTCCGACGCGGCCGGCGCGGCACTGGAGGACATTTCCCAAGTGTCGAACCGCCTGGCGGAGCTGATCCAGGGCATTTCGCGCGCCACCGGCATGCAGGCGACATCGGCCAGCGGAGTGGCGCACAATATCCAGCACATCCTGCAGGTCACGGAACAGGCCAAGGATGGCACGCAGCAGACCGCGCAATCGGTGCGCAAGCTGTCGGTGCTGGCGCAGGAACTGAAAAACTCGGTATCGCGTTTCCGTATTACTTCTTGAGGCAAGAATGAGCAGAACTGATCTTCCCTATAGCGCAACGCCGCAATTCGACACCGGCCCGCTGTCATGGGTCATGGTGGAAATCCGCGAGGCGCTGGGGCGGTCAAGGACGGCGCTGTTCGAAGCCGGGGGCAGGGAGGCGGAAGACCAGGCCACCGCCCTGCAGCACGCCAAATCGCATCTGCACCAGGCGCATGGCGCCCTGCAGATGGTCGATGTGGATGGCGTGGTGGTGCTCACCGAACTGGCCGAGCAGGTGCTGGACCGCTTCAAGGCCGGCACGCTCAAATGCAATACCGACCATGTGCAGACGGTGGCGAACCTGTACCAGGCGCTGACCGAATTCCTGCAGGAGCTGCTGGAAGGCGAGCCGTTGCAGCCGGTGCGCCTGTTCCCCTGGTACCGCGAGGTGCAGGCCATGCTGGGCGCGGAGCGCGTGCACCCGGCCGACCTGTTCTTCCCCGACCTCTCGCCGCGCGCCGCCTTGTCGGCCGCCGCGCCGGATGCCGCCGCCCCCGACTACACGGCCTTGCGCCAGCGCTTCGAGCGCGCGCTGCTGCCCTATCTGAAAGCGCCCGACGCCGCCGCCCAGATGGCGCAGGCCGCCGCGCTGCAGGACGCCGTGGCGGCCGTCGCCGATGCCCAGCAGGAACCGCAGGCGCGCGCCTTCTGGCTGGCGCAGCAAGCCTTCGCCGGAATGGTGGCCGGTGGCCAGCTGGAAAGCGGCCTGTATGTGAAGCAGCTGTTTGGCCTGATCAATCTGCAGTTGCGCCGCCAGTCGCAAGGCAATACGGCCTTGCCCGATGGCCTGCTGCGCGACGCCCTGTTCTTCGTTGCCGCCGCCGATGCCGCCAGCCTGCCGCCGCTGGCGCAGCAGCTGCGCCATGCGTATGCGCTGGAGGGAATGGTGCCGCGCGATTACGAGGCGCGCCGCTACGGCCAGCTCGATCAGGAAGCGCTGGCGCGTGCGCGCGAAGGCATGCAGCAGGCGCAGGCCGCCTGGCGCAGGCTGGAGCAGGCCAGCGGCGACGCGGCCCTCAACGATGAATTCGGACAGGCCTTGGCAATCGTGGGCGCGGCCGGCAGCAAGCTTGGCCTGCCCGCGCTGGCGACCCTGATGCGCCAGCTGGCCGACGTCGCCAACAGCGCCGCCACGGCCGGACGCAGCGAGGAACTGGGCCTGGAAATGGCGACGGCCCTGCTGTTCGCCGAACATGGCCTGGAGCAGATCCGCCACCTGCCCGACGATTTCGCGGCCCATGCCGACACCATCGGCGCGCGCCTGCAAGCCCTGTTGTCCGGCCAGACCCCGCCCCAGCCCGCGCAATGGCAGGGCAGCCTGGCGCGCCGCATGCAGCAGGACGATACGGTGGCGGCCTTGTCGGCGGAGATGAAGACCGGCCTGCGCCAAGTGGAAAAAGTGCTGGACGATTATTACGCCGACCCCGCGCGCCGCGCCGAACTGGCGCCGCTGGATGGCGTGCTGCACCAGTTGCAGGGGGCCTTGAGCCTGCTCGACCAGGACGACGCCGTGCGCGCCGCCCAGCATGTGCGGGCCGAGGTGCACAAGCTGGCCGGCGGGCAGGGCGATCCGGCGCAGGAGGCGAAGCTGCTGGACCAGGTCGCGCAGAACGTCGGCGCGCTCGGCTTCTTCGTCGATACGCTGGCGCAGAATCCGGCCGGTGCGCGCGAGCGCTTCAGCTTCGACGCAGAACAGGGCAGCTTCCGCGCCGTCCCCTTCCGCAAGATGGCGGGGGCGGAATCGATTCCGGTGCTGGAGGATGAAGTGGCGCCGCCCGCCACGCCGGTGCCACCGCTGCAGGCGCCTGCCGTGCCGCCATCGGGCGCCGCGAGCGAGGCGGGCGATGCCGCTATCGAAGCCGAACTGCTCGACATCTTCATCGCCGAGGCGCAGGACGTGCTGGCCTTCGTCGACGCCACCCTGGCCAAGCCGCGCGCCGAAGCGGGCAGCCTGGATCATCTGACGATGCTGCGCCGCTCCTTCCACACCCTGAAGGGCAGCGGCCGCATGGTGGGCCTGAACCACTTCGCCGATGCGGCAGGGGCGGTGGAGCGCACCATGAACCAGTGGCTGGCCGAGGAACGTCCCGCCAGCGATGCCTTGTTCGCGCTGCTGGAACATGCCGCCGCCGAACTGGGCGCCTGGGTTGGCGAGCTGGTTGCCGCCGGCGCCTCGCCGCGCAATGGCCTGGCCCTGATCGCCGCCGCCGGGCGCGTGCAGGCGGGCGGCGCCTTCGAGCTTGAAGCCGAAGCGGTGCCCACAACCGTATCCGAACCCGTGTCTGAACCCACGCCCGCAGGAGACGCCGCGGCCGATGCCGGCGTTGCCGCCTCCGTCGGCGAAGGCGGGGACGGGGGCGGGACGGAGCCGCCGCCGGAGAGTGCCGCGCCGCGCCCTGCGGTGACGGTCAACGGCAATGTGATCGGCTTTCCGGCGGCGACCGCGCCGGCCGCCCAGCCGGGCGAGGACAATATCAAGTTCGTCGGCCGCCTGGCCATCCCGCTGCCGCTGTACAACATCTATCTGGCCGAAACCGATGAAATCGTGCGCCTGCTGGCGCGCGATTTCGGCGAATGGCGCCACGAGCCGCGCCGCCCGGTCAGCCCGGACGCCCTGCAGGCCGCGCACACCCTGGCCGGCACTTCGGCCACGGTCGGCTTCAAGGCGCTGCGCGAACTGGCTTATGCGCTGGAAGCGACGCTGCTGGCCTTGCGCGCGCCCGCGCCCCAGCTCGACCATGCCCAGCACGACCTGCTCGACTTCGCGGTGGAGCGCGTGCGCCAGATGCTGCAAAGCTTCGCCGCCGCCGACATGCCGCCCGAACAGCCGGAGCTGATCGCCGCCCTTGGCAAGCTGCAGGCCGAACTGGCCAGCCCGGCGCGCACCGGCGCGGAACTCGACGCCCGGCTCGACTCCCTGCTTGCCGACAGCGAAGGCGCGGCGCTGCCGCAGCCTGTTCCCGGCATGGCCGATCACGCCATGCCGGTGGAGTCGCCGCTGGAAGACACCCAGGTCCCTGCACCGGCCACCAGCGCCGCCATGCCTTCCGCCGAGGATGAATTGGCGGCCCGCCTCGACGCGCTGTTCACGGATACCTACCATAGCCTGATCGCCAATCCGCCGCCCGCTCCCGAGCGTGCCGGCCGCCGCGCCGCGCCAGCCGCCAGCGCCGCCGCGAGCGACGATATCGACGACCTGTTCGCCTCCGCTTTCGACGACAGCTTCGCGCCTGTCGCACCGCCCGAGGCGGCCGAACTGGCGCCATTTTCGGCGCATGCTCCCGGCCCCGCGCCGTTGCTGCCGGAAGCGGTGCAGGCCGCATCCTTCGCCGCGCCGGAAGCCGGCGCGGAAACCAGCGCAGCCGGTGAAGCGGGCGCAGCCGTTGCACCGGCCGCTGAAGAAACCGGCGCGCCGGCATATGCCGCCGCCGACGTGGCAACCCGGGCCGGCGTGGATGCCGCAGCCCTGGCCGAGGCCGAAAGCACCGGCGGCGCCGATGCAGCCGGCACCGAAGCCGGCTCCGAAGCCGATTCCGAAGTCGAAGTGCTGGCGCTGCCCGGCGCGCCGGCCGAGTTGGCGGTGCCCGCTCCCGGCAGCTTCCAGGACGAAATCGATGCCGACCTGCTGCCGGTCTTCCTCGAAGAAGGCGCCGACCTGCTGCCGCAGATTGGCGAAGCGCTGCGCACCTGGCAGCACAATCCCGCCGATTTCAGCCACGCCCAGATGCTGCAGCGCGTGCTGCACACGGTGAAGGGCAGCGCCCGCATGGCCGGCGCCATGCGCCTCGGCCAGCACGCCCACGAAATCGAAACCCATATCGAAAACATGGTGCACGCGGGCAGCGCCACGCCGCATGCTTTCGAAGAACTGCTGGCCCACTACGACCACGCCCTGCTGCTGTTCGAACAGCTGCAAGACCCGGCCGCCGTGCAGGGCGCCGCCGCCCAGCAGGGCGAGGCCGCGCCAGCCGGCGGCGCTGCGGCCGGCGTGCCGGAAAGCGCCGACGCCACTTCCGACGTCGCCGCCAAGACGCCGCTGGTGCGGGTGCGCGCCGATATCCTCGACCGGCTGGTGAACCAGGCCGGCGAAGTTTCGATCAGCCGCTCGCGCCTGGAAAATGAAGTCGGCTCCCTGCGCGCCTCCCTGAACGACTTCTCGGAAAACCTGAACCGCCTGCGGCGCCAGTTGCGCGAAGTGGAAATGCAGGCCGAATCGCAGATCGCCTCGCGCATGTCGATTTCCGGCGAGCGCGAATTCGACCCGCTGGAGTTCGACCGCTTCACCCGCCTGCAGGAGTTGACCCGCATGATGGCCGAAAGCGTGAACGACGTGGCGGCCTTCCATGAAAACCTGGGCCGTTCGGTGGAAGCCGCGAGCGGCGACCTGAACCAGCAGGCGCGCATGACGCGCGAGCTGCAGCGCGACCTGATGCGGGTGCGCATGGTGCCTTTCGCCAGCATCTCGGAGCGCCTGTTCCGCGTGGCGCGCCAGAGCGCCAAGGAAGTCGACAAGCGCGTCAACCTGGATATCCGCGGCGGCGGCGTGGACATCGACCGCAGCGTGCTGGAACGCATGGCCGCGCCTTTCGAGCACCTGCTGCGCAACGCCATCGTGCATGGCGTGGAAACGCGCGAACGGCGCGCCGCGGCGGGCAAGGAGGAAACCGGCGAGCTGCTGATCCAGGTCAGCCAGCAGGGCAACGAGGTGGTGATCGAATTCAGCGACGATGGCGGCGGCCTCGATCTGCAGCGTATCCGCGCCAAGGCGCGCAGCGTCGGCCTGCTGGGCGAAACGCAGGAGGTGAGCGACGCCGAGGCGGCCAATCTGATCTTCGAACCGGGCTTCTCCACCGCCGACACCCTGACCGAGCTGGCCGGACGCGGCGTCGGCATGGATATCGTGCGCGCCGAGGCGCAAGCCCTGGGCGGACGCATCGACACCATGAGCGAAAGCGGCAAGGGCGCGCGCTTCACCATCCATCTGCCGTTGACGCTGGCCGTGACCCAGGTGGTGCTGCTGTCGGCCGGCGGCCGCATGTATGCCCTGCCTTCGGTACAGGTCGAGCAGGTGCTGCAGATGAAGGAGGCGGCGCTGGGCGAGGCCCAGGCCAAGGGCGAGCTGGTGCTGCATGGCCAGCACACCGCCTTGCACTATCTGCCCGAGCTGCTGGGCGGCGCGGCGCTGCGCATGCCGGCGCAGCGCTCGGCACCGGTGCTGATGCTGCGCAATGGCAGCGACAAGCTGGCCCTGCATGTGGACGAGGTGCTGGGCAACCGCGAGGTGGTGATCAAGAATATCGGCCCGCATCTGGCGCGCATGCCAGGCATCGCGGGGGCCACGGTGCTGGGTTCGGGCGAGATCGTGCTGATCCTCAATCCCCTGGCCCTGGTGCAGCACCTGGCCCAGCATCCCGAGCTGCGCGGCGAATATGCCGAAGCGGCGGGCAGCGTGGCGGCGGGGGCGGGCGAACGGCCGGGATGCACCGTCATGGTGGTCGACGACTCGCTCACCGTGCGCAAGGTCACGCAGCGCCTGCTGGAGCGCGAGGGCTACCAGGTGGTGCTGGCCAAGGATGGCGTGGATGCGCTGGAGCAGATGCAGGAGCTGCGGCCCGACATGATGCTGGTCGATATCGAGATGCCGCGCATGGACGGTTTCGACCTCACGCGCAATGTGCGCGGCGATGCCCGCACGCGCGACATCCCCATCATCATGATCACTTCGCGCAGTGCCGACAAACATCGCAACTACGCGATGGAGCTGGGTGTGAATGCCTACTTCGGCAAGCCCTACCAAGAGGCGGTGCTATTGAGCGCCATCGCCGGCCTGCTGCCGGCGGCCTAGGCGCCGCCGGTGGGCCTCGCCCGGCTATGCGGGCGGCTGGCCCGGTGCCTTCACCACCGCATAGCGCTCCAGCGTGCGCTTGCGCGCCGCGTCGTGCTGCACGATGGGTTCGGGATAATTGCGTCCCAGCTCGATGCCGCGCTGCTGCAGCAGCATGCGCGGCACCAGCCAGGGTGCGTGGACTTCCTTGTCCGCCAATTTGGCCAGCTGCGGCAGATAGCGGCGGATGAAGCGCCCCTCGGCATCGAACTTCTCCGACTGCGTGACCGGGTTGAAGATGCGGAAGTAGGGCTGGGCGTCGCAGCCCGAGGACGAAGCCCACTGCCAGCCGCCGTTATTGGCAGCCAGATCGAAATCGTTCAGGTGCAGGGCGAAGTAAGCCTCGCCGCGCCGCCAGTCGATGCCCAGATCCTTGATCAGGAAGCAGGCCGCCACCATGCGCAGGCGGTTGTGCATATAGCCGGTCTGGTTGATCTGGGCCATGGCCGCGTCGACCAGCGGATAGCCGGTGCGGCCCTCGCACCAGGCGGCAAAAGCGGCATCGGCCGCGGGACCGGTTTCCCACTCGATGGCGTCATAGGCCGGCTTGAACGAGGAATGCACCACATGCGGATGCTGGTACAGGATCATCATGTAGAACTCGCGCCAGATCAGCTCCGACAGCCAGACCGCGCCGCCTTCCCCGGCCTGGCCGCGCGCCGACAGCTCGGCCACGGTGCGCACCAGGTGGCGGATCGAGACCGTGCCAAAGCGCAGGTGCAGGGACAGGTAGGACGGCCCTTTCAGCGCCGGATAATCGCGCGCAAAGCCATAATCGGCCACGCGGCTCTGGAAATTCTCGAACAGCGCGGCGCCGCCCGCCATGCCGGTGGGGATGGCCAGCTGGTCCAGATTGCTCGGCTCGAATCCCAGTTCGGCCAGCGTGGGCAGCGTCCCCGCGCCGGGCGCCAGGCTGGCGGCATACGGTTCCACCTGCCATGGCGCCAGGCAGGAAGGATCGGCCTGCATCTTCTTGAGCCAGGCGTTCTTGTAGGGCGTGAACACCGAAAACGGCGTGCCGGCCTGCGACAGCACCTCGTCCTTCTCGAAAATCACCTGGTCCTTGAAGCTGTGGAAGCTGCGGCCCTGCGCCTCCAGCGCGGCCGCCACGGCGGCGTCGCGCACCATGGCCTGCGGCTCGTAATCGTGGTTGGCGAACACCGCCTGCGCGCCCAGCTCGGCCGCCAGCGCCGGAATCGCCGTGGCCGCGTCGGCATGGCGCACCAGCAGATGGCCGCCCAGCTGTTGTAAATCCGCACCCAGCTGCGCCACGCTGGCGTGGATGAAGTCGACGCGGCGGTCGCGCCGCGGCAGGCCGTCCAGGATCGTCTTGTCGAAGACAAAGACGCAAAACACGCGGCGGCTGCGGCGCAGCGCATGGTGCAGTGCAGCGTGGTCGAAGCTGCGCAAGTCGCGGCGGAACCAGACCAGGGTGGTGTCAAAAGCCATATTCAGGGACTAAATCATATTGCAAGCCGGTTTTTTGCCAATGGTGCGGCCGGGAATGCGCTTGGCAGGGCGGCGGAAAATGGACGGACCGGCAATTCATAGTAAACTGTCGGTGTATACGCAGCGGCCGCTTCGGCGCGGGCCGTGCGATATTACAGCAAAGCATACAGAAGAACACCCCGCAGCCTAGCAGAGAGAGCAAAGCGTATGAAGAAAAGCAAAGTCAGCACAACTCTACCTGTACCCGGCCTGTTACGCGAACCCCGCGACCCAGAGGAGCAAGCAATGTCCATGGCTGCCCCGGCGCTGAACCTGGCGAACCACTTCCTGATCGCCATGCCATCCATGCAGGATCCCGTCTTCGGCGGGACCGTGGTCTACGTCTGCGAGCACAATGAAAACGGCGTGCTCGGCGTAGTCATCAACAAACCCACCGATATGACCATGCAGGTGCTGTTCGACCGCATCGAGCTGGACGTGGCTTCCAGCCTGGACCGCCATGTGGTGGACGAACCCATCATGTTCGGCGGCCCGGTGCAGGACGACCGCGGCTTTGTGCTGCACACGCCCGGCGCGCGCTACTCCTCCTCGCTGACGGTGACCGAGGAAGTGGCGTTCACCACCTCGATCGACGTGCTGGAAGCGGTGGCCCGCGGCAGCGGCCCGCGCCGCGTGCTGGTGTCGATCGGCTATTCGGGCTGGAGTCCGGGCCAGCTGGAGGACGAGATCAGCCGCAACGGCTGGCTCACCGTCGGCGCCGATGCCCACATCCTGTTCGACCTGCCGGTCGAGGAACGCTATGTGGCGGCCATGAAGCTGCTCGGCATCGATCCCCTGATGCTCACTTCCGAAGCGGGCCATGCATAGTCCGGAAACCGTATTTGGCTTTGACTTCGGCATCAAGCGCATTGGTGTCGCCATGGGGAATACGATGATCGGCCAGGCCTCCCCGCTGGCCGTGGTCAGCTCGGTGGGCAACGACGCCCGCTTTGCCGAGATCAAGGCCCTGATTGAGCAGTGGGGGCCGACGCGCATCGTGGTCGGCCTGCCTTTCCATCCCGACGGCGCGGAACATGAAATGACCGCGCGCTGCCGCCGCTTCGCCAACCAGCTGCATGGCCGCTTCAACCTGCCCGTGGTGCTGGTCGACGAACGCTATTCCTCGGCCATGATCCAGGCCAAGCGCGGCGAGATCATCGACGACCGCGCCGCCGCCATTATTCTGCAACAATACTTTGACGAATATGTCCCACAATAACCTCCCCCTGGCCGATGCCGCCGCGCTCGACGCGGAAGCGCTGTACGCCACCCTGCTAGCGCAGGTGAAAGCCGGCCTGGCCGAGGCCAGCGATCCAGCCATTCTCGGCATCCATTCCGGCGGCGCCTGGATCGCCGAGCGCCTGGCGCGCGACCTGGGCCTGAGCGAACGCTGCGGCGCGATCGACGTCTCCTTCTACCGCGACGATTACGCGAAAAAAGGCTTGCCGGCCGAAGTGAAGCCGACCCAGATCGGCTTCAATGTCGATGGCGCCACCATCCTGCTGGTGGACGATGTGCTGTACACCGGCCGCACCACGCGCGCCGCGATCAACGAACTGTTCGACTACGGTCGTCCGGCGCGCATCATGCTGGCCGCCCTGGTCGACCGCGGCGAACGCCAGTTGCCGATCGCCGCCGATTTCGTCGCTGCCCACACCCGCGTGGGGCAGGGCAAGGCGCTGCGCCTGCAACAATCCGATGCCGGAACCTTCACCCTGACTATCGTGGAAGACCATGCTTAACCCGCAACTGAACAAACACGGCGAGCTGCAGCACCTGCTGACCACCGAAGGCCTGCCCAAGGCCATCATCAACCAGATTCTCGACACCGCATCGTCCTTCGTCGGCGTGTCCGACCGCGATGTGAAGAAAGTGCCGCTGATGCGCGGCAAAAGCGTGTTCAACCTCTTCTTCGAGAATTCGACGCGTACCCGCACCACCTTCGAGATCGCGTCCAAGCGCCTGTCGGCCGACGTCATCAACCTGAATATCCAGGCTTCCTCGGCCAGCAAGGGCGAATCCCTGCTCGACACCATCGACAATCTGTCGGCCATGCACGCCGATATGTTCGTGGTGCGCCACGCGCAATCGGGCGCGCCCTACCTGATCGCCAAGCACCTGATCGACACCAAGCAGCCCCACGTGCACGTGGTGAACGCCGGCGACGGCCGCCACGCCCACCCGACCCAGGGCCTGCTGGACATGTACACCATCCGCCACTACAAGAAGGATTTCACCAATCTGACCGTGGCCATCGTGGGCGACATCCTGCACAGCCGCGTGGCCCGTTCCGACATCCATGCCCTGACCACCCTGGGCGTGCCCGAGATCCGCGCCATCGGCCCGCACACCCTGCTGCCGGGCGGCCTGGAACAGCTGGGCGTGCGCACCTTCACCAATATGGATGAAGGCTTGAAAGGCGTGGACGTGATCATCATGCTGCGCCTGCAGAACGAGCGCATGAGCGGCGCGCTGCTGCCCTCGGCCCAGGAATACTTCAAGAGCTACGGCCTGACGCCGGAGCGCCTGGCGCTGGCCAAGCCGGACGCCATCGTGATGCACCCGGGCCCGATGAACCGCGGCGTGGAAATCGATTCGGCGGTGGCGGACGGCCCGCAGGCAGTGATCCTGCCGCAGGTGACGTTCGGTATCGCGGTCCGCATGGCGGTGATGAGTATTTTGGCAGGAAACCAAGGATGAAACTTCATATCAAGAATGGCCGCCTGATCGACCCGGCCAATGGCATCGACGCAGTACAGGATCTGTTTATCGCCGACGGCAAAGTGGCCGCCGTGGGCGCCGCCCCGGCCGGCTTTGCCGCCGAGCGCGTGATCGACGCCACGGGCCTGGTGGTCGCGCCCGGCCTGGTCGACCTGTCGGCCCGCCTGCGCGAGCCGGGCTACGAATACAAGGCCACGCTGGAATCGGAAATGCAGGCGGCCGTGCAGGGCGGCGTCACCAGCCTGGTGTGCCCGCCCGACACCGACCCCGTGCTCGACGAGCCGGGCCTGGTGGAAATGCTCAAGCACCGCGCGCGCGGCCTGAACCAGGCCAATGTGCATCCGCTGGGCGCCCTGACCGTCGGCCTGAAAGGCCGGGCGCTGACTGAAATGGCCGAGCTGACCGAAGCGGGCTGCATCGGCTTCTCGCAAGCCGAAGTGCCGGTGGAAGACACCACCGTGCTGCTGCGCGCCATGCAATATGCGAAAACCTTCGGCTACACCGTCTGGCTGCGTCCGCAGGACGCGCATATCGGCCGCGGCGGCATCGCCCACAGCGGCCCGCTGGCTTCGCGCCTGGGCCTGTCCGGCGTGCCGGTGATGGCGGAAACCATCGCCCTGCACACCATTTTCGAGCTGATGCGCGCCACCGGCGCCCGCGTCCACCTGTGCCGCATGTCCTCGGCCGCCGGCCTGGAACTGGTGCGCGCCGCCAAGGCAGAAGGCTTGCCGGTCAGCTGCGACGTTGGCGTGCACCATGTGCATCTGACCGACGCCGACATCAACTTCTTCGATTCGAACGCGCGCGTGACCCCGCCGTTCCGCAGCCAGCGCGACCGCGACGCCATCCGTGCCGGCCTGCTCGACGGCACGGTGGACGCCCTGTGCTCCGACCATACCCCGGTCGACGACGACGAGAAACTGCTGCCCTTCGGCGAAGCCTCGCCCGGCGCCACCGGCCTGGAGCTGTTGCTGTCGCTGACCCTGAAATGGGTGGAAGACTACGCGTCGGGCCAGCAGGACGGCTTGGCGCGCGCCTTGTCGCGCGTCACCTCGGAAGCGGCGCGCGTCGCCGGCCTGAACGCCGGCCGCCTCGACGTGGGCGCCGTGGCCGACGTCTGCCTGTTCGACCCGGCAGCGCGCTGGACGGTGGAAGCGGGCGCGCTGGCCAGCCAAGGCAAGCACACCCCCTTCCTCGGCTACGAGCTGAGCGGCCAGGTCCAGGCGACCATCGTCGCCGGCCACCTCGCCTACGAGCGCCGCGCCGTCAACGCCGCTTGATCCAGCGCAAACCATGCGCGCCCTGCTGCCAAGCGGGGCGGGCATGGTTTGATGTACAGCAAACCCGGTTTGGTGTGATTTGAATCTGAGACTAATTTTTCGCGTGGCACGGGTCGTGCTGCATATGCTGCAGGGGATGGTGACTTGCGCCATCGTGTTTCCGTGGATTGGGGGCGCGCGCCGCAATGAGCATGTGCGGCGCTGGTCGCGTCAGCTGTTGCGGCTGTGTAATGTGGAAGTGGAAATGGTCGCCGGCGGCGCCCAGCCGCTGCAGCAGGCCATGATCGTGGCCAACCATATTTCGTGGCTGGATATTTTCGTCATCGATGCGCTGTATCCCTGCCGCTTCGTGGCGAAGGCGGAAATCCGCTCCTGGCCCTTGGCGGGCTGGCTGGTGGAGAAGGCCGGCACGGTATTCATCGCGCGCGGCAGCCGGCGCGATCTGCGCCATATCTTCAAGGGGCTGGTGCATAGCCTGCAGGCGGGCGAGCGCGTGGCTTTCTTCCCGGAGGGGACGACGGCGCCGCAGGGCTCGATCCTGCCTTTCCACGCCAATCTGTTCGAGGCGGCCATCGACGCCAAGGTGATGGTGCAGCCTTTCGCGCTGTCCTATGCCGATGCGCGCGGCCAGCGCCATCCGACCGTCGATTTCGTCGGCGAGATGACCTTCGTGCAGAGCATTCTTGCCATCCTGGACGGGCCGCCGGTGACGGCGCGCCTGCATTGCCTGGCGGCCACCGATGCGACCGGCACCCACCGCCGCGAACTGGCCCAGGCCAGCCACGACGCCATCGCCGCCGCCCTCGGCATCACGCCCATAGCGGCGGAGACGACCGCCCACTAAGCGGCCCCCTTGTCAGGCGCCGTGGCGGGCGCCCGTGTGGACGCAGATCTGCGGACACGCTTCCTGCAGCAGCTGGCGGTCGTCGAGGCAGACGGCCGACAGCTGGCCGCCCCAGACGCAGCCGCTGTCGAGCGCGATCAGGCGCGGCTTGAGCTGCAAGCCCAGCGCCGACCAGTGGCCGAACACCACGGTGACGTCGGCCGTGCGCCGTCCCGGCACCTCGAACCACGGCATCAGGCCGCTGGCCGGGTCGGCCTTGGCGCTTTCCTTGAGCTTGAAATCCATCACCCCGTCGGCGCTGCAGAAGCGCATGCGGGTCAGCGCGTTGACGATGCAGCGCAGGCGTTCCGGCCCGGCCAGGCCCTCGCTCCAGCGGTCCGGGCTGTTGCCATACATCTGGCGCAGGAAGCCGACCCAGTCCGGGCCGCGCAGCGCCGCTTCCACCTCGGCCGCGTGGGCCAGGGTCTCGGCCGCCGACCATTGCGGCAGCACGCCGCCATGCACCAGCAAATGGTGCTTGTGCAGCAGGGCCATGGGGCGCTGGCGCAGCCAGTGCAGCAGGGCGTCGCGGTCGGGCGCGCCCAGGATGGGCAGGATGGTGTCGGCCGCCGATTCGGGGCGGATGCCGTTGGCCACGGCCAGCAGGTGCAGGTCGTGGTTGCCGAGCACGGTGTCGATGCGGCCGTCGCTGCCCTGGGACAGCGCCTGCACATAGCGCAGCGTGGCCAGCGAATCCGGGCCGCGGTTGATCAGGTCGCCGCAGAACAGGATGGCCGGCGGCGGCGCGCCGGCCGCGTGTTCCTGCGCCAGGATGCGCTCGACCAGGGCCACGGCCTGCTGGTGGCAACCTTGCAGGTCGCCGATGACGAAAGTTTTCATGGAGGGGGAAAGCGTTGCGGCCAAGGTGATATTTCTTAAAGGTATTGGTTGGGCGTGGTTTTTTTAACCGTGGAAGGCTCAGTTTCACATAAAATCATGAGTATCATCAACCACACGCTGGCGCGGGATACTAAATGATTTTTGTGACGGGCGGTGCAGGGTTTATCGGCTCGAATTTCGTGCTGGATTGGCTGGCTCAATCGGATGAATCCGTGCTCAATTACGATAAATTGACCTATGCGGGCAATCTGAACAATCTGGCCGCGCTCAAGGACGATGCGCGCCACGTCTTCGTGCGCGGCGATATCTGCGACCAGGCCCAGGTACTGGCGCTGCTGCAGCAGCACCGGCCGCGCGCCATTCTGCATTTCGCGGCGGAAAGCCACGTGGACCGCTCCATCCACGGTCCCGCCGAGTTCATCAACACCAATATCAACGGCACCTTCAGCCTGCTGGAAGCGGCGCGCAACTACTGGAACGGCCTGGACGAGACCGCCAAAGCCGCCTTCCGCTTCCTGCACGTCTCGACCGACGAGGTGTACGGCAGCCTGGGGCCGGACGACGCGCCGTTCAGCGAAACCACGGCATATGCGCCGAACAGCCCGTATTCAGCCTCGAAAGCGGCGTCCGACCACCTGGTGCGCTCCTACCACCACACGTACGGCTTCCCGACGCTGACCACCAACTGTTCCAACAATTACGGCCCCTACCACTTCCCCGAGAAGCTGATCCCGCTGATGATCGCCAACGCCCAGGCCGGCAAGCCCCTGCCGATCTATGGCGACGGCCAGCAGATCCGCGACTGGCTGTATGTGAGCGACCATTGCGCCGCCATCCGCCGCGTGCTGGCCGCGGGCCGCCTGGGCGAAACCTATAACGTCGGCGGCTGGAACGAAATGGCCAATCTGGACGTGGTGCACACCCTGTGCGATATGCTGGACCGGCTGCAGCCGAAGGCCGGCGGCGCCAGCTACCGCAGCCAGATCACCTATGTGAAGGACCGCCCCGGCCACGACCGCCGCTACGCCATCGATGCGCGCAAGCTGGAGCGCGAGCTGGGCTGGAAGCCGGCCGAAACCTTCGAAACCGGCATCGGCAAGACCGTGCAGTGGTATCTCGACCATCCGGACTGGGTGGCCGACGTGCAATCCGGCGCCTACGCCACGTGGGTGGAAACCAATTACTTCAACCGGGAAGCCCCGCAATGACGACGCCAACCCTGCCCCACCGCAAGGGCATCATCCTGGCCGGCGGTTCCGGCACCCGCCTGTATCCGATCACCAAGGCCGTGTCCAAGCAGTTGCTGCCGATCTACGACAAGCCGATGATCTACCATCCGCTGACGGTGTTGATGCTGGCCGGCATGCGCGAGATCCTCATCATTTCCACGCCGCAGGACACGCCGCGCTTCCAGGAACTGCTGGGCGACGGCAGCCAGTGGGGCTTGCAGCTCAGTTATGCGGTCCAGCCCTCGCCGGACGGCCTGGCGCAAGCGTTCATCATCGGCCGCGACTTCGTCGGCGATGCGCCTTCGGCGCTGATCCTCGGCGATAATATTTATTACGGCAACGATCTGGATGCCATGCTGCGCAATGCGGCCGAGCGCACCGAGGGCGCCACCGTGTTCGCCTACCACGTCACCGATCCCGAACGCTACGGCGTGGTGGAATTCGACGAGCAGCGCCAGGCGGTGAGCATCGAGGAAAAACCGCTGCAGCCGAAATCGAATTACGCCGTCACCGGCCTGTATTTCTACGACCGCCAGGTGGGCGATATCGCCGCCGCCATCCAGCCTTCGGCGCGCGGCGAGCTGGAAATCACCGACGTCAACCAGGCTTACCTGAAGGCCGGCGAACTCAAGGTGGAAGTGATGGGGCGCGGCATGGCCTGGCTCGACACCGGCACCCACGAGTCGCTGCTGGACGCCTCCCAGTTCATCGCCACCATCGAACGGCGCCAGGGCTTGAAAGTCGCTTGCCCGGAAGAGATCGCTTACCGCAAGGGCTATATCGATGCCGCCCAGCTGCGCAAGCTGGCCGAACCGCTGAAGAAAAATGGCTATGGCCAGTATCTGCTGCAAATTCTTGAGGATAAGGTAATCCCGCGATGAAAGTGCATCCGACCGCGATCGACGGCGTGCTGTTGATCGAACCCGCCGTCTTCGGCGATGAGCGCGGCTTTTTTTATGAAAGCTTCAATGCGCGCCGCTTCGCCGAGCTGACCGGCATCCAGGCCGACTTCGTGCAGGATAACCATTCGCGCTCGGCCAAGGGCGTGTTGCGCGGCTTGCATTACCAGATCCAGCAGGCGCAGGGCAAGCTGGTGCGCGTCACGGCCGGCGCCGTGTTCGACGTGGCCGTCGATCTGCGCAAGAGTTCACCGACTTTCGGGCGCTGGATGGGGGTCGAGCTGTCGGCCGAGAACAAGCGTCAGCTATGGGTGCCGCCCGGCTTCGGCCACGGTTTCGTGGTCACCAGCGATTACGCCGAATTCCTGTACAAGACCACCGATTACTATGCGCCCGAGCATGAACGCACCGTGCTCTGGAGCGACCCGGCCCTCGGCATCGAGTGGCCGCTGGACGGCGCGCCCCAGCTGTCCGGCAAGGACCGGCAGGGCGTGCTGCTGGCCGATGCGGACGTGTTCGCATGAAGATCCTGCTGACGGGCCGCCATGGCCAGGTGGGGTATGAGCTGGAGCGCAGCCTGCAGGGGCTGGGCACGGTGGTGGCGCTGGAGCGCAGCCGCCTCGACCTGTCCGACCTGGACCAGCTGCGCGCCGTGATCCGGGCCGAACAGCCGCAGCTGATCGTCAATCCGGCCGCCTACACGGCGGTGGACAAGGCCGAGAGCGAGCCGGCGCTGGCGTATCGCATCAATGCCGAGGCGCCGGCCCTGATGGCGGAGGAGGCCAGGCGCCTGGGCGCGGCCCTGGTGCATTATTCGACCGATTATGTTTTCCCCGGCAACGAGGCCACGGCGCGCGCCGAGGGCGACGCTACCGGTCCCATCAATGTGTACGGGGCCAGCAAGCTGGCCGGCGAGCAAGCCATCGCGGCGGTCGGCATTCCCCACCTGATTTTCCGCACCAGCTGGGTGTATGGCATGCGCGGCAAGAATTTCCTGTTGACCATGCTACGCCTGGCACGCGAACGCGAGGAATTGCGCATCGTCGACGACCAGCATGGCGCCCCGACCTGGAGCCGCACGGTTGCCGACAGCACCGCCCTGGTACTGGCCCAGGCCCGGGCCGGCGGCCCCGACTGGTGGCGCCAGCACGGCGGCCTGTATCATCTGAGCAGCCAGGGCCAGACCACCTGGTTCGGTTTCACCCAGGCCATTCTGGAGGAGGCTGGCATCGCCTGCCGTCTGCAGCCCATCGCCACGGCCGATTACCCGCTGCCCGCGCCGCGGCCCCAGTATTCCGTGCTGTCCTCGGCCAAGCTGACGCGCCAGCTGTGCCAGCTGCCCCACTGGCGCGCGGCCCTGCGCCTGTGCCTGAGCGGCTAAGCGCGCCACCCACGGTGTATCGAAAGGTAAGCGCGGCCGGGTTCAGCCCGGCCGTTTGCTAGAATACCGGCGCCTTGGCCGTCCCCTGCGCCGTACCGGAAGACGGTACAATCGCGGGCTGGCATCGGCGCAGGCAGGGGCCTGCGGCGGGACAAGCTACTCAATATCGATAAAAAAACATGTTTTCATTTCTGGTGAGCTTTGTCGCGTCGGCGCTGTTGACCCTGCTGGTCATCAAGGATGCGCGCCTGCATGGCCCGGCCCTGGATGCCAATTTCCACGGCGTGCAAAAAGTGCATGCGCATTCGGTCGCGCGCATCGGCGGCCTGCCCATCTTCCTGGCCGTGGCGCTCAGCGCCTGCATCTCGATCTGGCGCGTGCCGGCCATGACGAGCTGGATGATGTCCCTGCTGTGCTGTTCCATCATCGCCTTCACCGGCGGCATCATCGAGGATTACACCGGCCGCGTCAGCGCCCTGCGCCGCCTCCTGCTGACCATGGTGGCCGCCTTGCTCGGCTATTACCTGCTGGACGCCCGCATCGACCGCATCGATTGGGTATTTTCCGCCTGGCCCCTGCCGTATTTATGGCTGACATTACCGCTGACCATATTGGCGGTGGCTGGCATTGCGAATGCCGTCAATATTATCGATGGATTTAATGGCTTGGCCAGCGTGGTGACTATTTGCATGCTCTTATCGCTGGCCTATGTTGCCTTGCAAGTCAATGATATGTTTGTGCTGGTGGCGGCCCTGATGGTGGCCGGCGCTACCGCCGGTTTTCTGATCTGGAATTATCCGGTGGGCTTGATCTTTCTCGGCGACGGCGGCGCCTATTTTATCGGCTTTATGCTGGGGGAATTGACCCTGTTGCTGGTAATGCGCAATCCACAAGTTTCCACATGGTATGCAGCATTGCTTTTAATCTATCCCGCATTTGAAACTTTATTTTCGGCTTACCGCCGCATGTTTATTCGCGGGAAATCGCCGACCATGCCCGACGGCATCCACTTGCATAGCCTGATCTTCCGCCGCGTGGTGCAGTGGGCCGTGGGGCGCAAGGATGCGCGCGCCCTGATGCGCCGCAATTCCCTGACCTCGCCTTATCTGTGGATGTTTTCGCTGATGGCGGTTATTCCCGCCACAGTATTCTGGCGCCATAGCTGGGTCTTGATGTGCTTCTGCTTTTTATTCGTCACCAGTTATGTCTGGCTTTATGTAAGAATTGTCCGATTTAAAGCGCCGCGCTGGATGATACGGCACAAGAAACATTCGTGATTCCTTATATTTAGTGTATATTTCGCTCAGAAGCTTTAACCCATTTCTGATTAAGGAGTGACAATGGATCTGACGAATAAGAGTGCCGGTGAATTGCGTGATTTGCAGGAACAAATCAAGCGTGAATTGAAGAAGCGTGAAACCCAGGATTTGCAGAAAGCGCGCGAGCAGATTCTCGCGATTGCGCAAAGTGTGGGCGTGCCATTGAAAGACTTGCTGGGCGCCCCCGGCAATCGCGGCAAAGGCGGCACCGTGGCGGCGCAATTCCGCAATCCGGCCGATCCGAGCCAGCAATGGACCGGCCGCGGCCGCCAGCCGAAATGGGTCAAGGAATGGCTGGAAGCGGGCAAAGCGATTGACGGCCTGCGCATCTGAGCTTCTCTCCGCCGGGGCCAGCCCGGCACGCCTGGCGGCGGGGCTTGCCTGTCGCCGGTATCGCACTTACTATGTCGGTTGTCCAGCTTGCGGCTTAGCAGGCTATCCATTTTTCCCAATCTATACTGTTGCCACCGGCCCGGCCGGCGCGACTTCACGCGATCTCAATCATGGTTTCCCTCTCCCATACCATTTTCAAAGCTTACGATATCCGCGGCATCATCGGTAAAACCCTGGATGCGGGCGTGGCCCGCCAGATCGGCCATGCTTTCGGCTTGGCCGCCGCCGCCAAGGGCGAGCGCAGCGTGGTCATCGGCCGCGACGGCCGCCTGTCCGGCCCCGAACTGGCCGCCGCCCTGGCCGCCGGCCTGCAATCGGCCGGCGTCGATGTGATCGACCTGGGCGTGGTCGCCACCCCCATGGTGTATTTCGGCACCCATGTGCTGGAAAGCAAATCCGGCATCATGGTCACCGGCAGCCACAATCCGCCCGACTACAATGGTTTCAAGATGGTGCTGGCCGGCGAAGCCATCCATGGCGAAGCGATCCAGGCCCTGTTCCGCAGCATCCAGCAGGATGGCGATAAACTGGCGGCCCAGCCGGGCGCATACCGCACCCACGACATCCGCGCCGCCTACCTGGAGCGCATCATCGGCGACGTGAAAGTGGCGCGTCCGATCAAGATCGCCGTCGACTGCGGCAACGGCGTGGCGGGTGCGTTCGCCGGCGACCTGTTCCGCGGCATGGGTTGCGAAGTGATCGAGCTGTTCTGCGAAGTGGACGGCAACTTCCCCAACCACCACCCCGATCCGGCCCATCCGGAAAACCTGCAGGACCTGATCCGCTGCCTGCGCGAGACCGACGCCGAGCTGGGCATCGCCTTTGACGGCGACGGCGACCGCCTGGGCGTGGTGACCAAAGACGGCCAGATCATCTTCCCCGACCGCCAGATGATGCTGTTCGCTTCCGACGTGCTGAGCCGCCATCCGGGCGAGCAGATCCTGTTCGACGTGAAGTGCACGCGCCACCTGGCGCCCTGGATCGCCAAGGCTGGCGGCCAGCCGCTGATGTACAAGACCGGCCACTCGCTGGTGAAAGCCAAGCTGCGCGAAACCGGCGCCCCGCTGGGCGGCGAAATGAGCGGCCATATCTTCTTCAAGGACCGCTGGTACGGCTTTGACGACGGCCTGTATTCGGGCGCGCGCCTGCTGGAAATCCTGACCCGCGAGCAGGACCCGTCGGCCCTGCTGAATTCCCTGCCGCAGTCCGACAGCACGCCCGAGCTGCACCTGCACCTGAACGAGGGCGAGAATTTCGCGCTGATGGACAAGCTGCGCAGCGACGCCAAATTCCCCGGCAATGAGCAGATCATCACCATCGACGGCCTGCGCGTGGAATACGCCGACGGCTTCGGCCTGGCGCGTTCCTCCAACACCACGCCGGTGATCGTGATGCGCTTCGAAGCCGAGACGCCGGCCGCGCTGGCGCGCATCCAGGGCCAGTTCCGCGACGTCATCCTGGCCGCCAAACCGGACGCCGAACTGCCTTTCTAAGAGCCGCATGAATATCCTGCTGGTGCGCGTCTCCTCGCTGGGGGACGTGCTGCACAATATGCCCATCGTGGCCGACATCGCGCGCCATTTCCCGCACGCGAATATCGACTGGGTGGTGGAAGAGGGCTATGTCAGCCTGGTGCGCCTGAATCCGCGCGTGCGCAACATCATTCCCTTCGCCTTGCGCCGCTGGCGCAAGAGCCTGGGCAAGAAGGAAACGCGCGCCGAGATCAAGGCCTTTTTCGCCGCCGTGCGCCAGCAGGAATACGATTACGTGTTCGATACCCAGGGCCTGCTCAAGACCGGCATCATCATGGGCGCGGCCCGCGTCAAAAAAGGCGGGCAGAAAGTCGGCCTGGCCAACGGCAGCGAAGGCTCGGGCTACGAAGGCATTTCGCGCATCTTCCACAGCAAGAGCATTCCGCTCGACCCGCGCACCCACGCCGTGGCGCGCGGCCGCCTGGTGGTCGGGGCGGCGCTGGGCTATGCGGTGGATACGCCGGCCGATTTCGGCCTGCCCGATGTCTCGCCGGAAGATCTCCGCCCCGGCTGGATGCCGGCCGGCCCTTACGCCGTCTACTTCCACGGCACCGCGCGCGACGCCAAGAAATGGGCGCCGCAAAACTGGATCGCCCTGGGCCAGGCCCTGGCGCCCATGACCATCCTGCTGCCATGGGGCTCGCCGAAAGAGCGGGCCGAAGCCGAAGCGCTGGCGGCCGCACTGCCGAATGCGCGCGTGCTGCCCAAGCTGTCGATGGCCGACGCCGTGCTGCTGGCGCGCCATGCGGCGCTGGCGGTGGGTGTGGACACCGGCCTGACCCATATCGCGGCCGCCTTCAGCCGTCCCGTGGTGGAAATTTATTGCGACTCGCCGCGCTGGAAGACCGAAGGCAACTGGTCGCCGAAAATCATCAATCTGGGTGACCGCGGCGCACCGCCATCCGTGGCCGAAGTGCTGGCCGCCGCCCAAAGCCTGCTGGCCTGAAGATCATCATGCTGCGATTCTATTCCCTGATGTGGTGGCTGGCCCTGCCCCTGGTGCTGGCGCGCTTATGGCTGCGCGGGCGCCAGGAACCGGGCTACCGCCGGCATTGGAACGAACGGCTTGGCCTGTATGGCCGCCGCGCCGCCAACGACGAACCGGCCACCATCTGGGTGCATGCCGTTTCCGTGGGCGAGACGCGCGCCGCCGAGCCGCTGGTCGAAGCCCTGCTCAAGCAATACCCGCGCAGCCGCATCGTGCTCACCCATATGACGCCGACCGGACGCGCCACCGGCAAAGCCCTGTTCAGCAAACATGGCGCGCGCCTGGTGCAATCCTATCTGCCGTATGACATCGCGCTGCTGGTGCGGCGCTTCGTCCGCCATTTCGAGCCGCGCATCTGCATCCTGATGGAGACCGAAGTGTGGCCTAACCTGATCGCGCAATGCGGCCGCTCCAAGGTGCCCGTGGTGCTGGCCAACGCCCGCCTCAGCGAGCGCTCGCTGCGCAAGGCGCGCCGCTTCGGCCGGATGATGCGCGATGCGGCGCAAGGCATCTCCCTGGTGGCCGCCCAGACCGATGCCGACGCCGAGCGCGTGCGCGCCCTGGGCGTGGCCAATGTCGCCGTCACCGGCAGCATCAAGTTCGACGTGGTGGTGCCCACCGTGGCCCTGGCCACCGGCGCCCAGCTGCGCAGCCAGATCGGCGTCCGCCCCGTGCTGCTGTGCGCCAGCACGCGCGAAGGCGAAGAAGAGCTGATCCTCGACGCTTATCTGCAGGCGGCGCTGCCGTCCGGAACGCTGCTGCTGATCGTTCCGCGCCACCCGCAGCGCTTTGACGCCGTCGCAGCCATGGCGGCAGCGCGCGGCTTGACCGTTCAGCGCCGCAGCGCCCTGAACCAGGCCGGCGCCAGCGTGGCAGCGGAGACGCGCGTGCTGCTGGGCGATTCCATGGGCGAGATGTTCGCCTACTACGCCGCCTGCGACTGCGCCTTCATCGGCGGCAGCCTGCTGCCCCTGGGCGGCCAGAACCTGATCGAAGCCGCCGCCCTGGGCAAGCCTGTCCTGATCGGCGAGCACACCTTCAACTTCGCCCAGGTGACCGAAGACGCCCTCGCCGCCGGCGGCGCCGAACGCGTGGCCGATGCCGCCGCGCTCATGTCCGCCGCCGCCCGCCTGCTGAACGACGCCGACGGCCGCGCCGCCATGGGCCAGCGCGCCCAAGGCTTCGCCAACCAGCACCGCGGCGCCACCGCCCGCACCCTTTCCCTGCTCCCGCCCCTGGCCGACTAAGCCCAGCGGTATTTCTGTTCTTGCTCTATTATTGAATTTTTAATGGAGGGGACATGGCAATACAAAAGATCCGGGCCGCTTTGCTGGCGGCGGGGCTGGCGACCGTGTGGCCGGCGCTGGCGGATACCTGGCTGATTCGCGATGTGCGCGTATTCGATGGCGAGCGTGTGCACGCGCGCCGCTCGGTGCTGCTGGAGGATGGCAAAATCCGCGATGCGGATTTCAAAGGCAAGCCGCCCGCCGCCGCCAAGCTGGTGGAGGGCAAGGGCCGCACCCTGCTGCCTGGCCTGATCGATTCCCATGTCCATGCCTACCGCCATCTCGATCTGCCGCTGTTGTTTGGCGTGACCACCCAGGTGGATATGTTTACCGCCGTGCCGCTGATGCGCGAGGTGAGCGAGCGCATGGCGAAGGGCGAGAACCAGGGACAGGCCGACCTGTTCTCGGCCGGTACCCTGGCCACCGTGCCGGGCGGCCATGGCACCGAGTACGGTCTGCCGATCCCCACCCTGACCACGCCCGGGGAGGCGCAAGCCTGGGTCGATGCGCGTCTGGCGGAGGGCTCTTACTTCATCAAGATCGTGATGGAGCCGGGCAGCGCCGCACACAAGATTCCCAGCCTGGACCTGCCCACCGTGAAGGCGCTGATCGAGGCGGCGCACCTGCGCGGCAAGCTGGCCGTGGTCCACATCGGCAATCTGGACGATGCGCGCGCCGCGCTGGAGGCGGGTGCCGATGGCCTGGTCCACCTGTTCGATGGCGCGGCCATCGCGGCGGCCGACCTGGAAGCCTTCGTCAGGCTGGCGCGCGAGCGCAAGGCCTTCATCGTGCCCACCTTCAGCGTGCTGGAAAGTATTGCCGGCCTGCGCGAGGACGATGTGCTGGCCGATGCCGGCCTGACCTCCTTGCTGAAGAAAGAGCAGCTGCTGGCGCTGCAAGGCAGCTATGGCAAGACGCCCAAGCCGGAAGAGATGACGGCGCCCAGGGCCGTGACGGCGGCGCTGCACAAGGCCGGCGTGCCGCTGCTGGCCGGCACCGACGCGGGCAATACGGGCACCCAGTATGGCGTCAGCCTGCATCACGAATTACGCGCGCTGGTGCAGGCCGGCCTGACGCCGCAGGCGGCGCTGGCGGCGGCGACGTCGGTCCCGGCCCAGGCTTTCCGCCTGCCGCAGCGCGGCCGCATCGCCAATGGCTATAAGGCCGACCTGCTGCTGGTGGAGGGCGATCCGACCCAGGATATCCAGGCCACGCGCCGCATCGTCGAGGTGTGGAAGGATGGCGCGCCGGCGTTCGCCCTGCGCAAGGCGCAGCAGGAGAAGGTGGCGCTGGAAGCGGGCGGCAAGGTGGGCGGCGAAGCGGTGGCCCTGCCGGCGGATGGCCGTATCAGCCTGTTCGGCAAGGACAAGCTGGCCAGTCCTTTCGGCGCCGGCTGGATGCCGTCGACCGACAGCTTCCTGGGCGGGAAATCGAGCGTGCGGCTGCAGCACCAGGAAGGCGACGCCGTGCGCGTCAACGCCAGCGTGGTGCAGGGCTTCGCCTATCCCTGGGCAGGACTGGCCTTCATGACCGGCGCCCAGGCGGGGCAGGCGGCCAATCTGAGCGCGGCCAAGGTGCTGCGCTTCCGCGTGCGCGGCGACGGCAAGAACTATGGCGTGTCGCTGCTGGCCGAGGGCGTGCAGATTCCGGTCAACCGCGGCTTCACGGCGGCGGCCGAATGGCAGGAGGTGAGCATGAACCTGGCCGACTTCAAGGGCATCGATGCGCGCCTGCTGACCATGATCGCCTTCAATGCCGGTCCGGTGCCGGGCGATTACCAGTTCGAGATCGCCGACGTGTGTCTGCTGGACAAGTAAGCGGGATCAGCGCGCGGCGCGCTCAGGAGAACAGCACCGGCAGTTCCTGGGCGCGCTTGCGCAGCAGTTCCTTGGCCTCCGCATAGCGCGGATAGATGCTTTCCACCGCGGCCCAGAAGCGCGGGCTGTGGTTCATTTCCAGGATGTGCGCCAGTTCGTGCGCCACCACATAATCGATCAGCGGCAGCGAGAAGTGCACCAGCTTCCAGTTCAGCCGGATCACGCGCTGCGCCGTGCAGGAACCCCAGCGCGTGCCGGCCGAGGTCAGCGAAAACGCCGCGTAGCGCACGCCCAGGCGCGCCGCATACAGGTCGAGGCGCTGTTCGAACAGCAGTTCCGCCTCGCGCTTCATCCAGGCCTTGACCCGTTCTTTCAGCAGATGCTCGGTCGCGCCCTGCACCAGTCCCATCGACAGCTCGCGCGTGACCGGATTGAAGTCGCTGCGGTTGCGCGCCGCCGTGTACAGGCGCAGCGTGATCTCGCTGCCCAGATAGGGCAGCACGGCGCCGTCGATCCATTCGATGGGCGGCTTTTCCAGGCGCGCGGCGCGGCGCTGGCGGCGTTCGTCGAGCTTGGACAGGATCCAGTGCTGCTTGGCGCGGATGGCGTTGTCGATTTCGGCCAGGGTGCAGCGCTTGGGCGCCGTCACGCGCAATCCCTCGTCGTCGATCATGAAGCCGATCGAGCGGCGCGTGGAGCGGCGCAGCACATATTCGAGGATGAATTCGCCCACCAGCAGCTGGCGCCGCGCCTGCACATCGGGCGCCGGTGGCGCCGGATCGGGGCGGCGCAGCGGAACGGGAGGTCGCAGCAAATTCACAGTGGCGGGAGCGGGAACGGGGAAGGGCGCGCTGAAAGCGGGAGCGGGGATGGGGGCAACGGTCTGGGGCAAGGCGGCGGCCTGTGTTTCGGCCGCGCCCGATGTGGAATTGCTGCCGGACGCCATGTCCGGCGCAGCCACGCCGGAGGCAAACAGGTCGAACTGGTCCCTGTTCGCGGCCCCCGTCGTCTGCTGTGCGCTGGCTTGCTTGTCTAGCCAGCGTTGTAGGCGTGGGGCGAAATGACGCGCATTTCTGATTCTATCCACTGTTCCACCTGTTCCATCAAACTGTCTGGCGTATGGCCATCGGAAGCGATAGGCTTGCCGACTGAAACCGTGATCTTGCCGGGATACTTGATGAAGGAGTTTTTCGGCCAGCATTCGCCGGAGTTCAGCGCGATCGGCACGACCGGCACGCCGGTCTCGATGGCGAGGCGCGTGCCGCCGCTCTTGTACTTGCCAGCCTTGCCGACCGGGATGCGGGTCCCTTCGGGGAACATGATAATCCATTGGCCGTCTTTCAGGCGGCGTTTGCCATGGGCGACCACGGATTTAAATGCATTCTTGCCCTGCTTGCGGTCGATCGGAATCATGCGCAGCAGCGCGATGCCCCAGCCGAAGAAAGGGATGTACAGAATCTCTTTCTTGAACACGAACACCAGGGGGCGCGGCAGGTTCGCCAGCAGGAAGATGGTCTCCCACGCCGACTGGTGCTTGGACAGGATGATGGCCGGGCTGTCGGGAAAATTCTCGTAGCCCTTGAACTCGTACTCGATGCCGCAGATGGTCTTGGCGCACCAGACGATGAACACGTTCCAGCGCGAGGTCACGTAATAGCGCTTGTTGTAAGGCAGCGGGGCCACCAGCATGCAGACCGCGGACCAGATGACGGTGGCAATGCCCATCAGGACCATGAACAGCAGGGAACGCAGGAACAAGACAGCTTTACGCAATGCGGTACTCCATTCGAATTCAGTTGGCGGATGGCTGGGCGGAGGGCGCTTTCAGCAGATGCGTCACCATCGCGGCCAGGTCCGGGAAGACCATTGTACCGGGCGGCAGGCCGCCCGTGGCATGAGTTTTTTCGCCCTTGCCGGTCAGGACCAGGAAGGGTGTGCAGCCGCTGATGAAGCCGGCCTGCAGGTCGCGCAGCGAATCGCCCACGGTCGGCACACCTTTCAGGCTGACCTGGTAGCGCTTGGAGATTTCCGCGAACATGCCGGGCTTGGGCTTGCGGCAGTCGCAGTTGTCGGCCGAGGCGTGCGGGCAGAAGAAGATGGCATCGATGTCGGCGCCCACCTGCTGCGCCAGCGTGTGCATCTTCTGGTGGATGGCGTTGAGCACCGAGATGTCGAAGAACTCGCGCGCGATGCCCGACTGGTTGGAGGCGATCACCACGCGATAGCCGGCCTGGTTCAGGCGGGCGATCGCTTCCAGCGAGCCGGGGATCGGTATCCATTCGGCGGGCGACTTGATGAAGTCCGGCGAGTCGTGGTTGATCACGCCGTCCCGGTCCAGGATGATGAGCTTCATCTGCCCCATACTCTGCCCCACCTTAAGCCGCCAGCTTGGAAATGTCGGCCACGCGGTTCATCATGCCGTGCAGCGAAGACAGCAGGGCCAGACGGTTGTTGCGCAGGGCGACATCCTCGGCCATCACCATCACATCGTTGAAGAAGGCATCGACGTCGTCGCGCAGCTGGGCCAGGGTTTTCAGCGTGCCGGTGAAATCGCCGCGGCCGAAGGCGGCGTCGACTTCCGGCTGCACGCGCACCACGGAGGCGGCCAGCTTCTTCTCGGCCTCGTCCTGCAGCAGGGCGGCGTTGACGCCGCCGGCGGCCACCTGGCTCAGGGCTTCCTCGTTCTTCTTCAGGATATTGGTGATGCGCTTGTTGGCGGCGGCCAGCGAGGCGCTTTCCGGCAGGGCGGCGAAGGCTTGCACCGCTTCCAGACGCTGCACGATATCGTCCAGGCGGTCCGGATTCTGCGCCACCACGGCTTCGATCTCGTTCGGCGTGAAGCCGCGCTCGCGCAGGATGCCGCGCAGGCGGTCCAGCATGAAGGCGGTGACTTCGGCGCTCGGGTCCTTGAAGTTGGCGACGCCGGCGAACTGCTTCACCGCGTCGGCCAGCAGGCCGGAAATCGACAGCGGCAGGCGCTTTTCGATCAGCATGCGCAGCACGCCCAGGGCGTGGCGGCGCAGCGCGAACGGGTCCTTGTCGCCGGTCGGCTGCAGGCCGATGGCCCAGATGCCGACCAGGGTTTCCAGCTTGTCGGCCAGCGCCACGGCGGTGCCGGTGTTGGTGGTGGGCAGGCTGTCGCCGGCAAAGCGCGGCTGGTAGTGCTCGGAGGCGGCCAGCGCCACTTCCTCGGATTCGCCGTCGTGGCGCGCGTAGTAAGTGCCCATGATGCCTTGCAGCTCGGGGAACTCGCCCACCATATCGGTCAGCAGGTCGGCCTTGGACAGGCGCGCGCCGCGTTCGGCCAGCGCCACGTCGGCGCCCAGCTTGGCGGCGATGGCGCCAGCCAGCGCGGTGACGCGATCGCTGCGTTCGGCCTGGGTGCCCAGCTTGTTGTGGTAGACCACGTTCTTCAGCAGCGGCAGGCGCGATTCCAGGGTCTTCTTCTTGTCCTGCTCGAAGAAGAACTTGGCGTCCGACAGGCGCGGACGCACCACGCGCTCATTGCCGCCGATGATGGCTTCTGGCGTGGCGGTGGCGATGTTCGAGACGATCAGGAAGCGCGAACGCAGCTTGCCGGCGGCATCGGTCAGCGCGAAGTATTTCTGGTTGGTCTGCATGGTGAGGATCAGGCACTCCTGCGGCACGGCCAGGAACTCTTCCTCGAAATGGCATTCGTAGACCACCGGCCATTCCACCAGCGAGGCCACTTCCTCCAGCAGGGCTTCCGGCATCAGCACCTGGTCGGCGCCGGCTTTTTCCAGCAGGGAGGTGCGGATTTTTTCCTTGCGCTCTTCAAAGCCCGGCACGACCTTGGCTTTTTCCAGCAGGGTGGCGGCATAGGAGTCGGCATCGGCCACGCTCACGCTGCGCTGGCCGGGCGCGGTCAGGAAGCGGTGGCCTTCGGTCACGTTGGACGCGGTCAGGCCCAAGAGCGTCAGCGGCAGCACGGCCGCGCCATGCAGGGCGATCAGGCTGTGCACCGGACGCACGAACTGCACGGTGGCGCCGTCCGCACGCTGGTAGCTCATTACTTTCGGGATCGGCAGCTTGGCCACGCTGTCTTCCAGCGCCGCTTGCAGGCCGCCTTGCAGGGCCGAGCCGGCTGCGGTGTAGGTGTAGAAGAAGGATTCGGCCTTGCCGTCCTGGGCGCGTTCCAGGTCCGCCACTTGCAGGTCGGGGAAGCCCAGCGCGGCCAGCTTCTTGGCCAGCGGTGCGGTCGGTTTGCCTTCGGCGTCCAGCGCCACGCTCACTGGCAGCACTTTTTCGCGGATCGATTTATCCGGCGAGGTGGCGCGCACCTTGGTGATGGCGACGGCCAGGCGGCGCGGCGTGGCATAGGTGGTGGCTACGCTGTCGGCGTCCAGGAAGTCGCGCGATTTCAGGCCGTTGACGATGCCGGCGGCAAAGGCGGTGCCCAGTTTGGACAGGGCTTTCGGCGGCAGTTCTTCGGTCAGCAGTTCGATTAACAGTGTCTGATTCATGTTCGGTATTCTTTTACGCGGCGGTTGGAGCGGTTCCCAGCATCGGGAAGCCGAGGCGTTCGCGGGAATCGTAATAGGCTTGCGCCACCAGGCGCGACAGCGTGCGCACGCGGCCGATGTAGGCGGCGCGCTCGGTCACGGAAATGGCGCCGCGCGCATCCAGCATATTGAAGCTGTGCGAGGCTTTCATGATCTGCTCGTAGGCCGGCAGGGTCAGTTGCAGCTCGATCAGGCGCTTGGCTTCGGATTCGTGGTTGGCGAATTGGGCGAACAGCAGCTCGGTGTTGGCGTGCTCGAAGTTATAGGTGGACTGCTCCACCTCGTTCTGGTGGAAGACGTCGCCGTAGCTCAGCTTCTTCTTCACGCCGTTCTCTTCCCACTCGGTCCATACCAGGTCGTAGACGTTTTCCACGCCCTGCAGATACATGGCCAGGCGTTCGATGCCGTAGGTGATCTCGCCCAGCACCGGCTTGCAATCGAGGCCGCCCACTTGCTGGAAGTAGGTGAACTGGGTCACCTCCATGCCGTTCAGCCAGACTTCCCAACCCAGGCCCCAGGCGCCCAGGGTCGGGCTTTCCCAATCGTCTTCGACGAAGCGCACATCATTCTGCTTCAGGTCCAGGCCCAGCGCTTCCAGCGAACCCAGATACAGGTCGAGGATGTTTTCCGGCGCCGGCTTCAGCACCACCTGGTACTGGTAATAGTGCTGCAGGCGGTTCGGGTTCTCGCCGTAGCGGCCATCCTTGGGGCGGCGCGAAGGCTGGACATAGGCGGCGCGCCAAGGCTCGGGGCCGATCGCGCGCAGGAAGGTCCCGGTGTGGAAGGTGCCGGCGCCCACTTCCATATCGTAAGGCTGGAGCAGGGCGCAACCCTGCTTGTCCCAGTAGGATTGCAGGGTCAGGATGATTTGTTGAAATGTCAGCATCGTAGTGTGTCGGTGACGCGCGGGGCGCGCGTGAGCGTTATCGGTTCGCTAAAGCGAATCATTTTAGCGGGTTTTGCGGCGGGGCTGTAGAGATCAGCCCCTATTGGCCGCATTTTCAGGCGCTTTTCAGCCGCTTTTTGGCGCTTTGGCGCGACCATAGCCAGGCCGCGGCGATGGCCAGGGCGGCCAGTCCCAGGAACAGGCGGTTCTGCAGGCGGATATACGGCGTGCTGCCGCTCATGCCCTGCACCGTGGCGCTCAGCACTCCGGCCTCGTAATAGGGCAGGGCGTGCGTCACCTGGCCGCGGCTGTCGATCACCACGGTGGCGCCGGTATTGGTGGCGCTCAGCATGGGGCGGCCCGTCTCCAGGCTGCGCATCTGCGAGATCTGCAAGTGCTGGGGAATCGCCACCGACTGGCCGTACCAGCCCAGTTCCGACACGTTCAACAGCAGGGTGGCCGGCTGCGGCGCGTCGTTCAGCTGCTGGGCGATCTCCTCGCCGAAGGCGTTCTCGTAGCAGATATTCGGCAGCACGCGCTGGTCCTTGACCGCGAAGGCCGGCTGCAGCAGCTGGCCGCCGGTCTGCTCGCTGAGCGGAATCTGCATCATGTCGGTGAACCAGCGGAAGCCCAACGGAATGAATTCGCCGAAGGGCACCAGATGGTGCTTGTTGTAGCGGTAGGGCGCGCCGCCCAGCGCGGGCGCCAGTCCCAGCACGCTGTTCGAGTAATTGGTCGGGCTGTCCATCACCGGAATGCCGAGCACCACATGGCTGCCGCTCTTGCGCGCGAACTGGCCGAAGGCGTCCAGGAAGCCGGTCGGCAGCTGGTGCTGGAACAGCGGCACCGCCGTTTCCGGCGTGGCGATCAGGTCGGCCGGCGCCGCCGTCACGCTGCGGTAGTAGCTGCGCAGGGTCTGCTCCAGCTGGGCCGGATCGAATTTGCGCTCCAGCGCGATATTGCCCTGCACCAGGCGCACGCTGATCGGCTTGCCGGTGGCCTGGGTCCAGGCCAGCGATTGCAGCGCGAAGCCGGCCAGCCAGGTGGCGCCGGCCAGGGCAAGCGCGATCCAGCGGCTCTGGTGCATGGCCAGCAGCAGGGCACCCGCCGTCAGCGCGGCCAGCCAGCTGATGCCGTACACGCCCAGCAGCGGCGCATAGCCGGCCAGCGGCGAGACATTGTGGGCATAGCCGGCCGTGGCCCAGGGGAAGCCGGTGAAGACCCAGCCGCGCAGCCATTCGCCGATGGCCCAGGCCACCGGCAGCAGCAGCAGGTTGGCGGCCGGCAGCGGCATGGCCCAGCGCTTGCGCAGCCAGGCCGCGCCGCCCATGGCCAGCGCCGTGTAGCCGCCCATGAACAGGGACAGCAGCACGATGGCGATGGCCGCGATGGGCGCCGACAGATTGTTGAAGCGGTTCAGGACGATGTACAGCCAGTGCACGCCGGCCAGGCACCAGCCGAAGCCGAAGGCCCAGCCGATCCAGGCGCTGGCCTTCACCGAGGCGGCGCGCAGCACCTGGTAGAACAGGATGGCCAGGCTGAGGATCTGCAGCGGCCACCAGCCCAGTGGCGCGAACGACAGCACGCCCGCCGCGCCGGCCACGGCGGCGATGAGCATGCGGCCTTGGGTGCTGCGCTGGGGACGGGGCGGATCGCCGGGGCGGGCGCGGCGCCAGCGCATCAGTCTTGCTCGTCCATGGCGGGCGGCAGTTTTTCCACGGTCAGGACGTGGATCTGGCGGGCGTCGGCGCGCAGCACTTCAAAGCGCAGGTTCTCGATATCGAACACATCGCCCTTGTGCGGCATGCGGGCCAGGTGCTTGGACACCAGGCCGCCGATGGTGTCGACGTCTTCGTCCGACAGGCCGGTGTCGAGTTCCTCGTTGAACTGGCCGATTTCGGTCAGCGCCTTGACGCGCCAGCGCGGGCCGAGCTGGCCTTCCTTGATCGAGAGGATATTGTCCTCTTCCTCGTCGAAATCGTATTCGTCCTCGATGTCGCCGACGATCTGTTCCAGCACGTCCTCGATGGTGATCAGGCCGGCCACGCCGCTGTATTCATCGACCACGATGGCCATATGATTGTGGTTGGCGCGGAAATCGCGCAGCAGCACATTCAGGCGCTTCGATTCCGGAATGAAGATGGCCGGACGCAGCATGTCGCGCACGTCGAAGGATTCTTCGGCGTAGTAGCGCAGCAAGTCCTTGGCCAGCAGGATGCCGACCACCTTGTCGCGCTCGCCCTCGATGGCGGGGAAGCGCGAGTGGGCTGTTTCCAGCACCAGCGGCAGCCATTCCTCGATGGGCTTGGAGATATCGATCACGTCCATCTGCGAACGTGGAATCATGATGTCACGCGCCGACAAGTCCGATACCTGGAACACGCCTTCGATCATCGACAAGGCGTCGGCGTCGATCAGGTTGCGTTCGTGGGCGTCATGCAGGACTTCGAGCAGTTCCGAACGGTTCTCGGGCTCGGGGGAAATCAGGGCGGTGAGGCGCTCGAATAGGGAGCGATGGGGTTTAGCGTCATTCCTGACGCTACTAGAGTGCTCTTGCATAGCAGGCGTGAGCCAGTTGTTTCGAAGTGCTATAGGATACACCAAATGGACCACCGGGTCCGATTTTGCCAAAACGGCATGCCCCAGGCGATGCGAAATTTGCTATGCTGCGCTGCGGCGCCAGCGGGGCGCGTCCCTGTTGGAGTCAGCATGCAAGCGAGCGCAGTGACCTATGGATCGGATCAAAATGGCCTGGTGTGCGGCTATCTGTTCGGCCGCGGCGAACAGCCCGAGCCGATCGAGGCCGATGCGGCGTCGGCCTGGCTGATGCAGCGCGCCGCCCATCCGGGCGAGTTCCTCTGGCTGCACTTCAACCTGGCCAATACCGCCAGCGAAAAATGGCTGAAGGAGCGGCTGGTGCTGGCCGAGGAGTTTTACGACAGCCTGCACGAGGGTTCACGCTCGACCCGCATCGAGCAGGCCGACAATACCCTGGTGGCTGTGGTCAATGATGTTTTGCGCGACTTTTCTTTTGAGCCTTCCGATATTTCCAGCCTGTTCCTGAGCGTCGAGCGCCAGGTCGTGGTCAGCGCGCGGCGCAAGCCGCTGCAGGCGGTGGAGCGGCTGCGCCAGGCCGTGCGGCGCGGCGAGGAGATCCGCTCCTCGGTGGAGCTGCTGACCCATCTGCTGCGCGACCAGGCCGACGTGCTGACCCGCATCGTGCGCGATGCCACCAGCCGCGTCGACGGCATCGAGGACAGCCTGCTGTCCGGTAAGCTCACCTACAAGCGCGCCGACCTGGGCGCGTTGCGCCGCGTGCTGGTGCGTCTGCAAAGGCTGCTGGCGCCGGAGCCGGCGGCCCTGTTCCGCCTCTTGCAGCGGCCGCCGGCCTGGGTTTCCGAACAGGACCGCCAGGAGCTGCGCGAATCGACCGAGGAATTCGCCGTGGGACTGAGCGATATGGCCTCGCTGCAGGAACGCATCAAATTGCTGCAGGAGGAGATTGCGGCCCTGGTCAACGAAGGCAATAACCGCAGCCTGTACGTGCTGACCATCGTCACCGTGCTGGCGCTGCCGATCAATATCATCGCCGGTCTGCTGGGCATGAATGTGGGCGGCATCCCGCTGGCGCAGGATGCCGAAGGCTTCTGGATCGTGGCCGCCATCGTCGGCGGCTTCACGGTGGTGGGCGGTTGGCTGGTCTACCGCAAGCAGCGCGAGTTGAATTAAGCCTCGGCGTAGGGATCGGCGATGCCCAGGCCGGCCAGGATCTCCGTTTCCAGGCCTTCCATCTCGGCCGCTTCCTCGTCGTCCTCGTGGTCATAGCCCTGGGCGTGCAGCACGCCATGCACGATCAGGTGGGCGATGTGTTCCTCCACCGATTTTTTCTGTTCCGCCGCTTCGCGCTGCAGCACGTCGGTGCACAGGATGATGTCGGCGCGGGTCGGCTCGTCGTCGGCGATATCCTCGCCGTCGTTGTAGGCGAAGGTCAGCACATTGGTGGCGTAATCCTTGCCGCGGTACTCGCGGTTGAGCTGCTGGCCTTCTTCGGCGTCGACGAAGCGGATCGCCAGTTCGGCCGGGGCGAACAGGGCGGCCTGCACCCAGCGCCGGATCTTGGGACGGGTGATGCTCTCTTGCAGGCGTGGATCGGCATATTGCACCGACAGGCTGAGTTTATTTTTTTCGGACATTGCGTACGGCTTTAATGGGTTTTAACTGCGCAGGTTTCAACAGTGGCGCCACGCCCGCTTCCGCGTGCTGCGCCGTATCGTAGGCGTCGACGATGCGCGCCACCAGCGGGTGGCGCACCACGTCGGCGCTGGAGAAGTGGCTGAAGGCGATGCCGCGCACCTCGCGCAGCACCTGGGTGGCGTCCACCAGGCCGCTCTTCTGGTGCTTCTGCAGGTCGACCTGGGTGACGTCGCCCGTGATCACGGCCTTGCTGCCGAAGCCGATGCGGGTCAGGAACATCTTCATCTGTTCGACGGTGGTGTTCTGCGCCTCGTCCAGGATCACGAAAGCGTGGTTCAGCGTGCGGCCGCGCATATAGGCCAGCGGCGCGATCTCGATCACCTGCTTCTCGAACAGCTTTTGCGTGCGGTCGAAGCCCAGCAGGTCGTACAGCGCGTCGTACAGCGGGCGCAGATACGGGTCGACCTTCTGCGCCAGGTCGCCGGGCAGGAAGCCCAGGCGCTCGCCCGCTTCCACCGCGGGGCGGGTCAGGATGATGCGCTTGACGGCGTCGCGCTCCAGCGCATCGACGGCGCAGGCCACGGCCAGATAGGTCTTGCCGGTGCCGGCCGGGCCGATGCCGAAGCTGATGTCGTGCTCCAGGATATTGCGCAGGTAGCGGATCTGGTGCGGCGTGCGGCCGCGCAGATCGCTGCGCCGCGTTTTCAAGACCGGGCTGCTGATCTCGGGATCGTTGAAAGGCGGCTCTTCCTCCTCGCCGCCTTCGTCGTCCGGCGCCAGGCCGGCGCGCTGCTCGACCAGGGCCAGCTGCACCTCCTCCACCGGCACGGTCTTGCCGGCGACGGCGTAGAACTGTTCCAGGATGTGCACCGCGCGTTCGGCGTTGGTGCCGCTGACGATGAATTTTTCGCCGCGGCGGAAGATGGTCACATCCAGCGCCGCCGCGATCTGGCGCAGGTTTTCATCGAGCGGGCCGCACAGGTTCGCCAAGCGGGTATTGTCCAGCGGCTCGGGAATGAAGTAGTGCGGCTGCACGGGGGTTTTGGTTTTCAAAATCAGGCTGCATCCAGGCTGGGCGCGGCGGCAATCAGCTCGCCGCGCAGGGAATAAGAGAGGCTTTCGGTGATGCGCACATCGACCATCTTGCCGGCCAGGCGCGCGCCGCCGGCGCCGCCGTCGAACAGCACGGTGCGCGTATTGCCGGCGCGGCCCTGCAGTTCGCTGCCGCCGTTCTTCGACGGACCTTCCACCAGCACCTGCTGCACGCTGCCCACCATGGCCAGGCTGTGGCGCTTGGTGTTCTCGTCGATCAGCGCCTGCAGGCGCTGCAGGCGCGCCAGCTTGACTTCATGCGGCGTGTCGTCGGCCAGGTTGGCGGCCGGGGTGCCGGGGCGCTTGCTGAAGATGAAGCTGAAGCTGTTGTCGAAATCGACGTCGCGCACCAGCTTCATCATGGCTTCGAAATCTTCCTCGGTCTCACCGGGGAAGCCGACGATGAAGTCGGAGGCCACGGTGATATTCGGCCGCACCGCGCGCACGCGGCGGATCACCGATTTGTACTCGAGCGCGGTGTAGCCGCGCTTCATCGCGCCCAGGATGCGGTCGGCGCCATGCTGGGCCGGCAGGTAGAGGTGGTCGGCCAGCTGCGGAATCTTGGCGTAGCAGTCGATCAGGCGCTGCGTGAATTCCTTCGGGTGGCTGGTGACGAAGCGGATGCGCTCGATGCCGGGAATGGCGGCCACGTATTCGATCAGGAGCGCGAAATCGGCCAGCTGGCCGTCTTCGGCCATGGCGCCGCGGTAGGCGTTGACGTTCTGGCCCAGCAGCATGACTTCCTTCACGCCTTGGGCGGCCAGGCCGGCGACCTCGGTCAGCACGTCATCGAAGCGGCGCGAGACTTCCTCGCCGCGCGTGTAAGGCACCACGCAGTAGCTGCAATACTTGCTGCAGCCTTCCATGATGGAGACATAGGCGAAGGCGCCTTCCACGCGCGCCGGCGGCAGGTGGTCGAACTTCTCGATTTCCGGGAAGCTGATGTCGACCTGCGGCTTGCCGCTGTGGCGCCGCAGTTCCATCATTTTCGGCAGGCGGTGCAGGGTCTGCGGACCGAACACGATGTCCACCTGGGGCGCGCGCTTGACGATGGCGTCGCCTTCCTGCGAGGCGACGCAGCCGCCCACGCCGATCAAGAGATCGGGTTTGGCTTGTTTCAGCTTGCGGAACTGGCCCAGGTCGGAGAAGACTTTCTCCTGCGCCTTTTCGCGCACGGAACAAGTGTTAAGGAGGATCACATCGGCATCTTCCGGGCGGTCGGTGCGCACCAGCCCCTCGGACGCGCCGAGCACGTCGGCCATCTTGTCCGAGTCGTACTCGTTCATCTGGCAACCAAAGGTTTTGATAAAGACTTTTTTCTGCATAGGTGGAAGTTTACCGTAATTCGAAATGCGGAGGCTGGCGAAATGACCTTGCATTCCGGGCAAGCGCGCCCTAAATTGAAGAAGCTTGATCTATCCGGCGGAGGTTGCCATGGCAGTGAGTGCGATATCGGGCGTCAGTTCCGGCGCCTATGTACAGCAGGTCAATAACGCTGCCGCCGAGCGCCGCGTCGAGCAGGCGCGTCTGGCCGAGCAGGACCAGGCCCGGCGCGAAGCCGATGTGGCCCGCACCGACCAGCAGAATGTCGCGCGGCGCCAAGCCCAGCAAGCCTCCGATGCCGAGGCGGCCCAGCAGCGCGATTTCCTGACGCGCCAGCAATTGCAGGCCCAGAACAGCCAGCCGCAGGCGCCCGCGCCGGGCAGCCGCGTCAACGAAGTGGTGTGAATCTTTCCTTGTAGCTACAGCGTTTTCTTCCCTTCACCACAGTCCGGCGAGCAAGCCGGACTGCCAAGTTGTAACAGTTTCTTTCCGGTTTCTTGCGTGCGCCGCGAACCGCCCCCATGTGTTGAAATAGCATTGTTGCCAAGTTTTCTAGCGCATTGTTGAGCTAGAACAATGTCTGTGCGGCACTGCTTGGCTGGAGCCACCCGGTTTGGGCATAAGATTGCCGGTAGAGCAATTTCGTTTAAACCCTGGCCCCTGCGCCAGTTTTTCCCGGCGTAACTCGTTCTGAAACTTCTTGAGGAAAGCACCGTCTTTCCCAGTTCGGAGCAGACTTATTTCAGTAACCATATAGAGACGAGGAACATCATGGCACACCACGCACTTGCATCCCAGGATAGTTACAACCCCAACCACTTGCTCGATATTTTGCTGGGCAAGATGCAGCTGAAGAATGACGCTGCGCTGTCGCGCCTGCTGGAAGTGGCGCCGCCGGTCATCAGCAAGATCCGCCACCACCGCTTGCCGGTGGGTGCCTCGCTGCTGATCCGCATGCATGAAGTGACCGGCATGAGCATCCGCGACCTGCGCGACCTGATGGGCGACCGCCGCACCAAGTACCGCCTGTCCGACGCCCAGGGCCGGCCGAAGCCGGAAGACAAGCTGGCCGCCCAGGCCAAGGCCAGCGAGGGTGGCACCGGCGGCAACTATGCCCACTAAGCAGGCCGCTGCCGGTGGTGTTGCTGGCGCCGCTTAGGCCAGCAGCACCATCGAGATTTCTTCGTATTGCAGTTCGGTTTCGCGGAAGATGTGCATATAGCTGTCTTCGTCGATGGCCAGGGCCTGCCAGGCCACGGCCGACACCGGCGGCACCAGGTCGTCTTCGGCCTGCGCCAGATCGAGCGCATGCACGATGGCGTCGGCCACATGGATGATGGCCGCCAAGAAGCCTGCGCCCGGCGCTTCCGGGTCGTGGTGGCCGCCGATGGCCAGCCGCATCGTATCGGAAAAATTCCAGTGTTCCGCCAGCGCCAGGCCGGCCTCCACATGGTCGATGCCGAGCACGGCGCGTTCGGCCTCCAGCAGGTGGCAGTCGTGTCCGGCGCGGTAAGCCAGCACTTCCTCATAGCGCTGCGGGAAGCTCGACACCAGCACCAGGCGGCCGATATCGTGCAGCAGGCCGGCGGTGAAGGCGTAATCCTGGTTGAAGCGCATATGGCGCGCCAGCACCTTGGCGCAGGCGGCGCTGGCGATCGAATGGCGCCAGAAGGCCTTGTGGTCGAAGCCGGCGCAGGCGCCCTCGGCGAAGCAGCCGGTGACGGCGGCCGCCGTGATCAGGTTGCGCGTGGTCTGGAAACCCAGATAGGTGATGGCCTGGTGGATGGTGGTCACCTTCACCTGCAGGCCGTACAGCGAGGAGTTGGCCAGGCGCAGGGTCTTGGCCGTCAGCGCCTGGTCGTGCGAAACCTTCTTGGCCAGCACCGAGATATCGATGTCTTCCTGGTCGATGCTGTTCAGCAGTTCCATCACCACGGCCGGCAGCGACGGCAGGTCGTCGAGCTGGGTCACCACATCGTCGTAACTGAGCGGGTTCATGGCGCCGGCTCCATGCCGAGGCGGAAGTCGGCGACAAAGCGGCGCAGCACGCCGCGCGCCCAGTCCTGCGGCGCATCGGGATCGTGGCGGCGGAACAGGTGGTTCAGGCGCGCTTCATGGTGCTGGCGGCTGGCCGCTTCCTCGGCGGCGCTGGGACCGTCCAGGCGGATCGGCAGCGTGGCAATGCCGTGGCGCGGCATCAGGGCGATCATGGCTTCGGTCAGCACCGTGCCTTGCGGCAGCAGCACATGGCCTTGCACGTCCAGCAATTCGTCGGACAGGATCATCCCCGGCTGCACGTCCGCCAGCGCCAGGTGTTGGTAACTTGCCGTCATGGCTCCTCCGTGTTTCTACAGTGCGATCTTACCATTGCGGGGTTGCAATGTCTGTCCCGCCAGCGTGCGCGCCCGCGCTAAAATCTTGCCAAGAGGCAGGCCATACCGTACATTGGTGGGACAAGAGCGAATGCAAGCTTGCGCCGGCAACGGGAGGACAGCTTAGATGTACGGAATTCAAGGCCGCCTGACAGCCCTGTTTGTGGTCATCGTGACCGTGGTGTTGGGCATTTCCGGCACCTACGCCCAGATCAGCCTGGGCCAGGAGCTGGAAGTGAGCAATCAGCGCCTGCGCGAAGGCGTGCTGACCCGTCTGCAAACCAGCCTGCCTTCGGCGCTGTGGGATCTGGACAAGGCCAAGGTGGACAATATCGTGGCGGCCGAAATGCTGCCGCCCGAGCTGGTCGCCATCCGCGTCTACGATACCTCGGTCGGCCTGTTCTCGGGCAAGGTGCGCCGCCCCGATGGCAATGCCGTGAATGTCGAAAACGAGCGTGCCATCGGCGGCTCGCCCGTGGTGGCCGACCTGGCCTACCGCGACGCCGGCGCCGCCGGCAGCCTGAAACCGGTGATCGTCGGCCGCGTGGTCGTCAACTTCAGCCGCGAGCAGATCGACGCCACCCTGGCCGCCGAAATCCGGCGCAAGGTGATCGAGGTGCTGCTGCTCGACCTGATCCTGGTGGTGGCGCTGGCGCTCAGCCTGCGCATCGTGTTCGAGCCGCTCAAGCAGCTGCGCGACGGCCTGTCCGAACTGGCCACGCGCGGCAGCGACGAGGTGGAGGAGTTGCCGGAGAAGCGGCGCGACGAACTGGGCGACGTGATCCGCGGCTTCAACGCCATCCAGCGCAAGGTGAAGTCGATCATCCGCCGCACCCGCGAGGCCGAGGACGAGGCCCGCCGCGCGGCGCAGGAAACGGCGCATGCGCTGGACGATCTGCGCCGCACCCAGGAGTCGCTGCTGCAGGCCGAGCGCCTGGCCTCGCTGGGCGGCCTGGTGGCCGGCGTGGCCCACGAAATCAATACCCCGGTCGGCATCGCGCTGACCAGCGCCTCGGTGCTGCGCGACGCCACCGAGCAGGTGCGCCAGTCGGTCGAGGCGGGCGTGGTGAAGAAATCCGACATCCTCAAATACATCGACACGGCCGGCGAGAGCACCACCCTGGTGATGAACAACTGCTACCGCGCCGCCCACCTGATCCACAGCTTCAAGCAGATCGCCGTCGACCAGGTCAGCGAAGCGCGGCGCCGCTTCGAGCTGCAGGAATATATCGGCGAGGTGGTGGCCAGCCTGCAGCCCAAGCTGAAGAAATCGCATATCAATGTCAGCATCGAGTGCCCGGCCGATATCGTGCTTGACAGCTATCCCGGCGCCCTGGCCCAGGTCATCACCAACCTCACGCTGAACTGCGTGGAGCACGCCTTCGACCCGCAGATGGAAGGCCTGATCCAGATCCGCGTGCGCCTCGACGGCGACATCATCGAGATGGCGGTGAACGACAATGGCAAGGGCATCGCGCCCGATATGCTGGACCGCGTGTTCGACCCCTTCGTCACCACGCGCCGCGGCCAGGGCGGCACGGGGCTGGGCCTGAACATCGTCTTCAACCTGATTGCCAAGCAGTTCGGCGGCACCATTACCGTCAGCAGCACGCTGGGCCAGGGCGCCAGCTTCGTGCTGCGCATCCCGCGCATCACGCCGTCCCACGAGGATAGCGATGAACCGCATGCCGACGCGCCGCTGCATGCCTGAGAGGGCAGGCGGGCGCCCGCCTTGGCGCCGCTGCCGCATACTGTCGCCAAAACAAGGAGGATCAAGATGAGCGAACGCCGCCAGATCGCCCTGCTGCGAGGCATCAATGTCGGGCGCGCCAAGCGCGTCGCCATGGCCGATCTGCGCAAGCTGCTGGGCGACCTGGGATTCAGCGACGTGCGCACCCTGCTCAACAGCGGCAATGTGGTCTTCAGCGCCAGCCAGGCGCCGCGCGAGGTGGCCACGCGCATGGAGGAAGCCTTGGTGCTCAAGCTGGGCGTGGGGGCGCGCGTCACCGTGCTCGACGCCGAACAGCTCGACGCCATCGTCGAAGACAATAGTTTGCAGGCGCAGGCGGACGATCCCGCGCGCCTGCTGGTGGCCGTGCTGAACCAGCCGGCCGACCGCGCGCGCCTGGAGCCGCTGCTGCACCAGGACTGGCAGCCGGAAGCGTTTGCCCTGGGCCGCTGGGCCGCCTATATCTGGTGCGCCGACGGCGTGCTGGCCAGCCGCGCGGCGGCCGCCATGGGCAAGATCCTGGGCGACGCCGTCACCACGCGCAACTGGGGCACCATCAGCAAGCTGCAGGCGCTGGCGCGCGAAGCTTAGCGCCGGCGCCCGCATTCAATCAAAAAAACGGAGGGAAGCATGGCAATTGCAAACGGTGAATTCGACGTGAAGATGGCCCCCGAAGCCCTGTCCCAGGTCAGCGAGGGCAGCGGCATCGGCCGCATGCATCTGGACAAGCGCTACCACGGCGTGCTGGACGCGAGCGGACGCGGCGAATTCCTCAGCTATATGGGCTCGGTGCCCGGCTCGGCCATTTATGTGGCGGTGGAAAGAGTGGAGGGCACGCTGCATGGCCGCAGCGGCAGCTTCACCCTGGTGCACCGCGGCGTCATGGGCGGGCCGCACGACGGCTTGCAGATCTTCGTCGCGCCCGACTCCGGCACGGGCGAATTGAAGGGCATCAGCGGCAAACTCGACATCAAGATCGAGAATGGCAAGCATTTCTACTCCTTCGAATACAGCTTGTGACGATTGCCTGAAAGCTAAGGCCGGGCTACAATGGCGCTTTAAAAAATTGCCATGTGGAAATATGAAAAAGAAGAACGACCATTTGCGCGGCGTGCTGATCCTGGGCTGCGTGCTGGTGGTTTTAGTGCTGGCCGGCTTTGCCCTGTCTGACGGTGGCGGCCGCAAGGTCGGCTGCATCGGCCGCGCCATCGCCAGCGGCATCTCCTTCTCCAATATCCACGCCGTCTGCGGCCTGTAAGCCCACCACCACAGCCGAGCCCGTGCCCACCGTGGTGCCTGGCACCAAAGTGGACACGGGCTCGGCCGTTGGGGCGGGCTTTTTGCGCTAGACTGGGGGCTTTTCGACTCTCGTGTGTGCGCATGATGAAATCCTCCACCCTGGGCCTGCTGCTGGCGGGCCTTGTGCTGGCCGGTTGCGGCAGCTTCAAGAAAAAACCTGAACCGGTCGCCGCGTCCGCCAATCCGCAAGTCCTGCTGCTGGGGGAGGTGCATGACAATCCCCAGGGCCATAAGCTGCGCTACGAAGAATTGCGCAAGCGCGTGGCGGCGGGCTGGCGTCCCGCCATCGCCATGGAGCAGTTCGACCGCGAACAGCAAGCCTTGCTGGACGAGGCGCAAAAAGGCTGCCTCGACGCCAATTGCCTGATCCGCGTGATGAAGGGACCGCGCTGGGACTGGCAGCTCTACCACCCCATCATCGAGCTGGCGCTGAACAACAAGCTGCCCCTGATCGCCGCCAACCTCTCGCGCGACGATGCCTCGAAAGTGGTGCGCGATGGCGTGGCCTCCTCGTTTGACGCCCAGAGCGTGGCCGCCTACCGCCTCAATGAAGCGTTGCCGGCCGATATCGTCCAAGGGCAGGAGGCGGAAATCCGTACCGGCCACTGCAATATGCTGCCCGACAGCATGGTGCCCGGCATGGTCAATGCCCAGGTGGCGCGCGATATCTGGATGGCCAAGCTGGTGCGCGCGCAAAGCCCGCGCGATGTGGTGCTAATCGCCGGCAATGGCCATGTGCGGCGCGATATCGGCGTGCCGCGCTGGCTGGACGCCATCCAGCCCAAGCTGACCTGGACCAGCATCGCTTACGCCGAAGGCAAGGCCGGCGACGGCCAGTTCGACCAGGTGCGCAAGGTCGAGGCGGTGCCGCGTCCCGATCCCTGCGCCAAGTTCAAGGGCAAGTAAGCGCTGCGGCGCGCCTGGCGCTGGCGTGCTAAGGTGGCGCCAGGAGGACAAATCCATGGAACAGCTTTATCAGGCCGCCGCGCCCGCCCGCGCCGAGGTCGACGCGCTGCGCGGCCCGGCGCTGCTGGAATTCGGCGCCAACTGGTGCGGCTACTGCCGCGCCGCCCAGCCGCTGCTGGCCGAAGCCTATGCCGGCCATGCCGCCGTCCCGCACATCAAGGTGGAAGATGGTCCCGGCCGCGCGCTGGGCCGTTCCTTCCGCGTCAAGCTGTGGCCGACCCTGGTCTTCCTGCGCGACGGCCGGGAAGTGGCGCGTCTGGTGCGCCCCGCCAGCGCCGAGGAAATCCGCCAAGCCTTCGCCCAACTGGCCGTGACCGCCTAGCATTCCGCCAGCCATGCGGTCCCGCGCCGGCCGCCGCCATGGCGCCGCCGGGCCGCGCTGCCGTCCCGGTGCCGTTTCGGTGTATCCTTCCGCGGTATTCATAAGCCAACCGCGCCACCAGGCGCCGCATAATAAAGGAGAGGAAGCGATGCAGATAGCCGGCGAGATGATCATCGGACACCAGGCAGTCATGGGCAGGGAAGGGCAGATCAAGGCGGTCGATCCGGCACGCAATGCTGAAATCGAACCGGGCTTCGGCCTGGCCAGCCGCGCCGAATTGGAGCGGGCCTGCGCGCTGGCCGCCGGCGCCTTCGATGCCTACCGCGAAACCGGGCTGGAAGAACGCGCCCGCTTCCTGGAAGCGATCGCCCAGAACATCCTCGATCTTGGTCCGGCCCTGATCGAACGTGCCATGGCCGAGTCGGGCCTGCCGCAAGCGCGTCTGGAAGGTGAGCGTGGCCGCACCGTCAACCAGCTGCGCCTGTTCGCCAAGGTGGTGCGCGACGGCCACTGGATCGGCGCCACGCTCGACGCGGCCCTGCCGGAACGCGTGCCGCCGCGTGCCGACCTGCGCCTGCGCAAGATCGCCGTCGGCCCGGTCGCCGTCTTCGGCGCCAGCAACTTCCCGCTCGCCTTCTCGGTCGCGGGTGGCGACACCGCCTCCGCGCTGGCGGCCGGCTGCCCGGTGGTGGTCAAGGCCCACCCGGCCCACCTCGGCACCTCGGAACTGGTGGCCAAAGCCGTGCAGAAAGCCGCCATCGACTGCGCCATGCCGGAAGGCGTGTTCTCCATGCTGATCGGCGCCGGCGTGCAGATCGGCCAGGATCTGGTCGGCCATCCCGCCATCAAGGCTGTCGGCTTCACCGGCTCGCGCCATGGCGGTCTGGCCCTGATGCGCATCGCCGCCCAGCGCCAGGAACCGATTCCCGTCTATGCCGAAATGAGCAGCATCAACCCGGTCTTCCTGCTGCCCGGCGCCCTGGCCGACGATGCGGCCAAGCTGGCGCAGGCCTATGTCGATTCGCTGACCCTGGGTTCGGGCCAGTTCTGCACCAATCCGGGCCTGCTGCTGGGCATCGACAGCCCCGAACTGCAGCAATTCGCCGCCGCCGTGGCCGCCGCCCTGCCGGCCAAGGTCGGCAGCACCATGCTGACGCCGGACATCCACCAGTCTTACCAGGCCGGCGTGGCGCGCCTGTCCAGCCAGAACGGCGTGCAGCTGCTGGCCCAGGGCCAGCCCGGCCCGGGCGCCTGTGCCGCCCAGGCCGCCGTCTACCAATGCGACGCCGAGACCTTCCTCGGCACGGCCGCGCTGGAAGACGAAAACTTCGGCCCCAGCTCCCTGCTGGTGCGCTGCCGCGACGCGGACGACCTGCTGCGCATCGCCGAACATGTGGAAGGCCAGCTCAGCGCCACCCTGCATGCGCGCGCCGGCGACCGCGCCCTTGCCGCGCGCCTGCTGCCGGTGCTCGAACGCAAGGCCGGCCGCATCCTGTTCAACGGCTTCCCGACCGGCGTGGAAGTGGCGCACGCCATGGTCCATGGCGGCCCGTTCCCCTCGACGTCCGACCCGCGCACCACCTCGGTCGGCGCCACCGCCATCGACCGCTTCCTGCGTCCCGTCTGCTACCAGGACGTGCCGGCCGAGCTGTTGCCGCCGGCCCTGGCCGGCGCCAATCCGCTCGGCCTGACCCGCCTGGTGGATGGTGCCCTGCGACCCGCCTGAGCATCTTCGTCCGGTTGAAAAATCCCCCTGGCGCCAGGGGGATTTTTTTGGGCGGCGCAAAAACGGAGGCACAAAAAAATACCCGGACCACAAGGGTCCGGGTGAAGGCACTACAAGAGAGAAGGTAGAGCGCTGGGCGGCTTACAGTTTGCCGCGCAGGCCCAGGTAGAAGGTGCGGCCGTTCGAGTAGAAGGCGCGCGGCTGTTCCTTGGTCTCGGCGAACATCTTGATGGTGGCGTTGTTCAGGTTCAGCGCGTCGAAGGTCACGGTCAGCTGCTCGTTGATCTTGTAGTTCAGCGAAGCGGCCAGGTTGCCCATGCCTTTCACGTGCTGGCTGGCGCCACGGTCCACGCCGGCCTTGTAGGTCGAGCGGTAGTTGTAGGCCAGACGGGCGCTGAGGCGCGCATCTTCATAGTAGCCGGTCAGGTTGTAGGTGTTTTTCGACGAGTTGATCAGCTCACCGCCGTCATCCAGCTTGCCGTCGGCATAGGTGTAGTTGATCAGGGTGCCGAAGTTGCCGAACAGCGGTTGCTGGTAGCTCAGCTCGACGCCCTTGTTCTTGCCCGAGGTATTGAACGGCGAGGTGATCTGGTACACCGTCTGCTTGTTCTGCTTGGTGTTGAAGTAGGTGCCCGTGCTGGTGCCTTGGGACACGATCGACTTCAGGTCCATGTAGAACAGGCCGGCGGTGATCGACGATTTCGGCGCGAAATACCATTCGGCGCTGACTTCGAAGTTGTTGGAACGGATCGGGTCCAGCTTGGCGTTGCCGCCCTGGCCGCTCAGCGCGTCGTCGTTCAGCGAGACCGAGCCGCCCAGCGCGCTGTAGTCGGGACGCGCCATGGTGCGGGCGATCGCTGCGCGCACCACCAGATCCTGGTTCACGTCGTACTTGATGTTCGCGCTTGGCAGGTAATCGTTATAGGTGCGCTCGAACTGGGTCTGGCTGTAAGGACCCCAGTCGGAACCGGTGATCGGGTTGGCGCCGCCAGCCTGGTTCACCAGGGTGCTTTGCTTGGTGTGGATGGCACGCACACCGAAGTTGCCGCTCCAGCTGTCGCCGGCCAGGTTGGCCATGGCGTAGACGGCCGAGGTTTTTTCCTGCAGGCGGAATTCGTCGGTCCAGTTGTGGCGGCGGACCGGATCCATCAGGCGGTTGCCAGGAATCGCACCCCAGGCACCCAGGGCCGCGCCGTCATATTTGAAGTAGTTCGAGCTCAGATTGCCGCCAATCGCGTGGGCGAAGTCGCTCGGATACATCTGGCCACCCCAGATCGGGCCAGGGCTGGTCTGGCCCAGCGGGCCTGGACGCACTTCCAGCGGGTGCTCGGCGGTACGGTTGTGGTCGGTACCGCGCACACCGAATTTCACGGAATCCCAGATACCCTGGCTCAGACGCAGTTCGCCGTCGAGCTGGAAGTATTTTTCCTTGTCCACCGACTGCGATTCGCCGCCGCCGGACCAGGCGGTGCTGCCTGGCTTGTTGGTGACGCCGCCGGGGAAGGCCACGGCGGCCGGGCTCAGACCGTTCAGCGCATAGTTCATGCCGCCGGCATCGATATTGTTCTGGTAGTAGACGTCGTCGCGGTCGTAGCCCACGCCGTGGGTGCGGCCGGCTTTACCGCTGATGGTGAAGTCCTTGGTGGCGCGGTAGCGGAAGTTGAAGTCGGCGTACCAGGATTTGCCGCCGGCGTTAGGACGGTAGATATTGTCCACTTCGCCCGAGTTCTTGTCGAAGGCCGCCGACACCATGGTGCCGTTCTGGATCACCGGATTGCGCACCAGCTGGCCGTCGCGGTTGATGGAGGCGCCTGGCGCAGCCAGCCAGTTGGTGTTCTGGTGCGGAGCGTCCAGTTTCGAGTAGAAGCCGTTCAGGTCCAGGGTCAGTTCCTTGGTCGGACGGATCTCGAAGTCGAAGGCGCCGCCTTCGCGTTTTTTCACCTGCTCGAACAGCGAGGCGCCGATGAAGGTCGGCACGCGCACGCCGGCCAGGGATGGATTGGCTTTGGCGGCAGCGCTGTTGGCTTCAATATTGGTATAGCCCAGGACTTCCTGGCCGTCGCGGCGCACCGCGGTCTTCTCGGAGAAGGCTTGCACCAGCATGCCGGCGGTGCCGGCATCGTTCTTCCAGTTGACCATGGCCGACAGCTGCGGCTTGGTCTTGTCGGCCAGATCGTTGCGGGTCGCTTGCACCGATGCTTCCACGGTCAGTTGTTTGCGGAAGTCCAGCGGACGGCGGGTAATGACGTTGATCACGCCGGACACGCCGCCTTCCACCAGGTCGGCGGTCGCGCTCTTGTGCACGACGATGGAGCCGACCAGTTCCGATGGCAGCAGCGAGAAGCTGCTGGAACGGCCGACGCTGCCGCCGACCTGGTTCAGCACGAACCAGTCGCCGGTGCTGATCGCATGGCCGTTGAACAGGGTTTGCTGCAGGCTCGGGCTGGTGCCGCGCAGGCTGACGCGGTCGTTTTCGCCGAAGCCGCCTTCACCACCTGCGGAGGATTGAATGTTCACGCCTGGCAGACGCTGGATGGCGTCGGCCACGTTCTTGTCGGGCATCTTGCCGATGTCTTCCGCCGTCACCACCTCGACTACGGAGTCGGCGCTCCGTTTTTGCTTCAGAGATTGCTCCAGGGCGGCGCGCACGCCGGTCACGGTCACAACGCTGGATGGATCGGTCTTGGTCTCCGTTTGTTGGGCAAACGCAGGCGCGGATATGCTCACGATAAGCAGGCCGACGGCCAGGGCGGCCGGGGTCAGGCGGTTTGCTTGTTTCTGATCGAACTTCATTACTCTCTCCAAGGTGATGGGCTTCTTACTTGCTTACTTACGTATGAGTACTTCAGTACTTCAACTGCACCACTCATACCAATATACGTTATTTTAAATACCAAAATGCTACCACTTGAAATTATTTTTTGCATTGTTGTGGAATTTGTACGCAAAACGCTGTCATTATGACATTATTCCTGCGGCGCTAGTCAGAATTGGTGTGTAAATATGCGGATTTTGCGCTTTATTGGTACTGCTCTGGTATGGGGAAGCGTTGAGGGTGGTATGGCGGAGTGGTCTTGGAAAACAAAAAAGGCCCGAACTGTTTCCAGTTCAGGCCTTCTTCGCTTAATTCGGGTGGTGGTGATAGTTGGACTTGAACCAACGACCCTAGCATTATGAATGCTATGCTCTAACCAACTGAGCTATATCACCGCAACGGCAAGCATTATCGGGCTTGGCCCGGACTCTGTCAAGGCAACTGCCACAACTTTTTTACAGCTTCGTGAAAAATCGTGAAAAGTGGCATTTTCGCTATGATTCTAGGCGCTTTTCCTATTAGACGGCGCGCGCGGCGAGGGCCGCTTCCACCCGCGCCAGCAGCTGGCTGGCCGCATCCGGCGCCAGGCAGTCGATGACGCAGCGTTGCGGCATGGCGCGCAGCCAGGTCAGCTGGCGCTTGGCCAGCTGGCGGGTGGCGATGATGCCGGTTTCGCGCAGGGCGGCGTAATCGATGCTTCCGTCCAGATACTCCCAGGCCTGGCGGTAGCCGACGCAGCGCATCGAGGGCAGGCCGGGATGCAGGTCGCCGCGCCGGCGCAGGGCTTCGACTTCGGCCAGCAGGCCGCCGTCCGGCGCGTTCAGCATCAGGTCGAAGCGCTGCGCGATGCGGGCGTGCAGCACGCTGCGCTCGGACGGCTCCAGCGCCAGCGCCAGCAACTCGAACGGCAGCGCGGTTTTTTCGCGCCGGGCCAGCAGGGCCGACATGGGTTGGCCGCTGAGTTCAATGACTTCCAGGGCGCGCTGGATGCGCTGGGCGTCGTTCGGTTTCAGGCGGGCCGCCGTTTCCGCGTCCAGTGTGGCCAGGCGGGCGTGCAGGGCGGGCCAGCCGAGGCGGGCCGCATCGTCTTCCAGGCGGGCGCGCAGGGCCGGGTCGGCGCCGGGCAGCTCGTCCAGGCCATCGTTGAGGCCTTTGAAATACAGCATGGTGCCGCCCACCAGCAGCGGCAGCCTGCCGCGCGCCTGGATCTCGGCCACCAGGCGCAGGGTGTCGCTGCGGAACTGGGCCACGGAATAGGCGTCGAGCGGGTCGATGATGTCGATCAGGTGGTGCGGCACGGCGGCCAGCTCCTCGCGCGAGGGCTTGGCGGTGCCGATATCCATGCCGCGGTAGACCAGGGCCGAATCGACCGAGATGATTTCCGACGGGATGCGGGTGGCGATGGCCAGGGCCGAGGCGGTCTTGCCGCTGGCCGTCGGCCCCATGATGGCGACCGCCAGCGGCCGCCCAGTGGTGTGGTTCATGATGCTTGTTTCTTATTGGCCGCGCAGGAACAGCTTGTCCAGCGCGCTGATTTCGACTTGCACCCAGGTGGGACGGCCGTGGTTGCACTGGTCGGCGCGCTCGGTGCTTTCCATCTGGCGCAGCAGGGCGTTCATTTCGGGCTGGGTCAGGATGCGGTTGGCGCGCACCGCCGTGTGGCAGGCCAGGGTGCCCAGCAGCTCGTTGCGGCGCTCGATGAGCATGCGCGAACCGCCGTATTCGCGCACATCGCGCAGCACGTCGCGCGCCAGGGTTTGCGCGTCGGCGTTTTTCAGCAGGGCCGGCACGGAGCGTACCGCCAGGGTGGTGGGCGAAAGCGCGGCGATGTCGAAGCCCAGGGTCTGCAGGGTCTCGGCATGCTCCTGCACCGTGCCCACTTCCACCGGGTCGGCGTAGAAGGTGACGGGAATCAGCAGCGACTGGATCTGCATGGCGGCGCCGTTGAGCTGCTCGTCCAGCGCGTTCTTCAATTGTTCGTAGAGGATGCGCTCGTGGGCGGCGTGCATGTCCACCAGCACCAGGCCTTTGCTGTTCTGCGCCAATATATAGATGCCGTGCAACTGGGCCAGGGCGAAGCCGAGCGGGAATTCCTCGTCCTGCGCCAGCACGGCGGGCGAGGCGATATACGGCGTGGCTTGCGGCATGGCGTAGCTGCCCGTGGCCGAGAAGCCGCCGCCGCCGTTCAGGGCCGCGTTGCCATCCTGGACCGCGCCATCCGGGCCGTCGGCGCGGCGCTCGCCCGCGAACAGGGCGCCATAGCGCTCGGTGCTCTGGGCCACGCCGCCGCCCTGGCCGGGTTGGCCGAATGGCGAGGGCGAGAACGTGGGCTGATAGTGCGGATTCAGTTCGGCGCCGAAGGAAGCCTGCTGCGGACGCCAGAGCGGGCCGCCGGCCAGGGTGTCGGCCGCCGGCAGCGGCGAAGGCACGCTGCCGTGGGCCGTGGCCGAAGTCTGGGCCAGGGCGCGCTGCACCGCGTGGAAGACGAATTGGTGCACCGCGCGGCCGTCGCGGAAGCGCACCTCGATCTTGGACGGGTGCACATTCACATCCACCAGGGCCGGGTCCAGGTCGAGCGCCAGCACGTAGGAGGGGAAGCGGTCGCCGTGCAGCACATCCTCGTAGGCGGCGCGCACCGCGTGCACCAGCAGCTTGTCGCGCACGAAGCGGCCGTTGACATAAAAATACTGCGCATCGGCGCGCGCCTTGGAGGCGGTCGGCAGGCCGGCGAAGCCGTGCAGGCGCAGCAGGCCCGAACCCTCGTCCAGCGGCAGGCGCGCCTCGGCGAAATTCTCGCCCAGGATCTGCGCGCTGCGCTTGGCCATATCGGCCACCATCCAGTGGTCCACGGTGCGGCCATTGTGCGACAGCGTGAACGAGACGTCCGGCCGCGCCAGTGCGACGCGGCGCACCACTTCGGCGCAGTGGCCGAACTCGGTCTGTTCCGACTTCAGGAATTTGCGGCGCGCCGGCGTGTTGAAATACAGGTCGCGCACATCGACCGTGGTGCCCTGCGCGCCGGAGGAGGGCGACACGGTACCGTTATGCGAGCCCTCGATCTCCCAGGCATGGGCCGCATCGGCCGTGCGCGACGTCAGGGTGACGGCCGCCACCGAGGCGATGGACGCCAGCGCCTCGCCGCGGAAACCGAGGGTGGCCACGTTTTCCAGGTCGTCCAGGCTGGCGATTTTCGAGGTCGCATGGCGCGCCAGCGCCAGCGGCATCTGGTCGGGCGGAATGCCGCGCCCGTTATCGGTGATGCAGATACGCTTGACCCCGCCTTCCTCCAGGCGCACCGTAATCTGCGAGGAACCCGCGTCGAGCGCATTTTCCAGCAACTCCTTGACCACGGCCGAGGGCCGCTCCACCACCTCGCCGGCAGCGATCTGGGAAATAAGCTGGTCCGGCAAAGCCCGGATAGGACGAGGAAGGGTAGGCGCGGTCATGCCCCGCATTATAAATGAGCCCGCTCAACCGTTTGCGCCGGATCAAACAATGTCCCACCGTGGTGCCTCGGCGGCCCCGCCTGGCAGCAGGGTGGGATATTGGCTGATTTAGATCAAGGGGTGGGTTCGCGGACGGGGAGGGGGGCGTTGCACAGGTCGATATGGCCGGCGGCGACCTTGGTCCAGGGGCCGCCGCGGTTGCGCTGGGCCTCGACGGCGGCGGCATAGGTCGCCGTGTCGGTGCGCATCACTTCGAGGCGGCTGCGCTCGGCTTCGGGGACATCGGCGGCCAGGCGCACGGCCTGGATCGGGACCATCTGCTCGGGCTTGTCATAAAAACCCATCGGCGCCGCGCCGCGCGGCAGCACCGACAGCAGCGACATGCCGGACACCACGCGTCCCACTACCGTGATATTGCGGTCCAGGTGGCGCGGGGCGTTGCCGATCACGGCGTACAGGGCGCCGCCGTTGCCGCTGTCGGCCTCGTTGCCGCGCGCTACGCCGACCATGCCGTAGCAGTGCGCCAGCCAGGTTTGCTTGTTTTTCGGGTCGCGCCCGACCGGGAAGCCGTTGGAGTGGCCCACTTGCGGCGCGTAGCCGTCACGGTCGGGCAGGCGCGTGAAGTGCTTGTCGTTGGAGAGCGGGACGGTGAATTCGCCGGCCAGCTTGGCCTGGGCGGTTTTCAGCGGCTTGGGATTTTTCTCGTCCGGATCGCCCCATTGCACCACCCAGTTGTCCTGGGAGCGCAGGATGGCGAGGCCGTCGAAATAGTGTTCGCGTGCCATGGCGCGGATATTGGCGGCGTGCCGGGGCGCGAAGGCGGGCGCCAGTTCGATCACCACGCGTCCGGCCGGCAGCTCCATATATAGCGTGTTCTCGGGATCGAGCGGGCGCCAGTCGGCCGCTTTGGAGGCCTTGATCACATCGGCCAGCGTGGCCTTGGGCGGCAGCTCTTTGCCGGCAGCGGCAGCGCCGGCGCCGCCAGCTAGTAGAACAAAAGCCAGGGCCGCTGCGCCAGGCCGCTTCGTCAAAACGCTCAGTGCTTTCTGCATCCTTCAGTCTCCTTGTGGTCGGCGGCTTGCTGCGCCGTGTTGAGGAATTGTAAACTGGAATATCTTTGGCGAACCCCGCCGGCGCTAAGAAATATCCGATGCGGGCGCGTTTCTGCCTGCAAGGCTGGTGTATGATTCCCGCCGCAACCTTTTGGGATAATTTAATGGATTTAGTTCAATTTCTGGACATGCTGGTCCACGTCGACAAGGCGATGGGCACGCTGATCGCGCAATATGGCACTTTGGTCTATGCGGTGCTGTTTGCCATTATCTTTTGCGAGACCGGCCTGGTTGTGCTGTTCTTCTTCCCGGGGGACACCCTGCTGTTTATCGCCGGCGCCTTCTGCGCCAGCGGCGAAATGAATCTGGCCTTGCTGGCGGGCCTGCTGATCACGGCTGCCGTGCTGGGCAATACCACCAATTACTGGATCGGCGAGGCCATCGGCCAGCGCGTCTTCACCCACGATTACCGCTGGATCAATAAAGAGGCGCTGCGCCGCACCCACGATTTCTTCGAGCGCCATGGCGGCAAGACCATCATCCTGGCCCGTTTCGTGCCGGTGGTGCGCACTTTCGCGCCTTTCGTGGCCGGTGTGTCGGATATGACCCAGGCCCGCTTCCAGCTGTATAACATCACCGGCGCCGTGCTGTGGGTGCTGTCGCTGACCGTGGCCGGTTATATGTTCGGCCATCTGCCCATCATCCGCGAAAATCTGACCACCATCGTGCTGGTCGGCGTGGGCGTGGCCATCGTGCCGATGGCCCTGGGCGGCATGTGGAAGCTGGGACGCAAGGTTCTCGGCCGTTAAGCCTTCCTTTAGGTTGCCCTCAAGTTTTCCTCGGGGGCAACCGTTAACAGGGGTAATCAACGATTATCCCTGACTCTCATGCGTAAGCTCATCGTCCTCTCCGCCAGCTGCTTCCTGATTGCCTCGGCGGGTGCCTTCGACGCGGGCCAGCCGCTGCCCAAACCAGCCAATATCAAATCCATCCATCCGCCCAATCCTTCGGTGCCGGGTGCGGCCTCGGCCAAGGAAGGCAAAGAGGGCAAGGAAGGCAAGGAAGGCAAGGAAGGCAAGGAAGGCAAACCCGCCACCGGCGCCAAAGGCACGGCCGGCAAGCCCGCCAAGCTGTCGGCGCGCGAACAGGAAGAGCAGGCCGAGGCCGAGCTGTCGGCCAAGATCGCCGAGCGCCTGGCCGCGATGCGCGCCAACCAGGCCGCGCGCGCCGCTGCCGCCGCCAAGGCCAAGAAGGATGCCGCCGCCCGCGCCGCCAAGCTGGCCGCCATGCCGCCGCCGCGCGCCAACGGCACGCACTGGGCGTATGAGGGCGAGTTCGGCCCGGCCAACTGGAGCAAGATCAATTCGGACTGGGCCAAGTGCGGCAGCGGCAACCGCCAGTCGCCCATCGATATCCGCGACGGCATGAAGGTCGACCTGGAGCAGATCAATTTCGATTACCGTCCCTCGGCATTTTCGGTGCAGGATAACGGCCATACGGTGCAGGTGACGGTCGGCGGCGGCAACTTCCTGTCGGTGCAGAACCGCATGTACGAGCTGCAGCAGTTCCACTTCCACCGCCCGTCCGAGGAACGCATCAACGGCAAGGGTTACGAGATGGTGATCCACCTGGTGCACAAGGATGCGGACGGCCGCCTGGCCGTGCTGGCCCTGCTGCTGGAACGCGGCAAGCCGCAGCCGGCCATCCAGACCGTGTGGAACCATCTGCCGCTGGAAAAACGCGATATCGCCAATCCCTCGGTGGTGCTCGACCCCAACGATCTGCTGCCGCAGCGCCGCGATTACTTCACGTATATGGGTTCGCTGACCACGCCGCCTTGCACCGAGGGCGTGCTGTGGCTGGTGATGAAGGAGCCGGTGCAGGCCTCGCCGGCGCAGATGGCCCTGTTCAGCCGCCTGTATCCGCTCAATGCGCGTCCGATCCAGGCCGGATCGGGCCGCATGATCAAGGAATCGAACTGACGGTGTGAATGCCGCTCCACTCGCCGCCGGCGCGCAGGATCTGCTTGTCCACGCGCGCCGGTTCGATGCAGACGAAGCGGCGCCATTCCTCATCCGCCATATCCAGCAGGGCCGCCGCATTGGCCGCGCCCGGATTCCATACCACCCATTCGTTAAAGCCCTGCTGCTGCAATTGCAGCGACTCGTGGCCGGCCGGCTGGAGCAGGCTTAAGGTCGGCGTGGCGGGATGGATCTCGTCGAGGAATTCGCTGAAGGCGATCGGCGCGGCCAGACCGTCCAGCGTGGTGCTGGCGAAATCGGCCAGCGCGTAATAGGTGTGCAGGGCGGCGGCGAAGGAAAAGTCGTCCAGGCCGGTATTGCGCACATTGAACGCCATGCTCAAGGCGTCGGCGCGCAGGGTGAAGCGCAGGCGCAGCTCGAAGGCGTAAGGCCAGTCGGCTTTGACGGCGGGCGCCAGGTCGTCCTGGTTCAGATGGAATTCGGCGTGGGCCGGAATGCCCGGCTGGCCGTCGGCATGGCTGGCCAGGCGCCAGGTGGCGGTGCGCGCAAAACCGTGGCGCTGGCCGTTGCCGCGCTGGCCGAACTGGGGAAAGATCACCGGCACGCCGCCGCGGATGGCGGCGCTGCCGTCGAGGGCCGAGCGTGCGCTGAGGAAGAGGCGTTCCTTGCCCGCGCCATTCTTCCACGACAGCAGATGAGCGCCATACAGCGCGATCAGGGCTTGCGAACCATCCTGCGCCTTGATGCGCACGGCGGGCAAGCGGCCCGCCTGTTCCATATTGCTCATTCTGCTGTTCCTCAAGTCTGCCGGCTCTTGGCGAGCGGCGGGTTTTTGGCGAAGTAGCTCTTGATGCCTTTGACGATGGCGCTGGCGATCTGTTCCTGATAGGCGTTGTCGAGCAGGCGCGCTTCCTCTTCCGGGTTGGAGATGAAGGCCGTTTCGATCAGGATGGACGGGATGTCGGGCGCTTTCAGCACGGCGAATCCGGCCTGTTCCACCGAACCTTTGTGCAGCTTGTTGATGCCGCCGATTTCGCCCAGCACCGCCTTGCCGACCTTCATGCTGTCGTTGATCTGGGCCGTGGTGGACAGGTCGAACAGCACGCTGGCCAATTGCTTGTCCGGCGTTTTCACGTTCGCGCCGCCGATCAGGTCGGCCTGGTTTTCCTTGTTCGCCAGCCAGCGCGCCGCCGTCGAGCTGGCGCCTTTTTCCGACAGCACGAAGACCGAGGAGCCGCGCGCCGAAGGCTGCACGAAGGCGTCGGCGTGGATGGAGACGAACAGGTCGGCATCGACCTTGCGCGCCTTTTCCACGCGGGTGGGCAGCGGCACGAAGTAGTCGCCGTCGCGCGTCAGCATCACGCGCATATTCGGATGTTCCTCGATGCGCGCCTTCAGGCGCTTGGCGATGGCCAGCACGATATCCTTCTCGCGGCTGCCGCGCGCGCCGATGGCGCCGGGGTCTTCGCCGCCGTGTCCCGGATCGAGCGCAATGGTGATCATGCGCGCCACCTTGCCGGGACGCGTCTCGGCGCGCTGCTCGGCCTTGGCCTCCGCCTTGGCGTCGGCTGGGTTTTCATGCCGTGCATCCGGTTTGGCGGCGGCGATATCGGGCTTGCCGCCGTTCTTGCCCGGGTCCGTAGCGCCAGACGGTGCTGGATGCGCCGCCGCGGCAGTGCTGGTGGACGGCTGGGCGGGCGCGTTGCCGGCCGCTGTGGTGCCGGCCGCATTGGTTTGCGCGCCGCTGGCGGCGGAAGCCACAGGCGTGGCCGGAGTCGCGGCGATGGCTGGCGCCGCAGGCTGCGCCGCCGTCGCCGTGCTCTTGCTGTCGCTCGACCATTCGCCCTTTTCGATCATGGCCGCGATCGGGTCGACCGCCTTCACCGGATACAGGTCGAAGATCAGGCGGTGCTTGTAATTGCCGACCGGGGCCAGGGTGAACACCTGCGGCTTGACCTCTTCCTTCAGGTCGAATACCAGGCGCACCACGTTCGGCCGGTTCTGGCCCACGCGCACCTGTTTGATGTACGGGTCGTTGGACTGGATCTTGGCGACCAGGCTTTTCAGCGTCGGATTCAGTTCCAGGCCTTCGATGTCGACCACCAGGCGTTCCGGGTCCTTGACCAGGAAGTGGCTGGTTTTCAGGTCGCTGTCGTTTTCCAGCGTGACGCGGGTATAGTCATCGGCCGGCCACACGCGCACGGCCAGGATCTGGGCGGCGTGGGCCAGCTGGGGCGCGAGCACCGACAGCAGCAACGTGCCGCCGGCTTTCAGGATGGTGCGCCGGGCAACAGGCTTGGCGTTCAAAGATTCGGTGCAAAGGAAAGGCGTTGAAGGCATGACTGGCCCAGAGCTGACGACGCTTGCAATTCTACATCACGCCCCTGGCCGGCCACAGTGAGAAAAACGTGGAGATCGGGCGGCGGCAGCACCGGCTCGCCTTTCTCCGGCCACTCGACGATGCAGATATTCTTGCCGTCGAAGTCTTCGCGGAAGCCGGCGTCGAGGAATTCCTCCGGGCTGCCCATGCGGTACAGATCGTAGTGGATGACGGTCTGCGGCCGGCCGCCGAGCTGCACGCGGTAAGGCTCGGACAGGGTATAGGTCGGGCTTTTCACCGGCCCCACATGGCCGGCCGCGTGCAGCAGGGCGCGCGTGAGGGCGGTTTTGCCGGCGCCGAGGTCGCCGTGCAGGTAGATGGACAGGCCGGGCGCCAGGGCGCGCGCCAGCGCCACGCCCAGGGCGGCGGTGCCGGCTTCGTCGTGCAAATGGGATTTAAAATGCGGCATTGAGTAAAATATTGGTTTGATCCGGTTCTGCCGGCATTGTAATCGCCGGAGCGTCCCGATGTCCCTCTCTCAAGCCAATTTAGCCGAACTCGCCGCCGCCATCAAGGCGTGGGGCGTGGAACTGGGCTTCGCCGAAGTGCGCATCACCGACATCGACCTGAGCGCTGCGGAGGCCGGCCTGCAAGCCTGGCTCGATGCGGGCATGCATGGCGAAATGGACTATATGGCCAGCCACGGTATGAAAAGGGCGCGCCCGGCCGAACTGGTGCCGGGCACGGTGCGCGTGATCACGGCGCGCATGAATTATCTGCCGGCGGACAAGGAAGGCGAGAGCGAGGACTGGCGCGCGCGCGAAGCGCGCCGCCTGGCCGACCCCTCGGCCGCCGTGATCTCGGTGTATGCCCGTGGACGCGACTACCATAAGGTCTTGCGCGCCCGCCTGCAGCAGCTGGCCGACCGCATCCAGGCCGGCATCGGCCCCTTCGGCTTCCGCGTGTTCACCGATTCGGCGCCGGTGATGGAGCTGCCGCTGGCCGAAAAATCCGGCCTGGGCTGGCGCGGCAAGCATACCCTGCTGATCAACCGCAGCGCCGGCTCCATGTTCTTCATGGGCGAAGTCCTGGTTGACCTGCCGCTGCCGGTGGACGAACCGACCGGCGCCCACTGCGGCCAATGCAGCGCCTGCATCAGCGCCTGCCCCACCCAAGCCATCGTCGCGCCGGGGCGGATGGATGCGCGGCGCTGCATCTCCTACCTGACCATCGAGTTGAAAAGCGCCATCCCCGAAGAGCTGCGGCCCCTGATCGGCAACCGCATCTACGGCTGCGACGATTGCCAGACTGCCTGTCCCTGGAATAAATTCGCCCAGCGTGCCACCTTGCCCGATTTCGACGAGCGCCACGCCCTCGGCAGCGCCGGCATGATCGAACTGTTCGCCTGGACCGAAGACGAATTCAACCGTCGCATGGAAGGCAGCCCCATCCGCCGCATCGGCCACGAACGCTGGCTGCGCAATCTGGCCGTCGGCCTCGGCAACGCTGCCGATCTTGGCGCCAAAGGCGATCCCGCCATCGTCGCCGCCCTGCGCAGCCGGCTTGACCACCCCTCCGAACTGGTCTGCGAGCACATCCGCTGGGCCCTGGCCCGCCACAGCTGAGCCCACCACCCCCTTTGATCCAGCGTAAAAAATCCACCCTGGCGCCTCGGTGGCCCCGCCGGACAGCCGGGGCGGCATGGTTTGATCTGGCGCCAAGGGGGCGGGCTTAGCGGGGACGCGCGAAGATGTGGCCGCGCTGCCGGGCCAGGCGCAACAGGACGAGGCTGGCGAGGCTCCAGACCAGCAGCGTCAGCACCGACGCTTCGATGCCGTAGGCGCCGCCGCTCAGCCATTCGGGGCCGTGCATGGCGCCCTGCAGCAGGCCTTTGGCGGGCTGGCCGGAAACGGGGATCGAAAACACGGCATCGAACAGGTAGTTCCAGACGAAGTGCAGGCCGATCGGCAGCCACAGGCGGCGCGTCGCCATGTAGGCGGCGCTCAGGCCGACGCCGGCCATGCCGGTGTTGAGCACGCCGATGGCGCTGATGTGCTCATTGGGCAGGTGGGCGAGGATGAAGAACAGCAGCGACACCGTCAGCGCGGTGCGGGTGCCCCAGGATTTCTCGACCAGCCGGAACAGGACGGCGCGGCACAGCAGCTCTTCAAACACGGCCACCAGGGCCATGCCGGCCGCCGGCTTCAGCAGCACGGTCCAGGCGTTCACGCCCTGCACCTGGTAGACGTTGAGCAGCCACAGCGGCAGCAGTGCGCCCAGGCTGAGCAGCAGGCCGAGACCGGCGCCGGCCAGGGTTTCGCCGAACGCGCCCGGTCCCGACAATTCCAGCAGCGGCCGTTTTTCCACGCGGCGCACATAGAAGCCATAGCCGGCCAGGCAGGCCAGCATGGCCAGGATGTTCGGCCACACCACGCGCAAGTGCTTGGGGGCGATAGCTTCCGACAGCATCAGCGCGGCGGCCAGCGGCACGACGACGGCGAGGGCGGCCACGATGCCGCGCACCAGCGGCTTGGCCAGCATGCGGTGGCGGAAGGTGGGAATGGGCATCACGGTTTGCTGCGCGGTGTTCATAAAGCCTCCTTGTGTATTGTTATTGCTGGCTGCGGGCCTGGCGTATGCGCGCGCCGAAACTCTGGCGTTCGAGGGCCGCGATGGCGTCGGCCAGCGCGGTGGACAGGGGGTAGGACAGGTCCCGGTCCAGGCTCTCGGCGGCGGCGGCCGTGGCGCGCCAGCATTGCTCCAGCTGGGGCAGCAGCGCCAGGCCCGTAGCGCTGAACTGGATGCGCTTTTGCCGGGCGTCCGTCGCGCCGGGCGCGGCCACCACCAGCCCCGCCTTCTGCATCAGCGCCACCGTCTGGGTGGCGGCCGGCTGGGTGATGCCGGCCGCCTCGGCGATCTGGCCGATGCTGCAACTGCCGTGCGTCTGCAGGGCGCGCATCACCGGCGTGTAGCGCGGGCGGTAATCGATGCCCGCTTCTTCATACACGGCTTGCACCGCGCCGTCGAGCAGTTCGATCAGGTGGCGCAATTGGGTTCCGAGTCCGGGTTTCATGGAGCTATCCTAACAATACATAAGCGCTTATGCAAATGCTTTTTTACAATAAAGCAGGCAATTCCCCGGCCAGGAAATCGAGCAGCACGCGCACCTTGCGCGGCAGGTGGCGGTTGCTCGGATAGACGGCATAGGCGGTGCGCGCCGCCAGGCTGTAGCCGGGCAGCACGGTGCGCAGGCGGCCCTCGTCCAGCAGCGGCCGGGCGACAAAGGAGGGCAGGGTACCGATGCCGGCGCCGGCCGCCAGCATCTGGGCCAGCATCAGGCTGTTGTCGGCCGAGAAGCGCACCGGCAGCGCGATCAGGGTCTCGCCCTCGGGACCGCGCAGCGCCCAGCGCCCCGGCATCTCGGCCAGGCGGTAAGCCAGACAGTCGTGCTGCGCCAGCTCGGCCGGGGTGGCCGGCGTGCCGCGCGCGGCCAGATAGGCGGGGGCGGCGCAGATCAGCTGTTCGACCTTGCCCAGCGGCCGTGCCACCAGCGAGGAGTCGGGCAGGGCGGTGCGCACGCGCAGCGACAGGTCGAAGCCTTCCGACACCACGTCGAGCAGGCGGTCGGTCAAGGTCAGCTCGACCTTCAGCTGCGGGTAGGCGGCCATGAAGCGTGCCAGCAGCGGTCCCAGCACGGCCACGCTGAAGGAGAGCGGCGCGTTCAGGCGCAGCCGCCCGCTCAGCTCCACGCTGTCGGCGGCGGTGGCGCGCTCCAGGCTGTCCAGCTCGTCGAGCAGGCGGCAGCATTCCTGGTAGTAGGCGTGGCCGGTGTCGGTCAGGCTCATGGTGCGCGTGGTGCGCGACAGCAGCACGGCGTTCAGGCGCTGTTCCAGCCAGCGCACCTGCTTGCCGATGCCGGCCGGCGAGAGGCCCAGCTCGGCCGCCGCCTTGTTGAAGCTGTTGCGCTCAACCACGCGGCGGAAGGATTGCATGGCGTTCAATAAATCCACATTGTGTCCTATGAGTGAAATATGTATGTGCTGAATTGCTGATTATTTTATCCGGGGAATTGAATAAGCTCTCGTCTATCTCAACCAGAAAGGAAACAAGATGAGCAAATCGATTCGTATGCGCCGCGTGGCGGCTGTGCTGGCGCTGCTGGGCGCGGGCGTGCTGGGCCAGGGCGCGGCGCAGGCCGCCGAGGTGGGCATCAGCCCCTGGGGACCGAAGGACGAGATCGGCCGCCTGAACCTGGTCACGCCGGCGTCGCGCGCCGCCATCATGGCGCGGGTCACGGGCGGCGCGGCGTACGACCTGTCGGTGGATTACTTCATCGGCATGCCGAGCTGGCAGGCGGCCGGCGATCCGCCCTACCTGATGTGGATGACGCACACGCCGCACGGCAATGGCGTGTCCGACCCGATGGGCACGGGCAAGAAGATGAACGAGCACGTCAGCTACACCGGCGCGGCCATCTCCATGTACTCGCATATGGGCACCCACATCGACGCCCTCAACCATTTCGGACTGAACGGCAAGATCTATAACGGCTTCAAGGCGTCCGAGCACCTGGGCGACCGCGGCTGGGACGTGACCGGCGCCGAGAAGCTGCCCCCCATCATTGCCCGCGGCGTGATGATCGATGTGGCCGCGGCCAAGGGCGTGAGCATGCTGCCCGACGCCTACCGCATCACGCGCCAGGATCTGGTCGATGCGCTGGCCAAGCAGAAAGTGGCGCTGGAAAAAGGCGATGTGGTGCTGATCCGCACCGGCCGCATGCAACAGTACGAGAAGGCGCAGGAATACATGGCCAACCCGCCCGGCATGGGCCTGGACGCGGCGCGCTTCCTGGTGGAAGACAAGGGCGCCATGGTGGTGGGTGCCGACAATCTGAGCTTCGAAACCTTCCCGTCCGAAGTCAAGGATAACTACATCCCGCTGCACACCTATCTGCTGGCCGAGCACGGCGTGCCGATCATGGAGCTGGTGAACCTGGAAGGCCTGGCGCGCGACAAGGTCTACCAGTTCGCCTTCATCGGCGCGTCGCTGAAACTGCGCGGCGCCGACGCCGCCCCGATGCGCCCGATCGCCCTGCCGATCAAGTAAGCGGCGCCGGATGCCGGGCTTGCTCTGCGATGCGGCGGGCAAGGCCGGGCGGTATCTGCGGATGGGCGCAGCTTGCCCGGCCTTGCATTTAATGCCACACTGCTGCGATCCCATCCACGCGGAGATGTACCGATGATGCGACCGACGCTGGCCCTGATCCTGCCGCTGATATTGGCGAGCCTTGCGCCCGCCAAGGCAGACGAGGTATTGCTGCGGCAGGAGCTGTACACCGACAACGGCGCGGGCATGCGCTTGCATCTGCGCCAGGTGCGCAGCGCGCAGGGCGAGGGCCGGCCGGTCTTGCTGGTGCATGGGGCACGGGTGGCCGGTGCCGGTTCTTTCGATCTGCCGGTGGCCGGCGGTTCCTTTGCCGCCGATCTGGTGGCGCGCGGCTTCGATGTGTATGTGCTCGATGTGCGCGGTTATGGCGCTTCGGCCCGTCCCGCGCCGATGGAGCAGGCGCCGTCCGCCCATGCGCCGCTGGTGCGCAGCAATGAAGCGGTGCAGGATATCGGCGCTGCCATCGATTTCATCGGCCTGCGCCGGCCGGGGCAGCGCGTTGCCTTGTTCGGCTGGGCCACGGGCGGGCAGTGGGCAGGCCATTACGCCAGCCTGTATCCAGAGCGCTTGAGCGCCCTGATCGTGTTGAACAGCCTGTATCGCGGCAGCTCGCCGCATGCGCTGATCGGCAGAGGCACGCGGATGGAAGATCCCGGCCGGCCCGGCCGCTTCAACAGCGCCGCTTGCGGCGCCTATCGCCTGAACGACGCGGCATCGGTGGCCCGGCCATGGGACGACGCCATCCCGGAAACCGACAAGAGCGTGCGGCGCGATCCGCACGTGGCGGCGGCCTATGTGCAGGCCGCGCTGGCCGGCGATCCAAGCAGCGGCAAGCGCACGCCGCCCAGTTTCCGCTCGCCCTGCGGCGCTTTTGAAGACAGCTTTTACCTCGCCACCGGCCGCCAGCAATGGGACGCCTCGCTGATTACCGCGCCGGTCCTGATCGCGGCGGGGGAGCGCGATTTCTGGTCGCGTCCCGACGATGTGCAGAACCTGGCCGCCGACCTGGTCCATTCCAGCAAGGTGCAAGTGCTGCGCCTCCCCGACGCCTCCCACTTCATCCACCTCGAACGTCCCCCGTTTGGCCGCGCCCAGCTGCTCGACGCCATCGACGCCTTCGTGCGCTGACGAGGACAGCAGGGCAATTGTGTACTACTATTCCTCTCAGGAGGGCTCTGGCGTGAAAACAGTTATTCGTAAGGCGGTCGATGAGAAGGGCGTCCTAATTCCCAGGCCGATTCTGGTACAAGGCGGCATGGATGGGAGCGAGGTCGAGCTGATTGTCGACAATGAGTCGATAGTTGTCCGTAAGCCGCAGAACATGGTACGTGCCGGCTGGGCGCAGACAAGCCAGGCGCTGGCGCAGAGTGGCGACGATCAACTGGTCTGGCCCGAATTTGCCAATGAGGCCGACAAGGATGTCGAGTGGTAAAGCGTGGTGACATCTGGCTAGCCGTGCTCGATCCCGTCGTCGGCAGCGAGATTCAGAAAACTCGCCCCTGCGTTATCGTTTCCCCTTCTGAGATGCATGATTACCTTCGGACCGTCATCGTCGCCCCGATGACGACCGGCAGCAAGCCGGCGCCATATCGCATCCCTATCTCCTTCGAGGCGAAAAGTGGCCTAGTCTTACTCGATCAAATCCGCGCGATCGACAAGACCAGGCTTATTCGCAAACTGGGCAGCGCCGATTCGCTGACGCTGAGTGCCAGTTTGGCGCGGCTGCAAGAGGTATTTGCGGAATAACTCGGCTTACTTCAGCAAGCCTGCCAGCTCCACCGCCGTTTTCACCTGCATCTTGTCGAAGATGTGGGCGCGGTGGACTTCGACGGTGCGCATGCTGATGCCCAGTTCGTCGGCCACCACCTTGTTCATCTTGCCGGCCAGGATCAGGTCGAGCACTTCGCGTTCGCGCGTGGACAAGGTGGCGAGACGGGCGCGCACGGCGTCGGCTTCGCTGGCGTGGCGGGCGGCGGCCAGGCCTTCCTGCACGCGGTCCATCAGTTGGTTGTCGTTGAAGGGCTTTTCGCAGAAGTCGAAGGCGCCGCGCTTGAGGGCGTCGACCGCCATCGGCACGTCGCCGTGGCCGGTGAGGAAGATCACGGGCAGGCGCTGGGTCAGGCCGCGCGCGGCCAATTGGTCGAAGACGGCGATGCCGTTCATTTCCGGCATGCGCACGTCGAGCAGCACGCAGTCGCCTTCGGCGTCGAACTGGCCGGCGGCGGCGTAGGCCAGGAAATCGGCCACGCTGGCGTAGGCGGTGGCGGCGATGCCGCGCGAGCTGGCCAGCCAGGACAGGGAGTCGCGCACCACCTCTTCGTCATCAACTATATGCAGCATTGTGTCCCCTCGTTCAGTGTCCTGCGGTCGATGCCGGCAGTGTAAATGTGAATATGGTACCGCCTTGCGGGTTGTCGCCGTGTTCCAGCGTGCCGCCGTGGAATTCGATGGCGGTGCGGCAGATGTTCAAGCCCATGCCCATGCCTTCGGCCTTGGTGCTGAAGAAGGCCGAGAACAGGCGTTCGGCCACCTCGCGCGGAATGCCGTGGCCGCGGTCGATGACTTTCACCAGCACCTGTCCCGGCTCCGCCGCGCCGCCGGCCGCGTATTCGGCGACGATGCTCAGCACGCGCCGCGCGGGCGGCACGTCGGCCATCGATTCGATGGCGTTGCGCGTCAGGTTCAGCAGCACCTGCTCGATCATCACGCGGTCGGCGCGTACCAGCGGCAGCGCGGCTGGAATATCCAGCACGAAGGAGACGTAGTGCTGGCGCGCCTGCATTTCGATCAGGGCGCGGATGCTGTCCACCATCGAGGCCAGGCTCACGTCCTGGCGTTCGGGCTCGCGCTTTTTCACGAATTCGTGCACGCTGCGGATGATCTGGCCGGCGCGCTGGGCCTGGGCGCTGGCCTGCTCCAGCGCGGGCCGCAGCAGGGTGGCCTCGACCGGCTTGTGTTCGCCGGCATTGCGCTTGAGCAGATTCAGGGCCCCCGTGGTGTAGCTGGAAATGGCGGCCAGCGGCTGGTTCAGCTCATGCGCCAGCATGGAAGCGATTTCGCCCATGGTGGCCAGGCGCGCGCTGGCCTGCAGCTTTTCCTGGTGTTCGCGGTTCAGTTCCTCGATGCGCTTGCGATCCGAGATGTCGAGGATGGAGCCCATCCAGCCGGTCTGGCGGCCGTCCTTGTCCACCAGCGGCGCTTCGAAGATCAGCACCGGCACGCGTTCGCCGTCGGCGCGCTGGAAGATGGTTTCCACCTGGGGCGTGACGGCGCCCGCCAGCACGCTGGCCAGGCGGCCCTGGTATTCGGCCATGGCTTCCGGCGCCCAGTAAGGCATGGGTGGCAGCTTGCCCACCAGTTCCTCGGCCGGATAGCCCACCATCTGGCAGAAGGCCGGATTGACATAGGTGATGCGGCCTTCCAGGTCGCGCGCGCGCAGGCCGGTGACCAGGGAGTTTTCCATCGCCGTGCGGAAGCTCATCTGCTGGCGCAGCGCGCCTTCGGCGGCCAGGCGGCGCGAGATGTGGCCCCACAGCGCCAGCAGGCTCCATAATAGCGCCAGCGACAGCGCGATGACCGAGCCGACCAGCAGATTGGGCAGCAGGCGCGGTTCGCTCTTGATGCTGTCGGTGACGAGGGTGATGACGGTGCCGGGCAGGTCGAGCGCGCGCTTGTGCGTGTAGACGCCGTGGCCGGGGCCGGCGGCGGCGCGCTGGGCCAGCACCTTGTCGTCGCGGTCGAGCAGGGTGATTTGATTGTCCTGGGCAAACCACCAGGGCACCATCTCTTCCAGCACGGCGCTGAGCTGGAAGGTGGCGACCAGGCTGCCCAGCCAGCGTTCGCCGCTGAACAGGGGCACGTGGAAGTCCATCATGATGGCGCCCGGCGGGCCGGCCGGATTCTCGGCCTGGGTTTCCGGCTGGGCGTAGACCGGATTACGCGACAGGCGGGCGCGTTCGGCGGCGGCCAGCGAGGCCGGCGCCAGTCCGGCCAGGGCTGGCGCCGCCTCATCGCTGGAGGCGCGCACCTTGCCTTCGGCGTCGACCCACATCACGCGCCGCAGTTCGCGGCCGTTCTTCAGCAGGTTTTCCAGGCGCAGCCGCAGGCGCTCGCCATGCAGCTGGCCGGCGGCGATCTCGCCGCCCAGGCCGCGCAAGCTCTCTTCGTGGCGGCCCAGCTGGAAGCGGATGGTCTGTTCCACCCACAGCGTATCGGCGATCAGCTGTTCCTGGCGCTCGCTGCGCTCCATCTGGCGCGCCTGCCACGGCAGCCAGATCAGAATGGCGAGAAAGAACAGCACCAATACCACGGGCAGCAGCCAGCGCACCGGGTGGGCGAAATGCAGGCGGCTGGGCAGAGTAGGGGCGGAATCAGACATTGTCGGAGGTTAACGGTTTTCCCGGCAAGGGATATTGTGGTTATCCACAGTTGAAATGCGAATTTCCATTGGACAAAATCAACGTGCAAGAATAATAATTCAGCCCTTTTTCATTCGTGGAGACAGTATGAAACTCAAGTCCGTCCTGGTCGCGTTGAGCGCGGCCGCCTGCATCACGTCCAACGCCTTCGCCCAAGCCCCCATCGTCATCAAATTCAGCCACGTGGTGGCGACCGACACGCCGAAAGGCCAGGCCGCCGAACGTTTCAAGCAGCTGGCCGAAAAGGCCACCAATGGCCGCGTGAAAGTGGAAGTGTATCCGAACAGCCAGCTGTATAAGGACAAGGAGGAGCTGGAAGCGCTGCAGCTGGGCGCGGTGCAGATGCTGGCCCCGTCGCTGGCCAAATTCGGCCCGCTGGGCGTGAAAGAATTCGAAGTCTTCGACCTGCCGTACATCTTCCCGACCAAGACCGCGCTGTACAACGTGACCGAAGGTCCGATCGGCAAGGGCCTGCTGAAAAAGCTGGAAGGCAAGGGCATCACCGGCCTGGCTTACTGGGATAACGGCTTCAAGGTCATGTCGGCCAACAAGCCGCTGAAGATGCCGGCCGACTTCAAGGGCCAGAAGCTGCGCATCCAGTCCTCCAAGGTGCTGGACGCGCAGATGCGCGCCCTGGGCGCCAACCCGCAGGTGCTGGCCTTCTCCGAGGTCTACCAGGCCTTGCAGACCGGCGTGGTGGACGGCACCGAGAACCCGCCATCGAATATGTACACCCAGAAGATGCATGAGGTGCAGAAGCATGTGACCGTGTCCAACCACGGCTACCTGGGCTATGCCGTGATCGTCAACAAGAAGTTCTGGGACGGCCTGCCGGCCGACGTGCGCGGCCAGCTGGAAGGCGCGATGCGCGAAGCGACCACCTATGAGAAAGCCATCGCCCAGCGCGACAACGATATGGCGCTGGAAGCCATCAAGAAAGCCGGCAAGACCCAGATCTACACGCTGAGCGCCCAGGAAACGGCGGAATGGCGCAAGGTCCTGCTGCCGGTGCACAAGCAGATGGAAGACCGGATCGGCAAAGACCTGATCGGCGCCATCAACAAGGAAAGCGCGAAGTAAGCGCAGACCCAAGGACGGCCAAGGCGCCGTCCTTTTTTTCTCCAATACCGGAAGAGACACCATGAAATTCCTGGACCACCTGGAAGAGTGGATCATTGCGTTCCTGATGGGCGCAGCCACCTTCATCATTTTCGTGGCGGTCGTGCACCGCTACCTGGCCGGCTTGCCCATTCCCGGGCTGCAGGACTACCTCATCACCCTCAACACCAGCTGGGCGCAGGAACTGTGCATCTATATGTTCGTCTGGATGGCCAAGTTCGGCGCCGCCTATGGCGTGCGCACCGGCATCCACGTCGGGGTCGACGTACTGATCAACCGCCTCAGCCCTTCCATGCGCGGCAAGTTCGTCATCTTCGGTTTGCTGGCCGGCGCGCTGTTTACCGGCATCGTCGGCACGCTGGGCGCCAGCTTCGTGTGGGAAATCGGCCACACCGACCAGACCTCGGCCGATATGGAAGTGCCGATGTGGCTGGTGTATCTGGCCGTGCCTTGCGGTTCCTACCTGATGTGCTTCCGCTTCCTGCAAGTGATGGTGCGCTTCGTGCGTACCGGCGAATTGCCGAAACATGACCATGCCCACGTCGAAGGCCTGGATGAAGAGCTGGAAAAAGGAGCCAAGGCATGAACGCGCTGATTATTTTTGTCCTGCTGCTGGTGCTGATGCTGACCGGGATGCCGATCTCGATCTCGCTCGGCCTGACGGTGCTGACCTTCCTCTTCACCATGACCCAGGTGCCGATCGAATCGGTGGCCCTGAAGCTGTTCACCGGCATCGAGAAGTTCGAGATCATGGCGATCCCCTTCTTCATCCTGGCCGGTAACTTCCTGACACACGGCGGCGTGGCGCGGCGCATGATCAATTTCGCCAGCTCGATGGTGGGCCACTGGCATGGCGGCCTGGCGCTGGCGGGCGTGCTCGCTTGCGCGCTGTTCGCGGCGGTGTCGGGTTCCAGCCCGGCCACCGTGGTGGCGATCGGCTCCATCATCCTGCCGGCCATGGTCAAGCAAGGCTATCCGAACCGCTTTGGCGCCGGCGTGATCACCACGTCGGGCGCGCTGGGCATCCTGATTCCGCCCTCGATCGTGATGGTGATGTATTCGGTCACCACCAACACTTCGGTGGGCAAGCTGTTCATGGCCGGCGTGGTGCCGGGCCTGATGCTGGCCTTCCTGCTCGGCCTGACCACCTGGTTCCTGGCCAAGAAGCACAACTATCCGCGCCTGAAGAAAGCGACCTGGGGCGAACGCTTCAGCACCTTCCGCAAGAGCGCCTGGGGTTTGCTGCTGATCGTGATCGTGATGGGCGGCATCTACACCGGCGTGTTCACGCCGACCGAGGCGGCCGCCATGGCCGCCGTGTATGCCTTCTTTATCGCCGTCTTCGTCTACAAGGATTTGAAGATTACGCAGGTGGGCAAGGTGCTGCTCGATTCGGCCTCGATGTCGGCCATGCTGCTGTATATCATCACCAATGCCGTGCTGTTCTCCTTCCTCATGACCAGCGAGAATATTCCGCAGGCCATGGCCGAATGGATCACCGGCAAAGGCCTGGGCGTGGTCAGCTTCCTGCTGGTGGTGAACGTGCTGCTGCTGTTGGCGGGCAATGTGATGGAGCCCTCGTCCATCGTGTTGATCATGGCGCCCATCCTGTTCCCGGTGGCCATGAAACTGGGCATCGACCCGGTCCACTTCGGCATCCTGATCGTGGTGAATATGGAGGTCGGCATGTGCCACCCGCCGGTGGGGCTGAACCTGTATGTGGCTTCAGGCATCACCAAGATGGGCATCTCGGAATTGACCGTGGCCGTCATGCCGTGGCTGCTGACCATGCTCGGTTTCCTGCTGCTGGTGACCTACGTACCACAAATCTCGATCTGGTTGCCTAACTTGATTTACTCCTGAATCAAATAAATCCTTTCCTAAAATAAACAGGGAAAATCGGCGCGCCATCGGTTATGATGGCGTCGCTCCCAAATGGTGCAGATTGCATATGGAAATGCACCAAGGTAGCAAGGACATCAGGTTTAGTGGGGAGTGTAGAAGAAACGGTAATCAATACCGCGGATACATGAGGAGACACGTGGCTTACAGAATGTCGTTGGAAAGCAGCTGAGGGCGGCCATAAGCCAGCTACAGCGCGCCAAACGGCCGGGGCCGCGCAATATGTTAAAACGCACCGCAAGGTGCGTTTTTTTTTTAGCCTTGCACCGCAAGCTGCGTTTTTTTATAGCCTTGCACCGCAAGCTGCGTTTTTATGCCCTTGGCCGCGGCGCGGCACTGGTGTAGCATGAATGCCACAAGAAGCAGGGGAGCAATTGTGATGAAAACGCAACAAGGCAGCGAACTTTTTTCCGCCATTATCCACGTACCTTTTGGCGCGCTGGGCATCCGCACCGCGGGTTCCCTGGTGACCGAGCTGTTTTACCTGCCCGCCAGCTATGCCGAGAAAGCGCCGCAGGATGCGCTGGCCGAACGCGCGGCGCAGCAAGTGCTGGCCTACTGCGCCGATCCCGACTACCCGTTTGATCTGCCGCTGGCCCAGCTGGGCAGCGAATTCCAGCGCCGCGTCTGGGACGCCATCTGCAGCATTCCGCGCGGCCAGGTGCGCACCTATGGCGAGCTGGCGCGCCACCTCGGTTCGGCGGCGCGCGCCGTGGGCCAGGCTTGCGGCGCCAACTATTTCCCGCTGGTGATTCCCTGCCACCGCGTGACCGGCTCCAACGGCCTGGGCGGCTTTGCCGGCGACGACAACCAGCAGGGTTTTACGCTGGGCGTGAAACGCTGGCTGCTGGCGCATGAAGGACATAGCGAATACGCATGGCAGCAGACAACCTTGCTCTGATCGACGAGTTCTGCGACAGCCTGTGGCTGGAAGACGGGCTGTCGAAAAATTCCCTGGATGCTTACCGGCGCGATCTGCGCCTGTTCGCGCGCTGGCTGGACGTGGCGCGCCCCGCCGTCGGCAGCCTGCTGGCCGTGGCCAGCCACGATATCGAAGCGTATTTCTCGGCGCGGCATGAAGAGACCAAGGCCAGTTCGGCCAACCGCCGCCTGTCGGTGCTCAAGCGCTTTTACCAGCTGGCCCTGCGCGAACGCCGCATCGCCGAAGACCCTTGCCTGAAGCTGGCCTCGGCCAAGCAGCCGCAGCGTTTCGTCCATACCCTGAGCGAGGCCCAGGTGGAGGCCCTGTTGGCCGCGCCCGACCTGCGCACGCCGCTCGGCCTGCGCGACCGCACCATGCTGGAATTGATGTATGCCAGCGGCTTGCGCGTGTCGGAACTGGTGGAATTGAAGACCCTGGAACTGAGCATGAACGATGGCGTGCTGCGCATCACCGGCAAGGGCGCCAAGACGCGCCTGGTGCCCTTCGGCGAGCAGGCGCGTCTGTGGATCGAACGCTACCTGAAGGAGGCGCGCGGCAGCATCCTCAACGGCCAGCAGGACGATGCCCTGTTCGTCACCGGCCGCGGCGGTCCGATGACGCGCCAGATGTTCTGGGTGGTGGTGAAAAAGCATGCGCTGAAAGCCGATATCACGGTCCCGCTGTCGCCGCACACCCTGCGCCACGCCTTCGCCACCCACCTGCTCAACCACGGCGCCGACCTGCGCGTGGTGCAGCTCTTGCTGGGCCATTCCGACATCTCCACCACCCAGATCTACACCCATGTGGCGCGCGAGCGGCTCAAGCAGCTGCACGCGTCGCACCACCCGCGCGGCTAGCGGGCCGCCGCCAGCCGGATGGCCGCGCGCAAGGCCGCCGCAGTGTGTGGCCCGGGCCGCCAGCGGCGCCGCTTCAGCCGGTGGCGCGCCCGCGTTCCGGCGCGGCCGCTTCATCCAGATGGCATTGGCCATACAGCACGGTAAACAGCACCACGCAGCCGGCCGCCAGCGCCATGCCGAAACCGGCGCGCGCGCCATACATATCGACCAGCTGGCCGGCGGCGGCGGCGCCGAGCGCGAGGCCGATGCCCAGGCCCGTCACCAGCCAGGTCAGGCCTTCAGTCAGGCGCGCATTGGGCACCATGCGTTCCACCAGGCCCATGGCCACGATCAGCGTGGGCGCGAAGAACAGGCCGGCCAGCAGCACGGCGGCCGATAGGCTCAGGATATTGTTGACGAACAGCAGGGGCAGGGTGGTGGCCGCCGTCGCCAGGCCGGCCAGGCGCAGCAATTGCGGCAGCGGCTGCTGCAGATGCAGGGCGCCGAAAGCCAGGCCCGCCACGCAGGAACCGATGGCATACATGGAGAGCACGATGCTGGCCGCCGCCGGCTCGCCTTCCTGGCGCGCGAACGCCACGCTGACCACGTCCACCGTGCCGGCGATGGTGCCCATGGCCACCATCAGCAGCATCAGCACGCGCATGCCGTTCTGCGCCAGCAGCGGCGCCTGGTAACCCTTGACGCGCGCATGCACCGGCGGTTCGGTGGCACGCTGCAGCACGAAGGCGGCCACGCCTATGCCCAGCAGCAGCACGGCCGCCAGCGGCCCGGCCTCGGGGAAGACGGCCACGCTCAGGCCGACCGAGAGCGGCGGCCCGGCGATGAAGCAGACTTCATCGAGCACCGATTCCAGCGCATACGCCGTTTGCAGCTCGGGCTGGCCGCGGTAGATTTCCGTCCAGCGTGCGCGCGCCATGGCCGACATGCTGGGCATGCAGCCGGCCAGCGCGGCGAACACGAACAGGGTCCAGTCCGGCGCTTGCAGGTGGGCGCACAGCAGCAGGGCCAGCATGGCGGCGATGCTGGCGCCGGCCGCGCGCGGCAAAACCCGGCGCTGGCCATAGCGGTCCACCAGGCGCGACACCTGGGGCGAGAGCAGGGCGGTGCAGAAGGCGAAGGTGGCGGCTACCGCGCCGGCCAGGCCGTAGGCGCCGCGCATCTGCGCCAGCATGGTGATCAGGCCGATGCCCGTCATGGAGATCGGCATGCGCGCCAAGAGGGCGGCAAGGGCGAAGCCGCGGCTGCCGGGAGCGCGGAAAAGCTTGCGATAGGGATTGGCCATGGCTTTGGTATTAATCTAGTCGAAATATCAATGCGCGCCACACTCTAGCACCAATCCATCTTTCTTGCTGGCATGCCGGTTTGATCTGGCCGCTAGGGCGCAGGCAGGCACTGGGGCATAATGGGGGCAGGAGGTGCCCCATGGCAAAGACGAATTTCCAGTACGAGAAGCGGCAGCGCGAGTTGGAGAAGAAACGCAAGGCCGAAGAGAAAGCGCGCCGCAAGCAGGAGGCCAAGAGCCGCCCGGCCGGCGAAGAGGATGCTGACGAAGCCGGCTTCGACAGCAGCGAAACCGATACCAGCACCGCCGACGACTAAGCCCGCTACCGCCGAGCCCGTGTCCGATTTTGGGGCCTGGCCCCAAAATCGGACACGGGCTCGGCGGTGCCGGCGCCGGACAATTCCAGCCGAACCCGTCGGATGGCCGTCCCGTCCGATTGGGGCTGGCCCGACGGTGGCTGGTGGGCAAAAAAAGAAGCGGGGAGAGCGCCCTGCGCCTCCCCGCTGTGTGGTGCCAACCCGGGGCGCGGCAGCCCCGCCCCGGGTTGGGTGATAAGCCGCCGAATCGTCCCCGCACGGCGCGGGGACGGGGTGGGCGAACCGTTTAGGCGACTTCCGCCGCCTTGTCCTGTTTGCCGGCGATGGCCAGCGGGGCATGGCTGCCCTGTTCTGCATGCTCGGCCTCGGCGCTGCCGAACCAGCGCGCGCAGCGCTTGCCCAGCGTGTCCAGATAGCTGTAGGCGACCGGCACCACCACCAGCGTCAGCAGGGTGGAGGTGATCACGCCGCCGATCACGGCACGGCCCATCGGCGCCTGCGTCTCGCCGCCGTCGCCGAAGCCGATGGCCATCGGCAGCATGCCGAAGATCATGGCCAGCGTGGTCATCAGGATCGGCCGCAGGCGCACCTGGCCGGCCGCCAGGATGGCTGCGCGCTGGCCCTGGCCGTCCTGCTGGCCGTGGTTGGCGAAGTCCACCAGCAGGATCGCGTTCTTGGTCACCAGGCCCATCAGCATGATGATGCCGATCACCGAGAAGATGTTCAGCGTGCTGCCCGTCACCAGCAGGGCCAGCAGCACCCCGATCAAGGACAGCGGCAGCGACACCATGATGGCGATCGGCTGCAGGAAGCTGCCGAACTGCGAGGCCAGCACCAGGTAAATGAAGATCACCGCGATGCTCAGCGCCGTCACCGCGCCGCCCATGGTTTCGGCCATCTGCTGGGCGTTGCCGCCCACGTCGAAGCGCACGCCGGCCGGCAGTTGCATGCTGTCCATGGCCGTTTTGACGTCCTTGTCGACGTCGCCGGCCGGACGGCCTTCGACGTTGGCGTAAATCGCCACGCGGCGCTGCAGGGCCTGGCGTTTCAGCACCTGCGGGCTGAAGGCGGGCACGAAGTCCACCACCTGGCGCAGCGGCACCATGATGGGGCGGCCATCGGCGTCCAGCTTGCTCGACGCGAGCGAGAGGTCGGCCAGGTCGGCCACGCGCTGGCGGCCCGACTTCGGCAACTGCACATTGACTTCATAGTTCTGGCCGTCGCCAGCCAGCCAGTAGCTCACGGTCTCGCCCGCCACGAAGGGACGCAGGGCGACGCCGATCTGCTGCACGTTCAGGCCCAGGTCGCTGGCCAGCTCGCGGTTGATCTTGATCGTGGTCGACGGATTGGCGCCTTCCTGGCTGTATTCGAGGTCGGCGATGCCCTTGATCTTGCGCATCTTGGCCATCAGTTCGTGGGCGGCCTTGTCCAGCTTGCCCTCGTCGGTGCCGAGGATGGCGATGAAGATGGGCTTGTCGCCGTCGCCCAGCGAGGTGGTCACGCCGGCGATCGGGGCCAGGCGCTTGCGGATCGCTTCCTCCAGCTGTTTCTGGGTGCGGCGCTGGTGCACATTCTTGTCGAGCAGCTTCAAGTGCATGTCCGACATATGGCGGCCTTCCGGCTTGCCCACGTTCGACAGCACGGCTTCGATTTCCGGGAAGTCTTTCAAGGCCGCTTCGATCTGGCGGATCTTGGCATCGTTGTATTCCAGGCTGGAGCCGACCGGCACCTTGAAGGTCAGGCTGATCCAGCCGCGGTCGGTTTCCGGCATCATCTCGCCGCCGATCTTCGGCACCAGCATGAGGGAGCCGACGAAGATCAGCAGCGCCGCCACTAGCGTGGTCTTGCGCCAGCGCAGCGCCCACTCCAGCACCTTGCCGTACCAGACGTGCAGCCGGTCCACGCCGCGCTCGGTGAATTCCATGAAGCGGCCCAGCCAGGGCGCGTACTTGAAGCGGTCCTTGGCCGGATCGCGCCACACCGAGGACAGCATCGGGTCGAGCGTGAAGCTGACGAACAGCGACACCATCACGGCCACCGCCACGGTGATGCCGAACTGCAGGAAGAAGCGGCCGATGATGCCCTTCATGAAGGCGACCGGCACGAACACGGCGACGATGGCGAAGGTGGTGGCCATCACGGCCAGGCCGATCTCGTTGGTGCCGTCCTCGGCCGCCTTGCGGTGGCCCTTGCCGAAGCCCAGGTGGCGCACGATGTTTTCGCGCACCACGATGGCGTCGTCGATCAAGAGGCCGATGCACAGCGACAGCGCCATCAGCGTCAGGAAATTGAGCGTGAAGCCGAAGGCTTTCAGCGCGATGAAGGTGGCCAGCACGGCGATCGGCAGGGTCAGGCCGGTGATCACGGTCGAGCGCCAGGAGTGCAGGAAGAAGAACACGATGATCATGGTCAGCACCGCGCCTTCGACGATGGTGCGCTTCACATTGTTCAACTGGCTTTGCACGCGGTCCGATTCGGAATCGAGAATGCTGAGCTTGACGTCGGCCGGCAGGGTCTGGCGCAATTCCTCGACCACTTTCTTGACGCCGCTGCCCACTTCCACCACGTTGGCGTCCTGCACCTTGGTGATGTCGAAGGAGATCGAGCGCTTGCCGTTCACGCGCGACAGCGATTCCTCTTCGATTTCGCCGTCCACCACCTCGGCCACCTGTTCCAGATAGACCGGGCCGCTGGCGCGGCGCGCCACGATGATCTTGTTGAATTCGCGCGCGTCCTTGAGCTTGCCTTCCACGCGCACCAGCTGCTCGCTGACGCCGCGGCTGATGCGCCCGGCCGGCAGATTGGTGTTGGTGGCCTGGATGGCGCGCATCACCTCATCCACGCCGATGCCCTGGGCCGTCATCTCGTTCGGTTTCAGGCTGATCAGGATCTGGCGCTTGGACAGGCCGAAGGTGTTGACCTGGCCGACGCCGGGCACGCCCTGGAAGCGCTTGACCACCACCTGGTCGGCCAGGGTCGACAGGTCGCGGATGCTGCGCGTGTCCGAGGTCATGCTCAGGTTGACGATGGGCTGGGCGTTGTCGCCTTCGGCCCGTGCGATGAAGGGGTCTTTCGCCTCTTTCGGGAAGCGCGGGCGCACCAGGGCCACCTTGTCGCGCACGTCCTGCATCGCCTTGTCCATATTGGTGGACAGCTGGAATTCGATGTAGACGCCGGAGCGGCCTTCCCAGGAGTTGGCGCGGATGGTCTTGATGCCGCTGACGGTGTTGACGATGTCTTCCACCGGCCGCGTGATATCGTTTTCCACCGCTTCCGGCGAGGCGCCCGGGTAATTGACTTCGATGGCGGCAAACGGAATCTGCACATTGGGCATGCTTTCCACGCCCAGGTCGCGGTAGGAGAAGATGCCGAGCACCATCAGCGCCACCATCACCATGGTGGCGAAGACCGGGTTACGGATACTGATCTTGGTAATCCACATGGCGCTTAATCCTGCTTGGCCAGCATGGCGGCCTTGTTCGGGGTGGCGCCGCCGGCGGGCGCGGCGGGCAGCTTGACCTTGTCGCCCGGCTTCACATTTTCGAGCTTGGCGACGATGACCTGGCTGCCCTGGTCCAGGCCGCCGGTTACTTCGGCATAGCCCTCATCCTCGCTGCGCAGGCCGATGGCGACCGGCTGGGCCACCACCTTGCCGTGTTCCACCTTGAACACCACATCCTTGCCCTCGTGCTTGCGCAGGGCCGCCAGCGGCACCAGCGGCATCACGGCCGATTTCTCGGTGACGATGCTGCCCTTGGCGAACATGCCGCCGCGCAAGGCGCCGTCGGCATTGGCCACGCTCACATACACCAGCATGGCGCGCGAACCGGCTTCGGTGGTGGGGTTGATGCGCGCCACCTTGCCGTGGAAGGGGCGCTGCTGGAAACCATCGACCTTGAACTGCACGTCCTGCCCCACTTTCACGCGCGGGATTTCAGTGCTTGGCACCTGGGCTTCGAGCACCAGTTCGGCCAGGTTGACGATGGTATAGACGGGCATGTCAGGCGCGACTTTTTCGCCCGCCTGCACATGACGTTTACTGATGATGCCGCTGAACGGGGCGCGGATGGTACTGTCGTTGAGCGCGATGCGCGCCAGTTCCACCTGGGCGGCGGCGGCCTTGACATTGGCGCGCGCCAGTTCCACCGCGTTGGCCGTGCTGTCATAGGAATTCTGCGAAATATACTGTTGGCGCAGCAGGGCCTGGCTATTGCCCTCGTTCTTCTGCGCCAGCGCCAGGCGGGCCTGGGCTTCGTCGAGCAGGGCCTGCTGCTGCTTCAGGCGCGCCTGGGGATCGGCCTGGTCGATGCGGGTCAGCACCTGGCCGGCGCCGACGGCCATGCCTTCGCGCAGCGCCGATTCGTGCACCTGGCCCGAAACCTTGGCTTTGATCGTGGCCTGGCTCACCGGCACCAGCGAACCGGACAGCGGCAGGCTGAGGGCCAGGGCGCGCGCCTCGACGGCGGCGACATCGCTGCCGGCCAGTTCGTACACCTCGATCTTGTCTTTCTTGCCATCTTTACCGTCTTCCTGGGCGGCGGTGGCGGGCGCGGCATCGTCCTTGGCATGGTGCAAGACCGTCCAGCCGCCGCCGACCACAGCCAGCAGCACCAGCGCGATCGCGGGCTTGCGCCAGCGCGGCTTGCGGGACTGTTTCAGGGGCAGGGTTTCGAATGTCATGCTGGTCTCTCTAATGGTGTGGGGCCGCTGCCGGCGGGTGAGGCGATGCTGGCACTTTACGGATTTGCAAGCGCCAAAGTGGGGGGAATGCGATGAAGCGCAAAATCGCGCGCCTGAAATGCAAAAAGGCTGGCCCAGGCGTCCGATTTGGCGGACGGACGGTGTCCGGCAGCGGACAAGCGGTAAAATGTTGTCTCGTAGGAAAGGTCAAGCTTGTTCGTTTGATGCAGCGCAAAGGTGGGGTGCCGCGTGACATGCAAGATGGAGGTTCCCCGTCTGCCGCAGCGAGGTTAAGGTGGTCCAGCCCGACGAACCGCAGAATGGCGCCATGGCGGCGCCTGCTGCCGCCTCTTTTTTGCATCCGGCGCCATCGCGCGCCACCTACGACGCCTTGCACCTGATTACGCGCATGGTTGCCGCGCTGGAAATGACGCCCCTGGTCGCGGCCTGCAGTTTTGACCGGGGAGGGATCGTACGTTTCTGCAACCCGGCCTGCGCCCGCCTGTGCGGCATGACGCCGGACCAGGCTTGCGGCCGCCCGCTGCGCGAACTGTTCAGTCATGGCGCCCGCCAGCCGGAATACGACGCCATGGTCGATGCCGTCTGGCGCAGCGGCCAGCCCAGCCCGGCCGACGAGTGGCAGGCGCGCTCGGCCAACGGCAGCGATTTATGGCTGTACACCACCTGCATTCCCATCTTCAGCGACGGCCAGCTGGAGCAGGTGTTCTGCATGCACATCGATTTGACCCTGCGCAAGCATCAGGAGGATGAGCTGACCCAGGCCAGCATCAACTTCCGCCAGCTGTTCCGCAACTCGGGCGAGGCCATGCTGCTGATCCGCGAAAACACGATCGTGGACGTGAATCCGGCCGCCCTGGCCATGTTTTCCTGCGAGCACAAGGAACAGATGGTGGGACGCTGCCTGGCCGACTTTTCGCCCTTGCAGCAGCCCGACGGCACGGCCTCGGGCGTGGCGGTGACGGCCCTGATGCACGAGGCGCACGGCAAGACCAACCGCTTTTTCGACTGGCGCTTCGTCAGCTGCAAGGGCGAGCTGTTCTGGGGGGAAGTACTGCTGACCTCGATCACCGAGGACCACCACCACTGTTTCTATGCGCTGGTGCGCGACGCTTCCGAGCGCAAGCGGGCCGAGCGCACGCTCTTCCTGGCGGCCCAGGTCTTCGAAAACAGCCACGACGCCATCCTCTTGACCGACCGCCGCCGCCAGGTGATCGCCATCAACCGCGCCTACACGGCGATCACCGGCTTTGGCGGCGAGGCCATGGTGGGGCAGGACCTCAGCCAATTCCGCGCCTGCCAGGAAAACGAGGATTTCTTCCGCCAGCTGTGGGGCGTGGTCGAGGCCACCGGCCACTGGCAGGGCGAAATCCGCCTGCGCCACCGCGACGAGCATGTGTTCCCGGCCTGGGTGACGCTGACGGCCATCCGCGACAGCCGCGACGAAGTCAGCCACTACATGGCCATCCTGTCCGATATCAGCGAACGCAAGAAGAGCGAGGAGCATACGCGCCATCTGGCCGAACACGACTTCCTGACCGACCTGCCCAACCGCGTGCTGCTGGCCGACCGCCTGAACCAGGCGCTGACGGCGGCGCGCCGCAAGCACAGCATGCTGGCCGTGCTGTTCATCGACCTGGACCGCTTCAAGGCCGTCAACGATACCCTGGGCCACCATGCCGGCGACCTGCTGCTGCAGGAGGTGGCGCGGCGCCTGATCCGCTGCGTGCGCGGGGTGGACACGGTCAGCCGCCAGGGCGGCGACGAGTTCATCCTGATCCTGCCCGATATCGGCAGCGTGGGCCAGGCCGCCCATGTGGCGGCCGCGGTCCTGCAGGCGGTGGGGCAGGAATATGAGCTGGGCGGCCACCGGCTGAATATCTCGGCCTCGGTCGGCGTCGCCGCCTACCCGCACGACGGCGAGGATGCCGACAGCCTGCTGCGCCATGCCGATGTCGCCCTGCTGCACGCCAAGGAGGCGGGGCGCAACCGTTTCCACTTCTTCAGCGCGGACATGAACGCCAAGGCGCTGGAGCGCAGCAAGCTGGAAGACGGCTTGCGGCGCGCGCTCAGCGAAGAGCAGTTCGAGCTGGAGTTCCAGCCCGAGCTGGAGCTGGCCAGCGGTGCGCCGGTCGCCATGGAGGCGCTGCTGCGCTGGCGCCATCCGGAGCAGGGCTTGCTGCTGCCGGAACGCTTTCTCGGCGCGGCCGAGGAGAGCGGGCTGATGATCGCGGCCGGCAACTGGGTCTTGCAGCAGGCTTGCCGCAGCGCCCGGAGCTGGCAGGCGGCGGGGCAGGCGCTGACGGTGGCCGTCAACCTTTCGGCCGCCCAGTTCATGCAGAAGGGCTTGAGCGCGCAGGTGGCCGCGGCCCTGCAGCAGGCGGGACTGGACGCGGCCATGCTGGAACTGGAGCTGACCGAATCCATGCTGCAGAAAAGCGGGCCGCAGGCGGCCGATAGCCTGCGCAGCCTGGCCGCGCTCGGAGTGCGCCTGGTGCTGGACGATTTCGGCAGCGGCTATTCGAGCCTGGAGCAGTTGCGCAGCTATCCCATCCACAAGCTGAAGATCGCGCCGGCCTTCCTGCGCGACGGCGGCGATCTGGCTGCCATCCGCGCCATCATCGCCATGGCCCACGGCTTGCACATGGCCGTGGTGGCGGAAGCCGTGGAAACGGCGGAACAGCGGGACCTGCTGCGCGCCGAAGGCTGCGACCTGTACCAGGGCCAGCATGCCAGCGCGGCCTGGCAGCACAGCGGCCTGGCCGCCTTGCCGCACTGAGTACGCTGCCTGCGGCCAGGGGCTGGCGCGGCAGGGGCCTAGCGTGCCGCCGCGCCGCCCGCCACGGCCGCGCCGGCGGCCTCGAACAGGCGCAGGCGCACCAGCACCTGGCCATGGTCGGACACTTCCGGCCGTTCCTGGCGCAGATGGTCGTTCAGATAGCTGACGTCGAGCACTTCGCCGATGGCGCGCCCCGAGGCCGGATGGAATTCCTCCGACACCAGCACATGGTCGATGGTGGTGTAGTGGCCTTCATAGATATTGGTGTAGCCGACGTGGCGCAAGGTGTCCTGGCGGCGCTGGATCTGGTTGCAGTCGAACATGCGGCCGTTCAGTTCCTCGCCGGGCTGGGCCAGGGCGCCGCTGCCCAGCACGATGGTGGTGGTGACGGCGTCGGCCGTGTCGTTGAAGTCGCCCATGACGATGCAGGGCCGGCGCCCTTCGCGCCGCAGATTGCTCAGCAGCACGCGCAGTGCCACCGCCTCCGTGCCGCGCCACACCAGCGAGCGCAGATTGGCCATCGCGTACAGCAGCGGGTCGTCGCCATTGTCGCCGTTGCGGTAATCGGGGCGGCGCGACTTCAGGTGCACCACGATCACATCGGCCACGGTGCCGCCGGGCAGCACCACGCGCGCATGCAGCGGCGCGCGCGCGAAGCGGTCGGCGTCGCGGCTGCCCGAGTCGGACGGCACGCCTTCCGGGAAATTCGCATACACCTCGGGCGGCGCCGCCAGCGGCAGGCGCGAGACCAAGGCCACGTTCGGCGTCAGGCGGTCGGCGCGCGGATCGGGATCGAAGCCGGCGTGCACCGCGTCCTGGTATTTGCGCGTGCGCGACAGCACATCGCGCAGCGCGGCCTGGGAGAAGATTTCCTGGAAACCGATCACATCGGCGTCGAGCTCATCGAGCTGCTGGGCGGTCCAGGCGGCTTTGGCCTCGTATTCCTCGGCCGTGAGCGGGAGCAGATTGTCGTACAATTTCGCGCCCGGCGGGGCAAGATTGCAAACATTGAAAGTGGCAAAGCGAATTTCTTGCTGCATAATTAGAAACTCCTTTTCGAACAATTAGCGTATCACGGCATGGCGAAGAAAGAGCACATTTCCGAAACCCCGGCCACCGCGCTGCTGCGCAAGCACAAGGTGGCTTTCAGCGAACATCCCTATGAATACGAGGAACATGGGGGCACCGGCGTGTCTTCCCAGGCGCTGGGCGTGGATGAACACCATGTGGTGAAAACCCTGGTGATGCAGGACGAGGCGGCCAAGCCGCTGATCGTGCTGATGCACGGCGACTGCAAGGTCTCGACCAAGAACCTGGCGCGCAATATCGGCTGCAAATCGGTGGAGCCCTGCAAGCCCGAGGTGGCGCAGCGCCATTCCGGCTATATGATCGGCGGCACCTCGCCCTTCGGCACCAAGAAAGCCATGCCGGTGTATGTGGAGGAGAGCATCCTCGCGCTGGAAACGATTTATATCAATGGCGGCCGGCGCGGCTTCCTGATCGGCATCGCGCCGCGCGTGCTGCTGGACGTGCTGGCCGCCAAGCCCGTGCACTGCGCCTTGGCCGATTAAAGGCGCTGGTGTATAGTCCAGCGGCCCGGAGGCCGTTTCAAAATGGCCGTGGCGTCGTTGTGGCTCCTGGCCGTGCAGGCGCACTGTTTTCGTCGCTTCGCCTTGGCGCCACGCCTAGCCACGCCCATTTTGAACCGGCCTCCAGATTAGAATATAAAAAGGGAAAATATGAATACAGTATTACTGGTTATCGCCGCCTACCTGATCGGCTCGATCTCCTTCGCCGTGGTGGTGAGCAAGGTGTACGGCCTGTCCGACCCGCGCACCTATGGCTCGAAAAACCCGGGTGCCACCAATGTGTTGCGCAGTGGCAATAAAGGCGCGGCGATCTGGACCCTGGTGGGCGACGCCGTCAAGGGCTGGCTGGCGGTCTGGCTGGTGCAGCACTTCGCCGAACCGCTGGGCGTGGGCGATATGACGATCGCGCTGGTGGCGATCGCCGTCTTCCTCGGCCATCTGTGGCCGGTCTTCTTCAAGTTCGTCGGCGGCAAGGGCGTGGCGACCGCGCTGGGCGTGCTGCTGGCGCTGAACCCCTGGCTGGGCCTGGGCACGCTCGTCACCTGGCTGGTGGTGGCGTATGCCTTCCGCTATTCCTCGCTGGCGGCCCTGATCGCCTCCATCTTCGCGCCGTTCTACTATGGCCTGCTGTTCGGCACCGAGCCGCAGCTGGTGGCGGTGCTGGTCATGAGCGGCCTGCTGATCTGGCGCCACGGCAAGAATATCTCGAACCTGATGGCGGGCAAGGAAAGCCGCATCGGCAGCAAGAAGAAGTAAGCGCTATTGCAATCGGGATCGGCGGCCTCAACTACAATAGACGAGCCGCCGCCGGCGGCGCCCCTATAGAAAGGCCGCCATGTCCACCCCCCTCCGTATCGACTTCGTTTCCGATGTTTCCTGCCCCTGGTGCGCTGTTGGCCTGAATTCGCTGGAAACCGCGCTGCAGCGCCTGGGCGCCGAAGTCCAGCCCGAGATCCACTTCCAGCCCTTTGAACTGAACCCGAATATGGGCAAGGAAGGGCAGGAGATCACCGAACACCTGACCCAGAAATATGGCGCCACGGCCGAACAGCAGGAGCAGAGCCGCGCCGTGATCCGCCAGCGCGGCGCCGATGTCGGCTTCGAATTCGCCATGGATAAACGCAGCCGCATCTACAACACTTTCGATGCCCACCGCCTGCTGCACTGGGCGGGCGAAACTGCGGGCCCGGCGCAGAAGGCGCTGAAGCACGCCCTGTTTGGCACCTACTTCACGCGCGGCGAAGATCCCAGCTCGCACGAGGTGCTGCTCAAAGCCGCGGCCGAAGCCGGCCTGGACCCGGCCGCCGCCGCCGAGGTGCTGGCCTCGGGCCGCTATGCCGACGAGGTGCGCGCCGCGGAACGCTTCTACCAGCAGAACGGCATTAGCTCGGTGCCCGCCGTGATCATCAACGAGCGCCACCTGATGGTGGGCGGCCAGCCGCCGGAAGCCTTTGAGGAGGCGCTGCGCGAGATCCTGGCGCAGAAATAAACCGGGAAAGCGCGCTCTTATCGGGCGTATAACAAGACCCTGTTTTGCGTTACACTGGCCCCGCGTAGCACATCAGCAAGAAGTGAGCGTATATAAGCCGACGACGCTACAGGGAGACACATGTTAGCCGCAGAACCGATCCAGACGCTGCCTTTCCGGCGGCCGCAGGATGACCAGCACCGCCTGGCCGCCCTGCACCGCTACGATGTACTCGAGGAACCGGCCGGGGAAGATTTCCGCTTCCTCACCGAACTGGCCGCCCGCATCTGCGGCGTGCCCTATGCCTTGATCACGCTGGTCGACGCCGAGCAGGTCTGGGTCAAGTCCTATACCGGCCTGGCCGTCGACAAGCTGCCGCGCGACCAGTGCTATTGCTCGCTGGCCGTGCTGGGCGAGAACGCCACCGAGATCCCCGACCTGAGCCAGGATGCGCGCACCGCGCGCATGCCGCTGACCGTGGGCGAGCCGCATCTGCGCATGTACAGCAGCGTGGCCCTGAGCACCTCCGACGGCTATGCCCTCGGCACCCTGTGCGTGATGGACGTGAAACCCGGCCGCCTGAGCGCAGAACAGCGCGGCTTGCTGCAAGGCCTGGCGCGCCAGGCGATGGCCCTGATCGAACTGCGCGCCAAGGAAAAGGCGCTGCAAGCCTCGCTGCACGAGCTGGAGCTGCTGGCCACCACCGACGAGCTGACCGGCCTGCACAACCGGCGCTCCCTGCTGCACCGCCTGAAATTCGAAGTGGCGCGCACGCGCCGCTTCCGCACCCCGCTGTCGGCCGTGATGATCGATCTTGACCACTTCAAGCGGGTCAACGACGAGTACGGCCACGCCGCCGGCGATCAGGTGCTGGCCGGCATCGGCCAGCTGGTGCGCGACAATATCCGCGTGATCGACGTGCCAGGCCGCTATGGCGGCGAAGAGCTGTGCATCCTGCTGCCCAACACGCCGCCCGACGGCGCGCGCAAGTTCGCTGATTCTTTGCGTGCAAAAATCGCGGCGCAGGTGCATCATGACGGCGCGCGCAGCATCCAGGTCACGGCCAGCCTCGGTATCGCTTCCTTCAACCATATGGACATCGACGATGCCGACAGCCTGCTGCGCCAGGCCGATGCCGCCCTGTACCGCGCCAAGCAGAATGGGCGCAACCGGGTGGAGAACTGAATGGAATGGAGAATGGAATGCCGAAAGCAACATGGAATGGCGCGGTGATCGCTGAAGCCAGCGCCAATGAAGTCGAAATCGTCGAGCACAATGTGTATTTCCCGCCGGAGCGCGTGAACCAGGAATACCTGCAGCCGAACAGCCATACCACCCTGTGTCCGTGGAAGGGCGTGGCCAGCTATTACGACGTGGTGGTCGACGGCAAGGTCAATCAGAACGCCGCCTGGTACTACCCCACGCCAAGCGAAGCGGCGCGCCAGATCAAGGACCGCATCGCCTTCTGGCACGGCGTGGAAGTCGCGCACTGAGATGGGCTTTGCCGCGCGGCCGTATCTGCAGCGCGTCAGCGCGGATTATGGCCGCGCCGATCTGGACGCTTTCCCGTTCACGATTCCGGCCGTGCGCGAACTGAGCGCCATCGATTTTCATCCGGACGTTACCTTCTTCATCGGCGAGAATGGCAGCGGCAAATCCACGCTGATGGAAGCCATCGCGCTGGCGCTGGGCTTCAGCATGGAAGGCGGCACGCTGAACGTGCGTCTGAACACGGCCAGCCACGATTCGGCGCTGCGCGATGCGCTCAAGCTCTCGCGCAGCTTCCGCAAGCCGTCCGACCACTACTTCTTCCGCGCCGAAAGCTTCTTCAACGTCGCCACCTATATGGAGGAGATGGGCTATCTGCAAGGCTATGGCGGCTCGCTGCATGCGCGCTCGCATGGCGAAGCCTTCATGTCGGTGCTGGTGAACAAATTCCAGGGCAGGGGACTTTACCTGCTGGACGAACCGGAAGCGGCGCTCTCGCCCAACCGCCAGCTGGCGGCGCTATCCGCCATCGACCAGCTGGTGAAGCAGGATTCCCAGTTCATCATCGTCACCCACTCGCCCATCCTGCTGTCTTACCCGAACGCCAAGATTCTGTGCTTCGACAGCGGCGGCATCACCGAAATGGCGTATGAGGATACCGAGCATTACGCCGTCACCCGCGATTTCCTGAACCACTACCAGCGCCGCCTGCAGCAATTGCTGGAACCCGACTAAACCCACATGGACAATATCACCCACTCCCTCGTCGGCCTGGGCGTGGGCGAGCTGCTGCAACGCAGCCTGCCCGCCGAAGCGAGCGAAGCGCGCCAGCGCACCCGCCACCGCCTGCTGCTGACGGCCTGCGCCGCCGCCAGCAACTTCCCCGACCTCGACCTGTTCCTGACCAAGCTGATGGCGCCGCCGCTCGGCTATCTGCTGCAGCACCGTGGCCACACGCACACACTGCTGTTCCTGCTGCCGCAAGCCTTGCTGCTGCTGGCGGTGCTCTGGCTGCTCTGGCCCAATGCGCGCGCCCTGCTCAGGGAAAGCCGGGTGGCGCGGTTTGGCCTGCTGGGCGCGATGACGGCCGGCTTCCTGCTGCATCTGGGCATGGACTTCATGAACTCCTATGGCGTCCATCCCTTTTATCCCTTCAATGCCGACTGGTACTTCGGTGACATGATCTTCATTGTCGAACCGGTGTTCTGGGTTGCCTTCGGCGTGCCGCTGGCGCTGGCCATTCCCTGGCGTCCCGTGCGCTGGCTGATGGTGGCGGTACTGGCCGTGGCCCTGCTGTACTTCACCCTGCACGGCTACCTGGGCTGGGCCTCCTATGCCGGCCTGCTCCTGCTGGGAGGCGCGATCGCCGCGCTGCGCCTGCTGCATTTGCGCAGCCGCCGCGCGCTGGCCCTGGCCCTGGTGTTGTGTTTGGGCTTCATCGGCGTGCAGAAGAGCGCCTCCTCGCTGGCGCGCGAACGCGTCGCGGCCGCCCTGCACAAGCAAGACGGCGCCGCCCAGCTGCTCGACGTCGCGCTGACGGCTTTCCCGGCCCAGCCCCTGTGCTGGAGCTTCGCCGCCATCGAGCGCAATGAAGCGCGCGACAGCTACCGCGTGCGGCGCGGCATGCTCAGCCTGGCACCCGCCTGGCTGCCGCCTGCCCAATGCCCGGCCAGCATGCTTGACCCCGCGCCGCCGCGCACCGTCCAGGCCGGCGTGCTGCTGCACAGCGAATGGAACGGCAGCCTGTCCCTGTTGCGCCGTTTGCGGGAAAGCGACTGCCAGCTCGACGCCTGGCTGCGTTTTGCCCGCATCCCCGCCGTCGACAGCGGGCACGCCAGCGACCTGCGCTTCACCAGCACCCCGCGCGGCAATTTCACCACCATGGACGTCGCCAGCGGCGCGCCGCGCGCCTGCCCCGCCCACATCCCGCGCTGGGGCCAGCCGCGCAGTGATCTGCTGACCCGCCCCTGAACTGCCTTTCCGGTCTACGGTATGATGCCGCTCCATGAATGCCACTGATTCCCGCTTTTCCGCGCCGCTGTTCGGCAAGCCTGCCGATGGCTGGCGCGCGCGCCTGTACACCATTATTTTTGAATCCGATACCCGCAGCGGACGCGCTTTCGATCTGCTGCTGATCGCCGCTATTGCGCTCAGCGTGGCCGCGGTGGTGGCGGGCAGCGTGGCGTCCATCGCCGCCGAATGGGGTGCCTGGCTGCAGGCGGCGGAGTGGGTCTTCACCGCATTGTTCACGCTGGAGTATCTGGCCCGCCTGGCTTGCGTCCAGCGCCCGCTGGCGTATGCACGCAGCTTCTTCGGCGCGATCGACCTGCTGGCGATCCTGCCCACCTATCTGTCCTGGTTTGTGCCCGGTGCGCATGTGCTGCTGGATGTGCGCATCCTGCGTCTGCTGCGCATGTTCCGCGTCCTCAAGCTCACCAAGTACATCGAGGAATACGGCATGCTGGCCAGCGCCCTGGTCGCCAGCCGGCGCAAGATCCTGATCTTCCTGTCGGTGGTGATGATGATCGTGCTGCTGCTGGGGACCGTGATGTATGTGGTGGAGGGCGCCGAGAGCGGTTTCACCAGCATCCCGACCGCCGTCTACTGGGCCATCAGCGCCATGACCACGGTGGGCTTCGGCGACCTGGTGCCGAAGACCGATCTGGGACGCGCCATCGCCTCGGTCATGATGCTGCTGGGTTGGAGCATCCTGGCCGTGCCGACCGGGATCATCAGCTCGGAGATCAGCTACCAGCGCGCGGGCCAGTTGCGCTGGCGGCGCGCCTGCGCCGCTTGTGGCGCCGGCGGCCACGAGGACGGCGCGCGCTTCTGCAAGAACTGCGGCAAGGCGCTGCCGGCGCATGCCGACACCGCCGCAGGCAAGGGCGGCTGAGCATGGATCGCCTGCACCTGATGACGGTCTTTGTCGCCGTGGCCGAGGAGGAAAGCTTTGCCGGGGGGGCGCGCCGCCTGGGCATGTCGCCGCCCGCCGTCACGCGCGCCATCGCCGCGCTGGAAGAGCGCCTGCGCCTGAAGCTGCTGGACCGCAGCACGCGCCATGTGCGCGTCACCGAAGCGGGCCAGCGCTATCTGGACGATGCGCGCCGCATCATCGCCGAGGTGGACGAGGCCGACGAAGCGGCCGCCGGCATCAACGCCGCGCCGCGCGGCCACCTGAGCGTGACCGCGCCCGTGCTGTTCGGCCGCATGTATGTGATGCCCGGCATCGTCGAGTATTTGCAGCGCTATCCGGATACCGAAGTGTCGACCGTGTTCGTCGACCGCGTCACCAATCTGCTGGAAGAGGGCCTGGATGTGGGCGTGCGCATCGGCGAGCTGCCCGACTCCAGCCTGCGCGCCATTCCGGTCGGCCATGTGCGGCGCGTGATCTGCGCCGCGCCCGCCTATCTGGCGCAGCATGGCCTGCCGCGCACGCCGGAAGAGCTGGCGTGGCACACCATTATTTCCTCCACCGGCTCCAGCGCCGCGCCGGAATGGCGCTTCGTGCGCGATGGGACGGTGCAGTCGCTGCGCATGAAAAGCCGGCTGACGGTCAACAGCAACGATGCGGCCATCGAAGCGGCGCGCCTGGGATTGGGCATTGTCCGCTTGCTGTCGTATCAGGCGGCGCCGTCGTTTGAGCGGGGAGAGCTGCAGTGCCTGCTGAGGGAGTTCGAAACGCCGGCGCTGCCCATCAATATCGTCCACCGCGACAGCCGCCATGGTTCGGCGCGCATCCGCGCCTTCATCGACGTGATGGTGGCCCGGCTGCGCGCCGAGCCTTCATTGCGCTGCTCGGATCAGAATTAGACGACTTTCAGCTCGTCCAGCGGCCAGCGCGGACGCACATTGAAGGCGTAGTCGCGCTGCGCCGCGTCCGGATTGATCTGCAGGCGCATGGCGCCGGCAAAGGCGATCATCGCGCCATTGTCAGTGCAGAATTCCAGTTCCGGATAATAGACCTTGAAGCGCTTCTTGGCCGCCGCCGCATTGAGCGAAGCGCGCAGCTGCTTGTTGGCGCCGACGCCGCCGGCGATCACCAGGCGCTTGAGGCCCGTCTGCTTGAGCGCCGCCACGCATTTGGCCGTCAGCACGTCGACGATGGCGTCGACGAAGCCGCGCGCGATATTCGCCTTGTCCTGCTCGCAGATATTCGCCAGGCCCCGGTTCTTGGCCACGGTCAGCACCGCCGTTTTCAGGCCGGAGAAGCTGAACATCAGATCCTTGGAGTGCAACATCGGGCGCGGCAGCTTGTGCGCCTCGGGATCGCCGAATTCGGCCAGGCGCGAAATCGCCGGCCCGCCCGGATAGCCAAGGCCCAGCAGCTTGGCCGACTTGTCGAAGGCTTCGCCGGCAGCATCGTCCAGCGTCTCGCCCAGCAGCTCGTACTGGCCGACGCCATCCACGCGCATCAGCTGCGTATGGCCGCCCGAGACCAGCAGGGCGACGAAGGGGAACTCCGGCGGCTCGGACGCCAGCAGCGGCGACAGCAGATGGCCTTCCAGGTGGTGGATGCCCAGCACCGGCTTGTCCAGCGCCAGGCCCAGGCTGCAGGCGACCGAGGAACCCACCAGCAGCGCCCCGGCCAGGCCCGGACCTTGGGTATAGGCGATGGCATCGATCTGCTGCGGCGTGATGGCCGCGCCTTGCAGCGCCTGTTCCAGCAGCGGGATCGCGCGGCGGATATGGTCACGCGAAGCCAGTTCCGGCACCACGCCGCCATATTCCTCGTGCATCGCCACTTGGGAATACAGGGCGTGCGACAGCAGGCCGCGCTGTGTGTCATACAGGGCCAGGCCGGTTTCGTCACAGGAGGATTCGACGCCGAGAACGATCATGGAAAGCTGCAAAAAGAAAAGGGGAATCCGCCATTGTAATATGAAAGCGGATTCCCCTCAGCAGCCGCAGCCCGCGCCGGGCGGGCTGGCCGGCAGCGGCTTACGGACGGTTGCGCAGCTCGGCGGCGGCGTTGCGCAGCATGGCGGCGGTGGTGTCCCAGTCGATGCAGCCGTCGGTCACGGACTGGCCGTAGGTCAGGGTCGACAGATCGGCCGGGATCTTCTGGTTGCCCGCCACGATATTCGATTCGATCATCACGCCCACCAGCGACTGGTTGCCGTGCATGATCTGGTTGACCACATCGGTCATCACCAGCGGCTGCAGCTCCGGCTTCTTGTAGCTGTTGGCGTGCGAGCAGTCCACCACGATATTGGCGGGCAGCTTGGCCTTGGCCAGCGCCTGTTCGGCGATCGCCACCGACACCGAATCGTAGTTCGGACGGCCATCGCCGCCGCGCAGCACCACGTGGCCGTGCGGATTGCCGCGCGTGCGCACGATCGACACCGTGCCCTGGCTGTTAATGCCAAGGAAGGCGTGCGGATTGGCCGCCGACAGGATGGCGTTGATGGCGATGCCGATGTCGCCATCGGTGCCATTCTTGAAGCCGACCGGGGTCGACAAGCCCGAGGACATTTCACGGTGCGTCTGCGACTCCGTGGTACGGGCGCCGATCGCCGTCCAAGCGATCAGGTCACCCAGGTACTGCGGAGAGATAGGGTCGAGCGCCTCCGTCGCCGTGGGCAAGCCCAGTTCGCAGACATCGAGCAGGAATTGGCGGGCCTTCTCCATGCCCACATCGACGCGGAAGGAATCGTCCATGTCCGGATCGTTGATATAGCCCTTCCAGCCGGTGGTGGTGCGCGGCTTTTCGAAGTACACGCGCATCACCAGCAGCATCGTATCCTTGACTTCTTCCTGCAGCGCCTTCAGGCGGCGTGCATAGTCCAGGCCCGCGGCGGGGTCGTGGATCGAGCAGGGGCCGACCACGACGAACAGGCGCTGGTCCTGGCGGTCGAGGATTTTGCGCAGGTCTTCGCGTCCTTTCGTGACGGTGGCGGAAGCGGCTTCGCTCAGCGGCAGCTTGGCGTGCAGCGACTCCGGCGTCGGCATCGACGCGAAGGATGTAACGTTAATATTTTCAAGGTCTTGAATCATGATGTACTCAGCTACTACGGGTCTTTTTATCGTCAGGGATCATCTAGTGTAGCCGAAACGGCGGCTTTGTGCGGAGCAGCATTCTTCAAGCCCGGCGGCAAAGCGTGTAAGCTGTGGCCCATGACTACACAGCAACCCTTCCCGGCGGCCCGCTTCATCAAGGAGATCGGCCGCGGCAAAGACGGCGCCCGCGCCATGACGCGCGACGAGGCGCAGGAACTCTACGGCGCCATGCTGGACGGCCGCGTTTCCGACCTGGAGCTGGGCGGCATCCTGCTGGCCATGCGCATCAAGGGCGAAACGGTGGACGAGCTGGCGGGCTTCCTGGCGGCGGCCGAAGCCTCGTTCACGCCGCTGCGCGCGCCCGGTGGGCCGTATGCGCCGGCGCTCATCCCCAGCTATAACGGCGCGCGCAAGATGGCCAATCTGACCGCCTTGCTCGGCATGCTGCTGGCACGCGAAGGCGTGCCGGTGCTGTGCCACGGCGTCGCCCATGATGTGGGGCGGGTGGCGACGGCCGAAGTGTTCGCCGCCCTTGGCGTGCCTGCCGCGCGCGATGCGGCCGAGGCGGAAGCGGCGCTGGCTTCCGGCCACGTCAGTTTCATCACCATTGATACGCTGGCGCCGCGTCTGGCGTGGATGCTGTCGCTGCGGCGCATCCTTGGCGTGCGCAACTCGACCCATACCCTGGTCAAGATCCTGCAGCCCTTTGCCGGACCGGCGCTGCGGCTGGTGTCCTACACCCACCCCGAATACCTCGAAACGCTGGGCGCATTCTTCACCACCACGGCCGACCCGGCGCGCGGCGACGTCTTCCTGATGCGCGGCACCGAGGGCGAAACGGTCGCCAACGCCAACAAGGCCCAGCGCATCGACTGGATCCACGGCGCCGAGCGCACCGTGCTGGTCGAAAAGCAGACTCTTGTGGAAGCCCTGCCTGAGCTGCCCGAAGACAAAAGTGCCGAAGCCACCGCCGCCTGGATCGCCGCCGTGCTGCGTGGCGAGCTGCCCGTGCCCGACCCCATCGCCCAGCAAGTGGCCCACTGCCTCGCCATCTCGCGGCAGCTGCGCTCCCGCTGAGTCCGTGTCCGACTGGTGCCAGGCAGCAATCGGACACGGACTGGGCATTGCTGGATTTGGCGCAAGCGGTGGAGGATCGCGTAGAATCTCGCCTTTGGGCGTTCAGTTTGGCGGGAAATAATGGCGAAGCAGTTTGATGTGGCGGTGGTCGGCGCGGGCGCGGCCGGGATGATGTGTGCGGCGACGGCGGCGCAGCGCGGCAAGCGCGTGGTGCTGATCGACCATGCGGACAAATTGGCGGAGAAGATCCGCATCTCGGGCGGCGGGCGCTGCAATTTCACCAATATTAATGCGGGACCGGCGAATTTCCTGTCGGAGAATCCGCATTTCTGCAAGAGCGCGCTGTCGCGCTTTACACCGCACGATTTCCTGGCGCTCGTCAAAAAGCACCGCATCGCGTACCACGAGAAGCATAAGGGCCAGCTGTTTTGCGACGATTCGGCCGAACAGATCATCGAGATGCTCAAGGCCGAGTGCGCCGCCGGCGATGTGCATTGGCGCATGCCGGCCAAGGTCGAGAACCTGCAGCAGCTCGATGGCCAGGGCTTCGTGCTCGATACCGATAGCGGGACGATCCAGGCTGGGGCGGTGGTGATCGCCACCGGCGGCCTGTCGATCCCCAAGATCGGCGCCACCGATTTCGGCTACCGCGTGGCCAAGCAGTTCGGCCTGAAGCTGGTCGAGCCGCGTCCGGCCCTGGTGCCGCTGACCTTCGACGCCGCCGCCTGGGCGCCGTTCGTGCCGCTGGCCGGCATCGCGCTGGAAGTGGAGGTGGAGACCGGCACGCTCAAGGGCCGCAACGCCACGGGGGCGCGCTTCCGCGAGGATTTGCTGTTCACCCACCGCGGCCTGTCCGGCCCGGCCATCCTGCAGATTTCCAGTTTCTGGCAGCCCAATACGCCCATCGTCATCAATCTGCTGCCGGAGATGGATGTGGCGCAGACCCTGATCGAGGGCAAGGCGACGCTGAAAAAGCAGCTCGGCAATGTGCTGGCGCAATGGCTGCCGGCGCGCCTGGCCGAGGGCTTGCTGCAGGCGCATGGCTTTGCCGCCGACGCCCGTCTGGCCGACCTGCCCGATGCGCGCCTGCGCCAGCTGGGCCAGGCGGTCAACCAGTGGTCGCTGGTGCCCAACGGGTCGGAAGGCTACCGCAAGGCCGAAGTGACGCGCGGCGGCGTCGATACGCGCGAACTGTCGCAGCAGTCGATGATGGCGGCCAAGGTGCCGGGCCTGTACTTTATCGGCGAAACCATCGACGTCACGGGGTGGCTGGGAGGATACAACTTCCAGTGGGCCTGGGCTTCAGGTGTGGCGGCCGGACTGGCAATCTGATATCATTGCCGTCCCGGTGTGATGCAACGATGCCGGAGCAGATGTTAGCGGGGCGGAAAGATTGCCCTTTTCAGGCGGTTTTCATAGCGTGAGCCGCTTGCTGGGCCGGTTTAGCGTCCATGCCTCTTCCATTTCTGGACAAAAGCTGCTAATATCTTTGTCTTCCTTAAAACCCCTAACGGTTTGAATTTTTACATGACCACTATTCGCCTTAAAGAAAACGAGCCGTTCGAAGTCGCCATGCGTCGCTTCAAGCGCACTATCGAAAAAACGGGTCTGCTGACCGAACTGCGCGCACGCGAGTTCTACGAAAAGCCAACCGCAGAGCGCAAGCGCAAGCTGGCCGCTGCCGTGAAGCGCCACTACAAGCGCATCCGCAGCCAGCAACTGCCGAAGAAGCTGTACTAATACTGCTCTCGCAGAACCGGCCCGTTTTCGGCGCTTTGCTCGCCACGGGTTGCGCTGCGCACAGAGTTTCCACCCGCTCCGGTTCGCCGCAGCGGGTTTTCCGTTTTTAACCGCATATTTTTGAGGTAGCCATGGGCTTGAAAGCACAAATCTCCGACGACATGAAAAACGCGATGCGCGCCAAGGAAGCCGGCAAGCTGGCCACCATCCGCCTGCTGCTGGCTGAAATCAAGCGCAAGGAAGTGGACGAGCAGATCGAAGTCGACGATGCCCAGACCGTGGCCATCGTCGAAAAAATGATCAAGCAGCGCAAGGATTCGATCACCCAGTTCGAAGCCGGCGGCCGCGCCGACCTGGCCGACATCGAAAAAGCCGAACTGGCAGTGCTGGCCGCCTATATGCCGGCCGGCCTGTCCGACGAAGAAGTGGCCGCTGCCGTGGCCGCTGCCGTGGCGTCCACCGGCGCCGCCGGCCCGCAGGATATGGGCAAGGTGATGGGCGTGCTGAAGCCGCAACTGGCCGGCCGCGCCGACATGACCGTGGTCTCGGCCCTGGTGAAAAAAGCGCTGACCCCGGCGTAAGCCTGTTGCGATAATCCGCTGTGATGCCGCAGCTTGCGCCGGATCAAAGTCCGGCGCAAGGTGGCGGTATAGTCTGATTTAGAACAAGGCCGTCAGCCGTGATCCCGCAGTCATTCATCTCCGATCTGCTCAACCGCGTCGACATTGTGGACGTGGTGGGCCGCTATGTGCAGCTTAAAAAAGGCGGCGCCAACTTCATGGGGCTATGCCCCTTCCACAACGAGAAGTCGCCGAGCTTCACGGTCAGCCCGACCAAGCAGTTCTACCACTGCTTCGGCTGCGGCGCCCACGGTACCTCGATCGGTTTCCTGATCGAGTACTCGGGCATGGGCTTTGTCGATGCCGTCAAGGATCTGGCGCAAAGCGTGGGCATGGTGGTGCCGGATGCCGACGACCGCATCCCGCCGGCCCAGCGCGCCCAGATGCAGGCGCAGAGCATGGCGCTGTCGGAAGCGATGTCGGTGGCCTGCGATTACTACCGCGCCCAGCTGCGCACGGCGCCGCCGGCCATCGCCTACCTGAAAGGGCGCGGCCTGACCGGTGAAATCGCCGCCCGTTTCGGCCTCGGCTACGCGCCCGGCGGCTGGGACAATCTGCGCGCCGTCTTCCCCGATTACGAAGCCCTGGCCCTGGTCGAGGCCGGCCTCATCATCGACCGCGTCGACGAGGAAGGCAATAAGAGCAAGCGCTACGACCGCTTCCGCGACCGCGTGATGTTCCCGATCCGCAATACCAAGGGCCAGGTGATCGCCTTTGGCGGGCGCATCATGGACCAGGGCGAACCGAAATACTTGAATTCCCCCGAAACGCCCTTATTTTCCAAGGGCACCGAGTTGTATGGCTTGTTCGAGGCGCGCCAAGCGATCCGCGACGCGGGCTATGTGCTGGTGACGGAAGGGTATATGGATGTGGTGGCGCTGGCGCAGATGGGCTTCCCCCAGGCGGTGGCGACGCTGGGCACGGCGTGTACGCCGACCCATGTGCAAAAGCTGCTGCGCCAGACCGACGATGTGATCTTCAGTTTCGACGGCGACAAGGCCGGCCGCCGCGCCGCGCGGCGCGCGCTGGAAGCCTGTCTGCCGCATGTGTCGGACAACAAGACCATCAAATTCCTCTTCCTGCCGGCCGAGCACGATCCGGACAGCTATATCCGCGAACATGGCGCGCCCGCCTTCGAGCAGCAGGTGCAGGAAGCGATGCCGCTGTCGCAGTTCCTGCTGCGTGAAGTGGCCGGCGAGCACGACCTGGGCGAACCGGAGGGGCGCGCGCGCACCCAGTTCGACGCCAAGCCGCTGCTGCAGGCGATGGCGCCCTCGGCCCTGCGCCTGCAGATTGTGCGCGGCCTGGCGGGCATGACGCAGAGCACGCCGGCCGAGATTGAAGGCTTGTTCGAGCTGGCCAAGCCGGTGTCGGTGATGCGCAAGGCGCCGCCGCGCGCCGGCCGGCCCGAGCCGGTGGGCCTGGAATTGCAGCTGGTGCGCCATCTGGTGGCGCACCCGGCGCTGGCGCTGGAAATCGACACCTCGGCGCTGGAAGCGTTTGCCGCCCTCGGTCCGTCGGCGGCCGAGCGCCTGGGCCAGCTGGTGCAGATGGGTTGCGCGCTGGGGCAGCATGGCGGTTTTGCCGCCCTGGCCCAGCAGTTGAAAGAGCAGGGCAGCGAGTACGACGCCATCATCGGCGAGATCGCCGCCGAGCCGGAGTCCGATGTCGAGGCCGTGCGCGTGTTCACCCACGGCGCCATCCGCCAGATCAAGGGCGATGCGCTGAAGGCCGAACTCAACGCCCTGGCCGGTTCCGGCCTGTCGGCGGCCGAGATCGGCGCGCGCTACCGCGAGATTTCGGCCCAGCTCGACCAGTTGCAGCGCGAGGCCGAAGCCGAACGGGGCAACCGTTAATTGCTCCAAGGCGCGGCCCGGGGCAGCCCCCCGGGGCTTGCTCTGGAAATTGTAAAGTTGCGTGCTATAATAAAACGCTAAGTATTAAATACTTTGGCATGGTTTTTCAGTTCAGAATTTGTGTTTGTTTTCAGTAAGTTAGGCTCTTGATCGGCGCAGGAAGACGGCGCTGGCGGCCAGGGCCAGACTTGGGTTGAGACGGCGCGAGTTTCTTGTCGCCGAAGTCAGGTCAACGGCCTGCATCCATCCTCTAGCCCCCGCTTGCTGTCATACAGTAGAATTCCTGCCACGCGGCCCTGTTGGAGCCGTCGGTAGCGGTCGGGTCTGTGCGTTGCGGATCGGCCGGCAAGGAGTAGTCGTTGTAGCGGTGCCGAACCTGCGTTGTCGGCGGGTTCGGGAACTTCCTAATCCCGAAAAGCAAGTCGTTGTGAAATCGAAAGCGCCTGTGCCAACAAAGAAACCCGAAACCAAAGCGGCTGCAAAGCCTGCCAAAGTGACCGCGAAAGCCGCCAAGGCGGCCGACAAACCGGAAACCCGCGTCAGCAACGCGCCGCCGGCGGTGAGTCAGACCACGGATGCCGCCGCGCTGGCGGCCATCGATACATCCGGCTATGTGCTGCCGTCGGTCAAGGTGCCGGGCCGCCGTGGCCGCAAGCCGAAAGAATTCCAGCCGGAGAACGACGAAGTGGCCGCGCTCAACGCCGTCGAGCGCGCCGAGCTGAAAGCCGTCGACAAGGCCAAGGCCAAGGACCGCAAGGCCAAGGAAAAAGCGCTGCTCAAAGACGCCTTCTCGTCCGATACGGAAGCGAGCGAGGAGGAGCTGGAGCGCCGCCGCCAGAAACTCAAGACCCTGATCAAGTTCGGCAAGGAACGTGGCTTCCTGACCTATGCCGAGATCAATGACCACCTGCCCGACAATATCGTCGATCCGGAAGCGATCGAAGGCATCATCGGCACCTTCAACGACATGGGTATCGCCGTCTACGAGCACGCGCCGGACGCCGAAACCCTGCTCTTGTCGGACAATGTGGCCACCGTCACCAGCGACGACGAAGCCGAGGCCGCCGCCGAAGCGGCGCTGTCGACCGTCGATTCCGACTTCGGCCGCACCACCGACCCGGTGCGCATGTATATGCGCGAGATGGGTTCGGTCGAGCTGCTCACGCGCGAAGGCGAGATCGAGATCGCCAAGCGCATCGAAGACGGCTTGAAAGACATGATCCAGGCCATCTCGGCTTGCCCGGTGACGATCGCCGAGATCATCGCTACCTCCGACCGCATCCGTGTCGACGAGATCAAGATCGACGAGATCGTCGACGGTCTGGTCAATGACAATGAAGAGGCTGCGGCCCAGGCCGCGCCGCCGTCCGAGGAAGAGGAAGAGGACGCCGACGAGGAAGAAGAGGAAGAAGAGGGAGAGGAAGAGGCCAGCCCATCGGGTGCGGCGGCCGGCTACTCGGCCGAACAGCTGGAAGCCATGAAGGTGACCGCGCTGGAAAAATTCGACCAGATCGCCCTGCAATTCGACAAGATGCGCAAGGCCTTCGAGAAGGACGGCTACAACTCCAAAGCCTATGTGAAGGCGCAGGAATCGATTTCGCTGGAGCTGCTGGGCATCCGCTTCACGGCCAAGGTGGTCGAGAAGCTGTGCGACACCCTGCGTGGCCAGGTCGATGAAGTGCGCCATATCGAGAAGCAGATTCTCGACGTGGCCGTAAACCGCTGCGGCATGCCGCGCGCCCACTTCATCAAGGTCTTCCCCGGCAATGAAACCAATCTGGACTGGGTGGACGGCGAAGTGGCCGCCAACCACGCCTATAGCGCCATCCTGGGCCGCAATATCCCGACCATCAAGGAATTGCAGCAGCGCCTGATCGACCTGCAGGCACGCGTGGTATTGCCGCTGCCCGACCTGCGCAATATCAACCGCCAGATGGCGGCCGGCGAGATGAAGGCGCGCAAGGCCAAGCGCGAAATGACCGAGGCCAACTTGCGTCTGGTGATCTCGATCGCCAAGAAATACACCAACCGCGGCCTGCAATTCCTCGACCTGATCCAGGAAGGCAATATCGGCCTGATGAAGGCGGTCGACAAGTTCGAATACCGCCGCGGCTACAAGTTCTCGACCTATGCCACGTGGTGGATCCGCCAGGCCATCACGCGCTCGATCGCCGACCAGGCGCGCACCATCCGCATCCCGGTGCACATGATCGAGACCATCAACAAGATGAACCGCATCTCGCGCCAGATCCTGCAGGAAACCGGGGCGGAACCCGATCCGGCCACCTTGGCGATCAAGATGGAAATGCCGGAAGACAAAATCCGCAAGATCATGAAGATCGCCAAGGAACCGATCTCGATGGAAACGCCGATCGGCGACGACGATGATTCCCATCTGGGCGACTTCATCGAGGACAACAATACCCTGGCGCCGTCCGACGCGGCCCTGCACGCCTCCATGCGCGGCGTGGTTAAGGATGTGCTGGACTCACTCACCCCGCGCGAAGCGAAGGTGCTGCGCATGCGCTTCGGCATCGAAATGTCGACCGACCACACGTTGGAAGAGGTCGGCAAGCAATTCGACGTCACGCGCGAACGCATCCGCCAGATCGAAGCCAAAGCGCTGCGCAAGCTGCGCCACCCCTCGCGTTCCGACAAGCTGAAAAGCTTCCTGGAAGGTAACTAAAAACTTGACTGGAGCCGGTACAGGCCCTATCCTCGCGTGTTCGCCATTGCAAGTTCGGCGAGCGCGTCAGAGGGCAGGCTGTACCGGCCCCAGCGCATCCGCATCACCTCAGGGCCTCTAGCTCATGCCTGGTTAGAGCAGCGGACTCATAATCCGTTGGTGCCCGGTTCGACTCCGGGGAGGCCTACCAGAATTTTTATGCAGTGAAATCAAGCCCCGGCGAGAAATCGTCGGGGTTTTTTTTTCACCGGTATGCCAGGCCACCATTTGGAAAACGGTAGCCACCGCACAGGTTCTTTATGCGAATAAGTCATATTCCTTTCAGGGCGCTTGGCTGGGCACGGCAGGCGAAGCTTCATTGCCGATCGCTCGCACTTCGGGCCGGACGGGAAGGTCGGCCGGTAGTTTGAGATCCCAGGCCAAGCCCGCCCATTGCAGGCACTGCAGGGTCCACCATCCCGGATCCCATTCGCCATCAGCCAGCCCAAGGCGTGCCGATCCCGGATAGGCATGGTGGTTGTTGTGCCAGCATTCCCCCATGGTCATGAGCGAGGTCAGGTGGATGTTGCGGCCTTGCACCGCCGCGCCCGCGACTTCATAGTTCATGCTGCCATGGTTATGGGCGAAGTAGCCGATCAACCAGTGCCCGAGTACGCCGGCTGTCACGCGCGCGCAAACGCCCCAGAACACGAATCCCCAACCGCCCCACCAATAGAGCAGCAGCGCGGGTGGCACTTGTTGCAGCATCCATGTACGTTCAAGGAAGCGGTAGAAGCGGTCGTCGGCAACGCGGGATTCAAGTTCGATATGGGGCGGCGCGACCAGGTGTAGCTCGCAATGTAGTTGCCACCAGGCGTCGGTCCACACGCCGCGACCGTGGCGAAGGTAGTCGTGGCACGCCGGCAGGCGTTGCGCATAATCGCGCAGTTCGTGCTGGCGCAACAGGCCAAGCGGACCGGCCAGTCCGACTTGCACACCGAGGTAGACCAGCAGGTATTCCAGCCACTGAGGGCACTGATAACTATTGTGGATCAGTTTACGGTGGCTTCCGAGCGAGTGCCCCAGAAGCAAGACAGCCCCGGTCGCGCCGACGAATATGCCGAATGCGCCGGCGCTAAACTGGATCGCACCGCCGATGACCGCAGCGCATGCCATCGTCATGAACCAGAGGGATTTGATCGGCGCATACCTGACCTCGCCGTCGACCACGCTGTTATTGTCTGCGTGGCGCGCACGGTGCCCGAGTAGGCTCGCAGCCCGTTCTGTCATGGTCACTCCCAGCAAATTGCTATTAAGTGCTGCTACGTTTTTTGAGTGCGCGCGACTCGCGTTTCAGTGGCCTGGCCACAGGACAGACTTCGAAGGCATAGCCGGTCAAGGTATTGACCAGGCTATCGCGATTGAGCTGGTAGTAGACAAATTGCCCCTCTCGTTCGCGCGTGACGAGGCCGGCGTTTTCAAGAATCGATAGATGACGCGAGATTGCCGGTGCGCTCATGGAAAAGCGCTGGGTGAGATCGGTGGTAGATAACCTTGCTTCCGACAGATACGCGAGAATTTGCCGGCGTGGGGTGGAGGCGAGGGCTTCAAAGACGAGGTCGAGGAGCATTCCTATTAACCTATTAATGAATTTGTTAATAGGTTAATCCTCGTTTTTGCGAGTGTCAACAGCTGGGTTGATTGTCCGATGCCTCTTCAGGGCTGCCACCACCTTATTTAAAGATTCCACTGCATTACGCGCATGGCAAAGTCCTGCATCGTGGAGAGGCTCATGCGTTCCGCCGGTCCGGCGGCGGCCATCGCGGCCACAACGCGGCCATCCTTTCGCAGAGGGAAGGCCAGGCAGTTGAGGTTGGCTTCGGATTCTTCCAGGTCCAGCGCATAGCCTTGCTCGGCTATTTCCTGCAATTTGCGTTCGAGTTCCGGCGAAATCTGCGCGGAGCGGCGCAAGGCCCGCACCAGGGAGCAATCGTGGGCCAAAAATATCTGACCCAAGGCCGAGGTGGTCAAGTTCCAGCGACGTATTCCAGGATGTGCGGCAGGCGTCCCATCGCCGTTGATGGCGTCGATGCAGAGGAAGTTGCGGGTTCCGCCTGGAACGGCCAGATAGCAAGTCTCCCTGGTCAGTCCGGCCAGGGCCAATAATGAGGGCGCAAAGTGCGTGCGCAGCCGCTGATCGGCGTTGGCCAGCGGCAGCACCAGTTTGTGCAGCCGGAGTCCCAAGGCATAGCCATTGTCGGTCCGCATGACATAGCCCAGCGCAGCCAAGGTGTTGAGCAGGCCGTGCAAGGTGCTCTTATGCAGGGTGAGCTTTTGGGCAAGGTCGATCAAGCGCATTTCCCCGCCGGCTCCAGCCATCGCTTCCAGCACTTTCATGGCCCGTTCTACAGATTGGATGCTGCGGTTTTCGTTAACCATATTGCTCCTGGTTTTTCTGCCCGCTTAGTGCGGGAGTTGGTTTGTCAATGTCAAACTTTTGCGCTACGCAACATCGTGCGACGCGGAAGTGGTATTGTTTCATAAAGGAAAGTTTATTGCGTTATGGAAATTTCATCGGGAAAGGCTAGGAGCTGGCTGTGCTATTTCATGCTGAAAATTATGATTTTCTAATATGATTATTTGCCACTTCTTAATTGAAAGTAATGAATATATCGAGCTTTAAAATTGGATCGCGTCTTGCTTTTGGTTTCGGGCTGATCCTGTCTTTGGTACTGGTCTTGATCGTAGTAGTTTTATTACGTTTCGAGGAGATCGGACAAACCACCCACACGCTCATCAATGAGGATTGGGTCAAAGCCGACACGACCAATGTGATTACCGCGTCCATGCGCACCAATGCGCGCCGTACGATGGAGTTGATTATCGTGGCCGACCATCAGCAGCTGGACCAGGTGTTCGCCAACATCGCGGACAACAAGAAGGCCATCGACGCCAGCATCAAAACCCTGGATAAACTTGTTCGCGCCGAAAAAGGCAAGCGGCTGCTGGCGGAATTCAAGGAAAAACGCCAGCGCTATGTCGCCTCGTTTACCCAGGCCGGGCAATTGGTGAAGGACGGCAAACGGGAAGAGGCCGCACAACTGGTGGTGACGGAAACCATGCCGGCTTTGGATGCGGCGCTGGCGCCCATCTCGGCCTTGTCCGCGTTCCAAAAGGAGATTGCCGACGCGGCGGGCGCAAAGACCGAGGCCGATATTACGTTTTCCGACCGCTTGCTGATCGGCATGGGCTTGGCTGTCGTCCTGATTGGCGCCGGTTTCGCGTATGGGATCACGCGCTCCATCACGGTTCCCCTGAGCCGGGCTGTTCAAATCGCAGAAGTCGTCGCGGCGGGCAATCTGAGCAGCCACATCGAAGTGACGGGCCGCGATGAAACGGCGCAGTTGCTGCAGGCGCTGAGAAATATGAACGAGAGCCTGGTCCGGATCGTCCGCGATGTGCGCAGCGGAACCGACACGATTGCCACGGCATCGGGCCAGATCGCCGCCGGCAATCTCGACCTGTCCTCGCGCACCGAACAGCAAGCCAGTTCGCTCGAAGAAACGGCCTCGTCGATGGAGGAGCTGACTTCGACGGTCTGGCAGAACGCGGACAATGCCAAGCAGGCCAGCCAATTGGCTGTGTCGGCCTCGCTGGCGGCGGGCAAGGGCGGCGCGGTCGTCTCCCAGGTGGTGGCCACGATGGACAGCATCAATGCCTCGTCAAGGCAGATCGTCGACATCATCGGGGTGATCGACAGCATCGCCTTCCAAACCAATATTCTCGCCTTGAATGCGGCGGTGGAAGCGGCGCGTGCCGGCGAACAGGGCCGCGGCTTTGCGGTGGTCGCATCCGAGGTCCGAAATCTGGCGCAACGTTCGGCTGCCGCAGCCAAGGAAATCAAGGAACTGATTGACGATTCGGTTGGCAGAGTCGAAAGCGGCAGCAGGCTGGTGGGAGAAGCCGGCGCCACCATGCAGGACATTGTGCAGAGCATTCAGCGCGTAACGGACATCATGAGCGATATCACGGCGGCCAGTACCGAGCAGGCCCAGGGGATTGAACAAATCAACCGGGCGGTTACGGAGATGGATAGCGTCACCCAGCAAAATGCGGCCTTGGTGGAAGAAGCCTCGGCGGCGGCGCAAGCCATGCAGGACCAGGCCAGCAATTTGTCCAAAATGGTGAGCGTGTTCAAGCTGAATGAGCGCTTGCCAGGACCTGCCCGCCCTGCTATTTCCCGGCAGCCAAAGGCGCGGCAGTTTTCCATCGCTCAGTAGGCAGCCGCATCGGGAAGCGGCCATGCGGCGCGCTGCATTGCCGCAAGCTGCTTGCATGGCATTCTGCTCATTCGCCAATCCAGCCCAACAATCTTGCAGCCCGTCGCATCGGCGGCATCCGGTGTCGCGACTTGTCCTAGCATGCGCCTTCCTACTATCCGGAGGTTCCATGCGTAAATATTGGCTGTTGCTGAGTGCACTGATTTCCATCCCGGCGTTTTCCCAGGTCAAGCTGACCGATCTTGACCGCGATATGGCCGGTCCACGCGCGCAGATACTGGTGCTCGGCACGGTACACTTGAACAGCATGCCGTCCGGCTTCAAGCCCGCCGCGCTGGATGGTCTGCTCGACCGGCTGGCGGCGTACAAGCCCGAGATCATCACCATTGAAACCGAGTCCGGCGAGGAATGCGATCTGGCCGCGCGCCATCCCGTCAAGTACGGCGCCGATTACTGTCCCTCGACCGATGCGGCGAAGGCGGCCACCGGCCTGGATGTGCCGTCCGCCATGGTCGAGGTCGACAAGACGCTCAAGGCTTGGCCGGAGCAAGCGTCCCCGGCCCAGCGCCGCCGTCTTGCCGCCCTGTTCCTGGCGGCGAATGACATTGCCTCGGCCTATGTGCAATGGCTGCAGCTGCCCGAAGCGGAGCGCCGCGCGGGCGACAGCCTGGACCCGGCGCTGGTCGCGCAGCTCGGCAAGACCGGCAAACGCAATAACGAAAACTACCAACTGGCCGCGCGCCTGGCGGCGCGGCTGGGCTTGCAGCGCGTCCACGCCGTGGACAACCATACCGGCGACCGCATCGACGTGCCCGATATCAAAGCCTTTGTGCGTTCGATTGAGGCGGCCTGGGCCGCTGGCGGCGCGCCGATGAAGGCGCAGAAAAAGCAGGAAGATGCCATGGCGCAGGCTGCCGATCTGCTACCGCTGTACCGCTTTATCAATGACCCGGAACGCTTGCGGGTGGTGGCCGAGGGTAATGTTGCCGCCCCCATGCGCGCCAAATCGCCGGACGGCTATCCGCAGATTTGGGTGGCGGGCTGGGAAATCCGCAATTTGCGCATGGTTGCCAACATCCGCGAAACCTTCCGCGAACGCCCCGGCGCCCGCGTCTTGACCATCGTCGGCGCCACGCACAAGCCTTGGCTCGACGAGTGGCTTGGTCAGTTGCAAGGTGTGGATATCGTCGATGTGGGACGCGTACTGAAATAAGGCGCTAGAGCGGCGCGTTCGGCGGCAGAGCCAAGCATGCCGCCGCTGAAGAACAGCGCGAAGTAGATGCAGCTCAATTAACAGCTTATGGTCCTGACGCTATTGCCAGTACGCAGATCCAGTCCGATCCAACACCGATAATGGCTGTCCTTCGGACTATCCAGCTGTACCGTATAAGTGCACATAATGCCTTTCTTGGTACGCTCCCGATCGCCGCTCTCCGAGCTGCATTTATCCGGCAAATCAGGAGCGATGGAATCGAAGATATCCTTTGCTATTGGGCCATCGACAAGGATGGTCAGCATGCGGTCTTTAGCTGTTGGTGGCGAACGATCCGCCACCACACCTGAATGAAGTTTGTAGATGGCGTGTCGAAATGGCTTCCACAGGTCATACGGATCACTTGACTGATCGGCTGCGTGGGCCAGCGACAGTGCTGCTGTGACTGCGCCGAAACTAAGCCAGTTGATTGGGCGCATGGTCAGCCTCGTCAGCATAAACGGACTGTGAGATTTGCGTGCAGCAGCAGAGGTAGCGGCAAAGCCAGCACAAGCAGTATCAGAAGCTTTTTCATAGGACGATCCAGTTTCGCTGTATGCTGCATATGAGTCCCTTAGCATGCTATTCGCGCATCGCCGTCGCCAGTGCGGAGGTCAATTCCAATCCAGCAGCGGTAGTGAAAATCCTTGGGATCGTCCAACTGTGCCGTATAAATGCACTCGACGCCTTTTTTGCGGCGCTCCTTGTCGCGCTTATCGGGGCTACATTGCGGGGATGCGTTGGGACCGATGAGGTCGAAAATTTCCTTCGCGGCTTTACCTTCGATAACGACCGTGAGTACTCGGTCCATTTTTGTCGGCGCCTCAGGATAGGTCGCCGACCCGGAATGGATGAGGTATCTCGCCCGGAGTTGAGTCCATTCCCCCTCTTGGCCATCGTCATTTGCGGAGGCAGGCAGTGAAAGCGTAATGGTGGCTGCGGAGAGGATCATTAGCGCTAGCTTGTACATATTCAGCCTCGTAGTTCTACATGGAAGTGGTCGTCGTGATGTTTCAGCGGTTCGACAAACGGGATCCCGTGCCCGTTGAAGAAAACATGAGTCACTGGAGCGAACGCGCGAAATAGTTCGATTAATTTAGCAGTGGCTGCTTGATCGTACTGCGAGTCCATCCAGGTAACAGGAAGCTCGTTTCCATCTTTTCGTAGCGGCCGAATGTCCACTTGGAGTCCATCCCGGTGAGACTTGTGATCCGCGTGCTTTCGACCATCAGGCAAGCTGATATTTCCCACACCAAATCGGCGTTTATCGATAGCTTGCCATTCCAATCCGACGCGCAGGATGGCCGTCATCATGACTGGATGTGCATATTGGTAGGCACCTTTGTCTGGCTTTCCGTAGAGCTTGCCGTAGACGTAGTAGCCCGAGTCCATTGGTGCCTGTGGCAGCATAAAGAAGCTGCGCGTGTCCTGAGTAGGACGAGGACGCAGTGGGTCATTGCCGTCATCCATATGAGACTCTCCATCACACGTGAAAGTCGATATTTAGATGACCCGGTTGATGGAAAGATCCCATCCACCGGAAGTATTGCCGCCAATACCGCCGCCTATCTTCTGCTGGCAGTATTTCCACTTAACCTTGGAAAACTTCAAGCCGATGGAGTCATGTAGGACGTCGCCTTGATGCACCATTTGCGTGATATTGCCGATCAATACGTTTTCAAGTTCGACCTCATAGTACTTCACCCGTTCGCCTAGGCCATCCGCCCGCATGAACTCGAGCTTGGCCCTGGCAATTGTCCGGCCCGAAGAACAGGTTTGCATGAGAACCGGCGAAGAGAGGTCGGCCAATTTGGTGATCGAAATGCACTGATGTTCGCACCGTTCCGCCGTATGGCCACCGCCGGTTGAGGCAGTAGCGCTTTTAGGTTGTGTTACGCCCCATTGTGCTGAGGTGAGTTCAATCCAGCCCATATGTGCCACGTCGCTGGATTCGCCCTTGATGCCGTCGATTTTGAGATAGACGTCAATTGCCATGATTTCTCCAGAGTCTGTTGAAGGAATACAAGATATTGTTATCCAGCTTCTGAGGCTACGCGTTGCTGTTGGTCAATCCAAGTGCCGACAGGAAAGATCTTCGGCCTTTGATTGATCGTATGGGATTAAGCGTCCGGGAGCTGAGATTGAGGCATGCTCTCGCCACCCACCGCTTCACTGATCCAGTAAAGCAAAGCCAGCGCCGGTAAGGCCATCCCCGTCAATAGTGCGGCGCGCCAGCCGTGGGTGGCCAGCATCCAGCCGCCCGCTGCCGAACCGAAGGCGCCGCCGCTGAAGAACAGCGCGAAGTAGAGGCCGTTCAGGCGGCTGCGCACTTCCGCACCCAGATTGAAGATGGCGCGCTGGCCCAACACCAGATTGGCCGCCACCGCCATGTCCAGCGCGATGGACGCGGCCACCAGCAGGGCCAGCGAGGCCGTGCGCGAAGTCGGCGCCAGCAGCGGCAGCGCGAAGCTGGCCACGCCCAGCAGCAGGGCGGCGGCCGTCGCGGGCAGGGTGTGGCCGGCATCGGCCAGGCGGCCCGCGAGCGGCGAGGCGATGGCGCCGGCCATGCCGACAATGGCGAACAGGGCAATGCCGCTTTGCGACAGGTGGAAGGGCGCATCGGCCAGCATCAGCGGCGCCACGGTCCAGAACAGGCTGAAGGCGCCGAACAGGCCGGCGTGGTAGGCGGCGCGGCGGCGCAGCACGGGTGTGTCGCGCAGCAGTTGCCAGAGCGAGCCGATCAGGCGGCCATAGGGTAGGGCGGCGCTGGGCATGCGCTGCGGCAGCGTGGCGCGCAGCACGAAGGCCAGGCCAGCCACCAGCACGGCGGCAATGCCGAAGACCAGGCGCCAGCTGCCGTGGTCGGCGATCAGACTGGCGGCGGGACGGGCCAGCATGATGCCCAGCAGCAGGCCGCTGACCACCTTGCCTACCGTCGCGCCGCGCGTCGCCTCGTGCGAGAGGTGGGCGGCGAACGGCACCAGCACCTGGGCCGCGACGGAGCCGAGGCCGATGCCGAGCGAGGCGGCCAGGAACAGGGCGCCGCTGTGGCTGGCGGCGGCCAGGGCCAGGGCGGCGGATGCGGCCAGCAGGGCGATAAAGACCAGGCGGCGGTTCTCCACCAGGTCGCCGAGCGGCACGATGAACAGCAGGCCCAGCGCATAGCCGGCCTGGGTCAGGGTGACGATCAGGCCGGCCGCTTGCGGCGACAGGCCGGTGGCCGCGCTGATCGGGCCGACCAGGGTTTGCGCGTAGTAGAGGCTGGCGACGATGAGGCCGCAGGCCGTGGCCAGCAGCCAGACCATGCCGCGCGAGATATCGTTTTTCATATGGACTCCAGGGAAAAGATGCGATGGAGTCATTCTAAAAAAGCCTGGGCTAAAGATAATTACCGCATAATGCTCCTCTACTTTTCATTTTTTATGAACAATCGGAGTATCCATGGACCGGCTGAAAGCCATGCACACCTTTGTCCGCATCGTCGAAGCCAATAGCTTCACCAAGGCGGCGGCCACGCTGGACTTGCCGCGCGCTTCGCTGACGGCCACCATCCAGCAGCTGGAGGCGTATCTCGGCACGCGGCTGCTCCAGCGCACCACGCGCACCCTGGCCCTGACCAGCGACGGCACCGCGTATCTGCGCCAGTGCCAGGCCATCCTGGCGGCGGTGGACGAAGCCGAGGCGCCATTCCGCGCCAGTGCCGAGCGTCCGCGCGGCAAGTTGCGCATCGAGCTGCCCGGCACCCTGGGCCGCAACTGGGTCGTGCCGCGCCTGGGCGAGTTCCACCGCGCCTATCCCGAAATCGAACTGGTGCTGGGCCTGGGCGACCGCCTGGTGGATTTGACGCGCGAGGGCATCGACTGCGCCATCCGCGTCGGTGAGCTGCAGGACTCGGCCATGGTGGCGCGCCGCATCGGCAATATGCGTTTCCTGACGTGCGCCGCGCCGGCTTACTTGGCGGTGCACGGCACGCCCGCCACGCTGGATGAGCTGGCCCGCCATAACGCCGTGCTGCACTATTCCGGCCGCACCGGCCGTCCTTTCCCTTGGGAATTTCTGGTGGACGGTGCCGTGCAGCGCATCGACATGCGCGGCGCCGTCGCCGTCAACGATGCCGACGCGTATCTGAGCTGCGGCTTGCAGGGGCTGGGCCTGATCCAGCCCGGCGCTTACCTGGTGCGCGGCCACCTGGCGCGCGGCGAGCTGGTGGCGCTGCTGGCCGATACGCCACCCACTTCACTGCCCATCTCCCTGGTCTATCCGCAAGGCCGTCCCGTCACGCCCAAACTGCAGGTTTTTACTGCCTGGGCCGCCACTTTATTTGAAACCGAACCCGGCCTTTGCGCCGACGGCGCTGCATTATCGACGGATAAATAGTGTTGGTTTTGCCATACTATTGATACAAAATTTTTGTATCGACAAGCTTAAGATAACGTTACAATGTGCGCCATTTTGCTTGTCTAAAAGATATGTTAATTTCCAATACAGCCATGTCGCGCGCCTTCTTTGCAGCGCGCCTACGGCAGCGTTTTGCCGTGCAGGAGCAGGCCGGTCTCGCGCTGGAATTGTGCGAGGTCGAGCAGCTGACGGCCAGCCTGCCGGGCCACGAGGCGTTTTCCCTGCTGTTCCATGGCCCCCGGCCCATCTTGCCGCAAGCGACTTACACCCTCAGCACGGACGACAGCGGCCCCTTGCCGATTTTTCTGGTGCCGCTGTCCTGCGTGGGCGAGGTAGTGCAATACCAGGCGGTGTTCAATTGAACGCTGCCGTTGCGGTTTAACGATTAAGGGGCGGACATGGATCCATTCATGGGCGAAATCAGAATTTGTGCATTCGGCTTTGCTCCCAGGGGCTGGGCTTTTTGCGATGGCCAGATATTGTCCATCGCGCAGAACCCGGCGCTGTTTTCGCTGCTGGGCACCAAGTATGGCGGCAATGGGAACGTTACCTTCGGCTTGCCCGACCTGCGCGGCCGTTCGCCCCTGCATTGGGGCAATGGCTACAGCGCGGGCCAGTTTGGCGGCGAGGAGGCGCATACCTTGAGCACCGCGGAACTGCCCGCCCACAACCATCGCCTGTGGGGGCGCAACGCCATGGCCGACAGCGGCGCACCGGCCAACGCGGCCTTGGGCAATAAGGGCCGTTTCGGGCGCGACCTGATGGGGCCGGCGACCAATACGACGACGCTGCATCCGGGCGCGATCGGCAATAGCGGCGGCGGCAGGGCACACGAGAATATGCAGCCGTTTCTGACGCTGAATTTTGTCATCGCGCTCAATGGCATCTACCCCAGCCGTAGTTAAGCGAGGAGCGATATGAACGAGAATTTTATTGGTGAAATCCGCATGTTTGCCGGTATGCGCGTGCCCCAGGGCTGGGCCTTTTGCGATGGCCGGCTGCTCAATATTGCCGACTACGAGGTGCTGTATGCGCTCATTGGCACCACCTATGGCGGCGACGGCATGCAGAACTTCCGCCTGCCCGACCTGCGCGGCCGCCTGCCGCTGCACCAGGGCCAGGGTGCGGGCCAGGCGCAGCGGCGCATGCTGGGCCAGATGGGCGGCAGCGAAACGGTGACGCTGACGGCGTCGCATTTGCCGCCGCACAGCCATGGCTGGCCCGCTACCCGCGAGCGCGCCACGCCCGCCTATGGCGCGGGCGGCGGACTGCTGGGCAATACCGGCGGCGCGCCCACCTATGGCCTGGGCGGCGGCGCCAGCACGGCGATGCAGGCGCAGGTGGTCGATGGCGCCGGTGGTTCCCAGCCGCACGAGAATATGGCGCCCTATCTGTGCGTCAATTTCATCATTGCGCTGAACGGTATTTTTCCTTCCCAATCCTGATTGAACGGCACGCTATGGACCCCTTCATCGCGGAAATCCGCATCTTTACTTTCGATTTTGCGCCGAAAAACTGGGCCTACTGCAATGGCCAGGTGATGCCGCTGCAGCAAAACACAGCCCTGTTCAGCCTGCTTGGGACGACGTATGGCGGCGATGGCAAAGCCACGTTCGGGCTGCCCGACCTGCGCGCCCGCATGCCCATGCATGCCAATCCCGACGGCGGCAATGGCCTGAGTCTTCGCCAACTGGGCGAAAGTGGCGGCGTCAGCACCGTCACGCTGACCCAGAACGAGCTGCCGCACCATGTCCACCAGGCCATGGCCTTGAGCGGCAGCGGCAGCGAGTCGACGCCGGGACCGTCGGTTCTGTTGGCCGATACCGGCGGCGCCGCCGCCTATACCGGCTCGACCAGCGCGCCGCAGACCCTGCGCGCCACGCTGGGCACGGCCGGCAACGGCCTGGCGCATAACAATATGCCGCCCTATCTGGCGCTGAGCTTCTGCATCTGTCTGCAGGGCGAGTTTCCGGTCAGCGAATGATGGACTGGCGCCTGCGCCCCTGCCAGCCGCAGGACGAGACTTTCCTGCGCCGCGTCTATGCCGCCACGCGCGCCGGGGAGATCGCCCTGACCGGCTGGAGCGCGGAGCAGGCCGAAGCCTTCCTGCGCATGCAGTTCGATGCACAGCACCAGCAATACCATGCGCGCAATCCCGGCGCCGCCTTCGACATCGTCGAACTGGATGGCGAAGCCGTGGGACGGCTGTACGTGCGGCGCGAAGCGGGCCGCATCCATGTGATCGACATCGCCATCCTGCCGCCCTGGCGCGGCCGGGGACTGGGCGGCGCGCTGCTGCGCGCCTTGCAGGCCGAGGCGCGGCAGGCGGACGCCAGCCTGAGCATCTATGTCGAGATCAATAACCGCGCCCAGGTCTTGTACCAGCGCCTGGGTTTCCAGGTAATCAGCACTGCCGGCTTGTACCGGCTGATGGAGTGGCGGGCCACTACCGCATAAACAGCATTGGGAGAATCACCATGATGAAACGGCGCGATCTTTTGAAAATGAGCGGCAGCTCGCTGGCGCTGGCCAGCCTGGGCCTGGCCTTGCCGGCGCGCGCCGCCGGTCCCGGCATCGAAGCGGCGGCCGGCAATGGCTACCATTGGAGCCAGGCCGGCGCCGAGGCACTGGTCGGCCAGTCTTTCTGGCTCAGCCATCCGCTGCAGGGCGCGATCGGCCTGACGCTGGAAGCGGTGCGCGCCGCCGGCGTTCGCGCTGACGCCAGCGCCGCTGCCGCGCCTCCGGCCGCCGCGGTGCCTCTGCGCGCTCCCGCCCTTGAGCAGTTTTCGCTCTACTTCGTGGGGCCGGCCGGCGCCGGCTGCGCCGCCGACAGCTACGAGATGGACCATGCCCAGATCGGCCGCTTCGCGCTGTATCTGACACCCGACGAAAAACGCACCGGCGCCAACGTCTACCGCGCCGATTTCAGCTTGCTGGTTTGAACGCGGCCCCGCCGCCCGCCATTTAACCCTGTCGCCCGAACCTGTACGGATACCCCATGCACAAACACGCCTCCGCCAATCGCTTTTACCGCCTCGTCTGGAGCCAGGTCCATGCCTGCTGGATCGCTGTTGCCGAGGGCACGCGCGGCCAGGGCAAGAGCGGCTCGGTGCGGCGCGCCGCGCGCCGTCTGGGCGCGCTGGCGGCGGCGGGCGGTTTGGCGGGGGCGGCGCTGGCGGCGCCCCCGCCCGCTGTGAATACCCTGCCCAGCGGCGCGCAGGTGGTGGCGGGCCAGGTCGGCATCGCCGCCAGCGGCAACCAGATGACGCTGACCCAGGCGACGCAGCAGGCCATCGTCAACTGGCAGCGCTTCGATATCGGCGCCAATGCCGCCGTGCGCTTCGACCAGCCTTCGGCGTCGGCCGTGGCGCTGAACCGCGTGGTCGGCGGCGATGCTTCGCAAATTTTCGGCAAGCTCTCGGCTAACGGCAGTGTGTTCCTCATCAATCCGCACGGCGTGCTGTTCGGCGCTGGCGCCCAGGTCGATGTCGGCGCGCTGACCGCGTCCTCGCTCGGCTTGTCCGACAGTGCCTTCCTCGGCGGGAAATACGATTTTGCCGGCAACAGCAGTGCCGGCGCGGTGCGCAACGCAGGCAGCATCACGGCCGCGCGCGGCGGCTATGTGGCGCTGATCGGTCCCGTGGTCGCCAATAGCGGCAGCATCAGCGCAGCCCAGGGCAGCGTGGCGCTGGCGGCCGGCGAGCAGGTCAGCGTCGATCTGCGCGGCGATGGCCTGGTGGGCGTGCGCACCACGCGCGGCGCCTTGCAGGCCCTGGCGGAAAACAGCGGCGTCCTGCGCGCCGACGGCGGCCAGGTGCTGCTGAGCGCGGCGGCGGCCGATGCGCTGGCGCGTTCCACCGTCAACAACACCGGCATCGTGCAGGCGCGCGGCCTGGTGGCCGACGGCGGCAGCATCCGCCTGGTCGGCGATGGCGAGGTGCATGCGGGCGCGCTGGACGCGTCGAGCGCCGCTGGCGCCGGCGGCAGCATTGCCGTCAGCGGCGGCTTCGTGGTGCTGGACGGCGCGCTGAATGCGGACGGCGCGCGCGGCGGCAGCATCGCCGCCACCGCCTCGGGCAATCTGTCGGCATCGGCCACTGCCAGCGCGGCCGGCCATGGTGGCGCCGGCGGCAGCATCCGCTATGTGGCGGGCGGCGCCCTGGTGGAAAATACGGCGGCGCTCACGCGCGCCGACGGCGCCCAGGGCGGCAGCATCGTGCTGGCGGCTGGTGCTGCGCTGAGTTCTTCCGGCACGCATAGTGCGCGCGGCGTGGCTGGCGCGGGCGGCCGCATCGATATGAGCGGCGCGGATGTCAATCTGTTCAGCGCCACGCTGGATGCGTCCGGCCAGAGCCAAGGCGGCCTGGTACGCGTGGGCGGCGCCTTCCAGGGCGGCAGCCTGCAGGCCAACACGCCTGACGTGGAGCGCTTCCTGACGCGCTGGGGCCGGACGGCGGCCATCGCCAATGCCAACAGCGTCTTCGTCAATGACAGCAGCCGCATCGACGTTTCGGCGCGCGGCGCGGCCGGGCAGGGCGGCACGGCCATCGTCTGGTCGCAGCAGCGCAGCACCATGCTTGGCGCGCTCAATGCGCAGGGTGCGGGCGCCGGCGGCGCGGTGGAAATCTCGTCGCAGAACGAATTGCGCCATGTCGGCCTGGACCGACTTTCCCTCGGCGCCGGCGGCCGCCTGCTGCTGGACCCAAAGAATATCGTCATCAGTTCCGACGCCAAGCAGTGGACTTACCAGGCCATCCTCGGCGCGGGCCGCAGCGGCGACAAGAATGTGCCGGTGGCTGGGCTGGAGGCGGGCGACGGCTTCGGTTATAGCGTAGCCATGAACGCGGCCGGCAATCTGCTGGCGGTGGGCGCGCCTTTCGACGGCGGCGGTGGAGGCGGTTCCGGCAATCCGCTGCCCGGCGCCGGTGCGGTGCGCCTGTACAGTTTCAGCGACAGCCAGTTCTCGGGCGCAGCCCTGAAAGGCACCATCGGTTCCGGCTATACCGGTGGCGGCAATATCGACGTGACGCTGGACGCCAATGCGATGTTCGGCGCCAGCGTGGCCTTGAGCGGCGACGGCAAGACCCTGGCCGTGGGCGCGCCGGGGCAATGGGGCGGCAGCGGCGCGGTACACCAGTTCCGCTATGCGAACGCCGACTTCAGCGGCGCGGTCAGCAAGGCCAGTCTGGGCAGCCATTACAACGCGGCGGGCCTGAGCTCCGGTCCCATCGCCTTCGGCACGGCGGTGGCGCTCAACAACGATGGCGGCAAGCTGGCTGTGGGCGCCGTGTATGACGACCGGCGCGCTGCCAACGCCGGCACCGTCTACCTGTTCAATAACAGCGATCTAAGCAACGTCAAATCGACGCAGGTGCTCAACGAGGGAAGTACCGACGCGCTGTATGGCACGGCGCTGGCGTTCAATGGCGTCGGCGACCGCCTGGCGGTGGGCGCCATCGGCGAGAACGCCGGCAAGGGCGCGGTCTATCTGTATAAGACCACCAATACCGAGTTATCCCTGCTGCGCAAGCTCAGCGCCGATGCCGCTTCCACCAGCAATACCAATGTGGCTTTGCTGGAGGGCGAGTATTTCGGTTCGGCGCTGGCTTTCAACGCGGCCGGCACGCGGCTGGCCGTGGGCGCGCCGTCGTCGCCGGCCTCCGGCGCGGGTACGCTGGGACCGGGCGCGGTGCGCATTTATGATTTCGCCGACACCGGCTACGCCAAGCCGACGCTGAGTGCCGTTCTGGGCCGGGGTTACGCCACCGCGCCCGACGCCGACATCGCTGCGCTCAAGGATTACGACAGTTTCGGTTTCGCGCTTGCCATGAACGGTGCCGGCGACCGCCTGGTGGTGGGCGCGCCCTACAGCGCCGGCGCCGACGGCAGCGCCGGCAGCGGCAGCGTGCATGGCTTCACGCTGCAGCCGATTGCCTTCACCGGCCTGGGTTACGGCAACGCGGCGCCCGCCAGCGGCAACTCGCTGGTCAACTCCGACAGCCTGCAGGCCCTGCTGGGCGCCGGCACCTCGGTCACGCTCCAGGCCAGCAACGACATCACGCTGGCGGGCGGCAGCGGCATCAATTCCAGCGGCAGCGGCTCGCTGACCTTGCAGGCCGGCCGCAGCATTGCGCTGCAATCCAGTATCAAGCTGGCCAACGGCAGCCTGAATGTGGTGGCCAACGAGGTCAAGCCCACGTCCGATAGCGGTCCAGTCGACGCCGAGCGCGATCCGGGCGCGGCCACCTTGACGGTGGACGCGGAACTGTTTGCGGGCGGCAGCGTCAACCTGCGCATGGCTGACGGCGCCGGCAAGACCAACCGCGAGAACGGCGCCATCACGGTGAATGCCAACGTCCGCGGCGGCAAGGTCGGTATCCGCAACCAGGGTGCTTCGGCCGGCAGCGATGTGGTGCTGGGCAGTGCCGGCATGCTGACTGGCACCGGCTATGGCGATGCGATCGAGGTGGTGGCGGGCGGCGCCGGCGGCGGCACTTTCACGAATAATTCCAGCGTCGGGACCGGCGGCGGCCGATACGGCATGCAGACCGGCATCGGCGGCCGTATCCTGGTGTATTCGAACAATCCGGCTGCGACCAAGGAAGGCTATACCGGCTATAGCAAACGTTATGGCCAGGCATATACCGGCGCCACCCCATTCTATGCGGGCGGCGGCGACTGGTTCTTCTACGCCGAGGCGCCGCAGCTGACGGTGATTGCCGACAGCGCCAGCCGCGTCTACGACGGCCTGGGTAGGGAAACCTTGACTTTCCAGGTCAGCGGCCTGATTGACGGCGACAGCGCCGGCAGTGCACTGAACGGCGCTCTGCGCCACCATGGCGATGCGAAGCAGGTGGGCAGCCATGCCATCGAACTGGGCTCGCTGGCCAGCCAGCTGGGTTACCGGCTGCAATTGCTGCCGAACAGGGCGCAGCTGACCATCACGCCGAAGGCGCTGACGGTGACGGCCACCGGCGTCGACAAGGTCTACGACGGCAAGACGGCGGCCAGCGTCATCTACGGCAGCAACGCGATTGCGGGCGACGCGCTCGGTTTCAGCGGCAATGCCAGCTTCGCCGACAAGAGCGTCGGCGCCGGCAAGGCCATCAGCGTGAATGGCATTACGCTCACGGGCGCCGACGCCGGCAACTACACCCTGGGCGGCAGCACGGCCAGCGCCAGCGCCGGTATCACGCCGCGTACGCTGACAGCCAGTGCCAGCAGCAGCGGCAAGGTATATGACGGCCTGGCTGGTGCGCTCGTCACGCTGGTAGACGACCGTGTCGCGGGCGACCAGTTGTCGCTGGCGGCCGGCGGCGCCAGCTACGCCGACAAGAACGCGGGCCTGAACAAGACCATCACCGTCAGCGGCATCACCCTGTCCGGCAGCGATGCCGCCAACTATGTGCTGGCCGCTCCCAGTGCCACCACCACGGCGGATATCGCTCAGCGTACCCTGAACGTCAGCGCCAGCGGCAGCAGCAAGGTGTATGACGGCAGCGCCAGCGCCGGCGTCATCCTGGGCGACGATCGCCTCAATGGCGACCAGTTAAGCGTAGGCTACGGCGCGGCAGCCTATGCGGACAAGCATGCGGGCGGCAACAAGACCATTACCGTTTCAGGCCTGAGCCTGGATGGCTCCGATGCCGGCAATTACAAGCTTGCCTCCGCCACGGCCACCGGCCATGGCGATATCACGCGGCGGGTGCTGACCACCAGCGTCAGCGGCGGCAGCAGGGTGTATGACGGCACGATCACGGCCAGCGCCAACTACGCCGATGACCGCGTGCGCGGCGACGCGATCAGCTATACGGGCGACGCCCGCTATGCCGACAAGAACGCCGGTGCGGACAAGGCGGTCAGCGTGAACGGCATCGCCATCGGCGGCGCCGACGCCGGCAATTACACCCTGGCCGCGACCAGCGCCACCACCACTGGCAGCATCACGCCGCGCACGCTGACGGCCAGCGTGAACGGCACCACCAAGGTATATGACGGCGGCACCGCCGCCAGCGTCACGCTGGGCGACGACCGCGTCAGGGGCGACCAGCTGGCGCTGGCGGCGGGCGACGCCCATTATGTCGACAAGAACGCGGGAGCCGGCAAGGCGGTCGCCGTCAGCGGCATTACGCTGGCGGGTGCGGATGCCGGCAACTATGTGCTGGCTTCGGCGAGCGCCGCGGGCACCGGCAGCATCACGCCGAAGATCCTGACCTTCAACGCCACCGGCATCAACAAGGTCTATGACGGCACGGCCCAGGCCAGCGTGAATTATGGCGACGACCGTATCGCCGGCGATGTGTTCAGCTACAGCGCCAACGCCAGCTTCGCCGGCAAGCAGGTTGGCAAGGGCCTCGCCGTCAGCATCAGCGGCATTACGCTGGGCGGGACGGATGCGGGCAACTACGCGCTGGCTGGCACCACGGCCACCGCCACGGCCGACATCACGCCGCGTACCCTGAGCGTCAGCGCCGACGGCGCCAGCAAGGTCTACGATGGCACCATCGCAGCCAGTGTCACGCTGGGCGACGACCGCGTGAGCGGTGACCAATTGACGCTGGCGGCCAGCGGCAATGCGGCCTATGGCGACAAGCATGCGGGCAGCGGCAAGGCCGTCAGTATCGGCGGCGTCACCCTGTCTGGCGCCGACGCCGCCAATTACGTGCTGGCTTCGGCTACGGCCACCGGCACCGGCAGCATCACGCCCAAGGCGCTGACGGCCAGCGTGAGCGGGATTGACAAGGTCTATGACGGCAAGACCACGGCCGAGGTGGCCTATGGCGACAGCGGCCGCATCGCGGGCGACCAGCTCAGCGTAAGCGGCGAGGCCAATTTCGCCGGCAAGAACGCCGGCGCCGGCAAGACGGTGTCGGTGACGAATATGCGTCTGAACGGCGCCGATGCCGGCAACTACAGGCTGGTGTCGAACGATGCCAGCACCAGCGCCAGCATCACGCCGCGCGCGCTGACGGCCACCATCGCCAGCGGCGGCAAGGTGTATGACGGCGGCACGGCGGCGCAAGTGGCCTACGGCGACGACCGCGTCAGCGGCGACGCGCTGACCTTGTCGGGCAACGCCGCGCGCTACGCGGATAAAAATGTGGGCGCGGACAAGGTCGTCAGCGTGGACGGCATCATGCTGGGCGGTGCCGACGCCGGCAACTATATTCTGGGTAACACCACGGCCAGCACGCAGGCGGCCATTACGCCGCGCACGCTGGTGTTCAGCGGCAGTGCTGGCAGCAAGGTGTATGACGGCAGCACCGCTGCCATCGTCAGCGTCAGCGATAACCGCGTCAGCGGCGATGTGCTGAGTGTCGGCGTGAGCGGCGCCCACTATGCCGACAAAAATGTGGGCAGCAACAAGGCTGTGCTGCTGGACGGCGTGAGCCTGTCCGGCGCGGATGCCGCCAACTACGCGCTCGGCCCGGCCAGCAGCGCGGTTACCGGCAGCATCACGCCGCGCAGGCTGACCGTCAGCGCCAGCGGCGCCAACAAGGTATATGACGGCCAGACTGCGGCCATCGTCAGCTATGGCGATGATCGCCTGGCGGGCGATGCGCTGGGTATCAGCGGCAAGGCCAGCTTCGCCGACAAGCATGCGGGCAGCGGCAAGGCTGTCAGCGTGAGCGATATCGCGCTGAGCGGCACCGATGCCGGCAATTACACGCTGGTCAGCACCAGTGCCGCCACCCAGGCCGCGATCACGCCGCGCGCGCTGGTGGTGACGGCCCAGGGGGCATCGAAGGTATATGACGGCTTGACCACGGCCACGGCCACACTGAGCGACGACCGCATCGCCGGCGACCAGCTGAGCGTGAGCGGCGGCAGCGCCGCCTATGCCGACAAGAGTGCCGGCAGCGGCAAGGCGCTCAGTGTTGGCGGCATCACGCTGTCCGGTGCCGATGCACGCAATTATGCGCTGGCGTCGGCTACGGCCAGCGGGCGTGGCGACATCACGCCGCGCGACCTGAAGATCACAGTGGCTGGCGTCGACAAGGTATATGACGGCAGCACCAGCGCCAGCATCAGCTTCAGCGATGACCGCCTGAGCGGCGACGCGATCAGCTATGCGGCCAGCGCGAATTTCGCCGACAAGAATGTCGGCCAGGGCAAGACCGTCAGCATGAGCGGCGTGACCCTGGGCGGCGCCGATGCGGGCAATTACCGCCTGACCTCGGCCACGGCCAGCACCACCGCTTCGATCAGGCCGCGTGCCCTGAACGTGTCGGCCAGCGGCGCCGACAAGGTGTATGACGGCACCGTCGCCGCCACAGTCGCCTTCGGCGATGACCGCGTGGCAGGCGACCAGCTCTCGCTTGGCGGCGAAGCCAGCTTCGCCAGCAAGAACGCGGGCGTGCAGCAGCTGGTCTTCGGCGCCATCTCGGTCTCCGGGGCGGATGCCGGCAACTACGTGGTGAACACCAGCACCAGCGGCAGCGCCACCATCGCGCCGCGCCGCCTGGTCGTCAGCGCCAGCGGCGCCGACAAGGTGTACGACGGCGGCACCACCGCCCGCGTCACCCTCGGCAGCGATGCTCTGGCGGGCGACGCGCTGCAGGTGAGCGGCAAGGGCGCGTTCGCCGACAAGCATGCCGGCGCGAACAAGACCGTCACGGTCGGTGAGCTGGCCCTGAGCGGTGCCGATGCCGGCAACTACCGCCTGGACGGCAGCGCTGTGCGCACCAGCGCCGCGATCACGCCGCGCACCCTGACGGCCAGTGTCAGCGCCGGCGACAAGGTGTATGACGGCACGGCGGGCGCAGTTTTCAGCGTCAGCGACGACCGGATTGCCGGCGATGCTCTGGGCTACAGCGGCGCCAGCGCTGCTTTCGACGACAAAAATGCCGGCAGCGGCAAGCGCGTCACCGTCAGCGGCCTGACCCTGGGCGGCGCCGACGCCGGCAACTACAGGCTGGCGTCGTCCAGCGCCAGCACGGCCGCCAGCATCCTGCGCAAGACTTTGACCGTCACAGCGGACAACCAGACGCGCGTGGCCGGCACGGCCAATCTGCCGTTCAGCTATGCCATCGACGGCCTGGTGGCGGGCGACAGCGCCAGCCTGGTGACGGCCACCGCCAGCAGCGGCGCCACTGCGCAATCGGCGGCAGGCAGCTACGCGATCGCGCTGGCGGGCACGGATCTGGCCAATTACAAGGTGACTTACGTCGACGGCGTGCTGACCGTGCTCAATCCGTCCGGCCAGCTGGGCGACACCATCGGCGCGATCGTGCAGACACCCCTGGTCACGCCGAACGGCACCCGCGTCCACCCGCTGGATCTGCCGGATGGGCCGGGGTTGACGCCGCTCCGCCTGCTGGCCGGCGAAAGCGGCGGCGCGTCCGGACCGCATGCCTCCGCCGCTGTGCCAGGCGCACCTGCAGCGCCCGTGAACGGTGCGAACGGCGCCAGCCTGCCCGGCCTGGCATCGGCACAGGGCAGCGTCAGCAGCACCGTGCTGCCGGGCGGCACCCGCATCGCCGCGCGCGACGGCGGCATGCGCACCGAGGAAGAATAATGCAAGCGATACAGAGGAATCCCGTGTTCAAGCATCACCGTCCCAAGGCCGGCGCACTGGCGCTGACGATCCTGCTCGCGCCAGCCCTGGCGCATGCCCAATCCACGCCCGCACCCGACGCCGGCCGCCTGCTCGAAGGCAGCCGGCCGCCGGCGCTGATCCTGCCGCCCAGGACCGGAGGACCGGTGCTCCCGGAAAGCAAGGCCGGCGCGCGCGTCCAGCTATCCGGTGCCCAGCGCGTGCTGGTAAACCGTTTTGTATTCGAGGGCGTCAGCGCCGTGCCGGAGGCGGCACTGCAGGAAGTGCTGCAGTCCTATACCGGCCGCGAGCTGACTTTCGACGAGCTGAGCGCCGCAGCCAATGCCGTCACCGGCTATTACCGCAAGCAGGGTTATCTGCTTGCCGCCGCGACCTTGCAGCCGCAGGAACTGGGACAGGGCCAGGTGCGCATCACCGTGCTGGAAGGCCGGGTCGGCGCCATCCAGCTGGTGCCGGATGCCACGGTGCGCCTGCGGCCGGAACAGGCGCGCCGCTATTTCGACGCGCTGACGCCGATCGGCCAGCCCTTGCATGACAGCGCGCTGGAACGCGCGCTGCTGCTGACGGACGATATCCCGGGCGTGACGGCACGGGCCGAACTGGGGCCGGGGGCGCGCGTCGGCGAAACCGAGCTGGCCATCGGCTTGACGGAAGCGCCGCTGGTGAGCGGCAATCTCGGCATCGACAACTCCTCCAACCGCTACACGGGCCGGGTGCGCCTGCAGGGCGGCTTGAATTTCAACGATATCGCCGGCCTGGGCGGCCAGGCCTCGGTGCTGGGATCGACCACCGGTTCCGACTTCCGCTACGCGCGGCTGGGCTATGTGATGCCGCTCGGCGGTCACGGCACCCGCGTCGGCGCCGCGTATTCGGCGCTGCGCTACCATCTGGGTGCCGAATTCGCTGCCTTGAATGGCTATGGCGGCGCGCAGGTGGCGCAGCTGCTGCTCTCGCATCCGCTGCTGCGCAGCGGCGACCGCAATATCCAGCTGCGCGCCGGCTACGAGAACAAGCACTACACCAACCACGCCAACGGCGTGCAGACCAGCGACAAGCGTGTGCAAACCCTGCCGCTAGGCGCCAGCTACACCAGCCAGGACCAATGGCTGGGCGGCGGCTACACCAGCGCCGCGCTCGACATCACCTTCGGCAAGACCGACCTGTCGGCCAATGCCGCCGCGCTGGCGGCCGACCAGGCGGGTACCCAGGGCCATTTCACGCGCGGCAATTATCAGCTGAGCCGCTACCAGCGCCTGGGCGCCGGCGTGACGGCGCTGGCCAGCCTGAATGGCCAGCTGGCCACGGCCAATCTGGAATCGGGCGAAAAGATGTCGCTGGGCGGTCCCGGCCGCGTGCGCGCCTATCCGGCCAGCGAGGCCAGCGGCGATGCAGGTTATGTGCTGACACTGGAAGGCCATTACGACCTGCCGGCGCTCGATTCGGATGTGGCGCTGTTTTTCGACTATGGCCATATCACGCTGAACCACCGCGTCTATCCGGGCGCGCTGGCGGCCGGTGGCCCCGGCAATAACTACAGCCTGAAAGGCGCGGGCCTGGGCTGGAGCTGGCGGCCGCTGGCGCGGACCGTGGTGCAGCTGCAGGTGGCGGCGAAAGTCGGCAGCAATCCGGGGCGTAATCTCAAGGGCAACGACGCCGACGGCAGCTCGTCGCGCGTGCGCGCCTGGTTCAATATCGTCACTTATTTCTGACGCGCCAGCCGGGCCCTGCATTTTCCGGCGCGCCTGGTTCAGGCCCGGAGCCGGGCCTGGGACCTGGACCCCGGAGCCGGCGCCCGGCAGGGTTTTTGTCTTTTTGTCAAGCACCTGGTGCCGCCATGGGAAATCGTGCCGGCCGCCGCGCGGGCGGTTACACTAGCGCTATCTCATGAGAATCCTGCTTATCACCATCGGCTGTATTGCGGTCGCGCTCGGCATCCTGGGCGCCTTCCTGCCTTTGTTGCCGACCACGCCCTTCCTGCTGCTGGCCTCGGCCTGTTTTGCGCGCAGTTCGACGCGCCTGCACCAGCGCCTGCGCAACGATCCGACCTTCGGCAAATTCCTCCGCGATTACGAGGATGGACGCGGCATTCCCTTGCGCGGCAAGATCCTGGCAATCGGCATGATGTGGCCCTCGATGCTGTACTCGATGTACCGCGTGCGTTTCCTGGCCTTGCAGGTAGTGCTGGCGCTGATCGCCATCGGCGTGACGATTTACCTGTTGCGCCTGCCCACCACCCCATCCGGCAAATAGCGCTTATCCGCCGCAGTTGTCAGCCGGCGTCCTTGCCTTGCCGGCCCGGTACGATCAGCACGCCGATCAGGGCTGCCAGGTCGAGCAGTTCGCCATAGGCTTGTGCGTCGCTGTCCAGGTTGCGCGAAGGAGCGGCCGCTTGCAGCTGGCCGGGCGCGATGCGGTCGCCGAACAGCATCACGGCTTTCGCCTCATCGTCCTGGCGCGAGGTCCAGCAAAGGCCCTGGAGGTCGCGGCGCTGGGCATGGATGGCGGCCGCCCAGGGGCGCGTGAACGGGTACTGGTCTTTTTCCGTGTCGATCAATTGCTTGCGCTCGATGCCGAGGTGGCGCAGCGCCTTGCTGCTCAAATCGGCCAGCAGCAGGTCGCCCTGGAGCCGCAGTTGGGAATGCAGTTGGCCGGCCAGCTTGGCCTTGTCGAAGGTCTTCAGGCCGGCGGCAAAAGGTACGTCGTGAAACACGGTTTCCATGGCGGCGCAGGCAAAGCTGGCGCCGCCGTACAGCGTGGGGATGGGATGGCCCTGGGCATCCTGGATCGGGCTGAAGCGCGCGTTGCCGGCCCAGCCGGGATTGAACTGGTCGGCCGCGTATTTGTCCTGGTGCACGCGGTGCAGCAGCCCGCCTTTTTTCCAGATCGTTACTGCCAGATGCAGCTGTGCGGGTGGAGCGCCGATCAGGCCGGCTTCAGCCATGGGCCACAGCCGCCATCTCGTCGTGGGCGGCGGCGAGCACGCGTTCGGGCGCGCTGGCCAGCAAGTCTTGCGGACGCAGCCCGCCGAGAAAACTGTTGGCCGACATGAACCAGTAGGCCAAGCCCCAGCCATCCTTGGCCGCGCCGAACACGGCCAGTACCTTGGCCAGCGGTTTCAACGGTCGGTGGTCCGCTCCCAGTCCATAGCTGGGGAAATAATCGTTGCCCTGGTGGCGCAGCGCGAAAATGCTGCCGTCGCGTTTCCATTTATTGGGCTGGGCGCTGGGATTGCTGGCGCTGAAGCCGGCCGCCTGGGCGATGTCGCCGGCGCTCATCCAGTCGCCGCTGGTCAGCACGGCCGAGCGGGCCTGGGCCAGCATCGTCACTTCCTTCAATTCATTCGGGGTCGGCACCGTGTCGGGCAGCAAGGCCTCGACCAGGGTTTCCAGCCGCTCTTCATGGCGGCTGGCCATGATTTGCCGGGCCAGCAGGGCGACCTTGGAAAACAGCTCGCTCAGGCGGCTGGCTTCGCTATCGGTGGTATCGGGCAAGGTGACGGCCACCACGTACGGCGCGTGCACTTGGTTCAGCTGGCTGCGTACATTGGCCGGCGTACCGCTCAGGGTTTGCATGCCGGCTTGACCCGGATGCTTGATAGCGCTGCTCATGGCCGCCTCCTTGGGTGAGGATGGTTAGTTGAATCTGATTATAACCCAAATAACCGAATGCCTTTGCGCGCCAAAGAAAAGCCCTTGCGTCAAGACAAGGGCTTGTGGATCAGCTTGCGCTGAATCGGGACTTAGCTGCTCAAGCCGGGCGGCGGAAGAAAACGGTCGCAGTGGTATTTGCGATAGTTTTGGCAGGATTGCAGATTGCCTTCCTGGCATTCCGCGTTGTAAGTCTCACAGGCTTCCGGGGTCACGGCCCACGCTGCATACGAAACACCCAGGCCCAGGCCCGTTCCTACGCTGAGGACGAGCAGGGCTTTCTTCAGTTTATTCATTTGTCGCCTTTGTGGATTATTGAATTGCAAAATGAAACTGATGCGGCGGACCAAGGGGAAGAGCCAGCGCCAAGCACGCATTTCCAGCGCAGCCGGAGAGGCGCGCGCCATGACTTCACATTTGATACGCCGAAATCATCATAGCATTATTTATTTTTATTTAGGCAATACAAAATACCAATTATTTTCGCTTTTCCCGAGGAAAATTCCAGTGCCGGCACCCTGGGCCTGCCTGTCCGCCGCCCTCCACGGCCTGCCCCGTCCCTCCCAATTGTTTGTCGGTCGTTAAAAAATTCTTTGATCTTGCCGCGCTCTGCTGTATTATTTGTCGCTCGACAAACAATGAAGGAGAAAACTCATGTCTGCGATTGGAACCATGAAGGGCCCGGGCCTGCACCTGGCGCAGTTTGCCGGCGATGCGGCGCCGTTCAACAGCCTGTCCGGCATTGCCGCCTGGGCCGGCGATCTGGGCTTCAAGGGCTTGCAGGTGCCGGCCTGGGACCGCCGCCTGTTCGATCTGGAAACAGCGGCCGAGAGCCAGGCCTACTGCGATGATGTGAAAGGCATGCTGGCCGAACGCGGGCTGGAAGTCAGCGAGCTGTCGACCCATTTGCTGGGCCAGATGGTGGCGGTGCACCCGGCTTACGATGCGCTGGTCGACGGCTTCGCGCCGCCCGAACTGCGCGGCAAACCGGCGCAGCGCAGCGCCTGGGCGATCGAGCAGGTCAAGCTGGCGGCCAAGGCTTCGCGCCGTCTCGGCCTGAGCGAGATGGGCACCTTCTCCGGCGCGCTGGCCTGGCCCTATTTCTTCCCCTTCCCGCAGCGTCCGCAAGGACTGGTGGACACCGCCTTCGACGAACTGGCGCGGCGCTGGAAACCCATCCTCGATGTCTGCGACGAGCAGGGCGTGAACCTGTGCTACGAAATCCACCCGAGCGAAGACCTGCACGACGGCGCCACCTTTGAAATGTTCCTGGATCGCGTGGGCGGCCATGAACGCTGCAACATCCTGTTCGATCCCAGCCACTTCGTGCTGCAGCAGCTCAAGTACCTGGACTATATCGACATCTACCACGAGCGCATCCGCATGTTCCATGTGAAGGATGCCGAGTTCAATCCGAGCGGCCGGCAAGGCATCTACGGCGGCTACCAGAACTGGACCGAGCGCGCCGGCCGTTTCCGCTCGCTGGGCGACGGACAGGTGGACTTCAAGGGCATCTTCTCCAAACTGGCGCAGTACCGCTACTCGGGTTGGGCCGTGCTGGAATGGGAGTGCTGCCTGAAGCAGCCGGAGGATGGCGCGCGCGAAGGCGTCGACTTCATCAACCAGCACATCATCCAGGTGACGGACAAGGTGTTCGACGATTTCGCCGGCGCCGGCATCACGCAGCAAGAGATCAACCGCCTGCTGGGGATCGCATGAATCTCCCGCAACAACAACTGAAAACGGAACAAGGCATGACAACTGAATTCACCCACGGCTATGCGCGCACGGCGGCCGGCCGCATCCACCACGTCAGCGTCGGCGAAGGCAAGCCGGTGCTGCTGATCCCGGGCTGGCCGCAGACCTGGTACACCTGGCGCCACGTGATGCGCGCGCTGGCCGCATCGGGCTTCCGCGCCATCGCTGTCGACCCGCGCGGCATCGGCCACTCCGACCGTCCGCTGGACGGCTACGATACCGGCACCGCCGCCGCCGACCTGCATGAAGTCATGCAGCAGCTGGGCCACGAGCGCTATGCCGTGGTGGGCCACGATATCGGCATGTGGATAGGCTATGCGCTGGCCAGCGATTATCCGCAGGCGGTGGAGCGGATGGCGCTGACCGAGGCCGTGATCCCCGGCCTGGCGCCGGCGCCCTCGATCTTCGTGCCGCCCGAGCACAACATCTTCCTGTGGCACTTCATGTTCAACCAGGTACGCGATTTGCCGGAAGCGCTGATCCAGGGCCGCGAGCGCGAATACCTGTCCTTCATGTTCGACAAGTGGTCCTACCGGCGCGATGCGGTGGCGTTCGAGGTGTATGCCGAAGCCTATGCCGCGCCGGGTGCGCTGCGCGCCGGCTTCGCCTATTACCGCGCCATCCCGCAGACCATCGAGCAGAATCTGCGCCGCGCCGAAACGCCGCTGTCCATGCCGGTGCTGGCGCTGGGCGCCGAACATGCGACACGTGACGCGCCGCTGCTGACGATGCAGAAGCTGGCGCCGGACCTGCGCGGCGCCATCCTGCCCGACTGCGGCCACTTCGTCACGGAAGAAAGCCCGCTCGACTTCCTGGCCGAGCTGCTGCCTTTCCTGCGCGGTGAATAAGGCGGCCTAATACGGCGGCATCAAAACAAAAGGCTCTTCAGTTCATCCTGAAGAGCCTTTTTTCATGCCGGCCGTTCCTAGTGCCTGGCGCTGGCGGCCAGCACGCCCATGGCGGGCGGAATCAGGGCCAGCAGACGGCTGCGCGGCACGCCGTCGCGCGCCTGCACCGACAGGCCGTGCAGCAGGGCGGCATAGAAATCGCCAAGCGCTTCGGCATCGGTGTCGGCGCGTAGCTCGCCGCCGGCCACGGCTTGGCGGATGCGTTCCGCGATCGACGCCGTGCGCTGCTGCCGGTGTTCGGCCAGCCAGTTCATCACGGACTCGTTGCCGCTGCTGTAATTGGTGGCGGCGCTGACCACCATGCAGCCTTTGGGTTTGCCGCGCCGGGTGTACAGTTCGGCGGCATCGGTCAGCATGCGCTCGATGGCTTCGCGCGCGCTGCCGTCTTCCTTCGCCAGGGCGCGCTGGGCGAAACTGCCTTCCTGCGCCTCATAGAGTTCGACCGCTTCGCGGAACAGCGCTTCCTTGGAACCGAAGGCGGCGTAGATGCGGGCCGAGGCGATGCCCAGGGCTTCGACCAGGTCGGACAAGGCCGTGCCTTCATAACCGTGCGTCCAGAACACATCGCGCGCCTGCTTCAGCGCGTTGTCGCGGTCGAATTCCCGTGGTCTGCCTGCCATGCTGCTGCCCCTTTAACTGGATTGAATGCAGGCTGTATTGTAGAGCGTCCGACAAAGAATAGCGATGGCTGGCTGCAGCAAATAAAAAGCCCCTGCATGCACACCGCAGGGGCTGTGGGAATATGCCGCTGAAGGCGCTTAGCCGTGGCAGTAGGTACGGAACAAGTTACACGCCCATTCGCCACCGTCGCGGCATTCGCTCATCAGATCCAGGCACCAGTCCGGATCAGGCAGGGCGAATGCGCTTTGCGAGATGCCGATGCCCAGGCCCATGCTCACAGCCAGCAAAACCAGTTTCATCTTTTTCATGGCGATCCCTTTAAATCAGCAAAGCGGGCCATAGACGCGGCAAACGCCACGATAGAAGCGGCAGGAATCTTGATCGCCCTCTTTGCACGCCCAGCAAGCGTCGCGGCAATCTTCTTCCGGCGGCAACGCCGATGCGGACAGCGAAACACCCAAACCCATACCCAGCGCTGCAATGAAAATCATTTTTTTGAGGCTTTTCATAATAGTTTTACCTTTAAAGTTATAGATGATTTAAATATTTACAGCTGTGGGCAATAGCGGAAATAGGCTGGGCAGCCGTGGGCTTTGGGGTTTTCGTCGCAGATCGGGGCCATGATTTCGCACCAGGCGGTGGTGGGAAGGGCGGCGGCGGAATAGGACAGGCCCATGCCCAGGCCGAACATCAGAAACAGACTGGTTTTTTTCAGAGTCTTCATCATTACTATCGCTTTCATATTAATAGTGTTGTGGTGCGAAGAAATGCAAAAGTACATCTAATCAAATCGGCAGGGCGCTTGTTTACTATTATTATGCAATTAACTGCGCCTGCCTCCCTTTATTCGGGAGCCATTAATTTCGCATGGCTGAAAATGTATTCGCAACGAATTTATTTGATTTAGTTGCAAATTTGCAGCGACTGCAATAAAAACCGTTTTATCCACGCGGCCGCCAGCGGCAAACCGGCATTTATTCGGAGCGCGCCAGCGTCTGGCAGAAAGCGGCCGTGGCCTCGTCGAGCGGGAAGCAGGATTCGATGTGCAGCTCGTCGAGGGTGACGTCGCGCGGGGTGCCGAAGGTGGTGATGGTGGAGAAGAAGCGCAGTTCCTGGCCATTCTTGCGGAAGACGGTGCTCAGCAGCGGGGCCGGCGCGGCACCCGGTTCGCGCTGGCGCCAGCGCTGCGGCACGCCGGGATAGGCCAGCACCTCGTCGAGCAGGGTGCGCGCTTTGGCGTCGCCCGGCGACGACGCGACCAGGGCGTGCAGGTGGCCGAGCAGGTCGCCCGCCACTTCGGCGTGATTGGCCAGCACGGCGCGCAAATCCTGCGGATCGAAGACGTGGCGCAGCATATTGCGGTGCGGGCTGTCGCGCCCATCGAGCAGGAAGCGGTTCAGGCGCAGCGCGGCGCCGTTGGCCGCCAGGATGTCCCAGTAGCGGTTCAACAGGAAGGCGGGATAGGGTTCCTGCTGCTGGAGCATCAGGCCGATGGCCTGCTCGATGCGCGCCATATCCGGCGCGCCGAGCGCCGACTCGGGATAGTGCGGCGCATAGCCGGCCGCCACCAGCAGGGCATTGCGCTCGCGCAGCGGCATGTCGAGGGCCTGGGCCAGCCGGCCCAGCACCTCGCGGCTGGGCTGGGCCTTGCCGGTTTCGATATAGCTCAGGTGGCGGGCCGAGAGTTCGGCAGCGAGCGCCAGATCGAGCTGGCTCAGACGCCGCGCCGCGCGCCATTCGCGCAGCAGGATGCCGATACGGGCGGGGGCGAGGGGGGCGTCATGGGTTTTCATGCGGCTTATCTTAGCGCGGCCGGGTGCGGGCCGCCATGACCTCCGAGGTTATTGAGCCGATGACCTGGCGCGCCAATAATGTGTTCACTCATCCCACTCAAGGAGCACAGCATGGACCGCAGACATTTCCTGACACTGGCCGGCGGCGCCGTCGCCGCCACGGCCCTGGGCGGCACGGCGTTGCCGGCACCGGCCGCGCCAGCGGGCAAAGCAGGGCCGGGCCGGCCGCATGGCGTCCCGGCCGCCGTGGCCGGCGTAGCGCAGGCCGCCGCGCCGGGACCGGCGCTGGACGCCGCCGCCTTCCACGCCGCGCGCCGCTTCCAGCCGACCCGCTTCGGCCGCATCGCCTATATCGAGCAAGGCAGCGGCCCGGCGGCCCTGTTCCTGCATGGCTTCCCGCTGAACAGCTTCCAGTGGCGCGGCGCGCTGCCGCTGCTGGCGCCGTACCGGCGCTGCGTCGCGCCCGACTTTCTCGGCCTGGGCTATACCGAGGTCGCGCCGGGCCAGGGCATGGCGCCGCAGGACCAGGTGGCGATGCTGGCCGAACTGCTCGACCGCTTGCGGATCGATAGCGTGGACCTGATCGCCAACGACAGCGGCGGCGCCGTCGCCCAGCTTTTCATGGTGCGCTATCCGCAGCGCGTGCGCAGCCTGCTGCTGACCAACTGCGACAGCGAACCGGAATGCCCGCCCGCCGCGCTGGCGCCGGTGATCGAGCTGGCCAAGGCCGGCACCTTCGCCGACCAATGGTTCCAGCCCTGGCTGGCCGACAAGGCGCTGGCGCGCAGCGCGCAAGGCATCGGCGGCATGTGCTACGCCGATCCGGCCCATCCCAGCGACGAGGCGCTGGAATGCTATCTCGGCCCGCTGGTCAGTAGCCCGCAGCGCAAGGCGCAGATGCATGCCTATGCCGTGGCGCTGGAGCGCAACTCGCTGCAGGGCATCAGTGCCGCGCTGAAGGCCAGCCGGGTGCCGGTGCGCGTGCTGTGGGGCGAGGCCGACGATATTTTCACCGCCGCCAGCGCGCGCTATTTCGAGCAGGCTTTCGGCAATGGGCGCGGCCTGCGCCGCCTGCCGGGCAGCAAACTGTTCTGGCCGGAAGAAAGGCCGGAACTGCTGGCCGCCGAGGCCCGGGCGCTGTGGGGCCTGGCCTGAGCGGCGCGACGGCGGTTCAGAAGTATTTGGACAGGTAGTAGACACCCGAATCGGGGAAGATGGTGGCGACGCGCGCGCCGGCCAGGCGCGGCAGCAGCTGGGCGATGCCGGCGCTGACGCAGCCGCTGGAGCCGCCCGCCAGGATCCCTTCGCGGCGCGCCAGCAGCTGGCAATATTCCAGCGCCTCCTCGTCGCTCACCTGCACCACGTCGTCCACCGCCGCCGGATCGAAGGCGAGCGAGGGCGCGCTTTTGCCCACGCCTTCGATGGCGCTGCGGAATTCGCCGCTTTGCGGCGCATCCGTCACCAGCTTGCGGTAGGCCGAATGGCGCGGCTCGACCCCGATCACGGTGATGCGCGGATTGCGCTCCTTCAGGTAGCGGCCGATGCCGGAAATGGTGCCGCCCGAGCCGATGCCGCAGACGAAGTAGTCGAGCTGTCCGTCGAGCTGCTGCCACAGTTCGGGCGCGGTGTCGGCATAGTGGGCCTGGCGGTTCAGCTCGGAGCGGTACTGGTCCAGATGGTAGGCGCCATGTTCGGCCGCCAGCGCCTCGGCCACCGCGTAGTAGCTGCGCACATCCTTTTCCGGCACATCGGCGGCGCAGACGTGCACCTGGGCGCCGTAAGCCTGGATGCGCTTGACCTTTTCCACGCTGGTCTTGCCCGGCACGGTCACATCGCATTGCAGGCCGTGCACGGCGCTCGCCATGGCCAGCGCCGCGCCGGTGTTGCCGGACGAGCTTTCGACCACGCGCTGGCGGCCGGCCGGCATGCGCGTGAGCATATGCCGCACCATGCGGTCCTTGATGCTGCCGCCGGGATTCATGTATTCCAGCTTGGCCACGATTTCGGCACTCTCGCCGAACAGGCGCGACAGGCGGACGAGAGGCGTATTGCCTATCGCATCCATAACGGAATTACGGATAGAGTGGGGCATCTCGGCAACCTCCTTTAAATGATGGAAAGACTTTTCCTGTTAGAAAGGCTATCATACTTGTTTTTTTATTAGTGTTTTCTTTGGCGTGAGACAGCCGCCGGCCCCGCCCCGGCCGAGCTGAGATAAAATGCCCGGTTTGGAATCCGAAACGAGGTTGCACCATGAAATGGGCAATTGTTGCTTTTTACGCGCTCTCCGTCCTGCACATCCACTTCCGCGGCAAGGTGCGCCTGCCGTTCGGCCGCCAGCTGTTCGACCACTCGTCGTTCATGGCGCCGATCAATATCTTCATGCACTGGTTCTCCAAGGTGCCGTCCACGCCCTGGCTGGCGGTGGCCGACTTCAAGGAACTCGAACCGCTGCAGCAGAACTGGCAAGTGATCCGCGCCGAAGCCGAGAATCTGCTGCGCCTGCAAAAGATCAAGGCTTCCGAGCAGAACGACGACGCCGGCTTCAACTCCTTCTTCAAGAACGGCTGGAAGCGCTTTTACCTGAAGTGGTACGACGCGAGCCACCCCTCGGCTGAACAGCTGTGTCCGCAAACCTTCGCCCTGCTGCAAAGCATCCCGAGCGTGAAGGCGGCCATGTTCGCCGAGCTGCCGCCGGGCGGCAAGCTCAATCCGCACCGCGACCCCTTCGCCGGCTCGCTGCGCTACCACCTGGGCCTGGCCACGCCGAACGACGACCGCTGCTTCATCGACGTGGACGGCGAGCGCCACAGCTGGCGCGACGGTGTCGGCGTGATGTTCGACGAAACCTATATCCATTGGGCCATCAACGGCAGCGAAAGCGACCGCATCATCCTGTTCTGCGACGTCGAGCGGCCGATGCGTTTCAGCTGGGCGCAGGCGGTCAACCGCTTCCTCGGCCGTACCCTGATGACGGCCGCCGCCTCGCCCAACGAAAGCGGCGACCAGGTCGGCCTGGTCAGCAAGCTGTTCCGCATCTCCTTCTACGCCGGCAAATACCGCCGCCGCTTCAAAGCCTGGAACAAGACCGTCTACAAGCTCACCAAGCTGGGCCTGATCGTCGGCATTGCCGCCCTCATCATCTTCCTTTGATCTGCCGCAAACAATGGCCACCCTGGTGCCAGGCATCAGAGGTGGGCATTGTTTGATCTGGCGCAAACTTCCCACGAAAAAAAAGCCCGGATGGGGTCATCCGGGCTAGCTTACTACTGGCTATTGTTGTTGCTATGCTTTTTTCTTGACGCGCGCCGGTTGGCCGCGCTGCAAGGTCAGGCCGATGCCGCACAGGCCCGTGAGTAACATGGCCCAGGTTGCCGGTTCGGGAACGGCGGTGATGGCGGCAGCCGCGCCGGCGCCCGCGCCGCCGCTCAGGTCGCGGCTGAACAGGTTCATATTGGAAAAGTTCGGGATCTTGTCGGCATTGTTGAGCCATTCGATCTTCCAGCTGCCTTGCAGGGTCTGGCCGGCGCCAATCGCCTGGTTGTCGAACAGGAAGGCGGTGCCGGCATCGCCGGTGTGCATGGAGAAGGCGAGGTCGAGCACAACCTGGGCGGCGCTCAGATTGGTGATGGACCAGGTGCCGCTCTGGTTGCCGGCATTCTTGCTGAAGCTGTAATTGAAGGCGCTGTTGGCGACGCTGAAGGAGTTGCCTTGGGCCGTGCCCATCAGGCTCCAGGCGCCGCCATTGCCGTAGCCGGCGAAAGCGGCGGCGAAGCTGCTGGCGTCGCTGCCGGGGTTGCTGCCGTAGTAGTTCAGGGCGTCGGCCCAGTAAGCGGTCGCATTGCCGCCCAGGGTCACGTCGTCCAGCGAGGCGGCGCCGATGGTGCCGGCCTGCGCAGCGCCGGCCAGCACGAATGCGGCGGCGGTTGCCAAGAGTCTTGCCTTGCGAGTATGTTTGTTCATATTGCACCCATTCGTGTGGTGGTAGCAGGCGGGGTCGAGGGCTGCGCAGATGTGGCCGGCGTTAGGAGGGCCGTTGAAACGATCCTAGCGCGAGAGCATCGGCAATTGCAACGAAGAACTTGCAATTTCTTTAAAGAAACTATCGAAAAATCACCAGCGCCGCAGAGTGAAAATGTGCGTATTTTGCCGCGGTTAGGGGGCTGGAACGGGAGGAAGGGAATGTCGCTCATCAGCAACGTCGTGCGCCTGTTTGCGCTGTTTTTGGCGCTGGCTTTGAGCAGCGGGCTGGCGCAGGCGGCGCGCCATGGCGCGCCCGCGCACGGCCAGGAGGAGGGCGGCGGCGGCCGCGTGCTGCGCGATATCGCGTACGGCGAGCAGCCGCGCCAGCGTTTTGACGTCTATCTGCCGGCCCAGCCGCGCGGCCCGGTGCTGTTCATGGTGCATGGCGGCGCCTGGCGCAGCGGCAGCAAGAGCGAGCCGGCGGTGCTGGAAAACAAGGTGCCGCATTTCACGGCCCTGGGGTATGTGGTGGTGGTGGCCGATTACCGCCTGTTGCCCCAGGCCGAGCCGCTGGAGCAGGTGCGCGATGTGGCGCGCGCGCTGGCGGCGGCCCAGGGCATGGCGGCGTCCTGGGGCGCGGACCGCAGGCAATTCGTGCTGATGGGACACTCGGCCGGTGCGCACCTGGCGGCGCTGCTGGCGGCGCGCCCGGCCCTGGTGTCGGAGGCGGGTTGCGCGCCCTGGCTCGGCACCATCGCGCTCGACAGCGCGGCCTATGATCTGGTGGCGCTGATGGAGCAGCGCCATCTGCGCCTGTACGACCAGGCGTTCGGCAAGCATCCGGCCACCTGGCGCAGCCTGTCGCCCTACCATGCGCTCGACGGGGCGCACGAGGTGCGGCCGCTGTTGCTGGTGTGCTCGCTGTTGCGCGAGCAGGCCTGCGCCCAGGCCCAGGCCTTCGCCGGCCGCGCCCGCACGCTGGGCATCATCGCCGACGTGCTGGAGCAAAAGCTCAGCCACCGCGACCTCAATCTGCTGTTGGGCAAGCCCGGCGCCTACACGGCCGGCGTGGACGCCTTCATCGCGCGGCTGCCCGGCTTGCAGCTGCGCGCCGAGGACGACGGCACGCCGGGCAGCCGCTAGCGCGGCGGCGCGCTCACTTTCAGCTTGCGCCCTTGCTCTTCGCGGCTGAGCAGCCAGATGCGGTCGATCAGGCCGTCGCGGTCTTCGGTGTAGGCGATGGGCAGCTGGCGGCCGCGCAGCGTGGCCGGGGTGTCGCTCAGATTGTCCTGGTTGAAGATGCGTCCGGCCGGCGCCAGGCGGCGCAGGCGGCCATCGATTTCCACTTCCGGGAAATAGCCCGGCGTCAGCACGCCCTTGCGCGCCTCGGGCGGGAAGCTGCGTTCCTCGGCGCGCGCGGCCGGCAGCAGCAGCAGACAGGCGGCAAGCGCACAGGCGAGGCGGTTCGGCATGGTCGGCTCCGGCGAATGGGATTGCTGTACAGCTTAGACCGATATGAGCAGCATCGCCAGCACCGCCAGCGCCATGGCCGCCGTGCACAGCCAGCCCAGCGCGCGCAGCCAGGGCGCCAGCGGCAGCGGCCCCATGACGGCGGGCCGGCCCGCCAGCAGCATCGTCACCGCCATGATGGGCACGGCGATCACGCCATTGATGACGGCGCTCCAATACAGGGCCTGGATCGGGTCGACGGGCAGGAAACCGATGCCGACGCCGGCCAGCGTGGCGGCGGCGATGATGGCGTAGAACTTGCGCGCCGCGCGCGGCCGCAGCGCCAGGCTGCTGCGCCAGTTGAAGGCGCCCGCCACCGCGTAGGCCGCCGAGCCGGCCAGCACCGGAATGGCGAGCAGGCCGGTGCCGATGATGCCCAGGCTGAACAGGCCGAAGGCCAGCTCGCCGGCCAGCGGCCGCAGCGCGGCGGCGGCCTGGGCCGAGGACGTGATCGCGCGCACGCCCTGGGCATGCAGGGTCACGGCCGTGGTCAGCATGATGGACAGCGCCACCAGGTTGGAAAAGCCCATGCCGACCAGGGTGTCGACGCGGATGCGGCGCAGTTCCGCCGCGCTGTGCTGGGGTGCCCGGCGCAGCGGGGCGGCGGCCGGATCGGCGCGCAATTCTTCGACTTCCTGCGCCGCCTGCCAGAAGAACAGATAGGGGCTGATGGTGGTGCCGAACAGGGCCACCACCGTGGTCAGATAACTGCGCTCCCAGACCAGCGGCGGCAGCAGGGCCGCGCGCAGCGCCGCCCCCCACGGCACCTGCACCACCAGCACCGTCGCCATATAGGCCAGCAGGGCCAGGGTCAGCCATTTGAGCAGGCGCGCATAGCGCTGGTAGGGCAGCAGCAGTTGCAGCAGCAGCGAGAGCAGGCCGAAGCCCAGGGCATACAGCGCGGCGCGTCCGCCCAGCACCAGGCGCGCCGCCTCGCCCATGGCGGCGATGTCGGCCGCGATATTGATGGTGTTGGCGAGCAGCAGCAGCAGCACGATGCCGTGCAGCAGCCAGGGCGGGCAGTGGCGCCGCATATTGCCGGCCAAGCCGCGTCCGCTGACCCGGCCGATGCTGGCGCTGACCATCTGGATGCCCACCATCAGCGGATAGGTCAGCAGCATGGTCCACAGCAGGCCGAAACCGAACTGGGCGCCGGCCTGGGAATAGGTGGCGATGCCGCTGGGATCGTCGTCGGCCGCGCCGGTGACCAGGCCGGGGCCAAGCTGGCCGAGCAGGCCGGCGCCGCCTTGGGGCGCGCTGGCGCTGTCGGCAGCGGAAGGGGAGGGCGGGGCGGTCGTCATGGCAGCTCAGCATGGTCCCGCCGCGCCGCCGCGTCGGTACGCTGGCGTACCGTGTTGCGTCGCCGGCTTGGCCGATTAAACAAAATTTCCCTTCTAGCAATTCTGTTTGTACAATTTCCGCGAGCAACCGCTTACGACGTTCCCGCGTCACGGGATTTTCTGGAGTATCTTTATGCGCCTTCTGATTGCCCTGTTCCTGCCCTGGCTGGCCTTTTTCACCATCGGCCGGCCTGTCGCCGGCATTCTCTGCCTGCTGCTGCAATTGACCGTGCTGGGCTGGATTCCGGCCGCCATCTGGGCGGTGTACTCGCTCAGCCAGTACAACACCGACAAGAAAATCGACGCGGCGCTGCGCCAGCGCAGCTAAGCGGCCAGCGCCCCGGGGCGTATTTCAGGACGCCTGGCGCGCCTGCCACTCGGCCAGGGCGCGCCGGTAGCGCTCCAGCGCGGCCTCGTATTCGTCGAGCACGCACCAGTCGCAGCCGCCGCGGCAGCATTCGTCGGCATCCGGGCGCGGCGGGGCGGCGGGACGGGGATCGGCGGGCGTGGGCGGGGTGGATTTCGGGGGCATGGCAGGCTTATATTGTCTTAATTTGCAAGATTTTCCAGCAAAATCCCTCGTTTTTGTGCGAAGGGCTGCTGAAACAGGTATCATCCAGGGTTGGCCGCCGCGGCCTTTGCTCGCGCAAATTGTTGTTTTCCTGAAGAAAGATGGCCATCGCTGAATGGCCGACCACGAATATGTCTGACACCGAGATCACCCTGGCGCCGGAGGGCGCCGCTGCCGCCCCGGCGCAAGTCCGCTTTGCCGACTTCGGCCTGTCGCCGGATATCCAGCGCGCGCTGACCGAGCAGGGCTACACCCACCCGACGCCGATCCAGGCCCAGGCCATCCCGGTCGTGCTGCAAGGGCGCGACGTCATGGGCGCGGCCCAGACCGGCACCGGCAAGACCGCCAGCTTCTCGCTGCCGATTATCCAGCTGCTGCTGGCCCATGCCAATAGCAGCATGTCGCCGGCGCGCCACCCGGTGCGCGCCCTGGTGCTGACCCCGACCCGCGAACTGGCGGTGCAGGTGGCCGACAATGTCAAAGCCTATTGCAAGCATACGCCGCTGCGCTCGACCGTGGTGTTCGGCGGCATGGACATGAAGCCGCAGACGGCCGCCCTGCGCAGCGGCATCGAAATCGTCATCGCCACGCCGGGCCGCCTGCTCGACCACGTCGAGCAGAAGACCGTCAGCCTGGGCCAGGTGCAGATGCTGGTCATGGACGAGGCCGACCGCATGCTCGACATGGGCTTCCTGCCCGACTTGCAGCGCATCATCAACCTGCTGCCCAAGGCGCGCCAGAACCTGATGTTCTCGGCCACCTTCTCGCCCGAGATCAAGAAGCTGGCCAACAGCTTCCTCAACAACCCGGTCTCGATCGAGGTGGCGCGCAGCAATGCCACGGCCGACAAGGTGACCCAGGTGGTATACAAGGTGGCCGAGGAGCACAAGCGCGACGCCGTCGCCCACATCCTGCGCCAGCGCGAGCTGAAGCAGGTGATCGTGTTCTCGAATACCAAGATCGGCGCCTCGCGCCTGGCGCGCGGCCTGGAGCAGGAGGGCATGAAAGCCACCGCCATCCACGGCGACAAGAGCCAGCAGGAACGCATGGCCGCGCTGGATGCCTTCAAGAAGGGCGAGATCGACGTGCTGGTGGCCACCGACGTGGCGGCGCGCGGCCTCGACATCTCCGACCTGCCGTGCGTGGTCAACTACGACCTGCCGTACAACGCCGAAGACTATGTGCACCGCATCGGCCGCACCGGCCGCGCCGGCGCCTCGGGCGACGCCATCTCGATCTATTCGGACAAGGACGAGCGCCTGCTGGCCGATATCGAAAAGCTGATCAAGCAAACCATCCGCCGCGGCGAGCTGCAGGGCTTCGCGCCCGGCGGCCACGGCGGCGACGAGCGGCATGGCGAGCGCCGTGCGCGGCGCGGTTCGGAAGCCGACCGCAGCCGCGGCGAACGCGGCGGCGCCGAGCGCGCGCCGGGCGGCGAGCGCGGCCGTGGCGCGGGCGGCCCGGGTCCGCGCCGCGAGAAGGTCGACCCGTGGTTCCTGAAACCGTATGAGCCGAGCCGCAGCGCCGCGCCGGCGGCCAGCGCGCCCTTGCCGGCCGCCAAGCCCAAGGCCAAGCTGGCCGCGCTGCTGGGCGGCCTGCCCAAGGCTTAAAGCGCAAGAAAGTGTAAGAAGTGTAAGCGGAAGCCGGCCCAGCGATGCGCCGGCTTATTCTTCTTATATAATTGTTAGTTTCTCTCAGTTAAGCCTGGAATGGGGTCCGGCCCCGTCCACAACCCTCGAAATACCGTGACCATACTCGCCAACCAACGCATCGCCATCATCGTTCCCTGCTATAACGAGGCACTGACCATCGGCGCCATCGTGCGCGATTTCAATGCCTGCCTGCCGGATGCCCCGGTCTACGTCTTTGACAACAATTCCACCGACGCCACGGTTGCCGTGGCCGAAGCGGCCGGCGCCATCGTGCGCCGCGTGCCGTTGCAAGGCAAGGGCAATGTGATCCGCCGCATGTTCGCCGACGTCGATGCCGACATCTACATCATGGTCGATGGCGACGATACCTACGATGCCAGCGTGGCGCCGCAACTGGCCGAGAAGCTGCTGCGCGAAGGCCTGGACATGGTGGTGGGCAGCCGCGTCACTGAAGAGCAGGCCGCTTACCGCTTCGGCCACCGCTTCGGCAACCGCCTGCTGACCGGCTGCGTGGCCATGGTGTTCGGCAATACCTTCGGCGACATGCTGTCCGGCTACCGCCTGTTCTCGCGCCGCTACGCCAAGTCCTTCGCCGCCCACGCGGCCGGCTTCGAAACGGAAACCGAGCTCACCGTGCACGCCCTGGAATTGCGCATGCCGGTGGCCGAGGTGCCGACCGTGTACAAGTCGCGCCCCGAAGGCTCGGTCAGCAAGCTGAATACCTACCGCGACGGCGCGCGCATCCTGATGATGATCCTCAAGCTGTTCAAGAACGAGAAGCCGCTGCATTTTTACGCGCTGGGCGCGCTGCTGTTCCTGCTGCTGGCCGTGGGCCTGGCGGCGCCGCTGCTGCAAACCTATCTGAGCACCGGCCTGGTGCCGCGCGTGCCGACGGCCGTGCTGTGCACCGGCATCGGCCTGTTCAGCGTGCTCCTGCTGTGCTGCGGCCTGATCCTGGACACGGTGACCAAGGGGCGCATCGAGCAAAAGCGCTTTGCCTACTTGAGCTTGCCGGCACCTGCGCCGCGCCCGAACTAAATGGGGGGCTGGTGCCGACGCCTGTGGCAGCGGGCCGATACGCTGTCGGGATGGTGCTGGGCCGTATGGCTGGCGCCCCTGTTTGCCGGCTGCCTGGCGCTGGCGATGGGGCAGGACGATAACTGGGACCTGCACAACTACCATCTGTATAACCCGTTCGCCCTGCTGAACGGCAAGATCGGTTACGATCTGGCGCCCGGCCAGTGGCAAAGCTATTTCAATCCCACGCTCGACCTGCTGTACTACGGTCTGGTGATGCACCTGCCGGCGCCGGTGGCCGGCTTCCTGATGGGGGTGCTGCACGGCTTGAACTTCCCGCTGCTGGCCGCCATCGGCCGCCGCCTGCTGCCGCCCGATGCGGCGGGCCGGCCGCGCTATGGCCTGAGCCTGCTGCTCGCCCTGGCCGGCTGCCTGGGACCGGCCTATCTGTCGGAGATGGGCAACACCATGGGCGACAACCTGACCGCCCTGTGCGTGCTGGGCGCCTTGCTGCTGATGCTGCGCCAGTCGCTGCCGCTGGCGGCGCCGGCCGCCGCCCTGGTCTGGCCACTGCTGGCCGGCCTGCTGGCCGGCTTCGGCACCGGCTTGAAGCTGACCAATGCCAGTTATGCGCTGGCACTGTGCCTGGCCCTGCTGGCCGTGCCCGGCAGCTGGGGCTTGCGCCTGCGCGCCGCCTTCGTCTTCGGCCTGGCCGTGCTGGCCGGCATCGCGCTCAGCTCCGGCCACTGGTTCTGGCGCATGTGGGAAGTGTTCGGCAATCCGCTGTTCCCGCAGTTTAACCAGCTGTTCCAGGGCGAACTGGCGGCGCCGCTCGGTATCGGCGATACGGGCTGGCTGCCGCGCAGCTGGCGCGAGCGTTTGCTGTGGCCGTTTATTTTCACCTTCGATCCACGCCGGGTGAGCGAGCTGATGCTGCGCAATCCGCTGATGCCCCTGTTGTATCTGGCCGTGCTGGCGCTGGCGGCCGATGTGCTGCGGCGTGGCTGGCAGGCCGAGGGCAAGGCCCATGGGCGCCCGGCGGCGGCCGGCCCGCTGCTGACGCCGCAGGCGCGCCTGCTGCTGACCTTCATCGGCGTGGCCTATCTGATCTGGCTCAATCTGTTCAGCATTTACCGCTATCTGGTGCCGCTGGAATTGCTGGCGCCCCTGCTGTTCTGGCTGCTGGCGCGGCGCTTGACTAGGGGCGCGGGCCGTAGCGTGGCGGCCTTGCTGCTGCTGCTGGCCGCGTTGCCGCTGTATAGCTCCGGCAGTTGGGGCCATGCGCGCTGGACTTGGCGTGCCTTCGATGTGCAGGTGCCGACCTTCAGCCAGCCGGAACAGAGCATGGTGGTCACCGTGCATGGCGATCCGCCCATGGGCTGGCTGGTGCCGTTCTTCCCGCAGCGCCTGGCGTTTGTGGCGCTCGGTTCCGGCTTCCCGGAGTCGCCGGCCTTCCGTGCCCGCGTCGATGCCATGCTGGCCGCGCGCAGCGGGCCGAAATACGTGATGCTGCAAACCGACCGCCATCCGCCGCACGTGCCGCGCAGCGCGGCCGAGACGGACCAGGCGCGCCAGCGCAGCGCCGATGCGCTGCAGGCCGCCGCCGGCAAGCTGGCCGGCTACGGCCTGGGCGTGGAGGGCGCCGCCTGCCGCGACTATCCGGCCTGGGTCGGCAGCACCTCCTGGACTTACCGCATGTGTCCGGTGTTCCGCCAGGCGTCCGGCGCTGCGGCGGGCGCCGCGCCTTAGCGGCTGGCCTCGGCTGGCGCGGCGTGCGCCAGCACCTGCAGGCGGTAGAGCGCCAGGCCGAGCCGGCGCTCATCGTCGCTTTCGCCGCGCTGGCGCGGCGACACCGCTTGCGGCACGCGGATGCGCAGCGTGCGCGTGCCGGCCGCCGGCGCGAATTGCAGGTCGATCTTCTGGCGCTGGCCCGCCACGCGCACCTGCCGCGTTTCGCCGCCGAGGCGGAAGGTGAAGCTTTGGCCGGCATTCGGCCCATAGGCCGCCACGTCCAGCCGCAGCGTGCAGGCGGGCGGTAAATCCTGCTTGAACTCGAGCGTGATCTCATCCCCATCCGACCAGCGGCCCCAGGCTTCCGCCCCGGCCAGGCCCTGCCTGGCCACCACGCTCCACTCCGCTTCCGGTTCATTGAAATTGGTGGGCCGGCGTTGGCCGCTCTCGGGCGCCAGCCGCGCCAGGGTATAGCCGCGCTGGCCGAGGTAGGCTTGGGCGCCGGCCGGCAGGTGGTAGTCGCCGAACGCCAGCACCCAGGCGTCCGCTCCGCCCAGCTCCTCGTTGTCGAGCCGGTGGCCCTGGGGCCGCAGCAGCAGCGCGGTGCGCGCATTGTCGACAAAGAAGCGGGTCTTGAACAGGGCGGCGGCATTGTCGCCGACCAGGGTCAGGTGGCTGGTTTCGGCCGGCGTCAGGTAATGGCGCACCACTTGTCCGGCCTGGGCGTGCAGGTCGGGGCGCAGGGTCTGGCGCAGCGCGACGTTGAGCTGGTAGCCGGCTGCCAGCACAAAGAGCGGGAGCAGGCCGAACAGGTAGAGGCGGGCGCCGCGGCGCGGCGCGCCCAGCCAAAGCAGCAGACACAGCACACCGAGGCCGGCCAGGCTGTAGCGCAGCGGCGCGCTGCTGGCCGCGCCGAACAGCTCGGGGCTGTCGATATAGTTGGGGGTGAAGCCCGCCAGTTGCACGGCGCCATAGGCCAGCAGGCCCGCCGGCACCAGGCTGGCCAGCAGGCGCGCCAGGCGCGGCGCCGGCGCCGGCACGGCGTCGGCCTGGGCCGCCGCCAGGATCAGGAAGAGCGGCAGGATGAAATCGTAGTAGCGCATATGCAGGCGCGCCGTGCTTTCCGCGCCGTGGCCCGCCACCATGGCGGTAAACAGCACGGTCATGGCCAGCAGCTGGCCCAGCATCAGGACACTGTACAGGGCCAGCGCCTGCAGCGGCCGTGGGCTGGCCGCACGCTGCCGGCGGCTCAAGCCCAGCAGCAGCAAGCCGGCCAATGGCAGGCCCAGCAGCAGCGCCAGCGCCATCAGGTGGCCGCCCAGATTGGCCAGCGCCGGCAGCAGCAGGGCCGGCAGGCTGGCCGGAAGCTGGGCTGGCGTCTGGCCGGCATACAGCGTTCCGGTCAGGCTCAGGCTGGCGGGACCGGCGAGCAGATAGCCGAGGCCGAAGCGCACGGCCAGCATCAGCGCGCTGCTCAGGCCGGCTAGCCCCAGGCCGCGCGCCAGCCAGGGTGCGCCGGGCGCGCGCGCGGCATGGCTGCAATACAGCAGGAACAAGGCGTAGCCGGGCAGCAGGAACAGGGCGTGCAGCTTGACCAGGAACAGCAGGCCGAGCAGCACCCCGCCGAGGCTGGCGCGCCGCCAGTCGGGCCGCTCATGGATCTGCAAGGCATGCCAGCTCAGCAGCCAGAAGCCCCAGTAATACATGGCTTCCGGCATGAAGAAGGCGGTATAGCTGTTGGCCGGGCGCAGCAGCGACAGCAGGGCGACCCAGGCCGCTAGCGGGCGCGCGCAGACCCGCCGCGCCAGCAGGTAGATGAAGGGCGTGCTGGCCACGAAGAACAGCACGTTCAGGCTGCGCGCGCATTCCAGGAAGCCTTCGCCGCACTGGTTGGTGCCGCGGTAGAACAGGAAATACAGATAGGAGGGCAGCGGCGCCTCGCGCAGCGGCAGCAGGCGCGCCGCGCTGCTATAGCTCCATTCATCGCCGAAGATGCTGGGGTAGAGGCCGGTATTGCGCAGCGTCAGGTAGACGAAGGCGAGGAATAGGCTCAGCAGGCCGAGGCTGCGGAAGGCGGCTGGCGTCAGCCGGGTGGGGGCAGCGGTCATGGGGGCGGGACCCTTTCTGGTGGGCGAAACGGGGCGGTCGCCGGCGTTCAATCCTGTAGCAGCAGGATGCGGCCTTGCTGGCGGCGGTGGATGGGGCGGCGCGGCACGGCGGCGATATCGTAGGCGAGGAAGGCCAGCAGCAACTGCAGGCCCATCAGCACCGACAGGCCCGACAGCATGACCGTGCCGGCCGGGGTCGGCACATCGAGGCGGGCCGAATGCACCCAATGCCACAGGCCGTAGCTGCCGCCCGCCAGCAGCAGGCCGAGGCCGAGCGGGGCTTCGATCGAGGCCAGCGACATATTGCGTAAATAATAATTGTAGAACAGCCGCTTGGCGAAATTGCGGACATGCTTGAATGCAAATTCCGTAATGATGCGGGAAATCTTTAAATTGCTGGCCTCGTCGCCGTAATGGGCATCCATCGGCACGTCGATCACCACCGCATGCAAGGTGTTCAGGCGGAACAGCATATCGGTTTCAAAGAAATAGCGCGGGCTGATCTTGGCGAAGGGCAGTTGCCGCGCCACATCGGCGTGGATGGCGGTATAGCCGTTGGTGGGATCGAACACATTCCAGTAGCCGGAGGACAGCTTGTTGAGCAGCGAGAGCATGGCGTTGCCGAACAGGCGCAGCGGCGGCATCTGGCGGATCTGTTCCAGGTTGAAGAAGCGGTTGCCCTTGGTGTAGTCGGCCTGGCCGGCCAGGATCGGCTCGACGATGGCCGGCAGCAGGGCCGGGTCCATCTGGCCATCGCCATCGATCTTGACGATCAGGTCGGCCCCGGCCGCCAGGGCGGCGCGGTAGCCGCTCATCACGGCCCCGCCCACGCCCTGGTTGACGGCGTGGCGCAGCAGCGTCACGCGCGCGTCGCGACACTGGGCCGCGACCACGTCGCCCGAGCCATCCGGGCAATGGTCGTCCACCACATAAATATGCTGCACTTCCGGGCCGATGGCGCCGATCACGCCCAGAATCTGGCGCGTCACCTTATAACAGGGAATGACCACGGCAATCACCGGCCGGCGCGGCAAGGATATATCGTTCATATATCGTTTAGATATTGGTCACAGGCATGGAATATGTCGAAGCCCGCTCCCCATTATACTGAAACGATTAATTTTGATATTTTAATTAATAAATGCTTATGCCAGCGCGGCGGTCGGCCCTTCCAGCAAGTCCAGCAGGCGCTGCACATTCTCGCGCCAGGTGATCCAGGCCAGGCCGGCCGTCCGGCTGGCGGGCGGCGGCGCCGCCAGCCAGGCGCGCACGGCCTGCGCCAGGTCTTCGCCGTCGAGGCCGCTGAAGTAGACGGCCGCGGTACCGGCCACCTCGCGGAAGACCGGGATATCGCGCACCAGCAGCGGCAGGCCGAAGCGCGCGCCTTCGATCAGGGGCAGGCCGAAGCCTTCGCCCTCGCTCGGCGCCAGCAGGCAGGCGCTGGCCTGGTAAATCTGCTGCAGCAGGGCGTCGTCGACGCCGCGCAGCCAGAACAGGCGGCGCCCCAGTTCCGGATGGTTTTCCAGGCGCTGCACGATGCGCGGAATGGTGCGCCGCTCGGCCGCTGGCAGCGGCCGCCAGCCTTCGTTGCCGACGATGACTAGCTGGGCGTTGCCGCCCTCGGCCCACAGGCGCTCGAAGGCGTCGAGCGCCTGCAGATGGCCTTTGCGCGGTTCGATGGTGCCCACCATCAGGAAGCTGGGCGCGCCGGCCAGCTGGGCCAGCAGCGCGGTGTCGGCCGGCGGCGGCACGGTGGCCGGCGCCGCGCCCGCTTCGGCCACGATGTCGGCGCCGTGGTGCAGCACCGCCAGCTGCGGCGCGGCGCCGCGCGTGGCAGCGGTGGCAGTGGTGGCGGCCGGCGCCGCCAGCCAGGCCGCCAGCTCGTCGCGCACGGCGGCCGAGATGCACAGCAGGCAGTCGGCCTCGGCGGCGATGCAGGCCAGCCAGGCGCCATGGGTCAGGTCGGCGCGCGGCGGGAAGAATTCGGGCCGCAGCACCGGCAGCAGATCGTGCACCAGGAAATTCACGGCCACGCCGCGCGCGCGCAGATTGGCGTACACGCCGGCGTGGGCGGCCGCCATCACCGCGCCGGGCGAATAGTCGGCGCTGTAGAACAGGTCGCCCGCCTGCAGGTCGAGCAGCGGATCGTCGCCGTGCAGGTGGTCGGCGGCGCCGGTCAGGCGCCAGGCGTAGTTGCGCGCATAGCGGTAATGCCAGTGGCCGCCCTCATCGCTCAGATACACCGGTTCCACGCGCAGGCCGGGCCGTTCGAGCTGCAGCAATTCCAGCAGCTGGGTGCGCACCACGCGTTCGATGCCGGTCTTCAAGTCGTGGCGCGCGATGGCCGTGACATCGACCAGCAGCTGGCGCGGCGCCAATGCATCGGGCGCGCGCGCCACGCAGCGCGCCAGCTGCTGCAGCTGGGGCTCGTCCGGCGCGGCCGCGGCTTCGGCGGCCAGCTGCGCATACAGGGCCGGCCGTCCGGCCGTCGCTTGCAGCAGGGCCAGGTCGAGCGCATCGCGGTAGAGGCCGGCGCAGTAGGCCGGGCTGTGCTGCGTGTGCAGGAGGGCGGCGGCAGCCTGGCCCAGCTGGGCGCGCCGCGCCGCATCGCCGTGCAGCGCTTCCAGCGCGGCGGCCAGCGCGGCCTGGCTGAAGCGCTCGTCGAGGCGGTAGACGCTGTCGGCCGGCAGCGCCGCCATCGACCCGTTGGCGTTGACGATGGTGGGCAAGCCATAGTTCATGCAATCGAGCACGGCGGCCGAGGTCTCGCCGCGCGAAATGCTGCGCAGCTGCACGCCGGCGTCGGCCGCCTGCAGATAGCGCTGGTAATCGGCTTCGTCGGTCCAGCCGGCGATGCGGATGCGCGTGCCGGCGCCGGCGGCGCGGATGGCGGCCGTCATCTGCAGCCCGTAGTCGCCGCCGTGGTTGGCGCCGACAAACACCAGTTCGCAGCGCGCATCCTGGTGCAGGGCCGAGGCCAGCCAGGCGTGCAGCAATTCCAGGCTGTGTTTGGTGGGCGCGATGAAGCCGAAGGTGCAGACCAGGAAACGGTCGGCGCCGATGCCGAGCGCGGCGCGCGCGGCGGCGCGCTGGCCCAGCAAGGGCGCGCTGCGCGGCAGCGGCACCACGCTCCAGTTGTGCGTCGCCTGCGGACCATACCAGTGAGCGGCCAGCTCGCGCGCATGTTCGGAGTGGACGATGACGCGGGTGGCGCCTTCCAGCACCTCCAGATTGCAGGGGTAGCGGTCCTTGGCGGCTTCCTGGCCGGCGGCATCGAGGCCGGCCTGCAGCGCCGCATAGCCGTGGCTGTGCTGCAGCGCGCGGTGCCAGGCGCCGGGCAGGCCGCCCGTCATCTGTTCATAGGCCAGCACGCTGCTCAGGAAGAAGTCGTGCAGCACCACCACGCCCGGGTGCTCCTGCAGCAGGGCGAACATATGGCTGTGGAAGGGGCTGTTGCCGAACTGGTAGAGGATTTGCGCGTACTCGTGGGCGTGCGCGCGGAACCAGGCCACGCTGCGGCGCGGCAGCGCCGCCAGCTCGGGCGCCAGCTGCAGCTGTTCCTGCTGCAGCACCAGCTCGATGTCGAAATAGGGCAGCAGGGCCGGCAGCAACTGGGCGGCGTAGTCGGCGATGCCGGTGCGCTCGGGCGGCAGCGGCGTGACGAAGGCCAGGCGCCGCTTGCGCGCCGGCGCCGCCAGCTGCCGCAAGGCGGCCTGTTCGGCGGCGTCGGCCTGCTGCGCCAGCTGCTCCAGCGCGCGCAGCGCGCGCCGGCCGCTGTGGTCCCAGGAAAAGCGCGCCGCCTGCTGGCGGCCGTGCGCGCGCAAGCGCTGCTGCAAGGCCGCATCGCCCAGCACTTCGGTGATGCGGGCGGCGATGGCGGCCGGGTCGGCGGCGTCGAACAGCGCTTCGGCGCAGCCGATCACTTCCGGGATGCTGGTATTGTCGGCGCCGATCACCAGCGCGCCGCACGCCATCGCTTCCAGCGCCGGCAGGCCGAAGCCCTCGTGCTTGGAGGGGAAGATGAAGAGGGTGGCGGCGCGGTACAGGTCGATCAGCTCGCGGTCGCTGACATAGCCGGTCAGGATCAGCTCGCCCGGCGCCAGGCCGCAGCGGCGCGCATGCTGTTCGAGCTGGGCGCGCTCGCGTTCGCCGATCTTGCTGGCGATCAGCAACTGGTGCGCCATGCGCTGGGCCGGCGGCAACAGGCTGAAGGCGCTGATCAAGCCGTCGATATTCTTGCGTGCATCGAAGCCGCCCGGCGCGTACATCAGGAAGGGGCGCGCGATGGCAAAGCGGGCGTGCAGCGCGGCCAGTTGGTCGGCGTCGAGCTGGCCGGGCTGGAAGCTCTCGTCCACGGCGGTCGAGATCGACACCACCTGTTCCGGCGCCAGGCCGAGCGCCTGCAGCGCTTCCAGGCGCGAATAGTCGGAGATCGACAGCAGCAGGCCGGCGCGGCGCAGCGAGACGATCTTGCGCTCGTAATAGGCGCGCTGGGCCGGTAGCGCCAAGTAGGCGTCCGGGTTGAGGAAGGGGATCAGGTCGTACAGCACGGCGGCGCAGCGCGCGCCGCCCACGGCGCGCCCGATCGAGGTCACGCTGTCGTCGACATAGCCTTCGAACAGGCTGGTCACGAGCACGGCGTCCGGCTGCAGGCGGGCGATGAAGTGCTCGCGCAGCAGTTCGCTGGCGCGCGCGTTCGGGCTGTGCTCGGGCGCCATCTCGGCGGCCGGGCCGGCGATGTCGAACACATGGATGTGCTGGCGCGGCACCAGGCCGGCGAAGGCGTGCCGGATGTCCTCGATCGCCGCCCCCAGGGCAGCGTTCAGCACCAGCCGGATTTCGTGCGGGCCGGCATTGCGCGCCATGCCCAGGGCCAGCGCCAGCGAGTAGCGGCCGATGCCGCGGAAACGGCTTTCCGATTGGGCGCCCTGCAGGTCGATCACTATCCGCATCAGTTCTTCCTTGTCTGGTAGGCTTTCTTCAGCTCGTGGTAGGCGCGCGTGGCGCGCGGCGACAGCGCGCCATGGACTTCGGCGGCGGCGGCGCGCGCCGATTCGGCGGCCGCCTGGTACAGCAGGCCCTGCATGCGCGCTTGCAGGCCGGGCAGGTGTTGCAGCACGGCGCGCGCCAGGCGTTTGACGCGCGGCCGGCGCAGCACGGCGCGCGCCAGGCCCAGCACGGCGCCCTTGAGGCGGCGTTGCAGGCCGCTGCGCAGGCGGCCCTCGCGCCGCGCCGCCTGCAGGCGGCGCGGCCAAGCCATCAGCCAGCGCAGCGGCGCCGTGATGCGCCAGGAAGTGCTGTCCAGCAGGTCGACCACGCGCTGGCTCATGGCCGCGGCATACGCTTCGTTCTGCGCCAGGCGCTGCTCCAGGCGGGCGCTGTCGGCGCGCAGGGCGGCCAGGGCGTCCTCCTGGCGCGCCAGGGCGCTGTGGGCGGCGCCGATCTCGGCCATCTGGCGCGCGAAGATGGCATGGATTTCCGCATGCTGGCGCGCCGCCTGCGCGTCGTAGCGCTGGGCCAGGGTGCCCAGCGCCACGCCATAGCTGGCGGCGAAGCTGGCGTCGAAGGCGGCCAGCAGCGCGGCCGGCGCGGCCTTTTGCGCGACGATGCTGTAGTCCGGGCTCGGTCCTTCGAGCACCGTGATCAGGCCCACCGGCGCGGCCGTGTGCAGCTGCGGGTCTTCCTGCAGGCGCACGATCTGCTGGCGCGCGAAGCCGGCATGTTCGGCGGCGAAGGCCAGCAGATTGGGCGGCAGCGGATGCAGGTGGGACGGGTCCATATAAAAGCTGGTCGCGCCCACCGTCAGGTTTTCCGGGTTCGGCGTTTCCATGATCAGCAGGCCGCCCGGCTGCAGCGCGCGCAGGGCCTCGCTGGCCAGCTCGCGCACCAGGTCGAAGGGGATATGCTCGACCAGGTGGAAGGCCGAGACGATGGCCAGGCTGTGGTCGGGCTGGGCGCGCAGCGCGCTCAGCGCGTCGGCCAGCTCGACGTCCAGGCCGCGCTCGTGGCAGGCCGCCAGCATGCCCGCGTCGAGGTCGATGCCGCGCGCGGCAAAGCCCTGCTCGCCCAGCAGTTCGAGCCATTCGCCGCGGCCGCAGCCGAGGTCGAGGGCGGCCGGGCGCGGGCCCGGCGCGGCCTGCGCCAGCAGCGGCGCGATGAAGGGCAGGTAGGCGCGCAGCCGGTCCTTGATGGTGGCGCGCGCGCCGCGGTAGCGGTCTTCGAAGGCGCGGTAGAACGGTTGGCTTGCGATGGACGTCATCGGGCGATCTCCACTTGCGGTTCCAGCCAGCTGCTGCCGACGAACTCGCGGCGGTTCATATTCATGACGATGAACAGGGCGGCCAGGTCGCGCCATTCATAGTTGTTGGCCAGATGGGTTTCATTGCTGGTCAGGGCGGTCGTGATCGAATAGCTGCCGGCCCCCAGATTGAGCGGGAAGCGGAAGCGGTAATCGATTGTCTCGCCGGCCCGCAGGCCGCTCAGGGCCTGGTCCAGGTGGTGGGTGTTGGTGCCGAAGATCTGCTGGCCCAGGCGGTCCTTGATCATGTAGCCGAGCACCAGGCGCTCCAGCGGCGCATGCACCTTGACGCGGATGCGCAGCGTGACGGCGGCGCCCACATTGAGCACTTCCTGCGCCTGGCCGTCGGCGTTTTCGAGCGCGATCGCGGTGACGCTGGCCTCGCCGCTGCCGGAGGTGGTCTGCACCCGGCCCGACTCGGTGACCACCTGCTCCACCGTGCTGCCCTCGCGTTCGGCGATCAGGGCATTGTAGTAATCCATCACCTCTTCCGGCGAGCCCTCCTTGGCCAGGCGGCCGCGGTCGAGCAGGATGGCGCGGTCGCAGATCGATTGCATGGCGGCGCGGTCATGGCTGACGATGAGCAGGGTGGTGCCCTGCTTGCGGAAGGCGCGGATGCGGTCGAAGCTCTTGTGCTGGAAATAGGCGTCGCCCACCGACAGCGCCTCGTCGACGATCAGCACGTCCGGGCGGCGCGCCGTGGCCACGCTGAAGGCCAGGCGCATCTGCATGCCGGACGAGTACACGCGCACCGGCTGGTCGATGTAGTCGCCGATGTCGGCGAAGGCTTCGATCTCGGGCATCAGGGCCGTGATTTCGCCGACCGACAGGCCCAGCAGCTGGCCCGCCATATAGCAGTTCTGCCGGCCCGTGAAGTCGGGGTGGAAGCCCATGCCCAGTTCCAAGAGGGCGGCGACGCGGCCGCTGATCTGCACCCCGCCCGAGCTGGGCTGGGCGGTGCCGGTGATCAGCTTGAGCAGGGTGCTCTTGCCGGCGCCGTTGATGCCGATGATGCCGACCGCCTCGCCCGGCGCCAGCTGGAAGTTAATGTCCTGCAGCACCCATTTCAGGCGGTGGCGCGGCGCGGCCGACGGCAACAGCCATTCGGCCAGGCGGCTCCAGTGGCTCGGGTACTGCTTGTAGGCCTTGCCCAGATTGCTGACGAGTATGCTGCCCATTACAGTTCATCCACCATTTCACCCGCGCGTTTGCGGAACAAGTGCAGGCCCAGCGCGCAGAACAGCAGGCCCAGCACGGCCACCGGCAGCAGGGCGCGCCAATGCGGCAGCGCGCCGTGCACCAGGACGTCCTGGTAGGCGGCGATCACGCCGCTCATCGGGTTCCACACCAGCAGCGCGCGCACCGGCTCGGGCAGGGTGCTGGCCGGGTAGACGATGGGCGTGAACCAGAACCAGAATTGCAGCAGGATGGCAAAGAACTGGCCGACGTCGCGGAAGAAGACATTCAGCACGCCCAAGGTCATGCCGAGGCCGATGGCGAACAGGATCTGCAGGGCCAGCACCGGCACGACGGCGAGGAAGACCCAGCCCGGGAAATTGCCCGAGACGAGCAGGAAGGCGGTAAACAGGCCGAAGATGATGGCGAAATTGACGCAGGCGTTCAGCACCACGATGATGGGCAGGCAGATGCGCGGGAACTGCAGCTTCTTGATCAGGTTGGCGTTTTCCAGGAAGACCGACTGGCTGCGGCTGGTGATCTCGGCGAACAGGCCCCAGGTCAGCACGCCGGCGCACAGATAGATGCTGTAGGCGAAGCTGGAGTCGGCCCCTTTCAGGCGGCTGCCCATCACTTGCGCGAAGATCACGGTGTAGACCACGATCATGGCCAGCGGCTGCAGGATGGTCCAGGTGGCGCCGAGCAGGGAATTGCGGTATTTGGCCTGGAACTCGCGCTGCACGCTGCCGCGGATGAAGCCGCGGTAGCGCCAGACGCCGCCCAGCATGGACAGGGAAATCATATCGCCTCCGCGCGGACGGGCAAGGCGCAGCGTGGCGCAGCGGGGAAAATCGGCTGGGTCATGTAAGGCGCGGAAAAAGGGCGGATTATAGCATGCGGGCCGCGCCCTCCCAGCCGTGTGCGCCTAGCCCTGGGCCAGTTTCTGCAGCGCTTCCGGATTGACGATGATCAGGCGGTGCGTGCCTTTTTGCACGATGCCCTGCTGCACCAGGGTGAGCAGGGTGCGCGTCACCGTTTCGCGGCTGGTGTTGATCATATTGGCAATATCCTGGTGGGTCGGCAGATTCTCCACCACGTGCACGTCGCCCTCCTTTTTCTCCTTCAGCAGGTCGATGAAGGTGTAGATGCGGCGCGAGGTATTGTGGATGCTGAGCAGGGCGCGGAATTCGGAATCGCGCTGCACTTTTTCGGCCAGGAAGCGCAGCATATGGTTGGCCACCGAGGGCGAGTGCGAGAACAGGTGCAGGGCGGTGGCGCGCGGCAGCAGGGCCACCAGCACCGGGGTCAGCGCCACCACCGAGGCCGAGCGCATGGAGCCGTTGATGACGGCGATCTCGCCGAAGAAGTCGCCCGGCGCCAGCATGCGCAGGCCGATGGCGCGCCCATCCTCGGTGACGTCGATCACCTGCAACTGGCCGGTCAAGAGGAACAGCAGGCTGTCGCCGGCCGCGCCTTTTTGCAGCACGATATCGCGCTTGGCATACTGGCGGATGCGCAGGTCGGCCTTCACGCGCAGCATTTCCTCGTCGGTCAGCTCGGCCAGCAGCGGAATCTTGCGCAGGTGGATTTGCAGATTGACCTGCTGCGGCGCGCCCGGCTCGGCGGCGGCGGCCGCCGCGGCGGCCGGGTCGGCCAGCAGGCCGGCGTCTGGCTGTTCGGTTTTCTTTTTGCTCGTCGTCATGTCTTAAATTGCCTGTACCAGCAGGATGGCGCTGGCGGCCACGGCGATGCCGGCCGCGTTGGCGGCCAGGTCGCGCCAGCAAAAGCTGCGGCCGGGCACCAGTTTTTGCAAGACTTCGATCAGCCAGCCGGCGACCAGCAGGCCCAGCAGCCAATACTGCAGCTGCGCCCAGTCGGGCGCGATGCGGCCGGCCAGCACGGTCAGCCCGGCAAAGGCGAGAAAATGCAGCAGCTTGTCATGCGGCAACAGCGGCAGCCAGCCGGCGGGCAGCAGGCAGCCCAGCGCCACGCCGGCCAGGGCCAGCCCAAAACAAATCCATTCCCACGCCATGATGCCTGCCTCTGCCCAGCCAATAAAGTCTACGAAAATCCCGCGTGCGCCGCCAGCGGCGCTGCCCCGGCTAGAAATTATCCCAGCGCAGGTTCAGCTGCACGGCGCGGCTATTATATTGAAAGAGCGAGATATTTTCCCGGTTGTGGGTATCGCGCACCTCCAGGTGCAGGCTGTAATTGGCCTGGATATACCATTGCACGGCCGCCCGCAGCGTGGTGGTGTTCTGCTGCCGCACCTGGTCGATGCGGCCCGGCAGATAGGGCGCAGCGCTGTTCCAGCGCTGGTGGGTCAAGCCCAGTTCGCCATACACGCCGCGGCCGAGCGCAGTATACCACTGCGCGCTGCCGAACCAGCCGTGGCGGTCGCCGCCGGGGCGGCCATCCTCGCCGCGGTCGCTCTGGGCGCTCAGGCTGAGCGCCACCTGGTCGGCCCGGGTGCGGTAATTGAGCACGCTGCCCAGCTCATAGGTGCTGGCATCGTAATTGGGGCGGGTCGGGTAGCGCACCTTGGTCAGGCCGGCCGTCAGCGCCAGATCATAGTTTTCCGGCAGCTGGATGGGCGGCGCCAGGCGCAGCTGGGCCTGCAGCTGGCGCTGGTACAGCGCGCGGTCCAGCGTGACCAGGCCCACGGCGGCCGTGGCGCGCGCGCGCCAGCGGCCCAGATTGGTCGAATGTTCCAGGCCGGCCAGCAGGGAGTTGCTGTCCTGCTCGCGCATATGGTCGTGGCGGCGCGCATACAGCTGCACGATGCCCAGCGTGCCGCGGTTGTTGAGCGGGCGCAGATAGGAAGCGCTCACTAGGCTATAGCTGTCGGCGCGCGGGCGGAACTCGGGCGCCAGCTCGAATTCATCGTTGCTGTTGTCGAAAGTGAAATAGGGATTGCTGGTGCCCTGGTTCACATTATTGTCGTGGCCGCGCCCCAGGCTCAGCATCCATGACGGTTCGCGCACCGGCTTGCCCTTGCAGCCCGTGGCGCGGTGGCCGACGATGACTTCGACGATGCCGGGCGGCGGGTCGAAGCGGGTTTCGACTTCCTGGAACAGGCGCTCGGCCTCGATACCGTTGCCCAGTTCGCACTGGGTGATGGCCAGCTCGAGCCAGGCGCCGGCGTGCTGCGGCTGCTTGTCGATCAGGCGCATCAGCAGCTCGCTGGCGTCCTGCTGGCGGCCCTCGGACAGGGCGCGCAGGGCGGCGCGGTACAGCTCTTCCTGCTGCAGCGGCAGGTCGGGCAGGGCGGCGTCCGCCGCCTCGGCCGCCTCGGCGGCCGGCGCCGCCGCCAGCATGAGCGGGGCGGGAATGTTGTTGAGGTCGGCCAGGCGGGCCTGGGCCGGCAGCGCCAGGCCCAGCAGGCCGGCCAGCAGCCAGCGGGGGGTACGCATCATGGCTGCGGCTCCAGCGTGTAGAGCTGCACCGGCTTGCCCTTGCCGCGCAACTGGCGTTCGCCCAGCGGCAGGAAGCGGTGGCGGCGCGAGCGGCTGACCGTGCCTTCGCCGACGATCACGTCGTAAGGATAGTCGCGCGCCGCCTGTTCCAGGCGCGAGGCGGTGTTCACGCTGTCGCCCACGGCGGTGTAGATGCTGCGGAAGCTGGTGCCATAGTCGCCCGCCATCGCCTCGCCGCTCTCGATGCCGATGCGCACCCGCAGCGGCGGCAGGCCGCGCGCGGCGCGCAGGCGGCTGAACTGGGCCACCTCGCGCAGGATCTGTTGGGCCGCGTCCAGCGCCAGGTCGGCATGGTCCGCATTGGGCAGCGGCGCGCCCCAGAAGGCCACCAGGCCGTCGCCGGTGTACTTGTCCAGCGTGCCTTGCTGTTCCAGCACGGGGCGGGTCAGGCAGTCGAGGAAATCGGTGGTCAGGCGCGAGGCGTCTTCCAGGCTGAGCGACTCGACCTGGCTGGTATAGCCCTCCATGTCGGCGATCAGCGTCGTCACCTGCAGCAGGCGCGGCGCCAGCGGGTCTTTCAGGTCGCTGCGCAGCAGCTCGTCGACCACGGCCTTGGCCACATACTGGCGCAGGGTGCCGAGCAACTGGCGCGAGCGCTGCTGCGCCAGCTGCCAGTGGAAGGGCACGGCCACGGCCAGCAGGAACAGGTTGGACAGCAGCGGCGCGGCCGGCGCGAAGGCCGGATCGTGCGGCGTGATGGCATAGGCCAACGACAGCCACAGCAGCGAGCTGCCGGCCAGCAAGCCGGTATTGGCGGCGGCCGACAGGCGCGGCAGGGTGTAGCTGAGGAAGAGCACCACGCTCAAGGTGAACAGCAGGGCCAGCCAGCGGCCCGGCCAGGGCGGTGGCGCGAGGCCGGCTTGCGCGTCGAGCTGGGCGCTGAGCATGGCCGCGTGCACCAGCAGGCCGGCGGTCGAGGCGTGCAAGGGCGTGGCGATGCGGTCGCCGATACTCAGCGAGGACGAACCGATCAGTACCAGGCGGCCCTGCATGAATTCGGCCGGCACCCGGCCGGCCAGCAGGTCGGCGGCCTTGGCCACGTCATAGGCCTCCCAACTGCGCAGGTAGGGAATGCGCACCGGACCGGCCGGCATGGCCGGGGCCGGCGCGCCGCTGCAGCAAGCGAGCAGGGCGCGCGACAGGGTCGGATAGGCGCGGCCGGCATACCAGGTGAACATGGGCACGTGGCGCAACACGCCGTCGGCATCGGTCTGCACGCCGATATTACCGAAATGGCGCGCCGCGGCGAGGCCGGCATGGTTGCCGATGAAGCCGCTGGCCGGCACGGCCGCGCCCGGCGCCGTCCAAGGCTGGCCGCCGCCCAGCTGGCCACCGTGCAGGGGGGTGGCGCGCGGCAGGTAGTCGAACATCTGGGCCAGCACCAGGGGCGCGTTGGCGGCCAGCAGGGCCATGCGCGCGTCGCCCGCCGCATCGGCCGGTTTTTCCTGCAAAATATCGAGCGCCACGCCGCGCGCGCCGCCGGCCAGCAGGATTTCCACCATATCGGCGATGCGGCCGCGCGGCCAGGGCCAGGGCTGCTGCGCCAGGCTCGATTCGTCGATGTCGACCACCAGGATGCGGTTCTCGGCTTCCTCGCTTGCCTGCAGGCGCACGATACGGTCGCGCAGCCAGGCGTCGCCCGCATGCAAGAGCGCTGGCGCGCCGGACCACTGTGGCCAGGCGCACAGCAGGATGGCGGCCAGCGCAATAGCGCCGCGCAACACCTCGGTGCGGGAAGCTAGGGTGCGAAGGGAAGCCGGAATCGTCATTGGGTCGGGGTAAGCCGGCTGGTGCCGGATGTTGTTGCGGTAGGGGCAGGAATGTGGATAAATTGCTAGTATAACCTCTGAATGATGCCCCATGTAAATGCCGGGGGCAGATGTAACAATGGCTGTAACAATTGTAAATTGTGACCCGAATCACAGAGATTTTGCGGTTTGCGCGGATAATGCGGCATAAGGAGAATTTTATTTATGCTACGCAACTACATCTACGCGACAGGTCTGCTGCTGAGCACCACCGCCTCGCTGGCGGCCGCGGCGGAAGCGGGCCGGGTGGTCTTCGTGACCGGCCAGGCCCAGCTGGCCAACCAAGCTGCCGCGCTGGATGCGGCGGTGCAGGAAGGCGACGAACTGAGCACGGGCACCGACGGCTACGTCTACATCAAGACGGTCGACAGCGGCTTCCTGATCCTGCGCCCGAACAGCAAGGCGCGCGTGACGGCGTACCAGATCGATAAGGCCAATCCCGCCAATACCCGCGTCAAGCTGGAGCTGATGCAGGGCGTGGCGCGCGCCATTTCCGGCCAGGGCGTCAAGCAGGCGCGCCAGAACTTCCGCTTCAATACCCCGGTGGCGGCGATCGGCGTGCGCGGCACCGACTTCATTGTGTATACCGACCAGAAAACCTCGCGCGTGGCCGTGGTCTCGGGCGGCGTGGTGATGAGCGGCTTTGACGGCGCCTGCCGCGCCGACGGCGCGGGACCATGCGAAGGCGCGGCCAGCCGCGAGCTGTTCGCCGGCCAGGCGGGCATGCTGCTGCAGGTCGAGCGCGGCCAGAAAACGCCGCAGCTGCTGAACAATCCCTCGCTCTCGCCCGACCAGAACGAGAAGCCGCGCTCCGACGAGCCGGTGGGCAAGGTGGCGGCCACTACGCTGGCGCCGGTGCAGGTCAATCTGGATCCGCAGAAAGCGGCGCAATCGTTGGAGAATGTGAAGGCCACGGTGGTGCCCAAGGTCGAGGAGGCCATCAAGCCGCCGGTGGTGGTGACGCCGCCGGTGATTGTGACGCCGTCCGAGCCGCCGAAGACCAGCCCGCCCGAGATTTTCTGGGGGCGCTGGCAGGTTGTTGCCGGCGTCACGGAAATGGATGCGCGCATGAAGTCGGCCGATGTGGCGGCGCCCAGTTTTGTCGGCGCCTACGCCATTACCCGCCTCAAGGCCAGCGACCTGGTCATGCCGAAAGAAGGGACGGCCTCCTTCAAGCTGATCGATAGTTCCGCCATCATACAAAGAGCGGGCGAGGGCGAAATAACGGCTGCCGTTGAAACGGGCCGGTTAAATATGGATTTCGCGGCGCGCCGCTTTTCCACCGGCTTGAGCGTGGTCGCCGGCGCCACTCGGCTGGACGTGAACGGTTCCGGCAGCATTAACGATAAAGGCGAATTAAACAGCGACTTTATGGCCAATACAAAAATCCAGGGTTATGTTGGCGGTTCCCGTGCCGAGCAGGCTGGTTATATATTCAAGGACTCCTCCCGATCGGGTACCACGGTAATGGGGGCGACCAGCTGGTCGCGATAAATATCAGCAGGTGTAGTTCGTAAAAACGCAGGCAAAAAGCCTGCGTTTTTTATTTATATGCTTATTGCTGCGGCAAATATAAAACTCACGAATGTTCACATTCGATATGGAATATGCAAGGCAGATCAAAAAAATCGAAAAAAGTGACGGAAAAACACGAAAATATTCATAAAAACTGTTGATTTGTGATGGCCGTCACAACATCTCCCCCCCAGTGTGGCAATATACTTCGCACTTCTGCAAAAAAGCGTCCTGCGGCCGACAGCGCTGTTAGCCCTGGATTGCAGAATTTTGGTTTTACACCACTTTATATAAAGGACTTACCATCATGGCAGCAGCCGATTACATCGACGTAGCACAGCAACTGTACGTTTCCTACTTCGGTCGTCCAGCCGATCCTTATGGCCTGGACAGCTACACCAAACAACTGGACGCTCTGGGCGCGCCAAAAACCATCGCTGAACTGGAAACCCTGGTTGCTTCCAAAACCAAACCAGCGCTGAACGCCCTGGTCAACAGCTTCAACAACTCCGACGAATCGATCAAGCTGTACGGCAACGACAACACCCAACTGGGCGTGTCGAAATTCGTAGCTGCCCTGTACCAGAACATCTTCGGCCGCGAAGCCGACGTTGGTGGTGCAAAATGGTGGATCGACGAAATCGTGAGCGGCCGCGTAACCCGCGCTAACGCCGCCCTGTCGATCACCCAAGGCGCCTTCGCCAACACCTCCGACGAAGCCAAGAAAGACCAGGCAGCCGTGCTGGCTAAACTGGGCGTGGCGAAAGACTTCACCACCAACCTGGACACCATCGGCGAAATCAACGCCTTCTCCGGCGAAGCTGCTGCCGCTGCCGCACGCGGCCTGCTGACCGGCGTGACCAGCACCACCGTTGTTGCTGACTACCACGCTACCGTGCTGTCGACCATCGACACCATCGTGACCGGTTCGATCCCTGCCACCAACGTCGCCCTGACCCTGAGCCAAGACTCCGGCGCCGCCTTCGCTGGCACCGCTGGTAACGACGTGTTCACCGCTGGCGTGGCTCTGGACGGCCAAGGCAATGCCAAAGACACCCTGCAAAACTTCGACAGCCTGAACGGCGGCGCGGGTAACGACACCCTGAACGCCACCCTGAACGGCGGTACTGACGTTGTTCCAACCCTGGCTGGCATCGAAAACGTCAACGTGCGTGTGACCGCCGCTGGCAGCAACCTGGATCTGGCCGCTGCAACCGGCGTGACCAATGTAACGCTGAACAACGGCGTGGTAGCTGGCACCGTGAAAAACGTTGGCGCCGCTGCCGTGGGCGTGAAAGACCAGGCAGTTAATGCCACCTTCACCGGCTCCACCGCTACCACCCTGAGCATCAGCGCCAAAAACGCTGCCAAGGCCGACGGTAGCGAAATCACCGTTGCTGTTGAATCCGCTACCGCTGACGCTGCTACCACCGTCAACCTGGCTGTGGACAACTCGGCTGTGAAGCTGGACTCCCTCAACAACGATGCTTACAAAACCGTAAACATCGCTGCAACCGGCAGCAACATCGTTACCCTGACCGACGTGGCTGCCGTTGCCACCACCGTTGCTGTGACCGGCGCTGGTTCCGTGGACCTGAGCGGCGTGGCCCTGACCGCTGTCACCTCGCTGACCGCAGCCACCGGCGCCCTGACCGCTGACCTGACCGGCAACACCGCTACCGCTGTGACCGTGACCACCGGCGCTGGCGCTGACTCGATCAAAGTTACCGGTGCAAACCTGACCTCGATCAACACCGGCGCAGGCAACGACAGCGTGACCATCACCTCGGCTGCCGCTGCTACCTCGACCATCACCCTGGGCGATGGCGACGACAGCGTGACCTTCACTGCTGCTCCATCCGCTGGCGTGACCGTTTCCGGCGGCGCTGGTAATGACACCATCGGCTTCACTTCGGCCGACTACACCACCGTGACCGGCGGCTTCACCGCTCCGCAACTGGCGCTGATCACCGGCTTCGAAACCCTGAAGATCACCAACGCACTGGTGAACGGTTCCACCACCGATGTATCGAAAATCGCTGGCGTGACCAACTTCGTGGCTGACGCTGGTGTTGCTGCTGGCGGCGCTGCTTCCGTGACCAACCTGGGCGCGAACTCCAACGTGACCGTCAAAGGCGGTACCGCTGCTTCCTTTGGTGTGAGCACCGTTGCCATTGCTGCCTTGACCGGTACCGCGGCTGCAACCGATACCTACTCGATCACCATCAACGGTACCACCGTGACCACCGTTGCTGCCGCTCTGGCGGACAACGACGCTGTGGGCGCTGCCCTGGTTGCTGCAATCAACGCCAACGTCACCACTGGCGCCCTGGTTACCGCTGCCTACGATACCGCTACCGACAAGATCACCCTGACCGGCAAAACTGCTGTCGCTCTGGTTGTGGCCGGCAACGGTAACGTGGACGGTGCTGATGCATCCACCACCTTCACCCCTGCTGTCGTAACCGCTGGTACCGCTGCTGCCGCTGGTGGCGACCTGGCCGTGTCGCTGAAAACCGACACCGCAGCTGACGTGCTGAACCTGACCCTGGCAGTGAAATACCTGGAAAACAACGACGCTACCTCGAGCACCTCGGCTGTGACCCAAAAGGTTGACGCTTCGCTGATCGAAACCCTGAACGTTGTTGCTTCCGGCACCGCCAGCGCCAAGTTCGCTGGTGCTGCAGGTACCTCGGCTGACAAGGTCAACACCACCCTGGACCTGACCGACAACGCTCTGGTAACCCTGAACGTGTCCGGCGCGCAGAAACTGTCCTTCGCTACCAAGGCTGGCATGACCAAGCTGGCGACCATCGACGCGTCCACCAACACCGGCGGCGTGGTTATCGACGGCACCAACACCGACGTGGCAACCGGCACCGCGCTGACCATCAAAGGTTCGGCAACCGCTGCCAACACCCTGACCGGTTCCGGCCTGGCCGACACCATCATCGGTGGTTCGAAAGCCGACACCATCACCGGTGGCCTGGGTGCTGACAAGCTGACCGGCGGCGCTGGCAACGACACCTTCGTGTACACCGCTGCTGCCCAGTCGACCCTGTCGAGCATGGACATCATCAGCGACTTCTCGGCCAACACCTTCGGCAACGGCGCTAGCGGCGCTGCTGGCACCGGTGCTGGTACCGACGCCACCAAGTGGACCGGCGACGTTCTGAAGTTCACCGGCATCGGCGCTGCTGTGCTGGCTGACGGCGTGTTCACCTTCGTGGCAAGCAACGCTTCGGACGCGACCACCTTCCTGGCCAACTTGGCAGCTGAAACCGACCCGGCTAAAGACAACGCCTTCGGCGCTGCTCTGGACTCCTCGTCCGGCAAGCTGTACATCGACCTGGACGGCAACGGCGTTGCTGACACCGTGATCCAACTGACCGGCGTGACCACCATCACCTCCGCCGCCTTCGTCCTGACCGCCTAATTGACGGTTGAACTCCCCGCTCAGGCGGGGAGGACGATAGCGAAAACCCACCATCGCAAGATGGTGGGTTTTTTTTCGACAGAAAAAATATTTGTGATCCACGTCACATGTTGCGCGATTTTTGAGCGATAATGTTGCTTCCCATCGTAGGCTGCCGCCCTGTGTATCGGCCTGGTTTTGTGGCCGTCTGCGATGTAACCTGACGTTTCGGGCGGCTTGCCGCCACCTCCGATTGCACTGTGATGCATTAAATGAAAAACATGAAAATCCAAAACGAGATCCAGCAGGCGCTGGCCAAGTTCAAGGGCGTATTCTGGACTGTGGGCTGTTTCAGCGCGGTCACCAATATGCTGATGCTTGTGCCTTCCCTGTACATGCTCCAGGTGTACGATCGTGTGCTGCCAAGCCGCAACGAGACCACGCTGTTGATGCTGACCTTGATGATGCTCGGCGCCTATCTCTTCCTGAGCCTGATGGAACTGCTGCGCACCTATGTGCTGGTGCGTGTCGGTGCGCGCTTCGATATGGACATGAACAAGCGTGTCTACACCGCGGCTTTCGAACAGAATCTGAAGAAAGAAGGGGGCAACGCCGGCCAGTCCCTGGTCGATTTGACCAATATCCGCCAGTTCCTGACCGGTAACGCGCTGTTTGCTTTCTTCGATGCGCCCTGGTTCCCGGTGTATCTGGTGGTGATTTTCCTGTTTGAGCCGTCGCTGGGCGTCTTTGCGCTGGTCGGCACGGCGATCCTGGTGGTGCTGGCCTACGTCAACGAGCGTGTGTCGCACAAGCCGCTGGCCGATGCCAACTCCATGGCGATTGCCTCCTCCAACCTGGCCACGAATAACCTGCGCAACGCCGAGGTGATCGAAGCCATGGGTATGCTGCCCAATCTGATGGGCCGCTGGCTGAAGCTGCAAGGCAAATTCCTGCAACTGCAGGCGGATGCCAGCGAAAAAGCCGGCAAAGTGGGGGCCGCGACCAAGTTTGTACAGGTTTCCCTGCAGTCCCTGGTGCTGGGTTACGGCGCCTTGCTGGCGGTGGAGGGAAAAATCACCCCGGGCATGATGATTGCCGCCTCGATCCTGGTGGGCCGCGCCCTGCAACCCGTGCAGCAGCTGATCGGTGTCTGGAAATCCTTTGCGAGCACCCGCAGCGCCTATGAGCGCTTGACCAAGCTGCTGGAAGCGAATCCTGTCCGTTCGGCTGGCATGGAATTGCCGAAGCCAATGGGCAGCCTGGCGGTGGAGGGTGTGACGGCTGCGCCGCCCGGCGTCCAGGTGCCGGTATTGAAAGGCGTGAACTTTGCGATTGTCCCGGGCGATGTGCTGGGCGTGATTGGCCCGAGCGGCTCCGGCAAATCGACGCTGGCGCGTTTGCTGGTCGGCGTCTGGCCTTCCGCCGTGGGCAAGGTGCGCCTGGACGGCGCCGATATCTTCCAGTGGAACAAGGCCGAGCTGGGACCGAATCTGGGTTATCTGCCGCAGGATATCGAACTGTTTGCTGGCACCGTCAGCGAAAATATTGCGCGTTTTGGCGAAGTGGATCCCGAGAAGGTGGTGCTGGCAGCCAAGCGCGCCGGCGTGCACGATATGATCCTGCACCTGCCCAAGGGCTATGACACCATCCTGGGCGACGGCGGCGCCGGCCTCTCCGGCGGCCAGCGCCAGCGCTTGGGCCTGGCGCGTGCGCTGTACGGCGATCCGGCGGTGATCGTGCTCGACGAGCCGAACTCGAACCTGGATGACGCCGGCGAGATGGCGCTGCTGCAAGCGATCAACGATCTGCGCCAGCGCGGCAAGACCATCGTGCTGATTACTCACCGCACCAATATCATCGGCGCCACCAGCAAGCTCTTGCTGCTGCGCGACGGCATGGTGGGCGCTTTCGGCGCCACCCGCGACGTGTTGGCGGCGCTGCAGGAGGCCAACCAGAAGCAGTTGCAGGCGCAGCAGCAAGCGCAGGCACAACAACAGGCGCAAGCCCAGGCTGCTGCGCAAGCCTTGCATGACCAGCAGGCGGCGCAACAAGCTGCCGCTGCTCCGCAAGCATCCACCGAACAGGAGTAATGATGACGAATATGGTTCCTAAAAAATCCGCAGCGGCGGAAGTCATCGCGCATGATGTCACTCCGCTCGAGGTGAAAACCGATGCCGGCCGCTATAGCAAGCTGGGCTGGTTGATGATTCTGCTGGGCTTTGGCGGTTTCCTGCTGTGGGCCAGCCTGGCGCCGCTGGACAAAGGCGTGCCGATGCCGGGCTTTGTGGCGGCCGAAGGCAACCGGAAAACCGTGCAGCACCAGACGGGCGGCACCATTGCCGACATCCTGGTCAAGGATGGCGATACGGTGAAAAAAGGCCAGGTGCTGGTGCGCATGAATAATGTGCAGGCCAGCTCGCAGATCGAGACGACGCGCGCGCAATATATTACCGCCCGTCTGACGGAAGCCCGCCTGGTGGCCGAGCGCGATGGCAAGAAGACGCTGGAGTTTCCGGCAGCGCTGGCGGCCTTGAAGAACGATCCGCGCGTGGTCGGCGGCTTCGCTCTGCAAAATCAACTGTTCAGTTCACGCCGCGCCTCGCTGGAGAGCGAGCTGGGCGCTTACGATGAAAATATCGCTGGCTTGAAATCGCAGATGAAGGGCGTGGAAGAGTCGCGTGACGCCAAGAAGGCGCAGATCGGCTTCCTCAAGGAGCAGCTGGAGAACACCCGCGACCTGGCGCGCGAGGGCTATGTCGCGCGTAGCCGCCTGCTGGATTTGGAGCGGACCTACGCCCAGCTGAACGGTGCCGTTTCCGAAGATGTGGGGAACCTGGGCCGTAGCCAGCGCCAAGTCCTGGAAATCTCCCTGCGCCGCATGCAGCGCACGCAGGACTTCCAGAAAGATGTGCGCGGCATGCTGTCCGATACCCAGCGCGAAGCGGAAGCTCTGGCCAGCCGCCTGGAAGGCCTGGAATACGATTTGCACAATACCGAAGTCAGGGCGCCGGTGGATGGCGTCGTGGTAGGCCTGGCGGTCTTCACGCGCGGCGGCGTGGTGGGCCCCGGCGCGAAAATGATGGACATCGTGCCGAGCGACGATCCGCTGATCGTGGAAGGCCAGTTGCCGGTCAACCTGATTGACCGCGTACACAATGGCTTGCCGGTCGAATTGGTATTCTCGGCTTTCAACACCAACAAGACCCCGCATATTCCTGGCGTGGTGAGCAATGTGTCGGCCGACCGCACCGTGGACGAGCGTACCGGTGTGCCCTATTACAAGGTACGCGCGCGCGTTTCGCAGGAAGGCGCCAAGCTGATCGCGCATAAAAAGCTCGATATCCAGCCGGGCATGCCGGTCGAGATGTTCGTGAAAACCGGCGAACGTACGCTGATGAGCTACCTGCTCAAACCGGTCTTCGACCGTGCTCATTCTTCGCTGTCGGAGGATTGATCCATGGCTCGCCATAGCAAGACTTGCAAGCTGGGCCGGCTGTTGCCGCTGGCCCTGGGCGCCGCGCTGCTGCTGCAGGCGGGCAGCGTTTCCGCTCTGGGCTTGCTGCAAGCCTACGAGGCCGCGCTGCAGAACGACCCAGCCTTCCGCTCTGCGCGCGCGGCGCATGATGCCGGTCAGGAAAACCGTGTCCTGGGCCGCTCCAACCTGCTGCCCAACGTGAGCGGCAGCTTTAGCGGCAGCCAGAACCGCAATACGCTGACGATCGGCAAGACCGATATGCCGCGCGATTACATCTCGCGCAGCTCCACGCTGCAGGTGCGCCAGCCCCTGTTCAATCTGGATGGCTTTGCGCGCTACAAGCAAGGCGTCGCGCAAGCCAATTATGCCGATATGCAGTACCTGAGCCAATCGCAGGAAGTGATTCTGCGCGTGACCGGCGCCTATTTCGACGTGCTGCTGAAGAAAGACCAGCTGGCCTTGGCCGAAGCGCAGCGCAATACGTATGCGGAACAGCGCAAGGTCAACGACCGCCTGTTTGAAAAGGGCGAGGCCGCCAAGACCGATATGCTGGAAACCCAGGCCCGGCTTGACGTTGCCGAAGCCCAGGTGCTGGAAGCGCAGGACGATGTGAACACCGCCCTGACCAATCTGGCCGGCATCATCGGCGGCGAGCCGGGCGAACTCGATGGCCTGTCGCCGGATTTCCGTGTGCGCGGCGGCAGCGGCCAGAGCTTCGACGAGTGGAAGCGCCTGTCGCTGGAGAATAATCCCGAAATCAAGACGCTGACTTACGGCGTCGAGATCGCGCGCCAGGAGGTCAACAAGCAGCGCTCCGGCCATGTGCCGCGGGTGGACCTGGTCGGCACCTACGGCAAGAGCGTGTCTGACTCGATCACCACCTATAACCAGGAAACCATGGTGCGCAGCATCGGCATCCAGGTCAATATTCCGATCTATAGCGGCGGTTCGGTCAATGCGGCGTCGCGCCAGGCGGTGGCCAACCAGGAGAAAGCCAAGGCCGATCTGCAAACGCAGACCGACAAGGTCACGGTCGAGCTGCGCAAGAACTACAACCAGATGAGCAGCAGCGTGGCGCGCATCGACGCGCTGGTGAAGTCGGTCGACTCCGGCAAGTTGCTGGTCAAGGCCACCGAGCAGAGCATCAAGGGTGGCGTGCGCATCAACCTCGACTTGTTGAATGCGCAGCAGCAGCTGTTCACCAGCAAGCGCGATCTGGCGCAAGCCCGCTACAACTACCTGATTGCCACGCTGCGCCTGCGCGCGGCCGCCGGCGTGCTGGCCTACGACGACCTGCGCGAAGTCGCGGCGAATTTCCGCTGACGGGATCGGCATGAACGAGGAAGTGGAAGTCACGGTCGATGGCGTCAGCTACCGGCTCAGCGAGCTGAGCGAAGAGGCGCAGGCCCAGGCCACCAGCTTGCAGTACGTGGACGCCCAGATCGCCGATCTGCACGCCAAGCTGGCCGTGTTCACCACGGCCCGCATGGCTTACCAGAACGCCCTGCAGCAACTGGTGCCGCGCACGCGGCAGTAAGCCCGCCGCGGCAAGAAAAATGGCCCCGCATCCAGCCTGGATGCGGGGCCATTTTCATTGACGGCGCCAGCGTTTACTCGGCCTGCTTGCCGTGGCAGTGCGGGCAGGAGACGCCCAGCACGTATTCCGGCGCCAGCTGCTGGCGCGGCGTGACGACGGCGCGGCAGGCGAAGCATTGCACGGTTTCGGTCGGCTCCAGCTTGGGATTGAGCGCGGTGCGGTAGTCGAACACGAAGCAGTCGCCCGTGTAGTGGGCGCCGCCGACTTCCTCGAAGTATTTCAGGATGCCGCCTTCCAGCTGGTACACATTGTCATAGCCGATGTTCTGCATGTGGATCGCCGCCTTTTCGCAGCGGATGCCGCCGGTGCAGAAGGTGACCACGGTCTTGCCGTCGAAATCTGCCTTGTGCTGCTCGATCACCTCGGGGAATTCGGTGAATTTCTTGATGCGGTAGTCGACCGTGTTGTCGAAGGTGCCGACGTCGACTTCGAAATCGTTGCGGGTGTCGACCATGACGACCGGCTTGCCGTTGTCGTCGTGGCCCTGGTCCAGCCAGCGCTTCAGCGTGTGCGCTTGGACGAAGGGCGCGCGGCCGTCTTCCGGCTTGATCAGCGGCATGCGCATGGTGATGATTTCGCTCTTGATCTTGACCAGCATGCGCTTGTGCGACTGCTCGGCCGACAGGCTTTCCTTCCATTCCAGGTCGGCCAGGCGCGCATCGCTGCGCACCCAGTCCAGATACGCGTCGATATGGGCGCGGGTGCCGGACAGGAACATATTGATGCCTTCCGGCGTCAGCAGGATGGTGCCTTTCAAGCCCAGGCGCGTCACGATGTCCTGGTATTGCGGGCGCAGCTCTTCCAGATTGTCGAGGGTGATGAATTTATACGCCGCGATGTTGACGTAAACGGCAGTGGCCGCGCCGGCCGGTGCGGGCGCGCTCGAAACAGTTGCTTGCATGGTAAATATCGGTAAAAGCGGGATAGGCGACATTATAAGCCTTATCGCTATGCAAGTTTGTATCAATCGCCCAAAAAAGCGGCAATTGCCGCGGCCAGCCTGTCCGCTCAGGTATTGGTGTAGAAGCCGCCCCTGCCAGGCGTTACAATGTGGGCTTCCTGAGTCTTGACTGGCAGTGTTTATGAATATGGCAACAATCGAACAAGAAGGCGGCGCGGCCGTGGTGGAAGCGGCGGCCCCAACTGGCCCGGATTTCGTCCACCTGCGGGTGCACTCGGAGTATTCGATTGTTGACGGCCTGGTGCGCATCGACGACCTGGTCAAGTCCGCCGCCAAGGACAAGCAGGCGGCGCTGGCCGTGACCGACCTGGCCAATCTGTTCTGCATGGTGCGCTTCTACAAGGCGGCGCGCGGCAAGGGCATCAAGCCGGTGGTGGGGGTGGACGCCTGGATCACCAACGACGATAACCGCGACAAGCCTTCGCGCCTGCTGCTGCTGGCGAAGAACCGCATGGGTTATCTGCAGCTGTGCGAGCTGCTGTCGACCGCCTGGCTGACCAACCAGTACAAGGGCCGCGCCGAAATCCGCCTGGAGTGGCTGCAGGCGCTGGCCACCAATAGCTATGAGCTGCTGCCCGGCGAGAGCGGGGCGGGCGGCCTGATCGCCCTGTCCGGCGCCCAGTTCGGCGATATCGGCATGGCCATCGACAACGGCAACCTGGAGCTGGCCGAGCGCCAGGCGCAGAAATGGGCCGCCATCTTCCCCGGCCATTTCTATGTCGAGATCCAGCGCGCCGGCCAGCCCAACCAGGAAGCCCAGGTGCGCCATTCGGTGGCGCTGGCCTCGAAACTGGGCCTGCCGGTGGTAGCGACCCATCCGGTGCAGTTCCTGTCCGAACAAGAATTCATCGCCCACGAGGCCCGCATCTGCATCGCCGAAGGCGAGATGATGGCCAACGCCAAGCGCGTCAAGCGCTTCAACGAGCAGATGCGTTTCCTGTCCCAGGCCGAGATGCGCGAGCTGTTCGCCGACTTGCCGGGCGCCCTGCAAAACTCGGTGGAAATCGCCAAGCGCTGCAACCTCACGCTGACGCTGGGCAAGCCGCAGCTGCCGAACTTCCCGACGCCGCCGGGCGTGACCATCGACGAGTACCTGGTCTCCGAATCGAAGGCCGGCCTGGAAAAACGCCTGGAACACCTGTTCCCCGATCCCGTGGTGCGCGAAGCCAAGCGTCCGCGCTATGAGGAGCGCCTGAAGTTCGAGACCGATACCATCTGCAAGATGAAGTTCCCCGGCTACTTCCTGATCGTGGCCGAGTTTATCCAGTGGGCCAAGGAGAATGGCGTGCCGGTGGGGCCGGGCCGGGGTTCGGGCGCCGGTTCGCTGGTGGCGTACTGCCTCTTGATCACCGACCTCGATCCGCTGCAATACAATCTGCTGTTCGAGCGTTTCCTGAATCCCGAGCGGGTCTCCATGCCCGACTTCGATATCGACTTCTGCCAGGAAGGGCGCGACCGCGTCATCCAGCACGTCAAGGACTTGTACGGCAAGGAGGCGGTCTCGCAGATCGCCACCTTCGGTACCATGGCGGCCAAGGGCGCGATCCGCGACGTGGGCCGCGTGCTGGACTTCGGCTACACCTTCTGCGACGGCGTTTCCAAGCTGATTCCCTTCAAGCCGGGCAAGCCGGTGACGATCGCCGAGGCGATCGAGGAAGAGCCGATGCTGAAAGAGCGCCTGGAGGGCGAGGAGGAAGTGCGCCAGCTGCTCGACCTGGCGCAGCAGGTGGAAGGCATCACCCGGAATATCGGCATGCACGCCGGCGGCGTGCTGATCGCCCCCGGCAAGCTGACCGACTTCTGTCCGCTGTACACCCAGGGCGGCGACGGCGGCGTGGTGTCGCAATACGATAAGGACGATGTGGAGGCCGTCGGCCTGGTGAAGTTCGACTTCCTGGGCTTGACCACGCTGACCATCCTCGACCGCGCGGTGGGCTATATCCGCGACCTCGATCCGGCCATGGCCGACTTTGACCTGGCCAAGGTAACGCTGACCGACCGCGCTTCCTACGAGCTGCTGACCAAGGCCAAGACGGTTGCTGTCTTCCAGCTGGAGTCACGCGGCATGCAGGGCATGCTGAAAGATGCGCGTCCCGACCGTTTCGAGGACATTATCGCGCTGGTGGCCTTGTACCGTCCCGGCCCGATGGACCTGATTCCCGACTTCTGCAAGCGCAAGCACGGCGAGAAGTTCGACTATCCCGATCCGCGCACCGAAGGCATCCTGTCCGAAACCTACGGCATCATGGTGTACCAGGAGCAGGTGATGCAGATGGCGCAGATCATCGGCGGCTACTCGCTGGGCGGCGCCGACATGCTGCGCCGCGCCATGGGCAAGAAGAAGGCCGAGGAAATGGCCGAGCACCGCCAGATCTTCCGCGAGGGCGCGGCCAAGGGCGGCCTGACCACGGAAAAGGCCGACGAGATCTTCGACTTGATGGAGAAGTTCGCGGGCTACGGCTTCAATAAATCGCACGCCGCCGCTTACGCGCTGCTGTCCTACCATACCGCTTACCTGAAGCAGCACCATACCGCCGCCTTCATGGCAGCCAATATGTCGCTGGCCATGGACGACACCGACAAGGTGAAAATCCTGGTCGAGGATTCGATCGAGGTGTGCGGCCTGACCATGCTGCCGCCCGATATCAACCTGTCCGACTACCGCTTCCGTCCCGACGGCCCGCCGCCTTCGGTCACGGGCAAGAAGGTGACGCAGATCCGCTACGGCCTCGGCGCGGTGAAGGGCTCGGGCCAGAACGCCATCGAGGCGGTGATTGCCGCGCGCGAGTCGGGCGGCCCGTTCACCAGCTTGTTCGACTTCTGCAAGCGGGTCGACAAGAAACAGATCAACCGCCGCACCATCGAAGCCCTGATCCGCAGCGGCGCCTTCGACAGCTTCGGCGTCGACCGCGCCGTGCTGTTTGCCTCGGTCAGCTTCGCCATGGAATGCGCCGACCAGGACGCCAAAGCGGCCAACCAGGTCAGCCTGTTCGGCGGCGAGGACAGCGACCTGGTGGCCCCGCCCGAATACGTCAAGGCCCAGCCCTGGAGCGACCGCCAGAAGCTGGCCGAAGAGAAGCTGGCGCTGGGCTTCTACCTGTCCGGCCATATGTTCGATTCCTTCGCCGGCGAGGCGCGCCGCTTTGCGCGCACCAAGCTGTCGGAGCTGGAGCCGTCGCGCGAGCCGCGCATGCTGTGCGGCGTGATCACCGGCATCCGTCCCCAGATGACCCAGCGCGGCAAGCTGCTGATCGTCACGCTGGACGACAAGAGCGGCGTGGTCGAAGTCACCGTCTACAACGAGGTGTTCGAACCGAACAAGCGCATGTTCAAGGAAGACGAATTCCTGGCCGTGGTGGGCAAGGTGTCGGAAGACCGCTTCTCGGGCGGCCTGCGCATCTCGGCCGAGAAGGTGTTCGACATCGTCACGGCGCGCGTGCAGTATGGCCGCCAGCTCGGCATGGCCCTGCCGGCCACCCTGGACAGCAAGAAGATCGCCGAGGTGCTGGCGCCGCACCGCAATCCGGCCGGCCTGCCGGTGGCCGCGCGCATCCAGCCGCAGGGCGTGAGCTGCGTGCTGCAGCTGGGCGAGGAATGGCGCGTGGCGCCGTCCGACGAGTTGAACCTGGCGCTGCAGCAGCAGCTCGGCGCCTCCGACGTGGCCATCGAGTACTAAGCCATGAAAGTCCTGTTCTTTTCGCACGACGGAAAGCTGGGGGACGCGGTGGTCAACACCGCTTTTGTGAATGGCCTGCTGAGCCACCATCCGGACTGCGAGATCCACGCCACGGTGGCCGGCGTGACCGACGCCTTCTGGACCCTGGACGGGCGCATCGCCAAGCGCTGGCCGCTGGCGCTGCGTTCCTGGCGCGCCATCTGGCGCACCGGCCTGGCTATGCGGCGCGAACGCTTCGACTACATCGTGACCTGGCGCCGCATGCGCAGCGAAAAGAACAAGGCCCTGCTGTGGCTGGCGCGGCCGGGCAAGGTGATCGACCTGCGCGGCTTTTACGAAGACGGCTTGCAGCACCAGATCGAAACCAGCCGCAGCGCGGTGCGCGCCATCACCGGCCAGGAAGTGGCCGAGCTGCGCTACGACCTGGCGCCGGTCCAACCCTGTCCCGAACTCGACCGCCAGCTGGCCGCGGGCTGCGAGCTGATCGTGCTGAACCTGTTTGCCGCCGATGCCGAGCGCAATGTGCCGGCGGCCGCGGCGGCGGCCATGCTGCAAGGCTTGCGCGCCCAGGCGCCGCAGGCCCAGCTGGTGCTGGTCTGCACCCATGGCAGCGAGGCCGCGGCGCGCGCGGTGCTGGCGCAGGCCGGCGTGGACGGCTGCGCCGTCAACTGCGACGGCCATCTGGGCCGCCTGTTCGATCTGTGCAGCCGCGCCCATCTACTGATCAGCCCGGATACCGCGCTGATCCACCTGGCCTCGGCCTTCGACACGCCGGTGATCGGCATCTACCAGAACAACCCGGTCAAGCCGGTGCAGTGGGGGCCGCGCTCATGCCGCAGCGCCATCGTGCTGTCGGACAGCCCCGACGATATCGCCTGCTTCTCGGTGGAGGAGGTGCTGGCGCAGGCGCGCCAGCTGCGCGCGCCCGCAGCCGAGGACGCTCAGCCCATATCTTTCAGGCCGGTGATCGCATAGCCTTTCAGGCCGATCTGCTGGACCAGCTGTTCGATATGGAATTGGGGCAGGGTGGCGGCGCTGTCGTCGACTTCCAGCGCCCGGGTTTCGGGCTGCCAATCGGTATTGATTGCTTCCTGGGGGATGGGTTTGCCTTCGGGTACGGCGAGATACGAGAAGTGGCCGTTGTGTTCGTGACGGCGGTAAATGTCCAGACGCATTGCGTTTCCTCCCAGAATGGATTGATCGGCAGAACTCTGACAAAGCGGCCTCCTGGCGGAGGCGCCGCCTAAATTTTACTCCGCTCGCGCCGGCTTGGGCGCATTGCTTGCCGCTTGCAGCGCGGCGCCGAGGGCGGCGAACACTTCTTCCTGCAGCTCATGGCGCTTGCGCGCTTCCGAACGTTTCTTCGATGGAATCTCGTCCATATTGGGGGCGGGCAGGGCGATGCAGTCGAGGGCGAAGTTGCCGTCGGCGCGCGGGCGCGCCTCCATTTCCTGCCACAGGCCATCGTAATCGGCCAGCACCAGGCCCTTGCTCATGGAATGGCGTACGGCGCGGTTGGCATTGCTCACCAAGACCATTTCCTGGCAGCCGTACAGATAGCCGAGCTGGCGCACCAGGCGCACCATCAGGCTCTTCGGACGCAGGCCGTGCAGCTCGCGCGTCGCTTCGCGGTTCAGCTCCAGGCCGCGCTCGCCTTGCGGCCCCTGGATGCAGCCGATGCCCACCGCCATCTTGCCCTGCGACTGGAAGAAGCTGAAGGCCACCGAATACACCAGATCCTGGTCGGCGCGCAGTTGCAGCACCAGTTCGCCTTCACGCTCCATCGGCCACACGGTCTGCAGCTCGATCGCATAGGGCGCGCCGGACTTGCCGGCAAACCGCACCAGCGGCACCGCGCCGCGCGAAGCTTGCAGCGCCAGGCTGCCCCAGCCCTGTTCCAGCAGGAAGCCGTAATGGCTGGCCAGCAGGCTGGCGCGCTGGGCGCAATCGAAGTGGTGGCTCAGATAGGGGCGGTAAATCTTCAGGATCAGGCGCGGATGGACCAGGGCCAGTTCGCGCAGCGCGGGATGCGAGTTGAGCATGGCCAGCCACTCGGCGGTGGGCCGGCGGTTGCGCCAGGCGCGCAGACGCAGCTTGAGCGCATCGCGCACATAGTTCACATTGAGGGGGGCGCCGGTGAGGCAGGTCTGCAGGGTAATCGACGACATGGCTACTTCCAATCCGGTTTATCCGGTTGAGCGGCTCAGGGGTGTCGTTACATGATAGCCACAAGCCGATACATTACGTTACAATGCGCGTGATGTTATCGGTAGGAATGAAAGTTGGCAATTAGAAAAAGTCCTTACGGGTTTCGAGTACAAGGATGTTCTGGACAGGATAAGGCTGGGGTGGCGCCTGCAAGCGTCTTCCTGGAATAAATAAGTAAAACACGTAGTGGCATGGCTGGGAGAGCCGGGAGTGCAAATTTGTCCACCAACTTGACTGTTTTTATTGTTGACGACGATCCCGCGGTGCGTGACGCGCTGGGACTGTTGCTGGGGGCGGCGGGCTACCGCATTGCCGTCTTCGCCAGCGGCGCCGCCTTCCTGCAAGCGTGGCGGCCGGATTGGAGCGGGTGCCTGCTGATCGACGTCCATATGGCTGAGCTGGACGGCCTGGCCTTGCAGCGCCGCCTGGTCGAACTCGGCTGCCAGATTCCGATGGTGCTGGTGGCTTGCGGCGGCGACGTCGGCATGGCGCGCGCCGCCTTCCGCGCCGGCGCGCTCGACTTCATCGACGATCCCTGCGACGCCGCCAAGCTGATGCCGGCCATCGAAGAAGCGTTCGCCCATGAAAGCCGGCACCGCAGCGCCCAGCTGCACAGCGCCGCCAGCCGCGAGCGCCTGAACGAGCTGACCCCGCGCGAACGCGAAGTCATGCGACTGGTCGTGGGCGGCCACCACAACCGCGAAATCGCGCCCCAGCTCGGCATCAGCGTGCGTACCGTCGAAGTGCACAAGGGCCGTTTGATGAGCAAGCTCGGGGTCGACAACGTCGCCGACCTGGTGCGCCTCTCCCTGCTCACCGGCGACTGAGCCGCGCCGGATCAGGCCATGTCGCGCAGGCCGACGCTGGCTTGGGTGGTGCGGTCGGCGGCGCGCTGCAGGACCACGGCGCGGTTGCTGCTCTCCTGGTCGCGCTGGTTTTCCCTGTGCCAGAGGTGGAAGACTTCGGTGGCGCAGGCGCCATCCTTGCGCAGCACGCCGGCGTTGAACAGGCGCACCACGAGGTCGGAATCTTCATGGCCCCAGCCGAGGAAGCTTTCGTCGAAGCCGTTCACCAGGTCGAGGTCGCGGCGCCACACGGCCAGATTGCAGCTTTTGATGCGGCGCCAGCTGAAGCGCTTGCGGCGCCGCCCGAGGTCGGGCCAGGTGATCGCCGTTTGCAGGAATTTATTGCTGTGGCCGGCCAGGCGCAGGCGCAGGCGGCCCCAGAGGCCCAGGCGCGGCAGGTCGAGATGCTCGGCCAGCAGCCGGGCCGTATAGTCTTGGCTCAGCAGCACGCGGCTGCCGGAGACCAGGTAGCCCGGTTCGGCCAGCTTGCGGTGCTGGGCCACGAAATGCCGCGGCGGAATGCAATCCCCATCCAAAAACACGATATAGTCGCCGCGCGCCGCCAGCGTACCCAGATTGCGCACGCGCGCCGCGCGGAAGCCGGCGTCGGGCTGCCAGACATGGGTCACAGGTACGGGAGCGCGCGCTTTCAGGGCCGCGACCAGCTCTCGCGTGTTGTTCGTGGAGCCGTCATCAGCGATAATGATTTCGAAATTCCGGTCGTCCTGCGCAAAACATGCTTCCACCACGGCAGCCAGCGCATCGGGCCGGTTATATGTGGTGATAATGACGGAGATTGTTGACGCTTGCTGCATGAAGTCGATTGTGCCCGTGTTGATTTTATGCAAGTACAGCCTGCCTATTAATGAATAATACCTTAACCAAGAGTCAAGCGAAGTCACCCGCCGTCATCTTTCTCCATTGCCTGCTGCTGTGTTTCCCCGCCCTGACCCTGCTCAGCAACTCCGGTACGGGTTTTTGCAGTTTTGCCTTCCTGCTGCTCGCCATTCTGTACCGCAAAGCGGGCGGCGTGGCGCTGGGCCGCCATCTTAGCGAGATTCGCTGGGTTTTGACAGCCTTCGGCCTGGCCTTCCTGTTTGCCCTGAGCAGCCTGCTGCTGCATCCGGAATTGCAGCTGCGCTGGCTGGAAAAGCCCAGCCGCATGCTGGCCGCCGCCAGCGTGCTGCTGGTGGTGCTGGCGCTGCGGCCCCGCCGCCGCCTGTTCTGGCATGGCTTGATCCTGGGCGCCATCGCCGGCGCCGCCTTCATCGGCTACCAGCGCTGGGGCCTGGGCATGGAGCGTCCCGGCGGCTTGATCAATGCCATCACGTATGGCGACCTGATGCTGGCGGTTGGCCTGATGTGCCTGGCCGGTACGCTGGATTTTCGCGGCCGTTCCGTGTGGTGGCCGGCGCTGGGCGTGCTGGCCGGCCTGGTCGGCTCGGTGGCGACCGGCACGCGCGGCGGCTGGCTGGGCGCGCTGCTGGCCTTGCCGCTGCTGCTGTACTACGGCCGGCATATGCGCGGCAGCAAGGTGCTGGCCATCGGCGGCGCCGTGCTGGCCCTGCTCACGGCCGTCTACCTGATTCCGCAGACCGGCTTGCGCGAGCGCGTGGCCGAGGGCGTCAACGACGTCAGCAACTACTACAACGGCGGCAATGCCTTTACCAATGTCGGCGTGCGCCTGGAACTGTGGAAGGGCGCGGGCATGCTGATCAGCCGCCACCCCTGGAGCGTGTCGAGCCCGCAGCAAATGCGCCAGGGCTTCGAGCAGGCCGTGGCCGAGCACCGCCTCGAACCCTTCGTGCTGCAATTCGAGCACGTGCACAACGACGCTTTGCAGGCGGCCGTGTATGGCGGCTTGCCCGGTTTGCTGATCTGGGCCTCGACCCTGCTGCTGCCTTTGCTGTACTTCCTGCAGCTGTTGCGCAGCCGTGATGCGGACCGGTCCGGCGTGACGCCGCTGGCGCTGGCGGGCCTGCTGCTGGTGGTCGGCTATTTCAGCTTCGGCCTGACCGAGGTGATTTTCTGGACCATGCGCAGCAGCCTGTTCTACGCCATGATGCTGTTCCTGGTCATGGGCTTGTGCCTGAACGCGAAGGACGGCCATGACTAAGCCCGCGCGCATCCTGGTCATCTCGCCCAACTGGATCGGCGATGCGGTGATGGCGCAGCCGCTGCTGCAGCTGCTGCGCGCCGCCCATCCCGCCGCGCCCATCGACGTGCTGGCGCCGCCCGCCGTCACGCCGGCCTGGCGCCAGATGGCGGAGGTGGCCGAGGTGCTGGAGACGCCATTCCGCCATGGCGCCCTGCAGCTGAAGGAGCGCTGGAAATATGCGCGCCTGCTGCGCCAGCGCGGCTATGCGGCCGCCTACGTGCTGCCGAATACGCTCAAGTACGCGCTGATTCCCTGGCTGGCGGGCATTGCGCGCCGTGTCGGCTACAAGGGCGAGAGCCGCTATGGCCTGATCAATGTGATGCATTACGACGATGTGCCGCCGCGTCCCATGGTGCCGTTCTACGCCGCCCTGGCCGGCGCGCCGCGCGCGCCGCTGCGGTCCGATGTGCCGCGCCCGCGCATGGCGGTCACGCCGCAGCAGGTGGCGGCCGCCTGCGCCAAGAGCGGTCTCGATGCGCAACGCCCGCTGCTGGTGTTCGCGCCGGGCGCCGAATTCGGCGCCGCCAAGCGCTGGCCGCCCGAGCATTTCGCCGCCCTGGCGCAAGCGGTTCTGGCGCGCGACCCTTCGGCCCAGGTGGCGCTGCTCGGCTCTCCCAAGGACCGCGCAACCTGCGAGGCCGTGCTGGCCGCCGCCGGCGCCTCAGCCGCCATCCATAATCTGGCGGGACAGACCTCGCTGGCCGAAGCGATCGCCCTGATCGGCCATGCCGCGGCCGTGGTCAGCAACGATTCCGGCCTGCTGCACATCGCCTCGGCCCTGAACCGGCCGGTGGTGGCGATTTACGGGCCGACCGATCCGGACCATGCGCCGCCGTTCTCCGATCTGGCGGCGGCGCTGTCGCTGCGCCTGGAGTGCTCGCCCTGCCGCCAGCGCGAATGCCCGCTCGGCCACCAGGACTGCATGCGCAAGCTGGCGCCGCAACAAGTCTGGCAGACGCTGGAACCGATGCTGGCGGCATCGCGCTAAACGGGTAGCCTTGCTGTTCATGTACAAACGCTTACCCATTACGTTCTGGGCGACGCTCTTCGTCACCGTGGTCTGTGTCTCGCTGCTGGCCAGCGACGCCTGGCGCAGCTGGAATGCGCGCGAAGTGCTGCTGGCCGATACCGAGCGCGCCGCCGCCAACCTGGCGCGCGCCATGGCGCAGCAGGCCGACGATACGATCAAGGCGGCCGACACCAGCCTGGCCGATGTGGTCGAGCGCCTGGAAGCCGACAGCCGCGCTCCCGCCGCGCTGGCGCGCCTGCACCGCGTGATGACGAGCCAGGTCGGCAACCTGCCCCAGCTCAATGGCCTGTATGCCTATGACGAGGCGGGCCGCTGGCTGGTCAACTCGCGCCCCGTGCTGGAAACCCGTTTCAACAACGCCGACCGCGAATATTTCAAATACCACCGCGCCAATCCCGGTCGCGGGCCGTATATCGGCGTGCCCGTGATCAGCCGCTCCACCGGCAAATGGGTGCTGCCCGTCTCGCGCCGCGTCAACCATGCCGACGGCAGCTTTGCCGGCGTGGCCCTGGCCACCATCGACGTCGAGTATCTGAAACGCTTCCAGCAAAGCCTGGACATCGGCAAGCATGGCGCCGTGATCCTGGTCTCGAACGGCGGCACGACGCTGCTGCGGCGCCCCTTCAGCCCCGAGCTGATGGGGCGCGACCTGCGCGATTCGCCGCTGTACCAGGCGTATATGCAGGGCAAGGCCGGCACCGGCATCTGGCGTTCCACGCTCGATGGCGAAGTGCGCCTGAACAGTTTCCGCGCGCTGGAAAACTATCCGCTGTTCGTCTCGGCCGCGCTGTCCAAGGACGAGGTGCTGGAACACTGGCGGCGCGACACCTTCCTGCACACGCTGGGGGTGGGCATGCTGGCCGTGCTGCTGGGCTTCTTCGGCCGGCGCCTGGTGCGCCAGATCCACCTGCGCCTGCAGGCCGAGCAGGAGCTGCTGCAGGCGCGCGACGCGCTCGAAAGCCTGAACCGCCAACTGGAAAAGATGGCCTTGCAGGATGGCTTGACCGGCTTGGCGAACCGGCGCCAGTTCGACGTCACCCTCGGCAATGAGTTCAGCCGCGCCGTGCGCCAGGGCAGCGAGCTGGCCTTCATCATGATCGATGTCGACTACTTCAAGCAGTACAACGATCTGCAGGGCCACAGCGCCGGCGACGATTGCCTGCGCGCGCTGAGCCGCAGCATCCGCATGCAGACGCCGAAGCGTCCCGGCGACCTGGCCGCGCGCTACGGCGGCGAGGAAATCGGCGTGCTGCTGCCGAATACCGATGCCGAAGGCGCGCGCGCCGTGGCGGAGCGCATCCGCGCCGCCGTCGAGGCGCTGCAGATGCCCCATCCGGGCAGCCGGTTCCAGGTGGTGACGGTGAGCGCCGGCGTCGCTGCCATCAAACCGCAGCGTGGCGTGGACCAGCCCGGCGCCCTGGTCGAAGCCGCCGACCGTGCCCTGTACGCGGCCAAATCGGCCGGCCGCAACCGCGTCGGCAGCGCCGCTTAATTTCCGCTTTGGTGCACCGTCCGCCTTTATTGGCGCGCGCTTTGTGCTACATTTTTCTCTTGGCAGGCATGCAGACTTTCTTTCATCTTGCTATGAGGGGGCGCAAAATGCGGCTGAGCGATTTCGGTATCCGGCAAAAACTCTACTTCGGCTTTGGCGCCGTCGTGCTGATCCTGGCTGTGCTGCTGGGCAGCGCTTACACCAACCTGTCGCGCCTGGATGAGGCTAACGGTTGGAACAACCATACCCATGAAGTCATCGCGGAAACCCAGTTTCTGCTTGAAAGCCTGTTGAATATGGAGACCGGCGAACGCGGCTTCGCGCTCACCGGCGACGAAGCCTCGCTGGCGCCGCTGGGCGCCGGCCAGGCGGCCTTTAAGACCCATCTCGCCAAAACGCGTTCGCTGACCGCCGACAATGCGCAGCAGCAGGAGCGCCTGGCGCGGCTGGAGCAGGCGCAGGCCGAGTGGTTCGCCCATGCCGTGCAGCCGGTGCTGACGCTGCGCCGTGCCGCCGCCGACCAGGCGGGCCTGGATGCCGTGCTGGCTTTCGAGAAGGCGGGCAAGGGACGCGCCGGCATGGATGGCATGCGCGCCTTGCTGAACGATATCGGCGGCGCCGAACAAGGCCTGCTGGAACAGCGCGCCCGCGATGCGCTGGCCTTGCAGCGGCTGACCAACAATACCTTGCTGTTCGGCGGCTTGCTGGCCGTCGGCCTGGCCATGCTGCTGGCGCGCATGCTGAGCCGTTCCATCGTGCCGCCGCTGGAACAGGCGGTGGCGATTGCGCGCCAGGTGGCGGCGGGCGATTTGAGCGGCACCATCCGCGCCGATTCGCGCGATGAAACGGGGCAGATGATGCAGGCCCTGGCCGAGATGAAGCAAAGCCTGCTGAACATCGTGGGCGAGGTGCGCAAGGGTACCGACACCATCGCCAACGCCACCGGCGAAATCGCGCGCGGCAACCAGGACCTGTCGGCGCGCACCGAGCAGCAAGCCAGCTCGCTGGAGGAAACCGCGTCCTCGATGGAGGAACTGACCGGCACCGTGCGCCAGAACGCCGACAATGCGCGCGCCGCCAACCAGCTGGCCTCCGCCGCATCCGACGTGGCGCGCAAGGGCGGGCTGGTGGTGAGCCAGGTGGTGGGCACGATGGATGCGATCAAGGCCTCCTCCAGCAATGTGGTGGACATCATCGGCGTGATCGACAGCATCGCTTTCCAGACCAATATCCTGGCGCTCAATGCGGCGGTGGAGGCGGCGCGCGCCGGCGAGCAGGGCCGGGGCTTTGCCGTGGTCGCGACCGAGGTGCGCAATCTGGCGCAGCGCTCGGCCACGGCGGCCAAGGAGATCAAGGCGCTGATCGACGATTCGGTGAGCAAGGTGGAGGATGGCAGCCGGCTGGTGAACCAGGCCGGCGAAACGATGGCCGAGCTGGTGGCCAGCGTGGAGCGGGTCACCACCATCATCGAGGACATCGCCAGCGCCAGCAGCCAGCAGATCGGCGGCATCGAGCAGATCAACGCCGCCATCACGCAGATGGATACGGTGACGCAGCAGAACGCGGCGCTGGTGGAACAGGCGGCGGCCGCGGCGGAAGCCTTGCAGGAGCAGGCCTCCAATCAGTCGCAGGTGGTCAGCGTATTCCGTCTCGATGAGGCCATGACGGCGTATGCGGCGGTGCATCGGGCGGCCGCAGCGCGTCCATCCGCAGCGCCTGCCTTGCGCGCGGCTCCGGTGCGCAAGGCGCTGGCGGGCGCGGGATCGCGCGGTGCTGCCGGCGGCGCCGCGCCGCAAGCGCGGCGTGCAGCGGCCGACGCGCGCGGCAGCCCGGCACGCCGCGCGGCGCCGCCGGAAACCGAGGTGCGCAACAAGGCCGCCGTCGCAAGCAAGCCCGCCGCCGACGATTGGGAAGAATTTTGAACGCCGCGTTCAGGGCGCCAGATAGGCGCTTTGCGCCAGAATCCGGGCCGGGTCGCTGATGTTGAGCAGTTCGCGCACGGCCTGCGCCTTGTCGCCGGCGCGCTGGTAATAGGCCTGGGCGATGCGGAAACCGATGAAGTAGCCCAGGTCGGGCGGGCGGCCATGTTTCATGCTTTGCGCGCCGAACCATGGGCTATGGTCATCCTGGGCCAGGTCGCTGCGGAAGGCCTGCTTCAACTCCGCCTCGTGCTGGTAGCCATAGGCATGGATCGACTCGTTGAAATTGCCCTCGACCACCAGCGATGCCACGAAGTCGGCCCCGCCTTCGCTCAGCGCATGGCCAAGCAGGGAGCGCGAATCGATATGCTGCTGGAAGTGCATCAGCTCATGCACCACGATGCTGGGCAGCAGGTCGATGGATTTGGTCACCAGCTGCAGGCGCGGATCCAGCTCATCGACCGGCACCTCGGGCGAGCGCGAAAACAGCTCGGTGCCCATCAGCAGGCCGTCGGGCGAAGCGGTGCCACCGGATGTCAGGCGGCCGATCAGGAAATAGATATCGGGGAACTCGGCGTCCGGATACAGGGCCTTGAAGCGGCGCATGGCGGCGCGGACGGTGGGTTCCATCTGCCGCGTTTTGAGCGTATTGGCACGGATGGCGGCGTAGTAGCGCGCATGGCTGCGCACCTCCTTCAGCAGCCGCTCGCCGCTGTCGATGCGGCGGAAAATGAAGCCGCCCAGGCCCGCGCTGCCCTTGGCCAGGTATGCGTGTTCCAGCAGGGCCGCCGGATCGTCGGCGCTGGACAGGCGGTCGTAATTTTCCCAGAACAGATCGATATCGCTGGTGCCGAAACGGCAAAGCAGCCGGATGCTAGGAGGATGGCGAGGAAACGTCTCATGTCAATCTTGTTATTTTAAAAAAAGACAAGATTAACATGAGAGTAAGTATGGCCTTCGGCCCTGCTTACATCAGGATGACGTCGTACTGTTCCTGGTGGTAGGCGGTTTCGACTTGCAGCGAAATCTTTTTGCCGATGAAGTCGCCCAGCATGGCCAGGTGCTGGGATTCCTCTTCGAGGAATAAATCAACCACTTCCTGCGAGGCGAGGATGCGGAATTCGCGCGGGTTGAACTGCTTCGCTTCGCGCAGCAGTTCGCGCAGGATTTCATAGCAGATGGTGCGCGAGGTCTTGACCTGGCCCTTGCCGGTGCAGGCGGGGCAGGGTTCGCACAGGATGTGGGCCAGCGATTCGCGCGTGCGCTTGCGCGTCATCTCGACCAGGCCGAGGGCCGAGAAACCGCTGATCGAGACCTTGGTGCGGTCGCGCGACAGGGCTTTCTTCAATTCGGCCAGCACGGCGTTGCGGTGCTCGGCGTTCTCCATATCGATGAAGTCGAGGATGATGATGCCGCCCAGGTTGCGCAGGCGCAGCTGGCGCGCGATGGCGTGCGCCGCTTCCAGATTGGTCTTGAAGATGGTGTCGGCGAAATTGCGCCCGCCCACATAGCCGCCGGTGTTGACGTCGATGGTGGTCATGGCCTCGGTCTGGTCGACGATCAGGTAGCCGCCCGATTTCAGGTCGACGCGGCGGCCCAGGGCGCGCTGGATTTCCTCTTCCACGCCGTACAGGTCGAACAGCGGACGCTCGCCCGTGTAGTGCTGCAGGCGCGGCAGCACGCTTGGCGTGTAGGTGGCGCCGAATTCGGACAGGGCCAGGTAGTTTTCGCGCGAGTCGACCTGGATGGTCGCGGTCTCGTCGTGCACGAAGTCGCGCAGCACGCGCTGGGCCAGGTTCAAGTCCTGGTGCAGCAGGCTGGTGGGCGGACGGGTGCGCGCGCCGTGCGTGATGGCGGCCCAGGTCTTGCGCAGGTATTCGATGTCGGCCTGCAGGTCGGCGTCGCTGGCGTCTTCGGCCTGGGTGCGCACGATATAGCCGCCTTTTTCCTCGCCCGGCACCAGGCTTTGCATGCGCGTGCGCAGGGATTCGCGCTCGGTTTCCTTCTCGATCTTCTGCGAGATGCCGATGTGCGAATCCTGCGGCAGGTAGACCAGCATGCGGCCGGCGATCGAGATCTGGGTCGAGAGGCGCGCGCCCTTGGTGCCGATGGGGTCCTTGATGACCTGTACCGTCAGCACCTGGCCGTCGTACAGCAGTTTTTCGATCGGCGTGGGTGCGGCGTTCTGGCCGTCGTGCGGACGGGCTTCCCAGATGTCGGCCACGTGCAGGAAGGCGGCACGCTCCAGGCCGATGTCGATGAAGGCCGACTGCATTCCCGGCAGCACGCGCACCACCTTGCCGGAATAGACGTTGCCGGCCAGGCCGCGCGTCAGGGTGCGTTCGATATGCAGTTCCTGCACGGCGCCTTGCAGGATCAGGGCGACCCGCGTTTCCTGCGGGGTGATGTTGATGAGGATGTCTTCAGTCATGGGCGCCTTCAGGGCAGGGGCAGGCCGGCCTGGCGCAGCAGCTGCGCCGTTTCAAACAGGGGCAGACCCATGATGCCGGAATGGCTGCCTTCGATGTGTTCCACGAACAGTGCGGCCAGGCCCTGGATGCCGTAGGCGCCGGCCTTGTCGTAGGGTTCGCTGGTGGCGCAGTAAGCCTGGATCGAGGCTGGCGAGAGCGCGCCGAAGCGCACGTCCGACACCTGGGTGATCTGGCCGGCGAAATCGCGATGGCGCACCGCCACCGCCGTCAGCACCTGGTGGGTGCGGCCGGAGAGCTGCTGCAGCATGGCGATGGCTTCGGCCGTATTGGCCGGCTTGCCGAGGATGGCGCCGTCGATGGAAACGGTGGTGTCGGCCGACAGCACCGGGCGGTGCACCAGGTGGCGGCGCTGCACCAGGTTCCAGGCGAAATCGGCCTTTTCCATGGCGACCCGGCCCACATAGGCGTAGGCGTCCTCGCTGGGATTCACTTCCTCGGTCACGTCGGCGCCGCGCGGGCCGTCGCTGCGCAGCAGCAGCAGCTCGAAGTCGACGCCGATCTGGCGCAGCAGTTCGCGCCGGCGCGGGCTTTTGGAAGCGAGATAGATTTTCTTGTCGACCGGTTTCATCGGAGTCTTTTATTCGAATTACACGCGATGATACGGGTGATTCTGCGTAATTGTCCACGCCCGATACAGCTGCTCGGCCAGCATCACGCGCACCATGCCATGCGGCAGGGTCATGCTGGAGATGCGGATCAGGCCTTCGGCCCTGGCTTTCAGTTCGGGATCGAGGCCGTCGGCGCCGCCGATCAGGAAGGCGGTATCGCGCCCATCCTGCTGCCACTGCTGCAATTGCTGCGACAGGCCGACGCTGGTCAAGTCCTTGCCGCGTTCATCGAGCGCGATGATGCGCACCGATTTCGGCAGGGCCGCCTCGATGCGCTCGCGTTCCAGCGCCATGGCCGTGGCGGCCGTCTTGCTGCCGGAACGCTCGACCGGCTTGATTTCCTTGAGCACGATGCGCAGCTCGGGCGGCATGCGCTTCGTGTACTCGGCAAAACCGCTTTCGATCCAGGCCGGCATTTTGTGGCCGACCGCGGCGATAATCAGCTGCACGCCTTACTCGGCTGCGGGCTTTTTGATGCGCTTGATGACGGTCTTGACCGGCGCCTCGGCTGCCTTGGCGGCGGATTTGGCCTTGGCTTCCTTGGCGGCCTTGGCCGATGCCACGGAAGTCTTGGACGCGGCCACCTTCACCTTCTTGCCTTCCGGCGCCTCGACGGCCGGCGTGGCTTTCTTGGCGGCTTTCTTGGCGGCGGCGCCGGCAGCGGCGGCGCCGGCAGCGGCGGCGGCCTTCACGGTGCCAGGCTTGCGCGCTGGCGCGGCCTTTTTCTCGATGACGGCTTCGGCCGACTTGGCGGCTTTGGAGGCGGCCAGGTGGCCCGATTTCTTTTTCGGTGCGGCTTCGGCTTCGCTGGCGGCCTTGCCTTCGGCCGAGGACTTGCGCTTGGCGGCGCCCAGTTTGACCGGCTTCTCGCCCCAGATTTCTTCCAGACGGTAATAGGCGCGGATCGGCGCCTGCATGATGTGGACGATCATATCGCCCAGGTCGACCAGCACCCATTCACCGGTGTCTTCACCCTCGACGCCGATCACGTCGCCGCCGGCTTCCTTGACCTTGTCGCGCACCGATGCCGCCAGTGCCTTGGTCTGGCGGTTGGACGTACCGGAGGCGATGCAGATGCGGTCGAACAGGCTGGTGAGACCCGTCGTGTCGAACATGACGATGTCCTGGGCTTTCACGTCTTCCAGAGCATCAACGACGGTGGTTTGCAGTTTTTTGATATCCATTTAATTCTTATAAAGATTATGTTGTTCAATATAGTCTAGCACTACCGGCGGGATAAGCGAGGCCGCCCTCTCCCCCCGTTGTAATGCAGCACGAATGGCGGTGGCCGAGACATCCTCGGCCAGATCGGCGGCCAGACAAGTCAGGCCGGCCGCTGCGCCGCGCAGCCGGGAAGGGCTGGCCAGGCGGCGCTGGAATTGCTCTGCGACGGCGGTCGGCACGCTGGCATCGTCCAGCGCAAAGCCGGGCCGCGCCGCCACGCAGAAGTGGGCCAGTTCAAACAGGGTTGGCCATTCCTGCCAGCTGTCCAGGTTTTGCAGCTGGTCCGCTCCCATCAGGAAGCACAGCGACACGTCGGCGCCGACTTCGGCCCGGATCGCGCGCAGGGTGTCGATGGTATACGTCGCCCTGCCACGGGCGATTTCCTGGCGGTCGATGAGGACCGGGAAGGGCAGTCCGGCAAACGCCAGTTCCACCATTTCCGTCCGCTGCTCCGGCGTCGCCTGCAGCGCCGCCTTCTGCCACGGCAGGGTGGGGATCACGCGCAGCTGGTCGGCGCCCAGCAGCTGCATGAAATGGATGCCGAGGGCCAGATGGCCCTTGTGCACCGGATCGAAGCTACCTCCCAGCAGGGCGATGCAGGTCTTCACTCAGCCAGCCAGTCGCGGTGCGGCAGGAAATCGGTGTACAGCGCCGCCTCCGGCGAGCCGTCCGCCGGATGCCAGTCGTAGCGCCATTGCGCCACCGGCGGCATCGACATCAGGATCGCCTCGGTGCGCCCGCCCGACTGCAGGCCGAACAAGGTGCCGCGGTCGAACACCAGATTGAATTCGACGTAGCGGCCGCGCCGGTAAGCCTGGAAACCGCGTTCGCGTTCGCCGTACGGCTGGTCCTTGCGCGCGTTCAGCACCGGCAGGTAGGCGGCCAGGAAGGCGTCGCCCACGCTGCGCACCATGGCGAAGCTCTGCTCGAAACCGAGCTCGTTGAAGTCGTCGAAGAAGATGCCGCCCACGCCGCGCGCTTCCTTGCGGTGCTTGAGGTAGAAGTAATCGTCGCACCACTTCTTGAAGCGTGGGTAGAGCGTGCCGCCAAATGGCGCCAGCGCGTCATGGCAGGTCTGGTGGAAGTGGCGCGCATCGCCGGCGTTGCCGTAGAAGGGCGTCAGGTCCATGCCGCCGCCGAACCACCATACCGGCTTGCCTTCGGTGGTGCTGGTGGTGAAGAAGCGCACATTGAAGTGCACCGTCGGCGCATACGGATTGCGCGGATGCAGCACCAGCGACACGCCCATCGCCTCCCAGGCGCGCCCGTTCAGCTCCGGCCGGTGGGCGGCGGCCGACGGCGGCAGCTTCTCGCCCATCACGTGGGAGAAATTGCAGCCGCCGCGTTCCAGCACATGGCCGTCCTCGATCAGGCGCGTGATGCCGCCGCCGCCTTCCTCGCGTTGCCACTCGTCGCGCAGGAAGGGACGGCCGTCGGCCTGCTCCAGGCCTTGCACAATACGTTCTTGCAGATCCAGCAGATAGGCCTTGACGGCGGCGGGGGAGGGCATGGCGGCAGCTGTGTTCATTTTTCTTTTGCTTTTTCCGGGTGGGTAGGCCGGGCGTTTGCGCCCGGCCGGGCATGCGCTTAGTGCTTCAGGCCGCGCCAGCCGATATCGCGACGGAACTGCATGCCGTCGAAGTGGATCTTGTCGGCCACTTCGTAAGCCTGCTTCTGCGCCATCTTGACGTTGTCGCCCAGGCCGACCACGCACAGCACGCGGCCGCCGCTGGTCAGGAGCTTGCCGTCCACTTCGGCGGTGCCGGCGTGGAAGGTCACGGCTTCGGCGCTTTCGGCCGGGATGCCGTTGATGGCGTCGCCCTTGCTAGGATTGTCCGGATAGCCGGCGGCGGCCAGCACCACGCCGACGGCGGTGCGGCGGTCCCATTCCAGTTCCACGGCGTCCAGCGTGCCGTTGACGGCGTGTTCCATCACGCTCAGCAGGTCGGTCTTCAGGCGCGACATGATGGGCTGGGTTTCCGGGTCGCCCATGCGGCAGTTGAATTCCAGGGTTTTCGGATTGCCGGCGGCGTCGATCATCAGGCCCGCGTACAGGAAGCCGGTGAAGACGATGCCGTCCTTCGCCATGCCCTGGATGGTGGGGTTGATGATCTCGCGCATCACGCGCGCATGCATGGCCGGGGTCACGATCGGGGCCGGCGAGTAGGCGCCCATGCCGCCGGTGTTCGGACCCTGGTCGTTGTCCTGCAGGCGCTTGTGGTCCTGGCTGGTGGCCAGCGGCAGCACGTTCTTGCCGTCGCACATGACGATGAAGGAGGCTTCTTCGCCGGCCAGGAATTCCTCGATCACGATGCGCGCGCCGGCGTCGCCGAAGCGGTTATCGGCCAGCATATGGTCGACCGCCTGGTGCGCTTCTTCCAAGGTCATGGCCACCACCACGCCCTTGCCGGCGGCCAGGCCATCGGCCTTGATGACGATGGGCGCGCCCTTGGCGTCGATATAGGCGTGGGCCGGCGCCACGTCGGAGAAGGTCTGGTACTCGGCGGTCGGGATGCCGTGGCGCTGCATGAAGGCCTTGGCGAAGTCCTTGGACGATTCCAACTGGGCCGCTTCCCTGGTCGGGCCGAACACTTTCAGGCCGCGCGCGCGGAACAGGTTGACGATGCCGCCGGCCAGCGGGGTTTCCGGGCCGACCACGGTCAGGCCGATGTGCTCCTGCTCGACGAAATCGGCCAGCGCGTGCAGATCGGTGATGGGGACGTTCTGCAGGCGCGCATCGCGCGCCGTGCCGCCGTTGCCGGGCGCGACGTAGACCATCTGTACGCGCTCGGATTGGGCCAGTTTCCAGGCCAGTGCATGTTCGCGGCCGCCGGAGCCGACTACCAGAATTTTCATAAGGACCGTTCGTTCGTTTGGTAAGAGCGGAAGAGCGGCCCTGCGGCCGCGGGTGGGGTGCGATCAGTCTTCGATCACGGCGTTGGTATAGACTTCCTGGGTGTCGTCCAGATTCTCCAGGGCGTCCAGCAGCTTCTGCATCTTGAGCGCTTCTTCGCCGGTGAACACGGTTTCGGTGGCGGGCTTCATGATGATCTCGGCCACTTCGGCCTTGAAGCCGGCTTTTTCCAGGGCATCCTTGACGGCGGCGAAATCGTTCGGCGCGCACAGCACTTCGAAGCCGCCTTCCTCGTCCGCCACCACGTCCTCGGCGCCCGCTTCCAGCGCGGCGTCCATCAGGGTCGCTTCGTCGGTGCCGGGGGCGAACAGGAACTGGCCGCAGTGCTTGAACATGAAGGACACGGAATTCTCGGTGCCCATATTGCCGCCGTACTTGTTGAAGGCGTGGCGCACTTCGGCCACGGTCCGCACGCGGTTGTCGGTCATGCAGTCGACGATGATGGCGGCGCCGCCGATGCCGTAGCCCTCGTAGCGCACTTCCTCGTAGTTGGAGCCTTCGTCGCCGCCGGTGCCGCGCGTGATGGCGCGCTGCACATTATCCTTCGGCATATTGGCGTCGGCCGCCTTGTCCATGGCCAGGCGCAGACGCGGGTTGGCGTTGACGTCGCCGCCGCCCATGCGCGCGGCCACGGTGATTTCCTTGATCAGGCGCGTCCAGATTTTGCCGCGCTTGGCGTCCGTTGCAGCTTTTTTGTGCTTAATATTGGCCCATTTGCTGTGTCCTGCCATGTTCAATCTTCCTTAGACGGTATGCAATCGAGGGCGATATTCTAGCATACCGCCCCCCTGAAATTGCGCCGTCCCAGGGGGCTGGGCGGGGGCTTAGGCGGCGATGTACTCGATGCCGTTCTGGATGCTGCCGATGACCTGGGCATGGTTCTCGGGGCTGTCGGCAAAACCCAGCAGCACCGACTCGCGCGAGATGCCGCTGTCCAGCACGCCGAGCCAGAAATTGAAGCCGCCCTGGTCGGGCTGGCGGTGCAGGGCGTTCAGGTAAAGCTGGTTGAGGAAGGCTTCATTGCTGACGCTGTTGCCATACAGGCGTGCGAATTCCGCGCTGTGGGTGAAACCGGCGGCCACGTCCAGCATGGACACGCCAAGGTCGGCGGCATTGATCCAAAAGCCCAGGCCGCCCAGGTCGGGGGCGCGGTTGAGGGCGGCCTGGTAGACACGGTAAATCTGGCCGGCATTGCCTTCCAGGTCGAAAGCCACGGCGCGGTCGCTGAACACCAGGCGCTCGACGCCGAGCGTGACGTCGCTCTCGGTGCCATGGGTGACGGTATAGCCTTCGCCATTCTTGGCCAAGCTGTAGTCGGCGCGCTGGGCCGCGAACTGGGCGCGGTCGAGGCCGCTGCCGCCGTCGAGCAGGTCGTTGCCTTCGCCGCCCAGCAGCAGGTCGTCGCCGGCGTCGCCGCGCAGTTCATCGTCGCCCGCGCCGCCCAGCAGGAGGTCGCGGCCGCCGGCGCCGAACAAGTGGTCGTTGCCGGCGCCGCCATCGAGCACATCGCCCATCTTGTCGGGCAGGCGCAAGCCGCTGGCCTCGTCGTAAAAATTGCCGCTTCTCAGCACATCGTCGCCGTCGCCGCCGAACAGCCGGTCGTAGCCGCCATTGCCTTCCAGGCCGTCGTTGCCGGCGCCGCCATACAGCACATCATTGTCCGTGGTGCCATTAAGATAGACTGGTTTCTCGTCTGCCATGATTGCCTCCTGGATTGTAAATATTGTAAAAAAATATAGTCGATATTGCACCGAAAGGCGGGCCATGTCGACTGCTGCGCCAATCGTGCGCAACAGATACGCACGATCGTGCAATTTTGGCTCGCCGCGTCATTGCCCTGACATATAGAACTGCTAGGATTTCTTTCTCAATAACAACTCTGAGAGCGGTAGCGATGGATAGACGGCAGTTTATGAAGCTGGGTGGCTTCATCACGGTATCGGTGGCCAGTGCGGGCCTGGCCGGTTGCGGCGGCAGCAGCAATAGCGGCGACAGCGCGCCGGGCGGCTTGCCGCCGGCCACCGGCGGCGACTGGAAGTTCCCGCAAAGCGTGGCCTCGGGCGATCCGCGTCCGGACAGCATCCTGCTGTGGACGCGCGCCGTGCCGGCCGCCAGCGACGGCGTGGCGGCCGTCGGCGGCAAGGCCGAAGTCACGCTGCGCCTGCTGCTCACGGCCAGCGACAACAGCGCCCTGCTGGGCAGTAATGCAGCGCTGGGCGGCAGCATGCTGAGCGATGTGCGCCTGCCGCTCAATCCGGAATTCGACAACACCATCCGCCACAAGGTCACCGGCCTGCAGCCGGGCCAGACGTACTACTACCAGTTCGTGGCCGGCGACGTGCGCTCGAATGTGGGCCGCTGCAAGACGGCGCCGGCCGCCACGGCCGACGTCGACCAGCTGCAGTTCGCCTACCTGACCTGCCAGGACTGGAGCATCAACCACTGGGGTGCGCTGGGCCATATCGCCGCCAACGAAAAACTGGACTTCATCGTCCACCTGGGCGACTACATTTACGAGACGGTGGGCGAGAGCTTCCAGACCGGCCTGGTGGAGTCGCGCCACGACGCCCTCAAGCTGCCCGACGGCACCTTCAAGAACGGCAGCGCGGGCGCCAAATACGCGTCCACGCTGGCCGACTACCGCTACCTGTACAAGAAATACCGCAGCGACACCCGTCTGCAGGCCGTGCATGAGCGCTTCCCCTTCATCGCCGTGTGGGACGACCACGAATTCACCGACGACGCCTGGCAGGATGCCCAGACCTACGAGGGCAGCCTGGCCGCCGACGGCAGCCACGTGCGCCAGCCGCAGCGCCGCCGCAGCGCCAACCAGGCCTGGTTCGAATACATGCCGGCCGACGTCAGCCTGGACACGGCCGCCAGCGGCTTCCAGAACATCAAGATCTACCGCGACTTCCAGTTCGGCAAGCTGGCCCAGCTGGTGATGACCGACCAGCGCCTGTACCGCGCCGACCACGTGATCCCGGAAGCGACGCCGAATCCGGCCACCGGCAAGGCGCTGGGCAGCATCGGCACGCGCTATATGGTGGCGCAGGACGTGTTCAACGCCGCCGAGGCGCAGAAAATGGCCGCCGCCGGCGCGGCCGGCGATGCGCTGGCCGCTACCACCATGCTGGGCGCCACCCAGCGCGACTGGTGGAAGAGCACGATGAAGTCCGCCAGCGCCACCTGGAAGCTGTGGGGCAATGAAGTATCGCTGCTGCGCATGGGCCTGAGCGGCGTGGACGCCATCGCCACCCTGCTGGCGCTGAAGGCGCTGCCCGACCTGGCCGGCAAGATCGGCAGTACGGCGGCCCAGGCCGGCGGCAATGTGGCCGTGGCCGGCGCCATCGTCGGCGCCGTCACGGCCGGCGCCGCGCCGGACAAGGCGCAGGCCGCGGCCGGCGCGATTGCCACCGCGGCCGCGGCCAACGGCGACACCGTGGCGCGCACCACGGCCGCCATGGGCGCCGGTCTGAGCCAGATCCAGGCCGGCCTTGCCGTGCTGGCATTCGGCATGGCCCAGTCGGTGGCGGCCGGCGGCGCCAGCGCCCAGGCCACGGCGGCGGCGCAAGCCATCGCCGTCGGCTACATCAAGCCCGATGTGCAGGCCAAGAAAGCGGAATCGCCCTTCGTCGCGGCCGCCGGCCTGCAGGCGGCGCTGGCGCCGTACTTCCGCCGCTTCCTGCTCAACTGCGACCAGTGGGACGGCTATAACGCCGAACGCAAGGCCCTGATGTCGCACCTGAAAACCAATGCCATCGGCAATGTGGTGGCGCTGACCGGCGACATCCACGCCTTCTTCGCCGGCACCGTCAGCGACGATTACGACGCGGCCGGTGGCGGCACGCCGGTGATGGTGGACCTGGTTTCGGCCGGCATCAGCTCGGACTCCTTCTTCAGCTATCTGCGCGACGCCTCGGCCGCGCTGGGCGAGCTGGGCGCGCTGGTGGCTTACCCGCTGACCTTGCCGGTACCGGAACTGGGTGCCGTCAGCATCTCGGTCAACCTGCTCGATTACACCATGGGCAAGGCCGCGCCCACCCTCGACACCCTGCTGGAACAGGTCAAGGTGCAGTTGCGCGGCGCGCTGGCGGCCAAGGGCGTGCCGGAAGGCCAGCTCGACACCGTCACCCTGGGCTTGCTGGCCGGCCTCAAGGCCAACAGCGGCTTCAGCACCACCCTGCTCGGCCTGGCCCAGCAGTTGGCCGGCCTGAACAGCAACCCCTGGCTCAAGCATCTGAACACCGATGCCCAAGGCTATACCGTGGTCACGCTGACCCCGGGCAAGCTGGTGGCCCAGTTCAAGCAGGTCAACAAGCTGGTCGGCGCCACGGCGCCGGCGAATGTGATCGCCCGCATCACCACCGCCACCGTCGCCGCCGGCACCCCGGCCGTGACGATCAGCTAAGGCGCGGCGGCCGCGCCGCCCGCGGGTCCGGCGGGGAAAGTGGCAATGGGCGCCCGGCAGGCGCGCCCGTTTGCCTTTACAATCCTTGCATGATGAAAAGTTTGCCGGACCCGGCCGCCAGCGGCGGCGCGCGTACCGCCTATCTGGGCGGACTGGCCATCGCCATCGGCGGGGCCGTGTTGTTTTCGACCAAGGCGGTGGTGGCCAAGCTGCTGTACCGCTACCAGATCGACGCGGTGACGCTGATCGCTTTCCGCATGCTGTTTTCGCTGCCGGTGTTTGCCGCCATCGCGCTGTGGCAGATGCGCACGGCGCCGCCGCTCAGCGCGGGCGACCGCTGGCGCCTGCTGGGCCTGGGCCTGGTCGGCTATTACCTGTCCAGCTTTCTCGATTTTCTCGGCCTGCAATACATCTCGGTCGGCCTGGAACGGCTGATCCTGTTCCTGACCCCCACCTTCGTCCTCTTGATCTCGGCCACCTGGCTCAAGCAGCACATCAGCCGCAGGCAGTGGCTGGCGCTGCTCGCCTCCTATGCCGGCATCGTGCTGGTCTTCCTGCATGACCTGAAGGATGGCGGCAGCAATGTGGCGCTGGGCTCGACCCTGGTGCTCGGTTCGGCCACCAGCTATGCCGTGTATCTGCTGGCCTCGGGCGAGATGGTCAAGCGCCTCGGCTCGCTGCGCCTGGTGTCGTATGCGATGTGCGTGTCGAGCGCGGCCTGCATCGCCCAGTTCTTCCTGCTGCGCCCGGCCGCGCTGCTGCTGCAGCCGTTGCCCGTGTACGGCTTGTCGCTGGTGAATGGCTTGCTGTGCACCGTCATGCCGGTGTTCATGACCATGGTGGCGGTGCAGCGCATCGGCGCCAGCGCCGCCTCGCAGGCCGGTATGATCGGTCCGGTGTCCACGCTGTTTCTCGGCGCCCTGATCCTGGGCGAGGCCGTCACCGGCTGGCAACTGGCGGGCACGGCCCTGGTGCTGGCGGGCATTTATCTGTTGTCGAAAGTGAAGCACTGAACCTCAACCCTGAATGGAAGCCGATATGAAAGCGCGCATTGCCCTGATCGCCCACGACAAGAAAAAAGACGAGATGATTGCCCTGGCCCGCCAGTACGTGGCGTTTTTGCGCGAGTGCACCCTGTGCGCCACCGGCACCACGGGCGGCCGCCTGGCCAACGAGCTGGGCCTGACGGTGGAACGCAAGCATTCCGGCCCCTTCGGCGGCGACTTGCAGATCGGCGCCATGCTGGTCGAGGGCCAGATCGACGCCGTGATCTTCCTGCGCGACCCGATGACGCCGCAGCCGCACGAACCGGATATTAATGCACTGGTGCGCGCCTGCGACGTCCATAATGTGGCGTGCGCCACCAATCCGGCCAGCGGCCATATGCTGCTGTCGCATTTGCGCGAGCGGCAGGCAGGCGGCGCGCTTTAACAATCCCAACCGCAAGGAGGTTTGATGAGCAAGGCGATACGCATGGCCCGGACCGGCGGTCCGGAAGTGATGGAGTATCTGGACGTCGACGTCGGCCCGCCCGCGGCCGGCGAGGTGCAGATACGGCAGGAAGCGATCGGCATCAATTTCATCGACGTCTATTTCCGCACCGGCTTGTACGCGCAGCCCCTGCCCGGCGGCCTGGGACTGGAAGGCGCCGGCGTGGTGGTGGCCGTGGGCGAAGGCGTGACGACGCTGAAGGTGGGCGACCGCGTCGCGTATGCCGGCCATCCGCTTGGCGCGTATGCCGAGCTGCGCAATCTGCCGGCCGCGCTGCTGCTGGCGCTGCCGGAAAAAATCGGTTTCGACACGGCGGCGGCCATGATGCTGCAGGGCTTGACGGTGCACTATCTGATGCACCGCACGGTCCAGCTGAAGGCGGGCGATACGGTGCTGTTCCATGCGGCGGCGGGCGGGGTCGGCCTGATTGCCTGCCAGTGGGCGCGCGTGCTGGGCGTCAATCTGATCGGCACCGTCGGTTCCGAGGAAAAGGCGGCGCTGGCCATCGAGAATGGCGCGGCCCATGTCATCAATTACAACCGCGAGCCGGTGGCCGAGCGGGTGCGCGAGCTGACCGATGGGCGCGGCGTGTCGGTGGTGTACGACTCGGTCGGCAAGGATACCTTCCTCAGCTCGCTGGACTGCCTGGCGCCGCTGGGCATGATGGTCAGCTTCGGCAATTCCTCGGGGCCGGTACCGCCGTTCTCGCTGCTGGAGCTGGCAACGCGCGGTTCGCTGTTCGTGACCCGGCCCACGCTGTGGCACTATGTGGCCCAGCGCGAGGCGCTGGAGGCGGCCGCGCGCGCCCTGTTCGGCGTGGTGGGCAGCGGCGAGGTCAAGATCGCCGTCAACCAGCGCTATAATCTGGCCGACGCGGCGCAAGCGCACCGCGACCTGGAGTCGCGCAAGACCAGCGGCTCTTCCATCCTCTTACCGCACGCATCATGACTGATCACAGCAACTCCGCCGGCGATGACGGCAATCCCAAGTTTGGCCGCCTGCTCATCGTGCTGCTGCTGGTGGTCGGCCTGATCGGCCTGATCACCTTCGCCAGCGAAGCGTTTTACTCCTGAGCGAACGCCGCCGGACCGTCGGTCCCGGCGGCGTCCCGCGGCGCTGTCCCGGCGACGGCAGGCTGCCGCCGCTGCCCGGCCGGAGCGGGCCGGCCGGAGCGCTGTATGCGCTTCGGATCAGGACACTTCCGCCGGCGCGGAAGGGGCTTTCAGCAGCGAGAATTTCTTGGCCAGCGGTTCGACCTTGCCGCGCTCGCCGAACATCAGCAGCACCACGAAATCGAGCTGCTCGTCGGCGGCCGCCAGCGTCGCTTCGATCTGCTGCGTGGCCGAGGCGCCGATCATCGAGGTGGTAAACACGTTGTAGTCCAGGCTGTCGTCGGCCATCACCTGCGGCAGCAGGTTGCGGATCTGGTTGCCGTTCTTGGCCTCCAGGATGATAAACGGGTATTCGCTGATCTTGGCGGCGAAACCGCTGGCCTGGTTCGGGTAGTCGAGCAGCTTGTCGCGGCCGGCGGTCTTGGCCGTCAAGCCGTTCGAGGCATGCGCCAGGGCATTCAGCAGCACGGGCAGCGGGTGCTTGCGATTGACCAGGGCCACAAATTTCCGTTCGGTGTTTTCGTATGCCATACCATCCTTTCCAAAAGTGACAGGGAAGCGCGGCGCCGCGCCTCAGACGCGCAGCCGCTCGACGATCTGGCCGCCCAGCAGGTGGCCGTCGATGATGTCGTCGATGTCGTTGTCGTCCACATAGGTGTACCAGACGCCTTCCGGATAGACCACCAGCAGCGGGCCTTCCTGGCAGCGGTCGAGGCAGCCGGCCTTGTTGATGCGGACCTTGCCCGGGCCGCTCAGGCCGAGCTCCTTGATGCGGCGTTTGGCATGCTCCTGGGCCGCCTGGGCGCCGAAGCCGCCGCAGCAGCTGCGGCCTTCCTCGCGCTGGTTGGTGCAAAAGAACACGTGCTGGGGATAGAATTGATCGTCGCTCATGGTCATCTCATTCATCGGTTTTCGAATATGGCGTGCCAGGCCGGCGCACGCCCCGTATGGTGCTATTGCCTTGCTACATCGCCGGCGGCGCGGCCGGGGCGGTCACGCCTCGCGTGCCCAGGACGGCGCGGCCAGCTCCAGGGCCGGCGCGCGTGCCATCGCCTCCAGCACATGGGCAATCATCTGCGGCAACCCCCATAGCTCGCGCAGCTCCATGCCGGCCGACAGGCCGCTGTCGATGGCGCGTTGGCGTTCATAGATGGCGGACGGCCAGGCCTCCGGGCTGTGCCGGACCTGGCCGCACAGATGGTGCCAGTCGTGGGCCGGCAGGTCGCCCACCAGCACGCACAGGCGGGTCGGCAGGTGCAGCAGCAGCAGGCGGCCGCTCCAGCCCAGCCAGGCCGCCACGCCGCCCGGCTTGCCGCCCCTGCCGGGCACCATTTCGCCGCAAAAGCGTCCCACACAGCGCTGCGCATAGCCTTGCATGCCATAGGGCGCGCGCGCGCTGAGCAGCCACATATGCTCGGTGGAAAACTGGAGCAGGGCGCTCATCTGGTAGACCAGGACCAGGGGCAGCCAGAGCGCCAGCAGCACGGGCAGCAGGCCGAACGCCAGGGGCAGGCCGACGAAGACGGTGGCCATCCAGGCCAGGGCGGCGCATTTCCAGCGCAGCGGACGGCGCAGGTTCGAGAGCAGGCGCGCCTTCAGGAACCAGAGGTGGTAGCGCGGCGAGCACAGCGTCGCGAACAGCCGGTAGCGCAGGCGCGGCAAGGGAATGCCGGGCCGGATGCCGAATTTGTACAGCAGGGCGGCGTCGGCGTCGTCGAGCGTGGTGAAGATATTGCGGCGGTGGTGGTCCAGGTGTTCGCGTTCATATTCGTCCTGGTTCTGCGCCAGCGCGAACACGGTCAGAAGTTTGGCGGCGACGATATTGGCCGGGGCTTGCGCGCCGATCAGGGTGCCGTGGATGGCGTGGTGGGCATAGACTACCTGCACCAGGCGCCAGCCGCCGCCCAGGCCGATGGCGAAGACCGGTGTGAGCAGATAGCCCAGCAGGACCAGCGGCGGCGCTGCGGCGCTGAGCAGGGCCAGGTGCAGTGCGCTGAACAACACAATCCCCGCGACCGTCCACAGCGCCATATAGGCCGGCGCCACGCTCAGCCGGGGGCTTTCGCCGGGCAGCGGTTTGCCGGTCAGCCAGGACCAGAACGGCTGGCTCCAGCGGCCGAAACGCAGGTAGGACTGGCGCACCGCGGCTCCGGCGGCCCCGTCGGGTGGGGCGATCTGTGTATCTTCCATGATTCCCGCAAGTTAGCGTTAGCGCCGCAGCACCGCTTTGCAGGGCGCCGTCGGCGAGGGTGGACCCGGCCTGTCGCGCCGGAAAATGCGGGGCGGCCGCGGTGGCCGCACCCGCCCTGCACCGCCTTACATCAAGACTTCGTCGTGGCAGGGCTGCAAGGCCTCGCAATTGCGCGCGCACAGGAATTCCGGACGCTGTTCGCGCGTGGGCCGGGGCAGGTTCTTGACGCTGTTATAGGAAATGAAGGCCACGCGGCGGTCGAACGGCGACATGTTCACGCCCGAACCATGGAACACATTGGCGTGGAAGACGATGATGTCGCCCGCCTTGCCTTTGGGCGCGGCCAGGCCATGGGCCTGGACCAGGCGGCGCAGCGTGTCATGCTCGACGGTATAGCGCAGCTTGGCCGTGGTGTTGCTGAGCCAGGAGCTTTCGGCATCATAGGCTTCGATGGTGTGCTTGTGCGAATCCTTGAAGCCCTCCTTGTGCGAACCGGGAATGAGCAGCAGCGGGCCGTTGAATTCGGTGACGTCGTCCAGCAGCACGGCGATGGTCAGGAAGTGCGGATCGGGCACCTCGTCCTCGCGGTGGTAGAAGGTCATGTCCTGGTGCCACTCCCACACGTCGCCGACGAAGGCCGCCTTGATATTGAGTTTGAACTGGTGCACATACACATCCTCGCCGAGCACGCCTTTGGCCAGGGACAGCAGGGTGGGGTGGCGGCACAGCTTGGACATCAGCTCGTTGCGCAGATGGATGCCGTGCATGCCGCGCACGGTATCGCCATCCTTTTCCCGGACCAGTCCCGGGTCTTCCCGGTCGGCGGCGCAGATGTCGGTTTCGGCGCGCAGATTGCGCAGGGCGCGTTCGCTCAGGCAGCCGGGGTAGACAAAATAGCCGTCTTCGGTAAATTGCTTTACATGCTCGGTGGTCAGCATTCCGCACATTCCTTTGGATTGGGTTGAAAATTTTCGGTTCGGCTCGGGCGCGAACGTCGAGGATGTTGGCCGCGCTGGCCCAGGGCCGCACCTGCCGGCGCGCTGGGCCAGGGCGCTGCTCAGGACACGTTTTCCAGGTCGGCGGCGGGCGCCAGCTTGGCCGTGTCCAGATAGTCGGCGAACTCGGTCAGGGCGGCATTCCAGTTGGCGGCATATTCCTCGGTCAGGCGCAGCATCTCGGCGCGCTTGGCGTCGCTGTCGGCCAGGCCGGTGGTGCCGGTGTCGTGATCGCTGACAGCCTTGTGGTGGGCCACTTCGGCTTCGATATGCGAATCCATCCAGGCGAATTGCGGACCCTTGGTAAACACATGTTCGCCATCGGCCAGGGTCTTGCTCAGGACGCGCTTGAAGGCCACCGTGATGTCGAGCGCAATCGCTTCGACCACGCGCAGCTGGACCGCCGCGCCCAGCGGTTCGTCGATGAGGGCGCGCATATTGGCGATCAGTTTTTGGGCGCCCAGGCCGAGCATCCCGCTGGTGTCGTTGTGCGGCGCGCCCAGGCGCTCCTTGAGCGGCACCACGATATCGCTTTCCCACCAGGCGTAGTGCATGCCGGCGGGGCCGGGCGGCGCCACTTTCTGGAAGGCCGGCATGATGTTGCTGAAGTCGTCGCCGATCACGGTAAAGATGGTTTGCATGGCTTCCAGCATGTCGACCGAAGGGTAGTCCTCCAGATCGGCCTGGCGCGCCATCACGCCGAGGCCGGCGACCGAGGTGAACATGAAGGCCTTGGTCATTTCGCGCCAGCCGTGGGCGATGCGCAGCGCAGACAGGGCATCGATTTCCAGCACCCGTTTGGCGCGCACGAAGAAGGCATTGTCTTCCCTCAGCAAGCCGGCGCGCGCGATGCTGTCGGCGATCTCCGCGTCGAATTTGCCCTGGCTGCTCAGTTCTTGGGCCGAGCTGTCTACATTAAGAACGGTATTGTTTGTCATGATTTCAAAAAGCCCTTCAGCACATGGTTGATATTGCTTTTGATTGGCATAACGCAACTGCTTGGCTTGGTCCGCGCCATGCCCCGATAAAATCCCAATGAAAAACATTAAGGCAATACATCTCCAGCGAGCGAAGGCTGTTAATTAAACAGCTTATTCGCTCTGCCGAAAGCAAACAGTTTTTAATGGCCGCTTTATCCGCGGCTATATTTTATTGGCGCAAGGAAAATCGATTAGCCATGATTTTTTACTGGCGCTGCAAGGTGAACCATTGACTTTACAACGAGGGGCAGGTGACGCGAGAACCAGCCAATAGGCGGGGCTGCGGGAAGGAGTGGGCGAATTGCCGCAAGAAAAAGTAGCGTAGGCGCGAGCGCCTGTGGCGAACTTTCCATGCTTCCTCCTATATATTTAAAAGCAACCTTACTTATTTGGCTGGGTTGGACGAATTATATGTAAACGCTTTGCGGCGATTCTATCGGATTGTCACTTTGCGAATATTTTTATGCGATGCTTTTGCGCCTGTTTAAAATAAAACAAATTGAGCCTATTTGTTATTTTTATTAATGAATGTGTTTTCGTAAATTTATGTGTTTTTTAAGAAAATTGGATGAATTAAATTATTTTGAGTAATTGGAAACTTTGTGCCGGATATTTTCTGCGGGCAAAAAAAAGCGCCCCGGCGGGGCGCTCTCTGATGCCTGGCGGCTTTATTCGATGTCGAGGTCGACGCGCCGGGCTTTGCCGTTTTCGCCGGGGAAGCCGGTGAAGGCGCTTTGCACCAGGGCCGGCATGACGGCCGGCGTCGATTGCTTGCGGCTGGTGTTCTGGACGGTGACGTCAAACAGCTTCTTGCCGTTCATGCTGTTGATGGTGACGCGCAGATTGCGGTCGTAGTTGTGCTGGATGACTTCGCGGAATTCCGCCGGGCCGTAGAACCAGGGATCATAGTAGGGACGGTAGTAGCCGTAATAGCGGTAGCGGTAATACGGCCCCCAGCCAAAGCGCGGATAGCCCCACGGCGAGTAGTAGCGCGAGGTCAGGAAGGGATCGGTGCTCTGCAAGACCTTGGTCGGGCGGTCGATGGTGCTGAACTGCATGCCGACCTTGAGCTTGGCCTGCTCCGGCGCGTTGACCTGGGCGAAGCCCAGCTTGGCCAACTGGCCGCTGACCAGGTTCAGATAGCTGCGGTATTCCAGCGTGTCCTCGGCCGGGGCCGGGGTCTCGAAGACATAGGTCTTGTCCTGGGTGTCCGCCGGCCACTCGTGGAACACGGTGACATTGCTGCGGATGGTGGTGGCGCAGCCGCTCAGCAGCAGGCTGGCTGCCGCAACCACGATGGCCAAGGCTTTCATGATCTTGCTCCCTTGATAAAAAGATTTCTTTCCTACCGATTAGTTTAGAACTAAGGGAGGCTCTCCGCTTCATTATTACAGAATGTTACGGAGGCCGGGAAACCAGAAAAGAATCGGGCGTCCCTTGCGCCCGGTGTTGGTAAAATAGCTTTTTGTCTCAGTCTCTCGAAACCCTATGCGCACCGACAGCCCTCAGACGATCTTCCGTAAAGACTATACCCCTCCTAGTTACTTGGTGGAAACTGTTGAATTAGGTTTCGACCTCGACCCGGCCCGCACCATCGTGGCCAACCGCGTCACCTTGCGCCACAACCCGGACAGCAAGAGCCGCGACCTGGTCCTGCACGGCGAGGACATCGAGCTGGTGGCGCTGCGCATGAACGGCACGCTGCTGGAGCCTGGCCAATACCTGCTGGGCGCCAACACGCTGACCATCCGCAAGGCGCCGCTCAATGTGGTGCTGGAAATCGAAACCCTGTGCGCGCCGGAGCAGAACACCACGCTGTCCGGCCTGTATGTGTCGAACGGCAGCTTGTATACCCAGTGCGAGGCGGAAGGCTTCCGCCGCATCACCTATTTCCCCGACCGCCCCGACGTGATGGCGAAATACACGGTGATGCTGCGCGCGAACAAGGAACAGTTCCCGGTGCTGCTCTCGAACGGCAACCTGGTCGAGGAGGGCGAGCTGGGCGATGGCCGCCATTACGCCAAATGGGAAGACCCGTTCAAGAAGCCGTCCTACCTGTTCGCCCTGGTGGCGGCGCGCCTGGTCTGCCAGGAGGAACGCTACACCCTGCAGTCGGGCCGCGAAGTGCTGCTGCAAGTGTGGGTGGAAGAAGGCAATCTGGACAAGACCGACTACGCCATGCAGTCGCTGAAGAACTCGATCCGCTGGGACGAGGAACGCTGGAGCCTGGAGCTGGACCTGGACCGCTTCATGATCGTGGCCGTGAGCGACTTCAATATGGGCGCGATGGAAAACAAGGGCCTGAACATCTTCAACACCAAGTATGTGCTGGCCAATCCGCGCGTGGCGACCGATATCGACTATGCCGGCATTGAAGCCGTGGTGGGCCACGAATACTTCCATAACTGGACCGGCAACCGCGTCACCTGCCGCGACTGGTTCCAGCTGTCGCTGAAGGAAGGCTTGACCGTCTTCCGCGACCAGGAATTCTCGGCCGATATGATCGGCACCGACACCGGCCGCGCCGTGACCCGCATCGACCAGGTGCGCACGCTGCGCCAGGCCCAGTTCCCGGAAGACGCGGGACCGATGGCGCACCCGGTGCGCCCCGACTCCTTCGTCGAGATCAACAACTTCTACACCGTCACCGTCTACGAAAAAGGCGCCGAAGTGGTGCGCATGTACCAGACCCTGCTGGGCCGCGACGGCTTCCGCAAAGGCATGGACCTCTACTTCGAGCGCCACGACGGCCAGGCAGTGCAATGCGACGACTTCCGCGCCGCCATGGCCGATGCCAACGGCCGCGACCTGCAGCAGTTCGAACGCTGGTACAGCCAGGCCGGCACCCCGGTGGTGACGGCGCGCACGCGTTACGACGCCGCCGCCCAGGTCTATGAAATCACGCTCAGCCAACGCTGTCCCGCCACGCCCGGCCAGGCCGACAAGCTGCCCTTCCACATCCCCGTCGCCGTCGGCCTGCTCGACGCCCACGGCAAAGACCTGCCGCTGACACTGGAAAGCCCTGCCAGCTCGGCAGTGACGACGCTGGTGCTGGAGCTGACGGAGGCGCAGCAGACGTTCCGCTTCACCGGCGTCAAGGCGGAGCCGACGCCGTCCATCCTGCGCGATTTTTCGGCGCCGGTGGTGCTGGAATGCGATTACAGCGATGCCCAGTTGCTGCACCTGTTCAAATTCGACAGCGATCCGGTAAACCGCTGGGAGGCGGGCCAGCGCCTGGCGCTGGAGCGCCTGCTGAAACTGGTGCCGGCCGCCGCCGCCGGCCAGCGCCTGGAGCTGGACGACACCTTCATCGCCGCCCAGCGCGCCGTGCTGACCGATACCGCGCTCGATGCGGCCTTCCGCGAGCAAGCCCTGATCCTGCCGTCGGAAACCGTGATCGCCGAGCATATGGACGTGGTCAATCCGCAAGCCATCCATACCGCGCGCCAGTTCATGCGCCGTACCCTCGGCACCGTGCTGCGCAACGAGCTGCTGGCCGTGTATGAGGTCAACCAGACGCCGGGCGCCTACAGCCCCGACGCCGCCTCGGCCGGCAAGCGCGCGCTGAAGAATCTGGCGCTGTCCTATTTGATGGTGGCGCCGGACCAGACCGCGCTGCGCCTGGCGCAGCAGCAGTTCGACGCCGCCAGCAATATGACCGACCGCGCCGCCGCACTGAGTGCGCTGATCCACAGCGGCGCCGACGCCGGCAAGTATCTGGACCGTTTCTATCAGGACTTCCTCAACGAAGCCCTGGTGGTGGACAAGTGGTTCGGCATGCAGGCCACGGCGCCGCATGCCGACGTGGCGGCCGTGCGCGAGCTGATGAAGCATCCGGCCTTCACGCTGAAAAATCCGAACCGCGCGCGCAGCCTGATTTTCAGCTTCTGCAACGGCAATCCAAGCCAGTTCCACGCGGCCGACGGCAGCGCCTACGATTTCTGGGCCGAGCATGTGATCAAGCTCGATGCGCTCAATCCGCAGGTGGCGGCGCGCCTGGCGCGCAGCATGGACCGCTGGCGCCGTTACGCGCCCGAGCTGCAAGTGCATATGCGGCGCGCGCTGGAACAGGTGGCCGGCACGTCGCCCCTGTCGAACGATGTGATGGAAGTTGTCAGCAAGGCCTTGGCGAATTAAGAGAGCGCCATACCAAGAATTTAAAACCAAAAGGGAAGTTTCATGAAACGTATCAGCCTTACTCAATATCTGGTCGAAGAACAGCGCCAGCACCACAGCATCCCGGCCGAACTGCGGCTGCTGATCGAAGTGGTGGCGCGCGCCTGCAAGACCATCAGCCACTCGGTGGGCAAGGGCGCCCTGGGCGATGTGCTCGGCGCGCTGGAATCGGAAAACGTGCAAGGCGAGGTGCAGAAAAAGCTCGACGTGATCTCCAACGAGATCCTGCTGGAAGCGAATGAGTGGGGCGGCCACCTGGCGGCCATGGCGTCGGAAGAGATGGAATCGATCCACCCGATCCCGAACCGCTATCCGAAGGGCGAATACATGCTGCTGTTCGATCCACTGGACGGCTCTTCCAACATCGACGTCAACGTCTCGATCGGCACCATCTTCTCGGTGCTGCGCGCGCCGGAAGGCATGGCCGATCCGAGCGAGCAGGACTTCATGCAGGCCGGCAGCAAGCAGGTCGCCGCCGGCTACGCCGTGTACGGCCCGCAGACCATGCTGGTGCTCACCACCGGCAATGGCGTGAACTGCTTCACGCTGGACCGCGAGATGGGTTCCTGGGTGCTGACCCAGCGTAATATGCAGATCCCGGCCAAGACCAAGGAATTCGCCATCAATATGTCCAATCAGCGCCACTGGCATCCGCCGGTCAAGCGCTACGTCGACGAGCTGCTGGCCGGCGCCACCGGCCCGCGCGGCACCGACTTCAATATGCGCTGGATCGCCTCGATGGTGGCCGACGTGCACCGCATCCTGAACCGCGGCGGCATCTTCATGTATCCGGCCGACCTGCGCGACACGTCCAAGCCGGGCAAGCTGCGCCTGATGTATGAAGCCAATCCGATGGCCTTCATCGTGGAACAGGCGGGCGGCATGGCCACCGACGGCAAGCACCGCATCCTCGACATCCAGCCAGAGAAGCTGCACCAGCGCGTGCCGGTCTTCCTCGGTTCGCGCGACGAAGTGGCCGTGGTGACGGGCTACCACCACGAATAAACGCCGGATTTGCAATCTGAACAACAATATTTGCGCGCAACACTAGCAAAACAGCAGAATTGTTTGCTAGAATGAGCGCCTTTGCCGGTGTAGCTCAGTTGGTAGAGCAGCGCATTCGTAATGCGAAGGTCGTAGGTTCGACTCCTATCTCCGGCACCAGAATTAGAAAGCCGCATGTGAAAACATGCGGCTTTTTTCGTTTTGGCGTACCCGCGGCCGGCGCCGGCTGGGCCTTGCAACCTTTTTCGCCGTCCATGGTCGAACTATTCCACGCTCGCCATCGTCGCCACGATATCCTCGGTGCCGACGGGAGCGGCGATAGCGGCGCTGCAATACCTGCGTTGACTCGGCCAGACAGCGACTTGCATGCGAGTGCTCCACGGCTGGCGCAGCCAGGGGCGAAGCTGGCCCGGCCTCGCCAGCTTCGCCGATGCGCTATCATGCGGCCCCGTGCGGTGCTCTCCCGGCCGCCGCAGGGATCTGCCAAATCAACCAAGAATAAGACCGCTTGCGCATGAACCGAGCCAGCACCATCGATCACATTCCCTTGCCGTATTGGCGCGCCGCGCTGGCGGAGGTCAGCCTGCTGCATCCTGAAATCCCGGCGGCAAGCAAGCCGCTGGCGATCGGCTTTGAGGATGGGGAGTGGCGGGTGCTGCAGGCCGCGCCCAGCGTTGCCGCCTGGACCGCCGCCCAGTTCGCCGCCAGCAAGGCGCGCGCCGATGGCAAGGAAGCGCGGGCCATCCCCTTTCTGCTGATGCCGGCCCGGCTGTCCGAACAGGCGCGCCATGGCGTGAAATGGGGCGCGGGCGATCTCCATCTTGGCCGCACGCTGCTCTGCATTCCCTGTCTGCTGGAGCGTTCCGGCGTGCTGCGGCCCGATCCCGAACGCCAGCCCTGGATTCCGCGCGATCTGCTGGCGCCGACCATGAAGCCGGTCGTCATCGGCGAACTGGCCAGCCAGGACCAATTTATTGGCAGCTTGCCGCTCAAGGCGGCCTCGCTGGGCGATGCGCTGAAGCTTGCTTCGGAATTGTTTGCGCAGGTGACGGGCGCCGCCTTGCCGCTGCTGCCGGCGGCGGAAGATGGCGAATCGCTTCCGGAGTTTGCACTGGAAGGCCATGAGCTGGTTTCGGAGTGGCATGGCTTGCCGTACGAGCCGCCCGTCGTGGCGCGCCACCTGATCCGCCTGTATGACCAGATCATCGGCGACCAGCCGGCGCTGCCGCTGCTGGATTGCCTGCGTACCGTGGGTGAGCGGCCGGCAGCGCCGCCGCCCACCATCGCGCAGGCGGAAGCGTGGCATGCCAATACCGTCGGACATATCAACCATGAGCATCCGCTATCGCCGTCGCAGCGCGAAGCGATGGTGGAACTGGCGCGGCTGAAAGATGGCGCCATCCTGGCCGTGAATGGCCCGCCCGGCACCGGCAAGACCACGCTGCTGCAAAGCGTGGTGGCCCAGCAGTGGGTGGATGCCGCCCTGAATGGCGCCGACTGTCCCTTGATCCTGGTGGCGTCCACCAACGTCAAGGCAGTGGAGAATGTGCTCGACAGCTTTGCCAAAATCTGCGCGGAGACGGGCCATGAGCGCTGGCTGCCGTATCAGGGCGGCTTTGGTCTCTTCCTCGCTTCCGAGTCGCGCGAAAGCCACCATCCGACCTGCACGGCATGGAACCATTCCTTCACCGACCACGAGACGCAGGAAGCGGTTGCCCGCGCCGAGAAGTATTACCTGGCCAAGGCTGCGGCCCTGTTCCCGCAAGCCGATACGGTGGATGGCGTGAGCGCGGCGCTGCGCCAGACCTTGCAATACCTCCAGCGCAAAATGCAGGACATCGTAGCGGCGCGCTACGCCGTGTTCCGGGCGGCGGGCGAGGATGCCGGTGAAGGCGCGCAGGTCTCCTGCAGGCGCTTGCTGGCGGAACAGCAGGTGCTGATCGATGCGGCCCAGGCGGCCATTGAAGCGGCGCAGCGCGAACTGCATGCGCAGGAGCAGCAGGCGCGCGTGCTGGAGGGCGGCCATCAGCGCATGCGGGAGGAGATCGACCGCGCCGAGAAAGCCTGGCTGGCCTATCTGGAAGGCACGCCGTGGTGGATGGATCTACTGAGTTTTCTGCCGCCGGTGCTGCGCCGCCGCCAGGCGCGCGACCGCAGTTTCCTGCTGTCGAAGGCGTTGACGGCCGATCTGCGGCACCGCGACGACGGCCTGGAACAGCATTTCAAGGCGTTGCGCGAAAGGGCCGCGCGTCAGCGCTCCCAAGCCCTGCTTGTACTCAAGGAGCGCCGTGCGGAAGTGGAACGCGGCCTCGTCGCAGAAACGCAGCGGCGCGAAGTGGCGCATCTGGCGCGGACGAAAATCGACGGCATTTTCCGGCGCTGGCTGGAAGTGCTGGAGGATGGCTACGAGGCCATGCGCGATCTGGCGCTGAACGACTTGAACGACGCCATCGATATCATGATCCGCGCGGTGATGTTCGGACTGGCCGACCGCTACTGGTCGGGCCAGTGGCTGCTGGAGATGCGCCAGCGCCTGATTGCCGGCGAAAGCGACTCCAAGGGCCGCGTCAGGCTGGAGGCCAAGTACCGCCGCTTTGCCAAGCTGGCGCCTTGCCTGGTGTCGAACTTCCACATGGCGCCGGCCTTCTTCACGGCCTGGCAAGGCCGCGATATGCCGTTCTGGAATACCATTGATCTGCTGATCGTGGACGAGGCGGGCCAGGTTGCGCCGGACGTCGGCGCTTCCATGTTCGCGCTGGCGCGCAAGGCCATGGTGGTGGGCGATACCTATCAGATCGAGCCGGTCTGGAACAATGGCGAGGGCTGCGACCGCGCCAACGCGGTGAAATTCGGCTTGCTGTCCGATGTGGCCGACGCGCGCTACGATGCGTTGGAGCAGGGCGGCTACACCCCTGCCAGCGGTAGCCTGATGCGCGTGGCGAACAAGGCTTGCCGCGTGCGGAAGTATCGCGATGTGCGTGGCCTGATGCTGGTCGAACACCGGCGCTGCGTGCCGGAGCTGATCGGCTATTGCAATGAGCTGATTTACGCGGGACGCCTGCAGGCACTGCGCCAGCGCATTCCGCAGGAGCAGCGCCTGCTGCCGCCGTTCGGCTGGCTGGACGTGGCAGGCCAGGACCGCAGGGCTGGCGCCAGCCGCCAGAATCCCGAGGAGGCGCAGGCGATTGTGGACTGGATCAAGGCTAACCGGTCTGACATCGAAAAGCACTATGCCGACCAATCCGGCAAGCCCACGCCTTTGTGGAAGCTGCTGGGCATAGTGACACCCTTTGCCGCCCAGGCGGCAGCCATACAGCGCCTGCTGCGCAAGGAAATGCCCGATCTGCTGCACAAGTCCTCGCGCTTGACGGTGGGCACCGTACATGCGTTGCAGGGTGCGGAACGCAGCATCGTCATCTTCTCGCCCACGTATGGCCCATCCTTTACGGGCAGCGCCTTCTTCGACCAGAAACCGAATATGCTGAACGTGGCGGTGTCGCGCGCCAAGGACAGCTTCCTGGTGATCGGCAGTGCAGCCTTGTTTGACAAAACGAAAAGCAGCCGGCCGTCGGGACTGCTGGCAAGATATCTATTCCATCCGCAATGGGGAGCGCAGCTGGCGGGCGCGCGAAAAGCAAGACTTGTAGTTTAATACGAGGCAGGCCGTACTTAACGTGTCTTTTCCTGACCCCAGAGGAGATGCACCATGTACCAGAACCTCTCCATCAAGCGCATCTTTATCGCGCTCTTCATTATCACCGTCGTGCTGGCGGCGCTGACCATGCTGTCCCTGCTGCGGGTCTCGGCCAAGCAGGCGGAAGCCCGGCAGGCGGCCGATGCGCGCTACCAGTCCTATCTGCTGGCCGATGAGTTAAGGCAGAGTTCCGACGACCTGACCCGGCTGGCGCGTACCTATGTGGTGTCGGGCGAGGAGCGCTACGAGCGGCAATACCTGGACATTCTGGCCATCCGCAACGGCCAGAAGCCGCGCCCCGAGCATTACGAGCGCATTTACTGGGACTTTGCGGCCGCCAACGCGCCCTTGCCGCCGTCCTCCGGCCAGACCGTGTCGCTGCAGGAGCTGATGCAGCGCGCGGGTTTCAGCGACAAGGAGTTCGCCAAGCTGAAGGAAGCGGAAGCGAATTCCAATGAGCTGGTGCGCACCGAGGTGATCGCGATGAACGCGGTCAAGGGCCACTTCGACGATGGCAAGGGTGGTTTTACGCGTAGCGGCGACCCCGATCCGGAAATGGCGCGCCGCGTCATGCACGATCTGGCCTACCACCAGAACAAGGCCAAGATCATGCGGCCGGTGAACGAATTTCTCTCCCTCCTGGATGAGCGCACCAGCGCCCAGGTGGCGACGGCCACGGCGGCCTTCGAGAGCGCGCAAGCGCTGGCGGAGTGGCTGCAAGGCTTGTCCGTGCTCGCGGCCGTGGCTTGCCTGCTGTTTGCCTACCGCTATATCCGCAGCGGCTTGCAGCAGGCGGTGGACACGGCCAAGTGCATCGCTGCCGGGGATTTAAGCCACGACATCGACACCAGCCGCAACGACGAAATCGGCCAGCTGCTGCAAGCCATGCAGCACATTAACCGCAGCCTGGCCGAGATGATCGGCAATATCCGCGGCAGCACCGACCAGATGACGGTGGCGACCAGCGAAATCGCCAGCGGCAACGCCGACCTGTCGGCGCGCACCGAAGCGCAGGCCAGCTCGCTGGAGCAGACCGCGAGCGCCATGGAAACCCTGACCGACACGGTGCAGCAGAACGCCAGCAACGCCCAGCAGGCCAACCGGCTGGCGGCCGACGCGGCCAGCATTGCCGAGCAAGGCGGCAGCGTGGTGTCGCAGGTGGTGTTGACCATGGGCGCGATCCGGGATTCTTCGGCGCGCATCAGCGACATCATCGGCGTCATCGACGGTATCGCGTTCCAGACCAATATCCTGGCGCTGAATGCGGCGGTGGAGGCGGCGCGCGCCGGGGAACAGGGGCGCGGCTTTGCCGTCGTCGCCTCGGAAGTGCGCAACCTGGCGCAGCGCAGCGCGGCGGCGGCCAGGGAAATCAAGGAACTGATCGGCGCTTCGGTGGCGCGGGTGGAGGAGGGCGGCCGGCTGGTCGATGCCGCCGGCGAGACGATGCAGCGCGTCGTGGCCTCGGTGCACAAGGTGGCGGGCATCATGGGCGACATTACCAGCGCGAGCCAGGAACAGAGCAGCGGCATCGGCGAAGTCAATGTGGCGATCAGCCAGATGGATTCCATCACCCAGCAGAATGCGGCCCTGGTCGAACAGGCCGCTGCCGCCGCCGAGAGCCTGCAGGAGCAGGCGCAAGCGCTGGGCAGGGCAGTCAGCATCTTCCGCCTGCAGGGCGGCGCAGTGCCGCGCAGTGCGGCGACGGCCCTGGTGCCGATCCGGGCGCCAGCCAGGGCCTGATGCCTGTGGCTTAGAAGCTGGCGATCGGCGCCGGCTGGCCGTTCTTGAAGGTGTAGATGGTGACGGGCGACTGCTTCATATCGCCCTTGCCGTCGAAGGCATAGGTCCCGGTCACGCCCTTGTAGCTGTTGGCCGAGATATCGGCGCCGACCTTGGCCGGATCGACTGAATTGGTTTTCTGCATCGAGGCGGCGTACATCTGCACCGCGTCATAGTAGGCGGCAGCGTAGACGTCGGGATCGGCGTTGAAGCGTTTCTTGAACTTGGCCTTGAAGGCGGGGCCGGCGGCGGCTTTTTCCAGCAGGGCGCCGCCCTGTACGCACAGCACATTGTCGCCGACGGCGGGGCCGCCCAGCTTGCCCATCTCCGGGGTGCAGATGGTGTCGCCGCCCAGCAGCTTGGCGTTGATGCCCAACTGCTTCATCTGGCGCGCCATCGGGGCGCCTTGCGGCGCGTAGCCGCCAAAGAAGATGGCGTCCACCTTCTTGGTTTTCAGCTTGGTCAGGATGGCGGTGAAGTCGAAGGATTTGTCGGTGGTGAATTCGTGGCCGGCCACCGCCAGGCCGGACTGGCGCGCCTGCTTCTTGAATTCCTCGGCCAGGCCTTGGCCGAAGGCGGTGCGGTCGTCGATCACGGCCACGGTTTTCAATTTCAGCTCATTGGCCGTGTACAGGGCCATCTTGGCGCCCAGCTGGGTGTCGCTGGCGTTCACGCGGAACAGGTTCTTGTAGCCCTGCTGGGTGATCTTGGGATTGGTGGCGACGGTGGAGACCACCATGCCGGCGTCGTTGTAGACGCGCGAAGCGGGCATGGCGACGCCCGAGTTATACGGGCCGACGACGAACTTGACGCCATTGTCGGCCAGTTTCTGGGCCACGGTGACGCCGGCTTTCGGGTCGCCCTGGTCGTCCTCGGAGAGCAGTTCGAACTTGAGCTTCTTGCCCGCCACCGTGATGGGCTTGGCATTCAATTCCTCGACCGCCAGGCGCGCGCCGTTTTCATTGTCCTTGCCGGAGAAGGCTTGTGGGCCGGACAGGGGACCGGTGTGGCCGATTTTGACCAGCATTTCCTGCGCGCCGGCGCCAGCGGCAAGGCCCAGCAGCGCGATCGCGCCCACGGTGTGCTTCAAGTTCATTGGGTCTCCTTCTGATTGGTTTGCTTGCGCTGAATTATCCACGATCCGGGCGCAAGGGCAAGCAAAATGCAAGGAGCGTCGGGAGGGGCCGCTCCGGACTCGGCGCCGCCGAAATGCGCGATGCCGCCCGGCGCTGAGCCTGGGGTGGTTTAGGTACCGGCTCCCGGCGTGTTGCCCGGACGTGTACCGGGCGCCTCGCCGCTTTCGATGGGGGTGACGGCTTTCACGCGCTTTACCGGCTGAACGGCCGGCACGGCGTCCGGCCTGGCCGCTGGCGCAATGCCTGAGCGGCCGGCCGCGGTGGCGCCAGGCGTGTCGTTCAAGCGGTAGGCTGCGACGGCGGCGGCCGTGGCCGGATCGCTGGCGATGTCGCGGGCGGAGCGTTGCGCGCCGGGGCCTGGTTGTACGTTTGCTGTTTCCGGTGCTGCTGCAGGCGGTTCGGTGGCGGGGGCGTTTACCGCCGGCGTAGCTGTTGCTGTTACGCCGGCCGGCGGCACGGCGGGCGCTTCGGTGGCAGCCGGTGCCGGCGCCGCCGCCAGCGAAGCCTGGGCGCGTGCCGCAGCCTCGACGGCGGCATCGGCGCTGGCCGCGTTGCGCGCGATAACCTGTGCATCGGCAGCGCCGGCCACCGCTGACTGGCGGTTCGGACTGGCGGCGAGCGCGCTCTGGCTGCGCGCAGCACTGGCTGTTGCCCGCTCCTGAATCTGGGCCTGGGTTTGGCGCGCCTGGCCGGTGCGGCGGATTGCCGCCTCGTCGTCGGTCTCGGACTGGGCGCGCAGGCGTTCGAGCGTGGCTTGGGTATCTTGCTGGCGCTGCAGAATGGTGCCGGCGTCGCGCCGGGATTGCTGTTGCTGGTCGCGTTGCAGGGTTTGACGGGCCTGGTCCTGCGTCTCGCGTAATTGCTGTTGCTGTTGCGCAGCCTGGCCAGCCGCCAGCCGCTGCGCGCGCTCCAGATTGAGCTGTTCTTCGATCGTGGCCTGAGCGGCGGCCCGGCGTTCCGCTGCGAGGCGATCCGCCAGCGCCGTGGCGGCCGCGTCTTCCTCGCGCGTGCTGGTGAGTTGGCGCACGGCGGTGGCCTGAGCCTCCGCTGCGCGCGTTTGCTGGGTTGCATCGAGCTGGCGGTTCTGCAGCTCGGTATTGGCGACTTCTCTGGCAAAGGCCAGACGGCTGGCCGCTTGCCGCGCTTCCTGCGTGAGGGCGGCGGGATTGGCGGCGTTCGCGGTAGCGCGCGCCGTCTCCAGCTGTTCGGCTGCAAACTGCGCGGCACGCAATTGCGCGCTGTTCAGCTGCGCTGCGTCACTCCGCATTACCTCCTGCCGGCCGGTTTCCAGACGTTGCGCCTGCTGTTGCGCGGCATTCAATTGCGCAGTAGTTGCACTGAGATTGAGGCGCGCAGCGTCCTGTCGTGCCGCATCCAGCCGCTGCGCTTCCTGCTGCGCATTGTTTGATTGCGCGGTATTGTTGTTCGCATTGGCTTGTGCCGCCGGCTCCTGGCGCCCGGCTTCCTGTTGAGCGGTGCCTGGCTGTACAGCGTCGAGGCGCGCCTGCAGGGCGCGCTGTTCGGCGCTGCGGCGGGCATCCTGCGCGCTTTGCGCCGCAGCGCTGCTTTGCGCTGCGGCCTGCGCCTCGGCCTGCAATGCGGCCTCCTGCTCCGCGCGGGCAGCCAGCAGCTGGGCGGCGCCGATCGGCTGATTGGCATCCTGGGGCTGAGGTGCACTTGCCTCGGCCTGCTGCGCAAAGGGCGGCGGGGCGGCGGCCTGGACTCCGGCGCTGGCGGCCGTGATGCCGGGTGTGGCGGCGGGTGTGCCGAAGGCGCCTGCGTTGCGGCTGGCGTCGAGCTGCGTGTTTTGCGCTACGGCGGCGGAATTGAGATTGGCCCCGATCCGGTCCAGCTGCTGCGCGGCGAACGCCAGTTGTTCCAGCGTGCCGGCGCGATCCGTCTCGAAGGCGGTGCGCAGGCGCGCACTATCGACGCCCAGTGTGTCCAGCTCTTCGTTCAGTTGCGAGGGCTGCATGGCGAAGCCCAGTTGCGCCAACTGGGGCGGCAGCGTAATCGGCGCGTTGCCTTGCGCCGCAGTCATCCCTTGCAGGCCTTCATACGCTTGTGCCAACGCCAAGGCGGTATCGTTCAGCGCACTTAGATCGAGGGTGCTGCTTGCGCCGGCACCCTGTTGCAGCTCGCTTAAACGCTTCTGCGACAGCGCCACCAGCGACAGGTAGTGCCCGAGCGGCGACAGCTCGGTACTGGCGGCGGCTGGCGTGGGGAGGGCGGCGGCATTGGCCGCCTGCACGGGGTTGATATCGGGGGCGCGGTACACGGCGCCTGGCTCGGCAACTGGGGGAACGGAAAGCATGGACGCACCTGCGTGGGCAAGAAAGACCAGCATGCCAGATTTGGCATCCGCCTTATGTGGGCTGCCTAACAGATGGCGGCGATCCGCGTGTTTGGTTAGCTGCCGCACGGTAGGCGCGGCAGCACTGGCATATCGTTGATCCCGGCTATTCCAATGACCATCACGTGAGGACTCCACCATGGACAACAATATCGAGAAGCAAATCGAGAAGCAGGCTGCCAATATCGCCAATGCGAGCAACAACACGCGCAATGAACTGCATAGCGTCATCGACAAGGTCGCCGACAAGGTGCCGGCCGCCACCGACCGTCTCAGCACCGGCGCCCACAATAGCGTGGACAAGGTGGCCGACAAGGTGAACTCCCTGTCCGAAAGGCTGAGCAGCAAAGGCGAGCAGTTGAGCGCAAGCTATAAGCGCCTGGCCGATTCGAGCCACCGCATGGCCGAAACGGGCCGCGGCTATGTGCGCAAAAGCCCGGCCATATCGGTGCTGGTGGCCATGGCGGCCGGCTATGCCGTGTCGAAGCTGATCGGTTCGCGCAAGCATTGAAGACGGCCGCTGGCCGCGATCATGTCGTTTTTCGGGACGGTTCGCCTCAGCGGGGCGGCTGTCCCTTCCCCCATGGCGGGCCGGGATGGTGCTATGCTCTGGACTGATGAGTCATAAGCCCAAAGCGCCTGCATGGATGTCTATGCCCCTCAAACGTGGTTGCCGCATGAACGGCCGATGCTGCCGGGTTCCCCGTCCACGCCCCATCATTCGGCGGCGCGGCGTTTAGCGTATCTGCTGGTCGGCTTCATCGTCGCGCTGACGGGCGGCTTGGGCAACGCGCTGGTGGCCGTCAACTTGCCTTATCTGCAAGGCGCGCTAGGCGTCTACCCCTTCGAGATCCAGTGGCTGCCGGCCGTCTATGTGATGGCGAATGTGTCCATGAATCTGCTGCTGGTGAAGTTCCGCCAGCAGTATGGCCTGCGCCTGTTCACCGAATTATTCCTGCTGCTGTACGTGGTCGCCACGCTGGCCCACCTGTTCGTGCACGGCCTGGCCTCGGCGATCGCGGTGCGCGCGGCGCACGGCATGTCCGGCGCGGCGCTGACGGTGCTGGGCTTGTACTACGTGCTGCAAGCCTTCCCCAAGGAGCACCGGCTGAAGGGCGTGGTGATCGGCGTCGGCTTTGCGCAACTGGCCTTGCCGCTGGCACGCCTGTTTTCCACCGACCTGCTGGAGATCGGCGAATGGCGCGGTCTCTACTTCTTCGAGCTGGGCATGGCCCTGCTGTCCCTGGGCTGCGTGCTTTTGCTGAAATTGCCGCCGGGCGATCGCGTCAAGGCTTTCGAGAAGCTGGATTTCCTGACCTTCGCGCTGTTTGCGCCGGGCGTGGCCCTGCTGTGCGCCGTGCTCGCGCTGGGCCGCACGGTATGGTGGCTGGAAGCGCCCTGGCTGGGGTATTGCCTGGCCGCGTCCATCGTGCTGGTGAGCGGCGCCCTGCTGGTCGAGCACAATCGCGCGCGGCCGCTGCTGAATACGCGCTGGCTGGCGACGTCCACCATTGCGCGGCTGGCGCTGGCCGTGGTGCTGATCCGCATCGTGCAGTCCGAAGCCAGCGGCACGGTGGGCTTCCTGCAGGCGCTGGGCTTGAACAACGATCAGATGCAGGTGCTGTGGCTGGTGACGCTGGCGGCCAGCGTGCTGGGTATGCTGTGCAGCGCGCTGACGATCACGCCGGCGCGCATTCCCGCGTCGATGGTGGTGGCGCTGGCGATGATGGCGGTGGGCGCGCTGATGGACGCCCATACCAGCAATCTGACGCGGCCGGCGCAAATGTATGTCAGCCAGTTCCTGCTGGCCTTCAGCGGCGTCTTCATACTGGGGCCGGTCTTCATCTCCGGCTTCGGCGCGGTGATTGCCGAGCCGCGCAACCTGATCAGTTTTTCGCTGATGTTTTCCATGACCCAGAATCTGGGCGGCTTGCTTGGATCGGCCATGGTCGGCACTTTCCAGGTGCTGCGCGAGAAATTCCATTCGAGCCAGCTGGTCGAGCATCTGACCCTGCTCGACCCGCAGGTGGCGGCGCGCATCCAGTCCGGCAGCGCTGCGCTGGGCGGCGCATTGGCCGATCCCGGCCTGCGCGGCGCGCAAGGCGTGGCGACGCTGGGCGCGGCCGCCACGCGCGAGGCGAATATCCTGGCATATAACGACGTGTTCCTGATGATCGCGCTGGTGGCCATCGGCACCATCGCCTGGATGCTGCTGCACCACTTCTGGAATCTTTTCACCGCAAGCAAGGCCCGCCCCATGGCGCAGAATGCGCAGGCCGGCATGGCCCAAGTCTCACTCAATAACTCGGGATCGCAATGAGTACACCGACCACACCGGCTACGCCAGAGAACAAGGACAGCACCGTATCCGTGCCCGCAGCGGCCCCCATGCCTGAGCAGCCGGATCGCCGCCATCAGTGGTATTCGGCGGCGGGCTTTGGACTGGTGGCACTGATCGGCGTGCTGGTGGTGCTGTATGCGTGGCGGCTGCCGCCGTTCACCAGCCCTGTCGTCTCCACCGAGAATGCGCTGGTGCGCGGCCAGGTCACGCTGATCGGCACCCAACTGCCGGGTTATGTGGTGGAGGTGAGGGTGCAGGACTTCCAGCATGTGAAGGTAGGCGATCTGCTGGCGCGCATCGATTCACGCATTTACGAGCAGCGCTTCGAACAGGCGCAGGCGCAATTGGCGGCGCAGCAGGCGGCGCTGGCGAACTGGGAACAGTCGCACCGCAGCGCCCAGGCCAGCATCGCGCTGAACCAGGCGGCGCTGGCGAATGCCGAAGCGCAGGCGGCGCGTTCGAAAGCCGACCTGGGACGCGTGGACCAGCTGGTGGCCGACGGTTCGCTCTCGGTGCGCGAGCAGGATTCGCAGAAGGCGGCACGGGCGCAGACTGTGGCCGCCGTGTCGCAGGCGCGCGCCAGCCTGGAAATCTCGAAACAGCAGGCGCAGTCCGTGACGGTGAACAAGGCTGCGCTGGAAGCGGCCGTCGCCAATGCGCAGGCGGCGCTGAAGGCGGCCAGGGTGGATCTGGACAATACCCGCATCACCGCGCCGGCCGACGGGCAGCTGGGGCAGGTCACGGTGCGCCAGGGCGCTTACGTGAATGCGGGTACGCAGCTGATGGGCCTCGTGCCGCAGCATATGTGGGTGATCGCCAATCTCAAGGAAACCCAGATGGGCAATGTGCAGGTGGGGCAGGGCGCCACCTTCAAGGTTGATGCGCTCGATGGCGCCACCTTGACCGGACAGGTCGAGCGCATTTCGCCCGCCACCGGCTCGGAATTCAGCGTGCTGCCGGCCGATAACGCCACCGGCAACTATGTGAAGATCGCGCAGCGCATTCCAGTGCGCATCCGCATCGACCCGGGGCAGAAGCTGGCGGCACGCCTGCGGCCAGGGATGTCGGTCATCGTCAGCATTGACACTTCGGCGGTGTTGAATGATGTGGAGAGCAATCCGCCGCCGGCCTCGCGTAGCAAGGCGCAGGGGGCGCGGCCATGAGCCAGGCGCGGGATGGCTTCTGTCGGGCCGGAGCGCAAACGCCAGGCTTGCGCGCGGCGGCTGACGCCGAAGCGGGAAAAGCGCGGGCTGCGGCAAGACACGCGGCTGGGCGTGCCACAGCCTCCATTTCCGCTTGTGCTGTGCTTCTGCTGCTGAGTGCTTGCGCGGCGAAGGTGGGCGTGCCGCCCGTATCGACGCTGGAAATGCCGGCGCAATGGCGCATGAGCATCGGCCCCACAAGCCAGGGACAGGCAGTGGAGCGCCAGTGGTGGCAGGCGTTTGACGATGCCGCGCTGACGGCTCTGGTAGCGCAGGCGCTGGAACGCAACGGCGATCTGCGCATCGCCCAGGCGCGTGTGGCCGACTACCGCGCCCGCCTGGCCGCTGCCGGAGCGGCGCAGCAGCCCACGCTGAGCGCCAGCGCCGGGCCGGGACGGGCGCGCGCGCTGGCACCGAATGGCTTGCCGCGCGTGGGCAATGTGTTTCAGGCCGAGGTGCAGGCGGCGTATGAGATCGATGTGTGGGGCCGTCTTTCCAGCCTGACGCAGGCCGCTGCCGCATCTTATCGCGCCGAACAGGCCAGCGCCGATGCCGCCGCGCTGTCGATTGCCGCCATCGCAGCCAGCGGCTACCTGAATCTGCGCGGCCTGGATGCCCAGCTGGAACTGGCCGAGGCCACGCTCAAGCTGCGCGCAACCTCGCGCGATCTGGCGCAGCGCCAGTTCGAGGTCGGCTACAGCTCGCGTCTGGAATGGCTGCAGGCGCAGGCCGAATACCAGGCCGCGGCCGAACAGATACCGCAATTGCAGCGCCAGATCTTCGAACAGGAGAATGCGCTGTCCCTGCTGGCGGGCGGCAATCCGGGGCCGGTCCGGCGCGGCAAGCCGCTGGCCGAGCTGGCGCCGCCGCCCGTGCCGGCCGGCCTGCCATCGGAACTGTTGCGGCGCCGCCCCGATATCGCGCGCGCCGAGCAGAATGTGGTGGCCGCCAACGCCGCGCTGGCCGCCACGCGCGACCAGCTGCTGCCGTCTTTCCGCCTGACGGCGGCGGGCGGCATCCAGTCCAGCGATTTCAGCGACTTCCTGCATTCGCCCATCAAGCTGTGGCGCTTGGCCGCCGGCGTGGGCGCGCCGCTGTTCGATGGCGGCCGGGTGCAGGCCCAGACCGATTCGGCCGCCGCCCAGCGCGACCAGGCCATCTACGCTTACGAAAACACGGTGCGCACCGCGCTGGCGGAAACCGAGAATGGCATCGACGCCATCGTCCGCCTGCGCGAGCAGGCGGTGCAGAATGACGCGCGGCGTGAAACGGCGGCCGAAACCCTGCGCATCGCGCGCAACCGCTACCGCAATGGCTATGCTTCGTATCTGGAGGAGCTGGATGCGCAGCGCACCCTGTACAGCGCCGATGTGCTGCGCCTGCAATTGAGAACGCGGCTCCTGGCCGCGTCGGTGGACTTGTACCGGGCCATGGGGGGCGGCTGGAGCGCCGCCCCGGTTCAGCCCTGAGGGATCAATTCACTGGCGCGAACAGATCGCACTCGAACACGCCGCCTTCCTCCTCGACGTATTCGGCATCGTAGCGCTCGAAGCAGGCTGCAGGGCGCGGCTCCAGGCCCATGGCCGGCAGCACCTTGGCGTAGAACTCCTGCCACACTTTGACGATGTCCTGCGGCTGGCCGCGGAAGCGGGCCACGGCATAGCGGCCACCCGGCAAGGTGGTGACGCTGGCCGGCGCCGGCGCCACATAGTCGGCCGCCACTTCCACGCAGGCGTCGTAGCGGCACTGCTCGGGCGGGGTGCTGTGCGGATCGTCCAGGCCAATGCCATAGGTGACACGCTTGCCCAGGCCATGCTGCTCGCGCCACGGGTTGAATACCTTGTCCCAGAAGTCGGCGATGGCCGGGCCGAATGGGCCGGTATAGCGCTGGTAAGCCACCGTGGTGGGCGGGAAGTCGACAATTTTCACATCCACTTACTATCTCCTTTATTTGGAAGGTGAGACCTGATGCACAGGCGGGGTTTCGTGTTTATGGCGGCGCAGCTTGCGCATGATGCGTCCCAGCAGATGTTCGGCATCGTCGATATAGGTGAACACCGCCGGCACCACCAGAAGGCTGAGCAGGGTCGAGGTAATCAGGCCGCCGATCACCGTGATCGCCATCGGCGAACGGAAGCTCGGGTCGGCGCCCCAGCCCAGGGCCAGCGGCATCATGCCCGCGCCCATGGCGATGGTGGTCATCAGGATCGGGCGGCTACGCTTGTGGCAGGCGTCGACCAGGGCTTCGAAGCGGCCCATCCCGGCCTGGCGCGCCAGGATCGCGTAGTCCACCAGCAGGATCGAGTTCTTGGTCACGATCCCCATCAGCATGATCAGGCCGATCATGGACGGCATCGACAGTGCGCTGCGCGTGATCAGCAGGGCCACGAAGGCGCCGCCGATCGACAGCGGCAGCGCCGCCAGAATCGTCACCGGCTGCATGAAGTCCTTGAACAGCAGCACCAGCACGCCGTAGATGCACAGCACGCCGATCAGCATGGCCAGGCCAAAGCTGGCGAACAGCGCCGCCATCTCCTGGGCGTCGCCCAGTTCCGCAATCTTCACCGACGGCGGCAGGTTCTTCATCGATGGCAGGGCGCGCGCCTCCTCGTTCAGCTCACCGAGCGAACGGCTGCCCAGTTCCACGTCCAGCGTCACGTTGCGGCTGCGGTTCAGGCGGTCGATCTGGGCCGGGCCGCTTTCCATCGTGATGCTGGCCAGGTTGGCCAGCATCACCGGACCGTTCTTGCCCGGCACGGTCAGGCGGCCGATGGCGTCCAGGTCGGCGCGCACGGCGTCCGGCAGCTTGACGCGGATCGGCACCTGGCGTTCCGGCAGGTTCATCTTGGTCAGGTCGAAGTCGTAGTCGCCGGCCGTGGCCACGCGCACCGTTTCGCCGATGGCGGCGGCGGTCACGCCCAGGTCGGCGGCTTTGGCGAAGTCGGGACGCACGATGATTTCGGGACGCACCAGCGAGGCGCTGGAGGTCACGTTGCCGATGCCTTTCAAGGTGCGCAGCTCGCGCTCCACCTTCTGCGCCGCCGCCGTCAGGGCCAGCGGATCTTCGCTGCGCAGCACCAGCTGCATCTTCACGCCGGTATCGGGCGGGCCGACGTTGAAGCGCGCGCCGGGGATATGGGCCAGCTGCTCGCGCAGGCCATTATCGATATCCGGCATCGATTCCTTGCGGTCGTTGCGGTGCGTGGTGGTGATGGTCAGCACGGCGCGGCGCGCCTCGGCCGCGGCGCCGGGGGCGAAGGCGTCGCCGCTGGAACCGCCGCCGATGGAGCTGAACACCTCGGTCACGCCCTTGACGCGCATGGCGGCCAGGCGCGCCTGTTCGGCCACCGCCTTGGTCTCTTCCAGCGTGGAGCCGGGCGGCAGTTCCAGGTTGATCTGGGTCTGGGCGCGGTCGGCCGCCGGCACAAAGCCGGTCGGCAGCAGGCCCACCAGCATGATGGAACCGACGAAGAAGGCCAGCGAGGCGAGCGCCGTGATGTGGCGGTGGGTCAGGCACCAGCGCATGGTCTTCATATAGCGCTGCATCAGCCAGCCATCGCCCTGGTGCGCCTTGGGCTTGGCCGGTTTCAGCATATAGGCTGCCATCATCGGCGTCAGCAGACGCGCCACCACCAGCGATGCCAGCACCGCCAGCACGGCGGTCCAGCCGAACTGCTTGAAGAACAGGCCGGGCACGCCGCCCATGAAGGCGGTCGGCAGGAACACGGCCACCAGGGCGAAGGTGGTGGCGATCACCGCCATGCCGATTTCGTCGGCCGCTTCCATCGCGGCCTGCATCGGCGATTTACCCATATGCAGGTGGCGCTCGATGTTCTCGATCTCCACGATGGCGTCGTCCACCAGCACGCCCACCACCAGGGCCAGCGAAAGCAGGGTCACGGTGTTGAGGGTGTAGCCGAACCAATAGATGCCGAGGAAGGCCGGCAGCACCGACAGGGGCAGGGCGGCCGTCGCCACCAGCGTGGCGCGCCAGTCGCGCAGGAACCACCATACCACCAGCACCGCCAGCAGCGCGCCTTCGTACAGCAGCTCCATCGAGCCGTCGAAGTTTTCCTCCACCGGCTGGGCGTTGTCGATCGACTGCTTGATCTCGATATTCGGATTGGCCTTCTGCAGTTCCTCCACGGCGGCGCGCGCATCGCGCGCCACATCGGTTTCGCTGGCGCCCTTGGTGCGGAAGATTTCGAAGCCGACCACCGGCTTGCCGTCCTGGGTGGCGACGGCGCGCGATTCGGCCACGGTATCGCTCACGGTGGCCACCTGGTCGAGGCGCACATGGCGGCCATCGCCCAGCGGGATATCCATGCGCGCCAGGTCGGCCGCCGTCTGCACGGTGGCGATGGTGCGCACCGACTGCTCGGCGCCGCTGACGTCGCCGCGTCCGCCCGGTGCTTCCTTCTGCACCTGGCGCAACTGGCGCGACACATCGAGTGCCGAAACGCGCAGCGCGGCCATGCGCTCGTCATCCAGTTCGACGCGGATTTCGCGGCTGGCGCCGCCCACGCGCTTGACCGCGCCCACGCCATGCACCGAGAGCAGGCGCTTGGCGACGGCGTTGTCGACGAACCAGCTCAGTTCCTGGTCGTCCATGCGGGTGCCGCTGTCCTTCTTGTTGGTGACGACGAAGGTCAGCACCACACGGCCGGCGGTGGAGACCTTGCTCACCACCGGGTCGCGCAGCTCGGCCGGCATATCGGCTTTCACGCGCGCCACGGCGTCGCGCACATCGTTCACCGCGTCGGAGATATTCTTCTCCAGGATGAATTCGACGGTGATGGTGGCGGTGCCGTCCAGCACCTTGGTGTAGATATTCTTGATCCCCTGCAGGGTCGCCACCGAATCCTCGATCTTGCGCGCCACTTCGGTTTCCAGCTGGGCCGGGGCGGCGCCCGGCAGCGAAGCGCTGACGGTCACGATGGGCAGTTCGATATCGGGGAAGTCCTGCACCGGATTGGCCTTGTATGCCAGCAGACCGGCCAGGGTCAGCAGCACAAACAGCATGATGGCCGGGATCGGATTCTTGATCGATAAGGCGGAAAAGTTCACGGACGCTCCTTAGTTGCCGGCCTTGACCGGCTTGGCCGAGGCGGTGGCGGCCGGGGTGGCTGCCTGCGCGACATTGCGCACCAGATCGCCGTCGTTGAGGAAGCCGGCGCCGCTCACCACCACCGGCGTATCGCCCCTGATCCCGTTCAGCACCTCGATGCGGTCGCCCAGGCGGCGGCCGGTCTGCACCTTGACCTGGCTCACGCGCTGGTCGCCGTTCAGGCGGAACACATAGCTGAAGCCATCGCGCACGGCGATGGCCTGCTGCGGCACGGTCATGGCGTCGCTGCTGCCCAGCTCAAACTGGCCGCTGGCGAACATGCCGGCCTTGAACGGCGCATCCTGGCTGCTGTTCGGCGGCAGATCCACGTAGACCAGGGCGGAGCGGGTCTGCGCATCCACGGTTGGCGCGATCATGCGCACTTTGCCCGTCAGTTCGCTGCCGTTGGCCGCTTTCACCAGCGCGCTGGCGCCGACCTTGATGCGGCGCAGTTCGGAGGCGGTGATTTCGGCGCGCCATTCCAGGCGGCCCTGGCGGATCATGCGGAACAGTTCCGTGCCCGCGCCCACCACGGCGCCCACGGTGGCGCTGCGCGCCGAGATCACGCCGGCATCGGGCGCCACCACCTGCGTGTATTTCAGGCGCAGCTGCTGGGTCGCCAGCACCGCCTTGGCGGAAGCGATGCGCGCATTGGCGGTCTGCTCGGCGGTCAGGTACTGGCTGATCTGCTGGGCGCTCAGGGCGCCGCTGCTTTCCAGCGTGCGCGCCCGCGCCGCATTGGCTTTCGCTTCGGCGGCATTGGCTTCGGCTTCCAGCACGGTGGCGCGCGCCTGGGCCAGTTCGGCGTTGACGGTATCGGCCGAGAACACGGCCAGCACTTCGCCTTTTTTCACGACATCGCCCACGTTCACGCGCACCTCGGTCAGGCGCAGGCCGTTCGATTCGCTGCCGATGCTCGCTTCCTGCCAGGCGGCCACGTTGCCGTTGGCGGTCAGGCGGTTGGGCAGGGTCGCGTTCTGCGGACGGGCGGTGGTCACTGTCAGCGCGGGTTTTTGCGCCTCGGCCTTCTTCTCGTCGGCGGCCACCGAGGCCGGAGCGTACAGCGCGCTGCCCGCGGCGGCGACGGCCAGGGCGGCCAGCGTGGCCAGGGCGGCGGGTTTCATCTTGATGTTCTTCATGGTTTTTCCGTATCAGTCGATTGTGCTTGCCAGCCGCCGCCGGCGGCGCGGTAGAGGGCGATCCAGGCGGCGCTGCGCTCGCGCTGCAGGCCGACTACCGTGGTTTCGGCCGCCAGGCGCGTGCGGCGCGCGTCTTCCAGCTCGAACAGGCTGGCCAGGCCGTTTTTGTAGCGGTCCTCGGTGGCCGTGAAATTGACGCGGTAGCCGTCGAGCGCCGTCTGCGCATCGTTGCCGCGCTGCGCCGTGCTGTCCAGGTTCACCAGCGCCTCTTCCACTTCGCGCACCGCCTGGCGCACGCTGCCGCGATAGCCGCTCACCGCCGCCTCGTAGCGCGCCTTGGCCGCATCCACATTGGCGCGGCGGGTGCCGGCGTCGAAGATGGGCAGGGTCATTTGCAGCGGGCCGACGGTCCAGGTATTGGCGGTCACGTTGGCGCCATTGGCGTGGATACGGCCGCGGCCGACCGAACCGCTGATCGACAGGCTGGGGAAGCGTTCCGCCTGCGCGCCCGCCACTTCAAAGCTGCTGGCCGCCACCTCGCGTTCGGCGGTGAACACGTCGGGGCGCTGGCTCAGGGTGTGCGCCGGCAGGCTGGCGATGCTCACGCCTTGCGCCGGCATCAGCGCCGCCTGGGCCGCGTTCGTGCCCAGCTTGCGGCGCAGTTCCGGTTCGTCCAGCGCGGTCAGCGCCACCAAGGCCTTGACGTCGATATCGCAGGCGGCGCGCTGCGCCACTTCGCGGCTGCGGCCATCGGCCGCGCTGGCGCTGGCCAAGGCCGCGTTGGCGGGCGACTGGAAGCCGGCCTTGGCGCTCAGTTGCGTCAGGTTCGCCGTCTGCTGGCGCGACAGGCTGTCCTCATGCGCCACCGCCAGCAGGCGTTCGCAGGCGCGCAGGCTGTAGTACTGGTTGGCCGTTTCGGCCGCCACCGAGACGCGCGCCTCGTGCCATCCGGCCTGCGCGCTCTCATAGCGCGCCTGGGCCGCGTCGCGCGCGGCGCGGTTGGCGCCGAACAGGTCGATCTCCCAGGAGGCCTGCAGCATGGCCTGCGAGGTGGTATTCACCGGCGCCTCCGACTGCTTGCTCATGCGGGTCGATGTCGCCACCGCATTCAGTTGCGGCGCCAGCGCCGCGCCCGACGCCACGCGCGCGGCGCGCGACTGCGCAATGCGCGACTGGGCGCTGGCGATGCTCGGGCTGGCCTGCTGCGCCGCCTCGATCAGCTCCACCAGCAGCGGATCGCCCTGGTGCTGCCACCAGCCGGCCAGATCGGCGATGCTGCCGTTATGCGGCAAAGGCGCCTGCCACTGCGGCGGCGTCGCGGCCGCGACCTTGCCGGCCGGCCCGGACGTGCCGCAAGCGGCCAGCGCCAGCGCTGCCGACACGGCCAGCGCGCTTGAACGAATCTTCATGCTTTCCCTTCTTCTTGTAGTCTGGTCTTCTCCGCCGCCACCAGGGCTTCGGCATAGCGGACCAGGTGTTGAATCCAGTGACCGATCGGGTCCGGCCCTTCCATCAGGCGCGGCGAGCAGATATGGATGACATCGCGGCCGATCATCAACTGCACGGCCATGGCGGCGATCGCGTGCACCAGCCTTTGCACATCGTCGCTGGGCAGCGGCACGTCGAGATGGCGCGCCAGCACCTCCGTCATCGCCAGATGCTCGGGCTTGATGCCGTTGATGATTTCCTCGGTCCACAAGCCGGTCGGCTCGATCATCTCGCGCATCCACATGCGCATGCACAGCTGGGCCAACTCGCCCTGCATCACGGGCGCCAGCAGCTGGGCGTAGAAGCCCTCCAGCGTCTGGCGCAGCGTGAAATGCGGCTGGTTGAACATTTCGATATTCGATTCCGGCAGCGGCATCAGATCGGTCAGGCTGGCGCGGTACAAGCCTGCCTTGTCGCCAAAGTAGTAGCTGATCGCAGCCACATTGGCGCCCGCCGCCAAGGCAATCTCGCGTGTCGAGGTACGCGCATAGCCCTGTTCCGCGAACAGGCGCATGGCCGCCAGCAGCAAGCGTTCGCGCGACTGCTCGCCGTCGGAGCGGGGTTTTCGGGTGGGGGTTTTGTCAATCATGCAGCATTAAAGCACACAATTAAAACATTTGATATAACTAAATCGATCATTTGATTTACTTATGTAATAAGCTGTCTAAGCCTACCACCGGCGGCGGCCGCCAATCTTAAGAAAAGACTAAGCAAAATGCCGAAAGTTGTTTGAGCCGGGACGAAAAAAAGCCCGCTGCGGGAGCGGGCAAGTTCCAATGTTCTTTGAACGCTTGGAGGAGACAGTTCCAATATAGGCTTCTCCATGTTGCGCTGCAATACCGTAGAACTACGATGACGAAATGTCCATCATGTCGCTTGCTTCAGGCTGGGCCGCGGCGAGCTGGGCGTCGATGGCGGCGGCAAGCTGGGCCGGTTCGAGCGGATGGCAGAGCAGCTGTATCGGCCGGCTGCGGCTGGGCAGCGGGGTGACGGCGTCGTCGGGCCGGATCAGGATGGCGGGCAGCTGCGGGAAGCTGTGCAGCGCTTGCGCGACCAGGGCCTGGCGGCTGGCGTCGGGCAGGCCGATGTCGCACAGCAGCAAATCAAAATGCTCGACCGTGCAAGCCGCGATCTGGGCCGCTTCCGAGACCAGCGTCAAGCGGTAGCCGAAGTGGGACAGCAGGCTGCGGCTCAGGCCCGCGTACTCGGGTGCGGCGTCCAGCAGCAGGACGTGGATGGCGGCATGGCCGCCGGCCGGCGTGACCGGCGCCGCCACGATCTCTTCATGCCCGGCCGGCAGATGGCCGATGCGCAGCGCGGGCGGCAGATAGGCTTCCAGCGCTGGCACCAGCACGTCCGGCTCCAGCGATTTGGGCACGCAGCCGGTAAAGCCGGCGCGGCGCAGCGCGGCGCCATTGTCGTTGACCGGCAGGGCGCTGGCGGCGATCACGGGAATGCCGCGCGTGACCGGATGGCCGCGCAGCGCCTGCAGCACGCCGTGGCCGTCGAGCTTGGGCAGGTGCAGGTCGCAGACGATCAGGTCGGGCCGTTCGCTGTGCGCCAGCGCCACGCCCTGTTCGCCGTCGAAGGCAGACAGCGGCTGGTGGCCCACTGCATCCAGCAGGTAGACCAGCAAATCCATATTGGCCTGGTTGTCCTCGATGATCAGTACGCGTGCCGCCATCGCCGCCTCCCCAGGGGTGTCAGCGTCCCCTATTGCAGCTTGCTTTTCATTGCCAGCGTAAATACGCTGCCCTTGCCGAAGTCACTGGTGAAGAACAGGGCGCCGCCCAGCAGATTGGCCAGGTTCTGGCACAGGTAGAGACCCAGACCGGCGCCCTCGGCATGGCGGGTGGAGGTCGAATCGAGCTGGGAGAAGGCCTGGAACAGCTTGGCCTGGTCCTCTTCGCGGATGCCGGCGCCGCTGTCGGCAACGGCGAATTCGGTGATGCGGTGGCCGCCTTCGCTGCGCTGGCTCAGGCTGATCTTCACCCGGCCCCTCTCGGTGAACTTGATGGCGTTGTTGGCCAGGTTGATCAGGATCTGGGTCAGGGCGCGGCGGTCGGTGTCGAGTGCGGCCGGTTCCGGCGCCAGTTCGATCTCCAGCTCCAGTCCCTTCTGCACGGCCAGCGGGCGCAGGGTGTCGGCCACTTCGCGGATCAGATCCTGGCACTGCACATGCTCGACCGAGAGCGTGACCTTGCCGGCTTCGATCTTGGCCACGTCGAGGATATCGTTGATCAGCGAGAGCAGGTGGCGCGCGCTGTTGCGGATGGTGTTGAGCTGGCGGTCCTGCTCATCGGTCAGCGGGCCGGGAAGCTTCATCAGCAGCGCGCCGGTAAAGCCGATGATGGCGTTCAGCGGCGTGCGCAGCTCGTGCGACATATTGGCGATGAAGGCCGATTTCATGCGGCTCGCTTCGGCCAGCTCCAGATTTTTCAGCGCGATTTCGCGGTTGATGGTTTCCAGCTCGCCGGCGTGGTGGGCCAGGCGCATATTCAGCTCGATCACCTGGCGCTCGCGCGCCTGCAGCTCGCTATTGACCTGCACCGCCTGTTCATAGGTGGAGATCAGGAGGTCGAGGATCTGCTGCCGTTCGGCGTTGATGAAGTGCTTCTGGTCGCCCAGGTAGAGGGCGATGCCGACCTCCATATTCTGGTCCTTGCGCAGCTTCTGGTTGACCAGCATATGGCCGATGCGATTGAGCAGATAGTCTTCCGCATAGGGTTTGCGGATGAAATTATCGGCGCCGCATTCGATGCCGCGGATGATGTCCTTGGGATCGGTCAGCGACGTGACCAGGATGACGGGAATATCGCGTAGCGCGGGATCGCTCTTGATGGCGCGGCACAGGGTATAGCCGTCCATCTCCGGCATCACGATATCGGACAGCACCAGATGCGGCTTGCGTTCATGGATCGATTCCAGCGCCAGCTTGCCATTGGCCGCCACGCGGGCCCCATAGCGCATTGACTGGATCAGGCGGCGCAGGCGCTCGGCCTGGGTCGGGCTGTCCTCGACGATGAGAATCTCGATCTCATCCGGCTGGATTTCATAGCTTGAGTCCACGAACTACCTCCCTATGAGGATGCACAGCTGTTGTGACTATATCGGATTTTGGCCCGGAGGCCTTGCACTTTCGTGCGCCACAGCCACAGCTTAGTTGCTTTCGCCCTGGAAGCCGCCGGCGCGGTAGGTTAGCACCAGGGTGTCGCGGTGGCCGTGATCCGTCAGCGGCTGGATCGGCGTCGATTCGTGTATCACCACGGCGTCGTCCATCAGCAGCAGCGACCATGGCTCGCTGAGCGTGAAGCGCTTGCCGTTCGGGCCATCGGCTTCGAAGATGCGCGTCTCGCCACCCTTGATCTCATGGCGCGCCACCAGCAGCACGGCGACGAAGTCGACGCCGTCGCGGTGGGCGCCTTCCGGCGTCGGGCGGCCGATGCCGTCGGCGGTATCGATGCGGAACTGGTGGGCCTCGACATACCAGGCCGGCTGCGGGCGCGCGGCGAAGCACAGGCGGCCGATGCCGTTCACCAGGCCTTGCCAGGCAGGGTTGGCGACGGTCTCCGCCAGCACCGGCTCGAACAGGCGGTGCATGCCGCCGTGCAGGGCGTTGTATTCGACCGGCTGCCAGTGGGCACGGTGCGGGGCCTGATTGAGTTCCGCCAGCGTCTGCACGAAACAGGCGTGGCGGCGGCGCCGATAGCGGCCGCCATCCTTCAGATAATTGTCGAGTTCCAGCTGCTCCCAGCCGGGCAGCAGGCTGTCCAGGTCCGCCACCTTGCAGCCGGCCAGCGCCGCCACGTCCTGCGGCGGCAGCAGGGCATAACCATGGGCGCGCAGCGCCTCGCTGACCTGGGCTGGGTGGGTGAAGGTGGGGGCGGCAGAACTCATGGGCGGCAGCGGTAGCGGTGGATGATCAGTCTATTGTATTACTAACTAGAAAGTTCGGCTCAAGGTCAGGCGCAAGGAGCGTGCTTCGACCGGATGGAAGTGCACATCCTCCACCGCCTCGGCTTCGCCGCGCAGGCGGGAAGCATAGTAGTAGTCGATGGCCGAGACGCGGCGGTTGGCCAGGTTGAAGGCTTCCAGTTCCAGGTGCGTGTCCTTGTTGAAGCGGTAGCCGATGCGGCCATTCAGCGTGGTGCTGGCCTTGGAGCGCACCTGGTTGTCTTCGATCAGCGGGCGCGGGCCGAAGTAGCGCAGGCGCAGGGCGCCCGACCAGGGGCCGAGATTGTCCACCGTGACGGCCAGCTGGCCCACGCCTTCCACCGCGCCGGGAATGCGGCGGCCGGCCGGATCGTCGTTGCGGTAGCGCGCCTTGGCGAAGGCGATGTCGGCGTCGATGCTGAGCCAGGGCAGGGGCTTGTAGTAGTTGGAGAATTCCACGCCGTAGCGGCGGCTCGGGCGGCCCGCCTCGGTATTGCCGGCGTCGCCGATGAAGACCAGTTCGGAGTCGAAGTCCAGGCGGTACAGCGAGAGGGAGCTTTGCAGGCGCGGCACCCATTCGCTGCGCACGCCGACTTCCAGGCCGCGCGAGCGGGCCAGCGGCGTCACCTTGTCCACCGCCTCCCTGCTCTTCGGATCGACCGTGATGGTGGTGCCGCGCGCATCGTTGCTGTGGAAGCCGTTGCCGGCGTTGACATACAGCTCGGTCTGCGCCCAGGGGCCGAAAATCAGGTTCAGGCTGGGGCTGAGCAGGGTGTCGTTGGCCTTGCCCGAATTTTCAGGATGGTCGCTGGCGACCTGGAAGCGGTAGTGGTCGGCGCGCACCCCGGCCACCGTGCGGAAGGTGGGCGTCCAGCGCGTCTGGTTCTCCACATACAGGCCCAGGCTGGATTCGACGATATGGTCTGCGCGCGTCACCTCCAGCGTCTGGCGCGCCTTGGTGTGGTACAGGCCATTGTGGATATTGTCGTTCTGCGCCTGCAGGCCGATGGTGGTGGTGGACGCCAGATCGCCCTCATGCCGGTGCCAGCTATGGCTGGCGTTCACGCCGCTGGTGACGCGGCGGTCGGGCTGGGCGAACTGGTCGCCGTTGACCGGATCGTCCATGAAATAGGTGAAGTTGGAGAACAGCTGCAGGCGGTTGGCGATCAGATAGGCGCTGACTTTCGACGAGCTGTCCTCCGCCGTGCGCCGCCATTGGCCGGACAGGCTGAAACGGCGCGCCGCGCCGCCGTCGCTATTGTCGATGGCGTCGAAGCGGCCCAATTCCCCGCTGGCGACGGCGCGCTGCGGAATCTGGTCGGTGGCGTTCCAGTTGGCGCGGTAGGCCATGGCCGTGATATTGAAGCCGTTGTTGGCATAGCCTTCGCTGTAGCGCAGCACGCCGTTGACCTTGCGGTAGTTGTCGCCGCGCGTGAAGGGGCCGTCGTTGTGCAGGGCTTCGATGGCGTACAGCAGCGCGCCCCGGCCCAGTTCCGGCGAGTCGGCCAGCAGGGCGCGCGCATAGCCGTTCTGGCCACCGGTCACGCTGGCCACGCCGCGCAGCAGGCGGTTGGCGTAGGTGATGGACGCCGCACCGGCCGAGGCGAAGTCGCCCTCGGCCGCCGAATACGGGCCTTTCTTGTAATCGAGGCGGGCCGACAGTTCGGGAATCAGGAAATTCAGGTCGGTCCAGCCCTGGCCGTGGCCATGGCTGCGCTGATTCACCGGCATCTCGTCGACGCTGGTGCGCAGGTCGGTGCCGTGGTCCAGATTGAAGCCGCGCAGGTAGAACTGGTTGGCCTTGCCCTCGCCGCTATGCTGGCTGACGATCAGGCCGGGCGTGGCTTCCAGCAGCTCGCCGGGGCGGTAGTTGGTGCGCGCTTCGAGCTGGCGCTGGCTGACGCTGCCCATGCCTGCCGCATCGGCCAGGCCGAGCTGGCTGATGCGCGAGCCGTCGACCAGCACGCGCTGCACGAAGGGATCGTCGGCCAGCGCCGTGAGCGGGGCGCACAGCAGCAGGAAGGTGGCGGAGCAGAGGCGGAGTGCGGAAGAATGGCGTGTCATGAAAGCGGTCTGCGAACAGGCCGCGCTCAGGGCAGCGTCTGTTCGTTCTTTTGCGAGTTGAAGATGAGGGTCTGGGCGGCGCGGCCATCGCTGGCGGCGCCGATATTGACGGTATTGATCTGCGTGGGCAGGAAGTCGCTCAGCACGGCGTTGTGCAGCACGGCGCCCGCGGGCAGGGCGGTCTTGGCGATTTCCTGGAACACGGTCACGGTGTCCGAGCGCAGCTGCATGCCGACCCATTGCAGCGGCAGGCGGCGGCCGTCCACGCTCAGGTGGAACTGCTGGTCCAGATAGCGGCGGAAGGCTTGCTGGTCTTCTTCCCGCCCCAGGTCGAACTGGCGCTGGTAGAGATTGGTCAGCAGCGCCTCCACATCGTGCGCGGTGTAGGTGTGCACCACTTCCGTGCTACCGGTGCGCGCGTTGTGGCTGATGTCGGCGATGCCCATATGGTAGTTGTGGGCATGGCCGGCCGCGCCCAGGCAGAGCAGGGCGGCGGCCACGGTCGCGCGCAGAAGACGGGGGACTGGCATTGGCATTACTTCTTGCCGATCTCCGCATCCGCCTTGGCATCCTTGCCGTTGGCGGGTTTCTTCTCGTCTTCCGGCTCCTTGGTCTTGAGCGGGGTGGCGAAGTCCTTCATCAGGTTATCGCGGCCCTGTTCCATCTTGTACAGCTCCAGGCGCGACGGCGTAACCTTGCGCGGCCAGGAATTGTTGCTGTTGTCGATGTCGGCCGTTTCCCAGTAAGGATCGTGGGTCAGGCTCACCAGCGGCTCGTCGGTGACGATCAATTTGGTGATCTTCTTCGGCGAGTAGCGCCACACTTCGGCCGGCACGCGCTCGATGTATTTTTTGCCCGACTTCAGTTCCAGCTCCAGGATCAGGGGCATGACCATGCCGCCCAGATTGCTGAAGTCCACCAGGTAGATATGCTTGCCCTGGGCCAGCAGCTCCTTCTCCCACGGCTCCAGCTTCTCGACGTCTTCCTGGTACTTGTTGCGGTCCTTGTTGGTGACCGTGAAGTCGTCGTGCTCGTTGTAGAAGTCCCTCAGTTCGGGATGGGCGTCGAGGCGGCGCGCCATGCCCTTGTTACGCTGGTCGGTGACCGATTCCGGTTCGGCATCGCGGCGCGCCTTCTTCCAGGCCTTCTCGGTTTCCGGGTTCTTGCTGCTCACGCCCACTTCGCTGATGCCGTCGACGCTGATGTCGACCGGGTCGGTGGTGTAGAACCAGCCGCGCCAGAACCAGTCCAGGTCCGTGCCGGAAGCGTCTTCCATGGTGCGGAAGAAGTCGGCCGGCGTCGGACGCTTGAACTTCCAGCGCCGCGCATATTCGCGGAAGGAATAGTCGAACAGCTCGCGGCCCAGGATGGTTTCGCGCAGGATGTTCAGGCCCGCCGCCGGCTTGGCATAGGCGTTATTGCCAAACTGGAGCAGGGACTCCGAGTTGGTCATGATCGGCACCTGGTTTTTCGAGCGCATATAGTCGGCGATGGCGCGCGGTTCGCCGCGCGACTGCGGATAGTGCTCTTCCCATGCCTGCTCGGCCAGGTACTGGACGAAGGTGTTCAGGCCCTCGTCCATCCAGGTCCACTGGCGCTCGTCGGAATTGACGATCATCGGGAAGTAGTTATGGCCCACTTCGTGGATGATGACGCCGATCAGGCCATACTTGCTGCGCTTGGAATAGGTGATCTCGCCGGTCTTCTTGTCCTTGACCGGACGCGGACCGTTGAAGGAGATCATCGGATACTCCATGCCGCCCACCGGCCCGTTGACCGAGATCGCGGTCGGGTAGGGGTAGTCGAAGCTGTACTTGTTGTACTGCTCGATGGTGTGGATGATGGCCGGGGTCGAATACTTCTCCCACAGCGGATTGCCTTCCTTCGGATAGTAGGACATGGCCATCACGTCCGTGCCGTCCTTCTTGTAGCCCTGGGCGTCCCAGATGAATTTGCGGCTGGAGGCCCAGGCGAAATCGCGCACGTTCCTGGCTTTGAAGTGCCAGGTCTTGGTCGCCTTGCTGACCGACTTCTCGGCCGCTTCGGCTTCGGCCTGGGTCACGATCACCACCGGCTTGCCGCTGCTGCGCGCGCGCTGCAGGCGCTCGCGCTGGGCTGCGCTCAGCACCTCGTTCGGGTTTTGCAGCTCGCCGGTACTGGCCACCACGTGGTCGGCCGGCACGGTCAGCTTCACATCGTAGTCGCCGAATTCCAGCGTGAATTCGCCGGAGCCGATGAACTGCTTGTGCTGCCAGCCCGCCACGTCGTAATAGGCCGCCATGCGCGGGAACCACTGGGCGATTTCGAACAGGGCGTTCTTGTCCGCCTCGAAGTACTCGTAGCCGGAGCGGCCGCCCAGCACTTTCTGCTCGTTGACCTTGTACTGCCAGTCGACGCCGAAGCTGAAACGCTCGCCCGGCTTCAGCGGCGTGGGCAGGTCGATGCGCATCATGGTCTGGTTGATGGTGTATTTCAGCGCCTGGCCACCGGCCGTTTTCACGCCGGCGATCTTGAAGCCGCCATCGAATTCGCGCCCGGCCAGGATGCCGCGCAGGCCTTCGAATTTCATGCCTTCCTCTTCGTTGCGGGCGCGGGTCCATGCGTCGCGCGACGGCGCGGTCAGCATGCGGCGCGCGTCGGAGTCGGGCTTGTAGATATTCTGGTCCAGCTGCAGCCACAGATAGCGCAGCGTGTCGGGCGAATTATTGTGGTAGGTGATCTGGCCGCTGCCGCTGATGGCGCGGTTGGCCTCGTCCAGCGTGGCGCGGATGGTGTAGTCGGCGCGCTGCTGCCAATAGGCGTGGCCGGGCGCGCCGGAAGCGGTGCGGTAGGGCGTGGCGGTGGGCAGCAGCTCGTCGAGCTGGCGGAATTTGTCGTCGAACGGTTCGGCGGCAAAGGCCGAGAGAGCCAGGCTGAACACAGCCAGGCCGAAAGGCAAACGCTTCATTGAATCCCCTGAAATATTTTAGTTTTAGGAAATATTTCAGGGTATTCTAAGCGCAGAAAATGTGTCATGGTTCGACTGATTTGTAAAAACCATGAAACAAAAACGAATATCAGGTCAGTAAGCCGTTCAGGCGTTTTTCATGAGGCTGGCCCGCAGGGTATTCAAGGTTTCCTTCATGTCGACGATCTGCGCCACATCGCAGCCGCTGGCGCACAGCACCTGCTCGGGCAGCTTGGCGGCCTCCTCGCGCAGCTTGTCGCCTTGCTCGGTCAGCGAAATGATGACCTGGCGCTCGTCGTTGGGGCAGCGGTTGCGGTGGATCAGCGCCGCCTGTTCCATGCGCTTGAGCAGCGGGGTCAGGGTGGCCGAATCGAGGAAGAGCCGTTCGCCCAGGGCCGACACGGTTTGTTCATTCTGTTCCCACAACACCATCATCACCAGGTATTGCGAGTAAGTCAGTCCTAACTGGCGCAACAGCTTGCGGTAGAGCTTGTTCATCGCCAGCGAAGTCGAGTACAGCGCAAAGCAGAGCTGGGCGTCCAGGCGCGGCACCTGGTGCAGGGGATTGGAAGAGGGAGTAGCCATGCAGGCAGTATAGATAGTGCGCTATCTACTTGCAAGCTATTTTGGATGGACGCAACATCCTGGGGAATGAATGAAAAACAACAATTCTATTGGTACAAGCTTGCATAAAATACCGTCACAATTGCTATTTTCGCAATTGCCGCTTAAGGTCAGGGTTCCCCGGCCCGACAGTATCGGCGGGGTTTGGCGCCATGGGCATCCATGGCATTGACGATTAGCGGTACTAAATAGCGACGCAAATACTATGATCAAATCTCATAAGAAGTCGGTATATGGTTCTGGTGTATTCCTGGCGCTGCTGCTGGCGGCAGCCCCCTCCCAAGCGCAGGTGCGCGCCTTGGCGGACGAGGTGCTGGTCCACCTGCAGGCGGCCGAAAAGAGCCGCGAGCTGAAGGCGGCCCAGCAGCTCGACACCCTGAAAAGCGACTTGGGGCTGGATGCGCGGACGGAGTTCAAAGCCATCAAGACCATCACCGATTCCTTCGGGCAGAGCCACACCCGCTTCCAGCAGCATTACGCCGGCCTCAAAGTCTGGGGCGGCGAAATCATCACCCACCTGGATGCCGAGGAAAAACACGCCGCCCCCACCAACGCGCTGGAAAAAAATATTTCGCTCGACACCGTCCCCGCGCTGAGCGCGGAGGATGCGCTGGCCATCGTGGCCGCCCAGATGGGCGTGAAAGGCCCTTACGCCTATCAGCCCAAACTGGAACTGCTGATTTTCCCGATCATCGTCAAGATGCCGACCGTCGACAGCAAGAACGGCCAGCTGGACGCCACCCAGGTGCGGCGCGAAGTGCTGCGCCATGCGCTGGCCTACCATGTGCATGTGGAAGTGCACAATGCGGACGACGGCGCCCAGGCGCGCGACTTCATGATCGACGCCCACGACGGCGCCATCCTGAAGCAATGGAACAGCCTGCAGACGGCGCACGTGGTGGCCAGCGGCGCGCGCTCGCAGTACAGCGGCACGGTGTCGCTCAACACGAATAGCGCCAGCGGCGGCTACGAGCTGCGCGATATGCTGCGCGGCACGGGCGGCAGCTACGGCAATAATGTGGTGCTGCGCTATGTGTCGGCCACCCCGTCCATCGGCGATATCTTCACCGACGCCAGCAACACCTGGGGCGATGGCCAGAACTATCTGCCCGGCTCGCCCACCACGACCGACACCTACCAGACGGCCGCGGTGGACGTGGCCTACGGCATGGGCGCCACCTGGGACTTCTACAAAAAAATCTTCAACCGCAACGGCATCGACGGCAACGGCAAGGCCACTTTCGCCGTGGTCCACGACCCGCAGCTGAAGTCGGGCGGCGTGAATGCCAGCTGGATCCCGGCCTGCTTCTGCATGCGCTTCGGCGACGGCGACAGTTCCGGCTACTACAAGAACCTGACCAGCCTGGACCTGGTCGGCCACGAGATGGCACATGGCCTGACGGACAGCACGGCCCAGCTGGTTTACGCGGACGAATCCGGCGGCCTGAACGAAGCCACCTCGGACATTCTGGGGACGGCAGTGGAATTCTATGTACGCGGCGGCGGCTTGGCCGCCGGTTCGGCCAGCATTCCGGCCAGCGGCGGCAATTGGACTATCGGCGAGGGCGTGATGCAGACGCTGACCCGCTATATGGACAAGCCCAGCCGCGATGGCGTCAGCCACGACGCCTGGAGCCTGGAGATGGGCGAGAGCGACGTCCATTATTCCAGCGGTCCGATGAACCGCGCTTTCTATTTCATGAGCAAGGGCGCCACGACCTCGGGCGACACCTCCAGCCCGCATCTGCCGGGCGGCATGAGCGGCATCGGCATCGACCGCGCGGCGCGCATCTGGTATCGGGCCGTGGCCACCTACCTGACCACGACCAGCGATTATGTGGCCGCGCGCCAGGCCTCCATCGCCGCCGCCAAGGAGCTGTACGGCGCCGGTTCGGCCGAGGAAATCGCCGTGTGGAACGCCTTCCGCGCCATCAATGTGGGGCCGGCCTGGAATGCCCAGGCTTGCGGCCGCCTGGATGCCGGGCGCGAGCTGGCCGCCGGCGAGAGCGTCAAGTCCTGCAATGGCCAATACACGCTGATCATGCAAGGCGACGGCAACCTGGTGCTGTACCGTAGCGGCAATGTGCCGCTCTGGAACGCCCAGACCTATGGCAATCCGGGCGCTTACAGCATTTTCCAGGACGATGGCAATCTGGTGGTCTACCGGAGCGCCAGCCGCACCCCGCTGTGGAATTCCAGCACCTATAGTTCGCCGGGCGCCCAGCTGGCGGTGCGCGACGACGGCAATATGGTCATCACCAGCCCGAACGGCTTGCCGGTCTGGTTCGTGACGGCGCCGGCCGGCATCGGTCCGGTGCAAGCGGCCTCGGGCGGCAACACCGCCTTCGGCAGCGCCGATGTGGTGCAGGCGGGGGCCGCCGGCGTGCGCGGCGCGGTGGATGCGGCGCTGAGCCAGTACTTCCGCGTCAGCGTGGCGCCCGGCAAAACCCTGACCGCCGATTTTGTCGGTGGCTGGATGCCCTACCACGTCAATAAATTCACGCTGACCACCTTCAACAGCGCCAATGTGCAACTGGGCTCGGCCACCTCGTCCTTCCACGCCACCCGCCTGCTGCAAAGCTATACCAATAGCACCGGGGTGGCGCAGGATATCGTGTTCCAGGTCTACCGCAATTGGGACAGCGTCACGCCGTTCTACGGGCCGGTGCCGTATACCATCGCCATCAAGCAGAACTAAGCGGTACAGCGCTTCCAGGACCAGCCATGCGCAAAACGGCAAGCATGATGTTTTTACCTTTTTGGCTGGGCCTGGGCGCGCTGCTGGGCGCCTGCGCGGCGCTGGCTCCCGCTCCCGCGCTGGCGCCGTTTCTGGCGCTGGAACAGGAGAGTGGCTGCGCGCCGCGCCTGCGCCTGTATCTGATCGACGAGCGCTATGTGTATCTCGAGTCCGATAGCCGGGTCTGCTCGGACGCCAATACGCGCAGCCTGTTCGACCGCCGTCCCGAGCATTTCCTGTGCGGCAGCGGCGGCCTGGCTGCCGCCACGCATTGCCGCGACGAGAATTTCCGCACCCTGTTCGAGCAAGTCCGCCGCCATGTGGCGCGGCCCGGCCAGGAAGGGCCCGGCCGGGAAGGGCTCGGCCAGGCGCGGCCGGAGCCGGATCCGGGGCTGGCGGGGCATCACCGCCTGCGTCTGCTGTACGACGGCGAGGCCGCCGGCGGCCCCCCTGGTTTGTAGCTTGCTAGTCCATTTTTTGCTTGTCAGGCGATGGCAATTTGGCTATCGTTCAAGCGTAGCTCGTTCACAATGCGGCAGGGGGATGACAATGGATTTGACAGTGCACCGCCGCACGGCTGGTTCGCCGTTGCCGGAACAACGCCTGGGTTCGCTCCAGCTCAATCTGGTGGAATTGGACCCAGTAGCTATCGTCGATGGCACCCGCTATGACGATAACTATCTCGCAGACGATGTGTACGCCTGCGGTTCCATGCGCGAAATGTGCCCGATTTGCGAAGAAGGTCATCTGCAGCTGGTGTTGCGCCAGCGCAGCGTGCGCGTTGCCCATCTCTTCTGTCTCCACTGCACCCGCTGTTTCGGCGCCTTCTTGCCGGACGGCACGCCCGCCCTGTCCGACTGACCCGGCCTTGCCCGCCTCGGGTATCATGCTGGCAGTACGGCCATCCGGGCCAGGGGAGACGTTTTAGATGAATGTGAAAGCAAAGCCAGTGGTGCTGGTCGCCGACGCGGTGGCCAGCAACCTGATCTGGATGAACAGCCTGCTGCAAGAGCGTTACGAAATCAAGCTGGCCGACAGCGGCGCCCAAGCCCTGCGCATCGCCCAGCAACTGCCCCGTCCCGACCTGATCCTGCTTGCCGCCGACCTGCCGCAGCCGGACGGTTTCGCCGTCTGCCAGCAGCTCAAGCGCGATCCCGACACGGCCGGCATTCCCCTGGTGCTGATCGCGGCCGCCGGCACGGATGCCGAACAGCGCGGCTTTGCCGAAGGCGCGGCCGATGTGCTGCTGCGTCCGCTGGTGGCCGAGGCGGTGCTGGCGCGCAGCGCCCTGCAAATCGAACTGGGCCAGGCGCGCGGCCTGCTCAAGCACGAAAGCCACCGCCTGGCGCATCTGGTGGAGGAACGCACCGGCGAGCTGCGCCAGATGGTGGATGCCGTGATCTGGGCCCTGGCCTCGCTGGCCGAAACGCGCAACTACGAAACGGCCAACCACCTGCGCCGCATGCAGTACTATGTGCGCGCCCTGGCCCAGCGCCTGCAGCAGCATCCACGCTTCGCCCACGAGTTGAGCGACGAGAATATCGCTTATCTGTACAAGGCCGCGCCGCTGCACGATATCGGCAAGGTCAGCATTCCCGATTCCATCCTGCTCAAGCCGGGCCGCCTGACCGAGGCCGAATTCGCCATCATGAAGCTGCACACCGTGTATGGCCGCGACGCCATCATCGGCGTGGAAGAGCGCCTGGGCTTCAGCAATACTTTCCTGCGCTTCGCCAAGGAAGTCACCTACTCGCACCAGGAAAAATTCGACGGCAGCGGCTATCCGCAAGGTTTGGCGGGCGATGCGATTCCGGTCTCGGCGCGCCTGCTGGCGGTAGCCGACGTGTACGACGCCATGATTTCGCGCCGCGTCTACAAGCCGGCCTTCACCCACGAGACGGCGCTGGAGCTGATCCGCCAATCCAGCGGCCAGCAATTCGACCCGGATGTGGTCGATGCACTGCTGGCGGTGGAGCAGCAATTCCAGGATATCGCGGCGCGCTACGCCGATGCGACAGAGTAAGAAATTTCCCTTGTGAATGGGCCATTGCCCTTGATATAGTCAATTCACGATCAGCTGAGGGGCGCCTGGAATGCGGATACATGGATACCTGGCTTTTCTTGTCGGGGTTTGCGTAACCGTCTGGGTCTGCCTGTTCGTGATGGAGGTGCAGGATCAGCAGATCCGCAACGGCTTCCAGCGCGACACCGAGAAAGTGGCGCGCGACACCACGCTGCGCCTGCAAACCTATTTCGACATGCTGCTCAGCATCAAGGGCGTGTTTGCCATCGGCCAGAACCTGGACCGCGCCGCCTTCCACCGCTATGTGCGCGAGCTGAACCTGACGGAACGCTATCCCGGCTTCCAGGCGATCCAGTTTGTGCGGCGCGTGCCGCGCGAGCAACTCGGCACTTATGCCGATGCCATCCGCCGCGACGCGGCCTTGCAGGCGGGCGGTTACCCAGAATTTAAAATTCATCCCGCAAGCGTGCAGGATGAGCATTTCATCATCGAGTACAACGAGCCGATGCGCGGCAACGAAAATGCCTTCGGCCTCGACCTGGCGGCGTTGCCCATGCATTACGAGGCCTTGCGCATGGGGCGCGACAATGGCGGCGTGATCGCCACCGAACGCATCACCCTGGTGCAGGATGCCAGTGGCCAGCCGGGTTTCGTGGCACGCCTGCCGGTGTACCGGCCCGGCGTGGTGCTCGACTCGCTGGCCAGCCGGCGCGCGGCCCTGGTCGGTTTTGTCGCCATCGTCTTCCGCGTCAATAACCTGATGCGCGAAGTGATCGACAGCCCTTTGCTGGGGCATCTGTATGTGCGCATCAACGACGGCGGCTATCTGCGCGATGGCGGCACGGCCGCGCCCAGCCTCGACAACCTGCTGTTCGATAGCGCCGGCAAGGCGGGCGAGGCGCGCCTGCCGGCCTTGCCCGGCCTGTCGCGGCGCGTCAGCCTGAACGTGGGCCAGCGCCGCTGGCTGCTGCAATTCGAAGGCCATGCGGGCCAGCGCTATGGCCGCAACTGGATGGTGATCGGCGTGAGCGGCGCGGCGGGCGTCATCATCAGCGCCCTGATCGCGGCCCTGCTGGTGGCCTGGCAGCGCCGCCGCGCCCTGGCGCGCGAGCTGCGCAACGCGCTCAACGAGCAGCGCGCCTTCCAGGATACGGCGGTGGTGGGCATCGGCTTGTTCAGCAATGGCCTGATCCTGCGCTGCAACCGCGGGCTGGAAGAGATGACCGGCTATCCCGGCGGCGGCCTGGTGGGCATGCGCAGCAGCGTGCTGCTGCGCGCCGGCGGCGCCATCGATCCCTTTGCCTGCGGCCCCTGCGGCGAACCGGCGCACCTGGAGCTGGAACTGCTGCGGCGCGACGGCAGTCCCCTGTGGTGCATGGTGAACGGGCGCCGGCTCGATCCCGAGGAGCCGGCCAAGGGCTGCGTGTGGGTGATCGCCGACATCAGCGACCGCAAGGCGGCCGAGGCGGCGCTGGTGGAGACCAAGCAGGGACTGGAGCGCAGCCTGGCCGACCTGGCGCGCGAGAAGGCGCGGGTGGACGAGGCGCACAAGGAGCTGTCCTCGGCGCTGGCGGCGCTGAAACAGGCCCAGGCCACCTTGATCACCTCGGAAAAAATGGCCTCGCTGGGCGCGCTGGTGGCCGGCATCGCGCACGAGCTGAATACGCCGATCGGCAACAGCCTGCTGACGGTGTCGGCGCTGAACGATATGGTGGCGGACTTCGAGCGCAAGCTGGCCGAAGGCGGCATCAAGCGCTCGACCCTGGACGTGCATCTGGCCGACGCCAAGGCCGCCTGCACCATCATCGCCGGCTCGCTGGGACGGGCGGCCGATCTGATCACCTCCTTCAAGCAGGTGGCGGTGGACCAGACTTCCGACCAGCGCCGCCGCTTCCACCTGGCCAGCGTGCTGCACGATACCCTGGCCACCTATGCGGCCCAGCTGCGCCGCGTCAGCTGCGAGGTGAAGGTGGAGGTGCCGGAGGCGCTGGACTTCCTGTCCTATCCGGGCAGTTTGAGCCAGGTGCTGAGCAATCTGATTAACAACGCCATCCTGCACGCTTTCGAAGGCCGGGCGCAGGGCTTGATCACGATCACGGCGCGCGCCGAGGGCGAGGAGGAGGCGGTGCTGGAATTCAGCGACGACGGCATCGGCATGGGGCCAAAGACCCTGCGCCAGATTTACGATCCCTTCTTCACCACCAAGATGGGGCAGGGCGGTTCGGGACTCGGCATGAATATCGTTTATAACATTGTCACCGGCGTGCTCAAAGGCCGCATCGATATCCGGTCGGAGCCGGGGCGGGGCACCACGGTGGTGCTGACCTTGCCGCGCCGCGTGCCGGCGCGGGAGTTGGAGCAGGCAGCTTGAGACGCTGCCTGCGCGGCCTGGGAGGCCGCCTGGCTTCTCGCCGCGATCAGCGGCGGCGGCCGTAGCGGGAACGCAGCAGATTCAGCATCGCCACATTCAATTCCCAGGCATTGCTGACCGGGCGCTGGCTGTACGGCAGCTGGAAGGTGTAGGGCGCCGGGCCGAATTCCGGCGTCAGCGTCATGCGCTGCGCGCCTTCCGACTTGCGCAGCTCGATGATGCGGTCCCACCAGCCCAGGTGCGCCTCCAGCTCGGCCGCCGCTTCCGGCGCGCGGAAGTCGGCCACCTGCGGCCCTTGCGCGTGGCCGACGCGGGCGTGGATGTGGCGCACGCGCGGCAGGGTGGCGGCCAGCGTCCGCGGCTGGTCTTCCAGCAGCGATTCGCAGGCGCAGCACCAGTGCGACAGATCCGCCGTCAGATGCAGGCCCGGCATGCGCTGCAGGTAGGGCAGCAGCAGCATCGGGTGGCCGCTGAAGCGGCTGCGGTGGATCTCATGGACGATAGCCACGCCGTGTTCCTGCGAAATGGCGTCGGCTAGAGCGATCAGTTCCTCGTTCTGCTCGGGCGTGTAATAGTCCTTGCCCGTGTGCGAATTGACCAGCAGCGGACGGGCCGCGCAGGCATTGTTCAGCAGCTGGGCCAGCGCGTGCTTGTGCGCTTCGAACTGCGGATGGAAAACGGTTTCCCACTGGGCCACAATGAGGCCCAGGCCGGCGTCGGCGATCAGGCGCACCCACTGGTCGCGTTCGGCCGCGTCCAGCGGCAGCGACATTTCGACACCATCGAAACCGGCCGCCAGCACGCGCTCGATGAACACCTGCGGCGCCAGCTCATTGCTGCCCCAGTGGGGCGCGAAAATACGGATATCCATGGCGCGCCTTAAATGAAGCCGCGCACGGGGAAGGCGGCGTCGCGCTGAATCCAGTTGTGCGGCGAGTAGACGGTGTTCGCGTCGGTCACATGCAGGGTGTAGGCGTGGCGCGAGATGGGCGAGCGGTTCGGCGCGCTGTAGTGCGGCAGCAGGCCGTGGAAACATACTAGGCTGCCAGCCTTGCATTCCAGCGGCACGGCGGTCGCATTGCCCGGCCACGGCGTGCCGTCGAGTTTTTCCACGCTCACCTTGTCGCCGTGGCGCAGGAAGCGCTCGCGCAGCGGGCCGCGGTGGCCGCCCGGCTCGGCCCACAGGCAGCCGTTGTCCAGGGTGGCGTCTTCCAGCGCGAACCAGAAGGTGGTGACGCTGATCGGCGTGGTGTCGAAATAGGTGGCGTCCTGGTGCCAGCGCACCTCGCCGCCGATGCCGGGCTGCTTGAAGATATACATGGACTGCCAGACCTGGGCCTGGGCCAGGCCGACATCGGCCGCCAGCTGCACCAGGCGCGCATCGGCGCTGAAGGCGCGGAAGACCGGGTCGAGATCGTGCATGGCGTGGCCGATCTTATTGATCGACAGTTCCTTGGCCTGTTTCAGTGCGCCGTCCGGACCGAAAGCTTCCTCTTCGAAGAAGCAGCGGATGGTGTTGTCGGAAGCCAGGAAATAATCGTCGGCCTTCTTCTCCTGCTCCTTGGTGGTGAAGATGCCCTGGGCGATGGCTGGATCGAAATCGTTGACAATCTGGCCAGCGCGGGCGCGCAGGGCGGCGATTTCTTCGGCCGCTTTGAAATTGGGGATGACGATGAAACCGTCGCGCAGGTATTGCGCTTTCTGCACCTCGCTCAGCATGGCTCGTGGCTCCTGGATTGATTCAATGCCCGCATTGTACGGAGGTGGGCTGTATCAAACAATGCGCGAACGGTTGACACATTGTCTCTGAACTGGAGACAATTGGCGGCATGGACCAGTTAAGGGCAATGGAGATTTTTGTCGAAGTGGCGCGCCTGCGCAGCTTCAGCGAAGCGGCGCGGCGGCTGGGGCTGACGCGCGCCATGGTCAGCAAGCACATCATGCAGCTCGAAGACAAGCTGAATGCGCGCCTGCTGCACCGCTCCACGCGCGAAGTGAGCCTGACCGATGTCGGCAGCGCCTATCTGGAACCGTGCACCGCCGCCGTGCGGCAAGCGCAGGAAGCGGCGCGCATCGTCACCCATGCCGGGGAAGGCTTGGCCGGGCCGCTGCGCATCCAGGCGCCATCGAGCTTCGGCAGCGAATGGCTGGCCGACGCCCTGGCGCGCTTCGCCCAGCCGCATCCCCAGCTCAAGCCCCTGCTGCATGTGGACGACGCCCTGCTCGATCCCATCGAACACGGCTTCGACCTGACGATACGGGTCGGCGGCATCCCCGACAGCCATGCCCTCTCGATCCGGCCGCTGGCCCCTTGCCGGGGCGTGCTGTGCGCCGCGCCATCCTATCTGGAAAAATGGGGCCGGCCGCAGCACCCGCATGAGCTGCACCGCCACCAATGCCTGCACTTCAGCCACCTGACCGACGGCACCGCCTGGCATTTCCGGCGCAAGGATGAAGAGCTTGTGGTACGGGTCGAAGCCGGCTTCACCGCCAACAATGGCCTGGTGCTGCAGCATGCCGCGCTGCGCGGGCTGGGCATCGTCTACAGCACCACCTTCCTCGCCTGGCGCCAGCTGCTCGAAGGCAGCCTGATTCCCGTCCTGACTGACTGGGAGCTGCCGCTGAACCATCTCAGCGCGCTCTACCCGGCGAGCCGCCAGCCTTCGCCCAAGGTGCGCGCCCTGATCGATTTTCTACTGGCCGAATACCATCCCATCCCGCCCTGGGACCGCGCCCTCGCTCCGATTCTTTGAGGCCAAGCTCAGACCTGCCAGGCGCCGTCGGCGTAAACGCGTTCGCCGTCGAGGTGGACGGCTTCGGTGACGGCGAAGACGTCGATGTGGTAGCGCGTGTCCTTGCGCTTGAACTGGGGTTTCTGGTACTGGCCGTGCTTGGCGCCCAGCGAGAGGTGGATGCCGCACATGCGTTCATAGGTGCCGATGTCGTCCACCATCCTGTCGCGCGAGAAGGCGCGGTTCATGCCGAAGCCGAGCTCGCGCACCCATACTTCGCCTTCGTGGGCGCGGATGATGGACAGCATTTCGTCAAACGCGGGCGTGCTGTTTTCGGCGCCGACCACGCGGCCCTTTTCGACGATCATGGTGATCGGCACCTCGGGGCGGTTGACGTGGAAGGTGGTGTCGCCAAAGACGAAGACGCGCACGCGCCCGTTCACCGCTTCCAGATCCTGGGCCTCGGTGAACACTTCACCGATCGGGAACAGGCCGCCGACATTGTTCATGGCGCTGTAGTCGCCGATATTCAGCTTGGCGCTTTCGAAGGGGCTGGCGAAGACCAGCTGTGCGCCGTCGCCGCTGTCGACCACGCCGCCCTGGGCGCGGTCGATGCGCGCCTTCAGCGCATGGCCGACGCCGCGATAGTAAGCCGGGTCGTAGGCCAGCGCTTCGATATAGGCCAGGCCTTGCGCGCCGGGCATGCGCGACAGGTGCAGGTGCTCGATCACTTTCAGGCCGCGCTTGAACAGCTCGATGCGGATGCGGAAGGCTTCCAGGCGGAAGCTGGTGGTCTGGATCAGGGCCACCAGGTCGCCGGACTGCATGCCGGCGAAGGCGTCCAGCACTTCTTGCGGTTCGACGGCGTCGAAGTCGATGAAGCGCGCAGCGGGGACGGCGCGGCGATAGGCTTCGGTCAGCACCGCATTCAGTTCGCTGCGGCGGTCGTGCACGATCAGGGCGCGCTGGGGCGGGGCGTATTCGATGGCCATGGCCAGCAGGTCGCCGATATGGCGCGCCGCCTGGTCCTGGACATCAGGTGAAAAGGACATCATTTTGAACTATAACGTTAGAAGGGATGAGCGTTGCGCATTATACGACGCGGCAATGCCGCGACAGTCCGCTTGTCCCCGCCCGGGGGGCGTTGTAGAATCAACCAAATATAGCCGGTGGGAAACATCCCTTTGAACCGGCCTCACATGGAGCGGGGCAAGAATGAGCATACAGTTTGGACAAGATTTGCCCTTGCAGCGGCCGGACAAGGAAGACAGCCGGGCCGCCTTGTTCGTCCCCACGACGAATATCAAGGAAGAGGTGTTGCAGGCGCTGCGCAATGGCGCGGCCATCGTCGGTTTCGGCAACCATGACCGTACGCTGACGATTTATTACGAGTGCAACCGCTTCAACGAACCCGAAATGGCGAAATGGGAGCAGAAGGCGCGCAAGGCCTATGACCGCCTGCTCGACAACCTGCCCACGACCTCGAAAATGGTGGTGAAGATCGAGAGCTTCGAGCAGATCGGCTATATCAGCAGCAAGGGCATCAATATCCGCCGCATGGAAAGCCTGGTGCGCTGGCTGGAAAATTCCGGCATTCCGGAATCGGCGCCGGCCGAGGCCCATGTGACCTGGGCACCGCCGCCGCCGCCGAAAAAGATCGTGGCGGGCGACTGAACCTGGCGTTGTTGTTGCTGTATGAATTTTTTCATGTGGCATGATTTATTGCTGAATTGCATGTGCTACTCTGGTTTCGGGCTGTCACGCGGCCCATCACAACACGGTCGCAGACCGGATTCCAGCGGAGACAATGCAAGATGAAACGAGTATTCCAGACCCTGCTCGCCACCCTGTTCGCCTTCGCCATGGGACAGGCCCTGGCCCAGGAAGCCCAGCGCGGCACGGCCGACGAGGCGGTGGCCATGGTCAAGCGCGCCGGCGCCTTCCTTGAAAAGAATGGCCGCGAGAAGGCGATTGCCGCATTCAACGATTCCAAGGGCGAATTCATCAAGGGCGACCTGTACGTCTTCATGTTCGGCATGAATGGCGAGGAGCGCGGCGTGGCCCTGGCCCACGGCCAGAACGCCAAGATGGTCAACAAGAACCTGACCGAGCTGAATGCCGGCGGCGTGTATCCGATCAAGGAATTCCTCAAGCTGGCCGGCAGTCCGGCGGGCAAGGGCTGGGTCTCCTACAAGTGGCCGAATTCCATCAGCAAGAATATGGAAGACAAGTCCACCTACGTGGAGAAGTACGGCGATGTCCTGATCGGCGTCGGCATCTATAAGTAGATTTTTGCCGGCAGGGGAGGGGGCGCTCGGGTTTTTCGCGCGCCCCCTGGCTTAATTCAGCTTGAAAAGCTGGCGGTGAATGCGCAAGAACGCAATTTGCGAGGCCGTGGGCGGCCGGCGCAGATGCAAAGGGATGCCGAGTACCTGGTACTGTTCCGGCGGAATATGCGGAGAGACCAGCATTGTTCCGTCATCCTGGAACCCGATCAGGCCACGGTCGAACAGGCAATCCAATGTCGCAATCAAGGGAAGCCCGTTGTCGGCGCAAAGCTTTTCCTCGCGTGTAGCAATTCTCCAGGGCTTGATGTGCGATGCCCGGATGGCCGCAGTGATGCGGCAGGCGGTAACGGCGCACTGCTCTCCCCATTCGGCCAGCACCTTGGCCCGGAATTCTCCTTGCCCCAACCTGGCGTCCACCATGCGCTGGCGCTCCGTTGGCCTGCCGGCGAATTCGTTTTGAATTGTTTCAATATCATCGCTGAGGGATGCCGGCGTACGCTGCTCGATCAGGCCCATGATTTTGTCCAGCCCGGTCTGCAGTTCAGTAATGGCCGCCAAGGGATACTGATTGCGGATGGCCTTGATTTCGCCGGGTGTAATGGGATTCGCGCGCAAGTCGGCGAACCAGTTCATTTGCCGGTGGTATTCCTCGCTTTCCAGCGGGCTGACGGTTGCGCTGCCGCCCACCGTTTGGTTCGCATCGTCCAGAACCGTGCCGGCGGCCACGATGCCGATGGCGTTGACGTACATGAGCAGGATATCGCCCCGCTTCACTTTCGCCAGCGTGGAGTGGTATTTCCCCTCGCCGCTGGTGAGGGCAATCTGGCGGCTGAGCCACTCGTCGTGGTAGCTGGTGCCGCCATTGCTGGCGGCATCGGTATTAATGAAATAGACGTTCACGGATTTCCTTGTTCACTGGCTGGACTGGATGCGGCGTATTGTACTGTTTGAGGATGGCCTCTGGACGAGACAGCGGCAGGCCGCCGGCCGCATTTTTTGTCTGGTGCAATGTGGCAAATGCGCTATGATTGCCCTCACACCCAAGGGGGCAATATAGTTGATGAAGCATGGCTTATAGATGGGAATCCGAGGATAGCGTCTGGCTGGAGCAGGAGAACGGCCAGTTTCAACTTGCCGAGAGCAATGGGCTGGGCCATACCGAGTGGCCGGCCCAGGCGCGCAGCCGGCTGCCGGATGTGGCCAGCCTGCTCGGCGCGGCGTTGCCGCAGACTTGCGAACATGGTTCCATCTACCCCGAAGACTTCCAATTCTGTCCCGAATGCGGCGCCGCGCTGCGCCATCCGGCCGCCGCAGCCGATGCACCGGAGTGGTGGGGCGCCACCAGCGCGCCCTTGCCGGACAGCTCATGCCCCCTGCCCAAGCACGCGCCGCACGGCCTGCCGCTGACCGCCTTGCCGCTGGCCGTCGCGCTGGAAAGCCGTCCGCCCGAACCGCATGTGGGACAGGCCGAACGCCGCCTGCCGGCGCCGCCGAATGCCGTCTGCGTGTTCGCCGCGGCCAGTTTCGGCTTCCGCGGCCAGCGCCTGCTGGCGCTGGCCTATACCCGCAATGTGCTGCAGTACTGGGACCCGCTGGCCCGGCACTGGCAGGTGATGGCGGCCGAAGATTATGAATCCGATCTGCGCTTCACCGCGTCCGACTATGCCTGGCTGCCGCTCGATGCGGCGGCCGGCCGGCGCGGCGATGTGGCGCTGGTGCCGGCGGCCCAGGGGCTGTTCCGCCTGCGTATCAATCCCGTCGGCGAAAGCTACCGTACCGAAGCGCTGTTCCTGGCCCGCCTGGCCAGCGCGCCGGGCGCGGTGGGCAAGCATATCGCCTGCCTGTTTGCCGACGACGACGGCGTCCACCTGTGGGCGGCCGATGCCGACGGCGCCAATCCGGAAGCGCTCTCCGTGGCGGGCGGCGCCGCGCCCAGCGGCGGCTGGTCGCGCCCCGTCAGCTATGACGGCAGCTTGATCTGGCTGCACGAACAGGGTCATCTGGTCTGGCGTCCCGGCGCCGAGCCGCAATGGCTGGCCTGGCCCTTCCCATGGACGCCGCGCCTGATCCTGGGCGGCCCGGTGCGCAGCCGCGATGGCCGCCTGTGGCTGATCGGCCATGATGGGCAGGGCTACTCCTTCCGCGAGTTGGGCCTGGCCCAGGCCCAGGTGGAGGTCATCGACGGCGCGCGCCTGGGCTTCGGCACCTTGCTGTTCCGCCGCGGCCACCAGGTGAAGGACGAACCCTGGGCCATCGAGGATGTCGAGGACCAGCGCCACAGCGATGCGCTGGTGCTGCCGCTGCTGGAAAACCTGAGCAGCACGCGCAGCCAGCCCACGGGCCTGGTGCTGCGCTTCGAGAAATTCACCGGCAAGGCCGAAGCGGCGCTGGAAAGCGCGGCCCTGCCGCGCACCCTGATCGAGTGGATCGGCCAGCGCAATGTGATCCTGGACGAGGTGGTGCGCCTGAGCCGTCCCGGCGACTGCCTGCCTTTCGTGTACGACGATTGCCTGTGGCTGCACCATCCCACCTGGAACGAGATCCGGGGCTGGCAACTGAAGGCGCTGGCATGAAGCGCCTGCTCATGAGCGCGGCGGCGGCCCTGCTGCTGCCGGGGGCGGCGCTGGCCGTGCCGCAGGTTTTCCTGGTGCAGAACTCGGGCTGGATGGAACCCTTCTTCAGCGATCCGTCCTCGCAGTACAAGGCACTGGTGACGGAGGTGGTACTGGCTGCGACGGGGCCGGGCGATGCCTTGGTGCTGGCTTCCTTCAACCAGAGCCAGCCCGGCGCGCCATCGCCCAAGGCCTTGCTGGCGGAGCGCGCCGACGGCGCGCAATTGCGCCAGCATGTGGCGGCGGCGCTGTCGCCGCTGGGCGTGGCGAAAAAGCCCGGCAGCGGCGCGCTGGCCGACACCGACCTGGGCGAGGCGGTCAGCGCGTCCATCGGCACGGCGCTGGACAACAAGCCAGGCCTGGTCTGGCTGTTCACCAACAACAAGAACAGTCCGAACAACGACCAGGCTACGGCGGCGCGCAACCGCGAATTCTATGAGCTTATCCACCATGGCGGCGCGATCCGCAAGGCGCTGGCCTTCCCGCTGCACATGCCGGTGAAGGGCAAGTCCTATAGCGCGAACGGCCTGATGGTGTATGTCTTTGCCATCCACGACGCGGGGGCGGCCCAGCTGGATGCGCTGCTGCGCTCCGGCCGCCTGCGGCAGGTGATTACCGAGACGCCGGCCCGCCTCAAGCCGCTGGACCAGGACACGGTGCGTCTGCGCCCGGTGCGGGTCGAGAACGTGCCGGGCGTGAATTTCTCCACGCTGCCGAACGGCATGCTGCGCGCCGATGTGGATGCGGGCGCCACGGCGAAAGGCGGCAGCGCGCCGGCCGCCCGCATCGGCTGGCAGCTGGAAAACGCCATCTACCCTTACACCATCGTCAGCGCCCATCTGGACGCCGCCTCGGCGCTGGCGGGCGAGCGCAAAGCCATCGCGCTGGGCAGCGACAGCGTGCGCGCGCTGGCGCCCGGCAAGCCGCAGCCGCTGTCCTCGTCGCTGCAATTGCCGGTGGCCCAATTGCCCGGCAAATGGTCGCTGGCGGCGGTGCAGGCGGCCGGTTCGGCGCAACTGCTGCCGGGTCGCGTCGAAGTGCGGCTCAGCGAGCAAAAGCTGGAGCTGTCGCAGGCCTTCCGCCAGCGCATGGCCGCGCTTTTCCCCGGCGATCCGCTGCCGGATATCTTCACGCCGCCGGAGCGGATCCAGGGTTCGCGCGCCGTGCTGCCGGTCGAGGTGCGGGTCAATTACGGCATCGCGCCGCTGCTGGCCGCCCTGGGCCTGGTGGGCGCGCTGCTGGTGCTGGCCGCCGGCCTGGTGATCGCCCTGACGCGCGGCCGCAAGGTGCGCCTGGTGGTCGAGGGCGAGCCGCGCACCATCCACACCAAGCCGGGCATGCGCACGCCGATCCACGACAAGGCGGGCAATAAGATAGCCGAACTGCATACCACGCTGTTCGCAAGCACATTGAACGATCTGCGCGAAGGCGCGCAGGTCCGTCTGGAAAAATGACCTTCAGAGGAAATCCGATGCAGAAATCAAACGATATCCAGCTGGCCCAGGCCAACACCGATCCCGGTTTCAAGATTCCGGGCGGCGACAAGCCGGCGCAGCCGGGCAGCCAGCCGGCCGCCAGCGCCAGCGCACCCGCCGGCACGCCGGCCGCGCCGGACGGCAGCAACGGCGGCTTGAGCGGCACGCCGCCGGCCAGTGGCATCGAAGTCGCGCCGGTGGCCGGCGCGCCCGCCACCGATACCAGCTCGCGCGACCTGATCATCGGCGGCGGCATCTTCGTGGTGCTGCTGATTATCTTCGTCTTCGTGCGCAATGCCTTCGCCAACCACCTGGTCAAGCGCCGCGTGGCGCCATCCTCGGCCGACACGGCGGGCTGGCTGCTGTTCTGCGGCCTATCCTTCCTCAGCGCGGCCGCCGTGCTGGGCATCATCAATTCCGACCGCTTCCTGAGCGTGGCCATCACCGGCACCTTGCTGGTGTTCGGCATCGCCTCGCTGGTGGGCGCCGCGCTGACCGGCCGCCGCTGAAAGAAAGAATATCGCCATGGCTGAATTCCCCAATCCCAGTATCGAGAAAAAGGCCGAGCTGAAGGTCGACCTGCGGCCCACGCTGTTCATCGGCGCCGGCGGCACCGGCATGGAAGTGATGATGCGCATCCGCCGCCGCATCCTGTCCGAAGTGTGGAACCGCCACCACCCGGTGCGCGTCGATGCCATCGGCCAGTTCCCGGTGGCGCGCTTCCTGCACATGGACCTGGACAGCGGCGCCCTGATCGACGAAGGCAAGTCGCAGCGCACCGATCCCTGGTATGAGCTGGTCAAGCTGAGCGAGGAAGAGCGCCTGGTCGAGCATATCGACCTGCCGCAATACCACGAGTCGGACGACAGCCTGGCGCGCTTCCCGCTGATCGAAAACTGGATGCCGCTGCGACCCAAGAAACTGCGCTCGCTGGGCATCGATCCGTCCAAGGGGGCGGGCCAGATCCGCGCGCTGGCGCGGCTCTACCTGTTCGACAAATATCCCAAGCTGCGCGGCCGCATCAAGGGCGCGCTCAATTTCCTGAGCAGCAATGCCGGCAATGAGCGCAAGGAGAATTACCAGCGCCTTGGCCTGCAGGTCGATACCTCCAAGTTCCGCATCGTGGTGATCGCCTCGAACGCGGGCGGTACCGGCGCCGGCAGCGCACTCGATCTGGGCTGGATCGCCAAGGCCGTGGCGCGCCAGGAAGTGGCGGAAAGCCAGGTCGACCTGGTGATGTTGATGCCGTCCGGTTATGCCAAGGCCAATAAGGAGCGCACCGAGGCGAATGCCTACGCCACCCTGATGGAACTGGAAACGGCGATGCGCGATATGAACGCGCAAGTGCGCTGGGCCGACCCCGACAGCCTGGTGGGACGCGGCGCGCCTTTCGACGACGTGTATTTCGTCGATACCGCCAACCTCGCCAACAAGGCCACGATGGACGTCAAGGACGTGTACCAGATGGTGGCCGATTCCCTGTTCGAGGATTTCGCTTCCGCCGATTTTGCCAACCGCAAGCGTTCGGTGGCGGTCAACCAGCAGCAGCACAAGCTCGGCCCCTTCAATCCGCGCGTGCCGGAACAGCGTTTCGGCGATATGCGCCTGTCCTACTCCAAGGTGTATTCGGCCTTCGGCCAGGCGGTGCTCGACACCCAGCAAAGCCTGCGCGACGATATCCGTGCCTATGAGTTGTCGGCCCTGATGGTGAAGGCCTTCTTCGGCATCATGGGCAGCGACGGTGTGCCGGCGCGCCGCGCGGGCGACCAGGAACGCGACGTCTTCATGCGCGAGCAGATGGGCATGAGCGAACGCCCCTTCGACGAATTCCCCGACTTCCGCAAGGGCACGGTGGACGTGACGCCGTTCTACGATTACGCCCTGACCGGCCAGCTGCTGCTGGACAAGGACCAGCGCTCCCTGCTGGAGCGGGTGGAAAGCAAGGTGCAGCTGGAAATCGACCGCATCATGGGTTCCTACGAGCTGAAGGCCTGGCGCGAGAAAGTGGCCGAGCTGCTGCCGCATCTGGAGCGCGACGCCATCCGTGAAGCGGGCGCCACCGCCGAAACCAGCGAGGACCGGCTGAAACGCCATACCGCCGAGCTGCTGCAAAGCCTGAAGGGCCGCGTGCGCGAAAAGCTGTATCAACTGCTGGACGACCGCAAGCAGGGTGGCCTGGAATTCGTGCTCTCGCTGCTGGAGCAGATCAAGGGCCGCATCTCCTTGCGCGATCTGGCCCATGTGGAGCGCAATGCACGCCGCTACCGCGATATGCGCGACGCCCTGCGCACGCGCCAGGTCGAGGAATCGCTGAGCAATCTGTCGCAGGCGGCGGGCAAGCTGTTTGGCCGCGAGGCACAGGCGCGCGAAGTGATGGGCCATTTGAAGCGCGACATCTCCGATTATCTGCGCTTCCACCTGCTGGCGGTGGCGGCGGGGCAGGCGATGGAAGTGCTGCGCTATATGTCGTCCTGGCTGGGCGATATCGAAACGGTGGACGAGAAGGGCCAGCCGGTATGGAGCGGCGTTGCCGGCGAATTCCAGGAAGGCCGGCGCTGCGTGGATGCGATGCTGGTCGCCATCGACCAGCGCATCGCCCAATTGCGCGCCGATGCCCGGCACGAGCATGCGACCTATATGAAGCTGGCGCCGGAAACCCTGCCGGAACCGGTCAAGCTGACGGGCGACGTCAGCGCCTGGAGCGAGGAAGTGTTGACGGAATTCGGCGGCTCCGAGCGCCTGTTCCCGCAACTGGGCGACGAGAAGCTGCGCGCCTCGCTGCTGCTGCAATTGTTCCGCCGCGCCCAGACCCAGCTCAGCACCGAGCAGCTGGGCGACACTGCGCCGCCCGATCCGCTGCTGGAACGGCTGACGGCCCTGTCGCCGCAGGAGCGCCAGCGCATTTTCGGCGAATGGATACGCAGCGCCATGCCCTGGATGAACGCGCGCTTCAGCGCCGAATTCACGCCCAATGCCGACCAGTTCAAATGCTTTATCGGGGTGGGCGACGTCAATGCCTGGCGCAAGCTGGAAGCCGAGATCAAGGCCGCCGTGCCGACCGGTTTCTTCCACGGTGAGCTGGTGAATATCGTGAACACGGGTATTTCGGGCAAGGCGGTCTGCTATATCGAGCTGTCCGGCTTCCCGATGACGGTGCTGCGCGGCTTGCCGACCTGGCGCACCTCCTACCAGATCGAAAATCCCAAGATCCCCACCCACCTGCATTTCGATGCGACCCGCTTCCGCCATCCGATCGCGCCCAATATGGATGAGCTGAACCGGCTGGCCGACGATTACGAGTGGTTCCTGCAGGCGATCGCGCTGGGTGTCATCAAGCGCAAGGCTGATCTGGCCGACCGCGAAGCGCTGTTCCAGCCCAAGGGGCAGTATCTGTTCGAGGTGGAGCAGGGTTCCGGCGAGTGGCTGCAGATCGGGAATGAATTCGCCATCCGTTCCAACGGCCTGCCGCCGTATTACCGCGAGCAGGTGATCGCCGCGGTGCGCCAGCGCCTGGCCCATGTGGGCGCTTACCAGCTGGTGCTGCTGGCGGCCTTGATGCGCCACTATCAGCTGCGCGTGTATCAGCCTAAACTGGAGGTGGACGAGACCGGGGCCGAGCTGCCTTCGCCATCGCTGCCGAATATCACGGCCAAGCGCCTGCACGACGAATGGCTGCGCCGCGCGCAGTCGCTGGAAGCATCGCTGTCGCCCGCTGTGGTGGAGCAGGCGCTGGCCGCGCTGGCGCAGTGGAGCGAGGCGGTCGATGGCTCGGCCAGCGATGCCTATGTGTGGGAAGTGCAGAGCCGCGTCGAGAAGCGCGTGCTAAGGCCCGAATATCTGGCGAGCGAGAATGCGGCCGCGGCCGTGCTGCGCGGGCCGCAGCAGCGCGCGGCGCAGGCGGCGCATGGCGCGCCGGCGGCAGGCGGGGGCGCGCTGTACAAGGTCTTCCTGAACAAGGCGCAGCAGGGACCATATTCCCTGGCGGAGCTGGCGCAGCGCATCGCGCGCGATGAAGTGGCGCGTGCCACCAAGGTGTGGAATATGGCGTGGACGCCGCATGTGGACCAGTGGAAGGCGGCCGGCGATATTGCGGAAATTGCGGCGTTGTTCTCGCCCGCGATTCCCGATCCGTATGACGATATTCCCGATCCGGAGTAAGGAAACCGGCCTGTGACCCAAGAGTTGAACTATCGCTGCAGCAACGAGGCTTGTGGCAAGGGATGGCCAAGGCAGGTGGCCTTCTGTCCTTATTGCGGCACGCAGCAGCTGGCGGCCAGCGCAGCGCCGCTTGAGCAGCGCACCGCCGCCCCGGCCGCCGCGCAGCCACCGCAGCCTGCGGTTAATGGCGCGCCGAGGGCTGTTGGCGGCAACACCGATGCTGCGCAAAACGAGCTGGATTTCGAGCCGCCATCGCTGACGCATGCCAATGCCGCCATCCGCGATCTGGCGCCGCCATCGCTGGCGAAAACCATCGCCTCGGCGCAGGCCGAAGCGTCGCGCGATGATGCCGATACCGAGGGCGCGCCGCGCGGCGGCAATCTGGCCTGGAACTCGGGGCAGGGCGGAGCGCTGAACAAGCCGCCGGCGGCCCAGGGGCCGGCATTGTCGTCCGATACGCCCGAGTGGGCCTCTCCCGCGCCGCCAGCGGGCAAGCTGGCGCAAGACGAAATGCCGGAGCCGCCCGCCCAGGGCATCAACTCCGGCAAGCAGGCCAATGCCGGCGGCGGCAAGCCGTCCGCCGCGCCGCGCGCCGAGGCGCCACGGTCCGGTGCGCCCCTGCGCAAGCCGATCAGTAAAACCACCTGGGCCATGGTGGCGCTTTTCCTGCTCGCGGTCTGGCTGCTGATGCGCCCCGAGAGCGTCGCCAAACAGGCCGCGCACCGCGTCGATGAGGCCATCGCCATGCTGCCCGAGTGCCGCCTTGCCGATGCGCGCGCCGAGCTGGCGGCGCTGACGGAAGCCAAGGCGCCCAAGGCGCAGACCAAGCGCCTGCAGGACGCCATTGCCGGCGCTGTTCCCGGCTGCGAGAAGAAAGTCCGCCGCGACAAGGCATGGAAGGAGCTGGCGCCGATTCTGGAAAGCGCCACCCGGTCCGGCGCGGCGGAGCGCGCTGCCGAGCGCCTGTCCGGCTTCACGCGTAAATGGGGCGAAAGCCCGGAGACGAAGGAGCTGGCGGGCCGCATCGACGCCAAGCGTGCCGAGAACCTGCTCGACGAAGCCGACGCCTGCCTGCGCAAGAACGACCGCGCCTGCATGGAGGCCCGCATCAAGGCCGCTGAAAAGTTGAAGCGTCCGGAGGCCGAGGAACGCATCCGCCAGTTGAAGGAACGCCTGTCGCATCTGCTGGAATCGACCTTGCTGGACCAGGCTTCAAGTCCAGCGCCGCAGAGCGAAGCGGCCAGCGCCACGGCGCGCGAGGTGCAGCGCCTGCAGGCCGACGCCGTGCGCGAGATCGCCCAGGGCAATTACCGCGCCGCCATCGGCCGCGCCAGTCAGTGCATGACCCAGACCGATCCCGGCAACCGCGAGTGCCAGCAGTTGCACGAGAAAGCCGAGCGTCTGGAGCGAGAATACCAGCGCTGCATCATGGGCGGCATGACCTGGTCTAACGGTCGTTGTCTATAGCCGTCTTGGCTGGCACGCCGAAACGCGCGCAGCTGAGCAGGCGCTCCTGCGTCCAGCGCTGGTTGGCAAAGGCGATCAGCGCGGCGCTGCCGCCCAGCAGGAAGGCCACGTAAGCCGGTCCTATGGTCAAGGAATCGAAAGGCGCGCGCGGCAAATCCTTGAGATAGAGGTAGAAGCTCCATCCACCAAGAGAAACGACGGCGGCGATCCAGCCTAAGGCGATCAGCGATTTGGTGCGGATGGCGATGGCGCACGACACCACGAAGACCAGTTCGGGCAGCGCGACAAGATGCTCGGCGAACGAGTATAGGATCGCAAGCGGCGCCTGGCCCTGGATCGCATAGGAAAACACGAAGACGAGCGCGCACCCGAGCAGCCAGCACAGCAGCATGATCTGCATGGTCGCCAGCAGGATGCTGCTGCCGATGCGTCCGCGTTTCAGTCCACCCGGCATCACAAAGGAACGCCAGTGCAGGTCGCGCACGGTCAGCACGTTGACGCCATTGGCGCATAGGAAGGTCAGGGCGAAGAGATTCATGATCGGCAGCGGGGCTCCCCAAGGCCCGCCCAGCCAATGCAGCACCAGGTAGGCGAGCAGGATCACATTCAAGCCGCCCATGAGATTCATGCTGGTGAAATGGCGTTCCGCTCCCGCTGTGCTGTTCGCCATGACCGGGTCCCACGACAGAAGATAAAAGCGCTGCAGATAGCTTTGGAGCGGCCGCCAGACAGGCATTGCGTTCGCCTTTCCGGGATTGCCGTGCCGGGACGCACCTTGCCAGCGCCGATGCAAAGTCCATGCCGCTGCAGGCCAAGCCAGGGCGATAGCCAGCAGCAGCGGCGCCGGCAGGATGGAGAACGGCTTAAGCATCTCCACTGGTCCCAGCAGCAGTACGGTAGCCAGCAGCGCCACCAGACCATACAGCACGGCCTTATGCCGGCGGAAGGGCAGCAGATTCTGCCTGCTGAGCGGATGGGCGATGCCGGCGCATAGCGCCAGTGCCGACAGGGCAAAGGCCGCGCTCCATTCCGCTTGCGCGGAGCACAACACGATCTGCGCCGCGCCGGCCAGGCCGATGCCGAACCAGGCAAACGTCAGCTGCCGGATGAAGCGTGCCGCAGCCTTGCGCCACAGTCCGGACGGCGCGCGCAGGCCGCCCAGGACGGCGAAGGCGCGCGCCAGCGAGGCGGCGCGCAAGAAGGCATAGACAAAACCGCCTAGCGCAATCACCATCAGCAAGCTCGCCGAACCGGCGGTTGCCTCGTCCACTGGCGCTTTTGCCAGCAGGATGGTGGCGATCCAGGCAATCCCGATGGCGCCCAGCCCCATCTTGCTCAAGTTCCGCTGCAAGGGGCTTGCGTAATCCTTGTTCTCGGCAATCATGCGTTCAGCTCCACGAAGAGTTCATCCAGCGTCAGCGGGCGGCCTTGCGCCGCATGCTGCGGCGCGTGGCGGGTATCGAGCACGCAGATGCGTTCCGTCTTGCGGGCGCAGACGATGGCCTGCGGCGGCAGCTCCGGGGTGAAGGTCACCAGGCGGTAGTGCTCCAGGATCGCATCCCAGGTATCGAACAGCTGCAGCTTGCCTTCGCGGATAAAAGCCAGGTGCGATACCACGCGTTCCAGGTCGCTCAGGATATGGCTGGAGATCAGCACCGTGCGCCCGCCATCCTCGTCATCGAACAGCGAGCGCATGAACTCGCGGCGCGCCAGCGGGTCCAGATTCGATACCGGCTCGTCCAGCAGCAGCACGTCGGGATTATGCGCCATCGCCAGCACCACCGACAGCGTCTGCTTTTCGCCGGCCGACAGGTGTGGAATGCGTTTGCCGATGGGCAGATCGAGGCGCGCCGCCAGCGCCAGGCAGCGGTGCAGATCCCATTTCGGATACGCCTTGCCCACCAGTTCCAGATGCTCGGCCACGCCCATCCATTCGAACAGGTCGGGCGTCTGCGCGACATAGCCCAGGCGCTCGCGCACCGCGTCGCTCAGGTCGAGCGAAGGGCAGTCGAGCAGGGTGGTCTTGCCGCCGGTCGGCTCGTTCAGGCCCGCCAGGCAGCGCAGCAGCGTCGATTTGCCGGCGCCATTGCGTCCCACCAGGCCGACCACGGCGCCGGCCGGAATCGCCAGCGAGATATCGTCGAGGATGGTCTTGCCTTCCTGGCGCAGGGAAAGGTGTTTCGCTTCGATCGCGATGTAAGTCATGCGGATTCCTTGTTGTGTTGTTCTTGCAGGCAGGTCTGGAACAGGGCGAGCGCTTCCTTGTCGTTGAGCGCCAGCTGGTGGGCCATGCGGGCTGCCGCCTCCAGCGCGGGGCGCAGCATGGCCGCCTTGTCCTGCGTCGAGGTTTTGCCGCGCTGGCCCGCCACGGCCATGCCCACGCCGCGCCGGCGCTCCAGCAAGCCTTCGCTTTCCAGCATGCTGTAGGCCTTGCTGACGGTCATGGGATTGATCGCATGGTGCTGCGCGACGGCCCGCACCGAAGGCAAATCCTCGCCCGGCGCCAGCTGTCCGCTCGCCACCATGCGGCGCACCTGCTCCACGATCTGCTTGTAGATCGGGACGGGTGAGGTAGGGGCGATGTCGAAGTTCATGCGAATTAGTGTATCACTACAATAATACACACTGCAACAAGATATTTTTATTGAAATAAAAAGTTAGCAGAGGTGTGCGCAGCAACACGAAGTTTTTTGCTAATCTGAAAGGCAAGAACTGTTTTTCAGGAGACTGTGATGCAAGCCAAATATTGGGTGGTGGGGATGGTGATGGCGGCCGCGCTGGCCGGGTGCAAGCGCGAGGAGCCGGCGACGCCGAAAGTGGGGCCGGCGGAACGTGCCGGGCGCGAGATCGACAAGGCGACCGCCAAGGCGGCGACGGAGCTGGAGAAGGCGAATGAGCAGCTTAGCGGCGCGGCCAAGGAAACCGGCGAGCAGTTGAACAAGGCCGCTGGCGAGGCGGGGCAGAAGCTGAATCAGGCGACCGAGGAGCTAGGCCGCAAGGTCGAGCGCGCGGGCGAGAAGATGCAGGAGACCGCCCGCGAACGGCGTGAGGAGCGCAAGGAAGGCGCCGGGCATTAGGCGCCAGGCGGGCTATTCAGCTGGCTTTGAAGCCTGGCTTTAAAGGCACCACATTGCTATGTTCCCCGGCGGCGGGCGGTGGCGCTTCGGGTGCGCCGCCCAGCACCACGCTCATGTCGACGAAGCCGGCGCGCCAGGCGCGTTCCAGATCCTGTTCGATGTCTTCCATCGAGGTCTGGCTGAAGTTGTCGAAGCCGCGCACGCCGTAGGCGCGGTTGCGGCCGTGGGCCTTGGCCAGGTATAGCGCCATATCCACCAGGTTCACCGCGCGTTCCCATGGCAGCGGGGTGTCGCCCGGGATCAGCGGGAAGGGCGCGAAGCCGACCGAGACGTTGACGCTGATCGGCACGCCCTGGTAGTCCAGCTTCTGCGCCGAAATGGTGTTCAGGATCCGCCGCGCCACTTCTTCCACGCCATTGCGCGGGATCGCGGGCAGGAAGGCGAGGAACTCTTCGCCGCCCCAGCGCACGATCATATCGGTCTCGCGCAGCGCGATGCGCAGCTGCTCGGAGATCATCTTCAGCACCGCGTCGCCGGCCGCGTGGCCGTAGCTGTCGTTGACGTGCTTGAAGTGGTCGACGTCGAGCAGGAAGAGGGCACCGACGATATCCTCGTTACCCATGCCGCGCCGCTCCGGCTTGTGGCTGCGCATGAATTCCTGGAAGTGGCGGCGGTTGTAGAGCAGGGTCAGGGGGTCGAGCGCGCTTTGCTGCTTGAGTTCCTGGTTCTTTTCCTCCAGCTTGGCGTTGGCATGGCGCACCTTGCGGTACAGCAGGCCGACGATGATGGCCGTCAGCGCCAGCACCACGGCCAGCAGCCACCACACACGCTGCTGCAGGCGGCGGTTGTCGATCTCCGCGCTCTTGACGCGGTTCTCCTGGCTCAGCGCCTCGATGCGGCGCTGCTTCTTTTCGGTGTCGTACTTTTCCTGCAGCTCCAGCATGGTTTTCTGGCGCTGGCGTTCGAACAGTTCGTTGGAGAGGGTGCGCTCGCGGTGGTAGGCGGCGATGGCACCGGCGAAGTCGCCCGCGCGTTCCAGCGCCGAGCCGTACTCCTGCAGGATCACCTGCAGTTCGACCTTGCCGCCGGTTTTTTCGAAATGCGCCAGGCCCGCTTCGAAGCTCTTCTTGCCTTCGGCCACGCGGCCCATGCCCAGATAGGCCTGGCCGATATTGACGCGGGCGGTGGCTTCGGTGGCGGCGTTGTTGATCTCGCGCGCGGCGATGATCGATTCCTGGCCGTAGCGCATGGCGCGCTGGTAATCGTGCTCTTTCAGATAGCTGTCCGAGAGGTTGACCAGCAGGTCGGCCACCATGCCGCGCGCGCCGAGGCGGCGTGCCAGGTCGAGGGCGCGCAGCAGGGCCTGCAGCGCGCGGCGCGGCTGCATGGAGTCGATGGCGAGGCCGTATTCGGTGTTCATGGCGCTGGCGAGGCGGCCGGGCGAATTCATCTTTTCGGCCACTTCCACCGATTCGGCCAGGGTTTCCCAGCCCTTGTTGAATTCCTTCATCTGCGTGTAGAGCTGGGCCAGGGCATTCAATGCGCTGGCCAGCGGAATCAGGTCGTCCTTGATCTGGCGCGCCTGGTCGGTGGCGGTCTGCAGGCGCGCCAGCGCGGCAGGGAAGTTGCCCTGCTCGGCATAGGATTGGCCGGCCGTGATGGTGGCCTGCACGCGCAGTTTCACGTCATTGGTGGCGTTGGCCAGCCTTTCCGCCTCGAAGGCGAGGGCGTGGGCGGTCTTGGCGTCGGCCATGGCTGAATACACGTAGGCGCGCGTCAGCACCGCTTTGGCGTTCAGTACCGCATCGTTCTGGGATTTGCCGAAGGCCTGCAGCTCGTCGGCCAGCACCATGGCCGTTTCGTACTGGCCCAGGTAGCGCCAGGCCAGGCTAAGCTGGGACAGGAATTCGCCCTTGGTGGCGGGCGGCGCGGCGCGCGCCGAAGCCTCCATCTGCTGCAGCTGCATCAGTGCCTTGTCGGGCGTGAAGCGGACCTGTTCGCGGATGGTGGCGATTTCCACATCGAGCGATTGGCCAAAGGCCAGCGCCGGTGCCAGCAGCCAAGCCGCTGCCAGCAGACGAATGCGATGCGAAATCGGCTGTTCCTGTAGACCTGACAACGTGGGAGTCCTTGTGCTGCACTGCGCGAATTTGAGGCGCTAAGTGTGCGAACAATTATATGCTCGTTGCAGGTGGGAAACGTCAATACCCTTGCAGATTTTCCTCAAAATTGCACAGTTTTCATGGTTGGATCGATAAGTTTGTTAATGTTTTATTCAGGCTGCGAGCTGCTGCAGCAGGTAGAGGCGCTGGTATAAGCCGCCCTCGATCTGCATCAGCGCTTCGTGTGGACCGGCTTCGGCGATGCGGCCGTGATTGAGCACGATGATGCGGTCGGCGTCGCGGATGGTGGACAGGCGGTGGGCGATGGCGATCACCGTCACCTTGCCATGCAGCTCGCCGAGCGCGGTCTGCACGATCTGCTCGGTTTGACTGTCGATATGCGAGGTCGCCTCGTCCAGCAGCAGGATGCGCGGCTGGCCGGCCAGCGCGCGGGCGATGGCGATCAGCTGCTTCTGGCCGCTCGACAGGCGCGAGCCGCCTTCGCCCAGCAGCGTGTCGTAGCCGTCTTCCATGGCCAGGATGAAGTCGTGGGCATGGGCGGCGCGCGCGGCGGCCTCGATCTGGGCCTGCGTCAGGCCGCGGCCCATGTCGATATTCTCGCGCGCCGAAGCGGCCAGCAGGAAGGGGTCTTGCGGCACCAGGCCGACGTCGGCGCGGAACTGCTCGTTGCCCAGCTCATCGAGCGGCTGGCCGTTCATCAGGATGCTGCCGTGCGGCGCCGGATAGAAGCGCAGCAGCAGCGAGAGCAGGGTGGACTTGCCGCTGCCGGTATGGCCGACGATGCCGAAGAAGGCGCCCTGCGGAATGTCCAGCGACAGATTGTGCAGCACGCGCTGGCCGGCGTTGTATTCGAAGTCCAGGGCGCGGATCGAGACGGCCGGCGTGTCGGCGTCGTTCGCGGCGCGCGCACCGGTGCTGGCTGTCTTGCCGGCGGCGCGGTGTTCCGGCGCGCCTTCCTCGTCCAGCAGCGCCGCCACGCGCGAGCTGGCGACCACCGACTGCTGCAGTTGGCTGAACTGCATGGTGATCTGGATCAGCGGCTCGATCACGCGCGCGATGTAGTTGATGAAGGCATACAGCACGCCCACTTCCGCCGCGCTGATGTCGCGCTGGCCGAAGGCGAAGATCACGCCCGCCAGCAGCAGCACATTGAGCAGGTCGAGCGCGGGCCGCAGCAGCCAGGCGTTGGCGCGGATTTCGGCCATGCGCTGCGTATAGTGGTCGGCATTGGTCTTGCCGAAGCGGGCGGCGAAGCGCACCTCGGCATTGCTGGCCTGGAGCACGCTCATGCCGCCGATGGACTCGGCCATCTGGCCATTGATCTCGCTGCGCAGCTGGCGCGCCTTGCTGACGGCCGGAGCGCTCATGCGCTGATACAGCCAGACGATGGCCAGCACGCAGGGCAGCAGGGCCAGCACGATCAGCATCAGGCGCCAGTCGAGGAAGGCCATGGCCGCCACCGTGCCGACCAGCACGATGCTGCTGTCGAGGATCACGAACAGCACCTGCACATACAGGCTCTTGACCGCCTCGGTATCGTTGGTCACGCGCGACACCAGCTGGCCGGTGATGGCACGGTCGAAGAAGGCCATGGGCAGGCGCAGCACATGGCTGTAGACCTGTTCGCGCAGGCGCTGCACCGAGCGCATGGCCAGGCCGGACAGGCGCACCAGTTGCAGATAGCGCAGGCCGGTCGAAATCCAGCCGGTCAGCAGCACGCCGGCCAGCAGCAGGGACATGCGCGGCCAGTCCAGATGCTTGGGCAGCAGGTGTTCGTCGATCAGGTGCTTGCCCAGCAGGGGGCCTACCACCTCCAGCGCGGCGGCCAGGATCAGCCACAGCACGGCCCAGTACAGATGGTGCTGGTCGGGCCGCGCCGCGTCGCGCAGCAGGGCGGTGGCCTTGGCGGCCTGGCGCTTCAGCGAAGCGTCTTGCGGTTTAGAGAGCATCGAGGCTGGCCTCCAGTTGTTGATAGCGCCACTGGCTGGCATACCAGCCGTCCAGGGCCAGCAGCGCATCGTGGCTGCCTTGTTCGACGATGCGGCCATGGTGCAGCACCACGATCAGGTCGGCGTTGACCACGGCGCTGAGGCGGTGGCTGGCGATGACGGCGCTGCGTCCGGGACGCGCGGCGCGCAATTCTTCCAGGTGTTCGAGGATGGACGTTTCGGTGCCGGTGTCGACGGCCGACAGCGCGTCGTCCAGCAGCAGCAGGTCGTTGTCGGCCAGCAGGGCGCGCGCGATCGCCACGCGCTGGCGCTGGCCGCCGGACAGCGTGATGCCTTTCTCACCGACCTCGGTCTCATAGCCCTGCGGGAAGAGCCGGATATCGTCGTGGATCGCCGCCAGGCGCGCGGCTTGTTCGACTTCGGCGCGGCTGGCCTCAGGACGCGCCAGCGCGATATTCTCGGCAATCGAAGCCGAGAACAGGAAGGATTCCTGCGGCACCCAGCTGATTGCCGCGCGCAGGGTCTTGAGCTGGTACTCGTCCAGACCATGGCCACCCCAGCGCAAGACGCCATGCTGCGGCGCCAGTTGGCGCAGGACCAGGCGCAGCAAGGTTGATTTGCCGCTGCCGGTCGGTCCCACCAGGCCAAGCGTCTGGCCCGGCTGCAAAGTCAGCGTAATGCTCGCCAGCGCCGGCTCCAGCTGGCCGGAATAGGCATAGCCCACATCGCGCAGTTCCAGCGCGCCGGGCGCGCGCTTATTCAGCGTGCCGTGGTCGTCGATCGCCAGCGGTTCATCCAGCATCGGTTGCAGGCGGGCGAATGCCGCGCGGCCACGCTCGATCAGCGACAGCACCCAGCCGGCTGCGAACATGGGCCAGATCAACTGGCCCAGATACATGCTGAAACTGGTCAGTGCGCCGATCGTCAGCTCGCCGTTCCACACCAGATAGCTGCCCAGGCCCAGGGTCAGGCCGGTGGCCGCCGTCAAGGTCAGGCCGACCGCGGGTTCGTAGGCGGCTTCCCAGCGCTGCGCCGTCAGGCTGGCGGCGGCCGCATGGCCGGCCAGGTCCGAGAACTGGGCGCTGCTGCGCTGCTCCAGTCCGAGGGCGCGCAAGGTGCGCACGCCGGACAGCGTTTCCTGCACATGGTCGTTGAGCGCACTAAAACGCTTGAGGGAATCGGTGGACGCCGTATGGATATGGCTGGAAATGCGCCAGAAGGCCAATCCCATCAAAGGGAAGGGCAGCAAGGCGATCAGCGCCAGGCGCCAATCCACGCCCAGCAGCATCACGCCCAGCACCATCAGCAGCGACAGGCTGCCGTCGAAACCGGCCAGCATGGCCTCGCCGGCCGCCATCTCGATCGCATCGATATCGTTGGTCGCCAGCGCCATCAGGTCGCCGGTACGCTGCTTCTGATAAAAGCCCGGACCCTGCAGGGAAAGGCGGCGGTAAAAGCGCGTGCGCAGTTCCACCCCCAGCTGATACGCCGCCGCGAACAGCTTCAAGCGCCAGCCCACGCGCAAAAAATAAATCAATGCGCCGATCAGCAGCAGTTCGCCGATTTCCAGCAGCAAGGCTGTGCCGGACAGCTCATGCGCTGCCAGACGGTCGATCATCGTGCCGATTTTGCGCGGCACCAGAATAGTCAGCACCGCCACGCCTGCCAGCATGACGCCGGCCGCCGCGTACGCGCGCCATTGCACACGCACGAAGCCGCCAATAAGCCTCGATAAACTCATGAAGTATCCCCGGGAACAAGCCCGCTAGCATACCTCACCCCACAAAATCCCGCAGACCGCCCAGCGTTTGCGCAAAATGAAACAATGTCCCCCTGGTGCCAGGCACCAGGGGGACATTGTTTGCGCTAGCTCAATGGAGCCGCCGGCTTATTTCTTCGGCTTGGTGCTGACGGATTTCAGGTTGACGGCAGGTTTGACCTCGGGAAAGGAGGCGGCGGCGGGTTTGGCCGGGCTGCTGTCTTCCGGCTCGACGGGGGCGGTTTCGATGGCTGGTTTGGGCGCGGCCGGTTTGGCTTTGACGGCGCTCTTGACGGCCGCGGCAATGTCGCTTGGCTCGTCTGGCTCGTCGTCATCCTGCCCAGGCTGTACCACGACCAGGGGTTCGGGTGCGACGGCCGGGGCCGCGGCTTGCACAGCCTGGACTACCTGGACTGCCTGCGCTGCCGGTTCGGCGGCCACTTCGCTCAGCAGGGGAACGGCGGCGGTGACGGCGGCGCTGGCGTCCTGGAACTGGTCCTTGGCTGCTTGCAGCAGGCCGGCCTGGGTCTTGCTGACGATGGCGAACAGTTCGCGGCCATAAGCGAAGACGCGGTCAAAACCGGGTGTTTGGACCAGGCTCAGCAGGTCGCCGGTATCCTTGGCTTCGAGCAATTGTTTGGCGGCGGCGGCGGAGTTTTCGACCGAGGCCTTGGTGGTGCTCAGATTGAGCGCGATCACTTGCTGGGCGCCGTCGAAGGTGGTGCTGGCGATACTGTTCAGAATATTGAGCTGGGATTCCAGCTGCGTTTTCGTTGCTGCAGACAACTGTTCGGTAATCGAAGACATAAGCTCTCCTGAGGCGATTGGAATGGTGCGCTGCAATAAACTGATTTTAGCGGCGATTTTCAGCGCTGGGAAGTTATTTTTCTCATCACGAGTGGCTTAATTTATGCAATGCAGCATAAGCTCTTGGCACCGGGAAATTTGGCCGCCGATTGCAGGGAAGCACAGTCTCTGAAACAATCGCCCCATCATTCATCTGCAGGGAGCAGCCATGGATCTGGTCATCCGCAACGCCAGCTTGCCCGACGGTCGCCGTCATATCGATCTTGCCGTCGCCGATGGCCGTATCGCCGCCGTGGGGCCGGCCTTGAAGCTGGGGGGCGCGCAGGAAATCGATGCCGGCGGCGACCTGCTGGCGCCGCCGTTTGTCGATGCCCACTTCCATATGGATGCGACGCTGAGTTATGGCCTGCCGCGGGTGAACGCGTCCGGCACGCTGCTGGAGGGCATCGCGCTATGGGGCGAGCTGAAGCCGCAGTTGCAACAGGAGGCGCTGATCGAGCGCGCGCTGCAATACTGCGACTGGGCCGTGGCGCGCGGCCTGCTCGCCATCCGCAGCCATGTCGATGTCTGCGACGAGCGCCTGCTGGCGGTGGAGGCGCTGCTCGACGTCAAGCGCCGCGTCGCGCCGTATCTCGACCTGCAGCTGGTGGCCTTCCCGCAGGACGGTCTGCTGCGCAGCCCCAGCGCGCTGGCCAATCTGCAGCGCGCCATCGCCATGGGCGTGGATGTGGTGGGCGGCATCCCGCATTTCGAGCGCACCATGGCCGAGGGCGCGCAGTCGGTGCGCATCCTGTGCGAATTCGCCGCCGCCAAAGGCTTGCGCGTCGATATGCATTGCGACGAGTCGGACGATCCGCTGTCGCGCCATATCGAAACCCTGGCTTACGAAACGCAGCGCCTTGGCTTGCAAGGCCGGGTCGCCGGTTCCCACCTGACCTCCATGCATTCGATGGATAACTATTACGTCAGCAAGCTGCTGCCGCTGATGCGCGAGGCGGGCGTGGCCGCCATCGCCAATCCCCTCATCAATATCACCTTGCAGGGCCGCCACGATACCTATCCGAAACGGCGCGGCATGACGCGCGTGCCGGAACTGCTGGCGGCCGGCATCGACGTCGCCTTCGGCCACGATTGCGTGATGGACCCCTGGTACAGCCTGGGGTCGGGCGATATGCTGGAGGTGGCGCATATGGGCTTGCATGTGGCGCAGATGACGGGGCAGGACGCCATGCGCGCCTGCTTCGCCGCCGTCACCGAGGCGCCGGCGCGCATCCTCGGCCTGGAAGGCTATGGCCTGGAGCCGGGCTGCCACGCCGACCTGGTGCTGCTCGATGCGGGCGATGCGGTGGAAGCGATCCGCCTGCGCGCGGCGCGGCGCCTGGTGCTGCGGCGCGGCAAGGTGGTGGCCGAGTCGCCGCGCGCGCAGGCGCGCCTGAATCTGCCGGGACGCCCGCCGCAGACCGACTTCCGCCTGCGGCACAATGCTGGACTTGCGCCGGAAAATACCTGAGAATTTATTATCTCCCCGAGCCATGGAGCGACCTTGAACGATATTCAGATCCGCCCGGCCACGCCGGCCGATTCCGAGTCCATCTGGACCATCTTCCAGGAATTGATCGCCAGCGGCGACACCTATTACTTCGCCGCCGACACCAGCCGCGAGGACTGCCACGATTTCTGGTTCGGTCCCGGCGTGCAGACCTGGGCCGCCACGCGCAGCAGCGGCACCGATGGCGAGGAGCGCCTGCTTGGCATGTACCGCATCCTGCCCAACCAGCGCGACCGCGGCGGCCATGTGGCGACGGCCTCGCTGATGGTCAGTCCGGCGGCGCAGGGCGTGGGCATCGGCAAGCTGCTGGGACGCCACTGCCTGGCGCAGGCGAGCGCCAGCGGCTTCCTCGCCATGCAGTTCAATTATGTGGTGAGCACCAATATCTCCGCCGTGCTGCTGTGGAAGCGGCTCGGCTTCGCCGTGATCGGCACGCTGCCCAAGGCTTACCGCCATCAGCTGCTGGGTTTTGTCGATGTCTACGTCATGTATAAATTCCTGTCCGACCCCAGCGGGTGGCCGGAACAATGAAGATACTCGCCACCGCGCGCCTCACGCTGCGCACGCTGGAAACCAGCGACGCGCCCTTCTTCCTCCAGATGATCAACGATCCTTCGTGGATCGAAAATATCGGCGACAAAGGCATCCGCACCGTGGCGGAGGCGGAAAAGAATATCGAACAGGGGCCGGTGCTGATGCAGCGCCGGCTTGGCTATTCGCTGTATCTGGTCGAGCGCAGCAGCGACGGCGTGCCGGTCGGCCTGTGCGGCTTGATCAAGCGCGATGCGCTGCCCGACGCCGACATCGGCTACGCCATCTGGCCCGAGTACTGGGGCGAGGGCTATGCTTATGAAGCGGCGGCGGCGGTGGTGCTGCATGCGCGCGACAGCATCGGCCTGGTGCGCCTGCTGGGCATAACTTCTCCGCAAAATTTACGATCGAATAACCTGCTGAAAAAGCTGGGCCTGAGCTTTGTGAGGGTGGTGCGCTTCAAGGATGACGGCAGCGACACCAATTTGTATAGCCTGGAGTTTCCTTCACGCCACGCTTGATACTCGAATGCTAGTTCCTCCTTGGCTTTTGCCCATCCACGGCGCATGATGTATTACACAGAGACCGCGTATCCATAAGGAGAAAGGCGGCGTTGCAGTCTGTCCAATAGAGACATTTTGCTCATACAAGGGATACATCATGAAACTCGCCAATCTGAAAATCGGCGTGCGTCTGGGGCTGCTCGGCGGCTTCTTCCTGCTGGCTATTCTGGCGGTGGGATTCGAGGGCTGGACCGCGCTGAACTTCATCAAGGAACGCAATGCCGAAGGCATGCAGCGCTCGGTGCTGCTGACCAAGGCGGTCGACACCGCGCGCAGCTCACAGGTCGAGTTCAAGATCCAGGTGCAGGAGTGGAAAAACATTCTGCTGCGCGGCAGCGACCCCGCTGTGCTGGACCGCTACACCCAGGCCTTCGTCAAGAGCGGCAAGCAGACCGCCGGCGAGCTGCAAAAGCTCAATGGTCTGCTGAAGGAGCTGAAACTCAGCACGCCGCTGGTGGATGAAGCCATGCGCGCCCACGAGGAGCTGGGCAAGAAGTACCTGACCGCCTTGCAGAAATACGACTCGGCCAATCCCGATAGCGCCAAGGTGGTCGACGGCCTGGTGAAGGGCATGGACCGCGCGCCGACCAAGCTGATTGACGATATCGTCGCCTTCATCGACGAGCAGTCGCGCCGCCTGATGGCTGAAGTGGCGGCCGACAGCGAGAAGGCCAACCGCAGCGCCACCATCTCGCTGCTGGTGATGCTGCTGGTGACGGTGGTGCTGGGCAGCGTGATCCTGGTATGGCTGGTGCGCGGCATCACCGTGCCGCTGACGCAAGCCATCGACATCGCCAAGACCGTGGCGGCGGGCGATCTGCGCTGCGACGTCGACGTGAAAAGCAGGGATGAAGTGGGCGACCTGCTGCAGGCGCTCAAGCAAATGAGCCAGAACCTGGCGAATATCGTCGGCCGCGTGCGCAGCGGCACCGAAACCATCGCCGGCGCCAGCAGCGAAATCGCCACCGGCAATATGGATCTCTCGTCGCGCACGGAAGAGCAGGCCAGTTCGCTGGAGGAAACCGCTTCTTCGATGATCGAACTGACCAGCACCGTGCGCCAGAATAACGAGAACGCCGGACAGGCCTGCAAGCTGGCCAGCGTTGCCTCCGAAGTGGCCGTCAAAGGCGGCGCCACGGTATCGGAAGTGGTGCAGACCATGGGCGCCATCAATGAATCCTCGCGCAAGATCGTCGACATCATCGGCGTCATCGACGGCATCGCTTTCCAGACCAATATCCTGGCGCTGAACGCCGCGGTGGAAGCCGCGCGTGCCGGCGAGCAGGGACGCGGCTTTGCCGTCGTCGCCGGCGAGGTGCGCAACCTGGCCCACCGCTCCGCCGCTGCCGCCAAGGAGATCAAGGAACTGATCGGTGACTCGGTGGAACGTGTGGAAGCCGGCAGCCGCCTGGTCGGTCAAGCCGGCGTCACGATGGATGAGGTGGTCGCCAGCGTCGAAAGGGTGACTGCCATCATCGGCGAAATCGCCGTCGCCAGCAGCGAGCAGCAGGAAGGCATCGAGCAGATCAGCAACGCCATCAGCCAGATGGACAGCGTCACCCAGCAGAACGCCGCGCTGGTCGAGCAGGCTGCCGCCGCGGCCGACGCCTTGCAGCAGCAGGCCAGCAGCCTGGCCGAAGCCGTTTCCATCTTCAAGCTCCACGACGCCCCCGGCCTCACCGGCGCCCGTCCCTTGCGCGCTCTCGCGGCTTGAGTGCCAGCTAGCGCAGCTCCAGGATCAGGGGGCTGCGCGCGGGCAGCGCCAGGGTGTCGCGCAGGAGGTAGTCTTTGCCGCTGATGATGTCGGTGGCGCTGGTCTTGTTTGCCAGCATTTCGTGGAAACGGTTTAAATTGAGCCTGACCTCTTTGGCGTTCTTGTTGAGAACGACCATGAGTCTTTTCTGTTCCTCATGGCGGAAGTAGACGTAGACCCCGTTCTCCGGGCCGTAGTGCATCATTTTCCCGTGGTGGACCAGGGGCTCGGTTTTGCGCCAGTTGACCAGCTTCTTGACGAAAGCCTGGGCGGCGCGCTGCTCGCCGCTCAAACCCTCTCCCGTGAAGGCATTCACTTTGTCGCCGGGCCAGCCGCCGGGAAAGTCCTGGCGATAGGAGGGATCGTCGCGGCCTTCGACGGTGCTGGGCATGAGGATCTCGGTGCCGTAGTAGAACTGGGGGATGCGCGGAACCGTCAGCACGTAGGCGACCGCCAGGCGGAACAGGGCCGGGTCGCTGTTCAGTGCACTGTACAGGCGCGACAGATCGTGGTTGCCTTCAAATAGCACCAGCTGGCCGGGATTGGCATACAAGTGATCCTGCGCCAGGGTTTCGTATAAATCCTTTAGCCCATTTTCATCTTCCGCTCCCGCGGCGAGCGCTTTGCGCAGGGCATCGTTGAGGGGAAAGTCCATCATGCTGGGCATGTGGGAGCGGTAGCCGTCGTGGTTTTGCTTGCCTTCCTGCCAGCGCGCGACGAAGGGAATATGCGCGCTCCATTCCTCGCCGACCAGATTGAACCTGGGATATTCCCGCATCACGCGCTGCGACCATTGGCTGAGGAAGGCATTGTCGGAGTAGCCGAAGGTGTCCACGCGCAGGCCGGACAGGCCCGCATACTCAATCCACCAGATGCTGTTCTGGATCAGGTAGGCCGCCAGCAGCGGATTGGCCTGGTTCAGGTCCGGCATGGTGTCGACAAACCAGCCGCTGGTGAAGTTGCGCGCATCCTCTTGTGACGCATACGGATCTTGCACGGCGGCGCGATGGTGGGCGGTGGGTACGTACTTGCCCTGGTGGGTGATCCAGTCGCGCGCCGGCATATCCTGCATCCACCAGTGGCGGCTGCCGATGTGGTTCAGCACCACGTCCTGGATCACGCCCAGGCCTTGCGCGCGCGCCTGCGCCACGTAGCGGCGGTAGTCCTCGTTGCTGCCGTAGCGCGGGTCGATGCGGTAATGGTTGGTGGCGGCGTAGCCGTGGTAGCTGTGCTGCGGCATATCGCTTTCGAGCAGGGGCGTGGGCCAGATCTGGGTGAAGCCCATATCGGCGATATAGCCCAGATGCTCGCCCATGCCTTGCAGATCGCCGCCGTGGCGCCCCGAACCGACGCGGCGACTGGCCGGGTCGCCCATGCCGGGCAGGCTGTCGTTGGCGGGATTGCCGTTGGCGAAGCGGTCGGGCATCAGCTGGTAGATCGTGTCGGCGCTGCTGAAGCCCCGGCGCCGGGCCGATCCGGGCTGGCGTGGCAGCAGGCGGTAACGATATGTCAGTGCTGTTTTGCCTGCGCGCTGGAAGGCCAGGTCGAAGCTGCCCGGCTGCGCATGGCCGGCAATCTCCAGGTCGAGGAACAGGTAATTGGGATTGTCGCTGCGCTGCACGCCCTTCAGGCGCACGCCGGGATAGCTGAGCGCCGGCTCCAGTTCGGCGATGCGCGGCCCGTGCACCATCAGCTGCAGCTGCTGATGCGCCATGCCCGTCCACCAGAACATCGGCTCCAGGTGCTGGATGCGGTAATCCGGCGCGGCGCCGGCCAGCAGGGGCAGGGCGCCTAAGAGGGCAAGGGCGGGCAATCGCATGTGATCTCCATCGGTGGCGCGGCCGCCTGATTGCAGGCCGCCGCGCTGGACTTGTGACGCTAAAGTGGTATTAATGGGTTGATTGTAGTATCACTACATAATTCATCAATATTTTGTGTAGCTCAAATACAACGAGCCTTTCGGATTCGCAGAGAGAGCTTCTGCATAAATCCTTGCAATTATGTAGTTATGCTGAGCTTCAATTGACATGGTATCTAGTTTTAGTACAAAATTCTTGCGTAACGTCTATAAGAACGTTTGCTTCCTTGGATCCCGTGTAGTCGAATTCAAATGACCTAGGCTTGAGTTGCGGGAAAATTTTGTACTGTTGAGAGGGGACTTTTAAAAATGGATAAATTCGCAACTGAGCGCCGCCAGCGCGCCTTCCCACTGAGTCCGGTCGCGGCCGGCTGCGCGCTGTTCGTGACGGCCATGGCGGCGGTGCCGGCATTCGCCCAGACCAGCGGCCAGGCGGCGGCCCAGGAGCCGATCACGTCGGTCAAGGTGTCGGGCATCCGCCGCGGCATCGAAGACGCGATCTCCGTGAAAAAAGATTCCACCTCCATCGTCGAAGCCATTTCCGCTGAAGATATCGGCAAGCTGCCCGACGCCTCCATCGCCGAATCCATCGCCCGCCTGCCAGGCCTGGCCGCCCAGCGCGTTGCCGGCCGCGCCCAGGTGATCAGCGTGCGCGGCCTGTCGCCCGACTTCGCCACCACGCTGCTGAACGGCCGCGAACAGGTCAGCACCGGCGACAACCGCAGCGTGGAATTCGACCAGTATCCCTCCGAGCTGCTGAGCGGCGTGACCGTGTACAAAACCCCGGATGCCGGCCTGGTAGGTCAAGGCCTGTCCGGCACGCTGGATATGCAGACCGTGCGCCCGCTCTCCTTCGGTGGCCGTACCGTGGCCATGAATGTGCGCGGCGAGAAGAATTCGCTGGGCCGCATTGCCAACGCTTCCGCGCGCGGCAACCGCTTCAGCGCCAGCTACATCGACCAGTTTGCCAACCGCACCATCGGCGTGGCGATCGGCTATGCCCATTTCGAATCGCCCATCCTGCAGCAGGAAACCGGCCTGTATGAGCCATGGAAGAAGGAAGACCGTGCCGGCATCCCGAGCGGCACCTTCATCACCGACGGCATCAAGTCCCTGGGCCGCAGCGGCAAGAATGAGCGCGACGGCATCATGGGCGTGCTGCAGTACCGTCCGAACAAGCAGTGGACCAGCATGCTGGACGTCTACGCCTCGCGCTTCAAGCGCGAGGAAACCGCCAACCAGTTCGAAGTGCACGTCGGCGGCTTCAACGGCAATAACAAGCCTGGCCTGGACTTCCAGAATGTGGTCCTGGATAACGGCACCTTCGCCGGCGGCAGCGCCAGCGGCGTCTATCCGCTGGTGCGCGGCATGTACAACAAGCGCAAGGACGACATCAAGGCTGTCGGCTGGAGCAACAACATCAAGTTCGAAAAATGGTCGCTGTTCGCCGACGTGAACTGGTCCAAGGCCACGCGCGATGAACTGAACCTGGAAGCCAATACCCAGCTGACCAACGCCGCCCTCGATCCCTTCCTGGACACCGTCAACCTGACCCTGCGCCAAGGCGGCTTCCCCACCCTGACCGCCAACCGCAACTACAGCGACGCCGGCAAGCTGTATGTCGGCCCGACCATCTACGGTTCCGGCTACGGCAAAGTGCCGCGCGTGGAAGACGAGCTGAAAGGCTTCAAACTGGTGGCCAGCCTGCCGATGTTCGACGCGCTGGAAAAAGTCTTCTCCGGCGTGGACGTGGGCGTGAACTACGCCGACCGCAGCAAGGCGAAACGCCAGCCGGAAGGCGCCATGCTGCTGAAGGATAAGCCTTTCATCATCCCGTCCGAATTCCTGTATAACCCGGTGGACCTGGGCTTCTCCGGCACCGGTGTGATCCCGGCGTGGAATGTGCCGGGCGTGGTCTCCAAATACATGATCTTCGCGCCGAACGACACCCAGAGCTACCTGATCTCCAAGGGCTGGGACGTGAGCGAGAAGATCACCACCGCCTACGCCAAAGCCAATATCGAAACTGAAATCGGCGATATCAGCGTGCGCGGCAACGTCGGCATTCAAGCCCAGCACACCAAACAGGAATCGGACGCCAAGTTCTGGGACGGCACCGCGCCGGCCGGCCAGCAAGTCAAGCCAGTCCACGACGGCAAGACCTACACCGACTACCTGCCTAGCCTGAACCTGTCCTTCGGCCTGGCCCATGACCAGACCGTGCGCTTTGCCGCTGCCAAGCAATTGGCCCGCCCGCGCGTCGACCAACTGCGCTCCGCGCTCGACTTCAACATCGCCACCAACACCATGAAACCGGGCGGCGAAGGCGGCAACGCCCAGCTCGACCCATGGCGCGCCACGGCGCTCGACCTGTCGTACGAGAAGTACTTCGGCAAGAAGGCTTATGTAGCGGCTGCGGCTTACCACAAGAAGCTGAAGACCTACATCTACACCATGACGCAGAACTACGACTTCTCGAAGTTCACGCCGGGCACGCCAGCGATCAGCAACTTCGGCGACTACAAGGCACCGCGTAATGGCCAGGGCGGCTCGCTGAAAGGCGTCGAGCTGTCAGGCTCCCTGCCGCTGAACATGCTGACCCCGGTGCTGGACGGCTTTGGCGTGAGCGGCAGCTGGAGCTATGCCGATTCCTCGATCAAGATCGAAGACCCGGACAGCAGCATCGGCAAGAACATCCCGCTGCCAGGCCTGTCCAAGCACTCCTCGAACCTGACGGTGTACTACGAGAAGAATGGTTTCGAAACCCGCGTCAGCCAGCGCAAGCGCTCCGATTTCGTCGGCGAGATCGGCAACTTCGCCAACAACCGCACCTTGCGTTACGTGGTCGGCGAAAACATCATCGATTTCCAGGTTGGCTACACCTTCAACACCGGCAGCCTCAAAGGCCTGGGTCTGCTGCTGCAAGTGAACAACTTGCGCAACGCTGCCTACGAAACCTACGCCGGCAGCCGCAACCAGCCGCTCGAATACCAGAAATACGGCCGCACCGTCCTGCTGGGCGCCAACTACAAATTCTAAAAACTCTCCCGCAACGCTTTAAAACCTCGCCCCGGCGAGGTTTTTTTTCGCCGACAGCCGAGCCCGTGTCCGATTTTGGGGCCAGACCCCAAAATCGGACACGGGCTCGGCCGCTGGCTTATGCGGCGAGGAAGGTGAGCATGGCGAACGCGGCGGAGAGCAGGGCGCTGCGGCCGGTCAGGCGGGGTGCGTAGGAGAGCAGGAGGACGAGGGCGATGGCGGCGGCCGTCAGTCCGCCTAGCCAGAGCAGGATGCCGTGGCCGACGCTGCCGTCGCGCAGGGCTGCGGAGAAGGCGAGCAGCAGCGCCAGGCCGCCGCCCATGCGCAGGCTGCGGCAGACGGCGGCGGGCGGCGTGGCGCCGCGTCCGTGGATGTCGGCGTAGTGCCGTTCCATGGCCAGCGAGAGGGCGGCCAGGCCGGTGAAACAGAAGGCAAACATCGCCGCCATGTTCAGGATGCCGCTCATGCCGCCTCCTGCATCGTTTTTGCATTCGCGGCAGCGGCGGCGGGACGGGCGGCTTTGGCCTGCCCGCGGCCCAGGCGCCATGCGGCATAGCCAAGCCCGGCGCCAAGCAGCAGCACGGTCAGATCAAAGCCGGCCAGCGCCCAAGCGCCTTGCTGCAGCGTGACGCCAAGGTGGGCTTGGCTCGTAAAGAAGTTCACCAGCGGCAGCGCCATGAAGGCAAAGGCGCCGGCGCCAAGCTGGATGCGCCACATGGCGCGGTTCGGCATCAATTGGGCCAGCAAGGCCGCAATGCCCCAGACCGCGAAGAAGACAGTGATCTCGCTTTCGGCGCGTTCCGCCATCCCCACCGGCAGCAGGCGGTTGGCCCAGAAGTAGGCGGCGTAAGCGATCGGCAAACCGGCGATGGCGCCGATATTCAGCGCCTCCACCAGGCGCGTGCCAAAGCCGATGCGTCCACCCGCCTTCAGTACCTTGGCCTGGCGCTGGCGGCTCTTGACCGCCCACAGCAGCGCGCCCGTGGCCACCATTGCGCATCCGGCCAGACCGGAGATGAAGAACAGGGCGCGCAGCAGCGGACCGGCAAAGCGTGCCAGGTGCAGGCCATACATCACGCCATGCGTGCTGCCGCTGTCGATCAGCTCATCGCCGAATGTCGAGAGCAGGGCGCCGGTCTTACCGTCGAACTGCATGGCCGGCTGTTTGTGCGACAGATTCTTGCCGGCCGCGCGGGTGATCGATACGGTGGCGTTGGCGTCGTTCGGCGCGGTGATGGAAATCGAGCCGGCGTGCTGGCCTTGCCAATGCTTCTCCGCCTGTTCCAGCATGGGGCGCAGCGGCGCCAGCGGCGCGGCCTCGCCGGAAGCCTTGCGCGGCTTGCCTGCGCTGGGGAAGACTTCGGCGCTGAAGGTGTCGTGGTCGCCCTTGTATGCAACCGTGGAGGCGGCAGGCATGAACATGAACATCAGCGTCACCAGCCCGGTGTAGGTGATCATCAGGTGATAGGGCAGGGCCAGTACGGCGGTGGCGTTGTGCGCATCGAGCCAGGAGCGCTGTCCTTTGCCGGGACGGAAAGTGAAGAAGTCCTGGAAGATGCGGCGGTGCGTGATGACGCCGCTGATGATGGCCACCAGCATGAACATGGCGCATACGCCGACGATCCAGCGCGCCGTCAGCGGCGACATATAGTGCAGATCGAAGTGCAGGCGATAAAGGAATTCACCGCCGCGCGTTTCGCGTGCTTCGGCCGCTTCCGCGCCGGTGGCGGGATCGATCAGCATGTTCTTGAAGCGGCGCCGGCCTTTCTTCTCGCCTTCGCCTTCCTTCTCCTTGGGCGACCAGCCGATGCGTGTTGCCGGCGCGCGTTCGGTCGGCAGCGTGATGAACCAGCGCGAGGCATCCGGCGCCTTTTGCTGCAAGGCCTGGATGGCGGTCTCGGTGGCCTGCGCCACCGGCACCGGTGTCATGGCCGATGCGTGCAGCTCGGGCTTCATCCACAGCGTGATCTCGTCGCGGAAGTAGGTCGCCGTGCCGGCGCTGAAAACGAGGAACAGCACCCAGCAGACCAGCAGCCCGGTCCAGGTATGCAGCCATGCCATCGACTGGCGGAATCCTTCTTTCATGGCAGGCTCCGATACAGTGCGTAGGCGATGCCGCCCATGATGGCGGACGGCAGCAGCAATCCGAGCCAGGCGCGCGCGGCGCTGCGGGCGGCAAAGGCCCACAGCACGGCGCAGGTCAGCAGGGCGAAAGAGAGCAGTGTGGAATTGACGACGGCATCGGCGCGCGAAGCGCCCATGGCGGGCAGCGCGAGCGCCAGCAGCGATGCGGCGGCGGAGGTGGCCAAGTAGCCCCCCAGCACCGCCGCCAGCGTGCGCGAGGCGATGCCGGCGCGGTAGCTGGCGTTTTCCGAAAGTGTCGGCAGACGCATGGGGAACTCCTCGGCTTGGAATAAAAAAAGGACAGAGAGCTGATTGGGGAGTACTCCCTGTCCCGAAAGGGTGGTCTTTACATGCCTTACCAGGTATAGCGTGCGGTAAGGGCGGCGGTACGGCGCTGTCCGTAGAAGCAGTCGCCGCGGTTCAGACAGGTGGTGATCTGCACCTTGTCCGTCAAATTCGTTACGTTCAGGGCCAGGCGCCATGGGCCGGATTCATACGACAGCATGGCGTCGAGCAGGGTGGCCGACGGCGTGACGATATCGTCCATGCCATCCCACGATTTGCCCACGTAGCGCACACCGCCGCCGGTGCTGAAGCCGGAGCGTCCGGCCAGCGCGAACTTGTGCGTCAGCCACGCGGAGGCGCTGTGCTTCGGCGTGCTGCTCACGCGCTTGCCCAGGTCCGGGCCATTGCTGCGCGAAACGGTGGCGTCGGTGTAGGCATAGGAGGCGATCCAGTCCCAGCTATGGTTGATGGCGCCGGTGCTTTCCAGCTCCAGACCGCGCACCTTCACCTCGCCCACCTGGATGCTGTTGGTCGGGTTGCTTGGATCGGTTGTCTTGCGGTTCTGGTCGCGCAGATCGTAGATGGCCAGCGTGGTCGTCATATTGCGGCCGGCCGGCTGCCACTTCAGGCCCGCTTCCCACTGCTTGCCGCGCTGCGGCACGAAAGGCTTGTTGTTCAGATCCACGCCGCCCAGCGGCTGGAAGGATTCGGCGTAGCTGATATATGGCGACCAGCCGCTGTCCGCAATGTAGAGCAGGCCGGCGCGGCGCGTATTGGCCTTGTCGTCGGTGCGAGCGGCGGGGCGGCCCTCGATATCGTTCTGCACCGAATCGTGGCGCCAGCCCAGTTGCGCCACCCATTTCTGCGCGATCTTCATCTGGTCCTGAACGTACAGGCCTTTCTGATGCAGGTTTGTGGTCGGCTGGTGCAGCATCGGGCCGGGGCGGGTGAAGTTGCCATACACCGGCGCATACACGTCGATGGCCGGAGCAGCCACACGCGCTGCAGCTTGGCGCGTTTCCGCGCGCTGCACATCGAAGCCCACCAGCAGGGTGTGCTCGACGGGACCGGTCTTGAAGTGCGATTCCAGCTGGGTGTCGATCAGGGTGGAATCCAGCTCATTGAGCTGCTGGACCAGATCGCGGTTCACGGTACGCTGGTCGGCATTGAAGACGGGGCGCGCCGGGCGGCCGGTTTTCTTGTCGGCGGCGAAGCTGGTGTAAATGCTGCGGTAATCGACCTCGCTCTCGCTACGGCGCAGATTCTGGCGCAGCGTGATGCTGTCGTTGAACTTGTGGCTGAACATATAGGCCAGCATTTTCTGCTTGGTGTTATACGCGTCCCAACCCGGTTCGCTGATGAAGGTATCGGTCGGAATCTGGCCGTATTTGGACGGCTGCAGCGTGCCTCGCCATGGGAAGAAGCCGATCATCGAGCCGCTTTCATCCTTCTGGTACTGGCCCATCAAGGTCAGCGAGGTATTCGCATCGGGCGCCCAGGTCAGGGAAGGGGCCAGCACTTTGCGGTCGTCGGCAACGTGCTTTACCTGGGTATCGCTGTCGCGGCCCACGGCCACGATGCGCGCCATCCAGTGGCCCCGCTGGTCCAGCACCTGATTCACGTCGGCCGAAATCTGCTTGCGATTATGGCTGCCGATTTGCACCTGCACTTCGCGGCGGTCCTGCGCCTGCGGGGTTTTCGACACCATGTTCACGATGCCGCCAATGCCGCCCTGGCCATACAGCACCGACGAAGGACCGCGCAGCACTTCCACTCGCTCCAGCGTGAACGGGTCGGGACGGGCGTTGTTATAGAAGCCGAAGTTGGTCTGCAGGCCGTTCAGCATCTGCGTCGACGAACCGCCGCGCGCGCTGATGCTGTCGCCGCGGCTGTCGAAGTAGCTCGACACCATGCCCGCGCTGTAGCCCACGGTCTGGCGCAGCGTTTGCGCGCCCTGCGCCTCGAACTGCTCGCGCAGCACCACGCTGATGGCCTGCGGCGTTTCAATCAGCGGCGTATCGGTCTTGGTGGCGGCGCCCGCGCGCTTGGCATTGAAGCCCACATCACCGTCCTCGCGGCGGCCTTCGACCTTGATCACGGCCATGGTGGCCTCGGCGGCTTCGCCATTCGCGTCTGCCGTGTCGGCGCCGCGCGCCTGGGCAACGCCGCCGCCAGCGGCCAGCAGCAGCGCGCAAGCGGCTGCCAGGGGAGTGAGTTTGATCTGATGCGGGTACGCCATACCTTGAAGTCCTGTGATGCGAAAAGGCTGGCGATGCGGAGTGCGGCTGGCTATTCGTGAATGAGAATTATTCTCAATTGTAGCGGGGAATTATCCAGCTGGCAAGGCTGTATCATCGGCTTCGTCATGGGCGGAAGATTGCCTTCGATCAAAATTCCCATCTGTGCAGCAGCTAGAGTGAAGTTTCCAGGACGCAAAGGAGACTGCCATGGCTCGTGCGGTGATCTGCAAAGGTGATCCGACCTCTCATGGGGGAAAGGTTCTCGAAGGGAATGAGGACGCCACTATCGACGGCCGTCCTATTGCACAGCAGGGACATCAAACCTGGTGCCCGCAATGCAAAGGGAAATTCCCGATCAATGATGGGCTGGACTTCCATACATTTGCAGGAATAGGCACGGCCGTTGAAGGCATGAAGACGGCTTGCGGTGCGATCTTGATCGCCACCCAGCATCAGATGACCATCGAGGATCAGTCCGGCGCCGGCAGCGCCGCAAATGACGCGCCTGCGAAGAGTCCGGGCGAGTCCGAAGGGCAGGAAACCTCGGCCGCATTGTCGGAATGGGATGCAGACGTTCTTCCAGGCGCATCTTCAGTGATCGATGGCCTGAATTATGCGGCCGCCGGCAGTGCATCCCAAATGCTTCATACGGCCCAGGCGGGAGGACATTACTATCTTCCCTTAATGCTCGGGAAAATGGTCGGTCTTTCTGATGAACGCAGCAGAGCCATCGCAGCTTATTCCCAGTTCCCGGACCAGGTATCTGCCCTGGATGGCTACACGAATGGGGTTCGAAGCAAGATGGCAGGGCGGAATTACGAGCCTGCCCAGATTGGAGAATATTCGGAGCGCGCAATTCATGCACTAAATGGCAGGAGTACTGGCGAGAATCTGACTTTCTACCAAAAGGAAATCGCCAACTATAAAGATGATGATGCGCGAGTCGGCATCGCCATGCACGGTTTGGTGGATTCGATCTTTCACTCCCGTTCTGTTAATGGCGTCAACCTTACTTATGAAGCTCCCCTTGGTCATGGGTTGCACGGCAGTGAACCAGATTACATTTCGGAAGATCAGGCGCGAGGTGCAGCAGGACAGCTGATGAGTGCATTCGAGACCGTAGGAGGTGTACGTTTGAGCGACGAGCAGAAGGCTCAAGCCATGGCTTCGGTGAATGCAGCACTTAGTCGAGCGCGAGCGCTCACAATTGAAGAAGGCCTCCATTTCAGCCGGATGGATGAGTTTTATGGGGCTGGGGCGGCGATTCTCTACCGAAACAAAACGAACGAATGGAGCTGAATTTTCGTAAGGTGGTAACGGAAATGCTGGGGGCGGAAATGAAGCCTCTTTCTCCGACTGAAGATCTGCCGATACCGTTCTGGCGCGGAAAAATCACTTATGAAGAAACCGTGGCGGAAACCCGGCATTTTTTAGGCGGCACTGAAGAGGAGGCCCGTATCTTTGCCAGTAGAGGAATGCAGGCAGCACAAGATATTCTGCAGGATTTTTCCCAAACATCACCTGCCTTCTCTAAATATAAGAATATGAAAATTGATCAAATATATGACACAAAAATATGGTCCTTGAAAGGTATCGTGCCTGGATATCAGGTTGGCACACCTTCTTCAAGTATTAAATTCTGAGGGAGTTTTTTCAAGGAGGTATCGATATGTCATGCTCATACATGAAAATGATTACTTTGTATTTCTTTGTTTTCTTGGTTGCTGGATGCGGCTCAACTACCGGAGGGGACTCAAAATCATATGCGCAGTTGTGGGAAGAAACAGTCAGGCAAGCAGACACCTTGATGGCGATCGAAAGGGAATTTGAAAAAGCGCATCACTTCAACGGGGAAGTTGCGCAGACGGCAATGCGCCAGTTAAGCAACGAGGGGTTCCAATGTGCTCTAAGATATAAAATGCTGCCTACCTTGGCAAAGGGGAGCATAGACCGCTTCACTATTGAAAACGTGCCCATGATTTATTGTTCAAAGCTTCATGCGAAGCAAGGCCCTGACGATACATGTCGCACTTTCTGGGCTGCTTTTGAGGTGAATTGGCAAGACCCTGCGCTGCCGCCTGAAGTATTGGAAGCGGAGTTTGTCAGCAGCACGATAAAGAAAGAGATGTATTTTTGCCGTTCCACTGATCATGGATGATGGCCGAGATTTCGTCCGGCTCCCAGTGCCGGACGAAATCTGCTTACTCAAGCATCAGCTCTTCTGATACTTCGCCGCCAGCTGGCGGTTCTGCTCATCCAGCCAGGTCTTCAGCGGTGCGAAGTAGTCCAGCAGCGCGCCGCCGTCGATGCGCTCTTCGCCGCTGATGGCTTTCAGCGCTTCCGGCCATGGTTTGCTCTGGCCCATTTCCAGCATCGCTTGCAGCTTCTTGCCGGCCTTCTCGTTGCCGTACACCGAGCAGCGGTGCAGCGGGCCGGTGTAGCCGGCTTCGCGGCACAGGGCGCGGTGGAACTGGAACTGCAGCATATTGGCCAGGAAGTAGCGGGCATACGGCACGTCGGCGGCGACGTGGTATTTGGCGCCGGCATCAAAACCGCTCGATTCGATCGGGGCCGGACGCTTCACGCCCATGTACTGTTCGCGCAGCTGCCACCAGCTCTTGTCGTAGTCGGCGGGCTTGGTCTTGCCGGAATAGACGTCCCAGCGCCATTTGTCGACCGAGTAGGCGAAGGGCAGGAAGGCGACCTTGGCCAGTGCGCGTTTGAGCAGTTCGCCCACGTCGGCATTGGCATCCGGCGCCTGGTCCATCAGGCCGACTTTTTTCAGGTAATCGGGCGTGATCGACAGGGCCACGGTGTCGCCGATGGCTTCGTGGAAGCCGTCGTTGGCGCCGTTGCGGAACAGGTTGGGCTGCTTCTGGTAGGCGAGGAAGTAGTAGATGTGGCCCAGTTCATGGTGGATCACGGTGAACTCTTCGGCGGTCGGCTTGATGCACATCTTGATGCGCACGTCTTCCTTGGCGTCGATTGGCCATGCCGATGCGTGGCATACCACTTCGCGGTCGCGCGGCTTGGTCAGCAGCGAACGCTCCCAGAAGGTCTCCGGCAGCTTTTGCATGCCGAGCGAGGTGTAGAAGCGCTCCGCGTATTGTGTCATTTCCTTGGCGCTGGTCTTGCGGCTTTCCAGTACATTGCTCAGGTCGAAGCTGCTGGCGCCGGTCGCCGGTTTCAGGATCGGGTAGAGATTATCCCAGCTCTGGCTCCACATATTGCCGAACAGGTGGGCGGGCACGGGGCCGTTCAGCGGCACCACGTCCTTGCCGTAAGTTTCGTACAGCTTGTAGCGGGTGTAGGTGTGCAGCGATTCATACAGCGGCTTGACCTGCTGCCACAGGCGCTCCATCTCGGCGGCGAAGGCGTCGGCCGGCATATCGTACTGCGACCGCCACATGGCGCCGGTGTCGGCGAAGCCCATTTCGCGCGCGCCCTTGTTGGACAGGACCACGTAGTCGGTATAGCGCTGTTTGTACGATGGAGACTGGCTGTGCCAGCCCAGCCACATTTCTTTCAGCTTGGCCGGGTCGCGGTTGGTGGCCAGCACGCTTTCCATATCGCCCAGCGCCAGACAGCCTTCCTTGCCGTCGCCGGTGCCGGGTGGGCAGTATTTTGCTTTGCCGTAGGCGCCTTGCAGCGCAGCCTGCGCGCTGGCGTAGGCTTCGCGTTCTTTCGGATCGGACAGCACCAGGTTCAGTTGCAGCAGCTTGAGTTTGCGCTCGGCGTCGGCCGGCAGGCGCAGACCGTTGAAGCGACGCGCGGCCACGGCGGCTTCGCCGGTGGCGTTCAGGGTTTTCTCGCCGAAGTAGGTGGCGAGGGCTTCGGTATCGTCGGTGATGAAGTTGGCGGCGATCCACTGGGCTTGCGACTGCTCCAGATTGAGCTTGTCGAATTTGGCCTCGGTGTCGGCCAGGAAGCGTTCGGCTTCCGCGACGGTAGCCTTGCCTTTCTTGGCAGGCGTGGCGGCCTGCGCGCCGGCTGCAGCCAGGGCCAGCATCACGGCGATTACGGCGGGCTTTTTCAGGATTTGTTTTGGCACTTCAGTCTCCCTTTTTGCGTGAAAATGCCCGCTAATATAACTCAGTTATTGCGCCGCGCCTCCTTTGCCGCAGGCGCCAGCAGAATGGTGGCGTAGCGGCCCTTGGTCAGCACCTTGCCGCCCTTGACGGTGTAGCTGGTGCCCGAGTAGTGGTCGCGCAGCTTGGCGCCGTCCTTGAAGACGCCCGCGACGCTGACCGGCAGCGGTTTGCCGGTTGGTGCTTCAAGGGCGATCACCACCTTGTCGTCGATGGCGCCGCGTTTGAGCGTGCGCGTGAAGGTGTAGGGCTGGTCGGCCAGCTTGGCATGTTCGCCGGCGCCGATGGCGGGATGCAGTTGGCGGAATAGTCCCAGCTTGCTCCAGTGCTGGCGCACCTCGGCGATGCGGTAGCCGTCGCGCTGTGCGTTGCGCGCCAGCTCCTGCCAGTTCATGTCCGAGCGCAGCTTGGCGTCGCCCAGGACTTGTGGCCAATCCAACCGTCGCGCGGTTTCGTCGCCGTAGTAGATTTGCGCTGCACCGGGCGCCAGCAGCAGTTTGCTGGCGGTTTCAAAAGGCTTGCTGCGCGATGGGTCGAGCGGATGATCGTCGTCGTGGGAGTCGATGTAGTTCAGAACCGAGTAGTCCTTCAGCGGGCCATGCAGCTGGGCGGCGTATTTGCTGAACAGGCTTTCGTAATCCTGCTTGGCGTCGTGCACCAGTCTGAAGTTGATCAGGCTATCGAAACCGTTGTCGTAGAAGTCCCAGTATTCACCGCCGCCCATATCGAATTTGTGACCGTGCACGATGTTGTAGTTATAGACCTCGGCCACCATGAAGAATTTACCGTCGCCGAGAACGCGGGATGGGTTGGCGCGTTTCCAGTCCGTGTGGGCGGCTTCCGCGACCGCGCGCAGTTCCTTCCATACGCCAGGCTGGGTATGTTTGACGGTGTCGCCACGGAAGCCGTCGATGCCGTATTTGCGCACCCAGTCGGCATGCCATTTCATCAGGTAGTAGCGCGGCGCGCGCGGATAGCCGGTGCGGGCGAAGAATTCGTCCAGCTCCTTGACTTCGCGTTCGTAGCGGCCTTCGGCCTTCCATTTGGCGGCCAGGAAGTCGGGCAGTTCGACAGGCGTATCGCTTTCGGTGCGTACGTCAGGCAGATTGGGGACGAGGGTGCAGAGCGTGGTGGTGGGCGCGTCCTTGTAGGTGCAGGTTGGCTCGGTGCGCACCCAATCGGAGGGCCAGACCGTATCGTTATCCGTCACTGGACCGGTATGGTTCATCACCACGTCCAGCAGCACGCGGATGCCGCGTGCGTGGGCCGCGTTCACCATCTCGCGAAAATCCTGCTCTGTGCCGAGATTGGCGTCCACCGCTGTCCAGTCGCGCGCCCAGTAGCCATGGAAGCCGTAAGTCTTGCCTGTGCCTTCGTCGGTGCCGGCGTGGATTTGCTCGACCGGCGGCGTAAGCCACAGCACGTTCACGCCCAGGCTGTCGAAATAGCCTTCCTTGATTTTGGCGGTGACGCCTTTCAGGTCGCCCCCCATCATGCCGCGCAGCGGTGCGGCATCGGCCTTGCGGCCGTAGGCCAGGTCGTTGCCGGTATCGCCGTTTTGGAAGCGGTCGGTGATCATGAAGTACACGGTCGCGTTCTCCCACAGGAAGGGCTTGGGAACGGCCAGCGCCGGATTGCCAATGGCGGCCAGCAGAAGGGAGAATGCGAGTGCGTGTAGTTTCATGGGCTTCCTTGTTGAAGTCAGGTGATGACGGAGGGATTGTTCCGTCCCGTATGCATAATGATGCTGGCCACGCTGTCGGCAATGGCGATCAGGCCTGCCAGCGCCTGCTGGGTGGGAATGCGGTGCTGCGTTGTGTCGGCTTCGTAGCGTTCCAGGTAGACGCGCAGGGTCGCACCTTCGGTACCGGTGCCGGACAGGCGGTAGATGATGCGTGCTCCATCCGTCATGATGATGCGTATGCCTTGCTGGCGCGCCAGCGAGCCGTCCACGGGATCGGCGTATTCGAAATCGTCGGCGCTGGCGACGGTATAGTGGCCGAGCTGCTGGCCCGGCAGATACGGCAGCTTGATGCGCAGGTCTTCCATCAGCAGGCGCGCGCTTTCGGCGGCGATGTTTTCGTAGTCGTGGCGGGAGTAGTAGTGGCGGCCGAAGCGTACCCAATGCTCGGCCACGATCTGTTCGACCGGCTGGCGTTGCACCGCCAGCAGATTAAGCCAGAACAGCACGGCCCAGAGTCCATCCTTTTCGCGAATGTGCGAGGAACCGGTACCGTAGCTCTCTTCGCCACACAGCGTGGCCTTGCCCGCATCGAGCAGATTGCCGAAGTACTTCCAGCCGGTTGGCGTTTCGTAACACGGAATGCCCAAGCTTTCGGCCACGCGGTCGGCGGCGCGCGAAGTGGGCATGGAGCGGGCAATGCCTTTCAGGCCGTCCTTGTAGCCGGGCGCCACATCGGCGTTCGCCGCCAGGATCGCCAGGCTGTCGGAAGGCGTGACCTCGAACTTGCGGCCCACGATCATATTGCGGTCGGCATCGCCATCCGAAGCGGCGCCAAAGTGCGGTGCGTCGGGCGCGGCCATCAGCTCGATCAGTTGGGCGGCGTTGACGGGATTCGGATCGGGATGGTGGCCGCCAAAGTCTTCCAGCGGCACGGCGTTGATGACGGTGCCGGCGGGTGCGCCCAGCATGCCTTCCAGGATAGCCTTGGCGTACGGACCGGAGACGGCGCTCATCGCGTCGAAGCACATGCGGAAACCGTTGCCGAACAGTTGGCGGATGATGGCGAAATCGAAGAGCTGCTGCATCAGTTCCGCGTAGTCGTTGACGGGATCGATCACTTCCACATCCATCTCTTCGATGCGTGTATTGCCGATGCGGTCGATGTCGATTTCCGGCGCGTCGCTGATGCGGTACTGGACGATGGACTCGCTGCGGTGGAAGAATTCCTCGGTATAGCTTTCCGGTGCGGGACCGCCGTTGGCGATGTTGTACTTGATGCCGAAGTCGCCCTCCGGCCCACCCGGATTATGGCTAGCCGACAGCACGATGCCGCCCAGCGCACTGTGCTTGCGGATCACGCAACTGACGGCGGGCGTGGAGAGAATGCCGCCTTGCCCCACCAGCACGCGCGCAAAGCCATGCGCCGCCGCCATGCGCAGGATCACACGCACCGCCGCGCGATTGTGGAAGCGGCCATCGCCGCCCAGCACCAGCGTCTTGCCCGACACATCGCCCAGCGTATCGAACACGCTCTGCACAAAGTTTTCCAGATAGTTGGGCTGGCTGAACACGGCCACTTTCTTGCGCAGGCCGGAAGTCCCCGGCCGCTGGCCGGGGTAGGGGGAAGTTGCTACCGTGTGGATTGCCATGATTGCTCCGCGTTTGCTCAAAATATGCCGGATGGTGGCACAATTGCAACATCGGTGTAGCGCAATACGGGCGGCGCGGAAGGCCGCAAAATCAGGCTGCGGGAGCCGCCGTGTCCTTGACGATCATGGTCAGCAAGCCCGCCAACGCCATCGAGGCGCCGCCCAGCGCCAGGGTGCTGATCGTGTGGCCGCCGAAGAAGTGGGTGGTGACGTAACCCAGCAGCAGGCCGCTGACGATCTGCGGAATCACCACGAAGAAGTTGAACACGCCCATATAGTAGCCCATGCGGCGGGCCGGCAAAGCGCCCGCCAGGATCGCATACGGCATGGTCAGAATGCTGGCCCATGCCACGCCCACGCCCACCATCGGCGCCAGCAGCAGCTGCTTGTCCTGAATGAAGAAGATGCTGACCAGGCTAAGGCCGCCGATCACCAGGCAGCTCATGTGAACGACCTTGCGGCTGGTGGCGCGCGCGAACACCGGCAGAATAAAGGCCGCCAGCGCGGACACGCCGTTATATACCGCGAACATGGTGCCGACCCAGTTGCCTGCATCCTGGAAGGCGGCCGACTGCGCATCGGTGGTGCCGAACACGTTGTCCGCCACGGCCGAGGTGCTGTAGATCCACATGGCGAACAGGCCGATCCAGGTGAAGAACTGCACCACGGCCAGCTGCGCCATGGTCCTGGGCATGCGCAGCAGGCCGCCGAAGATTTCGCTCAGCGCATGGCCCATGCCTTTGCTGCGCTGGCACTCGGCGCGGAACTGCTCCAGATTTTCGGGCGGCAGCTCGTCGGCCGTCAGCACGGTCCACAGCACGGCGAAGAAGAATACGGCGCCGCCGGCATAGAAGGAATAGCGCACGGTGTCGGGAATGCCGCCGTTGACGGGCACATTGCTCACGCCCAGCACGTCGCCGAACAACGTAGGCAGCAGCGACGCGATCACCGCGCCGCAGCCGATGAAGAAGGTCTGCATCGCAAAGCCGGCCGTCTGCTGCGAGGCATTCAGCTTGTCGCCGACAAAGGCGCGGAAAGGCTCCATCGAGACATTGATGGCAGCATCCATCATCCACAGCACAGCCACCGCCATCCACAGCGCGGAGGAATTCGGCATCAGGAACAGGGCGATGGAGGCGAGCAGGGCGCCGATGAAGAAGAAGGGACGGCGGCGACCCCATTTCGGGTGCCAGGTATTGTCGCTCAGGTAGCCGATAATGGGCTGCACCAGCAGACCGGTCACGGGGGCGGCGAGCCACAGCAGGGGCAGTTCATCCGGATTGGCGCCGAGCGTGGAAAAGATGCGGCTGGTGTTGGCATTTTGCAGGGCAAAGCCGAACTGGATGCCGAAAAAGCCGAAGCTCATATTCCACAGCTGCCAAAACGACAGCCGCGCCTTGATGGTTGAAGGATTCATGCCTGCCTGGTCCCCGTTATAAGTATATTTGCGTAAATTTGTAGCAAAATAACATGATGAATTTTGCCTGTCAATCAGACATTCCACAGCATTAATGGGTTGTTGTGGGGTGAAATGTAGTCAAACAACATGTTAATTGGTGGTGCGATTACAGACTCACCGCCAGCTTGGCGGACAGTTGGCGGTGTGCCGGCACGCTCACCTGCAGCAGTTTGCGTGCCGGATTCCAGCTGAATTTCACTGCGCGGCCATCGAGCAGCACGCGCTGCGGCTTGGTAGCCACATTGTGGATGCTGACCTTGTAGCCGCGTTCCGCAGCCTGCGCGGCGCGGCCGGTTTCCGTCTCCAGCGACAGCAGCAGCTCGCGGCCTTGCAGCTGGCTGGCGAAATGCACCAGCTCATACTTGCCCTGCTCATAGGCTTGCGCGGTGGCGCCGTCGTCGTCATACAGTTTGCCGCTGGATGCGCTTACCGATTGGTCGTGGTAGTAGTGCAGGTCGATCTGGCGCGCGGAATAATCCTTGGTGCTCTGCACCGGCTGCGCCAGCGGCACGAAGGCGCCAGCGCGCACGAAGACCGGAATATGCTCGGGCACCACGCTCAGCGCCTCGGTGATGCCGCCGCCGTGGCGCTGGCCGCTATAGAAGTCGAACCATGCGCTGCCCGCCGGGAAGTACAGCTCCTTGCGCGTGGCGCCCGGCTCCACGATGGGTGCGACGAGGAAGTCTTTGCCCCACAGATAAGCACTCGAGATGGAACGCGCCGCATCGTTCTGCGGTTCCTCGAACAGCATGGGGCGCATCAGCGGCATGCCGCTCTGGCTGTTTTCGAAAGCGGTGGTGTAGTTATACGGCAGCATGGCGTAGCGCAGGCGGATCGCTTCGCGTGCCAGCGCTTTGGCGCGCTCGCTACGGAACACCGGTTCGGCCGGCACCTCTTCCTGGGCGTGGGGACGGAACACGGGCTGGAACACGCCGTATTGCAGCCAGCGCGCGTACAGCTCATCATCCAGCACGGCGGAGGCGAAGCCGCCCAGGTCGGAGTGCATATAGCCCAAGCCCTGCATGCCCATCTGCAGTGCGATCTCCATCTGCGATTGCAATCCGCCCCAGCTGCGGCCCACATCGCCCGACCATGGAATCAGGCCGAAGCGCTGCGAACCCGAATAGCCGGCGCGCATCAGGATGAAGGGGCGCTCGTTGGGGAAATCCTTGCGGTAGCCTTCCGCGATCAGGCGCGCCCAGTCATGGCCGTAGATATTGTGGACCTGGTCGGCGGAGCCGGTGGCGTGCTGCAAGGCAGAGGGATGCACTTCCGGTTCGCCCAGATCGCCCCACCAGCCGGTGACGCCGTCGCGTTTCAGATCCTTGTAGATATTCCAGAACCACTCGCGGCCCTGTGGGCTGTACAGGTCGATCAGGCCGGTGTTCCCGAAATAGAAATCGTAGGTGTAAGGCGCGCCATCCTTGGTGGTGGCCAGCACCTTGCGCTGCACGGCTTCCTGCCAGCGCGAGGACGTGGTCAGCACGAACGGTTCGGTGATGACGACGGTTTTTACGCCCTTGGCCGCCAGGTCGGCCATCATCTTTTGCGGATTGGGGAAGCTGTCCTTGTCCCAGGCCAGATTGCCCATCGTGCCTTTCACCGTCTTGCCGAACCAGTAGAGGTCAAGCACGATGGCATCGAGCGGGATTTTCTCTTCGATGAATTTGTCGACCGTGGCACGGGTTTCCGCCTCGGTGTGATAGCCGAAGCGGCTGGCGAAATTGCCGAAGGCCCAGCGCGGCGGCAGCGGCTGGCGGCCGGTCAGGCTGGTGTAGCTGTCCATCACGTCTTCCCACTTGTCGCCCGCGATCACCTGGTAGGTCTTGCGGCCGCCGATGGTTTCGTAGCTCAGCGTATTGTCCTTCTTGCTGTCGAAGTCCAGATAGCCGATTTGCGGATTGTCGAAGTGGATGGCGTAGCGCTTGGACGACAGCGCCATCGGGATCGTGAAGTTCATCAGCTCCGAGCGGTTCCCGTAGCCGTAGTGCGCCTTGTTATACAGCTGGAAGCGGTTGCCGCGCCGGTTCATGCCCACGGCGCGCGCGCCGGCGCCATACAGTGCTTCGTCCTGGTCCAGATTGAACTCGATGGCCTGCATGCCATCCTTGCGGACATAGCCCAGCTTTTCCGAAACCAGCGGCTGCCCTTTGTAGGCATAGCTGATGCGGAAGGGCGACTTCTGCACCGTGACCACAATGCCGGGCGTGGCGAATTCGATGCTTGCCGCGCTGTCCTTCAGCGTGGCGGGCAGCGCCTCGGGCGCCAGCACCACGGCATGCGAGTTCGCCTCGTACTGCTCGCCCTTCGGGATGAAGGCGGTTTCCACCACGGTGGCGGAGTAAGGGCGGATCAGGTATTTGCCGTCGCTGGTGCTGATCTCCAGCGTATTCTGGTTTTGCACGAAGCTTTCCAGGCGGCGTTCGGCGTTCTGGGCGAGGGCGGTATTGGCCAGCAGGCACAGGGCGGCAAGGGCGATCGGGTTCTTCTTCATGATGTCTCTGCATTCTTATTCGACGAAAACAAGCGCCGTGCGGGCGGGAATGGTGAAACGGCCGCTGGCTGCGTCGTAGCGGGCCTGCGCGGCGCGCTTGTCGGCGGTGCTGGCGCTGCTGTGCACCGGATGCAGGCGGAAGGCTTTGCCGGCCTGGCCCGCGATGCTTTGCTCGGACTTGCCCACATTTATCAGGTAAGTAACGGACTTGAAGCCCGCGCCGGCATAGCCGCTGCCATCGATATGGGCGGCGATCACGGTCGGCGCCTGCGATGGCCCGGTGTTCAGGAAGTGCAGGCGCTGCTTGATGTCCTCTGCCGTGCGCAGACGGAACAAAGTGCTGCTGGCACGGATTTTCAAGAGGTCGCGGAAGGCATCGCGGGTGAAGGCGATATCCTCGGGCGAGGGTTTGAGCGCGGCATTGGCCAGCAATGGGCGCAGCAGTGCGTAGTCCTTGCCGTTGTCGGCGGCAGGCGGCAGGCCGGTGCCGAAGTAGTTGTCGCGGTAAGTCCAGTCCAGGCGGTTGAACCAGTCGCCCGACTCGAAGCTGTTGCGGTCCAGCGATTTGGAGCGCAGCACGTCGAAGCCCGCGTGATAGTAAGCCACGCCCTGGCTGAAAGCGTTGATGGCAGCGCCCAGAATCTGCACGCGGGCGCGGTCGGCGCTGCTGGTATTCAGCGGCAGCTTCATGGCGTTGGCGTCGTACAGTGTCTGGTTGTCGTGGTTCTCCACATAGTTGACCACTTCGCCGGGCTGAGTCGCGTAGCCGGCCGGCTGGCCAGCGTAGTCGATGGCTTGCAGCTCGCGCACTTCGCCGGTGTGGGTTTGCAGAGGATAGCTGCGGATCGAACCGGCCAGCCCCACTTTCACCAGATCGGATGCTTTCAGCAGATCGGCCAATGGGCGTGGGCCAGCCATGGCATTGGCGTCATACACCAGGCCATTGATGTAGCCCTGCTGCGAGAACATGCGCTCGCCGGAATCGCCGGCGCCGCCACCGCGCACCGCATCGCGCGCGCGGTCGCTGAAGGTGCCGATGCCGCTGCCGTTCAGCGAAAGTTGCGATGCCTGCACAAAGCGCGCACCATTTTCCACCTCGCCGAAATTCCAGCCCTCGCCGATCAGATGGATATGGCGGCCCGCCGCCTTGTTGACGCGCGCCTGCAGCTTCTCCATCACGGCGCGCGGCTGGTGGCCCATCAGATCGAAACGGAAGGAGTCGATGCGGTAATGGCGCGTCCACAGCTCGGTCGAGTCGACCATCAGCTTGCCCATCATGCGGTTCTCGGTAGCCGTGTTGTAGCAGCAGGTCGAGCGCTCTATTTCGCCTTTGAGGTTCAGGCGGTGATAGTAGCCAGGCACGATGCGGTCCAGCACCGATTTTTCATCCTGGCCCGCGATATAGGTATGGTTGTACACCACGTCCATGCCCACGCGCAGACCGGTTTTATGCAGTGCCATCACCATGTCGCGGAACTCGCTGATGCGGCGCGCGCCATCGGCAGGGTCGCTGCTGTAGCTGCCTTCCGGCGCGCTGTAGTGGTATGGGTCATAGCCCCAGTTGTAACAGTCCGTCTTGTGCGAGGCCATGACGGTGGCTTGCTGGGTATCGCTGTCCGGGGCGCCTTGCGGAGCGGGGATGGCGCAGCCCTTTTCGGGCACGCTGCCGATGTCGTACACGGGCAGCAGGTGGACGTCGGTCATGCCAGCCTTGCTCAGCGCGGCCAGATGGCGCATGCCGTTCGAGCCGCTTTCCTTGAAGGCCGCGTATTTGCCGCGATTCGGCGCGCTTACGCTGGCGTCGTTGATCGAGAAGTCGCGTACATGCAGCTCGTAGATCGACATATCGGGCTGCGCTTGCACGCGGACGGGGCTGCGGTGCTGGTCCCAGCCTTTCGGCTTGAGCTTCGGATCGTCCAGATCGGCGATGTAGCTGCGCTTGGAATCCGTGGTCAGGCTGACGGAGTAAGGATCGGTGACGAGATTGCGCACCAGGCCAGCGCTGGGCGCGTGCACGTCCACCAGATAGCTGTAGTACTTGCCCGCATGGCGTCCGCGTTTGCTCATCGACCAGATGCCGGTCTTGGCATCGAAGCGCATCGGCTCGATGCGTGCGGCCTTGCTGTAGCCGGTGTCGTAGCTGCACACGGCGACCTGGCGCGCGGTCGGCGCCCACAGGCGGAAGCTGGTACCGTTCTTGCGAACGGTGGCGCCGAGGTCTTGCGCCTGTTCGGCTGTAACGTACAGGTCGTCCAGTGCACCGGCCGTTTGCAGGCCGGTGACGTCGCGCACCGTGCCGTCCGCATTCTCCTGCACGACCAGCACCTGCTGCTTGAGCAGTTCCGGCAATTTGGCAGCATCGGCCGCTTGCAGGCTCAGAACCGGTGCGTGGCCCAGATATTTGAAGCGCTGCTGAAGCTCGGCGGACAGCGCGGCATCGTGAACCTTCAGTGTCAGCGCGCCATCGGCGCCGCCGACCTTGGCGCCAGGCTTCGCATTCAGCAGGCCTTGCGCCGAGTAATAGAGCTTGAACTGTGCCTTGCCGTCCGCGCCCGGCCATTTGATCAGATGGCGGTCGAGCCAAACGGCGCGCGCATCGAAGGTCTGCGAAGCTTGCAGCATCTGCTGGAATGGCGCGTCGCAGCTGGCCAATTGCATGCCATTTGTCTGCGCCTGCGCGCCAAAAGCGGCCAGCACCAGTGATGCCCCCAGCGACCATTTCAGGGCATGCCGCCGCCCGCGCAGTACCTTCTCTGCCATAAACTTTGTCTCCAGCGAATTTGGTAGTTTTACTACATCAAGGCACTCTGATGAGGCTTGAATCACCTGTATGGTAATCCAATTTATGTAGCTGTACTACTAATTCGTCGAGATGTGGCTATTTCCTGCCGGTGCCGATCTGGTATTTTTTGAGTTTGTCGTACAGGGTTTTACGGGGGATCATCAGGTTGTCTGCGGCGAGAGCGACGTTGCCCTCGGCGGTGTCGATGGCGCGCAGGATCAGCTTGCGTTCGAAGGCGTCGACCTGCATGGGAAGGGCTGTCTCGTCGCCCGTTTGTCCGGCGGCGGCGGGGGAGCTGGCCACGCTGGCCGCAGGTTCCGATGGGATGGATGCGAGGCCGCTCCCGCTGCCAGCCGCCACGGGGATGCCACTGGCTGCGGAATGCTGGCCTGCCGATGCTGCCGGCAGCATCGATGTGAGGCCCAGCGTCAGGCGCTCGGCGAAATTGCGCAGCTCGCGCACATTGCCCGGCCAGTCGGCAACCTGCCAGCTTTCCATCTCCTGCGTCGTCCAAGTGGGCAGGGGACGCTGGTAGCGCAGCGCCGCCTCTTGCACAAAATGAGCCAGCAGTAGGGGAATATCCTCGCGCCGCTCGCGCAGGCGTGGCAGATCGATGCTGACCACGCCGATGCGGTAATACAGGTCTTCGCGGAACAGTCCTTGCGCGCTCAGTTGCAGCAGATCGGCCTTGGAAGCGGCGACGATGCGGCAATCCAGCTCCACCCCTTCGTTCGCGCCAAGGCGCTCAAGACGGCGTTCCTGCAGCACGCGCAACAGCTTGACCTGCAAGGCCATGGGCATGGTTTCGATCTCGTCGAGGAAGACCGTGCCGCCGTTGGCGTATTCCAGCTTGCCGATGCGGCGCTTTTGCGCCCCGGTGAAAGCGCCCGGCTCATGCCCGAAGATTTCGCTCTCGAACACCGATTCGGGCAGCGCGCCGCAATTGATCGCCACGAAGTTGCCCTTGCGCCCACTGGCCGCGTGCAGCAGGCGCGCCACCACTTCCTTGCCGGTGCCGGTCTGGCCGTTGATCAGCACATCGACGCCGGCTGGCCCGATATTGCGGATCAGGAGCTTGAGACGTTCAATGGCATCGGAGCGTCCGATCAGGTCAGGTGTATCCGGATGCAGGGCGCGCGCCGCGCGCAGGTGGCGGTTCTCCAGCACCAGGCGGCGGCGCTCCTGGGCGCGGTCGACCGCATCCATCAGCCGCTCGGAAGCGAAAGGTTTTTCGATGAAGTCATAAGCGCCGCTGCGCATCGCCGTCACCGCCATGCTCACATCGCCATGGCCGGTAACCACGATCACCGGCAGCTCCGCATCCAGCGCTACCACCTGGGCCAGCAGCTCCAGGCCGGAGCGTCCCGGCAGGCGCACATCGGTCACGATCACGCCTGCGTAATCGGCGCGCAGCAGGGACAAGGCCTCCTCCGCGCTGGCGCAGGCCTGCACGGCAAAGCCGCCCAGCTCCAGCGTCTGCGCGGTCGCCATGCGCAGGGTGGCTTCATCTTCTACCAGGATCGCTTGCAGCGCGCTCAAATCGTGCCTCCATCGGTTTGCAGCGGCAGGCGCATTTCGAACTCGGCGCCGCCTTCGGGGCGGTTAGTCGCCCTCAATTGTCCATTCATCGCCTGCACGATGGACGATGAAATTGCCAGACCAAGCCCCAGTCCCTTGCCGGATGGCTTGGTGGTGAAAAACGGTTCGAACAGATGGGCCGCCACCTGCTCGGGAATACCTTCGCCGCTATCGCTGATGCGCACCACGGCCTGCTTGTCCTCGCGGCTCAAAACAAGGTGGACGCGCCGCAGCGGCGCAGCCTCCACCGCATCCAGCGCATTACGCAGTAGATTAATCAGCACCTGCTCGATGCGCACCGCATCGCCCGCCACGATCATCGTGCCCGTGCCGGTATCGATATCGAGCAGCGCCTCGCGGCGCTGGAACTCGCTCTCCAGCAGGAAGGCCGAAGCGCGCACCGAGTGCGCCAGGTCGACCGCCGCCACATTCTGGTCCTTGCGCGCAAAGCCCTTCAACTGTCCGATGATGGCGCCCATGCGCGCGCTGGCGGCGCCGATATGCACCAGATTGCTGGCCGCCTGCTCCGGCTGGCCGCGCTCCAGATAAGTGCGTGCATTGTCGGCGAAAGCGCGGATCGCCGCCAAAGGCTGATTCAGTTCATGTGTGATCCCGGCCGCCATCTGGCCCAGCATGGCCAGCTTGCCCGCCTGGACTAGCTCATTCTGTGTCGAGCGCAGCATATGCTCCGTCTGTTGCAGCGTGTGGTACTTGGTTTCCAGATGCTGGTTCGTCTCGCTCAGCTGCTGCGTGCGCTGCGCGATGCGGCTCTCCAGCTCCTGCGCCGCCTGTTGCAAGGCCTCGCGCGACGCCAGGCGCTCCTCCATGCGGCGGCGCCGCTGATGCAGCGCCCACAGCGAAGCCGCGGCAAACGCCAGCAGCAAAGCCGTTGCCAGTGCCCACAGCGTACCCACGCGCGTGACGCGCGACTGATTCGGGAACAGCATCAGCTGCCAGCCCAGGCGTCCCACAGGCAGGGTGACGAAAGGGCCGGGCGTCTGCTGCAAGGGCGTGATGTTCTTGCCGGTGTATTGCTGCGTGTGATTCAGTTCGGCCAGCGTGGCCTCGCGCAAGGGAAGCAGGCTGTGATACTTCCAGTCCGCGCGGTTGCTGAGGAAGACCACGCCATGGCGGTCAGCCAGCGCGATCGGGTCATCGCTGCTGCTCCAGGTGCGCTCGAATTCCGCCAGGCTGATTTTGACCGCGATCACGCCCGCTACCTGGCCGCCCGCGCTGCCGTTCGCATACACCGGCTGGGCGATAAAGTAACCCGCCTCCGAGGTGCTGGTGCCGATGCCATAAAACAGTCCCGCATGCCCACGCAGCGCCGCATGAAAATAAGGACGATAAGAGAAATTCTTCCCGACGAAACCCAGAGGCTGATCCCAATTGCTCGCCCCTAAAGTCAGACCATTGCGGTCCATCAGATATAGCGCGCCGACCTTGGCCTGCTGCTGAATGATTTGCAGCGTGCCGTTCAAACGCTCGATTGCCGCGGGATCGTTGGGATGAGCCAGTGCATTCGCCAGATCCGGCTGCCGCGCCAGAACGAAGGGCAGCGTTTCGAAGCGCTGCAGCACCGACTGCAAATCCGGTGCCATCAACTGAAGCTGGCGATGCCCCTGCAGCAGCGAATCCTCGCGCGCCCGCAGCGTCCCAAACCAGAACGCCGCTACCACGGCCGCTACGGCCCCCAGCAGCCCCACCAGCAATAAAAATGAGTTTCTCGCGCGCATGCCGAATTTTACAACGCCACCCCACAGTTTGATCTGCCTCAAAAAATGTCCAACCCTGGTGCCAGGCACCGGAGTCGGACATTCTTCGATATTAATCAACGGCGGCGAGGCGCATTTCGTCGTTGTGGTGGCGCTGCTGCTCTTCCATCACGAGCTGGCCGAGTTCGCGCTTGAGGGCGTTGAATTCGGCCGAGGCGGGGTCGCGCAGGCGAGGCAACTCGACCAGCATGTCGCGCTTGACTGTGCCGGGACGGTAGGTCATGACGATGATGCGGTCGGCCAGGTAGATGGCTTCTTCGATACTATGCGTGACGAAGATGATGGTCTTTTTCAGCTCGGACCAGATGCGCAGCAGCTCGTCCTGCAGATTGCGGCGGGTCAGCGCGTCCAGTGCGCCGAAGGGTTCGTCCATCAGCATGATCGGCGAATCCAGGGCCAGCACGCGGGCAATCGCGACGCGCTGGCGCATGCCGCCCGACAGGTCTTTCGGATAGCGGTGGCGGAAATCGCTCAGCGACAGCATGCCTAATAACTGCGAGACGGTCTGCTCGATCTTGTCCTTGGCCATGCCTTTGACTTCCAGGCCGAAGGCGATGTTCTTTTCCACGGTCATCCATGGGAACAGCGCGTATTCCTGGAACACCATGCCGCGCTCCGGACCCGGCCCGGTGATCAGCTGCGCGTCGGCCGTGATCTCGCCGCTCGATGGCAGCGAGAAGCCGGCGATCGCATTCAGCAGCGTCGATTTGCCGCAGCCGGAGGGGCCGAGCAGGCAGACGAATTGTCCCTGCGGGATATGCAGATTGATGTCCTTCAGCGCGACCACTTCGCGGCTGTCGGTCTTGAATACCTTGTTGACGCCTTTAACGGTGATATGGCTCATCTCAGTTCTCCAGGCCACGGTGCCAGCGCAGCAGATGGTTATTCAGTTTGTTCATGCCCACGTCGATGATCAGGCCAAGCAGGCCAATCGAAATCATGCCGGCGATGATCTTGTCGGACCAGAAGTACTCGCGCGCTTCGAGGATGCGGAAGCCGAGGCCATTATTCACCGCGATCATTTCGGACACGATCACCACGATGAAGGCGGTGCCGATGCCGATACGCACGCCGGACAGGATGTAAGGCACGGCTGCCGGCAGCATCACGCGTACGAACATGGTGCGCTGGCTTACGCCCAGGTTGCGCGCGGCGCGGATGTAGATGCCGTCGACCTGGCGTACGCCGGCGATGGTGTTCATCAGTACCGGGAAGAAGGCGCCCAGCGCGATCAGGAACACGGCCGGCGCGTTGCCCAGGCCGAACCACAGGATCGCCAGCGGAATATAGGCAATCGGCGGGATCGGACGCAGCACCTGCATCAATGGATTCAGCCAGGCATACATGCGCGGGCTGGAACCCATCAGCAGGCCAAAGGGCAGGGCCAGACCGGCGCCGACCGCGAAGCCGACCACCACGCGGTACATGCTGCTCAGCGTATCGGTCAGCAGCTCGCCCGACAGCGCCCAGCCCAGCCAGGACATGCCGGCCGCCGGGTCGTATGGCGTCAGCGGCAGCAGGTATTCCACCCACTTCTGCACCACCGCCAGCGGCGATGGCAATACCTGTGGATTGATCCAGCCCAGCTGCGCGCTGGCCTGCCACAGGGCGATGACAACGACGGGCACCACCGCGCCCGCGGCGATTTCACGCCAGTTCTGCTTTGCCATGATGTCTCCGTCTTATTTGATGTTCAGGCTTTTCTTGGCTTCGTCCAGCAGGTCGGTCTTGACGAATTCGGTGGCGACCGGCGGTTTGCGCATCTTGCCGATGCCGTGTTTGGCCATGACGTCGGTGGTGATCTGGATATGCTGGGCCGAGATATCGTAGGTGTAGGGCGAATTGCTGATCGCGTCCTCGAAATCGTCCTTGGTGATCTGGCCTTTGAAGATCACTTCGCGCACGTATTTTTCAGCGACCGGTTTCTGGTCGATGAAGGTCTTGGTCGCCTGCATGAAGCAGTTCATGAATTTGACGGCGGTGGCGCGGCGCTCCTTGTAGAACTTCTCGCTCATCACCATGGTGCGTACCGGTTCGCCGATCGGCGTGTCGTAAGGCTTCATCACCTCCACGCCGAAGCCCTTATTGATCGCCTGCGAAGACTGCGGCTCCGACTGCATGATGGCGTCCAGGTTCTTGCCCAGCAGCGCCTGATTCAGGTCGGCGAAAGCGAGGAAGATCAGTTGCACGTCCTTGCCCGGCTGGTCGGAAGCGGTCAGGCCATGCTGCGCCAGCTCCGCCACCAGCAGCACCTCATGGATGCCGCCGCGCGTCACGCCGACTTTTTTGCCCTTCAGATCCTTGACCGACTTGATGCCGGCATCGGGACGTGCCACCAGGCGCGCGCCGCCCTTGGCAAAACCGGCCACCACATAAATCGGCGCGCCGTTGGCGCGGCCCGCGATGGCCGCTTCGGACGCCGTTGCGCCCACATCCAGCTCGCCCGCCAGAATCGCCTGCATCACATCCGGTCCCTTGGCGAAGACATGCTCCTCGACCTTGATGCCGCACTTCGGCGCGATTTCCTTGATATACGAGACAGCGCCGTAATGCGCGAATTTGAGATTACCGAGACGCACCACTTCCTGCGCACCGGCAGAGGTGCTGAAAGCGGCGGCGAGGGACAGGGTCAAGAGGTGAAGCTTATTCATGCTGGTCTCCAAAGCAGGGTTATTGTCCCCAGCTAGAGAGCAGCTTTCATGCCAGCACTTGCATACTAGCTAAGCCTTTGATTTATTTCATTTGCTGCAATGCCGCAAGAAAAACCGTATCACGTCATCCGTGCGGATTCCCGGAATCGGCAGGTCCGCTGTGCGGATTTCCGCCTTTCATCTTTGATGGGAAATAAAAAAATCCCGCCTTGGTGCCTATACCAGGGCGGGATTTTCGTTGATGCGGATCAAACGGCTTAAGACTTGGTGGGGACGGTGCCGTAGCAGGTTTGGGTCTGGCCGTCGTCGCTGCGGTAGTTGTCGACCATGCGGTAGCGGGTGGCGTAAAGGCCGAACGCCAGCGCCGTCAGTAGGGCGAAGCCGGCGAAGAAGAACATCTGGAAGGCGATCACGCTCATGCCGCTGGTGGCGATGTGCCCCAGTACCGCGTCGTTTTTGACGCTGGAGTTGACGATGAGTACCCACAGGTTGCCGACCGTGACGGCGAGGGTCCAGAAGCTCATGATCGAGCCTTTCATCGGCGCCGGCGCCTGGCTGTAGGCGAATTCGAGACCGGTGGCGGAAACCAGCACTTCGCCCATGGTCAGCACGGCGTACGGCAGCAGCTGCCACAGGATGGACATCGGCGTGCCGGCATCCATCGAGAGCTGGATCCAGCCGATGATGATCCATGCCAGGCCGCTCAGCGCGATGCCGGCGGTCATGCGGCGCAGCGGGGTCGGTTCGATGCCGATCTTGCGCAGCAGCGGGAAGATGGCGAAGTTATTGAAGGGGATCAGCAGCATCACCAGCAGCGGGTTCACGGCCTGCATCTGCGCCGGCAGCACCTGGAACTCCCAGCCGAACAGCGACAGCATCGGGCTTTGCATATTGTTCGCCTGCAGAATCCAGGTCGATGCCTTCTGGTCGAACAGGGACCAGAACGGCGTCACCAGTGCGAATACGACCAGGATGCGCAGGACGGCGCGCACGCCTTCCACCGCTTCATCCGGGTGCGCGCCGCGTGCGCGCTCCAGCTGCATGGCGGTGCCGATGCCGCCGAAGGCCAGCAGCAGTACCAGCGCGGTACAGGCGGCGATCACGAAGCCCCAGGAGAAGGACATGCACAGCGATGCCACGGCTGCCGCTGCGCCGAACAGCGCCACGCTCAGGCCAGGGCGCGATTGGCCTGGTTGGCGCGCCAGCAGGGCGGTGCGGGCCACGTTGGTGAAGGAGTCTGGATTGTGCTTTTGCGGCGCGATATGCACGTACTTCTTGTTGCCAAGCCAGAAGACCAGGGTGGCGACAGCCATCAGGATGCCGGGAATGCCGAAGGCCACGGCGGGGCCGAGCTTTTTCAGGAACAACGGCATCAGCAGCGAGGCGAAGAAGGAGCCGAAGTTGATCATCCAGTAGAAGGCGTCGTATACGACCTTGGCGCGCTTCTTGTTGGTCTGGTCGAACTGGTCGCCGACGAAGGCGGAAACCAGCGGCTTGATGCCGCCCGAGCCGAGCGCAATCAGGAACAGGCCGAAATAGAAGCCTTTCAGATTGTCTTCAAAGATGGCGAGACAGGCATGCCCGGCCACGTATACGAGGCTGAGCCAGAAAATCGTGTTGTACTTGCCGAAGAAGCGGTCGGCCAGCCAGCCGCCCAGCAGAGGGAAGAAGTAGACGCCGATGACGAAGGTGTGGAATACGTGCTTGGCTTCGCTGGCGCGGTCTTCCAGCGGAATGAACAGCAGCAGGGTGCTGATCAGGAACGGCGTCAGGATATTGCGCATCCCGTAAAAACTGAAACGTTCGCAACCCTCGTTTGCGATGATGTACGGGATCTGGCGCGGTAGCGGCCCGTTGCCTGCATGCTGGTCAGCTTGTGACATGTAGAAGTCTCCTGATTTTGTCAGATCGGGATGCTATGCGAAGCCCCTTGGCTTGGCAACTGGTATGTACCGGTGTTTGCTATCTCTAATTTTGTTGATTTTATGTAGTTTGGCTACTTATTTTTATCATGGTGAAATGCGTAAGTCATTGAAATTCATATATATTCAGTGATTTGTGTGCTTGATGGGGTGATTGAATATCGGGTATTCATCATGTATATTGTCTACAAATCCACTCCCATTCCTAAGGAAGCTAACGTGAGCAAAGCATTGTCCCCGGCCTGGTGGCGCGAAGCGATCATCTATCAGGTCTATCCGCGCAGTTATCTCGATACCAACGGCGACGGCGTGGGCGACCTGCCCGGCATCACCGACCGCCTGGAATACATCGCCAAGCTGGGCGTGGATATTGTCTGGATTTCGCCTTTCTTCAAATCGCCGATGCGCGATTTCGGCTACGACGTGTCCGACTACTGCGACGTCGATCCGCTGTTCGGTACCCTGGGCGATTTCGATCAGCTGATCGCCAAGGCGCACAGCCTGGGCCTGAAGATCATGATCGACCAGGTGATGTCGCATACGGCCGAGGAGCATCCCTGGTTCGTGGAGAGCCGCAAGAGCCGCGACAATGCCAAGTCCGACTGGTACGTCTGGGCCGATCCTCTGCCGGACGGCAATCCGCCGAACAACTGGCTGTCCGTATTCGGCGGCTCGTCGTGGCAATGGGATTCGCGCCGCAAGCAGTACTACCTGCACAACTTCCTGGTCAGCCAGCCCGACCTCAACTTCCACCATCCCGAAGTGCAGCAAGCCCACCTCGATTGCCTGCGTTTCTGGCTGGAGCGCGGCGTGGACGGCGTGCGCATGGACGCCTGCAACTTCCACTTCCACGACCGCTCGCTGAAGAGCAATCCGCCGGCCCTGGTGCGCGACACCGCCACCGTCAGCGACGTGAACCCATATGGCATGCAGGCCCACATCCACGACAAGAGCCAGCCCGAGAACGTGGCCTTCCTGGAGCGCCTGCGCGTGCTGCTGGACGAATTCGGCGCGGTCGCCATCGGCGAAGTGGGAGCCGACGATTCGCTGGCCGTCATGGCGGAATACACGGCGGGCGGCAACAAGCTGCATATGGCGTACAGTTTCAATCTGCTGACTTCCGTTTGCACCGCCAAGCATATCCGCACCCAGGTCGAGGACTTCAAGGCGCGCGTCAAGGATGGCTGGGCTTCCTGGTCGGTCGGCAACCACGATGCGCAGCGCGTGATGACGCGCTGGGGCGGCGCGCATCCAGCGCCGGCTTTCGGCAAGCTGGTGCTGGCGATGCAATTGTCGCTGAAAGGCACGCCTTGCCTGTATCAGGGCGATGAACTGGCCTTCACCGAAGCGGATGTGCCATACGAGCTGATTCAAGACCCCTACGGCAAAACCTTCTGGCCCGAGTTCAAAGGCCGCGATGGCTGCCGCACGCCGATCGCCTGGAGCCAGGCGGCCAACGGCGGCTTCACCAGCGGCCAGCCTTGGCTGCCGGTGGCGCCGGAGCATATCGCCGCCGCCGCCTCGGTGCAGGAGGCGGATGCGGATTCCATGCTGTCCTTCGCGCGCCGCATGATCGCCTGGCGCCGCGGCATGCCGCAGCTGACGCGCGGCGACATCGTCTTCTTTGACGCGCCGGAACCGGTGCTGGCGCTGCGCCGCGACCTGGAGGGCGAGCGCAGCGTGATCGCCATCTTCAACCTGGGCGCGCAGCCGGTCAGCTTCGCCTTGCCCGAGGCGGCGGGCGCCGAGAAGCTGGACAATCCGGGCCTGCCGGGCGAGGTGGTGGATGGCCAGGCCAGCCTGCCGCCGCACGGCGCCTGGTTCGGCTACGCCCGCTGAACCCGGGGCGCGGGCCGCCTTGCTGCGGCGGCTCGCGTTCCCGCCGGCGGCCGCTGCGCGGGCAGCGCTCAACTATCTTTCTGAAAGTAGAAGGACTGCTCGCCTCTTGTTCTTTTTAACATCGTGCATTTAAGGTATGCTGCCGCCTTCTGCAGTGATTGATTTCCAGAGAATCGAATCGACGATGAAACAAGCCGACGCTGATCTTAAACTGAGCCGCACCGCCTTTGCCGACGGCCCCCGTCTGCTGGCCGACATCGGCGCCACGCATGCCCGCTTTGCGCTGCAAACCGCGCCCGACGAATTCCGCTCCGTGCGCGTGCTGCAATGCGACGATTTCAGCGGCATCGTGCCCCTGGTGCGCAGCTATCTGGAAGACCATCCCGGCCTGAACCTGAACCATGCGGCGCTGGCGCTGGCCAACCCGGTGCACGGCGATTACATCAGCATGACCAACCGCGACTGGCAGTTTTCCACCGACGAGGTGCGGCGCGAACTGGGCCTGCATACGCTGCTGGTGGTGAACGACTTCACGGCGCTGGCCATGTCCATCCCCGGCCTGAAACCGGCCGATTTGATGCAGGTCGGCAGCGGCACGGCGGCGCCGACCTCGGTGATCGGCGTGCTCGGCCCCGGCACAGGCCTGGGCTGCTCCGGCGTGATTCCAACGGTGGATGGTTTCATCACCCTCGGTTCGGAAGGCGGCCATACCAACTTCGCGCCGGCCGACGAGCGTGAATACTTCATCCTGCAATACGCCTGGCAAACCTGGTCGCACGTATCGAACGAGCGCCTGATTTCCGGCCCCGGCATGGAGATCATTTACCGCGCGCTGGCCAAGCGTAACGGCGTCTCGGTGCGCGACCTGACGTCGCAGCAGATCATCGCCGGCGCCTTGAAAGACCAGGACGCGCTGTGCCAGGAAGTGCTGGAATGCTTCTGCGCCATGCTGGGCGGCGCGGCCGCCAATCTGGCCGTGACGCTGGGCGCCTTCGGCGGCATCTTCATCGGCGGCGGCATCGTGCCGCGCATGGGCGAGTGGTTCCTGGAGTCGCCTTTCCGCGCCCGCTTTGAAGCCAAGGGCCGCTTCTCGTCCTATCTGGCGGAGATTCCGACTTACGTGATCACCACGCCGAATCCGGCCTTCTACGGCGTGGCCACCATCCTGTCCGAACATCTGCGCGGCCGCAGCGGCGCGAATACGCTGATGGACCGCGTGCAAAGCCTGCAAAGCGAGCTGACGCCGGCCGAGCAGCGCGTGGCCCAGCTGGTGATCGAGCAGCCGCGCCTGGTGCTGAACGAGCCGATTGCCGATATCGCGCGTCTGGCCGAAGTGAGCCAGCCGACCGTAATCCGCTTCTGCCGCTCGCTCGGCTTCCAGGGCCTGGCCGACTTCAAGCTGAAATTCGCCAGCAGCCTGACCGGCGCCATTCCGGTGCGCCACAGCCAGGTGCGCGTCAGCGACAGCACCCATGACCTGAGCGCCAAGGTGATCGACAACACCGTGTCGGCCATCCTCAAATTCCGCGACCAGCTCGACGTGCGTTCGCTGGACCGCGCGATTGCGCTGATCAGCAAGGCGAAAAAGGTGGAGTTCTACGCGATGGGCAATTCGCGCGTGGTGGCGCTGGACGGCCAGCACAAGTTCTTCCGCTTCCGCATTCCCACTTCCCTGTATGGCGACGCGCACCTGTTCACCCTGGCGGCCGAACTGCTGCAGGCGGGCGATGTGGTGATCGCCATTTCCAATTCGGGCAAATTGCCGGAACTGCTGCAGGCGGTGGAGGCGGCGCGCGCGGCGGGCGCCGATGTGATTGCGATTACCAGCAGCCAGTCGCCGCTGGCGAAGAAGGCCACGGTCTGCCTGACCGTCGATCACGCCGAGGACAGCACTACCTTCCTGTCCATGATCTCGCGCATCCTGCAACTGCTGCTGATCGACATTCTCTCGGTCGGCATTTCGCTCGACGAGCAGAACGCCTCGCTGGTGCTGGAGCACAAGGGCAATGGCGGCAGCCAGGAAAGCCGCCGCCTGCTGATCTCCCACCTCGACAGCTAGGCGCTGCCGGGACGGATCAATCGAGCCTGGTCAGGTCGATGGTTTCCGTCTTGTCGAAGGCCACGCCGGCATGCCGCGTGAGCAGAGCTTCCAGTCCGGCCTGGCTTACCTTGAGTTCGCGGAACAGGGAACGGTCCCTGGATTCAGCCGGCAGCTGCATTTCCTTCAGCAGCGCTTCCACGCGCTTGGCATCCATCATTTCCAGTTTCATGCTGGCCGCATTGGCGGCGGCGACGTGCAGGATCATATAGCCGCCGGAACGGCCGTCATTGATCAGGGCCAGATAGCGCTGGCCGGCATGCTCATACAGCTGCGCCTTGCCTTCCTTATCATCGTCATCCCAGCGCAGGACCAGGGTTTCGTCCTCGATGCGAACCTGCATCTGGCGGCTCCTCCCGCGCTTGCCCATTTTCATGTCCACCTTCCAGTTTCCGGCCATTTCCTGCGGAATGGGCAGGCGTTTGCCCACCGGCTGGTCGACGTAGATACAGGCGCTCAATAGGGCGGCCATCGATAACATTGCGATATAGCGGAGCAGGATTTTCATTGTTTCCTTATGGGTGTGAGGCAATATTGCTCTGGCGATAATACCACTCGCGTTTGAAAAAACTGCTTGAGTTCTGTAAAAAAGCGTTTAAGATATATCTCAATTCGACATATCTTAAGGAGAAACTCCATGTACCATTTCTTTCGCGGACACCATCGCCAAATGCACGGCCACGGCCACTACCATCGTGGCGGCGGCGGACGCGGTCCGAAAATGTTCGACGCCGGCGCCATGCGCTATGTGGTGCTGCAGCTGATCGCCGAGAAGCCGCGCCACGGCTACGAAATCATCAAGGAGCTGGCGCAGCGCGCGGGTGGGGCATACACGCCCAGCCCAGGCGCCATCTACCCCCTGTTGTCCATGCTGCTGGACATGGGCCATGTGTCGGCCAGCGCCGACGGCAACAAGAAACTGCACACGATCACGCCCGAAGGCGAAGCCTTCCTGGCGGAGAACCGGCAGATGGTCGATGCCGTGATGGCGCGCATATCGCAGCCGGTCGATGAGAACGAAGACCTGCGTTCACTGATGCATGCCTTGAAAGAGGTCATCATCCTCCGGGCGCGCGACTACACGGCCACCGAAACGCGCCTGGCGCAGATCCGCGCTATTCTGAAACGGGCGCGCGCCGAGATCGAAGCGCTCGACTGAGCTTCGCCCGATTTGAAGGAACAAGATGAGTACCAACTTACACCTTACCCCGGCGCGCGAGCGCGCCATTCTCTGGCTGCTGGCCTTTATACAATTCACCGTCATCATGGACTTCATGGTCATGATGCCGCTGGCGCCGCAATTGATGCAGGCCTTCTCGATCAGCGCTTCCAAGGTATCGAGCGCGGTCTCGGTCTACGCCTGGTGCGCCGGCCTGTCCGGCATCCTGGCCGCCACCTATATCGACCGCTTCGACCGCAAGCGCCTGCTGCTGACGGTCTTCCTGCTGTTTAATGTATCCAACCTGGCCTGCGCCCTGGCGCCCAACTTCCACGTGCTGGTGCTGTCGCGCGCCATGGCCGGCCTGACCGGCGGCGTGATGGGCGCGATGGGCATGGCCATCATCGGCGACATCATTCCGCCCAACCGGCGCGGCTATGCCACCGGCATCATGATGACTTCCTTCAGCATCGCGGCGATCGCCGGCGTGCCGACGGGCGTCATGCTGTCGGCGCACTACGGCTGGGCTTCGACCTTCTATCTGCTGGTGCTGCTGTCGATGGTGGTGTGGCTGGCGGGCGTCAGCCTCCTGCCGTCGCTGCGCGGCCATCTGGGCAAGCCGGTGCCGCTGGCGGCTATCCTGCCGAATCTGCTGGCGCTGTTCACCGTCGGCGCCCATCTGCGCGCCTTCCTGCTGAGCGGCTTGAATGCGATGGCGGGCATGATGGTGATCCCCTTCATCTCGCCGGTATTGGTGAGTAACCTCGGCATCAAGCCGGCCGAGATCACCTGGATTTATCTGGCGGGCGGCATCGCGACCCTGTTCAGCGCGCGCCGGCTGGGCAACTGGTCGGACAGCGCGGGCAAGCATAAGATCTACCGCATCGTGGCGCTGGCTTCCATGGTTCCGATGCTGACGATCACCCATATGCCGCAAATGTCGCTGACGCTGATCATCTGCCTCTTCCCCATCTTCATGGTGCTGCTGTCGGGACGGAATATTCCCTTGCAGGCCTTGATGACGACGGTGCCCGATCCGGCACAGCGCGGCGCCTTCCTCAGCGCGAATATGGCGGTGGTGCAGATGGGTACCGGGATCGGCGCGCTGGTGGGCGGCATCTGCCTGGTCAACGGTGACGATGGCCATATCCATGGCTACGGCACGGCTGGCTGGATCGCCGTCGGCCTGACCCTGTTCACCAGCTGGTGGGTGAGCAATGTGCGCAGCGCGCCTTCGCAGGAAGTTATCCGTTCGCCTGCCTGACCACCAGGTCGAGCAGCGCCTGCGCCTGTTTCAGCACGGCGCTGCTGGCCGATTTTCCATGCAGTTCGGCGAAGCTGCCTTCGCTGATATGCAGGCCGTCGGCCGCCAGCACCGTCACGCGCAGCGCTCCGGCAGCGGGAGGAGGGCGGCGCAGCTTGCCGCCTTCCTGGCCGGCGTTTTTCGCCAGACCGCGCGCGGCGCTTTGCACCAGCACCTTGGCCTGCTGCACCACCTCGGCCGGACTGCCTTCAAACACGGCCAGGCGGCCGGTCTGGTTGATGTATTGAACCTGGCCGTCGGCATAGGCGGCCAGCACGTCCAGGCCATTTTCCAGCGGCACTTCGACCACCACGCCCAGCGCTTCCTTGGGCGGCACCGCGTAGGTGCGTTCGCGCAGCCAGTTGAAGGCGAGCAGGCGCACGCGGCTCTCCTCATTGCTGTCCTGCGCAATGGCGCGGATCACTTGCGGATCGGGGCTGTCGCCGAACAGTGGCAGGGTGCTTGCCCGCTGCGCGAACAGCGCGGCTTCGTCGCAGAACATCAGCTTGTAGACGAGGTTCAGCTCATCCTGCCGGTACGGCTGGTAGGCTGCGGGATCAAAGCTGGTGGGGGCGGGCGCCGCCTTGGCGCCGAACAGGGATTTCAGTTTGTCGAACATATCTGCCGCTGGCTTCATCGATGCCGCCATGATACGGCATCGCGGCCGGCCGGCGCCGATTTCGCCGCCCGCAGCCTTTCAGTCCAGCAGCGTGATATTGCCGCGGTGTGCCACAAAGAAGGTGGCGTCGCTCAGCGCCTGGGCGTCATGCTGCTCGCCCTGCTGGAGCAGCAGGGTGTCGCCGGCGGACAGCTCGATCTCGCCGAAGCGGATGCGGCCGCTCAGCATCAGGATCTGCTCCCAGCCGTCGTGGTCATGCAGGGGGAAGCGCGCGCCCTCGTCGAAGCGGACGAAGTAACTGCCATCGGCATTGGCGCTCCAGACGGCGGCGAGGCGCATGCCGGGAATTGCGGTCTCCGCCCATTGGCGGTCCTGTTGTCGTTCCAAGATCATGGTTTTTCCTTGATGGCGATTGCTAACGAACGTCAGGTTGTATCGTGACGCTGTGCACTGTCAAGGAATCCGGCCCTGCCTCGGGCATTCACCCGATGCGCCTGTTTGTGGGAGGGCGGGACCTATGGCTGGCGCCTTGTCCTACCCCGCATTCTTTTCCTTCGTGCTGTCGATGGCGCGCAGCAGGCGCTGGACGGCGGCGTTCAGGGCCGTCAATTGCTCCGGCTTCATCCCGCTCGCGCCAAGCAGGACCTCGGTCAGCGTGCAGCGTTGCCGCAGCGCGCGGCCTGCCTCGCTCAGCGTGACCAGCACCTGGCGGTCGTCCAGGGGATTGCGCTGGCGCGTCAGCAAGCCGGCCGCCTCCAGGCGTTTGATCAGCGGCGTGATATTGCTGGATTCGAGCGACAGGCGTTCGGCGATCTCGCCCACGGTGCGGCCATCCTTTTCCCACAGCGAATTGAGTACGAGGAATTGCGGATAGGTGATGCCCAGGGTGTCGAACAAGGGCTGATAGGCGCGGCCGATTTCCAGGTTGGCGCGGTAGAGCGAAAAACACAACTGGTCTTCCAGCGGGGCGGTGGGCGGCGTTCGCATAGGTCTGGGATGAAAAATACTTATCGTGACATATTTTACTGGACATCGGCATTCAAAGCGGATATCGTAAGTATATATCGCGATATATATTGCTGCGGTATGTATTTATGAATTGAACCAGCCACCAATGAAAATCTCCACCGCCGCATGCCCTCCGGCCTGGGTCAGCATTGCCGAGTGCCTGCGCGCGCTGGCGTTTGTCGGCGACCTGGCCGCTGCGCGGCGCTCCGGTCCGCGGCATCCGTCCTGGCTGATGGCGGCCTTGAGCCGCTCTCCACCGGCATCCGGCGAGCGGCCCAGCGGCATGCTGTTGCTGGAAGAGATGGCCGATCTGATCGACCTGCAGCAGCCCTGGCTATGCGGCCATTCCCGCCGCGTTGCCATCGCGGCGCAGCGCGCCGCCAGCCAAATGGGCTTCGATGAGCAGATGCAGCAATGCTGCTACCGTGCAGGCCTGGTACACGCTATCGGCCGTGGCGCCATTCCCAGCGAACTTTGGAACGTGGCCGGACCATTGCCGCCGGCTGTGCGCGAACAATTGCGGCTGGCGCCTTACTGGACCTGGCGCGCGCTGCGCGAAGCCGGCGGCATGGCGCAGGAAGCGGAGATCGCCTCCTATGTGGGCGAGCGGCTGGATGGTTCCGGCAATTTTCGCGGCGCCACCGGCACGGTCACGCCGCTTGAAGGCCAGGTGCTGGCCGCCGCAGCGGCCTGGGTAGCGCTGCAGGCGGCACGCCCCTGGCGTCCCGCGTATTCCACTGAGCTGGCGGGAGCGGTGCTGGCGCGGGAGGCCGCCGCCGGGCGCTTTCATTCCGGTGTGGTCGACGCGCTGCAAGGCACGCAGGATGGTGCAGCGCCATCCGTATGCGCCGTAGCCAGAATCAGCCTGAGTGAGCGCGAGAGCGAAGTCTTGCGCGCCATCAGCCAAGGCCAGACCAACAAGCAAGTGGCGCGTCAACTGGCGATCAGTCCGCGCACCGTCGGCACCCATGTGGAAAGCGCCTTCCGCAAGCTCGGTTGCAGTACCCGCGCGGCGGCAACGCTCAAGGCGCGGACGCTGCGGCTGATTTGAGCCGGTTCGTAAAGGAGGCTGAAAAGCTGGGCGTTCCTGGATGCGCGGAGCTTAAGGGATGCGTTGCAGCGGCTGCTTTTCCTTGCGCCAGCGGGCCAGGGACAACAGTTCGCCGCTGATCTGGTCTTCAATCAGGATTTCGCCGCCGTCGGGGGCGATCAGGAAGTTTTCCCAGCGCTGCACGGCTTCAGGCGTGTTCTCGACGAAGCTGAACTGGTAGTAGGTCTTGCCCTTGTGCTGGAACGGCGTGGCGTCGAATTCGATCAGGGCGCCATGCGATTGGCCGTTGGAGTTCTTTTCGATCTTGTCCGACCAGGCTTTCAGTTCGGGCAGGTCCAGCAGCACGCCGATCGCCTGGTCCTTGCTGAGCTTTTTAGCCTGGGCCGGTGCGGCTGCCGGTGGCGCGGATGGGGCCGAAGTTTCCGCCGGTACGGAAGCGGATGCCGATGCGCCTGCCGCTGGCGTTTCGGCGCTGCGCGGGGAGCAGGCGGCCAGGCTTGCGGCCAGGACGGCGCCCAGCACGGCAAGGGCGCGGCGCGAGAGGGGAAACATGGAAAGGGCGGCCTTTGGCAAAGAAAGAAAAGTTGCCTGCATACTAAACCAAAGGCCCTGGGGCGGCAAGACGCCGCCCGCGGTGAAGCTTGACGCCCAGCTTAGGCCGGACGCTTGCGGCGTACGCAGAAGCCCAGTAGGCCCAGGCCCAGGCCCATCAGGGCCATGCTGCCGGGTTCCGGCACGGCCGACGTCACGGACACATTGTCCAGACCGCCGCCAAGGCTGTCGCTGGTGCCGACGGCGCGGAATTCCAGTGCCGTCGAAGCACCGGCGCCAGTCACATTGAAGGAATACTGCTGCCACAGATTGCCGCTGCTGCCGCCATTGGCGCTGAAGATGCCTTTCGACACGCCATTCCACAGCACTTCGATACCGTTGCTGGCGCTGCTGGTGAATTCGCGCGGCGAGTAATAGAAGCTCAGCGTGTAGGTGCCGCCGGACGTGGTGGCCAGGTTCTGGCTGATCGAGCTGTTGGCGTAGGTATCCAGCTCCACATAGTTATTGCCGCCGAAGGCCTTGCCCGCGATGTCGTTGCGGATTTCGACGCCATTGGCGCCCACAGTCCAGCCGCTCAGGGTATTGCTCTGAATCCAGTTGGAATTGCCGACGATATCGCTCTCGAAGCCGCCGTTTTTGACCAGCTGGATCGGGGCGGCGTAAGTACTGGCAGCCGCCAGCAGGGTAGTAGCGCCCAGCAGGGCAACTGACAGTTTTTTCATATTCTTACTCGCTTGTAGTTAATTTATAGAAACATGTGTTTCTTTCATTTCAATTGGATTATATCAGTGTCGCAAGGAAATGCCTGTTTTTTAAGCGCAACAAAATGAAAAAAGCCTGCAAGGCGAACCTTGCAGGCTTTTTGCTGCGGGGACCGGATGGTCCGGCGCGGGGGCTGAATTACATCATGCCGTCCATGCCGCCCATACCGCCCATGCCACCCATACCGCCCATGCCGCCGGCTGGTTTGTCTTCTACGACTTCAGCCACCATGCAGTCGGTGGTCAGCATCAGGCCAGCGATCGACGCGGCGTTCTGCAGCGCGGAGCGGGTCACTTTGGCTGGGTCCAGCACGCCCATTTCAACCATGTCGCCGTAGGTGCCGTTGGCGGCGTTGTAGCCGTAGTTGCCTTTGCCGGCCAGCACAGCGTTCACCACCACCGACGATTCTTCGCCGGCGTTCTGCACGATCATGCGCAGAGGCTCTTCCATGGCGCGCAGCACGATCTTGATGCCGGCGTCCTGGTCTGGGTTGTCGCCTTTCAGCGTCAGGGCAGCGCGGGCGCGCAGCAGGGCAACGCCGCCGCCTGGCACAATGCCTTCTTCCACGGCAGCGCGGGTAGCGTGCAGCGCGTCTTCCACGCGGGCTTTTTTCTCTTTCATTTCGACTTCGGTGGCAGCGCCAACCTTGATCACGGCAACGCCGCCAGCCAGCTTGGCCACGCGCTCTTGCAGTTTTTCACGGTCGTAGTCCGAGGTCGCTTCTTCGATCTGAACGCGGATCTGTTTCACGCGGCCTTCGATGGCCGACGCTTCGCCAGCACCGTCGATCACGATGGTGTTTTCCTTGCCCACTTCGATGCGCTTGGCTTGGCCCAGTTCGGCCAGGGACACTTTTTCCAGGGTCAGGCCGACTTCTTCAGCCACCACTTGGCCGCCGGTCAGGATGGCGATGTCTTCCAGCATGGCTTTACGACGGTCGCCGAAGCCTGGCGCTTTCACTGCGCAGGTTTTCAGGATGCCGCGGATGTTGTTGACCACCAGGGTCGCCAGGGCTTCGCCTTCGATGTCTTCAGCGATGATCAGCAGCGGACGGCCGGCTTTGGCCACTTGCTCCAGTACGGGCAGCAGGTCGCGGATGTTGGAGATCTTCTTGTCGCACAGCAGGACGAATGGGTTGTCCAGAACGGCAACCTGTTTTTCCTGGTTGTTGATGAAGTATGGGGACAGGTAGCCGCGGTCGAACTGCATGCCTTCCACGATGTCCAGCTCGTCGTTCAGGGACTTGCCGTCTTCCACGGTGATGACGCCTTCCTTGCCGACTTTTTCCATCGCTTCAGCGATGCGCTCGCCGATCGAGGCGTCGGAGTTGGCGGAAATGGCGCCAACCTGGGCGATTTCCTTGGAGGTGGTGCATGGTTTGGCGATGTTTTTCAGCTCTTCCACGGTGGCGGCGACAGCTTTGTCGATGCCGCGCTTCAGGTCCATCGGGTTCATGCCGGCGGCCACGAATTTCATGCCTTCGCGCACGATGGCTTGGGCCAGCACGGTCGCGGTGGTGGTGCCGTCGCCGGCGTTGTCGCTGGTTTTGGAAGCGACTTCCTTGACCATCTGCGCGCCCATGTTCATGAGCTTGTCTTTCAGTTCGATCTCTTTAGCGACCGACACGCCGTCCTTGGTCACGGTTGGGGCGCCGAAGGAGCGCTCCAGCACCACGTTGCGGCCCTTTGGACCCAGGGTGACTTTAACTGCGTTGGCGAGGATGTTGACGCCTTCAACCATCTTGGCGCGCGCTGCGTCGCCGAATACTACTTCTTTAGCTGCCATGTTTATTTCTCCTGAATTCAGTCAAATACGGTTGGGCGTGATTACTTGTTGACCACGGCCATGATGTCTTCTTCGCGCATCACCAGCAGCTCTTCGCCGTCAACTTTGACAGCCTGGCCGGAGTATTTGCCGAACAGTACGCGGTCGCCGACTTTGACTTCCAGCGGGCGCACTTTGCCGTCTTCCAGCACTTTGCCATTGCCCACGGCCAGTACTTCGCCTTGATCCGGCTTCTCAGCAGCGGCATCAGGGATGATCAGGCCAGACGCAGTTTTGGTTTCCTGGTCGAGACGTTTGACGATAACGCGATCGTGCAAAGGGCGAAGGTTCATACAAAACTCCTTTTTTTCAATGGTTTGTTGCTAAACGGGTAAGAAAAGTCTTTGTTAGCACTCTCTACTAACGAGTGCCAATTATAGGGACGCTTATATGCGATTTCAAGACGGGCTTATAAAAGAAATAGTCTTCTCTGGGGTGTTAGCAACTTTTGCCTTTGTATCCGGTCTACATTGCGCTTATATTGTCCATGGCAAAATATTCAACTGATCCGGAGCGACTGCGCCAGCAAGTCCAGCATGGCGTCTACCTTGGGCAGTAACTGCCTGCCGCGCGGCCAGACCAGATTCAGCGGCAGGCCATCCATATCCAGTTCCGGCAGCAAGGCAATCAGCTCGCCGTTTTCCAGTGCATCACGTATCAGCCAGGTGGCCAGTTGCGCGACACCGCAGCCTTTCCTCACCGCCTCCACCTGCGCCTCGGCGCTGCTGCTGACGATGCGGCCTTCCATGGTCCAGCGTTCGGCGGGGCCGGCATTCTGGGCGATCAGCCAGGGATTGCTGCTGCCGTCGGCCCGGCCGAAAAGCACGGCGTCATGCGCCAGCAGATCGGCCGGCGTGGCTGGCGTTCCACGCCGCGCGAGATAGGCGGGAGCGGCGCAGAAGATCAGCTTTTCGCTGCCAAGGTAGCGGTGGCCCAAGGCGGGCGGCCAGTGATCCGGTCCACCAATGCGCACGGCGATGTCGATGCCTTCGTCGACCAGATCGACAAAGCGGTCGCTGAACGAGACATGCGGACGCAGGCCGGGATGCTGTTCGCTGAACTGCAGCAGCAGCGGCCACACTTGCAGGCGGCCGAAGGCGAGCGGCGCGTCCAGCCGCAGACGGCCCACCGGCTCCGTGCGTTGCGCGGCGAGTACCGCTTCGGCTTCGCCCAAGTCGGCCAGCACCTGCACGCAGGTGCGGTAGAAGGCGGCACCCGCCTCGGTCAGCGCCAGGCTGCGCGTGGTGCGTTCGAACAGCCGCGTGCCGAGCCGCGTCTCCAGACGCGCCACGCTCTTGCTGACGGCGGAGTTGGTGAGGTGCAGACGTTCGGCGGCGGCCGTGAAGCTGCCCGCGTCCGCCGTGGTAACGAAAGCTTCGATGCCTTTCAGGCGTTCAGCCGGAATCATGCTGGAATGCTGATTATGGAAATGAATTCCATAATATCAGGAATAAATACCGGAGATGGGAATCTGTATCTTCAATAAGCTGTGAGCCTTTCGAACTCACAGGAGCTTATCGTGATGCCCTCTCTTGATGCGACCGCGCCAGACCTGGCACCGGCTACGCGCAGCGGCGTTGCCATCGCCGTGCTGGCCGTGGCGGCCTTCGCCATCGTCACCACCGAATACCTGATTGTCGGCCTGCTGCCCGGCCTGGCGCGCGATATGCGCATTTCCATTTCCGCCGCCGGCCAGCTCGTTACCTTGTTTGCCTTTACCGTGATGTTGTTTGGGCCGCCGCTGACGGTGCTGCTGTCGCATATTGAACGCAAGCGCCTCTTCGTCGGCATCTTGCTGCTCTTTGCAGCAGCCAACGCTCTCGCCGCCATGGCGCCGAATATCTGGGTCCTGGCGCTGGCGCGCTTCATTCCGGCGCTGGCGCTGCCGGTATTCTGGGGAACAGCCAGCGAAACGGCTGGCCAGCTGGCGGGTCCGCGCCATGCCGGACGCGCCGTGTCCCAGGTCTATCTGGGTATTTCGGCCGCGCTGCTGTTCGGCATTCCCCTTGGTACGCTGGCCTCGGACGTGATGGGCTGGCGTGCCACTTTCTGGGGCTTGTCCGCGCTCTCGCTGTCGATGGCGCTGCTGATGCTGATCTTCATGCCGACGCTGGCGCAGCCGCAGCGTCAGCGCATCGGTGAGCAGGCGCGGATTTTTCGCGACCCGCGCTTCGTCGCCAATGTGGCCTTGTCCGTGCTGGTCTTCACCGCCATGTTCGCTGCCTATACTTATCTGGCCGATATTTTGGAGCGCATCGCGGGCGTGCCTTCATCGAAAGTTGGCTGGTGGCTGATGGGTTTTGGCGCGGTGGGCTTGCTGGGCAACTGGCTGGGCGGGCGCTATGTGGACCGCAATCCGCTGTGCGCAAGCGCGCTGTTTACCGCATTGCTGGGTGTGGCGATGGCGCTGTGCGTGCCGCTGGCGCATGCCCATGGCTGGCTGGGCGTGTCGCTTGCCTTTTGGGGCATTGCCTATACCGCCTTGTTCCCGATCTGCCAGGTGCGGGTGATGAAAGCGGCTTCGCATGCGCAGGCGCTGGCGGGAACCATGAACGTCTCGGCTGCCAATGCCGGCACCGGATTGGGCGCTATCCTTGGCGGCGTGGCGATCCAGCAGTGGGGGCTGGCCAGCATAGGCTATGTGGCGGCGGGCGTGGCGCTGCTGGCCTTGGTATTGACGCCCTGGATTGCGGGCCTACGACCTTTGGACCGGCAGGCCTAGAGTGCTGCGGGCAGGCAAAGGCGGAAGCAGGTGCGTTCCTGATCAGCTTCCGCCAGCAGCAGTTCGCCGCCATGGGCGCGGGCGATTTCCCGCGCCAGTGACAGACCGAGACCCACGCCGGGAATGCGCCGGTTGTGGGCATGGTCGGCGCGGTAGAAGCGGTCGAACAGGCGTTCGCGGTGTTCTGCGGCGATACCAGAGGAGGCATTCGCCACATCGATCTGCCATTGTCCTCCGTGCTGGCGTGCCGACAGCGCAATCCAGCCGCCAGGCAAGCCATACTTCACCGCATTGCTGGCCAGGTTTTGCAGCACTTGCCGCAGCAGGTCGGCATCTCCCTTCACCAGCAGCAGCGGCGGCAGGTCCAGCCGCACTTCGCGCTCCGCGTCGAGCAGTTCGATATCTTCCGCCAGTTCGTCCAGCACGGGACGCAGGTTGAAGGGGGTGAGCGGAATCTGCAACTGGCCTGCATCGGCGCGCGACAGCATGAGCAGCTTGCGCACGATGCTGTCCAGACGGCGCACTTCTTCCAGCATCTCGACCAGGGCTTCTTCCTGTTCCGGCTTGGCCGCGTGGGTGAAAGCGTGTTCCAGTTGCCCTTGCAGGATGGTGAGCGGGGTTTTCAGCTCGTGCGCGGCATCGCCGGAAAAGCGGATGGCTTGCAGGAAGCTGCGCTGCAGACGGTCCAGCATGGCATTGAACACCGTGACCAGCTGGGCGAATTCGATGTCTTCCTCGTCGGCCGCCACACGCTGATCGAGGTCGCTGGCGTTCAAGCCCAGCATCACGCCGGTCAGATGCTCGACCGGCCGCATGGCGCGCGCTGACAAATACCAGGCCAGCAGCGCAATCAGTGCCCCCAGCACGGCCGCCGCTGCGGCAAAGCGCCACAGGCTGACGCGCAACTGGGCGTTCGACAGGCTGCGGTTAACGCCGACCCACACCGTTAGATCGCCATGGCGCACCTGCCCCAGCCGCCATTCCAGCGCGCCATCGGCCACCGTGTGCAGCCCGGGGGCGTGCGGCAAGGCTGCAGTGTCCAGCGCAGTGGGCCAGGATGGGCTGCGGTAAACCAGGCTGCCGTCGGCGCGGCTGGCGCGCAGGATCGCGTAGCCGCCTTGCGAGCCTTGCGGCGCGAAGGCGCTGAAGCTGGCATTCAGGTGGGCGTCGATGGCGGGCCATAGCGCCGGCGTGGCGACGCTGAAACCGGGGCCGGATAAATGGGCCGAGAGAATATGGTCGAGTATCTGCGCGCGCCGCGCCACGATGGTGGTGCTGGCGGCGACGAACAGGATCAGGATGGCCGCCAGCGCCGTGGCGGTGGACATCAGCGTGATGCGCAGGCGAAAGGAGCGCAGGCGGAAGCGGTTCGCCCCTGAGCTATCCCGCCTTTCGGCCGCGGTGCCATGCACCGGCTCATCGCCGGCAGGTTCGCGACCGCCCGCGTCATTGCCGACTGCGCCGGATGCGGATGGGGAGGGCGGCGCGGCGCGCTTCACGCTTCGCCGTCCGGCTTGCGCAGGCGGTAGCCGACGCCGCGCACCGCTTCGATGGCCACGCTGTCGGGCAGGTTCAGCTTCTTGCGCAGGCGCTGGATGCAGACATCGACCATATTCGTCTGCGGCTCGAAATCATAGCCCCACACATGTTCCAGGATCTGGGTGCGCGCGTAGACGCGGCCCGGGGAGCGCATCAGGTATTCCATCAGATTGAATTCGCGGCTGGTCAGCTCCACCGGCCGGCCATCGACTTCGGCCACGCGGCTCAGTCGGTCCAGCTTGAGCGGTCCGACGCTCAGCACATTCTGGCGTTCGCCGCTGACCCGGCGCAGCAGGGCGTGGATGCGCGCCACCAGTTCCTCCACGAAGAAGGGTTTGGCCAGGTAATCGTCGGCGCCCAGGTTCAGGCCTTGCAGGCGGTCGTCCAGCTCATTGCGCGCGGTGAGCAGGATCACCGGCGTGTTGCGTCCTTCGCGCCGCAAGCCCTTGAGGATGGACAGGCCATCGCGCCCCGGCACCATCACATCGAGCAGGATCACATCGTATTCGCGCGCCAGGGCGTAGTCGTAACCGAGATTGCCGTCTTCGCAATGATCGACAAGGAAGCCTTGCTCGCGCAGGCCGGCGCACACAAAGCTGGCGATGCGCTGTTCATCTTCTACCAGTAAGGCTTTCATAAGGGGGATTGTTGCTGATGGGTCGGAGGGCGTCAATGCGGCCTTCGATTACAGGATTGTAATCAATCTGTGGGCCGTTCTGTCATCTTTTGTTGATTTAATGCAAGGGTACTAAAACCCTCAGAAAGAGAAAAAGCCCATGAGCATTGGAAGCTGGTTCAAGAAAAACGTCGTCAAACCGATCGTGAAAGCGGTCGACAAGGTAGGCGACACCATGAAAGATATCGGCGGCGACCTGAATGGCATCGGCGATGCGTTCGAGTCGGTCGGCAAGGATATCGAAGGCGTGGCCAAGAAAGTGGCGGAACTGGGCTACACGAAAAAGAATCTCGGCGGCGGCAACGACAATTACACCGCCAGCTCGCTGGGCGCCAACATCATCCACGGCGAAAACGGCAACGATACCATTACGGTGACGGCCGGCGCCTACAACAATATCTACGGCGACGACGGCAACGATACGCTGGTGGTCAAGGTCGGCGGCTACAACCGCATCGACGGCGGCAATGGCGACGACACCATCCGCGTCGATGTGGGGGCCTACAACAAGATCAGCGGCGGCAACGGCAACGACACAGTGACCGTGGCGGCCGGTGCGGCGGCCGATGTGGATCTGGGCCAGGGCAACAATACGCTGACCGTCAACAGCGCCTACAACGAGATCGATGCCGGCGACGGCGACGACCGCGTGACGGCCAACGGCGGCTGGAACGATATCGACCTGGATAACGGCAACAACACCGTCACCGCCAATGGCGGCGCGAATATCGTCAGCACCGGCAATGGCGCCGACAATATCAGCGTGGCCGGTGGTTCCAACAAGGTGGACGCGGGCGATGGCAACAACACCGTCAACGCCGGTGGGGCGTCGAACGTCATCAACACCGGCAACCACAACGACGTGGTGACGGCCGATGGCGCCAGCAACGTCATCAACACCAATGGTGGCGACGACCGTATCACGGTGAGGGCGGCCAGCAATGTGATCAACGCCGGCGATGGCAACAACAATGTCAGCGCCGCGGGCGGCAATAACAACATCACGGCTGGCGGCGGCGATGATACCATCCGCGCCGATGGCGCGGCCAACCAGGTCAAGGCAGGAGACGGCAATAACAATATCACCGTCAACGGTGCCTCCAACACCGTCAACGCTGGCCGTGGCAACGACAGCATTACCGCCAACGGCGGCGCCAATATCATCGATGCGGGTGACGGCGGCAATAACGTCACGCTGAACGGCGCGGCCAATAAGCTGAGCAGCGGCAGCGGCAACGACAAGGTGACGGCAGCCGGCGGCGCCAACATCATTAACACCGGCGGCGGCGACGATAATGTGCAGGCCATCGGCGGCGCCAACATCATCACCGCAGGCGGCGGCCGCGACACCATCGTCGGCCTGGGCGGCGCCAATGTCATCACAGCCAGCGACGGCAACGACAGCGTGGTTGCCGGCGGCGGGGCCAACGTGGTGGTGGAAGAGGGCGGCGGCAGCAGCATCGTGCTGGGTGGCCTGCTGAACGTGGCCTATACCGGCGGTGCCAATAACAAGGTCGGCGCGCTGGGCGACACCAATGCCCTGGTCAGCAACCAGGGCGGCAATATCGAAGCGGCTCTGGGCCTGAACAATGTCATGCTGGCCAACGGCAGCGGCAATACCCTGCTGGGCGTGGGCAGCGGCAATCTGGTGGCGAGCACCGTGGGCGGCAATACCGCCGTTGCTATCGGCGGCGCCAATGTGGTGCTGACGGAATTGGGCGGCATGGTCAAGGCGGCCAGCGGCGGCTTGGGCAAGGTGCTGGCCGATGTCATGCCGAGCAAGGACGCGGCCAAGGCCGTGAGCAATGCCACCGGTAAGCTGACTGCCGCCATCAACAGCGGCGTGGGCAACGATGCCGTGGTGGCGCTGGGTGGCACCAATGTGGTCTACACCGGCGGCGGCAAGGACGTGGTGACGGCCGTTGGCGGCAACAATATCGTGCTGGCGAACGGCGGAGACAATATCACCACCGCCATCGGCAGCAATAATATCGTGGTCAACACGGCCGGCGACAATGTGGTGACGGCGGCCGGTTCGGTGAACGTGATCGTGACCGGCCTGGGCGAGGGCGTGGCCGATGTGGGCGCGAAGCTGGGCAGCGCCGCCGGCGGCGTGACCAAGGCCGTGACCACCTTCATCGGCAACAGCCTGGCCAGCAGCGCCGGCAACGATGTGGTGACGGCGGTCGGCTCCACCAATGTGATCTATACCGGCGGCGGCAACGACGTGGCGACCGCCATCGGCGCCAATAACGTGGTGTGGAGCGGCACCGGCAACGATACGGCCACCGTGATCGGCGCGCGCAACGTGGTCTGGGCCGATGCCGGCGCGGACACCGTGACGGCGGCGGGCGCGAACAACCTGGTCGTGGCCGGCAACTATGCCGAGACGGCGGCGACCGCCGTTGGCTTGCTCGACTCCATCACCGCCGGCGTGGCGGCCACCAACCTGGTCGGCAAGGCCGGCTTGTCCGGCGCGGCTTCCAACCAGTCGGGCCGCGACGTTATCACGGCCTTCGGCAAGAACAACGTGCTGGTGGGCGGCAGCGCCGACAGCACTGTGACGGCGGTGGGCATGAACAACCTGGCCGTGACCGGCGCGGGCAATGACGTGGTGACGGCCGTGGGCAGCAAGTCCGGCATCGCCACCGGTGCCGGCAACGACGTGGTGACTGTGATCGGCCAGTACGATGTGGTGGCGGCAGGCGAAGGCCGCAACGTTGTCACCGCGCTGGGCAAGGGCAATCTGGTAGAAGGCGGTAGCGGCGACGACGTGCTGACCGCGCTGGCTTTCGGCACGGCGGCCAAGGCGGTCAATGTCAACGGCAACCTGCTGGTGGCGGGCGACGGCAACAACGTCGCCACCGTGGTCGGCAAGGACAACGCCGTCATCACCGGCAGCGGCAAGGATACCCTGGTGATGGTCAGCTACGGCGGCGGCAACGAGAAAACCAGCACCACCCAGCCGGAAGGCTCGCAGCAGACCACCACCAGCACCACCAAGGGCAGCACCCAGTTCAACCTGGGCTGGACCGGCGCCGGTGACGACACCGCTGTCGTGTATGGCGACCACAATGTGGTGCTGGCCGATTCCGGCAACGATTTCCTGCTGGTGGTGAACGCGGGCAGCACCTTGAGCTACGCCAGCAAGACCACCGAAGCCATCGAGGGTTCGGACAAGGCACAGACCACCAAGGACACCAAAGTCAGCATCGACACCGGCATGAACTTCGTCCACGCCGGCGACGGCAACGACACCATGATCCTGGCGGGCACCACCACCATCGGCATGGGCGGCAACGGCAATGACCTGATCGTCTCCTCCGGCCAGAACAATGTGGCGGTGGGCGGCGCCGGCAACGACACCATCATCGGCCTGGCCGAGATCACGGTATTCAACGCCGCCGAAGCCATCGTGGAAAACGATTACGAGTCGGCGGGCGACTGGGTGGGCGCGGCCATGAATGCCAATTTCATCCGCTCGCAATATGGCGCGCTGTCCAAGGGCGAGCTGGGCAAGCTGAACCTGGTCGGCAATGTGATCGTCGGCGGCGACGGCGACGACACCATTTTTGCCACCAACGCGGGCAGCTATGTGGGCGGCGGTAAAGGCAACGACACCATGATGGGCCTGGGCTGGGGCGTGATCGACCATCTGCTGGTGGGCAAGACCAATACCCTGAACGGCGTGTGGAAGGATGCCGGCGCGGGCTTCGACGCCGTGACCAAATACATGAATACGGCGCTGGGCGAGGAGCTGACTAAAGGCTGGAACAGCATCGCCACCAATATGAAGGCTGAACTGAACAAGGCGACGGCCAATGCCGGCTCGCTGGTCGATGGCCTGAACAAGGCGGGCAATGATGCCGTGGCGGGCATTACCAATGCGGCGGGTCTGTCCTCTGCCGACTTCGATATCGCCAATCCGCTGAAGAACGCATTGAACACGGCCAAGGGCGGCTTGAACTCGGCCATCAACGGCATCGGCAGCGGCGTGGAAGCGGTGGCCGATGCCGACGTGGGCACGGCGCTGTCGGATGCGGCGTCCTGGCTGGGCGATGCGCTGAAGACCGCCTCCAATGCCAGCGGCGACGGCGTCGACTGGCTGGGCAAGACCCTGGGCGTGAATCTGCACCTGAGCGAATTCAAGGGCGCGGACTTCTTCATCGCCGGCTTGCTGGCCTACACCCTGGGCTATAAGTACGCGGGCAATAACCGCCTGTTCGGCGGCGCTGGCGACGATACCTTCTATAGCGGCATGGGCAACGATGACCTGTACGGCGGCGAGGGCAAGGACGTATATGTGATGTCGATGGGCGACGGCAAGGACACCATCCACGAGACGGCCGGCGGCAACGACATCCTCAAGTTCAGCGCCAACAAGCTGTTCTCGAAGGTGACGATGAGCGCCGACAAAGTGAAGACCAATATCGAGGGTTCCGACCTGGTCATCAACTACGTCGATGGCGGCAAGTCCTACGCGCGCCTGACCGTGGCCGATTACGCCAAAGTCAATGTGCAGGAGCTGGACCTGGTGGACGCCAGCGGCAAGACCGTGGCCGCGCTCACCATGGCGCAGCTGGTGGCGCAGGCGGAGCAGGGCGGCTCATATGAGATGGCGTCGGTCTGGACCGCCGACCGTCTGCACGACTTCGCCGACCTGCTGCAGGCTTCCATCACGGGCGGCAGCAGCGCCGTACAGTTGGTGGGTGTGCAGCATGCCTGACGCGGCATAAGCGGGATAAGCGGCATGGGCAAGCTGGTACAATGTCGGTCTCTTTTGACCGGCGCCGTACCAGCTTGCTCTTCCCGGGCCGTCATAAGAAAAAAATTGTTGACAGGCGCGGGATTCGGTTGACGCGCCTTAACTTGCCGCCCTATAGTTGCGGGATGATTTCAGACTTCCAAGAACTTTCAGACAAAATCGACCAGTTGGCTGAGCTGACGCTGACGCTGCGCCGCGAGAATTCGCAGCTGCGCCAGGCGAATGCGGCCCTCGTCGCCGAGAGCATTGCGAATCAGCGCCGTCTGGGCGAGGCCCATGCGCGGGTGCAGGCTTTGCTGGAGAAGATTGCGCCGCCGGAGACTGCAACGTCCGAGACGCCGGCTGCCGAAGCTGAAGATGCGCTGACGAAAGGTGAGCAATGATACAGCTGGATGTCAGCATCATGGGCCAGCCCTATCGCCTGGCCTGCAAGGAAAGCGAGGAGCGCGCGCTGCGCGAAGCGGCCAGCCTGCTGGACAAGAAGATGTCGGGCATCCGCGATGCCGGCAAAGTCAAGGGCAATGACCGTATCGCGGTGATGGCCGCCCTCGGCATGGCCGCCGAATTCCTCACGGCGAAATCGCCGCAAGGCCCGCTGTCCGATATGTCGCTGCTGGAAGTGCAGCAGAAGATCGCCGCCATGCAGAAGGTCCTGGACGGCGCCCTGACCCCGCAAGAAAATCTCTTCTAATTGGCCGAAAAGACTTCCTTTGCGGGAGCGGGAGGAGTAAACTGCTGTCACCCTGCAGTGTTCGCGATTGTCATATATTCCTTGAACCATTTACATGCATCGGTTGCGGGAATTTGCTCGGCGGGCGTGAGCGTCGCTAGTCCGATGAACCCGAAGCTGAACTAACTGCAACCACCTTGAACCGTAAGGTTCGGGATGCCGGCATAGCGGCACAGGCGGGGCACTTATTCCGAAGAACGGTTGCCTGCATCTCACGATGCGCAACCGTTTTTTTACGTCCACCGTTTCGGGAGGAAGGCTTATGCGATATTGGTTGATGAAGTCCGAGCCGGACGAAATCAGCATCGACGATGTGCTGGCCGCGCCAAAACAGACCATACCCTGGTTCGGCGTGCGCAACTACCAGGCGCGCAACTTCATGCGCGACGGCATGCAGCCGGGCGACGGCGTGCTGTTCTACCATTCCAGCTGCCCGCAGCCGGGCATCGCCGGCATCGCCGAAGTGGTGAGTTCTCCCTATCCCGACGATACGCAGTTCGATCCCTCCAGCCACTATTACGACGCCAAGGCCAAGCGCGAAGAACCACGCTGGATTTGCGTGGACGTGAAAGCGCTGCGCAAAACCCGCCTGCTGCCGTTGTCCGAGCTGCGCACCATTCCCCAGCTGGAGGATATGGTCGTGCTGCAGAAAGGCAGCCGCCTGTCGATCACGCCCGTCACGCCGGGGCAGTGGAAGACTATTGCCACGCTGTTGAAGGAGTAAACAAAGCCGATGGATTGGGGACTGGTTTTGATCCTGCTCGCCATGGGTGCGGCAGGCGGTTTTGCAGCGGGTCTGCTGGGCATAGGTGGCGGCATGGTGCTGGTGCCTTTCATTACGATGATTTTCACCGCGCGCGGTTTCGCGCCCGAGCTGGTGGTGCATATGGCGATTGCCACGTCGCTGGCGACGATCTTGTTTACCTCCGTATCCTCGGTGCGCGCCCATCACAAGATGAAGGCGGTGCAGTGGCGCATTGTGGCCCTGCTGACGCCGGGCATCGTGCTCGGTTCCTGGGTGGGACCGTGGATCGCCAAGCAGATGAATTCCTCGGCGCTGGCGCTGTTCTTCGGTATCTTCATTACCTTCTCCGCAACCCAGATGCTGCTGGGTAAAAAACCTTCCGCCGCGCGCGAGCTGCCCGGCACGGGCGGCATGTTCGCCGCCGGCGGCGCAATCGGCGTGGTGTCGGGGCTGGTGGGCGCGGGCGGCGGCTTCCTCTCGGTGCCGTTCATGAGCTGGTGTAATGTGAAGATCCACAATGCGGTCGCCACCAGCGCGGCGCTGGGCTTTCCGATTGCGCTGGCCGGCACGCTGTCGAATATCTACTTTGGCTGGGGCGAGCCGGGATTGCCGGAACACTCGCTGGGCTTTATTTATGTGCCGGCCCTGCTGGTGATCGTCGCCGCCAGCATGAGCATGGCGCCGCTCGGCGCGCGCACAGCGCACCGCCTGCCGGTGGCCACGCTGCGCAAGGTGTTCGCCGTCATCCTCTACTTCCTGGCGGCGTATATGCTGTGGAAGGCCTTCCACTGAAGGCGTAAAAAAGGCCGCTCGAAGCGGCCATTTTTTATGCTTTTTCCAGCAGCACCGGCACTTGCTTGAAGGCCGGCGTATTCGAGCCGCGCGCCACCAGCTCGGGCGAGATCAGCGGCGTCAGCTCGGGGAAGTAGCCGATCACATCGTCGCCCTGCAGCGCGTATTCGATCAGGCGGATGCCTTCCACCTTGCGCTCGATGCCATCCGGCGCGGCGGCGCGCACCGTCACCAGTTCGCCGTCGCTGAAGCCGAGGCGGCGCAGCACGTCGGGGCCGACGAACAGCACCTTGCGCGAGCCGTGCACGCCGCGGTAGCGGTCCACTTCCCCTTTCGGGTCGCGGTAGACGGTGGTGTTGTACTGGCGGTGGGCGCGGATCGTCGCCAGGCACAGTACCTTATCGCCGTACTGGGCGCGGGCGCGCGACATGATGGTTTCCGCCGGCAGGGCGTGGGCGATGAAGCGCGCCTTGCCGGTGGCGGTTTTCCAGATGCGCTCACCGGCCGTATTCGGCAGACGGAAGCCGCGCTGCTGGCGGATCTTCTCGTTGTAGTTCTCGAAGCCGCTGACGGCGCCTTGCGCCACCTGCTCGATCAGCTTGCGTGTCAGGTCGTAATTGCCGCCCATGCCTTGCCAGTCGATGTTCAAAGGGGGCAGGGTGCGGCGCGCCAATTCGCTGACGATATACGGCTCGGAGCGCAGCAGATCGCTGGCGGGGCGGTTGCGGCCGGTGGAGGAATGCACCACGCTGGCCGTGTCTTCCACGCTGACGAATTGCGCGTCGCCCGACTGGTCGTCCAGCTCCGTGCGGCCCAGACAGGGCAGCAGCAGGCCAAGGCGGCCGGGGTACAGGTGGGTACGATTCAATTTGGTGGCGATATGCACGGTCAGTTCGGTCTTGCCCAGCGCATCCAGCACGCGCGGGCTGTCCGGTCCCGCCACGGCGAAGTTGCCGCCCAGGCCGACGAAGCCCTGCACCGAGCCATCGATCAGACCTTTGATGGCGCCCACCGCGTCCAGTCCCGGCTGGGCCGGTGGCGTAAAGCCGAACACGCGTTCCAGGCCGGCCAGCCATTCGGCCTTGGGCTTGTTGGTGATGCCCACCGTGCGGTCGCCCTGCACATTCGAGTGGCCGCGCACCGGCATCAGGCCGGCACCCGGCTTGCCCACATTGCCGCGCAGGAGAGCCAGATTGACCAGCATCTGCAAGGTCTCGATGGCGAATTCGTTCTGCGTCAGCCCCATGCACCAGGCCGAGATGGTGGCGTTGGAAGCGATGTAGTAATCGGCCGCCTCATTCAATTGGGCGCGCGTCAGGCCGCTGGCCTGTTCGATGTCAGCCCACGACTGCTGCTGCATGACGGCGACGAAAGCGTCGAAACCGTCGGTATGTTCCGCGATAAAGGCGCGGTCCAGCGCATCGCGTTCCAGCACGGCCTTGGCGATGCCGGTGATGGCCGCCAGATCGCCGCCCACGCGCACCTGGAAGTAGGCGTCGGCCAGCTTGGTGCCGTGGCCGCTCAGCAGTTCGGTGGGCGACTGCGGATCGGCAAATTCCTCCAGCCCGCGCTCGAACATGGGATTGAAGATGACGATCTTGCAGCCGCGTTTTTTCGCCTCGCGCAGATCGCCCAGCATGCGCGGGTGGTTCGAGGCGGGATTGTGGCCGAAGCTGAAAATCGCCTCGGCATGTTCGAAGTCCTCGCGCGTGACGGTGGACTTGCCCACGCCGATGGACATGGTCAGCGCCTGGCCCGACGATTCGTGGCAATAGTTGGACGAATCGGGCAGATTATTGGTGCCGAAGGCGCGCGCAAACAGCTGGTAGGGGAAGGCCGCTTCATTGCTGCTGCGTCCCGAGGTGTAGAACACGGTGCGTTGCGGACCGAGCGCACGCAGGCGTTCGCTGGCCAGTTCGAAAGCCTGTTCCCAGCTGGTTTCGCGGTAGGTGTCGCTGGCCGCGTCGTACAGCATGGGCGCGGTCAGGCGGCCGGCCGCTTCCAGTTCCCAGTTCTCCTTGCCGCGCAGGGCGCTCAGCGTATGCTCGGCAAAATAAGCCGGCGTGGCGCGCGCCTTGCTGCCCTCATGGGCAATGGCCCAGGCGCCTTGCTCGCAAAAGTCCACCGATTTGCTGCTGGGCGAATCGGGGTAGGCGCAGCCGGGGCAATCCACGCCCTGCGGCTGGTTCAGGCGCGGCAAGGTCGCCAGCGCCGGATACGGGCCGTTGCTGGTCAGCGCCTTGGCCGTGCCGTGCAGCGAGCCGAAACCGCCGGCCGGCTTGTCATAGGCGCGGATGGGAATAGTCTTCTTGCTCATTGTCTCAGGCGTGGGCGGGCTTGGCGCCGGCGCTATATTTATAGGACCACAGCAGCATCAGCAGCGCGGCGGCGATCATCGGCAGCGACAGCAGCTGGCCGGAGGTGATGGTGAAACCGGCAAACTGCACTTCATAGTCCGGCGTGCGGAAGTACTCGGTGAAGAAACGCGCGCAGCCATACAGCAGCGTGAACATGGCACCCACGGCCAGGCGCGGCCGCGCCTGGCGCGCGAACGGCCAAAGAATCGCAAACACCAGCAGGCCGTCGATCAGCGCCTGGTAGATCGGCGAAGGGTGGCGCGGCAGCGCATCCACATTCGGCCAGATCATGGCCCAGGGCAGGGAAGGATCGGCGACGCGGCCCGGCAGCTCGGCATTGATGAAATTACCGATGCGGCCGGCGGCATAGCCGAGCGGCACCAGCGGCGCGATGAAGTCATACACGTCGAGCAGATTGCGCTTGGCCTTGCGCGACCACAGCCACATGGCCAGCAGTACGCCGAGGAAGCCGCCGTGGAAGCTCATGCCGCCATGCCAGACCTTGAAAATTTCGATCGGATTGGCCAGGAAGAATTCGGGACGGTAGAAAATCACTTCGCCCAGACGGCCGCCGACCACCACGCCCAGCATGCCGTAGAACAGCATATCGTCCAGATCCTCGGCCTTCCAGCCCTGAGCGGCGATATGCGGCTGCTTCACGCGCACGCGGCCCAGCGCCAGAAACATGGCGAAGGCCAGTACATACATCAGGCCATACCAGTGGATCTGGACGGGTCCCAGCGAAAAGGCAACCGGATCGGGCATCGGGTGGATCAGCATCTAGACTCTCTTTCTCAGTAATTCCAAAAAGCCGCGCAGCACGGGCGAGGCATTGTCGCGGCGCCAGGCCAGGCCGGTTTCGACCAACGGCGTGGACTGCGTCAGCGGGCGGTATTCTACCCCGGGGCGGCGCAGGTTCGAGACCGATTGTGGCACAAGTGCGATACCCATGCCAGCCGATACCAGGCTGACAATGGTCTGCATCTGGATCGCCTCCTGGCCGATGGCGGGCGTGATGCCGGCGGCGCGGAAAACCGCCAGGATCGCGTCGTGCAAGCCGGGCGAAATGGCGCGCGGGAAGACGATCAGGGGCAGCGGCGGCAACGCGGCCAGATCGACCGCGCCTTCGGACGGCAGGTCCGCCAGATCGGCCGGCGCGGCCAGGATCAGCGGCTCGCTCAGCACGGGCAGATATTCCAGCTCGGCCTTGGCCTTCTCGGGCAGGGGCGGAATCAGCAGGCCGGCGTCGATACGGCCGTGCAGCAGCTCATCGAGCTGCAGGTCGGAGGTCGCTTCCTGCAGGCGGATCTGCACCTGGGGATAGGCGCTGCGGTAGGCGCGCAGGAAGGGCGGCAGCACACTGTAATCGGCCGAGGACACGAAAGCCAGCGACAGCCGCCCCGCCTCGCCCGCCGCCGCGCGCTGCACGATGGCGGGCAGCTCTAGCGCCTGGTCGAGCAGGCGGCGCGCCTCGGCCAGCAGGGCGTCGCCGGCCGGGGTCAGTGCAACGCCGCGCCGGTTGCGCTCAAACAGGCGGACGCCCAGCAGCTCCTCCAGGCCCTGGATGGCTTGCGAAAGTGGCGGCTGCGTCATATGCAGGCGCTTGGCGGCGCGGCCGAAGTGCAATTCCTCGGCCACGGTCAGAAAATAGCGCAGCTGGCGCAGTTCGATATTCATTCTGTGATATGTATGGTGAATCACTGATTGGGGAATGATATATTTGACACTGGGTCCGGCGCAAGGCAATCTGATGGTCTTACCGAGGAGACTGGCATGCCCCAATACCGTTCACGCACCACCACCCACGGCCGCAATATGGCCGGCGCCCGCGCCCTGTGGCGCGCCACCGGCATGAAAGATGGCGACTTCGACAAACCCATCATCGCCGTGGTCAACTCCTTCACCCAATTTGTGCCCGGTCACGTGCACCTGAAGGACCTGGGCCAGCTGGTCGCGCGCGAGATCGAAGCGTCCGGCGGCGTGGCCAAAGAATTCAACACCATCGCCGTCGACGACGGCATCGCCATGGGCCACGGCGGCATGCTGTACTCGCTGCCGTCGCGCGACCTGATCGCCGACTCGGTGGAATACATGGTGAATGCCCACTGCGCCGATGCCATGGTCTGCATCTCGAACTGCGACAAGATCACGCCGGGCATGCTGATGGCCGCCATGCGCCTGAACATTCCCGTGGTGTTCGTGTCGGGTGGGCCGATGGAGGCGGGCAAGGTGGTCAAGGTCGTCAACGGCGGCCAGCAGGTCATCAAGCTCGATCTGATCGACGCCATGATCAAGGCGGGCGACGCCAGCGTGTCCGATGCCGACGTGGCGGAGGTGGAGCGTTCCGCCTGTCCCACCTGCGGTTCCTGTTCCGGCATGTTCACCGCCAACTCGATGAACTGCCTGACCGAGGCGCTCGGCCTGTCCCTGCCGGGCAACGGCACCATCGTCGCCACCCATGCCGACCGCAAGGAACTGTTCCTGCAGGCGGGCCGCCTGGTGGTCGACCTGGCACGCCGCTACTATGAGCAGGACGATGCTTCCGTCCTGCCGCGCAGCATCGCCACCAAGGCTGCGTTTGAAAACGCCATGGCGCTGGACGTGTCGATGGGCGGCTCCACCAACACCGTGCTGCATTTGCTGGCCGCCGCGCATGAGGCGCAGGTGGCGTTCAGCATGGCCGATATCGACCGCATCTCGCGCAAAGTGCCTTGTCTGTGCAAGGTCGCGCCGATGACCGACAAATACCATATCGAAGATGTGCACCGCGCGGGCGGCATCATCGCCATCCTCGGCGAACTGGCGCGCGCCGGCCTGCTCGACACCTCGCTGCCCACGGTGCACAGCAAGAGCCTCGGTGAGGCCATCGAAAAATACGATATCAAGCGTAGCGATGATCCGGCCGTGCACCAGCTGTTCCGCGCCGCGCCGGGCGGCGTGCCGACCCAGGTCGCCTTCTCGCAAGCCGAACGCTATGCCTCGCATGATGCCGACCGCAGCACCGGCTGTATCCGCGACAAGGCCCACGCTTACTCGCAGGATGGCGGGCTGGCTGTGTTGTATGGCAATCTGGCGGAAAACGGCTGCATCGTGAAGACGGCCGGCGTGGATGAAAGCATCCTCACATTCAGCGGCAAGGCGCGCGTATTCGAGAGCCAGGACGCGGCGGTGGAAGGCATCCTCGGCGATACGGTACAGGCGGGCGACGTCGTCATCATCCGTTACGAAGGCCCGAAAGGCGGTCCTGGCATGCAGGAAATGCTGTATCCGACCTCCTATATCAAATCCAAAGGCTTGGGCAAAGCCTGCGCCCTGCTGACCGACGGACGCTTCTCTGGCGGCTCGTCGGGCTTGGTGATCGGCCATGCCTCCCCCGAAGCAGCCGAAGGCGGCGCCATCGGCCTGGTGGAGGAGGGCGACATGATCGACATCGACATCCCCGCCCGCAAAATCAGCCTGCGCATCACTGACGCCGAGCTGGCAAATCGCCGCAGTGCCATGGAAGCGCGCGGCAAAGACGCCTGGCAGCCCGTGAACCGCGAGCGCCTCGTATCGCAAGCCTTGCAAGCCTACGCTGCCCTGACGACCTCCGCCGACCGCGGCGCCGTCCGCGACCTCAGCCAGCTCAAGCGCTAAGCCCTTTGATCTAGATCCGCAAATGTCCTACCTTGGTGCCTCGGCGGTCCCGCCTGACACCAGGGGACATTGTTTGATTTGGCGCAAAGGGCTTATTTGCGGGTTTTGTCGAAATTCTTTTTGACGCGGTCTTTGCGGCGCTGTTCGTCGATATTGTGGGCTTTGCGCTTGTCGAGACCGAGCATGGGTTCGAGGAATTCGAACCAGAGGAAGGCGAGCGCCATCAGCCCAACTATCCACCACCAGGAGAGCTCGGCAAAACGCCAGACTTCGAAGTAGCGTAGCGCGCAGAGCGCGGCGATCAGGATGATGATGGGCATGGCAGCTTTCCTCCTGCTTCCATCTTACAAAACATTACGATTTTTCGGGAAGGAAAGCGCTTGCCGCCGTCAACCGCGCGCTATAACCACCCGTTGTCTGGGCATCCTTCGGATTCTGCAAAACACGGTAGAATGGCGTGGGTTTTATTTTGGAGAGAAAGATGAAACGTATTCTGATGGTTGGTGCTGTTGTGGTTTCTGCATTCGCTTCCCAGGCAGCTCTGGCTAACGCCGATCTGGCCAAGGCTAAGAACTGTATGGCTTGCCACGCGGTTGCGAACAAGCTGGTCGGTCCTGCTTACAAGGACGTGGCGGCGAAGTACGCAGGCCAGAAGGACGCTGAAACCAAGCTGGTGCAGAAGGTAATGAAGGGCGGTTCCGGCACCTGGGGCGCGATCCCAATGCCTGCCAATCCACAAGTGAGCGAGGCTGAGGCACGCACGCTGGTGAAATGGATTCTGACGCAGAAATGATCTGATTCTGCTTTAAAAGCATGAAAAAAGCCGGGTTTCCCCGGCTTTTGCTATTTTACGGCCCTGATACTTATTTCACGACTTCCATCTTGGTCTTCTTGCCGTCCACGTAGTGGAACAGGGTCAGGGCGCCGTCCTTGATATCGCCTTTCGGATCGAAAGTGATCAGGCCGGTTACGCCCTGGTATTTGACCTTGGCCAGATACGGCAGGTATTTGGCCGGCTCGGCCGATTTGGCGTCAGCCATGGCGGTGGCCATGGTCATCACAGCATCGTAAACATAGGGTGCGTACAGTTGCACTTCCTGGCCGTATTTTTGCTTGTAGCGGGCGCGGAAGTCGTCCATGGCTTTCTGCTGGTCGGGCATCACGCCGCCGGCTTCAGCGCAGGTGACGATGCCATTGACGGCTTCGGCGCCTGCCAGGCGGGCCAGCGGTTCGGTGCAGACGCCGTCGCCGGCCATGAATTTGGCTTTGATGCCGAGTGCCTTGATCTGGCGCAGCATCGGGCCGCCGACCGAGTCCATGCCGCCGAAGAAGATCAGATCGGGGTTTTTAGCCTTGATACTGGTCAGGATAGCGGTGAAATCGCTGGCTTTGTCGGTGGTGAACTGTTTGTCCACGATCTGCACGCCAGGCAGGGCTTTTTTCGCGCCTTTGACGAACTCGTCAGCCACGCCCTGGCCGTAAGCGGTGCGGTCATCGACCACGGCGATTTTCTTGGCGCTCAGCTTCTGCACGGCGTAGGCACCCAGGGTGCCGCCCAGCTTGTTGTCATTCGCCACCACGCGGAAGGCAGTGTTGAAGTTTTGCTTGGTGTATTGCGGCGAGGTGGCGGCCGGCGAAATCTGCGGGATGCCGGCATCGAAGTAAATCTTGGAGGCTGGAACGGTGGTGCCGGAGTTCAGGTGGCCGATCACGCCGTTGACCTTGGCGTCCACCAGCTTTTGCGCAACCGAGGTGCCCTGTTTCGGGTCGGCGCCGTCATCTTCCAGCTGCAGCACGAATTTGACCGCTTTGCCGTTGATCTTGAAGCCTTTGGCGTTCAAATCCTCCACGGCCATTTTGGCGGCGTTCTCATTGTCTTTGCCGAGGTGGGAGGAGGGACCGGATACCGGGCCCACATGGCCGATCTTCACAACTTCCTGCGCGCCGGCACCGCCGGCAAACGCCATCGCAATGGCAAATGGAATGAGCTTGGTTTTGAACGACATAAACATTCTCCAGTGTTATGAAATCGGCAGTGTCTCGTGGACAGCTTGTAAAAATTGTACAGGCAACAAGGTACATCAAATCCCCGCCGTCGCAAAGCGGGAACTTGAGCTTATTTCATTCTTGAAGCTGTGCCAATAGCCAACACGGGAGTGGGGAATGCCGCTATTTTTTGCGCGCTTGCAGATGGGTCAGTTCCTGCGCGACGGCGCGGCCGACCACCTGGTTCAGCGTGCTCTGCAAGCCGCTGCGGATTTCCTGGGTCAAACCGAGCAGGGCGTGGTTCAACACCTCGGCCATGCTGTCCTTGATGCGCTGTTCCAGCACGAAATCGACGCGCGATTGCAGCTGCTGCAGGATGCGTTCGGCGATGCGGCGTTCGAGTTGCTCCCAGCCGGCGGCGTCCAGGCTGTCCAGCGCCGTATCCTGCGCCACGACTGGATCGGCGCTGTGGCTGCTGGCGCTGGCGGGATGCTGGATGACGCCGCCTGGAACGCTGCCGGCGTTGCCTGCCGGGGCAAAGGCGGCAGGACTGAACGTGTCGGGCGCCGTGGCGCGTTCCGTGCCATGCGCTGGTGCGGCGTGGCTGCCGCTCTCCGCCGCGGCGGGGGGCGTATCGCGCAGAACTTCGGTCAGAACCGGGATGCTGGAATCGAATGGGCTGCTCATGTTTGGGCGCCGATGGTCAGGTGGCTGGGCTGGAAGTCCTGTCGTTTATACGCCACGAAACGCTGGCGGCCGGCAGCCGTGTCGGCCTCATCGCTGGCAACGACTTCGATCAGGCGCGGGAAATTCTCGAACTGGGCCGGAGCGCGCCGCGCCAGATTGACCAGCAGGTCGGCAGATGGCAGTTCGCTGTCATCGCTGCAGGCCAGCACGATGGGCGTGTCGGGCGCCAGCGGATGGTCCACGCTCACATGGGGCAGGAAGTCGGTGGCCGAGAACGTCCACAGGGCGGCGTCAAGTTCCGCCATCTGGGCGGCATCTTCGGTCATCACCACCACGCGGTTGCGCGCCGCGCTGGCCTTGCGCAAGAGGCGGCAGGCATAGGCGATCTTGTCGGGAACATTGCTGTGAAAGTCGATACGGGTCATGGTGCTCATCTTAAAACTGGAAATCCGGTGGCGCGTTGGCGGGCGGCGGGCGCTTGCTGCGCGTTTCTGCCTCGGCGGCGGCGCGCGCCGCTTCCTGTGCTTGCCGCTCGCGCTCGGCGGCCGAGGGGCGGTGCGGCGCGGCGCTGCTCACGGGCGGATTACGGTAGCCGGGCGGCAGGGCCGAGCTGAGGGGGTAACCTGCCGAACTCAGCAGTCCATCCCAGGTTGCCGTCTCAAAACCGATCTGCTTACTCTGCCCGACCAGCAGCAGCGGCAGCTGGCCGGCACTGCCCGCTTTCTTCAGTACCGCGTGATCGTCCGCCGTGCTGACGGTTTTCTCGCTGTAGGGAATGCCGCGCGCCTGCAGCAGGGCGCGCCCCTCGGCGCAGGCGGCGCAATCGGCCGCCGTATACAGGATGACCGGATGGCTGCGCGCCACCTCGGCCAGCAGGGCCGGCAGGTCCGCACCCGGTGCGCTATTGAAATTCTTGACCTCGGCCTGTTTGGCCGAGGCCGGCGGCGGCGTGTCGCTGTAATGGGTGACGCCCTTGGCATCCTTCCACTTATACATCTGGGCGCCGGCCGTGCCGGCGGCCAGAAGCAGCAGAAGGACGGGGGCGGTGCGCATCACATGCCTCAGGCCGCCATGCCGCTGTGGCGCAGCAGCGCGTCGATGCTCGGTTCGCGGCCGCGGAAGGCGGTGAACGATTCCAGCGCCGGACGCGAACCGCCCACGGCCAGGATTTCCTTCTGGAAGCGGCGCCCGGTTTCGGTGGTCAACGCGCCGCCGCCCAGGGCCGCCGCCTCCTCGAAAGCGGCATAGGCGTCGGCCGACAGCACCTCGGCCCATTTATAGCTGTAATAGCCGGCCGCATAACCGCCGGCGAAGATATGGCCGAAGGAATTCTGGAAACGGTTGAAGGCGGGCGGCACCACCACGGAGAACTGGCGGCGCACGGCATCGATCACGTCCTGCACGGCCTTGCCGCCGGCCGGATCGTAATCGTAGTGCAGGTGCATATCGAGCAGCGAGAATTCGACCTGGCGCAGGGTCTGCAGGCCGGACTGGAAGTTCTTCGCCGCCAGCATTTTTTCGTACAGGCTGCGCGGCAGCGCTTCGCCGCTGCGCACATGGGCCGTCATATGGCTCAGCACTTCCCATTCCCAGCAGAAGTTCTCCATGAACTGGGACGGCAGTTCCACCGCATCCCACTCGACGCCGGAAATGCCGGACACGCCCAGCTCATCGACCAGGGTCAGCATATGGTGCAGGCCATGGCCGAATTCGTGGAAGAGCGTGATGACTTCGTCGTGGGTGAACAGAGAAGGCTGGGTTTGGCCATCGATGACGGCCGGTTCGGTGAAATTGCACGTCAGATAAGCGACCGGCGTCTGCAGCTTGCCCTGCTCGACACGGCGGCCGCGGGCATCGTCCATCCAGGCGCCGCCGCTCTTGCCGGCGCGCGCATACAGGTCGAGATAGAACTGGCCAACCAGCTTGCTATCGCGTTCGATACGGTAAAAGCGCACATCCTGGTGCCATGTGCTTGCTTCGTCGCGCACAATGTTCACCGAGAACAGCGACTGCACCAGACGGAACAGGCCGTCGATGACCTGATGTTCGGGGAAGTACTGCTTCACTTCCTGGGCCGAGAAGGCATAGCGGCGCTCCTGCAGCTTTTCGGAGGCATAGGGCAGATCCCAGGCTTGCAGGTCGGTGATGCCCAGTTCTTCCTTGGCGAACTGGCGCAGTTCGGCCAGATCCTGTTCGGCGTAAGGGCGGGCGCGTTTGGCCAGATCCTCCAGGAAGCCGATCACCTGCTCCGGGCTTTGCGCCATCTTCGGCACCAGCGACACTTCGGCGAAGTTGGCATAACCCAGCAGATGCGCTTCTTCGGCGCGCAGCTTGAGCAGGGTGACGATGTTCTGGCTGTTGTCCCACTTCTCGCGCTCGCTGAACGCTTCGGCCAGCTCGGAAGCCTTGGTAGCGTTGGCGCGGTAGACCTGCTCGCGCAGCGCGCGGCTGTCGGCAAATTGCAGCAGCGGGTAGTAGGACGGGAAATGCAGGGTGAACTGGAAGCCTTGCTTGCCGTCTTTTTCGGCCAAGGCCTTGGCGGCGGCCTTCACATCGTCGGGCACGCCGGACAGCTCGGCCGCGTCGGCGATCAGCAGTTTCCAGTCGTTGGTGGCGTCCAGCACGTTTTCCGAGAAGCGCGTCGAGGTCGCGGCATGCTCTTCCTGGATGGCGGCGAAACGCTCTTTCTTGTCGGCAGGCAATTCGGCGCCGCCCATGCGGAAATCGCGGATCGCATTCTCGATGATGCGCTGGCGCGCCGGCGACAGGCCGGCAAACGCAGGGCTGGCCTTGATCGCCTTGTATTTGGCGAACAGCGCCTCGTTCTGGGCCAGGGCGGTCCAGAACTCGGTCACTTTCGGCAGATTGTCGTTATAGGCGGCGCGCAGCTCGGGCGTGTCGACCACATTGTTCAGGTGACTGACGATGCCCCAGGCGCGGCCCAATTGCTCGGTCGCGTTTTCCAGCGGGGCCACGAAGTTCTCCCACGTCACCTGCTCGGCGGGCGCTTCCAGCCGCGCCACGGCGGCCCGGTTCAGCTCCAGCAGATGCTCGACGGCAGGGGTGACGTGTTCCGGCGTGATCGCATCGAAGCGGGGCAGGCCGGAGAAGTCCAGCAGGGGATTGGTCAGGGCATCGTTCGTCATGGTTATCCTTTTATATGGCCGGCTGCGCGCAGCGGCTTAGCCGCGCTCGGCCGACTCGATGGTGTTCATCAACAGCATGGTAATCGTCATCGGACCCACGCCACCCGGCACCGGCGTGATGTGCGAAGCCACTTCCTTGATATTGGCAAAGTCCACGTCGCCGCACAGCTTGCCGTTCTCGTCGCGGTTCATGCCGACGTCGATCACCAGCGCGCCTGGCTTGACCATGTCGGCGGTCAGCGTGTTGAGGCGGCCGACGGCGGCCACGATCACGTCGGCCTGGCGGGTGTACAGGCCCAGATCCGGCGTTGCACTATGGCAGATGGTGACGGTGGCGTTGGCCTGCAAGAGCAGCAGGGCCATCGGCTTGCCCACGGTATTGCTGCGGCCGATCACCACGGCGTGCTTGCCGCGCAGGTCGGTGCCGGTCGATTCGATCAGCTTCATGCAGCCGTACGGCGTGCAGGGACGGAAGCCCTCCAGGCCGGTCATCAGCTCGCCCGCGCTCAGTACCGAGTAGCCGTCCACGTCCTTGCTGGCGGCGATGGCTTCGATCACTTTATGCGGATTGATGTGCTTGGGCAGGGGCATCTGCACCAGGATGCCGTGGATGCTCGGATCGGCGTTCAGGGCCGCGATGCGCTCCAGCAGGGCCGCTTCGCTCAGGTCGGCATCATACTTTTCCATCACGGAATGGATGCCGACGTCGCCGCAAGCCTTGACCTTGTTGCGCACATAGACCTGGCTGGCCGGGTCTTCGCCGACCAGGATCACGGCCAGGCCGGGCTGGCGGCCTTGGGCGGTGAGGGCGGCGGCGCGTTCAGCGATTTCAGCGCGCAGTTTTTGGGAGAGGGCAATTCCGTCGATCAGTTGTGCAGACATGATTTATGGTGGGTGGGAAGTAAAAACGCCATTATAAAGCCGCCGCCCTCTGAACCGTATGCCGGGCAGAGGGAAGGGACGGCGGCTAAGGCGGAAATTTTTAGGGCGGCGGCGCGATATTCACTGCCGAAAACGTAGTGCTGGGCCGTAGTTCGTAGGGAATGCGGACGTTCTTGCCCTTGAAGTCGCGCGTATTGCGGGTGATGAAGGTCAAGCCGTGCACCTTGGCTGTGGCCAGGATGATCGCATCGGCCAGGGCGATTTTTGGGGTGGACCGTACGCTATGGCGGCGGACCGCGGCCGCCTCGGCGGCAATGGCTTGATCCAGTTCCAGTATCTGGAAGGTTTGCAGGAACCTGACAGTCTCTTCTTCCTCCCCGGCTTGGGCTCCCACTATCATTTCGATCCAGGTGATGCTACTGATGGCCCAATCTGCGGATGGATAATAGGCTAACTCTCCCAGAGCCTCTGCAAGGCCGTGGCCAGCATCAATCAAGATGCAGGTGTCGAAAAGGATCAGCCCCATTCGTTCCGGATTTTTATCTGGTACTCCAGGCCGTCGACATAGTCCTTACGATTCTTATAGAGGCCAAAAAAGGCTTTGAACTCCGGGCTGTTCACCCCTTTGCCTGGCGGGTCGGCAGATGGCTTCGGCTTCTGTGCCGTTTGCGCTTGCGTCTGCGAAGCGTGTTTCCTTGACTTCTTGCTCATGGCCTCCTCCCTGTGGCGGGTGTCGATCCCAGTTTAAACCATTGGCGCGTGGGATGCGGCCATCAATACCACTGGAAGCCTGGCGCCATGCGGCATTGCAGCATTAATTTCATAATACGGAATGTGCTTCCGTAATTTGAAAAAGCGTAAATTCACTGCTAGAATCCTCACACTTAGCCAAAGTCTTAGTAAATAATCACAGCGCCTTCCGATAGTGCGATACAGCGACGGTTTCGGGCGGGGCACCCACTTACATAGGAGACTAGATACATGTCAGCTCAACTAGACCAGGTCACGGCCCAAACCGCCAACGATCCTGACGCCCAGGAAACCAAAGAATGGCTGGAGGCGCTGGAGGCGGTGCTGGAGAAGGAAGGCCCGGACCGCGCCCACTATCTGATGGAGCGCCTGGTCGATCTGGCCCGCCGCCGCGGCGCGCAAATCCCGTTCTCCGCCAATACCGCCTACGTCAACACCATCCCCGCCCACCTCGAAGCCCACTGCCCCGGCAATCTGGAATATGAAGAGCGCCTGCGCTCCTGGATGCGCTGGAATGCCATGGCCATGGTGGTGAAAGCCAACCGCGCCGACGGCGACCTGGGTGGCCACCTGTCCTCCTTCGCCTCGCTGGCGAATATGCTGGGCATCGGCTTCAACCACTTCTGGAAAGCGCCGACCGAAGAACACGGCGGCGACCTGCTGTACATCCAGGGCCACTCCTCGCCCGGCGTGTACGCGCGCGCCTTCCTGGAAGGCCGCCTCTCCGAAGAACAGCTGGTGAACTTCCGCCGCGAAGTGGACGGCAAAGGCCTGTCCTCCTATCCGCACCCGAAACTGATGCCGGACTTCTGGCAGTTCCCGACCGTGTCCATGGGCCTGGGCCCGCTGATGGCGATCTATCAAGCGCGCTTCCTGAAGTATCTGCACGCGCGTTCCATCGCCAAGACCGACGGCCGTAAAGTCTGGGCCTTCTGCGGCGACGGCGAGATGGATGAGCCGGAATCGATGGGCGCCATCGGCATGGCCGCGCGCGAGAAGCTGGACAACCTGGTCATCGTGGTCAACTGCAATCTGCAGCGCCTGGACGGCCCTGTGCGCGGCAACGGCAAGATCATCCAGGAACTGGAAGCCGATTTCCGCGGCGCCGGCTGGAACGTGGTCAAGGTCATCTGGGGTCCGGGCTGGGATAACCTGCTGGCCCAGGACAAGGAAGGCATCCTGCAGCGCGTGATGATGGAAACCGTCGACGGCGAATACCAGAATTACAAAGCCAAGGATGGCGCCTATGTGCGCAAGCACTTCTTCGGCAAGCATCCGAAGCTGCTGGAAATGGTCGCCAATATGAGCGACGACGACATCTGGCGCCTGACCCGCGGCGGCCACGATCCGCACAAGATTTATGCCGCCTTCAAGATCGCCCAGGAACACAAAGGCCAGCCGACCGTGCTGCTGGTGAAAACCATCAAGGGCTTCGGCATGGGCAAATCCGGTGAGGCGCGCAACACCGCCCACCAGACCAAGAAGCTGGACGACGAGGCGATCCGCGAAATGCGCGACCGCTTCAACATTCCTATTCCTGACGACAAACTGGCCGAGATCCCGTTCTTCAAGCCGTCCGACGACGCGCCTGAGATCAAGTACCTGCACGAGCGCCGCAAGGCACTGGGCGGCTACCTGCCGCAGCGCCGCGTGAAAGCCGACGAGCAGCTGACCGTGCCGGGCCTGGACGCCTTCAAGGCCGTGCTGGAGCCGACCGCCGAAGGCCGCGAGATCTCCACCACCCAGTCCTTCGTGCGCATCATCACCGCGCTGCTGCGCGACCCGAGCCTGGGCCAGCGCCTGGTGCCTATCCTGGTCGACGAGTCGCGTACCTTCGGCATGGAAGGCCTGTTCCGCCAGATCGGCATCTTCAACCAGCAAGGCCAGTTGTACGAGCCGGTCGATAAAGACCAGGTGATGTACTACCGCGAAGACAAGGCCGGCCAGATCCTGCAAGAGGGTATCAACGAAGCGGGTGGCATGAGCTCGTGGATCGCTGCGGCGACCTCGTACTCGACCAACAACCGCGTGATGATTCCGTTCTACACCTTCTACTCGATGTTCGGCATGCAGCGTATCGGCGACCTGGCCTGGGCTGCCGGCGATATGCGCGCACGCGGCTTCCTGATGGGCGGCACCGCCGGCCGTACCACGCTGAACGGCGAAGGCTTGCAGCACGAAGATGGCCACAGCCACATCATGGCCGCCACCATCCCGAACTGCGTGCCTTACGACCCGACCTTCGGCCACGAACTGGCTGTGATCGTGCAGGACGGCCTGCGCCGCATGGTGGGCGAACAGGAAGACGTGTTCTACTACATCACCCTGATGAACGAGAACTACGCCCACCCAGGCCTGAAAGCCGGCCAGGAAGAGGGCATCCTGAAGGGCATGTACCTGCTGCAAGAGGGCGACAAGGACGCCAAGCAGCGCGTGCAGCTGATCGGCTCCGGCACCATTCTGCGCGAATCGATCTTCGCCGCCGAACTGCTGAAGAACGACTGGAATATCGCCGCCGACATCTGGTCCGCTCCGTCGCTGACCCTGGTGGCGCGCGAAGGCCAGGACGCCGACCGCTGGAATATGGTCAACCCGACCAAGGAACAGCGCGTGCCTTACGTGACCGGCCTGCTGCAGAACACCAGCGGCCCGATCGTGGCGACCACCGACTACATGCGTACCTTCGCTGAACAGATCCGCGCCTTCATGCCGAAAGGCCGCACCTATAAAGTGCTGGGCACCGATGGCTTCGGCCGCTCGGACAGCCGCGCCAAGCTGCGCGAGTTCTTCGAGGTGAACCGCTACTACGTGACCGTCGCCGCGCTGAAAGCGCTGGCCGACGAAGGCAAGATCGACGCTTCCGTGGTCGAGAAGGCCGTTGCCAAGTACGGTATCAACCCGAACAAGCCGAATCCGGTGACCCAATAACGAGAATACGGAGCGAACGCTATGAGCATTGTGGAAGTAAAAGTCCCGGATATTGGCGACTTCAAGGAAGTTGAAGTCATCGAGCTGATGGTGAAAGTGGGCGACACGATCAAGGTGGACCAGTCCCTGGTCACGGTGGAGTCGGACAAGGCTTCGATGGAGATCCCGTCCTCGCACGCTGGCGTGGTGAAAGAACTGAAGATCAAGGTGGGCGACAAGGTCGCGGAAGGTTCGCTGCTGCTGCTGATCGAAGCGGATGGCGCTGCCGCCGCTCCTGCTGCGGCGCCAGCGGCCGCCCCGGCCGCCGCTGCTCCGGCGCCTGCCGCTGCAGCGCCTGCGCCAGCCGCCGCCCCTGCGGCATCGGCTGGCCCGGTCGAAGTGAAGGTGCCGGACATCGGCGACTTCAAGGAAGTGGAAGTGATCGAGGTGCTGGTCAAGGTCGGCGACACCGTCGCCAAGGACCAGTCCCTGATCACCGTGGAGTCGGACAAGGCGTCGATGGAAATCCCATCGTCGCACGCCGGCGTGGTGAAGGAACTGAAGGTCAAGGTTGGCGACAAGGTGGCTGAAGGCTCCCTGGTGCTGATCGTGGAAGCGACCGGCGGCGCTGCCGCTCCGGCCGCCGCCCCGGCAGCGACGCCTGCGCCTGCCGCCGCTGCTCCGGCCCCGGTTGCCGCAGCTCCGGCCGCAGCACCTGCTCCCGCGGCATCGTCCGCAGTCAGCGGCGCGCTGGCACACGCCTCGCCGTCCGTGCGCAAGTTCGCCCGCGAACTGGGCGTGGAAATCGGCCGCGTGCCGGGCAGCGGTCCGAAAGGCCGCATCACCCAGCAGGACGTGCAGAACTTCGTCAAGGGCGTGATGTCCGGCGCGGTTGCCGCGCCGAACGCCGCTGCTGCCGCCGCCGGCGGCGGTGCCGGCCTGAACCTGCTGCCATGGCCATCGCTGGACTTCAGCAAGTTCGGCGAGACCGAGCTGCAGGCGCTGCCGCGCATCAAGAAGATCAGTGGTCCGAACCTGCACCGCAACTGGGTGATGATCCCGCACGTGACGCAGTTCGAAGACGCCGACGTGACCGACCTGGAAGATTTCCGCGTCGCCTCCAACGCCGCCACCGCCAAGAACAAGGACGCGGTCAAGCTGACCATGCTGGCCTTCGTCATCAAGGCATCCGTGGCCGCGCTGAAGAAATACCCGGCCTTCAACGCTTCCCTGGACGAGAAGGGCGAAAACCTGATCCTGAAGAAGTACTACAACATCGGCTTCGCCGCCGACACGCCGAACGGCCTGGTAGTACCGGTGATCAAGGACGCCGACAAGAAGGGCGTGGCGCAGATTGCCCAGGAAATGGGCGAGCTGTCGCTGGCTGCGCGCGAAGGCAAGCTGAAACCGACCGATATGCAGGGCGCTTGCTTCACCATCTCCTCGCTGGGCGGCATCGGCGGTACGGCCTTCACGCCGATCGTCAATGCGCCTGAGGTGGCGATCCTGGGCCTGTCCAAATCGTCCATCAAGCCTGTATGGGACGGCAAGGTCTTCCAGCCGCGCCTGATGCTGCCGCTGTCGCTGTCCTACGATCACCGCGTGATCGACGGCGCTTCCGGTGCACGCTTCGCTGTGTATCTGGCCGAGGTTCTGGCCGATATGCGCAAGATCCTGCTGTAAGGAGGCCGCGCGATGACCGAAGTAAAAGTACCGAATATCGGCGACTTCAAGGAAGTGGAAGTCATTGAGGTGATGGTCAAGGTGGGCGACACCATCAAGGTCGACCAGTCCCTGGTCACGGTGGAGTCGGACAAGGCTTCGATGGAAATTCCATCGACCCATGCCGGCGTCGTCAAGGAACTGAAAATCAAGGTCGGCGACAAGGTGGGCGAAGGCTCGCTGCTGTTGCTGGTCGAGGAAGGCGCGTCCGCTGGCGCTGCTGCTCCGGCAGCCGCACCGGCGCCTGCTGCGGCTCCCGCTCCTGCACCGGCTGCCGCCGCCGCGCCTGCCGTGGCTCCGGCCGCCGGCGGCTACAGCGGCCAGGTCGACGTGCAGTGCGACATGATGGTGCTGGGCGGCGGCCCTGGCGGCTACTCGGCCGCCTTCCGCGCCGCCGACCTGGGCATGAACACCGTGATAGTGGAGCGCTATGCGACCCTGGGTGGTGTCTGTCTGAACGTGGGCTGCATCCCGTCGAAAGCGCTGCTGCACCTGGCGGCCGTGATCGACGAGACGGCCACCATGTCCAAGCATGGCGTCACCTTCGCCAAGCCGCAGATCGATATCGACGAAGTGCGCAAGTACAAGGAAGGCGTGATCGGCAAGATGACCGGCGGCCTGGCCGGCATGGCCAAGGCGCGCAAGGTCAGCGTGGTGCAGGGCGTGGGCCAGTTCGTCAGCCCGAACCACATCGAGGTGACTGCGGCCGACGGCACGAAGAAAGTCGTGCAGTTCAAGCAGGCCATCATCGCCGCCGGTTCGGCCGTGGTGAAGCTGCCGTTCGTGCCGGAAGATCCGCGCATCGTCGATTCCACCGGCGCGCTGGAACTGCGCTTCATGCCGAAGCGCATGCTGGTGATCGGCGGCGGCATCATCGGTCTGGAAATGGCGACCGTGTACTCCACCTTCGGCGCGCGCATCGACGTGGTCGAAATGATGGATGGCCTGATGCAGGGCGCCGACCGCGATACCGTCAAGGTCTGGCAGAAGCACAACGAGAAGCGCTTCGACCGCATCATGACCAAGACCAAGACGGTGGGCGTGGAAGCCCTGCCGGAAGGCATCAAGGTCACCTTCGAAGCCGCCGAAGCCGGCGCCACCGCACCGGAACCGCAGGTCTACGATATGGTGCTGGTGGCCGTGGGCCGCAGCCCGAACGGCAAGAAGATCGCCGCCGACAAGGCCGGCGTGATTGTCGGCGAGCGTGGCTTCATCCCGGTCGACAGCCAGATGCGCACCAACGTTCCGCACATCTTCGCCATCGGCGATCTGGTGGGCCAGCCGATGCTGGCGCACAAGGCCGTGCACGAAGCCCACGTGGCGGCGGAAGCCGCTGCCGGCCAGAAGTCGCACTTCGACGTCAAGGTGATTCCATCGGTGGCCTACACCGATCCGGAAGTGGCTTGGGTCGGTCTGACCGAGGATGAGGCGAAAGCCAAGGGCATCAAGCTGGAGAAGGGCGTCTTCCCATGGGCCGCGAGCGGCCGCGCCGTGGCCAATGGCCGCGAGGAAGGCTTCACCAAGCTGCTGTTCGACGCTGAAACCCACCGCATCGTGGGCGGCGCCATCGTCGGCACCCATGCCGGCGACATGATCGGCGAGATCGCCCTGGCGATCGAAATGGGCGCGGACGGCGTGGATATCGGCAAGACCATCCACCCGCATCCGACCCTGGGCGAGTCGATCGGCATGGCCGCTGAAGTCTACGAAGGCGTCTGCACCGACCTGCCGCCGCCGCGCAAGCGCTAAGCTTGGCGTAGCAAGCGACAATAAAAAAGGGCCAGTTCATCGAACTGGCCCTTTTTTCGTATGCGTTCTGCTTTTACTCGGCAGGTTTGGAGCCGTCCCAGTTTTGGTATTGCTCGTAGTTGTTTTCGTAGTCGGTGACGTTATCGCGCAGCATCTGCTCGAACTGGCCCATGAAGTACTTGATAGCCTCTTCCTTCTGTTCCAGGAAGTGCTCTTTCGAGGTGCTGGTGCCGGCCAGCAGATAGGCGCAGAAACGCGAGGAGGCGAACTGCAGGCCTGCGCTCACCATTTGCGGCGGCGTGGTCTTGGCCTTGTCGTTGGCCAGAACGACGAAGGCGTCGATGATCTCGGAGAATTGCTTGTCGTTGTCGTTTGCTTCTGGAGTGCTCATGCTTATTGGCCTTTCTGGTGCTGCTCGAAGTTGGTGTCGAAATCGTCGAGGTTATCGCTCAACATTTTATTGAACTGCTCGCGCAGGTAATGCGCGGCTTCTTCCTTGCGGCTGGCGAAGACTTCGCGCGTGCCGCTGCCGGCGGCCAGCAGGTAGGAGTTGAAGCGGGCGGCGGCAAACAGCAGGGCGGCACCGGCGATATTGGCGCGCGCAGGATCGTTTTGCAGCTGTTCGTTGGCCAGCAGGATATGGGCGTCGATGAACTTCCAGAATTGCTGGTCTTCGGTTTGCTGCTCTGCGCTTGGCTTGTCGGTCATGGTGAATTCTCGGTGAAGTCCGTCCGGGAAAGGCCGGAGCAAAGACGAAGCGGGTATGCTGCCATGAATGCTTGTGGCCTGCAAGGGTGGCCGCTCGGGCCACTGCGCTGGCGGGGCGCAGCAGGGGGATGCCAGGCCCTCCCGCTGGCTTTAGAGGATGCTGCCTAGATTGCGATGAAGTGTGCGGGAATTTCGATGCCGCCGCTGCTGGCCGCTTCCGCGTAGGCGCGCAGCTGCCGGATTGCCAGCTCCAGCCGGTCCGGGCTGGGATCGCCCTGGAAATCGCGGATGCGCTCATTCAGCGCGCTGACTTGTTTGCTCCATTCGAGCCTTTCCCAGTTACTCATGATGCCTCCCTACCTATTCAAGCTGTTCTTGGACAGCCAGTATCGGACAGGTGCGGCGGTGGCTCTGTGCGCTGGCGCACGCTGCCGCTCAGCGCATGGTGCCGCGCAGGAAAAGGTCGACGGCCGCCTGCAGGTGCTGCTGCACCTGTTCCGGCGTGTTGTGGGTTTCCACGTCAAACAGGTAGCGCTTCATATGGTCGCCCATCACCAGGTTCAGCAGGTAGATGGTCAGCATATTGGGCGGGATGTCGTCGCGCATCTGGCCGCGGATGTCGGGACGCGAGAAGAAGCGCGTCAGCATTTCGCGCGTCTGCTTGGGACCGCCCTCGAAAAACGCTTCGGCCAGTTCGGGATTGAAGTGGGCTTCGGCGATCACCATGCGGTGCAGGCGCAGCGCGGAGGAGGAGGTGATCAGATCGGTGAAGCGCTGGCTGAAATCGAGCAGGATGTCGCGCAGCGGGCGCACCGTCGTATCCAGATCGTCGAGCGAGGCCATGAAGTCCTCGCGCTTATAGGTCAGGATGGCGTGGAACAGGCCGGCCTTGCCGCCGAACTTCACGTAAATCGTGCGCACCGCCACATGGGCTTCGCGCGCAATCATCTCCAGGCTGACCTTGCTATAGCCTTTTTCCAGGAACAGGCGGGCGGCCGTGTTCATCAATTCGAGCTGGCGCGCCTCGGCTTCGCTGGCGCGCGGGCGGCCGGCCTTGATGCAAGGCTCGCTCTCGGCTGGTGGCTGGGCAGTGGTGGGAAGTTCGGACATTGTTGATGACATGGCAAGAAGTATACGCGAAGCCTATCAGATGGCGGCACTTTATTCCAAATTCAAATGAAATGCAATCGTTTCATTTCTTGACTTCATTTGCGCTTTGCCGAATAATGCACAGACACAATTTCATTTTGGAGCGTCACCATGTCCAATCAGGCAGAACAAAAAGTGCTCAGCGCCGTCCCCCATTCCGCCCCGGCGCCGGCCGCACCGGCCGCACCGGCCGGCAAGAACCCGCCGAATCCCCGCGTCATGATCGTGGCCGGCCTGATCGCCCTGGCCGCCATCGGCGCCGGCGGCCGCATGTGGTATCGCAGCCATTACTTCGTCGAGACCGAGAATGCCTACGTGGCCGGCCACGTCCATCCCGTGTCCTCGCGCATCGCCGGCGTGGTGAGCAAGGTGCTGATCGAAGATAACCAGCTGGTCAAGGAAGGCCAGGTCATCGCCGAACTCGATCCCTTCGACCAGCATGTGAAAGTGGAGCAGATCCAGGCCCAGATCGAAACGGCCGAACAGCAGGTGCTGCAGTCGGAAGCGCAGATCGCCCAGGTCAACGCCCAGGCCAGCGCCGCCGCCGCCCAGGTGGCCCAGTCCGAAGCCCAGCTGCTGCGCGCCAAGCAGGATGCCGAGCGCTACGGCCAGCTGTACACCAGCCAGATGAAGGCCGTCTCCAAAGCCGAACTGGATGCCGCCACCGCCGCCCGCACCAGCGCCGCCGCCGACCTGGCCGCGCGCAAGGACAGCGCCGCCGCCGCCAAGGCCCAGATCACCGCCGCCACCTCGGCGCGCGAAGTGCAGAAAGCCCAGATCAAGGTGCTGCGCGTGCAGTTGAAAGACGCCCAGCAGCAGCTCGCCTACAACCAGGTGCTGGCACCCGTCACGGGCCGCATCGGCAAGCGCACCATTGAAGTGGGCCAGCGCGTGCAGGCCGGCCAGCAATTGACCGCCATCGTGCAGGACAATGTCTGGGTCACCGCCAACTTCAAGGAAACCCAGCTCGCCGAAATGCATGTGGGCCAGCAGGTGCATGTGACGGTGGACGCCTTCCCCGGCAAGGAACTGATCGGCCGCGTGGACAGTTTCGCCCCCGCATCCGGCGCCCAGTTCGCGCTGCTGCCGGCCGATAACGCCACCGGCAACTTCACCAAGATCGTGCAGCGCGTGCCGGTCAAGATCACGCTCAAGGCGGAAGACATCAAAGCCATGGGCGGCCGTCTGGCGCCAGGCATGTCGGCCATCGCCGAAGTGGCGCTGAAAGAAGGCGACCTGAAAGAGGGCGGCCTGAAAGTCGCGGCCCACTAAGGAGAGCAGCGATGAGCGCTACGCAAACCCTGTCCGCGGCGGACCCGCATGCCCTCGGCAAGGTCGATGCCCGTACCTGGATCGCCGTTGCCGCCGGCATGCTGGGCGCCTTCATGGCGGTGCTGGATATCCAGATCACCAACAGCTCGCTGAAGGACATCCTCGGTTCGCTGTCGGCCACCCAGGAAGAGGGTTCGTGGATCTCCACCGCCTATCTGGTGGCCGAGATCATCGTCATTCCGCTGACAGGCCTGCTGACCCGCGTCTTCGGTCTGCGCGGCTATATGATGGGCACCACCGCCCTGTTCCTGGTGTTCTCCACCATGTGCGGCATGGCCTGGAACCTGGAGAGCATGATCGTGTTCCGCATGCTGCAAGGCTTCACCGGCGGCGCCCTGATTCCGATGGCGATGACCCTGGTGATGGCCAAGCTGCCGCCATCCAAGCGCGCCACCGGCATGGCCATCTTCGGCCTGACCGCCACGCTGGCGCCGGCCATGGGACCGACCTTCGGCGGCTACCTGAGCGAAATCTACGGCTGGCCTTCGATCTTCTACATCAACTGGGCGCCCGGCATCCTGCTGATGGTGGGCATGGCCTATGGCCTGGACAAGGAAAAGGCCAAGCTCGACCAGCTGCTCAAAGCCGACTGGCTGGGCATCGGCTTCATGGCCATGGGCCTGGGCTGCCTGACCATCTTCCTGGAAGAGGGCAATAGCAAGGACTGGTTCGACTCCGCCTTCATCATCGCCTTCGCCACCATGGCGGTGATCGGCATCCTGGGCTGGGTCATCACCAGCAATACGCGTGCCCAGCCCTTCGTCAACCTGGGCCTGTACAGCCACCGCAACTTCCTGGTGGCCACCGCGCTATCGGCAATCATGGGCATGGGCCTGTACGGTTCGTCCTTCCTGCTGCCGCTGTTCCTGGGCCAGATCGCGGGCTACTCGCCCATGCAGATCGGCGAAGTGATCATGTGGGTGGGCTTGCCGCAGCTGTTCGTCATGCCCTTCGTGGCCAAGCTCTCGTCGAAGATCGACAACCGCCTGCTGTGCTCCTTCGGCCTGCTGCTGTTCGGCGCTTCCTGCCTGATGAATGCGTACATGGACGCCACCACGGGATATGACCAGCTGCTGTGGTCCCAGGTGCTGCGCGCGCTGGGCCAGCCTTTCATCATGCTGACCCTGTCGAACTTTGCCATGAACGGCGTCGGCCCGAAAGACATGCCCTCGGCATCGAGCCTGTTCAATATGACCCGTAATCTCGGCGGTTCCATTGGCATCGCCCTGCTGGCCACCGCACTGACCAAGCGCGAGCAGTTCCACTCCGCGCGCCTGGGCGAATCGGTGACGGCGTTTTCCAGCGAGGTGGTGCAGCGCCTGGACGTGCTCACGCAATCCTTCATCAGCCGCGGCATGGACCCCGGCACGGCTTCGAATATGGCACTGAAAGCCATCGACAACCTGGTGCGGCGCGAAGCCTTTGTGATGGGCTATAACGACGGCTTCCTGCTGGTCGGCTGGATCCTGCTGGCCTGCATTCCGGTCTTGTGGCTGTCCGACAAAGTCAAGTCGCCTTCGGGCGGCGGCGGTGGCGCGCACTAAACGGCGCGCAAACTAGAAAGAGGAAAAGAATATGTTCGCAACTACGTTCCAAACCACCAAACGCCTGGCGCTGGCCGCCGCCGTTGGCCTGGCCCTGTCGGCCTGCAGCACGGTCGGCAGTGATTTCAAGGCGCCGAAAAACGTCGGCGACAGCGCCTTCCGCCACGCGCCGCAAGGCAGCGCCGCCGAAGCGCGCCTGCCGCAGCAATGGTGGACCGTCTTCGGCGACGAAACCCTGAACCGCCTGGAACAGCAAGCCCTGCACGACAATCCCTCGGTGCAGGCCGCCGCCCAGCGCCTGCTGCAGGCGGAAGCCCAGCTGGGCGTGGCGCGCGCCAACCAGCAGCCATCGCTGAGCGTGAACACCTCGGTGGCCAACTCGCGCACCTCGGCCAATACCTCGCAAGGCATCGCCCTGGGCCACCGCTCCATCAGCGGCAACCAGTATTCGCTGGGCGCCTCCATGTCCTATGAGCTGGATCTGCTGGGCCGCGTGCGCCGCGCCGTGGAAGCAGCCGACGCGCAAGCCCTGGCCGCCCAGGCCGACCGCGATGGCGTGCTGCTGCTCCTGTCTTCGCAAGTTGCCAGCAGCTACTGGCAATTGCGTGGCCTGGATGCCGAACTGGCCATCCTGAACAATGCGCTGAGCACCCGCCGCGAAAGCGAAGAGTTGGTCAACGCCCGCTTCAACGCCGGCCTGTCGAATGAGCTGGACACCTCGCGCGCCCGTATCGAGCGCGCCAACGCCGAAGCCGACCTGCAGGAAGTGCAGCGTCAGCGCAACCAGCTGGAACATGGCCTCGCTGTGCTGCTTGGCGCCTCGCCCTCGGCCACCGTGCTGCCAGCCGTGGCCGGTACGGCGATGCCACAACCGCCCGTGATTCCGGCCGGCCTGCCGGCGAGCTTGCTGGGCCAGCGTCCCGACCTGGCAGGTAGCGTCGCCACCCTGCGCGCCGCCAATGCGCAGATCGGCGTGGCCGAAGGCGCCTTCTATCCCTCGCTGACCTTGACCGGCAACTTCGGCTTCGCCTCCGAAAAACTCAGCGACACGCTGAAAAGCGGTTCGCGCGTTTTCAGTGCCGGCCCGCTCGGCCTGTCCCTGCCGATTTTCGACGGCGGCCGCAACAAGGCCAATCTGGCTTTGGCCAAAGCCCGCTACGAAGAAGCCATCGCCAACCACCAAGGCAAGCTGTTGACCGCCCTGCGCGAAGTGGAAGACGCCTTGTCCGACGCCCAGCAGCGCAAACAGCAGGGCGAGCTGCAGACCGCCTCGCGCGACGCCGCCGTTCGCGCCTACCAGGTCGCCCTGGCCCGCTACGAGCGCGGCATCTCCACCTACCTCGACGTGACCGACGCCCAGCGCAGCGCCCTGTCCACCGAGCGCGCCGCCGCCCAGATCGGCACCCAGCGCCTGCTGGCAGCGGTCGCCGTCGCCCGCGCCCTCGGCGCCGGCTGGCAGCCCGATGCCCGCCTCGCCAACGTCACCCAATAAGGTTGCGCCAGATCAAACAATGTCCAACCCTGGTGCCAGGCGGGGCCGCCGAGGCACCAAGGTCGGACATTGTTTGAGCCAAGTCACACCTTGCGCCTTACGCGGAAGAGGCCGGCAGTCAGGGGACTTGCCGGCCCAAAGCGTCTATTCCTAAGCATGGCTTAGGAGTCTTGTTCACTCTGCTGCATTTATTCCTTTGGTTTGGTAATCGATACTGGCTGCACTTTGCAACCTGTATAGGAGAACCAGATGAAAGCAGTAGTAATCGGCGCCAGCGGCACCATCGGGCAAGCGATTGTGGAGGCCTTGGGCCAGCGCCATGAGATTGTCACCGTGGGCAGCCATAGCGGCCAGTATCAGGCGGACGTGAAAGACATCGCCCAGGTACGCGCGTTGTTCGAGCAAATCGGCAAGGTGGATGCGGTGCTGGTGGCGGCAGGCATCCTGCATATCGGCCCGCTGGAAGAGATGACGCCGGAGCAGTTCTACATCGGCCTGAACAGCAAACTGATGGGCCAGGTCAATGTGGCCCTGGTCGCCCAGCACTATCTGAACGATGGCGGCTCCATCACCCTGACCAGCGGCGTCGATGCGCACCAGCCGATCCGCCATGGCGCCAACGCCAGCACCTCTAATGCCGCCGTCGAAGGCTTCGTGCGCGCCGCCGCGGCTGAACTGAAGCGCGGCCTGCGCATCAACGTCGTCAACCCCACCCTCGTCACCGAATCCGCACCCAAGTACGGCCACCTGTTCCCAGGCTTCGAAACTGTAACTGCCAAGCGCGTTGCGCTGGCCTACGTGCGCAGCGCCGAGGGCGTCGAAACCGGCCAAACCTACAAAATCTGGAACTAAGTCCCCAGCCGTTTGCGCTAAATCGAACAATGTCCAACCCCAGTGCCTCGGCGGCCCCGCCGGACACCAGGGTGGGACATTCGTTGATGCAAATCAAAGGCGGGGGCCAGTAGGAGGCCAGGGCGCGCTGGGGCCGAAGCGGTCGAGCAGGAAGTCGATCAGGGTGGTGAGCTTGGGTGTGGGCTGGCGGTCGCGTGAATACAGCAGGTGCATGGGGCGCGGCTGCGGAATATGCTCCTGCAGCAGCGGCACGAGGCGGCCGGCGGCGATGTCCCTGGCAAGCATCAGGTCGGCCTGCATGATGATGCCGAAGCCGCTCAGCGCGGCCATGCGCAGCGATTGGCTGTTGTTGGAGCGGAAGCGGCTGGGCGGCACGGCGTTGCCGTTCTTCTGTCCGCGCAGCCGCCAGCGTGCTTGCGGATTCCAGTTGAGGAAATCGAGGCATTCATGCAGCACCAGCTCTTCGGGCGTCTGCGGCGTGCCGCGCTGCGCCAGGTATTCGGGTGCGGCGCAGATCACCACGCCATATGGCCGCAGCGGCCGCGCCACCATGCTGGAATCCTGCAGGGTGCCGATGCGCAGGCCGATGTCGAAGCCTTCGTCCACCAGGTCGACCACGCGGTCGCTCAGATTCAGGTCGACACTCACTTCGGGATACAGGTCGAGATATTCGGTCAGCGCGGGACTGAGCCACTCGGCGCCGAACGAAACCGGCGCCGTGATCTTCAGCCGTCCGCGCGGCACGGCGCGCATCGCTTCGGCCACCGATTCGGCGCTCTGGATCTGCGCCAGGATAAGCCGGCATTGCTCGGCGTACTGGCGTCCGATCTCGGTCAGCGACTGGCGCCGCGTGGTGCGCGAGAGCAGGGCGGCGCCGAGGCGCTGTTCCAGTGCGCGGATATGCTTGCCCACCATGACCGGCGATATCTCGAAGCGTTCCGCCGCCGCCGTGAAACTGCCGGCATCGACCACGGCGACGAAAATCTCCATGCTGCGTAACTTGTCCATCGATTGCTAACTGCTGGTTAGTAATGTTATTCATATTAGCGTATTTATTCCTCGCGCGTGCTGGCCGATACTGGCTGCACTTCATAACCAAACAGGAGAGCAGTCATGAAAGTCGTCATCATTGGAGCCAATGGGGAAGTCGGCAAGGCCGTGGCACAAGAGCTGGGCCAGCGCCATGAAATCGTCAGCGTCGGCAGCAGCAGCGGCCAATACCAGGCCGACATCACGGACATCGCCCAGGTGCGCGCGCTGTTCGACAAGATCGGCAAGGTGGATGCGGTGGTGGTCGCCGCCGGCGCCCTGCATTTCGGTCCGCTGTCGGAAATGACGCCCGAGCAGTTCCACATTGGCCTGAACAGCAAATTGATGGGACAGGTGAACGTGGCCCTGGTCGCGCAGGAATACCTGAACGACGGCGGCTCCATCACACTGACCAGCGGCATCGTCGGCGAGAATCCGATCCGCAACGGCGCCAATGCCAGCGCGGTGAACGCGGCGGTGGATGGTTTCGCGCGCGGCGCGGCGGTCGAGCTGAAACGCGGCCTGCGCATCAACTCCATCAGCCCGACCTTGCTGACCGAGTCGCAGCCGAAATACGGTCCATATTTTTATGGCTTCGAAACCGTGCCCGCCGCCCGCGTCGCACTGGCTTACAGCCGCAGCGTGGAAGGCGCGGAAACGGGCAAGACTTACCGCATCTGGTAAGCCGTTCTGGGATTACAATGTGGCCTCTTTTTCATCTCAATCGAAGGCCACATGAAAAAACTCCTGATCCCGCTGCTGCTGGCCATGGCCGGCAGCACTGCATCCGCCGCTCCCGCCAGCGTCGCCGACTTGAACAAGATGAGCAAGCGCTTTGCGCCGGTCGAACTGAAGGCCGACGCGTCGAAGCTGTCGGCAGGCGACAAGAAAGCCATCGCCAAACTGATCGAAGCGGCCAAGATCGTTGACGTGCTGCAGCTGCGCCAGCGCTGGTCCGGCAATGAGGCGCTGTGGGCCGCGCTGCAAAAGGATAAGTCGGCGCTGGGCAAGGCGCGCCTGGACTACTTCTGGCTGAACAAGGGACCATGGTCCATCATCGATGGCCACCAGTCCTTCCTGCCGGCCGAATACGCGGGCATCAGCATCCCGGCCAAGAAACCGGAGGCGGGCAATTTCTATCCAGCGGGCGCTTCGAAGGAAGCGGTGGAAGCGTGGATCAATTCCCAGTCCGCCGATGCGAAGAAGGATGCGCAGTGGTTCTTCACCACCATCCGCGCCGGCGCCGACGGCAAATTCAAGACGGTGAAGTATTCGGAGGAATACGCGGCCGAGATGCAGAAGCTGTCCACGCTGCTGAAGGACGCGGCGGCAGCCACCGATAACGCCTCACTGAAAAAATTCCTCAGCCTGCGCGCGGAAGCCTTCCTGTCCAACGACTACCTGGCCTCCGACTTTGCGTGGATGGACCTGGATTCGCCGGTCGATGTCACCATCGGCCCATACGAAACCTATAACGACGAGCTGTTTGGCTACAAGGCCGCCTTCGAAGCCTATGTGAGCATCCGCGACCAGAAGGAAACCAGCAAGCTCGATTTCTTCGCCAAGCATATGCAGGAGCTGGAAGACAATCTGCCGCTCGACGCGCAATACCGCAATCCGAAAGTCGGTGCCGTGGCGCCGATGGTGGTGGTGAACCAAGTGTATGGTGCGGGAGACGGCAATATGGGCGTGCAGACCGCCGCCTACAATCTGCCGAACGACGAGCGCATCATCAGCCAGCGCGGCTCCAAGCGCGTGATGCTGAAGAATGTGCAGGAAGCGAAATTCAAGTCCACGCTGACGCCGATCGCCAAGCTGGTGCTGCGTCCGGCCGACCAGAAGGATCTCGACTTCAACTCCTTCTTCACCCACATCCTGGCGCATGAAATCACCCACGGCCTCGGTCCCCACATCACCAAGGTGAACGGCCAGGAGTCGACGCCGCGCCAGGACCTGAAGGAGGCCTACTCCACGATTGAGGAAGCGAAAGCCGACGTCACCGGCCTGTTCGCCCTGATGTATATGATGGAGAAGGGCCAGCTGAAAGGCGTGCTGGGAGAGGGCGAAGCGGCCGAGCGCAAGCTGCACACCACCTTCCTCGCCTCAGCCTTCCGCACCCTGCATTTCGGCCTGACCGACTCGCATGCGCGCGGCATGGCGATCCAGGTCAACTACCTGCTCGACAAAGGCGGCTTCGTCTCGCACGGCGACGGCACCTTCTCGGTCGACTTCAAGAAGATCCGCCAGGCTGTGATCGACCTCGACCGCGAATTCCTCACCATCGAAGCCACCGGCGACTACGCCCGCGCCAAGCAGATGATGGACAAATACGTCGTCATCCGCCCCGACGTGCAAAAGGCGCTGGACAAGATGAAGACCGTCCCCAACGACATCCGACCGAGCTTCCCCACCGCCAAGCTCCTGCTCGCCCACTGAGCCTTTGATCTTCCGCAACAAATGTCCGATCCTGGTACCTCGGCGGCCCCGCCTGACACCAGGGTTGGGCATTGTTTGCGGAAGATCAAAGTTGATGCTTGTCTCACGGAAATATTTTGTAACACCTGCGGGATAGCAACCGTTACTTGATGCAAGGCATGTATAGTTGGATTTCGTTATTGGAGTCCGCCATGCTGAAGTCTGCCGCCTTGCCTCTCTTGCTTTCCCTTGTTGCCGGTTCTGCCGGAGCGGCTCAGCTGACCGAGATGGAGACGCGCTGGCTGAGCGCTTCGGCGTCGGTGCTGTCGTATGCCAAGCAGCTTAAGCTGCCGGTCGATATCGTGGTGCAGCCCGAGGCCGGGCCGAACGATGTGCCGCTGGCGATGGGCTTTGCGGACGGGCGCTGCAAGCTGGTCCTGTCGATGCGCGGCAATCCGCAGGCCGAGGCCGTGCTGGCGGGCGTGCCATCCGGTCAGCAAGCCTTGCTGATCGAGGCGATGGCGGCGCATGAGATCGGCCATTGCTGGCGCTATGCCGAAGGCGTCTGGCATGCGCTGCCGGCCGGCTTCGTGGAAGCGCCCGAGGATGCTTCCACGCCCGAGCTGCGCAAGCTGGCGCGCGAGCTGCGCGATACGCGCCGCGAAGAAGGCTTTTCCGATCTGCTGGCGCTGGCCTGGACGCAACGCCAGCATCCGGCGCAATACGCTGTCGTGCATTCCTGGTTGCTGCGGCTGCGCAGCGAACAGCCCACCGAATACGGCTCGCACGATACGCGGGCATGGCTGAAGCTGGCTTCCGATGGCCAGGCTTTTGCGGCAGGTGAAACTCCCTTCGAACAGGCGCGTGCCTTGTGGAGCAAGGGACTGCTGAGCGATTGATTCCCCCGCATATGTACGGTCGCGCACAGAGCGATTCAACGCGACAGCGTTTAATCGCTCTTGCCTATCAACCGAAAGGGGACACATCATGAAAAAACTCGCATTGATCACTCTGGCCATGATGGCCAGCGCAAGTATTGCAGTTGCTCAGAACGCCGATAGCTCTGCCTACAAGGCCGCGCACGATAAAGCCACCAGCGACTACAAGGCCGCCAAGGACAAGTGCAGCGACACCTTGAGCGGCAACGCCAAGGACGTCTGCCAGGAAGAGGCGAAAGTGGCGCGCGCCCGCGCTGAATCCGATGCTGTAGCCCAGCATAAAAACAATAAGCGCGACCTGGAGAAAGCCCATAAAAAAGTTGCGGAGGCCGAGTACGACCTGGCCAAGGAAAAATGCGATGACTTGAGCGGCGACGCCAAATCCGCTTGCGTCAGCCAGGCGAAAAGCGTGAGGGATACCTCGCTGGCTTCGATCAAATCCGGCAGCTACAGCACCACGGCCGCCGTGAGCGATACCATGCGCGAGAAAACCGCCGATGCCGGCGAGGTGATGTCGGATTCGATGATCACCGCCAAAGTGAAAGCCGATATGGCGGCCGATTCGCATGTGAAGGCAATGGACGTCCACGTGGAAACGCAAAAAGGTGTGGTGATGCTGAGCGGCTTCGTGCCAAGCAAGGCTGAGGCCGACCGCGCCGTGCAGCTGGCACGCGGCGTAAAAGGCGTGAATGAAGTGAAAAGCTCGATCCAGATCAAGAAGTAATGCCGCTGTGACGCGGTAAATGCGGCCCGCCTTGCGCGGGCCGTTTTCATTTGCCCCTCAAGCAGGGCATGGTTCGGTTTTTTCTCTGCGCGCGGACGGCTCGCTATCGAAGCGGCCTTCTTCGCCGCGGCTGACGATGGTCGCCGCGCAGCCGCCGCCACTGTCCTGGAAAAGAATGTAGTAGTCCTTGCCCGGCTGCGCCACGAAGCTGAGCGGAATGGTGCATTTGCGGCCATACCCGAGTCCCAGCGAGGAGGCGCCCGCCTCGACCCAGAGCCGGGTGTTGGCCGGGATCGTGGTCGCGTTGCCGTTGTGGTCCACCGATGTTTTGGGACAGCGCGCTTCGCTGGTCAGGTACACGAAAGCCGGTTTGCCTTCGCCCACGCGTATGGTGGCGGTGGGTGCTCCTTGCTCGGGATGGTACTCATAGCTTTTGCCGACGCATCCGGACAGCAGCGCCAAGCCGAGGGCGCAGATGGTGAAGAGTTTCATTTGCTTGTTTTCGCTGGCCTTTAGGCAGGCCGGCAAGTGCATTCATGAACCAAATTTTAACATGTGCTAATAAACTATAAACACTTGGTAAATAAAAGAAAGTTTTGTTGTTATTTGGTAAAACGGCCCCGGAGGCTTGCGCTTCCGGGGCCGTTTTAGTATGGATGGACGGGCTTACTTCAGGTATTTGGCCAGCCAGCCGTGTACCTCGTTATAGAAGTAGCGGCTGTTCTCGCCCTTGAGAATCCAGTGGTTCTCATCGGGGAAGACCACCAGCTTGCTCGGTACATTCAGACGCTGCTGGGCGGCGAAGTTCATCAGTGCGTTGTTGATGGGGACGCGGTAATCGAGTTCGCCGATGGTGATCAGGATCGGCGTCTTGAAGCCGGTGCCTTTCTCGTGGTTCCCGCCCTGCATGATGGGGCTTTGCTCGCGCCATACCGGCAGATTGCTCCATACCGGACCGCCGCTGTTTACCTCGCGGCCGTACACGCTGTCGCTGGTGCCCCACTGCATGATCAGGTCCATCTCGCCGGCATGCGAGACGATGGCCTTGTAGCGGGTGGTGGTGGCTTGCAGCCAGTTGGCCAGGTGGCCGCCGTAGCTGGCGCCGCCGGCGGCCAGTTTATTGCCGTCGATGAAGGCGTATTTTTTGAGCGCTTCATCCACCGCCTGGTTCACATCGTCGCCCGGACCTTTGAGCGGGTCGAACTGGATGGCGCGCGCGAATTCCTCACCGTAGCCGGTGGAGCCTTTGTAGTCGGTCAGCAGAACGACATAGCCCGGCTTGGCCAGCAGGTGGTAGTTCCAGCGCAGCACAAAGCCGTCGCGCCACATATTGTGGGCGCCGCCGTGGATCACGGAGAACAGCGGGTACTTCTTGCCTGGATCGAAGCCGGCCGGCTTGATGAGCATATTATGGACCTGGCGTCCGTCGGCGGTCTTGAACCAGAAGTGCTCGGGCGCTTGCCAGTCGATGGCGCCGGCCTTCTCCACATTGAAGGAGGTCAGACGTTTCGGCGTGCCGTTGAAGGCGTAGATTTCCGGCGGATTGACCGAGGACTCCCACACGCCGACCATGGCCTTGCCGCCCGCGTTGAGCGAGTTGATGACGCCGGTCGGCAGGGACGCTTCCTGGCGTTGGTCGCCGCCCGCGTAATTCATCGAATGCAGCTGCTCCAGGCCTGCGTGCTCGTAGGTGAAGTAGATGCGCTTGCCGTCCGCGGGCAGGGCGATGCGCGAGATGGAGCGGTCCAGCGTGGCGCTCAGAATCTTCGGCTGCGGATTGACCAGGGGCCAGGCGAAGCTGGCGAGGCGGGTCAGGTCGTAGACCTTGCCTTGCGCTTCTTCTTGCGTCAGTGTCAGCAGGGTTTTGCCGTCGGGGGAGAACTTCAGGCCGTGGTAGCTGCGTGTGTCCTTGGTCAGCTGCTGCGGCTCGCCGCCGCTCAGTGGCAGCGCATAGATCTGTGTGAAGCTGGAGGCGCGCGCCGCTTCGTGGCGGTTGGTGGCGGCGGCGAAGACGATGGACTTGCCGTCCGGCGCCCAGACCGCATCCAGCGATTGTCCTTCGTCGCCCTGCGAGCCGCCGAAACCCGGCAGGTCGGCCAGCTTGCTGCCGCTAAGCAGGTCGCGCGGCTTGGCCTCGGTTTCCGCGTCCATCACGAACAGGCGGGCCTTTTTGTCGTCCAGCCATTTGTCGAAGAAGCGCGGCGGGAAGGATTCATAGGCGCGGGCACTGTATTTGCGGTCCTTGCGTTCCTTGGCGGCTTTCTTCACCGCTTCCTCGTCGGTGGCGCCGGGATAGACGTCGCTGATGAAGAGGATCTGCTTGCCGTCCGGGCTGTACTTGGGCTGGCGCGCACCCAGGGTCAGGGTGGTCAGGCGCTGCGCTTCGCCGCCGGCGGCGATGTCGATGCGGTAGATCTGGCCAATGTCGTCGCCATCGCGCTTGGCGACGAAGAGCAGGTGCCTGCTGTCGGGCGACCAGTTCAAGGCACCTTCGCCGCCCTTGCTGAAGGTCAGACGGCGCGCTGGCGTATCGTCGCCCAGGGATTTGATCCACAGGTCGGACCACTGTTCCTTGCTGTCGTAGGCGCTGTCGGTGACGGAGAAGACCGCCCACTTGCCGTCCGGGCTGGGCTGCGGCGCGCCGACGCGTTTCATCAGCCACACGTCTTCGTGGGTGATGGCGTGCTTGGCGACGGCGCTGGAAGGCGCGGCGTCCGCAGCCTGGGCGGCCGGCAGGGCGGCGCCCAGGATCAACAGCGCGGTGAGGGGATGCAGCAGGCGGGATGGTTTCATTATGCGGCTCTGATGGTGGTTCGAAGCGCATGATAGTGGCCAAAACCGCTGTTACTGTCAATCGGCCCACCTGCCAATTTACATTTCAATACATGGGCCGCTGCGTTGGCTAGCCGTGTTCCTTGAGGCGCATGCGCAGCTGGCCTGGCGCCATCACGAAGCTCAGGATTTCGCGTACCTCGCCTTGCTTGTCCGGCTCCACCGGGTCGACCGACAGGATGTCGAAGCGGCCCAGCAAGGCGGCAATGGCAACCTTGATCTCCAGCAGCGAGAGGTAGCGGCCGGGGCATAGACGCGGGCCGCCGCCGAAGGGCATGCCGAGCTGCCTGGGCGCATCCGGCTGCAGCCAGCGTTCCGGCAGGAATTCGCCGGCTTTGCGCACGTATTCCTCTTCCATGCTTTCGCGCCGCAGCACGCACCAGACCACGGTGTCGGCCGGCACCTGCACGTCGCCGATGACGGTGTCGCGGATGGTTTCCAGCGGCATGAAAGGGGCGGGCGGCTTGAGGCGGATGGCCTCGTGGGCGCAGGCCTCGACATAGTCCAATGCATCCATCTGTTCGATGCTAAAGGCGGCGGGATCGGGGGCGATGCGCCTCACCTCGTCCTGCGCTTTGCGCAGAGCCTCGGGGTGGCGGCCGAACAGCCAGATGAGCCAGGCCAGCGCGCTGGAGGTGGTGTCCTCGCCTGCCAGCAGCATGGTCGAGACGTTGCCGACCACCGTGTTGTCGCCGATGCCGCTGCCTTCCTGGTCGGCTGCCGCCAGCATGGCTTCCAGCATATTGCTGGGACGCTCCGCCAGCGCCGGATTCTCGCGCAGACGCTGGCGCGAACCGGCGATGAAACCGTCCACCGCCGTGCGCAGCTCTTTCATGCTGCGGTCGAGCCGATGGTCTGCGGGCAGTTTCACATAGCGCCAGTAAGGGAAGGGGAACATTGAGCGCCAGGACGCTGCATGCAATATGCGTTCGATATGCTGCTGAATCAGGTCATCGCCGTTCTCGATGGTGTTCACTTCGGTGCCGAAGGCCAGGCCGGCGATCACGTCCACCGTATAGCGTTTCAGGTCGCTGTTCAGCTCTATCGGCTGACCGGCGTGCGCGGCGCGCAGCCAGCGCGCCTGCAAACGCGCACCGACGCGCGCCAGCAGTGGAAAGTAGGCCTTGACCGCATGCGGCGCCAATGCCTGCATCACCATGCGCCGCTGGTTCTTCCAGTCCGTGCCCTCGGCCAGGAAGATGCCGCGTTCCCCGCCCATCTCATCGCTGATGCGCGCCATCACGGAAGGGCGGCGGAAGCCGTCCGGGCGGTCGCGCAGAATGGCGTTGATGAGCTCATGGTCCGCCACCACCAGCGCCGTGGTGCGGCCCAGGCGGATGGTGAACAGCGAGCCGTGGATGGCGGCCCAGGTCTCCACATCGCGGTGGATGCGTTCGGCGCGCACCTGCAGGGCGTTGCCCAGCAGCGGCAGGCCGCGTGGGCGGGGCAGTTCGCCGATGCGGCGCAGGGTGTGGGCAGGCGCGTGCGCGGCGGGGTTCAATACGGATTCGCTCATGGCTTCCTCATTCCTGTCTATTGTCACGGCCATTCTCGCGCCGGAGCGGCTGGCCGGTCTTGAAGATTTGCGACATGGCCGTTTGCCCGCTGCGCTACAATCCGGGGCATTCCATCTGGAGACTTCGATGCCGGCAGCCAGTCCCGATACCCGTCTAGTGGCGCCCAGCCTTGCGCTGGCTTCCTGCATCCGCGCCATTGTGCTGCGCAATACCTTGCAGCGTCCGCCAATGGCGGAGCGCGACCGGCTTAACCATCATCCGGCCACGCCGTTCTGCAGCATCTACTGGCTGTTCGACGGCGATGTGCGGATTCTTGAGCCGGTGCTCGATCCGAGTCCGGTGGCCGCCGCCGGTTCGGCGATTTTCTGCGGACCGCAGCTGCAGCCCACGGTCAGCTTCAATTCCGGGCCGGTGCACTTCATGACGATCCTGTTTTTTCCCGACGCCTGGCATCGGCTGACGGGCATGGATATGAACGATCAGATGAACCGCCTGGCGGATGTGAATGAGGTGCTGGATGCGGACTGGCAGGAACTCTCGCGCCAGGTACTGGCGGCATCCGGCGACGAGGCGCGCATTGCCCTGATCGAAGCCTTCCTGGAGCCGCGCTGGCGCGCGGCGCGCAGTGGCAGCGGGGATGGCTTGATGACGGATTGGGTGAACCGTCTAGGCGCCCAGGCTGCCGCCGCTGGCATCGGCCGCAGCATGCGCATGGTGGAGCGCCGCGTGCGCGAATGGGCGGGGCGTCCCTTGCGCACCCTGCGCCGCATGCGGCGCGCAGAACAGTCTTTTCTGGAAGCGCGCAGCGACTTCCTGGAGGGGCGGGTATCGCTCAGCGACGTGGCGGCGCGCGGCGGTTACGCCGACCAGGCGCATATGAGCCGCGAGGCGCGCGAGATTACCGGCATCAGCCCCAGCGAGCTGCTGCGCCGCATCCGCGAGGAAGAAAGCTACTGGATGTACCGCATCTGGTCCTAAGCGGCTTGCAGCACGCTGAATTCGACCATGACCGTCAAGCCCTGACCCTGCAAGCCATCGGTCAAGGTGATGGTGGCGCCGTTGCGCGCCGCGGCCTGGCGCGCGATGGCCAGTCCCAGGCCGCTGCCCGGCTGCTGCTGGCCCGGCAGGCGGAAGAAGCGCTCGAACACCTTGTCGCGCAGGGATGCAGGTATGCCCGCTCCCTGGTCGCTGACGGTCAGGCGGATATGCTGCCCATCGTTCTGCAAGCTGAGCGTAACGCGCGCCTTGTCGGGTGAGTACTTGATGGCGTTGTCGATGATATTGTCCAGCAGCGAGGCTGCCGATTCGCGGTGCAGCATCAAGGGACAAGGCATGCTGGCATCGAGTTCGATCTCGATGCCGCGCTGCATCGCGACCGGTGCGGCCTGGGCCAGCCGGTCGCGCAGGAAGCGGGCCAGGTCCATTTCCAGCATGCTGCCGTCTTCCTGGTCGCTGCGGGCGCGCTCCAGCGCCAGGAGCTGGTGCACGGTATGCGTGGCGCGTGCCACGCCCTGGCGCAGCCCGGCGTCGGCCTCCTGCAGGCGCTGTAAGTCCTCCTGCCGGTTCAGCAGGAGGTGGGCGTTGAGCTGGATCACGGACAGCGGCGTTTTCAGCTCGTGCGCGGCATCGGTGAGAAATTCCTTGTCGCGTTCGACACGGGCAATCAGGCGCTCCATCAGGCTGTTGACCGAGGCCACCAGCGGCGACAGCTCGCGATAGGGCGAAGGCGGCAGCGGCGACAGGTCGCTCGCCGAACGTTCCTCGATGGCGCTGACAATGCGGCTCACCGGCTGCAAACCGCGCCGCACGATGATCCATGCAGGAAGAATCAGGAAGGGCAGGCTGTAAAGCAGGGGCGCCAGATAGTAGCTGGCGCCCGCGCCGGTAAACAGCCAGCGGCTGTCATGCATGGCGTCGCGCCGCACGGTGATGCCGCTGGCCGGATCGCTGGCGCTGAAACTGACCCAGTGATCGCCCAGCGTGCCTGCATTCTGCCGCGGCACCGCCACGCCGGGCGGCAGGTAGTACTTCGATACATGGATGCGCTGTGTGCCCTGCCAGACTTGCAGCAGCGCCGGGCGCGGCATGCGGTCCATATCCTTGATGGTGGCGCGGCGCAGCTCCTCGATGCTCTCTGCGGCATGAGCCATTTCATCCGGCTTGCCGGAGAGGACCACCATATTCAGCAGGATCTGTTTGGCCAGCCCCTTGTTTTCGGCATCCGTATTGCGGGCCTGTACCACGGTATTGTCGTAAATCGCCATGGCGACGATGACCAGCCAGATCGCCAGCATCACCAGCAGCAGGCCGCCCAGCAGGCGCTGGAAGAGGGATTTCGGCGCTTTCATTGCTGGATCATGTAGCCGACGCCGCGCACGGTACGGATGCGGCGTTCGCCGATCTTCTTGCGCAGGTTGGAAATGTGCACGTCGAGCGTCTGGCTCTCGCTGCAGCTGAGGGCGCGGTCTTCCAGCTCGCCGCGCGTGACCACCCGGTCGGATTTTTGCAGCAGCGCGAGCAGGATGGTGAATTCGGTGCGCGACACCGTGACGGCGCGGCCGGCGCAGTTGATCGCCATGCGCTTCTCGTCCAGCTGCAGTTCGCCGCAATGCCAGACGCCGCTGCTGCTGCCGCCCTGCACGCGGCGCAGCACGGCGCGCAGGCGGGCCAGCAGTTCGGGGATATCGAAGGGCTTGATCAGGTAATCGTCGGCGCCCAGGCCGAAGCCGTTCAAGCGGTCTTCCAGGCTGTCGCGCGAGGTAATCAGCAGAATGGGCAGCTCCACGCCGCTGGCGCGCGCATGGCGCAGCAGATCGATGCCGTCGCCGTCGGGCAGGCCGAGATCGAGCAGCATGGCGTCCGGTTCCGCCTCGGCCAGCAGACGGCGCGCATCGGCCGCCATGCGCACCCATACCACGCCGAAGCCTTCGCCCTGTAGCACGGACTGAAGGGCGCGGCCCAATTCCAGATCGTCTTCCACCAGCAGGATTTTCATGCCGAAGAGTGTAGCAGCCCCTTGCCGCAGCGGCTGAATATTTTCTGAATCCATGCTGAAGGAAGCGTGAAGCTTGGCACGGGTATGGCTGCCTAGAATCGGCGTTTCTCTTTTCCCGATTGAAGAAAGGACGCCATGTTTTACTTTCGAATCCTGCGCTGCCTGGTGCTGGCTGCCTGTTTTGTATTGACGCTGCCTTGCCGTGCCACCGCCCTTCCCGATGTGAGCCGCCTGAAGCTGGATGGACAGATCGACTTGCATGCGCAAATTGTCGCCACGCCTGGAATCGCGCAAGGCATCCTCTACGTGGGGGCGGAGGATGGCAACCTGCATGCAATCGATCTGGCCAGCCGCAAGTTGCTGTGGCTTTTCCACTGCCACGGCGGCATCGCATCCACGCCCGCCGTGGCGGAAGGCAGGGTATATTTCCTGAGCCGTGACGGGCGCTTTCACGCGCTCGATGCGCAAACCGGCGTACAGCTATGGGAGTTCGCCACCCTGGGTGAACCGGTGTATTCCGCCTTCGGCTTGTACGGCAGCCCAAAGAGTGCCACGCCAAGCCGCGATGCCTGGGATTTCTACCTGTCCTCGCCGCTGGTGCACGAAGGCAGGGTGTATTTTGGCAGCGGCGACGAACGCCTGTATGCGCTGGATGCCCGCAGCGGTGCCCTGCAATGGGCCTTCAAGACCGGCGGCATCGTGCATTCCTCACCCGCGCTATCCGGCCGCAGCCTGGTGTTCGGCAGCTGGGATGGCGCGGTGTACGCCGTCGATGCCGTCAGTGGCAAGCAGCAGTGGCGTTATCAGACGCAGATGGAGCACGGCACCAGCACCATGCTGGGCGTGCAGGCTTCGCCGCTGATCGACGGCGGCAGTGTCTATATCGGTTCGCGCGACGGCTATTTCTATGCGCTGAACCTGGCCGATGGCCGCATGCTGTGGCGCCACAATGTGGGCGGTTCCTGGGTGGTGTCGGGTGCGGCGGTGGATGCGCAGCGTGTCTACTTCGGTACCTCGGATACCAACCGCCTGGTGGCGCTGGAACGTGATAGCGGCAAGCCGGTGTATCAGCACGATACCAAGGTGTGGATCTACGCCACGCCTGTGTTGCTGGGCGATGCCATCCTGGGTGCCAGCATGCGCGGCGAACTGTTCGCGCTGCACGCAGCCAGCGGCAAGCCGCTCTGGTCGTGGCGCACGCCGGAAAGCCTGGCAGACAGCTACGGCGTGCTGGACGCCAACAGCGGCAAGCTGAATGAAAAGCGTCTCCTGGCCGGCAGCATGACGAACCATACGGCGCTGGAACATATCAAGCATCTTGGCGCCTTCCTCGCCACGCCGCTATGGCATGAGGGGCAGCTTATCGCCGCGACTGCGCACGGCAAGCTGCTGTTCTTCCGTTGACGCTGCCAAGCGATGACAGCATTTCGATACTAGCAATACGATATCAAATACCGCCTTGCCGGCAAAGGCGTCCCTTGGTTTTGTTGTTCAAATGAAGCTTGCGGCTAGCATGGCGGGGCCAATTGGCGATAACCATGGTCCGCAAGACCATCTTGGAAGGGATGCTGACATGATTGTGAAAGCAGTGCGTCTTACTGTCCTGGCGCTGGCCGGGATATTGATATCGTTTTCCCTGCCGGCGGCAGCGCAAACGCCGGCCACACTGGCCGATTACTGGAGCGGCAACGCGCAATGGGACTTCGTCCGAAAATGGACTACAGCCACAGTGGGCGACAAGCTTGCCAATACATCTTCGCGTATCAAGGTGGTCAACGGGAATTGGTATCTGTTCCAACGCGAATTTTCCGGCGGCCAGTGCGCGGTCGGCGGCGCCAACGCGCCGTGGAAGCTGGGCATCCGCGTCTATAAATCGACGAACCAGGGCGAGACCTGGGCCGCTGCTCCGGAGCTGAGCGTGCAGCCGCTCGCCGGCAGTGACTTCTCCTGCGAGGCCACCGATGGCGATGCCGTCTATGACGCGGCCAATAACAAATGGCGCATCCTGTTCCAATGCCTGAACGATGCCGGAATCTGGCAAGGCTGCTACGCCGAGCGTAGTGGCGCCGATCCCATGGGCGCTTTCGACTACACGTCCGCAGCGCGCAGCCGTGCTGTGATTACGCAGGGTTCGCTATGGCGGCAAATCTGCGATACGCGTTCGGATGTTTGCTTTGGCAAGAACGTGGTCGATGAAGGCACGTTCAATATCTTCCGCCAGGATGCCTCGGGCTATTTCTGGGTCAGCTTTCATGGCTTCGACGGGAAGTACGGCTATCGCGGCATCGCCAAGACCACCGACTTCAAGACCTGGATAGCGGGCAATCCCGCCTACGGCGTGCCGGCCGACGCCACGCTGAGCGCGCGCGATGGCGCCAATTGGCGCGAGAGCTGGAGTGGCGGCACGATAGGTCCCGGCAACGGCAGCATGCTGGAAGAGGGCGGCTACAGCTACGAGCTGACCGAGTTCACCGACCGCAATCTGGCTTGCACCGATAACCAGCGCTGGGACCAAGGCTTGTTCCGCACTTCCAATATCGCCGGCAATCAGTGGTCGCAACTGCCGCAGGGGAATCCCATCGTCTATTCCAGCCTGGCGCTGGAAAACGGCAAGCCGCGCATCTGCAATCTCGCGTATGGCGATATTTTCCGCGACACCAGCGTGACGCCGAATGTGATCTACCTGAAGTTCGGGCGCGAAAGCGGCGATCCGCAATACAGCGGCAACTACCTCTATCGCCTGAACAAGAGCGGCAATATTCTCAAGAACGGCAATCTGTGGATGGCCGATGCCACCGGCTGGCAGCGTTTGCCGAGCGGCGCCGGCACGCCGAACCTGTCGGTCTACCGCTATCCGGACATGTCGCCCGATGGCACGCAATTCCTGGCCACGAACTGCGGCAGCTTCACGGCTCCTTGCACACCGGGTTCTTCCTTCTTCCAGGACGTGGATGCCAGCGCCTATGCCGGCCGCAGCTTCAGGTTTGGCGGCAAGTTCGCCACTGCGGGCGGCAATGGCGGCACGCCAAGCCTGGTGGTATTCCAGCTCGACGCGAATTTTGCCGTGCTGCGTTCGGATACGGTAGCACTGCCGCTGCCCGATGCGACGTATAGGCCTTTCTCCAGCGCGCCGATCCAGATCATGGCCAATACCAAGACCTTGCGCTACCAGTTCTATCACGCCGCGAATGGCATCACCTACTTTGCGGCGAATATGTACCTGAACCTGGAATAAGCCGATCCCTGCATCTCATACCCGCCGCAATACGGCGGGTACGATCAGCTTATGCATCGGCGTGACGAAGAACATATACAGGTGGCCCAGCCAGTTATGGATATGCACGATGGTGGATGCGCTCAGCGTATCGCACCCTTCCGGCCGATGCAGTGACAACTGAACGTTCAGATGCTTATCGTCGTCGCCCAGAATGATTTCGCGCTCGCTTAGATAAACGATGGAGAAGATGCCGACCTGGTCGCCAACCCGATAGTCCGTCAGCGGCCTGCTTGCGTCGAAATGGGCGAAGTCGCCGAGGTTCTTCAAACCCATATGGCCCACGACCTTGTTCCGCAAGGCCATCATCAGGCTGACCCAGCGCGGCATGCGCGGCAGCATATGCAGGTACAGCTGCAGCGGCGAGCGCGTATCGGCCAGGGGCAGGGTATAACAGTCGTGGAAATCAGCGCCTGGCAGACGGCGCTTGATTTCGCTGTCGGCAGGGATGGGAGCAGGGAGTATTCTGGCTTGCATGCATACCTCGCTTTCAGGAGCAGCTTAGCAGAAAAGGAAAAAGCCGGACGGCAGTCCGGCTTTTTCAATGGTCGCTTCGCCCCTTACGGAATCTGGAAGCGCGCGGCCATGACCTTACCCATGTATTTTTCAATATCGGACTTGCGCTGGAACTGGCCCCACAGCACCAGCTTCGCATTGTCGAAGCCGCGTTCGCTGGCATCGGCCGAGCCGGTGTTGGTGGAGACGCGCACCCAAGGATTTTTGCGGCTGGTATCCAGCGACCATATCGCATAGTCGCCGGTGACCGTGACGAAGGCCGATTCCGGCGCGCCGCGGTCGACAGCGATCTTGCGTACATTGCCGCCGGAAGGCGTGTAGCGGATGAACAGGCCGAACCAGGCCGCCGGTTCCATGAAGTACCAAGTTTTTACCAGGCCGCGCACCTCATCCTGCTGTGCCTTGCTCAAATCCGGATAGACCTTCATGTCCATGGTCGAATTCACCGCGCTTTGGCCACCGCGTCCCGTGTACTCGCCGAAGATCTGGTAGTTGAAGTCCTGGCTTGGGTAGATCACGTTGGGCGGTACTGCATAGCTCTGGTTCACCACCAGGAACATGCCGTCCACCGGCAGGCTTTCCTGCGGGCCGTTCTGCAGATAGGCTTCGCGCGCCGTTTGCAGTTCATAGAACAGATTGCACTGCATTTTGTAATTGACACCGGTGGCCGGCGTCAGCGGGCAGGAGGCGAAGCGGATGCCGTTTTCCTGATCCAGCGCGTTGTAGTACTCGATCAGCAGGTAGTAGGACAGGATGTTGATGTCATCGTAATAGCGCACGAAGTTCTGAATCGAGTTGATGACTTTGGGGCCGAAGAAGACATCCTTGGCCATATCCAGGATGGCCGGTTTCGGGAACTCGGAGTCGACCACGCTGGCGATCAGGGATGGATTGCCCGCGGTGCCGGCGAGCGTGGCCGAGATCAGGGAGCGCTTGCTGATCAGGTTTTCGATGGCCGTCTTCAGGCGCTTGCGCTCACTGGCCTGGATGGGCAGCGGCTGCGTGCCGGCGCGGCGCAGGTCCAGCGTGATGTTCTTCACTTCCTCCACGTAGGAGACCAGGGCCGTGGTCTGCGTCAGCACGCGCTGGGCCAGCTGGCGGCGGGCCAGGTCGTCCAATTTGATGTCGATCTGCTCCAGGCGGCGCAAGGTTTGCTTCATGCCGGTCTCGATGACATCCAACTGGCGGCTCATGGTGTCCAGGCGGCGGTTAACGTCGGCCAGCTGGCCCTTGATCTCCTGCAGATCGCGGCTCATCGAATCGTCGCTCAGGCCCAGCAGGCTCATGGCCTTGCCGGCCAGTTCGCCGCCGACGGCCCCGATCGCGCCCTTGGCCAGTTCCACGCCCACCGTTTTCACGATCGGATTCAGCGCCAGCAGGGGCGGGTATTTGCGCTGCAGCGCGGGATCGGCGGCCAGCTTGTCGACCAGCGCATCGAGCTGCTTATCCAGGCTGATGCCGCCGGCTTGCGCCTCCTTGAAGGTCTCGCTCACGAAGCGTGAAGGGTTGAACAGGTTCGGATCGACCATGTCCTGCGCCAGGATGCCCTCGTCCAGTCCCAGATAGGCGGTGACGCGTTTCTCCGCGTCGGCGCGTTTCATCTGCTTATTGCGCACCAGACGGTCCACCAAGGTGCTGCGCACGCCGACGTGGGCGATGCCGGACAGCGGCGCGCCTTCCAGCGATGCCGACAAGGTGGCGCAGCTCAGGATATTGGCCGCGTCGACACAGGCTTGCTGCTCCACGCGCAGCGCCTTCAACGCCTGCTCGGTCAGCGGGATGGTGGTCAGCGCAAAGCTGCCGTTATCGATGGTGGTATCGGCGCCCACTTCGCTGGTGCCGCTCAGGATGCGGACCTTGGCGCCGGTGACCGGTGCGCCCAGCGTCACCTCGCCGCGCAGCAGCTGCGCCGATTTCGGCTGCTCCACGACAGGTGGCTGTTCGACTGTGCTGGTGCTGCTGCCGGAGCAGCCCAGCAGGGAAGTGGCGGCCAGTGCGGCCAGCAGCGCGTGCATGCGGCGCGGCTTCGCGGCCACGGTCAGGGAGCGGAGGTGCATTGTGTTTTCCTTATGGGGTGGAGGCGCCGCGATTATCCCCAAGGCGGAAAACAGGACTTGACCGCATGTCTCACTTTTTGCGAAAAGCCGCAAAAAATGTGGCATTTTTCACTGTTAAATTATTAATTTAACTTTACATGGGTCAATTTCTTCACTAAAGTGGCGCACTCCACGCCGCGCCGCGCAAAGGCGCATTCCCGCTTGTTTTCGCGCTGCTCGCACCATGGTCAACGGCTATTCCGAGATTGTTAAAGCTGCAATCTCCAATCAACACGGACGCTATCTCTATCCCGGCCCGGCGCCGTCCGAGCCGCCCTTCGCCCATCGCCATTTTTCCGTCGCCAGCGAAAAGACCGAACTGCAAAGACTGGCCTGGCGCGACTATGTGGGCCGCAGCATGGATGCGCCGCTGTCGCGCGCCCATCTGGCCGCCGGATTTCAGGCCCAGGTGGACAGCTATGTGCTGAAGGATATGGTGTACATGGATTGCCGCACCGATCCGGTCTCGCAGATCCGCACCGCGGCGCGCATCTCCACCGACAGCATCCGCGACTACGTCTTCCATGTGGCGGTGGAAGGCATCATCGAAACCGCGACGACGGCAGGCGGCAGCGGCAAGGCGACCCAGTTCATTCCCGGCATCCTGGCATTGGATATGGGCCAGCCTTTTCATATGGAGCGGCCAACGTATGCCCACCTGCTGGCCTTCTTCCTGCCGCGCGCCATGGTGGAAGCGGCGCTTCCCGATGCGGAGGCGATCCACGGCCGCGTCATCAGCTACAGCTCACCGCTCACGCGCTTGATCTTCGGCCATCTGCTGGCGCTGTGCCGCAGCCTGCCCACGCTCGATGAACGCGAAGTGGCGCAGACCATCCGCAACTGCGCGCACCTGATCTTGGCCGCATTCGGCAAGCAGCAGCGCCTGAGCGGACAGGCGCGCGCCGCCGCCAGGTCCGTGCTGCTGGCGCAAGTGCGCAGCCATGTGCAAGCCAATCTGCATATGAAGGAGCTGACGCCGGACAGCGTGCAGCAGGCGTTTCGTCTACCGCGTCCCACGCTTTACCGCATGTTTGAAGCGGAAGGCGGATTGGGTACCTATATCCGCAATCTGCGTCTGCGCGAGGCGGCCAATGAGCTGGTGCAGTTCCCGCATCTGCCGGTGGCGGCGGTCGCCTACGGCCTATGCTTCAACAGCGCCTCCGACTTCACGCGCGCCTTCCGCCGTGCCTACGGCAGCTCGCCGCAGGACTTCCGCGCCATGTCGCTGGATATGCGCTATCTGGAATCGATACACCGCAGCTGAAGCGAGTGTTGCCATTGCGGCATAAGAGCGCACGCTCATCCCAGGAGGGGAGGGGGGATAGAAGAAGGTCTTTGGGATTTCAGCTCCGATTAATCAAGCCGCTTACCCGGCTGAGCGCGCGTCTAACAATGCCTGGACTCGGCTGGACCGCCAAATCGGATTCACCTGCCTCCTCGCTAACCTGTGCTGGCGTGTTGTCTTCCTCAACCATCCCATGATGATAGTTGGCTCGAAACTCTGCAAGTTGTGCCTCATTGAATGCGCAAACGATATTTGGAAAGCGCATATGCAATATGTGGTGGTACATAACTGCATAACTTTCGTCCAAGGAATGCAGATCAAGATAACGATCCCCGTCCACCGCGTAGAGTAAAGGGAAAGTCGAACGCAGCTGGTCGAAAAAATCGGGCACAGAGGTCCGCTGAAACGCATTCAAGCACCAATGATTCAGCTCTAGAATCACGATCGGTTGAAACCGCTGCAGCGACATCGCCCCACCACGCAAGACGTGGCCCTCGAACCCTTCTACATCGATTTTCACGAAATCCAGTCCGCGTAATCCGAGGGAGCTAACGGTATCATCGAGTGTGCGGATTTGAATCTGCTCGCTCAAGTGGTCGGCATTCGCCTTTTCGAGATTAGAGACAAAGGCACCTGATCGGTTATTTGCCGCAAAGGTGATTGTAGTTATAGCGGCTTCCGCACCGAACCCGAAATTATGCAGAGTTACATTGGCTCCAGCGTTGTGTGCCACATTCTCTTTTAGGTAGCGGAATGTGCTGGGTGAAGGTTCAAAAGCATGGACTTCACCACAAATCTCGCTGAAGAGTATGGCTGTGCATCCAATGTTTGCACCTACATCAAGGACAATTGCCCGATTTTTTGCCACGGCCCGGAACAGATTTACCATATGCGGCTCGAAGTCACCGCATATGTGCTCAAGATAATCATCATCCGAGCTCATGTGACACACCTGGTTGCCTATCCTTACACTTACTTTCCGAGTATTCATCTTGATACTGCTCCGGAAATTATATGGAAGTTAATATTAGCATGCGTATCATCAGGCTCGGCTGAAAAGTTGTGTATTACAGCTTATTGTGTTTCCAATGAGAATTGTTGTTTTCATGGAAGCCGCGAGGCGCTATGATTTTTTTCGAGATGTTTTAATGCAAGGGAAATGGATATGCGGGATGCTTTAGACCGGATTAGAGGAATTTTCATCGCGGATTTTTAAGGATGGATGTAATTTCTGGAGTGAAATAAATATTGAAAAATCACCTATCCGGGGAGAGGCTTATATCCATTCGGCGTCTGACAGTGCTTGCGGTTCGTCTATATGCGGAAAGGGAGCTGCGCACATGGCTGATTTGAAATGGATGCGATTTGCCGGGCAGGCGCAGAGGCGGGAAGCTCAAGGGCCTGTTTTTGAAGGGCCAATCCCTGTGCGGGTGTTCAGAAAACAAAAACGCCAACCCGAAGGTTGGCGTTTTTGTTGTATTCGTGGTAGGCCGTGCGGGATTCGAACCTGCGACCAACGGATTAAAAGTCCGCTGCTCTACCAGCTGAGCTAACGACCCGAAAGAGGCCGTATTATATACAAGCCCAAGGCCGTCTGCCAAGAGGCTTTTCATAAAAATGTCATATACCGCTCAGACCAGGGCGGCGGTCACTTTCAGCACCTCGTCCACCGTGGTAGCGCCGTCCTGCACTTTGTAGGCGCCGGCCACGCGCAGCGGTTTCATGCCGTCGGCGATGGCTTGCCTGCGCAGGGCAGCCAGCTCGGTTTCTTCCTGCACCAGCTGGTTGAAGCTTTCCGTCACCGTCAGCAGCTCGTAGATGCCGGTGCGGCCGCGATAGCCGGTCTGGCGGCATTCTGGGCAGCCCACGGGACGGTAGACCTTATCCGGCTTGGGGATGTTCCATGCGCCGCCCAGGCCGCGCCACAGATCGTCGGCGATTTCGCCATCGTCGCTCTTGCAGTCCACGCACAGCGTGCGCACCAGGCGCTGGGCCATGATGCCGATCAGCGTCGCTTCCAGCAGGTAGTAGGGCACGCCGAGTTCCAGCAGGCGCATCACGGCCGATGGCGCGTCGTTGGTGTGCAGGGTCGATAGCACCAGATGGCCCGTCAGCGCGGCCTGGATCGCCATTTCGGCTGTGGCCAGATCGCGGATCTCGCCCACCATGATGATGTCCGGGTCCTGCCGCATCAGGGCGCGCACGCCATCCGCAAAGGAGAGGTCGATGCCCGGCTGGACCTGCATCTGGTTGAAGGAGGCTTCCACCATCTCGATCGGGTCTTCCACCGTGCAGACATTGACCTCCGACGTCGCCAGCGCTTTCAGCGTGGTGTATAGCGTGGTGGTTTTGCCTGAACCTGTAGGGCCGGTGACGAGGATGATGCCGTGCGGGCGGTTGGTCAGCGCGTCCCAGCGCGCCGCATCGTCGGGCGGGAAGCCCAGCTCCGGCAAGGTCTTGACCACCACGTCGGGATCGAAGATGCGCATCACCAGCTTCTCGCCGAAGGCGGTGGGCAGGGTGGACAGGCGCAGCTCGATTTCCTGTCCGCCCGCCGTGCGCGTTTTGATGCGGCCATCCTGCGGCCGCCTTTTCTCGATCACGTCCATGCGGCCCAGCAGCTTGATGCGCGCCGTCATGGCGATCATCACCACAGCAGGTACCTGGTAGACCTGGTGCAGCACGCCGTCGATGCGGAAGCGGATGGTGCCGATATCGCGCTTGGGTTCCAGGTGAATGTCCGAGGCGCGCTGCTCGAAGGCGTACTGCCACAGCCAGTCCACGATATTGATCACATGCTGGTCGTTGGCGTCGACCTGCTTGTTGGTCTTGCCCATCTCCACCAGCTGCTCGAAGTTATTGCGCAGGGCCAGATCCTGGCCGGTGGATTTATTCGCCTTCTTGATCGACTTGGCGAGGCTGAAGAACTGCGCCGTGTACTGGGCGATATCGAGCGGATTGGCGATCACGCGGCGGATCACGCGGCGCGCCACCTTGGCGATTTCCGTTTCCCACTCCAGTGCGAAAGGATCGGCGGTGGCCACCACCAGCGTATCCATATTCATTTCGACCGGCAGGATATTGAAGCGCGCCGCGTAACTGGCCGACATCACATCGGCCACGCGGGTGAAATCGATCTTGAGCGGATCGATGCGGTAGAAGGGCAGGTGGACGCGGTTGGCCAGCCACTCGGTGAGCAGGTCGAGCGTGAGCAGCTTGTGCGGCGGCTGGTGCGAGAGCAGCTTGCAGTGCGCCACGGCGCACAGGGGATGCATGGAGCCGGCCGTGTTTTTCAGGATGGCCTGGGCCTGCGCGTAATAGGATTTGGCCTGGGATTTCTCCACCAAGCCATCCGCCAGCAGCCAGCTGAAAATCTGTTGCAGATCAAGCGCTTTGCTCATGGCGTTTTCCTCTGGCGTTTTCAGCTGCTGGCGATGGCGGCGGAACTAGCTTTGCTGCTGCTGCAATCCTTTGACCCAGGATTTGGCGGGCAGCTTGGTCTCGGCCACGATCTGCGCGGCGCGCGCCGTCAATGCCTCGTAATCGATCTGGCGGGCGCGCTTGAAGGCGATGGCCACCACATTGCCGTCATGGACCTGGGGCAGGCACAGTACCTGGTCGAAGGCGAACTTCATCGCCTTCAGATTCTTCGCATAACTCGGATGGTCGCCGAACAGATTCACCGTCATGATGCCATCGTCGTTCAGGCAGGCGGCGCAAGCCTTGTAGAAGTCAGGCGTATCGAGCACGGGACCGCGCGCCGTGGCATCGTACAGGTCGACCTGCAGCGCATCGAGCGTGCCGTGGCGTGCCGCATCGCCGACGAAATCGAGGGCGTCCATCTCCAGCACCTGTAGGCGCGCATCGTTCTCCGGCAGCTTGAACATCGAAGCGCAGATCGCGATCACCGACGGATTCAGCTCCACCGCCGTGACCTCGGCCTGCGGGAACTGCTTGTAGCAGAACTTGGTCAGCGTCGCCGTGCCCAGGCCCAGCTGGACGATGCGCTGCGGCACTGCAATCCACAGCATCCACGCCATCATCTGCTGGGCGTACTCCAGCTCCGGCCAGTCCGGCTTGCGGATGCGCATGGCGCCCTGCACCCACTCGGTGCCGAAGTGCAGATAGCGCACGCCATCCTGCTCCGACAGCGTGACAGGGGCGTACTTCGGCTTGCGCGTCGCCGGACGCGAAGATTCTTCTTTTTCGATGGATTTGCGTTTGATAAGCATAAGAGAAGCCTGAATTGATCGGCCAATTATCCCGCGCCGGCTTACCGCAAAGCAAGCTGATGACGCAAAAAAGCCGGCCTGAAGCCGGCTTTGGTACAGCGCGGGGCGCTGGTTTACTGCTGCATCGGCTCGACGGACACGCGCAGGCGCACGCGCTGGCCCGGGTCGTAGGACATGATGCTGGTGTAGTTGCGGCCGCGGTAGTCGTACACGACTTCGTAACCGTTGGCGCGCGATTCCCAGTGGTCGACGGTGCGGCACTGTTTCACGGCTTGCTCGGTCACGCCGGCCGGCTGGGCGTTCTGGTTGTCGATACGGTCGCCGACCACGGCGCCGGCAATCGCGCCGGCGGCGGTGGCGGCGGTGCGGCCGTTGCCGCCGCCGACTTGGCTGCCCAGCAGGGCGCCGGCGACGCCGCCGATGATGGAGCCACCGACGCTACGCTGCTGCGGCTGCTGGACCTGCACGTATTCGGTGCGGCATTCCTGGCGCGGACGGTTCACTTGTTCCATTTGCGGGGTCACGCGGATTACGCGGCCGAACTCTTCGAAGTCGGCGGCTTGTGCCAGCGGCAGGGCGCTCAGGCACAGGGCGGACACCATCAGTTTCGCTTGCAAGTTCATAGGGTACCTCGTTCTGGGTTATGTGTTGGATGCTGCAATTTGCGGCAGTTCTCTGTGTATTTGGAATTGCACACGCTTATGGTAACGCCTGCAAGCGACAAAAAACGAGCCGCATGGCAACAAATTGTAACCTTCTGGCGGCGTGGGGCGAGGCGGGCGCTGTGTCTGCCGGGGCCATCTTAAAATGGCTTTAATATGTTCTGTTTTTAACAAAACTTGCGTAAGACATCATATACGTGTTGATTCATAGTGTACAACACGCTACCCTAATAGCCGTATGGGATCAGATTGACAGAGAGAAATGCGACTTCCAGTACTGTTCGCGCCTTGACCCGCCAGCAGTGCCAAAGTGTATAGGTGTAATCACTATAGCAAAAAGCAGAAACCGTACATAACAGGTCGATTTGAGGGAAAAATGAGTTTGTTGATAACTGTGCCGCCCAATCTTGTCCAGTCGATTCGCGCCTTCCGGGTGCTTGAATTGCAAGAGGAAGCGGCGCGTCTGGGGCAGCATTTTTTGTATGCGCACTGTAATGCCGGCCTGACCAAGCAGCAAGTACTGGGCATCATCGCCGAATCGTTTCACTTTCCGAAGCCCTGCGGTAAAAATTTCGACGCCCTGCGCGCCACGCTGACCGATACCCTGCACGCGGCCGGCCCCCAGCCGGGCTTTCTGACGGTGCTGGAGCAATTGCCCAATACGCAAAAATTCGACCGCGAAGCGCGCGAAACCCTGCTCGACGTGTTCCGCGACGCCGCCGACTACTGGGCCGAGAAAAAAGTGCCGTTCCGCGTGTTCTATTCCTTCGAATAGCCCGGCCCGCCTAGCTTTGCCTCCTGCTGCGCCGCAGCAAAATCAGCGTCTTTCTTGGTTCGCTCAGCCGTAGCGGGTACAATGGCGGCCATGAAAAATATCGTCATCCTCATTTCTGGCCGCGGCAGCAATATGGAAGCCGTAGTGCGCGCCGCCCAGGCCGAGCAGTGGCCCGCCCGCATCGCCGCCGTCATCAGCAACAAGGCCGATGCCAAAGGCCTGGAGTTCGCCGCCAGCCATGGGATTGCGACCGCCGTCGTCGCCAACAAGGATTATCCGAGCCGGGAAGCTTTCGATGCCGCGCTGCAAAGCGTGATCGACGGCTATGCGCCGGACCTGGTGGTGCTGGCCGGCTTCATGCGCATTCTGACGCCGGGCTTTACCGCCCATTACGCCGGCCGCATGCTGAATATTCATCCCTCGCTGTTGCCGCTGTTCCCCGGTCTGCACACGCACGAACAGGCGCTGGCCTCGGGCCTGGCCCAGCATGGCGCCACCGTGCACTTCGTTACCGCCGAGCTGGACCACGGTCCCATGGTCGACCAGGTGGCGGTGCCGATTTTGCCGGGCGACACGGCCGACACGCTCGCCGCCCGCGTGCTGGAGCAGGAGCACAAGCTCTATCCGCGCGCCATCCGCTGGTTTATCGAAGGTAGACTGACGGTTGAGGACGGCAAGGTCCACGTGGACCACACAACCCATTAACCAAGGATTTACATGAGATTGCCTCCAGCAATTCTCGCCAGCGCCGAAGACGTGCTGCGCGAGATTCTGCGCTTTGCGGCGCCCGCCGACACCACCCTGTCCCGCTACTTCAAAGACCACCCGCGTCTGGGTGGCCGCGAGCGCGGCGCCATCGCCGAATGCATTTACGCGGTGTTGCGCAACAAAGCCTTCTTCACCGATTTCTCGGAAGCGGGCGGCGGCGCCACCATGCGCCGCCTGGCCCTGCTCGGCATGAGCGACGCCGTCGGCATCGACGCCCTGGGCGGCCTGACCCAGGACGAGCGCGAATGGCTGGACCGCGTGACCCAGATCGACCGCAAGCTGCTGCACAAATCGATGCGCACGAATATGCCGAAGTGGCTGTTCGACAAGCTGGTCGCACAGTACGGCGAGGAAGAAACCCTGGTGCTGGCCGACGCCCTGAACACCCCGGCGCCGCTGGACCTGCGCGTCAACGCGCTGAAAGCCAACCGCGACGAGGTGGCCGCCGAACTGGCCGCCGCGCCGATCGTCGCCACGCCGACGCCTTACTCGGCCCTCGGTCTGCGCGTGCTGAAAAAGCCGGCGCTGCAAAACCTGCCGCTGTTCAAATCCGGCGCGATTGAAGTGCAGGACGAAGGCAGCCAGGTGCTGGCCCAGATCCTCGGCGCCAAGCGCGGCGAGATGGTGGTCGACTTCTGCGCCGGTGCCGGCGGCAAGACCCTGGCCCTGGGTGCGCAGATGCGCAATACCGGCCGCCTGTACGCCTTCGACGTGTCGGAAAAGCGCCTGGCCAAGCTGAAACCGCGCCTGGCGCGCAGCGGCCTGTCGAATGTGCACCCGGTTGCCATCGCCCACGAGAAAGATGCCAAGATCAAGCGCCTGGCCGGCAAGATCGACCGCGTGCTGGTCGACGCGCCATGCTCCGGCATGGGCACGCTGCGCCGCAATCCCGACGTCAAATGGCGCCAGCAGCCGGAAGCGATCGCCGAGCTGCAGGAAAAGCAGACCGCGATCCTGGACGGCGCCGCCCGCCTGGTGAAGAGCGGCGGCCGCCTGGTGTACGCCACCTGCAGCCTGCTGGATGAAGAGAACGATATGGTCGCCGCCAAGTTCGTTGAAACCCATCCCGACTTCGTGCTGATCCCGATGCACCAGGTGCTGGCCGAGCAGAAGATCGAGCTCGACATGGGCGACTACCTGAAACTGCTGCCGCACAAGCACCAGACCGACGGCTTCTTCGCCGCCGTCTTCGAGCGCAAACCGATGCCGAAGAAAGCCAAGGAAGAAGAAGCGGCCGAAGACTAAGCACCAGCCGAGCCCGCCGGATGGCCGTCCGCTCACCCTGGTGCCAGGCACCAATCGGACACAAGCTCGGCAGTAACAGAGAATGCTGAGCTCGTGTCCGGTTTTGGGGCCAGACCCCAAAACCGGACACGGCCCCGACCGTAAGCTGCTGTTGAGTCCATGTCCGATCGGTGCCTGGCGCCAGGGGGGGGCACGGGCTGAGCAGCAAATTGATTTCTTTTTTGCGAAGCCTATGAAACAAGTGCCATTGACGAATTTACTGAACGATCTGGTGGAGGATTTGCATAATCCCGGCCTGTTGTGGCAGTTGCTCGCCGTGGCCGCGTCGATCCTGCTGGGCTGGGGCCTGTCGCGCTGGCTGCGCGCGCGCGTCGAGCAGCAGCGGGCGCAGACGAATGTGGGACGCTTCGGCGTCGAGAGTTTTTCGCGCGTGGTGGGGCCGCTGGCGATTGTCAGCTTGCTGGCGGTGTCGCAGGCGGTGCTGGCGCGCTGGCAGCATGTGAATCTGATCAAGGTGGCGCTGCCGATCTTCGGCTCGCTGGCGGTGATCCGCTTTACCTTCTACCTGCTGCGCCGCGTGTTCGCGCGCCAGGGCCAGATCGGCGCCACCATGCTGACCTTCGAGAAGCTGTTCCAGCTGCTGGTGTGGCTGGCCTTTGCGCTCTACATCACCGGCATGTGGGACGATATCTTCTACTTCCTCGACCACACCGTCGTCCCGCTCGGCAAGTACAAGGTGACGATTGCCGCCATCCTGCAGGGCATCGTGTCGGTGGCGGTGACGCTGATGCTGGCGCTGTGGGCCGGCGCGGCGCTGGAAGAGCGCCTGATGCATGTGGATGGCATGCATTCGAATCTGCGCGTGGTGCTGGCGCGCATGGGCCGCGCCGTGCTGATCCTGGTGGCGGTGCTGGCCAGCCTGTCGATGGTGGGCATCGATCTGACCGTGCTGTCGGTGTTCGGCGGCGCGCTCGGCGTCGGTCTCGGCCTGGGCTTGCAGAAGATCGCCAGCAACTATGTGTCGGGCTTTGTCATCCTGCTGGACCGTAGCCTGACCATCGGCGACACCATCACGGTCGATAAGTACAGCGGCCAGGTCACGCGCATCAATACCCGCTACACCGTGCTGCAAGGCCTGGATGGCGTGGAATCCATCGTGCCGAACGAAATGCTGGTCTCGGGCGCGGTGCAGAATTCCTCGTTGTCGAACAAGAATCTGGCGCTGACCGCCAAGGTGTCGGTGGCTTACGATACCGACCTCGACCTGGCGCTCCGGCTGCTGGAAGAGGCCGCCGCGTCCATTCCGCGCGTGATGAAGGAGAAGCCGCCCTCGGCCATGCTGCAGACCTTCGGCGCCGATGGCCTCGATCTGGCCGTGGTGTTCTGGATCGCCGATCCGGAAAACGGGCGGGGCGGCGTGACCTCGGATGTCAACCGGGCAATCTGGAAAGCCTTGAAAGAAAACAAGATCTCTGTACCTTTCCCGCAACGCGAGATGCGTATCATCGGCCCTCTGCCGGGCCAATCTGCCTAAGAAATAATCAGTGATTCAGGGAAATCCCCTCTCTTGGAGGGGCTGAATCAGCGTACAATTGCGCCCAGAATCACTGAGAACACTGGCCGCCCAAGGCCGGGATGGGACTTCACTCTGGAGCAGTAATGGATTTCAGCTTACACGCAGTACTTCAATTCCTCGATCAGGGCCTGACCGGCTTTTCCGGCTGGCAAACCGTTGCCTTCACGCTGATCGTCACCCACATCACCATCGCCGCCGTCACGATTTATCTGCACCGCCACCAGGCGCACCGCGCGCTGGAGCTGCACGCGATCCCCAGCCACTTCTTCCGCTTCTGGCTGTGGCTGACCACCGGCCAGGTGACCAAGCAGTGGGCCGCGATCCACCGCAAGCACCACGCCAAATGCGATACCGAGGAAGATCCGCACAGCCCGGTCACGCGCGGCATCAAGAAAGTGTTCTGGGAAGGCGCCGAGCTGTACCGCGCCGAAAGCAAGAACCAGGAAACCCTGGACAAATACGGCCACGGCACGCCTGACGACTGGATCGAGCGCAATCTGTACACCCGCTTCAGCTGGCAGGGCGTGGCCCTGATGCTGATCGTCGACCTGCTGCTGTTCGGCGTCAAGGGCGTGTCCGTCTGGGGCGTGCAGATGCTGTGGATCCCGGTGACGGCCGCCGGCATCATCAACGGCATCGGCCACTACTGGGGCTACCGCAACTTCGATTGCGCGGACGCGGCCACCAATATCATCCCGCTGGGCCTGATTATCGGTGGCGAGGAGCTGCACAATAACCACCATACGTATGCGACCTCGGCCAAGTTGTCGTCCAAATGGTATGAATTCGACATCGGCTGGGGCTATATCCGCATGATGGAGATGGTGGGCCTGGCCAAGGTCAAGAAGCTGCCGCCCGTGCCGAAGTTTGCCCACGGCAAGATGCAGGCCGACTTCGACACCCTGCAGTCGGTGATCGCCAACCGCTACGATGTGATGGCGAAATATGCCAAGTCCATCAAGCATGCCTGGAAGGAAGAGCTGGAGCATCTGAAGGAAAAGGCGCAGTTGGAAAACCGCTTCCTGAAATCCTCGCGCAAGCTGCTGCAGCGCGAACCGGGCAAGCTGGAAGCGCCGCAGAAGGAACAGCTGATCGAGTTGTTCCAGCACAGCAAGGCGCTGGAAACCATGCACACTATGCGCGTCGAATTGGGCGTAATCTGGGAGCGCTCCCATTTCACCCGCGACCAGCTGCTGCAAAAACTGCAGGACTGGTGCGAACGTGCCGAAGCCTCCGGCATTAAATCGCTGCAGGAATTCTCCCTGCGCCTGCGCAGCTACGCCTGATAATCGAATCGCAGTAAAACAAAACGGCCCTTCGGGGCCGTTTTGTTTTGGCCCGAGGCATCTCTTGGTTGAGTTTGTTTCACCGCGTGTAAGCCTCTTGCCGCGCACGCGAGTCCTGCTAGAAGATGGCACGAACGAGCTGATTTTTAGTCCGGCGAGCCTATGGGAAGTCGCCATTAAGCAAGCCAGTAGACGAGTCGGCTTTCCCTTTGATGCGGGGGAACTGCATCGCGCCTTACTACTCCATCATTTCACCGAGATGCCAGTTACTGGCACTCATGCTGTGTATATTGCGCGCCTGCCCTTATTGCATAAAGACCCCTTCGATCGGATATTGATTGCCCAGGCAATTATCGAGGGCGTGATTCTATTAACTCCGGATAAGGTGATGGGCCTGTATTCCCGCTTAATACAGCGGGCATAAAAAAACCGCTCCTTGGAGCGGTTTTTTGCGGAACGAAGATCGATTATTTGATCTTGGTTTCTTTGTAAGTCACGTGCTTACGGGCTTTAGGATCGAACTTCATGATCTCCATTTTGCCCGGCATGGTGCGCTTGTTCTTGGTGGTGGTGTAGAAGTGACCGGTACCTGCGGTCGATTCCAGCTTGATTTTGTCGCGGCCAGTTTTTGCCATGATAGCTCCCTATTTAGACTTTTTCGCCACGAGCGCGCATGTCGGCCAGAACGGCGTCGATGCCGACTTTGTCGATCACGCGCAGACCGGCGTTGGACAGACGCAGGGAGACCCAGCGGTTTTCAGATTCAACAAAAATGCGACGGTTCTGCAGGTTAGGCAGGAAACGACGTTTGGTTTTGTTGTTTGCATGGGAAACATTGTTGCCGACCATCGGCTTCTTCCCAGTGACTTGGCAAACACGTGCCATGGTGCACTCCTTTGGTAACTTCCGAAATTGGAAAAAACAAGAGTATATAGAAAAAACTCTGCTTTTTCAATCACTTGCGAAAAACAATTGTGTCGTACAACGGTAAAAAATTTAACATTTTTCCCGGCCCTGCGCCAAAGCCTTGTTTCATAACGGTAAACCGTCAAATCTGCCCATGTTCGGCGAAGGAATGCACGGCCGGACCGGCCACCACGAAATGGTCGAGCACGCGGATATCGACCAGGGCCAGCGCCTGGGCCAGCGCCCGCGTCAGCCGCAGATCGGACTCGCTGGGATCGGCCGTGCCCGAGGGATGGTTATGCGCCAGCATGACGCTGGCGGCGTTCTGCTGGAGCGCCTCGCGCACCACCTCGCGCGGATAGACGCTGGTATGGGTCAGGGTGCCGCGAAACATTTCGCGCGCCGCGATCAGGCGGTTCTTGACGTCGAGAAAGAGCACATGGAAGGATTCATGGGGCTGGCTGGCCATGGCCAGGCGCAGGTATTCCTTGACCGCCTGGGGCGAGGCCAGGGCATGGCCGCTTTGCAATTCTTCATTGATGGCGCGCCGCGCCAGTTCCATCACGGCCTGCAGTTGGGCGAACTTGGCGCTGCCCAGGCCGGGGATGCGGCAAAACTCCTTGAGTCCGGCGCCGCACAAGGCGCGCAGGGAGCCGAAATGGCGCAGGGTGTCGGCCCCCAGCTCCACGGCATTCTTGCCGCGTACGCCCACGCGCAGGAAAACGGCCAGTAATTCGGCGTCGGACAGCGCTTGCGCGCCGAGCCGTATCAAGCGCTCGCGCGGCCGCTGCTGTTCCGGCCAGTCTGCAATTCCCATAATGCCTCCTGCTTGGTGGAAGAAGGCAAATTATGGCGGCCCGTCAGGGAATGCGCCTTGAAGCGGCGCAAGCCCGGGCCTGCGCAGGTTTCAGGAGCGCGACAGCACGAAGGCGCCGGCAATGATCAGGCCGGCACCGGCCATACGGGTGGGGGTCAGGCTTTCGCCCAGGATCATGAAGCCGATCAGCATCACCAGCAGCATTGTGAACGCCGTCATCAAGGGATAGGCCAGGCTGATCTGCAGACGCTGTAGGGCGATGCTGTAGCAGACGAAGCCGATGACATAGGTGCCGGATGCGCCGCCCAGATAGGCCAGGCGGCTCAAGGTCCAGCCGGCATTCTCCTGGTGCGAGAGTTTGATCAACAGGGTGGCCATGGCGCTGGCAAAGGAGGCCAGAATGCTCCAAAAATAACCGCTCAGAACAGGGGACATGAGTTTTTGTAAAAAATTTAAGGGATCGGCGGCTGGGGAGGCCGGCCAGCAGTATACCTGCTGCGATGGCAGCCAGGCTGGCGCGATCGCGGCCGACGTGGATTGTACGCCGTATTTTCTTAAGGAAAATTAAAGTGGGGATACGCCCGCTGCGGCCGGCCGCGCCAGCGCGTCTCAAAGCGGGCCGGATGCACTGCTGGCGCGCAAGCTGGCTTACAATACTGGTTTGCAAGCTCACTGAAACGCCATGTCTAACGCGCAAACTGCAGTCGTCACCAAATCGGCTTACCTCACTCTCCATTACCGTCTGGCCACGCTGGACGGCCAGGACATCGTCACCACGTTCAACGGCACCCCGGCAACGCTGATGCTGGGCCAGGGCCAGTTGGCGCCCGTGCTGGAAGAACTCCTGCTGGGCCTGCCGGAAGGCACGCACCAGACTTTCGACCTGGCAGCCGGCCAGGGCTTCGGCGAACGCAATCCGGAGCTGGTGCGCGTCGTCTCGCGCGCCACCCTGGATGAAAACTCCGCCGCCGACGCCGACTACAAGGTTGGCGACCTGGTTGAATTCAATGCGCCGGGCGGCGGCCGCTTTGCCGGCGTGCTGCGCGAGCTGGGCGAGACGGAATGCCTCTTCGACTTCAACCACCCGCTGGCCGGCCAGCCGCTGCGTTTTGAAGTGAACCTCATCTCGGTGCTGTAAAACATTATGGAAAAAGAAATCCTCCTGGCCCAGCCGCGCGGCTTTTGCGCCGGCGTGGACCGCGCCATCGAAATCGTGGAGCGCGCGCTGCAGCAGTTCGGCGCGCCCATCTACGTGCGCCACGAGATCGTGCACAACGCTTATGTGGTGGCCGATCTGCGCGCCAAGGGCGCCATCTTCATCGAGGAGCTGGACGATGTCCCGGCCGGCAACACCCTGGTGTTTTCGGCCCACGGCGTGTCCAAGGCGGTGCGCGCGGAAGCCGAGGCGCGCGGCCTGAGCATCTTCGACGCCACCTGCCCGCTGGTCACCAAGGTGCACGTGGAAGTGGCCAAGATGCGCAAGCAGGGCTGCGAGATCGTCATGATCGGCCACGACGGCCATCCCGAGGTGGAAGGCACCATGGGCCAGACCGAGGAAGGCATGTATCTGGTGGAAACGGTGGCCGATGTGGCCACCTTGAATGTCCAGAATCCCGAGCAGCTGGCGTATGTCTCCCAGACAACGTTGTCAGTAGACGACACTATTGACATCATTTCGGCCCTGAAACAGCGATTCCCGCATATCATCGAGCCGAAAAAAGGGGACATCTGCTACGCCACCACCAACCGCCAGGAAGCCGTGAAGTTCATGGCGCCGCAAGTGGAAGTGGTCATTGTGGTCGGCAGTCCGAATAGCTCGAATTCCAACCGCCTGCGCGAAGTGGCCGAGAAGAAGGGGACGCCCGCCTATATGGTGGACAATGCGGCCCAGATCGACGCCGCCTGGCTGGAAGGCCGCCAGCGCGTTGGCGTCACCGCCGGCGCCTCGGCGCCTGAAGTGCTGGTGCAGGCCGTGATCGACCGTCTCAAGGAGCTGGGCGCGAAAAGCGTGCGGCCGCTGGACGGGGTGCAGGAGGCGGTGACCTTCCCGCTGCCTAAAGGTCTGGAAGGGAATAAGAGCGCGTCGGTCTGAATCGTGTTGCGGTCCGCTTCGGTTGTGTGAATATAATTTGGCGGTGTCCCCGTATTTTCGGTATTAGTTTTTTGTGAACCTCGCTATGATTGGTGAAGTCATGAAAAATTGTCGTTTCGACCTTTTTCTGCAAAATGCAAGAAAAGCCGGGACGGCCAAGGTGCAGTAGGGATATCGCAGTAGATGGATGCAGGACCGGCCAGGCAAACCTGGCCGGACAGGCGGCGTCAAACGGCGGCACCATGGGGCTCATCCCCTGGTGCCGTTTTTCTTACGCGGCCGCAAAAGTGTTTCACACAACGCGAACTGAAGGGGCAATCTCACGATGGATACCTTTATCCAACAAATTCTCAACGGCCTGGTGCTGGGCAGCATGTATGCGCTGGTCGCCCTCGGTTACACGATGGTTTATGGCGTACTGAACTTGATCAACTTCGCCCATGGCGACGTGCTGATGATCGGCGCCATGATCGGCATGTCCATCCTGCATTTACTGGGCGTGTACGCGCCCGGCCTGCCGGGCTATGTCCAGCTGGCCATCGCCATCATCGGCGCCATCCCGGCCTGCATGCTGGTCAATATCCTGATCGAACGCATCGCCTACCGCCGCCTGCGCAATGCACCGCGCCTGGCGCCGCTGATCACGGCCATCGGCGTCTCCATCCTGCTGCAGACCTTTGCCATGATGATCTGGAAGCGCAATCCGCTGCCCTTCCCGCAAGTGCTGCCGACCGAACCGATCATGATCGGCGGCGCCGTCATCAGCCAGACCCAGGTGTTGTTGCTGGTGCTGGCCACGCTGTCCATGGTCGGCCTGGTGCTGTTGGTCGAGAAAACACGCATGGGCCGCGCCATGCGCGCCGTGGCCGAAAACCCGCGCGTGGCCGGCCTGATGGGTGTGGATTCGAACAAGGTCATCGTCGCCACCTTCGCCATCGGCGCGGCGCTGGCCGGCGTGGCTGGCGTGATGTGGGGCGCCAACTACGCCACCATCCAGTACACCATGGGCACCGTGCCCGGCCTGAAAGCCTTCTCCGCCGCCGTGCTGGGCGGCATCGGCAATATCTACGGCGCCATGATCGGCGGCCTGGTGCTGGGCGTGATCGAAAGCCTGGGCGCCGGCTATATCGGCGAACTGACGGGCGGCTTCCTCGGCAGCCACTACCAGGACATCTTTGCCTTCGTGGTGCTGATCCTGGTGCTCACCGTGCGTCCTTCCGGCATCATGGGCGAGCGCGTCGCCGACCGCGCCTGAGCGCAGAAAAACAAGAGGACACAACATGGCACTCCTGAATTTCGACCTGCAAAAAAACCGTAGCAAGGCTTACACCAGCATGGCGCTGGTGCTGGCGCTGATGATCATCTTCCCGTTTGCGGCGGCGCCTTTCGGCAACTCCTGGGTCCGCATCGTGGACCTGGCCCTGCTCTACATCATGCTGGCCCTGGGCCTGAATATCGTGGTCGGCTTTGCCGGCCTGCTCGACCTGGGCTATATCGCCTTCTACGCGGTGGGCGCCTACATGACCGGCCTGCTGGCGTCGCCGCAATTCGCCACCTTGCTCGAATCGCTGATTAATATGCATCCGGCCTTCGGCGAGGCGCTGGCGGCCGTGCTGGGCGATGACATCCGCACCAGCGGCATCCACCTCTCGGTCTGGTTCATCGTGCCGCTGGCGGCGGCGCTGGCGGGCCTGTTCGGCGCCATCCTCGGCGCGCCGACCCTGAAGCTGCGCGGCGACTACCTGGCCATCGTGACCCTGGGCTTCGGCGAGATCATCCGCATCTTCATGAACAATCTGAACGAGCCGATCAACTTCACCAACGGCCCGCAAGGCATCAACCTGATCGACCCGATCCGCGTGTTCGGCCTGTCGCTGGCGGGCGAGCCGGGTTCGCGTGCGACGGTGGTGCTGGGCGGCTTCTCCATGCCCTCGGTGAACGCTTACTACTTCCTGTTCCTGCTGCTGACCATCGTCACCATCTTCGTCACCGCGCGCCTCAAGCATTCGCGCCTGGGCCGCGCCTGGGTCGCCATCCGCGAAGATGAGATCGCGGCCAAGGCCATGGGCATCAACACCCGCAACGTCAAGCTGCTGGCCTTCTCCATGGGCGCCAGCTTCGGCGGCGTGGCCGGCGCCATGTTCGCCTCCTTCCAGGGCTTCGTCTCGCCCGAATCGTTCGCGCTGAACGAATCGATCGCCGTGCTGGCCATGGTGGTGTTGGGCGGCATCGGCCACATCCCCGGCGTGGTGCTGGGCGGCGCGCTGCTGGCGGCCCTGCCGGAAGTGCTGCGCCATGTGGTGGAACCGGCGCAGGAAGCCATGTTCGGCCATGTGCTGATCGAAGCCGAAGTGCTGCGCCAGCTGCTGTACGGCCTGGCCCTGGTGGGCATCATGCTGTACCGTCCGGCCGGCATCTGGCCCGCGCCCAAGCATGAAGACCGTCCCGACGCGGACGCCGACACCAAACAGCAATCGAGCGGCGTGATCGCGGCGTGAGGATAGTAGACATGAGCAATGAAGTCATTCTGAATATCGCCGGCGTCAACAAACGCTTTGGCGGCCTGCAGGCGCTGACCGATGTCGGCATCAAGATCATGCGCGGCCAGATCTATGGCCTGATCGGTCCCAACGGCGCGGGCAAGACCACCTTCTTCAATGTGATCACCGGCCTGTACCAGCCCGACACCGGCACCTTCGAACTGGCGGGCAAACCGTATTCGCCTTCGGCCCCGCATGCCGTGGCCAAGGCCGGCATTGCGCGCACCTTCCAGAACATCCGCCTGTTCGGCGAGATGACGGCGCTGGAAAACGTGATGGTGGGGCGCCATGTGCGTTCGCACCAGGGCGTGTTCGGCGCCATCTTCCGCCACAAGGCCGCGCGCGAAGAGGAGGCCTCGATCCGCCGCCGCGCGCAGGAGCTGCTGGACTTCGTCGGCATCGGCCAGTTCGCCAGCCGCACCGCCAAATACCTGTCGTACGGCGACCAGCGCCGCCTGGAAATCGCGCGCGCCCTGGCCACCGACCCGCAGCTGCTGGCGCTGGACGAACCGGCGGCCGGCATGAACGCCACCGAAAAGCTGGCCTTGCGCGAGCTGCTGGTCAAGATCAAGGCCGAAGGCAAGACCGTGCTGCTGATCGAGCACGACGTCAAGCTGATGATGGGACTGTGCGACCGCATCACTGTGCTCGAATACGGCAAGCCGATCGCCGAAGGGCTGCCGGCGGAAATACAAAGCAATCAGGCCGTCATCGACGCCTATCTGGGAGGATCGCACTAATGGGTGCCAATGTTCTGAAAGTAGCGGGACTGAAGGTCGCGTATGGCGGCATCAAGGCAGTCAAAGGCATCGATCTGGAAGTGAACAAGGGCGAGCTGGTGACGCTGATCGGCGCCAACGGCGCCGGCAAGACCACCACGCTGAAAGCCATCACCGGCACGCTGCCCGACTGCAAGGTCGAAGGCACGATCAGCTATATGGGCCAGTCGCTGAAAGGCAGCAAGTCCTTCCACCTGGTCGAAAAGAAGCTGGCTATGGTGCCGGAGGGACGCGGCGTCTTCACGCGCATGACCATCCACGAAAACCTGATGATGGGCGCCTACACCCGTGACGACAAGGCGGGCGTGGAGGCCGACATCGCCAAGTGGTACGACATCTTCCCGCGCCTGAAAGAGCGCTCGGCGCAGCTGGCCGGCACCCTGTCCGGCGGCGAACAGCAGATGCTGGCGATGGCGCGCGCGCTGATGTGCCATCCCGAGCTGCTGCTGCTCGACGAGCCGTCGATGGGCCTGTCGCCGATCATGGTCGACAAGATCTTCGAAGTGATCCGCAATGTATCGAAGGAAGGCATCACCATCCTGCTGGTCGAGCAGAACGCCAAGCTCGCGCTCGAAGCCGCCGACCGTGGCTACGTGATGGACTCCGGCCAGATCACCATGACCGGCAACGCCGACGATATGCTGCACGACCCCCGCGTCAAAGCCGCCTACCTCGGCGAATAAACCTTTGATCCAGCGCGAAAAATGTCCACCCTGGTGCCGGGCACTGGAGTCGGACATTCTTTGATCTAAATCAGCACATATCCCACCCTGGTGCCTCGGCGGCCCCGCCTGACACCAAGGTGGGACATTTTTTGATTTTTATTAAACGCCGTTGGCGAGCAGGGCGGCGAGGCGGGGGAGGTCGATGTTGCCGCCGCTGAGGATGATGCCGATGCGTTGTCCGCGCAGCTGTTCTTTCATCTTGCGCGCGGCGGCGTAGCCGAGGCAGCCGGTGGGTTCCACCACCAGCTTCATGCGGGCGGCGAAGAAGCGCATGGCGTCGACCAGCTCGGCATCGCTGGCGGTCAGAATGTCGGCCGCTTCGCGCAACACGATGGGGAAGGTGTAGTTGCCCATGTGCTGGGTCTGGGCGCCGTCGGCGATGGTTTGCGGCGTGTCGATGTGGACGATCTTCCCGCTGCGGAAGGATTGCTGGCCATCGTTGCCGGCTTCGGGTTCGACGCCGTAGACCTTGCACTGTGGCGACAGCGCGCGTACCGCGAGCAGGCTGCCGGACATCAGGCCGCCGCCGCCCATCGGCGCGAACAGGGCGTCGAGTTGGCCCACTTCTTCGATCAGCTCCTTGGCGGCCGTGCCTTGGCCGGCGATGACGTCGGGATGGTCATAGGGCGGAATCAGGGTCATGCCATGTTTCTGCGCCAGGTCGCGGCCGATCTGCTCGCGGTCTTCCTTGTAGCGGTCGTAGATGATGACGGTGGCGCCGTAGCCGCGCGTGGCGGCGATCTTGGATTCGGGCGCGTCGTGCGGCATGATGATGGTGGCGGGGATGCCCAGTATCCTGGCCGCCAGGGCAATCGCTTGCGCGTGGTTGCCGGACGAGAAAGCCAGGACGCCGGCCTTGCGCTGCTGCGCGTCGAATTTCGACAGGGCGTTGAAGCCGCCGCGGAATTTGAAGGCGCCCATGCGCTGCAGGTTTTCGCATTTGAAGAAGACTTCGGCGCCCAGTTCTTCGTTGACGGTGCGCGAGGTCAGCACCGGGGTGCGGTGGGCATGGCCTTCGATGCGGCGCGCGGCCGCCGCGACATCGTCGTAAGTGGGCAGTATCAGTTCGCTCATTGCTTTCCTTTCGTTTTACCAGGGCCAGGCGATGCTGCTGCCCGCGCCTTCCGTTACGGCGCGCCGGTACAGCATGCGCGCCACCGTCAAGTCTTGCAGGGCAAGGCCTGTCATATCAAAAACCGTGATGCTGTCTTGCGCCGGACGCTGGCCGCCTTGCGCCAGCAGCGCGCCGATTTCTTCGGCCGGCAACGTGGGCGCCCATTGCAGCTCGCCCACTTGCCGCGCCTGCGCCAGGTCGTCGGCCCAGAGATGGGCGCGTTCCAGCAGGCCTGGCGGCAGCTCGCGCTTGCCGCGCGTGTCGGCGCCGACGGCGTTCAGGTGCGTGCCTGGCTGCACCGCATCGGCGGCAAACAAAGGGGTTTTGCTTGGCGTGGTGGTGATGACGATGTCGCTGTCCGCCACGGCCGCATCGGCGCTGATGCCGGGCGCGATATCGCAGCGCTGCGCGAATGCGGCTTCGAAGGCGCTGTCGCGGCGCGCGCCGGAAGCGAGGTAGCGCACCTGGCGCAGGCCGGGCAGGGCGCGCAGCGCGTAGTCGAGCTGGGCGCGCGCCTGCACGCCGGTGCCGAAGAGGCACAGGCGGCTGGCGCCGGCGCGGGCCAGCGCCTGCAGGCCCAAGGCCCCCGCCGCCGCGGTGCGCTCGGTGGTGATGGCGTTGCCGTCGATGAGGCATTGCGGCCGGCCCGTGGCGGGATCGTGCAGCAGGATGGTGGCCTGGTGCGCGTCGCCACCCACGCCGCGGTTGGCGGGCCAGAAGCCGGCCGCCTTGTAACCGAGCAGGCCTTGCGCCGCCACGTCCCCGGCCTTGATGCCGAAGATGGCGCCGCCCGGCAGCGCTTCGCGCACCAGGGGGAAGATGCGGCCGGCGCGCTGCTGATGCAACAGGAAGGCTTCGCGCACCGCGTCCAGTACGGCGCCGGGATGCAGCAGGGCGGCGACCTGGTCGCGGTCGAGCAGGAGCAGGCGGGCGTTATTTCGCATAGTTGTACACCGTGGCGCGTGAGACGCCCAGATGCTGGGCGATGATTTCCATGGCGCGCCGCAGATCGAGCAGGCCCGCGCTTTTCAGTTCGCGCAGCAGGTTGCGGCGTTCGTCGGCCTTGAGGGCGCGTGGCGTGGTGGCCAGGCGCGCGGCAAACTGGTCGATGCGGGCGCGGATGGCGTCGGCGCCGGCCGGGTCCAGGCTTTCCTGGATGGCGGCGTTGGCGTCCACGCTGCCGAACTGGCCGAGCAGGCTATGCAGGCTGCGGAACAGGCTCAGGTCGACGTTCATGCACAGGGCGGCGACGTAGTTGCCTTCATCGTCCTTGATGCCGATCGAGGTGCTTTTGGCTTGCCGTCCATCGGGGAAGTGGTTGGGGTAGTTGGCCAGTACTTGCGGATAGGCGGGATCGGCGATGCGCGCCAGACCCAGCTCGGTGGCCGGGTCGCCGGGCTGGCGGCCCGACAGATTGTTATGGATGGCCAGCACCGTGCTGTGCGGGTCGCGCAGATCGTGCAGCACCACTTCGCAGAACGGGGCCAGGGTCTGGCCCAGGCCGGCGGCGATGTGCTGCAGTTGTGCGATCAGGTGGTCGTGGTCTTTGCTTTGCATTTTTACAGATTATCTTATTTTGGATTAAATGTAAACTTGCAATCGGTTTGGTGTGATTTAATATTGCCGTAAGGAAATATTGCTAAGGTGGGCCTTTTACCACTCAGGGAATGACTATGCAAAGCAAGATGATCTTTTCGGCCACGGTGCTGGCTGCGCTGCTGGCCGGCTGCGGCGGCGGCAATGCGCCGGCCGGCGATAACGCGGGCGCGGAACGGGCGCGCAGCGCAGCCGCCCCACAGCGCGCGGCGCCGGCCAAGATGGTGCTGGCCTACTACTCCGGCTATGCCAATAACTACAAGGCCCTGACCACGCACTACGCCAACTTCAATGCCGTCGCGATCGACTACTGGAACATCACGGCCGAGGGCGTGGTGGTGGGCAATGGCGATCCGGCGCCGTCGAACGCGATTGCCTTCCTGAAGTCGAAAAAGATCCCGATTTACGGCTGCATCTCGAATGTGGATGGCGATTGGAGCCAGGCCATCGCGCACGGCGTGACCGGCACCTTCCGCAAGACGGCCATTGCCAATCTGCTGGCTTTCGCCAAGAAGAACGGCTTTGCCGGCATCAATATCGACTTCGAGAACGTCAATAAGGATGACCGCGCCAACCTGAGCGCCTTCACCGCCGAACTGGGCGCCGTCCTGCATGCGAACGGCCTGAAGCTGATCATCAGCGTGCCGGCTTTCTCGGCCGCCGACGAGAATCACGAGTACAACCAGGCTTTCGATCTGGCCGCTCTCGGCCGCGCCGTCGACTACCTCCAGATCATGAGCTACGACCAGGCCATTCCGGCCTGGGATCCCGGCCCGGTCGCCAGTTCCGGCTGGATGGAGGATGCGCTCGACTATGCCGTCGCCAAAGCGCCTGCCGAGCGCATCCTGAACGGCCTGCCGGCCTATGGTTACGACTGGATTGCGGCCGGCAATGGCAAGCAAGTGTTCTGGAACGCTATCCCCGGCATGCTGAAGCAGTATGGCGTCACGCCGCGTTACGACATCGGCAGCAACTCCCTGACCTTCAACTACACCGCCACCGACGGCCAGCAGCACACGGTGTGGACGGAAAACGCGCAGAGCATCACGCTGAAAGCCGGCCTGGTCAACGCCTATGGCCTGGGCGGCACCTCGGTCTACGCGCTGGGCATGGAGGACGCCAGCTTCTGGAAAGCCGTGCAAGCCGGCCTGCAAAAATAAGCCGGGACGAAAAAAAGCCCCGGGATGGACCCGGGGCAGAAGAAAGCATCCGCTGGAGAGGAAACCACGGATGCCGAGGAGACCTTTGTACAGCGGGGAGGCCCGATGGCCTTCCGAATTAAGCTTGCTTTTTGACGGCGGCAGCCGGTGCAGCCTTGGCGGCGGCGGCGGTGAACTGGTTCACGGCGGCGCTCAGGTTGGCTTCCACGGTTTCGGCGGCTTGCTTGGCGGTTTTGGTGAATTGCTCGTAGCCGGCGTGGGCGCTGCCCAGGGCCGATTTGAACAGGGCCACGGCGTTTTCGGTGCCGGCTGGGGCGTTTTTGCTCACTTCTTCCACCAGCGAGATCACTTTGCGGTTGGTTTCGGCGATCTGGGTTTCAGCGGCTTTGCTGAATTCAGCTTGGGTGCCGGAAGCGATCGAGGCCAGGTGACGGCCGTAGGCGATGGCTTTTTCAGCGGTCGGCTGGGCCTGAGCAGCGGTCAGCGAGAAGAATTCCTGCGGGTCTTTGGCAGCCAGCAGTTGCTTGGCGGTGACGGCGGACTCTTCCAGCGAGGCTTTGGCGGCGGTCAGGTTCAGGTCGACAAACTTCTCAACGCCTTCGAAGGCTTTGTTGGTCAGCGAGGAAAAGATGGCGAACTGGCTCTCGAAATTGGCCTTGGTCGCATTGGAAAATTGCTCAGGAATCGAAAACATTTAACTCTCCAGTAAGTAAATAGTCGTTGATTGAATACGCTGTTTGCTACCTGTGATGAAGCAGTAAAACGATTTTTCAGGGGCCGAACAACAAATTGTGCAACGCAACAAACCCAATTTTACGGAACTTGAAAAAGATGTCAAGGAATATTTTGTGCGTTGCACAAGGGCATTAAATACTTGTTGTTACAGGGTTTTTTCTTGCTAGCACCGGGTATGAGTCAGGGAAAAATGCAGCGCCGCAGCGAAGCGGGGGAGGGCGGACGCCGCCGTGTTAGACTGCCTGTCCTGTTTTCAGTTTGCTAGCTGCCATGTCCGATACTTCTACAGCCAGCCCCGCCCCGGCTTTGCTCTCGCCGGTGCCGCTGTTTTTCGTCTTTCTGTGGAGTACGGGTTTCATTGTGGCCAAGTATGGTTTGCCCTACGCGCCGCCGCTGACTTTCCTGCTGCTGCGTTTTCTCGGCGTGCTGGCGATCCTGGCGCCCGCCATCGTGCTGCTGAAAGCACCCTGGCCGCGGGGCAAGGTGGGGCATATCGCCGTGGCCGGCATCCTGGTGCAGGCCGGTTATCTGAGCGGGGTGTGGTGTGCGATCAAGCTGGGCATGCCGGCCGGTTTGTCGGCCCTGATCGTCGGCATGCAGCCGATCCTGACCGCTTTTGCCGCGCCGCTGCTGGGCGAGCAAGTGCGGCCGCGCCAGTGGCTGGGCCTGGTTTTCGGCCTGGCGGGCGTCGGCCTGGTGGTGGCGGCCAAGATCACGCTGGTCGGCCTCAGTTGGCAGAGCCTGGCCCTGTGCGTGGGCGCGCTGCTGGCGATGACGGCCGGCACGCTCTACCAAAAACATTTTTGCCCGCGCTTTGACTTGCGCAGCGGCACGGTGATCCAGTTTGCGGCCTCGTTCGTGGTGGTGCTGCCCTTTGCCGTGGCCTTCGAAGGCCTGGGCTGGGATTTTGCCGTGGTGCAGTGGACGCCGCAATTCTTCGGCGCCTGGGCCTGGTCGGTGCTGGCCCTGTCGATCGGCGCCATCTTCCTGCTGTTCGCCCTGATCCGCCGCAGCGACGCCACCCAGGTTTCCAGTCTGATGTACCTGACCCCGCCCACCACCGCCCTGATGGCCTGGCTGCTGTTCGGCGAAGCCTTCAATCTGCTCGGCCTGGCCGGCATGGCGCTGGCCGTGCTGGGCGTGGTCTTCGTTGTGCGTCCATCCAAAAACTAGCCCATGAGTATGCCAGCATGATTTCCAGTCCCGAACAGCAGGCGGTCGATGCCGCCATCACTTCGCGCCGCTCGATCCGCGCCTTCCTGCCGACGCCGCTGGCGCGCGAGGATATCGAACAGATCCTGCAGGTGGCGGCGCGCGCGCCCTCCGGCACCAATGTCCAGCCCTGGCGCGTGCATGTGCTGACGGGCGCGGCCAAGGCGGAGTTAAGCCGCCGCATCCTGGCGGCTTACCATGATCCGCAGCAGGCCGCCACCCACACCGAGCCGTATGCCTATTACCCGCGCCAATGGGTGGCGCCGTATATCGACCGGCGCCGCAAGGTGGGCTGGGATCTGTACGCGCTGCTGGGCCTGACGCGCGAGGACAAGGCCGGCATGGCGGCCCAGCATGGCCGCAATTACGCTTTCTTCGATGCACCGGTGGGCTTGATCTTCACCATCGATAACATCATGGAGCAGGGTTCCTGGCTGGACTATGGCATGTTCCTGCAGAACATCATGGTGGCGGCGCGCGGCCGGGGACTGGACACTTGCCCGCAAGCGGCGTTCACCCAATATCACCGGATTATCAGCGAATATTTGCGGCTGCCCGACAACGAAACAGTAGTCTGCGGCATGGCGCTGGGATATGCTGATCCAAGCAAGATTGAAAATACGCTAGTGACCGAGCGGGTCCCCGTTGCTGAATTTGTTAAATTTGCGGAGTAAATAAGCCGTTGCGCGCTAGCGTCAAAGAATGAACATTGTGTCTTGCTCTTTGGCAAATTCCAGTGCCGCCAACCTTAATTTTGCTTGCGCTGGAGCAGTGTTTTGTTACACTGCAACGTAGGACCTTCTCTTCCGTACTGGGGAAAATCGAATGTATAAACTTGCCATCAGCGCGTTGATCTCCGCGCTATTCATTTCCCTGCCCGCGGCGGCGGCTCCGGCCAAGCACGGGGCGAAGGCTGTCAGCGTCAAGAAGAGCAAGGCCGGCGTGCGGCGCCAGGTTGCTGCCGACGAGCCGCGCATGGTCAAGCGCGTGGTCATGGTGCGCGGTAAGCGCAAGGTGGTGTACCAGCGTCTGGTGAGCGTGGGCGACGCGGTGCCGGGCCGTCCGACCGTCGGCGATCTGGCCGGCCTGAACCTGACGCGCGACCCGCTCGACCTGAAATCGAATGTGGCCCTGGTGCTGGACCAGGCCAATTCCGAAGTGCTGTTCGAAAAGAATGCCAATGTGGCCCTGCCGATCGCCTCGATCACCAAGATGATGACCGGGCTGGTGGTGGTGGAAGCCAACCAGGACATGGACGAGATGCTGACCGTGAGCGAGGATGACGTCGACCGCGCCAAGTTCAGCAGCTCGCGCCTGAAAGTCGGTTCCCAGCTGAGCCGGCGCGATATGCTGCATATCGCATTGATGAGTTCGGAAAACCGCGCCGCCTCGGCCTTGGGCCACAATTACCCGGGCGGCCTGCCAGCCTTCGTCGAGGCGATGAACGCCAAGGCGCGCCAGCTGGGCATGAGCGAAACCCATTACGTCGATTCCAGCGGCCTGTCGAAAAACAATGTGGCGAGTGCGCGCGACCTGGCCAAGCTGGCCCAGGCCGCTTACGAGCATCCCGTGCTGCGCGAGTATTCGACGGCGCCGAAAGCCGTGGTGGAAGCGAATGGCCGTCCCATGCTGTTCGGCACCACCAACCGTCTGGTGGCGCCCAATTCGGGCTGGGAAATCGGCTTGCAGAAAACCGGCTTCATCAATGAAGCGGGCCGTTGCCTGATGATGCAGGCCGTGGTCGAAGGCCGCGCCGTGATCATGGTGCTGCTCGACGCCAAGGGATCGGCCGCGCGCGCCGCCGATGCGCTGCGCATGCGCAAATGGCTGAGCGCCTTGAAACCGCCGGGCTTCTCCACCTCCACGGCGGCCAGCCCGGCCGTCACCACCTCTTATTCGGCTGCCGGCATGTAACCGAGCGTGGCGGAAATCTGGTTGGCGGTGGTGACCAGGTCTTCCAGCCACTCTTCCTGCAGACGGTCGGCCGGGGCCGAGATCGACAGGCCCGCGACCAGCTTGCCCGAATCGTCGCGGATGCCGGCCGCCATGCAGCGCACGCCCAGTTCCAGCTCCTCATTGTCGCGCGCGTAGCCGCGCGCGCGCACCAGGCTCAGTTCCCGCTCCAGCTTGCTTAAATCCGTGATGGAATTCTTGTTGTGCCCGGCCAGGCCGGTGCGCGTGGCATAGGCGCGGATGGCTTTCGGCTCGTCCACCGACAGGAAGAGCTTGCCGGTCGAAGTCAGGTGCAGCGGGCCGCGGCCGCCGATGGCGCGCACCACCTGCATGCCCGAGCGTTCGGAGAAGGCGCGGTCGATATACACGATCTCGTCGCCCTGGCGCACCGAGAGATTGATGGTCTGCTGGGTTTTCTTGTGCAGGGAGCGCATGAAATCGAGCGCCGCTTCGCGCACGGAAAGCCGGCTCTTGACCACATTGCCCAGTTCCAGCAGGCGCATGCCGAGGCGGTAAGTGCCCGGCTCGACGCGGTCGACGAAGCGGGTCAGCACCATATCGTTGAGGATGCGGTGGGCGGTGGACGGGTGCAGGCCGGAGACCTTGGACAATTCCTTCAAGCTCACAGGGTCGGGATATTTGGCCAATGCGTCCAGCAAGGCCACCATGCGCTCGATTACCTGAATGGTCGTCTTTTGTTCCGGGACGGATTCAATTTTCATGATGCGGTTGGTGCAGTGCAGTATTCGGTACTGCATTTATACCATGATGTGAAAAAAATGGGAATTCTGTGTCATATTGGTGTCTGGAAAGTGTGAATAAATACTCACGTCCAGGCATAATGGCGCACCGAACCATCCCAGATCAGCGAGCATAGCAACATGGAACAGCCTGTCAGCGAATTCAAAAGCAAAAGCGGTTTGAAACGTATCCTGTCCGCCTTCTTTTATTCGGTGGACGGCTTGAAATCGGCCTGGCGCCACGAGCACGCCTTCCGCCAGGAGTTGATGCTGTTCGTTTTCGGCGGCATTATCGCCATGTTCCTGCCGGTCTCGGCTTTTCAGAAACTGGTGCTGATCGGCGTGCTGGTGCTGGTGCTGATCGTGGAGCTGATCAACTCGGCCATCGAAGCCGTGGTCGACCGCATTTCGCTGGATCGTCACCCGCTGTCGAAGAATGCCAAGGATTTTGGCAGTGCAGCAGTGTTGCTCGCCTGCCTGCTGGCCGGCGCCACTTGGGCGGTGGTGCTGTTCAACCGCTTTTACTGAGCGCCATGCCGGCTATATAAGTTTGGGGTATATAAAACTTCCAAATCCTTAGTTCGCTTTTATAAGCGGTGACAGTATCCTGAGACTTCCAATTCAAAGGGGAATCCTGATGCTGTCCAAGAAAATCTTTGCCGCTGCTGCCTTTGCTTCCGCCGTCCTGCCTGCGTTCGCCGCCGATGTGAACCTGCTGAATGTCTCCTACGACCCGACGCGGGAACTGTACCAGGATGTGAACGCCGCCTTCGCCAAAGACTGGAAGGCGCGCACCGGCGACAATGTGAAGATCAAGCAGTCGCATGGCGGCTCGGGCAAGCAGGGGCGCGCCGTGATCGATGGCCTGGAAGCCGATGTGGTCACGCTGGCGCTGGCCTATGATATCGACGCCATTGCCGAAAAAGGCTTGCTCAACAAGGACTGGCAAAAACGCCTGGGCCATAATTCCACGCCCTACAGCTCGACCATCGTTTTCCTGGTACGCAAGGGCAATCCGAAAGGCATCAAGGACTGGGGCGATCTGGTCAAGCCGGGCATCGCCGTCATCACCCCGAACCCGAAAACCTCCGGCGGCGCGCGCTGGAACCACCTGGCCGCCTATGGCTACGCCCTGCGCCAGCCGGGCGGTAATGAAGCCTCGGCGCGCGACTATCTGAAAAAACTGTACAAGAACGTGCCGGTGCTCGATTCCGGCGCGCGCGGCGCCACCACCACCTTCGTCGAGCGCGGCATCGGCGACGTGCTGCTGGCCTGGGAAAACGAAGCCCTGCTGGCGATCAAGGAGCTGGGTCCGGACAAGGTCGAAATCGTGGCGCCTTCCATCAGCATCCTGGCCGAACCGCCGGTCGCCATCGTCGACAAGGTGGTCGACAAGCGCGGCACGCGCAAGGTGGCGGAAGCGTATCTGAACTTCCTGTACACCGATGCGGCGCAGGAGCTGATCGCCAAGAACTACTACCGTCCGACCGTGGAAAAGGAAGCGAAGAAATATGCCGCCCAGTTCCCCAATGTGAAGCTGTTCACCATCTCGCAGGTGGCGGGCGACTGGGATAAGGCGCAGAAGACCCACTTTGCCGATGGCGGCGTGTTCGACCAGATCTACCAGCCGAACAAGTAATCCACGAGGGGAGAGGGCATATGGCAGCCAGCTTGCTTTCGCACTACCGGGTTCTGGTGGCGCCGGGCCTGCACAATAGCGGGCCGGATCATTGGCAGAGCCGCTGGCAGCGCCTGTATCCGAGCTTTCGCCGCGTCGAGCAGCAGAACTGGGACGACCCTCATCTGCCGACCTGGGGCGCGCGCCTGGATGCGGTGCGCGCCGAGCAGGCGCGCCCCACGCTGATCGTGGCGCACAGCTTCGGCAGCCTGACCACGGCCTACAGCCTGGCGCGCGATCCGCGTCTGGTTGCCGGCGTGCTGCTGGTGGCGCCGGCCGATCCCGAAAAATTCGGCGTCACGCATTTGCTGCCGCATGAAAAGCTGCCCTGTCCCTCCATCATGATCGCCAGTACCAATGATCCCTGGATGTCGGCCGCGCGCGCCGCGCTGTGGGCCAAACGCTGGGGCAGCGAATTTATAGACGGCGGCGCTCTGGGACATATCAACTCCGAATCCGGTTTAGGCGACTGGATTTTCGGCCAGCGCCAATTGCAAATATTGGCGGAACGAGTGCACAATGAGCGGCTGTTGTCTGTTTAATCATCTTAGGAGACCGTTATGACTTTACGCCTTGGCGACACCGCGCCGGATTTTGAACAAGATTCCTCGATCGGACCAATCAAATTCCACGAATGGGCGGGCAATTCCTGGGTCGTGCTGTTCTCGCACCCGGCCGACTTCACCCCGGTCTGCACCACGGAACTGGGCCTGACCGCCAAGCTGAAACCGGAATTTGACAAGCGCAATGTGAAAGCGATTGCCCTGTCGGTGGACCCGGCCGAAGCCCACAAGGAATGGATCAAGGACATCGAAGAGACCCAGAAGACCGTGGTCGGCTTCCCCATCATCGCCGACTCCGACAAGAAGGTCTCGGTGCTGTACGACATGATCCACCCCGAGCAGTCCGTGACCGCCACCGTGCGCTCGCTGTTCGTGATCGACCCGAGCAAAAAAGTGCGCCTGTCCATCACCTACCCGATGAGCACCGGCCGCAACTTCGATGAAGTGCTGCGCGTGATCGACGCCCTGCAACTGACCGACGCCCACACCGTGGCCACCCCCGGCAACTGGAAAGACGGCGACGACGTCATCATCCCGCTGACCGTGCAAGACCCGGAAGTGATCAAGCAAAAATACCCGAAAGGCTACACCGCGGCCCGTCCCTACCTGCGCGTGACCCCGCAACCGAACAAATAAGGCTTTGCTGAGTGGGTTCAGCTTGGACGCCCTGCGGGGCGTCTTTTTTTTTGCGGCCGAGCCCGTATCCGGTTTTGGGGTCTGGCCCCAAAACCGGACACGAACTGGGCTGTATGGGGCGGGTTTTTTGTGGCAACCCCGATTTTGGCATCTAAGCAAATGACAAAAGGTTAGTTTGTTTTATAACGCGGCAATGCGATTATGCGGCCCTATTATCTGGAAATGTAATAAGAGGGAGCCATATGTCAGCAGTCGCTTTGCCGGCTTCAGTGCCGGTGCCAGCCCAAGCCAGGAGCGCGCCCTATCGGGTGATGCCGGGCTTTAATCTCTCGCTTGGCTTCACCATCTTTTACCTGACGCTGATCGTTCTGATCCCGCTGTCGGCCGTGTTCCTGAAAACGTTTACCATGAGCTGGGAGGGCTTCTGGAGCGCCGTCTCGTCCGAGCGCGTGGTGGCCTCCTACCGCCTGACCTTCGGCGCGGCCCTGATCGGCGCCTTCCTCAACGTGATCTTCGGCGGCGTCGTGGCCTGGGTGCTGGTGCGCTATAACTTCCCCGGCAAGCGCCTGATCGATGCGCTGGTCGACCTGCCTTTCGCGCTGCCGACCGCCGTTGCCGGCATCACGCTGACGGCCCTGTATTCCTCCAATGGCTGGTTCGGCCGCTTCATCGAGGGCGTGCTGGGCATCAAGGTGGCGTTCACGCCGATCGGCGTGGTGATCGCGCTGACCTTCATCGGCCTGCCCTTCGTGGTGCGCACGGTGCAGCCGGTGCTGGAAGACGCCGAGCGCGAACTGGAAGAGGCGGCGGCCAGCCTGGGCGCCAGCGCGCTGCAAACCTTCATCCGCGTGGTCTTCCCCACCATCCTGCCGTCGCTGATGACCGGCTTCGCGCTGGCCTTTGCGCGCGCCACCGGCGAATACGGTTCGGTGATCTTCATCGCCGGGAATATGCCGATGGTGTCGGAGATTACGCCGCTGTTCATCATCACCAAGCTGGAACAGTACGACTATGCCGGCGCGACCGCGATTGCGGTGGTGATGCTGGTGGTGTCCTTCTTCCTGCTGCTGGCGATCAATCTGCTGCAAGCCTGGGCGCGCGGCAAGGGAGGCAAGAAATGAGCGGCGCACCTGTATCGACGCCACGCCGTGGCGAATTGCCTTCGGCGCCGAATGTGCTGGAACCGGTCTGGGTGCGCGGCGTGCTGATCGCCGTGGCGCTGACCTTCCTCACGCTATTCCTCTTCGTGCCGCTGGTGGCGGTGTTTGCCGAAGCGCTGAAGAAAGGCTGGGAAACCTATGTCCACGCCATCGTGGAAGACGACGCCATCTCGGCCATCAAACTGACTTTGCTGACGGCGGCCATCGCCGTGCCTTTGAACCTGATCTTTGGCGTGGCCGCTTCCTGGTGCATCGCCAAGTTCGAATTCCGCGGCAAGAGCCTGCTGCTGACGCTGATCGATCTGCCGTTCTCGGTGTCGCCGGTGATCTCGGGCCTGATCTATGTGCTGCTGTTCGGCGCCCAGGGCTGGTTCGGTCCGTGGCTGCAGGAGCATGACATCAAGATCCTGTTCGCCGTGCCAGGCATCGTGCTGGCCACCATCTTCGTCACTTTCCCCTTCGTGGCGCGCGAGCTGATTCCGCTCATGCAGGCGCAGGGCAATGAGGAAGAGGAAGCGGCCGTGGTGCTGGGCGCGTCCGGCTGGCAGACCTTCTTCCGCGTGACGCTGCCGAACATCAAATGGGGCCTGCTGTACGGCGTGATCCTGTGCAATGCGCGGGCCATGGGCGAATTCGGCGCGGTGTCGGTGGTGTCCGGGCATATCCGCGGCGAGACCAACACCATGCCGCTGCAGGTGGAGATTCTCTACAACGAGTACAACTTCGCCGCCGCCTTCGCCGTGGCGTCCCTGCTGGCCCTGCTGGCCCTGGTGACGCTGGCGCTGAAAACCTTTATCGAATGGCGCTTGCACGAGAACCGCGCCGACGAAGCTACGGAGCATTGATATGACCATCGCAGTCAAGAACATCAACAAGCGTTTTGGCGACTTCGTCGCCCTCAACAACGTTTCGCTCGACTTCCCGCAGGGCGAGCTGACGGCGCTGCTCGGTCCATCGGGCTGCGGCAAGACCACGCTGCTGCGCTGCATCGCCGGCCTGGAGCATCCGGATTCGGGCCAGGTGCTGCTCGACGGCGAGGATGCGTCCGACCGCCATGTGCGCGAGCGCCAGGTGGGCTTCGTGTTCCAGCACTATGCGCTGTTCAAGCATATGACGGTGTTCGAGAACGTGGCGTTCGGCCTGCGCGTGAAGCCGCGCAGCGAGCGTCCTTCCGAGGACCAGATCCGGCGCAAGGTCAAGGAGCTGCTGGAGCTGGTGCAGCTGGACTGGCTGGCCGACCGCTATCCGCCGCAGCTCTCGGGCGGCCAGCGTCAACGTATCGCGCTGGCGCGCGCGCTGGCGGTGGAGCCGCGCGTGCTGCTGCTGGACGAGCCTTTCGGCGCGCTCGATGCCAAGGTGCGCAAGGAACTGCGCCGCTGGTTGCGCCGCCTGCACGACGAGCTGCATGTGACGTCGATCTTCGTCACCCACGACCAGGAGGAGGCGCTGGAAGTGGCCGACCAGGTGGTGCTGATGAACAAGGGCACGGTCGAGCAGCTGGGCGCGCCGGAACAGGTCTACAACCATCCGGCTTCGCCCTTCGTCTACGGCTTCCTGGGCAATGTGAACGTGTTCCATGGCCGCGTGCATGAAGGCGTGCTGGCCAGCGGCGATATCAGCTTCAATGTGCCGGACCACGGCGGCGTGCGCGATTCGCAAGGCACGGCTTATGTGCGTCCGCACGATCTGGAGATCGACCGCTATACCACTGGCGCGGAAGGCATCGTCGTCAAGCTGCGCCGCGCGCATGCCATCGGCCCGCTGGCCCAGCTGGATCTGGAGCGCGCCGACAACGCCGAATTGATCGAGGCCGTGATGTCCAATGAACGCTTCAGCCATTTGGGCTTGAAGGATGGTGAAACCCTGGTCGTGCGGCCCAAGCGCCTGCACGTCTTTGTCGATGGAGGTGCGACCCTATGAATTTCCAGCAACTGCGTTCGATACGCGAAGCGGCCCGCCGCAATTACAACCTGACCGAGGTGGCGAACGCCTTGTTCACTTCCCAGCCTGGCGTGAGCCGCCAGATCCGCGAACTGGAGGATGAGCTGGGCGTGGTCATCTTCGAGCGCAACGGCAAGCGCCTGACCGGCCTGACGGAGCCGGGCAAGGGCATCCTCAAGATCATCGACCGCCTGCTGGTGGAAGCGGAAAACCTGCAGCAGGCCAGCATGGAATACACGGGCCAGAACAGCGGCACGCTGACCATCGCCGCCACCCACACCCAGGCGCGCTATGCGCTGCCGAAAGCGGTGCAGAGCTTCCGTACCTCCTTCCCGGACGTGCGCATCGCCTTGCAGCAAAGCGCGCCGGACCATATCGCGGAGTGGGTCTTGTCGGGCAAGGCCGATATCGGCATCGCCACCGAAGGCCTGTCGCAGTTCCCGGACCTGGTGTCCTTCCCTTGCTACCGCTGGAGCCACCTGGTGGTGGTGCCGGACGGCCATCCGCTGCTGGCGCGCACCCCGGTCAAGCTGGAAGACCTGGCCGAGTTCCCGCTGATTACCTATGACGTGGGCTTTACCGGCCGTGGCCACATCGACGCCGCGTTCGCGCGCGCCGAGGTGCGTCCCGACATCGTGCTGACCGCGATGGATTCAGACGTCATCAAGCAGTATGTGGCGCTGGGCCTGGGCGTGGGCATCGTGGCCTCCATGGCGTTCGACCATGGCCGCGACAAGGGCTTGCGCGCCATCGAGGCCTCGCACCTGTTCGCCGCCAACACCACGCGGCTGGCGGTGCGCCGCGGCGCCTATCTGCGCGCCTATGCCTATGAGTTCATCCAGCAGTTCGCGCCGGAGCTGCGCCGCTCCGATATCGACCTGGCTTTGAACGGCGCCGAAGCTGCCTGATTTTCAATCTTTCCTCGATGGCAAAAGGCGCGCTGCGGCGCGCCTTTGTTTTGTTGTAGCGGCTCGACAGCATCACTTTTTTCTCAGAAGCTATATTCCGATCAGCCTATACTCTCCGGTATCGGCAGTCCAAGCAGCCGCTGCGCGGCGCGCAGCGTCCCCCACACGAAGCATCGACCTGGGAGCGACAAATGAATATTGGGAACTGGAAGATAGGTGTGCGTCTGGCGGCGGGATTGGGATTGGCGCTGCTGTTCATGATCGGCATCTCCGCCATCGGCATTCTGAATCTGGGCAAGCTGGATGAAGGCACCGACGATCTGGCGACCGATAAAGTACCCAAGGTGATCGAAGCGTATGAGGCTATCGGCGGCGTCAACGATATCGCCCGCGCCATGCGCAATGCGATGCTGAGCAGCGATGCCGACACCGTGAAAAAAGAACTCAAGCGCGTTGAGGACAAGAAGACCGAAATCGCCGGCCATCTGGATAAGCTGGCCAAGCTGATCGAAGACGATACCGATGGCGAGAGCAAGGCCAAGCTGAAGGCCGTGCTGGAGGCGCGCGACCGCTATCTGGTGGTGCAGGCCAGCTTCCTGCAGAAATCGGCCGACGCCAGCAAGCGCGATGAAAGCGTGGCCTATCTGCTGAGCGCCGTGCGCAAGGAGCAGACCGCGTATCTGAATGCCTTGTCCGATCTGGTGAAGTATCAGACCGCCGCCGTAACCCAGGCTCGAACGGCGTCCGGCGCAGCCTATACCGGCGCGCGCAATATGATGGTGGCCTTGACCCTGCTGGCGACGCTGCTGGCGGCTTCGGTGCTGTGGATGGTCACGCGCAGCATCACCAGCCCGCTCAACCGGGCGGTCGGCATGGCGCAGGCGGTGGCCAGCGGCGATCTGACCATGCGCGTGGAATGCAATACGCAGGACGAAACGGGCCAACTGCTGCGTGCCCTGATCAATATGAACGACAGCCTGGCGCGCACGGTGGGCAAGGTGCGCTCGGGCAGCGACACCATCACCACCGCGTCCAATGAAATCGCCAGCGGCAATCTCGATCTTTCCAGCCGCACGGAACAGCAGGCTTCCAGCCTGGAGGAAACCGCATCGTCGATGGAGGAACTGACGTCGACCGTGACGCAGAATGCCGAGAATGCGCGCCAGGCCACGCAGCTGGTGGTGACGGCGTCCGAATTCGCGGTCAAGGGCGGGCAGGTGGTGGGCGAGGTGGTGAGCACCATGGGCGCCATCAAGGAAAGCTCAAGCCGCATCGTGGACATTATCTCGGTGATCGACAGCATCGCCTTCCAGACCAATATCCTGGCCCTGAATGCGGCCGTGGAAGCGGCACGCGCGGGAGAGCAGGGCAGGGGCTTTGCCGTGGTGGCGTCGGAGGTGCGCAATCTGGCGCACCGCTCGGCGGCGGCAGCCAAGGAGATCAAGGAGCTGATCGGACATTCGGTGGAAACGGTGGATGCCGGTTCGCGCCTGGTGGCGCAGGCGGGCAGCACGATGGATGGCATCGTCAGCTCGGTGCAACAGGTGGCCGACATCATGCGCCAGATCAGTTCCGCCAGCCAGGAGCAGAGCAGCGGCATTGCCCAGGTCAATGAAGCCATCGTGCAGATCGACGACGCCACGCAGCGCAATGCCGCCCTGGTGGAGGAAGCCGCCGCGGCCGCGCAATCGATGCGCGATCAGGCGGAAATGCTGGCCGAAGCGGTGGCCGTGTTCAAGATCGGCGGTGTGCACCATGCGCCGCGCGGTGGGCAGGGGCCAAAGCTGGCGCTGGTGGCGTAGCCGTGGAGTGCGAGGGAACGGCGCCCGTCAAGCGCGGCGGCTGTACCTCGCTGCCGTCCCTCTGTCCTAAAGCAGCCTACTGGCCGGGATTGGGCAGGCTGGCGTGGATGGCGTCGACCGCTGCCACCACGTCCGGCGGCAGGCGCAGGCTGTAAGCGTCGATGTTTTCCTTGAGCTGGGCGAGCGTGGTTGCACCGATGATGGTGGAGGCCACGAACCAGCGCGTGTAGCACCAGGCCAGGGCCAGCTGGGCTGGCGTCATGCCGTTGGCGCGCGCCAGCTTGGCGTAGTGGCCCACCGCTTCCAGCACGCCGGGACGCACATAGCGCGGACTCCAGTTGGGCGGGAAGATGGTCAGGCGGCCGTGCGCCTTGGGGTTGTCGTGATATTTGGCCGTGAGCTGGCCGAAAGCCAGCGGGCTATACGCCAGCAGGCTCACTTGGGAGCGGTAGCAGGTTTCGTCCAGCAGGCTGGTTTCGAAATGGCGGGCCGTCAGGTTGTACAGGTTCTGGATGGTGGCGATGCGCGGCAAGCCCTTCATCTCGGCCTGCTTGATGAATTCCATCACGCCCCAGCAGGATTCGTTGGAGACGCCGATATGGCGGATCTTGCCTTCTTCCTGCAATTTGCCCAGCGCCGCCAGCGTGTCTTCGATGGCGACCGAAGGGCGCTCCTTGTGCGGATCGAATACGCTGGCGCCGAAAATCGGCACATTGCGGCTGGGCCAGTGCAATTGGTATAAATCGATATGGTCCGTTTGCAGGCGGCGCAGGCTGGCTTCGACGGCGGCGCGGATGTTCGCCTCGTCCAGATTGTGCTGGCCGCCACGCACCCAGTACATATTCGGATTCGGTCCCGCCGCCTTGGTGGCCAGCACCACCTTGCTGCGCTGGCCGGATTTCTTCAGCCAGCTGCCGATATGGCGCTCGGTGGAGCCTTGCGTTTCCGCGCGCGGCATCACCGGATACATTTCGGCCGTGTCGATGAAGTTGATGCCGCGTTCCAGCGCGTAGTCGAGCTGGGAGTGGGCATCGGCTTCCGAATTCTGCTCGCCGAAAGTCATGCTGCCGAGGCAGATGCGGCTGACTTGCAGATCGCTGCGGCCGAGGGTGATGTACTCCATGCGCGCCTCCCGAAAAAAGAGCTTAGCGGCGCAGCGCGTCGGCGCAGTCGCGCACCAGGGCCGGGCCGGCGTAAATCAGGCCGCTGTACAGCTGCACCAGCTGGGCGCCCGCGTCGATCTTGGCCTTGGCGTCGCTGCCACGCATGATGCCGCCCACGCCGATGATGGGCAGGGCGTCGCCCAGTTCCGCCTTCAGCAGGCGGATTACCTGGTTCGACAGCTCGAACACCGGCGCGCCGGACAGGCCGCCCGCTTCCGCGCCATGCTGCATGCCTTCCACGGCGGTGCGGCTCAAGGTGGTGTTGGTGGCGATCACGCCGTCGATCTTGTGGCGGATCAGGGCGTCGGCGATGTTCTTGACCTGTTCGCCGTCCATATCCGGTGCGATCTTCAGGGCCAGCGGCACGTAGCGCTTATGCTTGTCGGCCAGGCGCTGCTGGGCGTCCTTCAACTGGCCGAGCAGGCCATCGAGTTCGGAGCCGCCCTGCAGCTGGCGCAGGTTCTTGGTGTTGGGCGAGGAAATGTTTACCGTCACATAGCTGGCGTAAGGGTAGACCTTCTCCAGGCAGTGCAGGTAATCGTCGGCCGCGCGTTCGATCGGCGTATCGGCATTCTTGCCGATATTCAGACCCAGCACACCTTCGCGCTTCTGGTAAAAGCGCGAGGACTGCACATTCGAGACGAAGGCGTCGACGCCGCCGTTATTGAAACCCATGCGGTTGATGATGGCGTGCGCCGCCGGCAGGCGGAACATGCGCGGCTGGGGATTGCCCGGCTGGGCGCGCGGCGTGACGGTGCCGACCTCGATGGAACCGAAGCCCAGGTCGGCCAGCGCGTCGATATAGGCGCCATCCTTGTCCAAGCCCGCCGCCAGGCCCACCGGATTCTTGAACAGCAGGCCCATGACGGTGCGCGGATCGGGCTTGGGCTGGCGTACGAAGGCGCGCGTCAGGCCGAGCGCGGAGCTGCGCTTCAAGGCGGGCAGGGTGAAATGGTGGGCGGATTCGGCGTCCATCGAGAACAGCAGCGGACGGGCGAGGGAGTACAGGAATTTGTCGGACATGGAGGGCCAAAAGTGAGAATTTGCGCGTATTTTACCGCGCCAGCCTTGGTCCAAAGCCGGTTTTAGCGTTGCAGCACGCTCCACACGCCCTTGATGCGCGCTTCCAGCGGCTGGAACTTGATCTTGTAATTCATCTTCGGGCTCTCCTCGATCCAGTAGCCGAGATAGATATAGGGCAGGCCCAGTTCCTGCGCCTGGGCGATCTGCCACAGCACGTTATAGGTGCCGAAGGAGGCGCCGGGCACGTCGGGATCGAAGAAGGTGTAGACCGAGGACAGGCCGTCCGACAGCACATCGATGATGCTGACCATGCGCAGCGTGCCGTCCGGCTCGCGGAACTCGACCAGGCGCGTATTGACCCGGCTTTGCAGCAGGAACTGGGCGTACTGGTCGCGGCTGTCCTGGTCCATGCCGCCGCCGGCGTGGCGCGTGCTCTGGTAGCGCAGATACAGCTCGTAGTGTTCGTCGGAGAAGGACAGCGTGGCCACGCCCGCCGTCAGATTGGCATGGCGCGCCCAGGCGCGGCGCTGGCCGCGCGTGGGCCGGAATTCATTGGCGACCACGCGTACCGGAATGCAAGCCTGGCAGCCGTCGCAGTAGGGCCGGTAGGTGAAGATGCCGCTGCGGCGGAAGCCGCTTTTCACCAGCTCGGAATAGACGTCGGCATTGATCAGGTGCGAAGGCGTCGCCACCTGCGAGCGGGCTTGCCGCGTGTCGAGGTAGCTGCACGGATAGGGTGCAGTGGTATAGAACTGCAGCGTGGCAAAGGGAAGGTCGTTTAAGTGCGTCATGCCCGTCCTTGTGGATAGCCGTCTGGACATATCATAACGCGTTCTGCGCGCAAGAGTGAGCGCATACGCCGTTCAGGCCGCGGAAATATACGGCGGGATGGGCGTCCAGTCGCTGATCTGTGGCGCGGCGATATTTTTTTGTACATGATCCAGGAACGCGCTGCGCGGGATGGGCCGGGCGCCGAGCGAGGCCAGGTGGCCGGTTTCCTGCTGGCAGTCGATCATCGCCACGCCATGCCGGCGCAGGAAATGCACCAGGTAGGCGAGCGCGATCTTGGAGGCGTCGGTGACGCGGGCGAACATCGATTCGCCATAGAACATGGTGCCGATCGAGACGCCGTAGGCGCCGCCCACCAGCTCGCCGTCCAGCCACAGTTCGGACGAATGGGCGTAACCCAGCTTATGCAAGCCGGTATAGCCTTCGATGATGTCTTCCGAGATCCAGGTGCCGGGACCGTCGCGGCGCGGCGCGGCGCAGGCGCGCATCACGTCCTCGAAGGCGGTGTCGAAGCGCACCTGCCAGCGGCCATCGCTGCGGCTGCTTTTCTCGATCTTCTTCAGCGTTTTCTTCAGGCTGTCCGAGATGCGGAAATGCTCCGTCAGCAGCACCATGCGCGGATCGGTGCTCCACCACAGGATGGGCTGGCCCTCGGAAAACCAGGGGAAGATGCCGCGCCGGTAAGCGGCCAGCAGGCGCTGCGGCGAGAGGTCGGCGCCGGCCGCCAGCAGGCCGGGCGCGTCGCTCGTCAGCGCTTCGGAGACATCGGGAAAAGGCGTGTGGGCGTCGAGCCAGGGAATCATGTGCCGGTAGGACTGCGCATCGGGCGGTTGATGTCCTGGGTGTGGAAACCATAGCTGCCGCCGGCACGGATGCGCGCGCGGTCGGCAAAGAAGAATTCCAAGGTGTTGTGAACGGTGGGGAAGGCCAACTCGTCCCAGGGAATTTCCGCTTCTGTAAACAACTGCACGTCCAGGCTTTCCTCGCCGGGCGCAAAATTCAGGTCGCGCAGGGTGGCCAGGTAGAACATATGCACCTGGTGCACCTGGGCCACGTTGAGCAGGGTGAACAGGTTGCCCAGTTCGATATTCGCGCCCGCTTCCTCTTCCGTTTCGCGGATGGCGGCGGCCGAGGTGGTCTCATTGTTTTCCATGAAGCCGGCGGGCAGGGTCCAGAAGCCGTAGCGCGGCTCGATGGCGCGGCGGCACAGCAGCACTTTCAGTTCGCCCTCCTGTTCCCAGACCGGGATGGAGCCGATCACCATCTTCGGGTTCTGGTAGTGGATGGTTTCGCAGTGGACGCAAACATAACGCGGCCGGTTATCGCCGGCCGGCACCATCAGTTCGACGGGATGGGCGCATTCGGAGCAGAATTTCATGGATGGCTGTGGTGTAAGTCTTGGATGTGAGTCATGTCTCATGCTTACTTTACACTGATTGCGGCCGGATCGCGTACATCCTTTGCGCTCCGCGCCCCAGCTTTTTGCGGGCCGGGTGTGCATAAATGCCATCTATCGTGAGAAGAAGTGGCATAAATATTGCCTAAAGTCGCCGCTTCCCCTATAATACGTTCATCAGACGCGGGGTGGAGCAGTCTGGCAGCTCGTCGGGCTCATAACCCGAAGGTCACAGGTTCAAATCCTGTCCCCGCAACCAGAATTTGAAAAAGCCGTTGATTCTTCAGGAATCAGCGGCTTTTTTGCGTTTGTGGCATTATTTCTACTGGGAAAATAAACCTTGAAGCTGCCTGGGCGGCGGTGACCACTCAGTTGACACTCATCAATGCAAGATGGCAGCCGCTAAGCCCGATTTACAAGTTAAGAATTAAAGAGCCTACGGAACCGTCGATGCCACTGCAAATGTCCATGATTCTCTTCAATGAGATGCCTGTATTCTCCGCTGAAGCTTTGCAAGCCAGTTTGTCGGCAAATTGGCCCGAGCTTGCACATATTTCTGATATTTCCGAGCAGGCGGATACGCTGTCGTTTCGCTTAAATACAGCAGATATTGTAATTGGAAGGATGCCCGCGCCTATTCCCTGGCCGGACTTGGAGGGGCCATGTGCAAGCAGTCGGCTGTGGCCTGATGCGGCATCTACTGTACGAGAGCACAAAAGTCACGCGATCGTCACTGTGAGCGGTGAATTGCTGCCGGTGCCGCTTTCCACGCTGCTCACGCAAGTCACGGCAGCGCTGATGGCCTCGACGCCCGCATCACTTGGGGTCTTCTGGACCAATGCCGCCTTGCTGGTGCCGCAGGGCCTCTTTGCCGATTTCGCTGTCGAAGTCCTGCCTGTGGCCCCGCCATTGGCCATTTGGATCGACTGCCGTGTGGGATGGCTTGAGGGAACCTCCCTCAGTGCCGGCTTTACCACCGGCTTGGCTGAACTTGGGCTAATGGAATTGGAGGCGCATGGAGCGACCGAATCGCCGGCCGAGCTAAAGAAGCGCTTCGACGCGATCGCCGAATACCTCTTGGAAAATGGCCCGGTCATCCGGGATGGCGATACCGTTGGCGAAAGCGCCAGCGAAAAGATTCGCATTGTGTATGCCAACTCAATCTTTGGCGCAAAGGACAAGGTTATGCGGCTCCTCTACGAATCCGGCTCAGAAGGGAGCGCTTAAAGCGCCAGTCTGGAGCGCCTGGAGCGGCGCTGCGCTTCCTTGTTTGCCTGGTTTTTCTGACAAATTGTTACAAGGAAACATGTGGCGGGTTTCCAGAAAATCATTTATAACAGGCAAATCTTTCATGGTAGGAGATGTAATGAGTATTGCCGCAAATGTGATTCGGGCCGCGCTGGGTGCTGTTTTGGTGCTGGGAACCGGCTCCGCGATGGCGCAGATGTCGCGCAACGTGACGGCTTCGGACAAGATTTCGATCGGCACCATGTCCATCATCGCGGCGCCGGTCGCCAGCGTGGCGGGCAGCGCCGATGGCAGTGAAGGTGCGTCGGTTGGCGTGGCGGCGGTGGGCGTGGGCAGTGCTTATGTGGTCTCGGGCATCGCGCAGGGCGTGGGCGATACGGTGGAGATTTTGCTGTCGGCCGTGGGTTCGGCGGGCAAGCTGTCGATAAAGGTCACGGGCAAGACGCTGGGTGCGATCGGCGTGTCGGTCGGCACCTCGGTGCAGGTGCTGTCGGAGACGACGGGCACGGTGCTGGTGGCGTCGGGCAAGGTGCTGGCCTTTATTCCCAATGAGATCGGCCAGGCGCTGCTGAACCAGAGCCGCCTGCCGGCCAACTGAGGCTGAACCATGAACTTTGCCACACGTGCCGCCGCCTGCGCGCTGATCGCCGCGGCGTTTGCCGCGCCGGCCCAGGCGGGACAATCCTGCGAAGACCGGCCGATGACGCCCGCCGCGCTGAGCGAGGCGATGGGGACGGGCCGCATGCTGATGGGCGAGTTGAACGACTCCGGCAGCGATGTGGTGCTGATCGGGCGGCAAGGGCAGGATTTGTCCAAGTACCGCGTGAAGTACACGCACCTGGGCATCGCCTTCCGCGCTGCGCCGAACCAGCCTTGGCGCGTCTACGAGTTGCTGAACGAATGCGGCACGGCGCATTCCGAGCTGTGGATGGATGGCCTGGCCAACTTCTTCCTCGACGATCCGTTTACGCTCGACTCCATCATGCTGGTGCCGCCGCCGCGCGTGGCCGCACGTCTGGCGGAGCAACTGCGTTCGCCGGCGCTGCTGCATGGCTTGCACGAGCCTAAATACAATATGGTGGCCTATCCTTTCTCCACCAAGTACCAGAACTCGAACCAGTGGGTGCTGGAAGTGGTGGCGGCGGCGATGTCGAGCGATGTGAAGGTGCGCAGCCGCGAGCAGGCGCAGAGCTGGCTGAAACTGGCGGGCTATGAGCCGACCGAGTTGCATATCGGGCCGCTGACGCGTTTGGGCGGCCGCATCGTCAAGGCGAATATCGCGTTTGACGACCATCCGAGCGCGCTGCGCTTTTCCGACCGCATCAACGCGGCGACGGTCGATTCCATCGCCGCCTTCCTGCGCAAGCGCGACGAGGGCTGGAAGATCCGCGAGCTGCGCGGCAAGCGCTAGGCGGTTTCAGCCGCGCGGGGCGTGCGGATCAGGCGCTCTCGTTGGGGCGGTCGTTCAGGCTGGCCCACAGGTGGGCGGCGGCCATGGTGCGGTGCGGCTGGTATTGCTGGAGAATGCGCTCGGTGCGCGCCATATCCGGCTTGCTGTCCTCGCCCAGCAGGCGTTGCAGCGCGGCGCGGATGGCGACATCGCCATGCAGCGAGCAATCGGCGTAGCCATAGCCGCGCAGCAGGCCGTAGTTGACGGTCCACGGGCCGATGCCCTTCACCGCCAGCAGGGCCTTGCTGATCTCCTCGATGCTGTTGTCCGCCGCTTGCTCCAGGCGCAATTCGCCGCTGGCGACGAGGGCGGCGAAGCGCAGCAGCGTTTCGGCCTTGGCGCGCGAGAATTTGCGGCCGGTCAGATCCTCGGCACTGAGGCCGGCCGCGTCGGCGGCTTCGGGATAGCACCACAAGCCGCTGGAATGCTGGCGCCCCGCCTGCAGGATGAAGGTACGGCGCAGGGCGATGGCGAAGGGCAGGTTGATCTGCTGGCCGATGATGGCCCAGGTCAGCGCCTCGAACACGGTGGCCGACTGTACGACGCGCAGGCCGGGATTGGCCAGCGCCAGCGGGCCAAGCATGGCATCGCCGCGCGCAAAGTCGAGGAAGGCTTGCGGATCGATGCGCAGTCCCAGCATATTCAGCGCCGCGTCGCGGATGCGCTGCTGGAGCGATGCGGGCAAAGGCCGCTGCGGACAGTCCGCAGCGGCCTCGCATTCGGCGGCGGCCGGCGACAGGTGCAGCGTCAGCGCCACGGCCACGCCGTCGAGCAGCATGCCCTTGCGGATGCGCTCCGGCCGCACTTCCTCCGCCACGCTCTCCGCATCGCGGCTATGAAAGGCCTGCACATCCTGCAAACGGTAGTTCGCGGGCAGTGAAATCGTAAAGCGCATTCTCATCTCCAACAAATACGAGCAACCTAGCCCGCCGGACGGCCATCCGGCGGGATCAACTATTGGGCTGGTATTGTGGCGCAGGGGATGGCGATGCGCCAGCTGTTTCTTGCGCTGATATGGCGGCGTGGGGGACTTGCAGGGTGGCGGGGACGCCGTTTTTGACGGCGGTGATTTCGGCCAGAATCGAGATGGCGATTTCGGCCGGGGTTTTGCTGCCGATGTAGAGTCCTACGGGGCCGTGCAGGCGGGCCAGCTGTGCGGGCGTGAGGTCGAATTGCTGCAGGCGTTCGCGCCGCTTGGCGTTGTTGGCGCGCGAGCCGATGGCGCCGACGTAGAAGGCGGGCGATTTCAGCGCTTCCATCAGGGCCAGGTCGTCCAGCTTGGGATCGTGGGTCAGGGCGACGATGGCGCTGCGCGAGTCGGGCTGCATTTCCAGCACCAGGTCGTCGGGCATGGCGTGGACCAGGGGCACGCCGGGCAGCTGCCAGCCGGCGCGGTAGTCTTCGCGCGGGTCGCAGACGGTGACGTGGTAGTCCATGGCGCTGGCGATCTGCGCCAGGAAGCGCGAGAGCTGGCCGGCGCCGATGATGAGCAGGCGCCAGCGCGGGCCATGCTGGGTCCAGAGCTCCTCGCCATGCAGTTCCAGCACGGGGCCGGCGGTGGTGGCGGCCAGCGTCACGGCGCCCGTTGGCAGATGCAGGCGGCGCTGCACCAGGCGGTGCTGGGCCAGCTGGTCCAGCAGTTCGTCGATGCGGCTGTGGGCACCCAGCGGTTCGAGCGCCAGCTCGATGGTGCCGCCGCAGGGCAGGCCGAAGCGGTGCGCTTCGTCGGCGCTGATGCCGTAACTGACCAGTTGCGGCGTGCGGTGGGCGATGCCTTCGCGCCGCACGCGCTCGATCAGGTCGTCCTCGATGCAGCCGCCGGAGACGGAACCGACCACGCGGCCGTCTTCGCAGATGGCCAGCATGGCGCCGATGGGACGGGGACTGGAGCCCCAGGTCCGCACCACGGTTATCAGTTCGCAGCGCAGGCCTTGGGCGAGCCAGGCGGCGCTGGTTTTGAGCACTTCGAGGTCGATGCTGTCCATCACCGCACTATACTACGCCGCCGGGCGCGATGCCGGCCGGGCTTGTATCAGCTTAGCGTTTGCGGGCGCAGACGGCTTTCAGGGCGCGTTCGTACCTGCTGCCCTTTTCCACCGGCTCCGCATCGTAGGACTCGTATTTGTAGGTGGCGAGGGCTTCGCCGCGCGCCATCGGTTCGGCGTAGTAAAGCTGCGACACCAGGGTGATGCTGCGGTCCTCGCAGGAATACAGGTGCTGCTGTTTGAGGGAGCGGTAGATCTTGCCGTCGGGCGCGGTCTGGGCCTGGCGGTAGGATTGCAGCAGCCAGGCTTTGCGTCCATCCTTGCCGCGCTGGATGCTGCCGCGTTCAAGATAGAGCGTGCTTTCCTTGTCGCTGCCCAGCTTGCGCAGCGGCGCGGCTTGGGCGGCGGCGGGCAGCAGGGCGGCCAGCAGCAGGATGGAACACGCGAGCTGGCCGGAGGTCTGCATGATCTTAGGGGACGAGCGGGCGCTTGCCGGCCTGCTTGGCCTTGATCTCGCCCACGGTCCTGTCGATGGCGGCGTAGCGCGCCGTGGTGGCGGGATGGACGGCCATATAGCCGTTCAGCACCGAGGCCGGATACTGGGCCGCGAGGCGCTGCCAGAAGGCTTTGGCGCGGTCGATGTTGTAGCCGGCGCGCGCCAGCATGTACAGCGCGAGCTGGTCGGCCGCCACTTCCATTTCCTGCGGCATGGGCTTGATGCCGCCGCTGCCGATCAGCAGCGAGAGGTCGGGCCGCACGCTGGCGAGGTTGTCGATCATGCTGGCCAGGGAGGCGTTCTGGCGCAGGGTGCCGGCGTGGCCCAGCACATTGTGGGCGATGTCCTTGGCCAGCACGAAGGCGATGGCCTCGTCGCTTTGGGCGAAGTTGATCATGCCGCGCGTGAGCAGCACGCGCGAACCGTCGGCGTAGGAGTTGATATTGTCGGCGTTGCCCAGGTCGACGCGGTAGGCGCAGGCGCGGGTCACGGGCATGTTCAGCACCTGTTCGCGGCCGTTGCGCGAGATGGTCATGCTGAGCGAGGCGCGGCTGGAAACCAGCGGGCCAAGCACGCCGGCCGCCTCGGTTTCGGCATCGCGGCCGGTGGGCAGGGTCTTGCCGTTGGCGGCGACCAGGCCGTCGCCCTTGCGCAGGCCGGCGCTGGCGGCGCCGCTGCCGGCCAGCACGCCCGACACTTGCAGGCGGTCGTTATAGCCCAGCACCGCGCGCGCGGCGTCGGCGTATTCGCCGGGGTAGGAGTATTTGTTCTTGGCGGTGAAGCCAAGCAGGTTGCGCGCCTGGGTCTTGCACAGGTCGGCGTTGTTGATGAGCAGGGGCGCGGCCACGCGGTACAGGCGGTCCTGCAGCGAGACCATGGTTTTCAGGGCGTCCTGGGCGGCCAGCATGCGCGGCGTGAGCACCGGCGCGGTTTCGACCGGCGGCGCGGCGGGGGGCGCTTCGCTGACCGGAGCCTGGGGCTGGAAGGTGGAGCAGGCCGATAAGAGCAGGGAGGCCGCTGCGAGTGAAATAAACGGCCTTGCGGTCCGCGCCATCCATTCAAGCTTGTTCTTCCCTGCTGCCATAAACCTGTCCTTAGTGTTTGCCGGTGCTGCCGAAACCTCCGGCGCCGCGTTCGCTGGCGTCGAAGTCGTCCACGATATTAAAGCCGACTTGCAGGACCGGCACAATAATCAGCTGCGCCAGGCGTTCCATGGGGTTCAGCGTGAAGGTGCTATGGCCGCGGTTCCAGGTGGAGACCATGAGCTGGCCCTGATAGTCGGAATCGATCAAGCCTACCAGATTCCCCAGAACGATGCCGTTCTTATGGCCCATGCCGCTGCGCGGCAGGATCATGGCGGCGTAGCCGGGATCGCCGATATGGATGGCCAGGCCGGTCGGCACCAGCACGGTCTGGCCGGGCTCGATGACCAGCGGCGCGTCGATGCAGGCGCGCAGATCGAGGCCGGCGCTGCCAGGCGTTGCGTAGGCCGGCATCTGTTCTTGCATGCGCGGGTCGAGGATTTTGACGTCGATGGATTTCATGGGATTACTGGAACAGCGAGTTCTTTTCAATGCGTTTGGAGATTTCCGATACCAGCTGGCGCGCCAAGGTCAGTTTGTCGGCGCGCGGCAGGATGGTATGGCCGTTTTCATCGAACAGGATGATGGTGTTGTCGTCCTGGCCGAAAGTCTGGTGGCCGATATTGCCCACCAGCAGAGGGATGCCTTTGCGTTCGCGCTTGGCGGCGCCATATTCCAGCAGGTTTTCCGATTCGGCGGCAAAGCCGACGCAGTAGGGATAGCCGGCCAGGCTGGTGCGCGCTGCCACGGTGGCGAGGATGTCGGGGTTCTGCTCGAACTGCAGCTGCGGTACGCTGCCGTCGGCGCTTTTCTTGACCTTCTGCGTGCTGGGGTTGGCCACGCGCCAGTCGGCCACGGCGGCCACCGAGATGAAGACATGCTGGCCGCCCAGCGCGTCCAGCACGGCGTCGTGCATCTGCTGCGCGCTTTGCACGTTCACGCGCTGCACGCCGAAAGGCGCTTCCAGCGCCGTGGGGCCGGACACCAGCAGCACTTCGGCGCCCGCCTCGCGCGCGGCGCGGGCCACGGCGTAACCCATTTTGCCGGACGAGAGATTGGTGATGCCGCGCACCGGATCGATCGGCTCGAAGGTCGGGCCGGCCGTGATCAGGATGCGCTTGCCCGCCAGGACCTTGGGCTGGAAGGCGGCGATGATTTCGGCCAGCAGCTGTTCCGGCTCCAGCATGCGGCCCATGCCGGTCTCGCCGCAAGCCTGGTCGCCGGCGGCGGGGCCGAGGATGGCGATGCCGTCGGCCAGCAGCTGGGCGGCGTTGCGCTGGGTGGCGGGATTGGTCCACATTTCCACATTCATGGCCGGCGCCACCAGCAGCGGCACGTGGCGCGGACGCGCCAGGCACATGGTCGAGAGCAGATCGTCGCAGACGCCCTGCGCCAGCTTGACCATGAAGTCGGCCGAGCAGGGCGCGATGACCACGGCGTCGGCGTCGCGCGTGACGTCGATATGGGCCATATTGTTGTTCACGCGCGGATCCCACTGGCTGCTGAACACCGGCTGGCCCGACAAGGCCTGCATGGTGACGGCGGTGATGAAGTGGGTGGCCGCATCGGTCATCACCACCTGCACCGAAGCGCCTTCCTTGCTCAGCGCGCGGCACAGCTCAGCGGCCTTGTAGCACGCCACGCCGCCCGACAGGCCGAGAACGATTTTTTTGCCAGCGAGTTCCATCATGCTTCTCCCTCGGATTACTTATTCACCCGGCGCAGCTCGTCGAGTATGAACAGGCCGACGCCGACGCAGATGGCCGAATCGGCGATATTGAAGGCCGGGAAGTGGCCCAGGCCGGGCCAGTGGAAGTCGAGGAAATCGATCACATGGCCGTACACCATGCGGTCGATCACATTGCCCACCGCGCCGCCCAGGATCAGGGCCAGGGCCCAGCAGAACAGGCGCTGGCCGGCGTGCTTGCGCAGCAGGTAGACGATGAACAGGGCGGCGGCGATGCCGATGGCGGTAAAGAAGTAGCGCTGCCAGCCGCTCTCGTTGGAGAGGAAGCTGAAGGCGGCGCCGCGGTTGTAGGCCAGCACCAGGTTGAAGAATTTGGTGACGACCAGTTCATCGCCGAGGCGGAACATCTTGGTGATGGTGATCTTGCTGAGCTGGTCGAACAGGATGACGATGGCAGCGATGCCCAGCCAGGGATTCATGCTGGCGGGAGAAGTCGAGAAGGTTTTCTTGTTGGTTGCCATGGATATTTGCCAGGATTGCGTGGCCGTCAGCGCGCCTTGACGCGCTGACGGAACGAGGGTGATGCCTTAAGCGTACTGGCGCTGTTCGCCGGCGCCGAACAGATTGCTGTGACAGCGGCCGCACAGGGTCGGATGGTCCGCATGGCTGCCCACATCGGCGCGGTAGTGCCAGCAGCGCTCGCACTTCTCGGCGCTGGAGGCGGCCACGTTCACCGCTTCATCGGCTTCGGCCGCCACTTCGACGGCTTTCGCCAGCGAAGTGATGAAGACGAATTTCAGCTCGTCGTCCAGGCTGGCCAGCACTTTGTACTTGTCGCCGGCGGCCTTGATCTCCAGTTCCGCCTGCAGCGAGGAGCCGATGGCGCCGGAAGCGCGCAGGTCTTCCAGCTGCTTGGTCACGTCGTTGCGCACGGCGCGGATGGCGGCGTACTTCTCCAGCAGGGCGGCGCCATCGGCCAGTTCCGGCAGCTGCCACCAGGTCTGGGTGTAGATGGTTTCGTCGCTGGCCTGGAAGGCTTGCTCGCCGGCGAAGATGGCCCAAGCCTCTTCCGCCGTGAAGGACAGCACCGGCGCCATCAGGCGCAGCAGGCTTTGCGTGATATGCCACAGCGCGGTCTGGGCCGAGCGGCGCGCTTTGGAATCGACGGCCGTGGTGTACAGGCGGTCCTTCAGGATGTCCAGGTAGAAGCCGCCCAGGTCTTCCGAGCAGAAGTTCTGCAGCTTCGATACCACCGGATGGAACTCGTAGTTCTCGTAATGCTTCTCCAGCGTGGCCTGCAGGGCGGCCATATTGGCGATCGCATAGCGGTCGATTTCGGCCAGTTCGGCCAGCGGCACGGCGTTCTTGGCCGGGTCGAAGTCCGAGGTGTTCGCCAGCAGGAAGCGCAGGGTGTTGCGGATGCGGCGGTAGGACTCGGTGACGCGCTTCAGGATCTCGTCCGAGATCGACAGCTCGCCGGTGTAGTCGGTGGCGGCGATCCACAGGCGCAGGATGTCGGCGCCCAGGGTGTCGGAGATCTTCTGCGGCGCCAGGGTGTTGCCCAGCGACTTGGACATCTTCTTGCCTTCGCCGTCCACGGTGAAGCCGTGCGTCAGCAGCGCCTTGTAGGGCGGCTGGCCGTTCAGCATGGAAGAGGTCAGCAGCGAGGAGTGGAACCAGCCGCGGTGCTGGTCCGAACCTTCCAGGTACAGGTCGGCCGGGAAGGCGCTCTGTTCGGCGTGCGAGCCGCGCAGCACGGTCTGGTGGGTGGTGCCGGAATCGAACCACACGTCCAGCGTGTCCTTGTTCTTCACGTACATGGCCGCTTCCTCGCCCAGCAGGGTGGCCGGGTCGAGCGTGAGCCAGGCTTCGATGCCGTTCTTCTCGATCAGCTGCGCCACTTGCTCCAGCAGCTCAGGGGTGCGTGGGTGCAGGTCGCCGCTTTCCTTGTGCAGGAAGAAGGCCATCGGCACGCCCCATTGGCGCTGGCGCGACAGGGTCCAGTCCGGACGGTTGGCGATCATGCCGTGCAGGCGCGCCTGGCCCCAGTCGGGGAAGAAGCGGGTCTGCTCGATGCCTTTGAGCGCGGTCTGGCGCAGGGTCGGGCCGCCGTCTTTCGGGTGGGCGTCCATGCCGGCGAACCACTGCGAGGTGGCGCGGTAGACGATCGGGGTCTTATGGCGCCAGCAGTGCATATAGCTGTGGTCGAACATCTTCAGTTCGAACAGGGCGCCCGCTTCGCGCAGCGCGCCGCAGATCGGCTTGGAGGCTTCCCAGATGGTCATGCCGCCGAACAGCGGCAGGCTGTCGACGTATTTGCCGTCGCCCATCACCGGTTTCAGGATCTCGTCGTCCTTCATGCCGTGCGATTTGCAGGACACGAAGTCGTCCAGGCCATAGGCCGGGGCCGAGTGCACCACGCCGGTGCCGCTGTCGGTGGTCACGTAGTCGGCCAGGTAGACCGGCGAATAGCGGTCATAGAAGGCGTCGCGCGCGTGCAGCGGGTGCTTGAAGCGGATGCCGGCCAGCGCCGCGCCGTCGCAGGTGCCGAGGGTGGTGCCTTCGAGCTTGTAGCGCGCCAGGCAGGATTCCACCAGGTCCTGGCCCAGGACCAGCAGCAGGGGCTTGCCATCGCGCTCGGTCTGCACCAGGGCGTATTTCAGCTCGGGGTGCACGTTCAGCGCCTGGTTGGACGGGATGGTCCATGGGGTGGTGGTCCAGATGACGATGAAGCCGTCGGCGGCCGGCAGGGCCGGCAGGTCGAAGGCCTTGGCCAGCTTGTCGTGCTCGGCGAAGGCGAAACCGACGTCGATGGCCGGGTCTTTCTTGTCCTGGTATTCCACTTCCGCTTCGGCCAGGGCCGAGCCGCAGTCGAAGCACCAGTTGACCGGTTTCAGGCCGCGGTAGACATAGCCTTTTTCCAGCAGCTTGCCGAGCGAGCGCAGTTCGTCCGCCTCATTGCCGTGGGCCATGGTCAGGTAAGGGTTGTCCCACTCGCCCAGCACGCCCAGGCGCACGAAGCCTTGCTTCTGGCGCTCGACCTGCTCGCTGGCGTAGGCGCGCGCCTTGGCCAGCACTTCGGCGGTCGGCAGGTTCTTGCCGTACAGTTTTTCGATCTGGATCTCGATCGGCATGCCGTGGCAATCCCAGCCCGGCACATAGGGCGCGTCGAAGCCGGCCAGGGTGCGCGACTTGACCACGATGTCCTTCAGGATCTTGTTGACGGCGTGGCCCAGGTGGATGTCGCCGTTGGCGTAAGGAGGACCGTCGTGCAGGATGAATTTCGGACGGCCGGCGGCAGCCTTGCGGATGCGCTGGTAGATTTTCTTGTCCTGCCACTGCTTGACCCAGTTCGGTTCGCGCCTGGACAGGTCGCCGCGCATCGGGAATGGGGTTTCGGTCATATTGACCGGGTATTTGCTCTCGGCCTTCTTTGCTTTGTTGTCGGACATATCGGATCTTTATGGTGTTCGTATAAGGGATGCGCTGGGCGCTCGATGGAAGCGGGCCAGGGTCAAATTCGGTCGGTCGCGTTGACGGCGCCGCTGCGCTCCGTGAAGAAGGCGCGCGCCTGGTCGGAATCGCGCTGGATGGCGGCCGTCAGGGTAGGCAGATCGATGAATTTTTCTTCGTCGCGGATTTTGTGCAGGAATTCCACGCGTACCGCCTCGCCATAGCACTGGCGGGCGAAGTCGAAGATATGCACTTCCAGCAGCACGCGGCCGCTGTCTTCCACGGTGGGACGCACGCCGAGGCTGGCCACGGCGGGCAGGGGCGTCTCGGCCAGACCGTGCACCTGCACGATGAAGATGCCGGACAGCGCGGGGCGGTGCGGCACGCGCAGGTTCAGCGTGGGGAAGCCGAGCGTGCGGCCCAGCTTCTGGCCATGGATCACATGGCCGGAAATCGAATAGGGGTGGCCCAGCAGCTGTTCGGCGTGGGGGAAATCGCCTTCGGCCAGCGCGGCGCGCACGGCGGAGGACGAGATGCGGCTGGCGCCGTTCATCACCGTGGGCAGGGCTTCGACGTGGAAGCCGTACTCGCGGCCCGCCTCCATCAGCATCTGCACATTGCCGGCGCGCCGGGCGCCGTAGCAGAAGTCGTCGCCGACCATCAGCCATTTGACGTGCAGGCCTTCAACCAGCACGTCGCGCGTGAATTGTTCCGGCGTCAGGGCGGCGAAATGGTCGGAGAAGTGCTCGACGATGACGCGGTCGATGCCGTGGTCGTCGAGCGATTTGAGCTTGTCGCGCAGATTGGCGATGCGCGGCGGCGCTTTCGACATATCGCGCGCCTTGCGCGCAAAGAATTCGCGCGGATGCGGCTCGAAGGTCATCACGGCCGCTTCCAGGCCGAGCCGGTCGGCGGCCGCGCGCACCTGGGCCAGCAAGGCCTGATGGCCCAGATGGACGCCATCGAAATTGCCTATGGTCAGGGCGCAGGGCGCGCGCGCCGCAGCATTGGGAAGTCCGCGAAATACCTTCATGGGGATTTTGTACGTAAAAAACGGGTCCGGAATGGTGGATTATACAGATTCAACTAAGAACCTCGCAGTGCAACATTCCTGGACCGGAACGGCCGCGCAAAGAAAAAGCGCTGCCTGCGGGGCAGACAGCGCTTTGCGGGACGCGCCCGGCCCGTTACCGGGACTGATATGACTTACATCGGATGATTGATGTACATGGTCCAGTAGCGTGCCAGCTCGGCTTCGCCGTGCTCGCCTTTCACGCCTTTCAGGGTGCTCAGGGCGGCCGCTTTCTTGCCGGCGTTGAACTGGGCCAGACCGAAGTGCAGCTTCATCTCTTCAGGGCGCTTGGCGCTGCCGAACTTGATGGCTTGTTCGATCAGTTTCAGACCCTGATCGCCTTTGCCTTCGGAGACCAGCGCGAAGCCCATATTGGCCAGGGCGTCGGCATCCTTGTTCTTGATCAGCTCAGCTTCCTGGGCGGCCTGGGCCTTGGCGTTGTCGGCCTGGGTTTTCACGGCCAGGTCTTTCAGACGCTGGTGACGGCCGGCATCGGCGCCGGTGCCCAGCGCGCCTTTTTTGTAGCCTTGCTCGACGACTTTCAGCGCTTCGGCAGGATTGCCCGACTGCAGGGACAGCTGCGACATTTCCATGTACTCGCCCGGCTTGGCCAGCAGGCCCAGCGCCAGTTTCAGGCGCAGCACGTCGAGGTTCAGGGTGCTGGTCGAGAAGCCCGGCTTGCCGACCACGCGGTTCAGCAGGTCAGCCCAGTAGCTGGTTTTCGGATAGCTGGCCGCCAGCTTTTCCAGGGTGTTCACATAACCGGCCTTGTCGTTCTGCTTGAGCTGGATATTGGCCAGCATCTGCAGGCTTTCTTCGCTGGCCTTGCCGCCCTGGGCTTGCAGTTCCTTGGCCGCCTCGGCGTATTTGCCGCTCTGGTAGTAGGACTGGATCAGCAGCTGGCGCATCTGGCCGTCGTTGCTGTCCTTCAGCGAACGCTGAATCCAGGTGATGGCTTTCGGGTAGTCCTTGGCGCGGTAATAGATGCTGGCCAGGGCCTGGGTGAATTTCGGCGTTTCGGCGCCGGACAGGCGGCCGGAATTGAGCACCGTTTCGAGCGCTTTGACGGCGGTATCGTTGTCGCCGGCAGCCATGGCGGCCGAGACGCGGGTGCGCTCGATCATGTATTTTTCGTTGTCGGATTTGCCGCCGACCGCATCGGCTTCCTTCAGCTTGGCCAGGGCTTCCTTGTTCTTGCCGGCCTGTGCCAGTTTCTGTGCTTCTTGCAGAGGCTTGCCGACTTCGGCGCGGATGGCGTCGGCGGCATGGGCTACCGAGCTCAGGCCGACCAGGGGGGCAGCTGCGTTAAAACCAATAGCGGCCATCACCAGGCCGAGATGAGCGAGACGAAACTTAGGCATGGGAAAAAGTTCTTTCATCAAAAAGCGAAATAGGCAGGGGAGGCCTGCCTATCCGGGAATCAAACGTAGCTTTATTGGAACTGTTCGTTACCGACCAGGCCAATCTTGGTTACGCCCAGACGCTGGGCCGAAGCCATCACGCCTGCTACCACTTTATACGACACCAGCTTGTTGGGGCGCAGATGCACCTCAGGCTGGTCAGCTTGCGCTGCCACGGTCATCAACTTCGCTTCCAGGGCCGAGCGGTCGGGAATAACCGCGTTGTCCCACAGAATGGTGCCGTCAAAGTCCACGTCGATCGTCACAACCACGGGTTCCTTGGTGGGCGGCGGCGGGGTGCCGACCGGCATATTCAAGTTCACCGAGTGATTCGCTTTCGGAATCGTGATAATCAGCATGATGATCAGCACCAGCATGACGTCGATCAGCGGCGTCATGTTCACTTCCATCATTGGTTCCGGATCCGCGCCAGCAGCGCTACCCGAACCGACATTCATACTCATGGGTGTGTTCCTTTTAAGATAGACGTCCCGCCGGCAGGGCGGACGGGACGTCCAGGGCTTTACATCTTGTCAGGCGGTTCGGTGATGAAACCGACCTTCTGGATGCCAGCACGCTGGGCAGTGTAGATGACCTTGCCGACGAATTCATAGCGCGCGTCTTGGTCGCCGCGCACATGCACTTCCGGCTGGGGCAGCTTTACCGCCTCTACCTTCAGAAAATCGAACAACTCATTGGTGTCCGCCATTTTCTTCTGGTTCCAGTAAATGTCACCATCTTTATTGATAACGATGTTGACGTTCTCTGGCTTAGTCTGGATAGCCTGGTTGGTCTCTTCCGGCAGAGTGATTTTCTGCAGTTTGAGCACGACCGGGCTGGTGATCAGGAAGATGATCAGAAGAACCAACATGATGTCCACGAGGGGCGTCGTGTTGATCTCTGACATTACGGTATCTTCTCCGCTCTCGGAGCCAACGGACATCGACATGGTTAATTACCCAATCTTTTTAGCACCGGCAGCGCGGCCAGCAGCTTCGCTGGTGGACATGGCGCCGGAAATCAGCACGGAGTGCACGTCAGCGGAGAAGGAGCGCACTTCTTCCATCGCGGACTTGTTGCGGCGTACCAGCCAGTTGTAACCCAGAACGGCAGGAACCGCGACCAGCAGACCGAAAGCGGTCATGATCAGCGCTTCACCCACAGGACCGGCGACTTTGTCGATCGAGGCGTTACCGGTCATACCGATGTTGGTCAGCGCGCCGTAAATACCCCACACGGTACCGAACAGACCGATGAACGGTGCGGTCGAACCCACGGTTGCCAGGAAGGACAGGCCGTCTTGCAGGCGGGACTGTACTTTGTCCACAGCGCGTTGGATGGACATGGTCACCCAGGTCGACAGGTCGATCTGTTCCAGCAGGGCGCCGTCGTGGTGCGCGGTGGCCTTGGTGCCCGATTCAGCGATGAAGCGGAATGGGGAGCCTTCGGTCAGGGTGGCGGAGCCAGCGGCGATCGAGGAAGCTTTCCAGAACTTGGCCGAAGTTTCCTTGGCTTGACGCATGATCTTCATCTGGTCGATCAGTTTGGTGATGATGATGTACCAGGAACCCATGGACATGATGATCATGATGATCAGGGTTGCGCGTGGCACGAAACCACCATTCCACACGGCTTGCAGACCGAATGGGTTTTCCACTTCTTCCATATTGCCATGTTTGCCGGCAGCCGGAGCGCTGGCTGCAGGGGCGGCAGCAGCGTCAGCAGCTGGTGCAGCGGCCGTATCCGCTGGGGCGGCTGCAGGGGCGGCAGCGGCTGCCGAGGCTGGCGCGTCAGCGAAAGCTGGGGCGCTCACCAGGGCGGATGCTGCGGTCACCGAGAACAGCACAGCGGCCAGTACAGCGGACAAACGGGTATTCTTAAACATGCTTCCTCCAAATTGATAAAATAATCAGTTCGCTGGCTTAAATGACAACGAATTACTAAGTTGTGGGACGGTGCTGCTGTCCCGGTTTACTCCAGCGTCCAGACGTATTGCATTTGCTTCCACGCTTGTTCCGGCTTGCCGTCGATCATCGCAGGCTTGAACTTACACTTGCTGATGCCCACTTGAGCGGCCTTGTCCAAGTCCCTAAAGCCACTGGATTTCACTAATTTGGATTCGACGACGCGGCCGTCGGCTCCAATCAGGAACGATAAGGTTACCGTGCCCGTTTCTTCGTTACGCAGAGACGACTTCGGCCATTCCGGTTTCGCGCAGGTGCTGAAATCAGCCACTGCTTCGACGCGAACCGATTGGGCTGGCGGTGCAGGCGGTGCTGGCGGTGCAGCCGGGGCCGGCTTCTGCAGATCAGTTGTCGCGGGCTTCACGTTGGTCGCGTTGGCGATCACGTTCTGCTGCGGCGGCGGTTGCTGTACGTTCACCTCAACCGGTGGAATGAAGGGCGGCGGTGGCGCTTTCATTTCCGGCGGTGGCGGTGGCGGTGGCAGCTCCTTTGGCGGAGGAGGGGCAACCTCCTCGATGATCTTGGTCTCCACTGGCTCGGTCATCTTGCTGACCAGGCGCTTGCCCAAGCCAGACACGACGCCGTAGCCAATCAGGATGTGCAACAAGATTACGATGGTAATGCCGGTGTAGTTCTTCTGGCTCTTACCGTTATGCGTGAAATTCATGCCTGCTTTCTCCAATACCTACTCTTTGCTGCAACTTAAACCCCTAAGGCGACAAAAAGCTCCAGCCGCATCCGGGACGTCGGCGAATTATACATACGAATTCTTGATTTTACATAGAATTTTGATCCCTAAAACCGGTTAAATTTCATGCCTTTAGCGGGCTTTGGAAGGCCCGCCAAACATGGTGCACTGCACCGTTCTGATACAAAACGCAAGACAAATCGGCCCAACTTTGGGGAGGCGTGGCGGCCGCTATGGGGAAGTTTTCCAATCCTGGAAAAAACGGAATATTCTGCGTAGATAACCACTGATCGGCAATGATTTATTTGGTATTCGATGTTGCTTTGTTGCAACCATTGCTTGCTGTCTCCTCTGCCTCAGTATATGCAATTTCCGCGGCAAACGGCGCTCAAACGAATGGCAAATTAGCTAACATGAAAAAATACTACATACGGAAGTAGGGGTATGGCCGGACTGGGCCGGCCGGACCAATGCCGGCGGCCGGCTGGCAAGCGCAGAAGGGGCGGGGGCGGGGGCCCCCGGGTGCGGATTTAACTATTGCGCGCGCGCTTTTCACGTTTGACTTCGAGCGTGCTGACCACCTGGCCGTCCGGCGCCACCGTGTCCAGGTGCACGTCGAAGCCCCACAGCCGGGCCACATGCTTGAGTACTTCGGCGGCCTGCTGATTCAAGGGCCGGCGCTGGAACTGGGTATGGCGTAGCGTCAGGGCGCGGTCGTCGCGGGTGTTGACCGACCACACTTGTATATTCGGCTCGCGGTTGCCCAGATTGTATTGCTCGGCCAATTGCTGGCGCACATAGCGGTAGCCCAGCTCGTCGTGGATGGCCGAGACCGACAGCTTTTCGTTCTTGTCGTCGTCGAGCACGGCGAAGAAGTGGAACTCGCGGATCAGGCGCGGCGACAGGAATTGGGCGATGAAGCTCTCGTCCTTGAAATTGCGCATGGCGAAGTCCAGGGTCTTGCGCCAGTCGCTGCCGGCGATGTCGGGGAACCATTCGCGGTCCTCGCTGGTCGGGTTCTCGCAGATGCGGCGGATATCGCTCATCATGGCAAAACCCAGGGCGTACGGGTTGATGCCATTATAGTAAGGGCTGTGCACCGGCGGCTGGTACACCACATTGGTATGGCTCTTCAGGAATTCCATCATGAAGCCGTCGCCGATCACGCCTTCGGCATACAGCTGGTTGAGGATGGTGTAATGCCAGAAGGTGGCCCAGCCCTCGTTCATCACCTGGGTCTGGCGCTGCGGATAGAAATACTGGGAAATCTTGCGCACGATGCGCACCATCTCGCGCTGCCAGGGTTCCAGCAGGGGCGCGTACTTCTCTATAAAGTAGAGCAGGTTTTCTTCGGGTTCCTGCGGGAAGCGGGGCGCCGGCTTGTCCACTTCCATTTCCTCGCGGCGCGGCACGGTGCGCCACAGCTCGTTGATCTGCGATTGCAGATAGGCTTCGCGCTCCTTCTGGCGCGCCTGCTCCTGGGCCAGCGACAGCTTGGCGGGGCGCTTGTAGCGGTCCACCCCGTAATTCTGGATGGCGTGGCAGGAATCGAGCAGCAGCTCGACCGCGTCGATGCCGTGGCGCTGCTCGCACTCGGCGATATAGTTCTTGGCAAACACCATATAGTCGACGATGGCGTCGGCGTCGGTCCAGGTGCGGAACAGGTAGTTGCCTTTAAAGAAAGAGTTGTGGCCATAGGCGGCGTGGGCGATCACCAACGCCTGCATGGTCAGGCTGTTCTCCTCCATTAAATAGGCGATGCAGGGATTGGAGTTGATGACGATTTCATACGCCAGTCCCATCTGGCCGCGCTTATAGCCTTTTTCCGTGGACAGGAAATGCTTGCCGAAAGACCAGTGGTTATACGAGACCGGCATGCCGACCGAGGTATACGCGTCCATCATCTGCTCGGCCGTGATGATTTCCAGCTGGTTCGGGTAGGTATCGAGGCCGAAGTTTTCCGCCACGCGGCGGATTTCCTCGTGGGCCTGCTCGATCAGCTCGAAGGTCCACTCCGACTGCTCGGGCAGGGCGCGCGGATGCGGCTGGCGTTTGATCATCTGGTTCATGATTATTTCGGCTGCTTCTTGAACAGTTCGCGGAACACCGGATAGATATCGGCCGGCGTGACGATTTTTTGCATGGCAAAGTTCGGATGGTGGTCCGGCACCTGGGCGTACTGTTCCCACAGATTCTGCGGCGGCCCGTCGGTGATCTCGACATAGGTGTAGTACTGCACCTTGGGCATGATGGTATTGATCAGCAGCTGGCGGCACAGCACCGAATCGTTGTCCCAGTTGTCGCCGTCCGAGGCCTGGGCCACATAGCTGTTCCACTGGCCGGGCGCGAAGCGCTCGTCGATGATCTTGTTAAGCAGATGCAGGGCCGAGGAGACCACGGTGCCGCCCGACTCGCGCGAGTGGAAGAATTCATCCTCGTTGACCTCGGAGGCGGCCGTATGGTGGCGGATGAAGACCACCTCGATCTTGTCGTAGACGCGCTTGAGGAAGAGGTAGAGCAGGATGAAGAAGCGCTTGGCCGTATCCTTGCGCTGCTCGTCCATCGAACCCGAGACGTCCATGATGCAGAACATCACGGCCTGGGTCATGGGTTTGGGCACCTTGATGCGGTTGCTGTAGCGCAGGTCGAACGGGTCGATGAAGGGGATGGCCAGCAGCCGCGTGTGCAGATGGTGGATCAGCTTTTTCAGCTCGACCACGTCGGGGTCTTCCAGCGCGGCGCCGGCCAGCAGCAATTCCTCCAGCTCGCGCTCGGCCTCGATCAGGCGCTTGCGCGAATTGCCGCCGACGGCGATGCGCCGCCCGAGCGCGCCGCGCAGGGAGCGCAGCACATGGATATTGGATGGCGTGCCCGACACGGTGTAGCCGGCGCGCTGCTGCTTGAACTCGGTGGTCGCGGTGAGCTGGGTCTTCACCATATGCGGCAGCTCCAAATCCTCGAAGAAATAATTCATGAATTCTTCGCGCGACAGTTCGAAGATGAAATCGTCTTCGGTGAGCTGGTCGCTATTGCCGGCGCGGCCGCGCCCGGCGCCGCCGCCGCCTTTGGGGCGGGCGATCTGGTCGCCTTTCTGGTATTCCTGGTTGCCGGGGTTGATCACTTCCCACACGCCGCCATGGGCATGGCCGAAGGTGGGCTCGTTCACGTCCTTGACGGGAATCGAGACTTTCTCGCCATTCTCAATATCCGTGATGGAGCGGCCCTTGATGGCGCGCCCCACGGCATCCTTGATCTGGCCTTTGTAGCGGCGCAAGAAACGTTCGCGGTTGACCGCGGACTTGTTCTTGCCTTGCAAGCGACGATCGATGAGGTAGGTCAAAACATGCCTCCTGCTGCTGCATTGGGACCGGCGGGCGGCGGGAGCCAGGCAGCTCCCGCCACGTATTATCGCACCGTCGGCTTAGGATGACTTCCTCACGCGCAGATACCATTCGCACAGCAGGCGCACCTGCTTGGCCGTATAGCCTTTTTCCACCATGCGCGCGACAAAATCGGCGTGCTTGTTGGCGTCCTCGGCGCTGGCCTTGGCGTTGAAGGAAATCACCGGCAGCAATTCCTCGGTGTTGGAGAACATTTTCTTCTCGATCACGGTGCGGAATTTCTCGTAGCTGGTCCAGGCCGGATTCTTGCCGCCGTTATTGGCCCGTGCGCGCAGGCCGAAATTGACGATCTCGTTGCGGAAGTCCTTGGGATTGGAAATACCGGCCGGTTTCTCGATTTTTTCCAGCTCGTTGTTGAGCGCTTCGCGGTCGAAGCTTTCGCCGGTGTCGGGATCGCGGTATTCCTGGTCCTGGATCCAGAAGTCGGCAAAGGTCACATAGCGGTCGAAGATGTTCTGGCCGTATTCGGAATAGCTTTCCAGGTAGGCGGTCTGGATTTCCTTGCCGATGAACTCGACATAGCGCTGCGCCAGGTGCTCTTTTATATAGGAGAAGTATTTCTGCTCGGTTTCGGGCGGGAACTGCTCGCGCTCGACCTGCTGCTCCAGCACATACAGCAGGTGCACCGGATTGGCCGCCACCTCGGTCGAATCGAAGTTGAAGACCTTGGACAGGATCTTGAAGGCGAAGCGGGTCGACAGGCCGTTCATGCCCTCGTCCACGCCGGCATAGTCGACATACTCGTGGATGGACTTGGCTTTCGGGTCGGTGTCCTTGAGGTTCTCGCCATCGTAGACCAGCATCTTGCTGAACACGCTGGAGTTTTCCGGCTCCTTCAGGCGCGACAGGATGGCGAACTGGGCCATCATGCGCAGGGTGCCGGGCGCGCAGGGCGCCTTGTCCAGCGAGGAATTGGCCATGAGCTTGTCGTAGATCTTGATCTCGTCCGTCACGCGCAGGCAGTACGGCACCTTGACGATATAGATACGGTCGAGGAAAGCCTCGTTATTGCGGTTGTTCTTGAAGCTCTTCCATTCCGATTCATTCGAGTGGGCCAGGATGATGCCGTCGAAGGGGATGGCGCCAAAGCCTTCCGTGCCCTTGTAATTGCCTTCCTGGGTGGCCGTCAGCAGCGGGTGCAGCACCTTGATCGGCGCCTTGAACATCTCGACGAATTCCATCAAGCCCTGGTTGGCCAGGCACAGGCCGCCGGAATAGCTGTAGGCGTCCGGATCGTCCTGGGCATAGTCTTCCAGCTTGCGGATATCGACCTTGCCCACCAGCGAGGAGATGTCCTGGTTGTTCTCGTCGCCCGGCTCGGTTTTCGAGATGGCGACCTGCTTCAGCACCGAGGGATAGCGCTTGACCACGCGGAACTGGTTGATGTCGCCGTTGAATTCGTGCAGGCGCTTGACGGCCCAGGGGCTGGGGATATTGCGCAGATAGCGGCGCGGAATGCCGTAATCCTCTTCCAGGATGGTGCCGTCTTCCTGCTCGCTGAACAGGCCCAGCGGCGATTCGTTGACCGGCGAACCTTTCAGGCAGTAGAACGGCACTTGCTCCATCAGCGATTTGAGCTTTTCCGCGATCGAGGACTTGCCGCCGCCGACCGGACCGAGCAGATACAGGATTTGCTTGCGTTCTTCCAGGCCTTGCGCGGCGTGGCGGAAATAGGAAACGACCTGTTCGATCACTTCCTCCATGCCATAAAACTCGCGGAAGGCGGGATAAATCTTGATGACCTTGTTGGCGAAGATACGCGACAGGCGGGTGTCGTTGCGCGTATCGACCAGGGTCGGCTCGCCGATGGCGGCCAGCATGCGTTCGGCTGCCGAGGCATAGGTCAGCCGGTCTTTCTTGCATAGGGCCAGATATTCGGAAAGCGACATTTCCTCTTCCCTGGTGCGCTCGTACCGTGCTGCGTAGTTGTCAAAAATGGTCATTTGAATGTCCTTTAATGTAAACCTGCTAGCTTGTCACGCGGTCGGCAGTCATGAAGGAGGCTGCTGGCCTGATCCTGGTGTGTGCTGGTTCTCCTGATTCTTCTTGTTTTATATGCTGCCTGCTTCCCGTGCCAGTATGGATTGCCCATACCTTGGAGCTGGCCTTCTTGTTGGTGCGGCAGCGTTGTGCCGGATGTTTGTGTGTTCGCCGTAACGCATCTTACGTCTATGAAATTTATTATTGCTCCGTTGCTGCAGGAAGTCAAAACATATGTCGCAATATCGTTAATAGGCTAATCTAAATAATTGATTTAAAAAGGGAAGAGTGAATATTTTCCGAAATATTCCATGGCTTTTATGTGTGGTTTTGCACGCATTTATGCCACAGTAACATGCTTGCCTGAGCCGTGCAGGCCAGTGTGTAAAACGTGCGCCATGGGCGCTTGAAAAACAAGGCTGCGCGCATCGGTTAAGATGGCTGGTCTTCACGCCATACACCCAGGGGAACAATAAAATGAATACATCGCTGCGCTCCATCGTGCAGAACATGCCCAAGGCCGAACTGCATATCCATATCGAAGGTTCGCTCGAACCCGAACTGATTTTTGCGCTGGCCGAACGCAATGGCGTCAGCCTGCCTTACGCTTCCGTAGAGGCGCTGCGCGCCGCCTATGCCTTCAAGGACCTGCAATCCTTCCTCGATATTTACTATGCTGGCGCCAGCGTGCTGCTGCAGGAACAGGACTTCTACGATATGACGGCGGCCTATCTGCGCCGCGCCGAGGCGGACCATGTGCGCCATACCGAAATCTTCTTCGACCCGCAGACCCATACCGCGCGCGGCGTGCCGATGGCCACCATCATCAACGGCATCCACCGCGCCTGCCAGGACAGCCCGGTCAGCGCCACCCTGATCCTGTGCTTCCTGCGCCATCTGAGCGAGGAGGACGCCATCGCCACGCTGGAAGCGGCCCTGCCGTACCGCGATCAATTCATCGGTGTGGGACTGGATTCCTCCGAGGTCGGCAACCCGCCGGAAAAATTCGCGCGCGTCTTCTCGCGCTGCAAGGATCTGGGCCTGCGCCTGGTGGCCCACGCCGGCGAGGAAGGTCCGCCAGCCTATATCTATGCCGCGCTCGATGTGCTGCACGTCGAGCGCATCGACCACGGCGTACGCTGCCTGGAGGACCATGCGCTGACCAGGCGCCTGGCCGAGGAGGGCATGCCGCTGACGGTCTGCCCGCTGTCGAACATCAAGCTGTGCGTGTTCAAGGATATGCAACAGCACAATCTGCTGCAGCTGCTGGACGCCGGCCTGGTCGCCACCGTCAATTCCGACGACCCGGCCTATTTCGGCGGCTACCTGAACGAGAATCTGCTGGCCGCTTTCGACTCGCTGCCTTTGGGCCTGCAGCACGCTTACCAGCTGGCGCGCAATAGTTTTGTGGCATCCTTCCTGGGCGAGGCGGACAAGCAAAAACATCTGGACGATGTGGATGCCTATTTCGCCGCCTTCAATTTGACCTAAGCGCTGACCTGATCGAAGTCAACGGCGGGCGGCCCGCGCCGCCCGCCCTGCAAGGAGACGCATGTTCCTGCAAGCCCTGAGAATGACGGCGCGCGACTGGCGCGCTGGCCAGCTGCGCTTTCTGCTGCTGGCGCTGATCGTTGCCGTGGCCGCGCTGTCGGCCACCGGCTTCTTCATCGACCGCCTGCGCACGGCGCTGAACCGCGACGCGCACCAGCTGCTGGGCGCGGACCTGCTGGTGTTTTCCGATAAGCCCCTGCCCGAAGCCTGGCGCGCCGAAGCGCGCCAGCGCGGCCTGCTGCTGGCCGAGACGGTGGCTTTTCCCAGCATGGCCCAGGCGGGCGAGGGCGACGCCACCCAGTCGCTGCTGGTGGCGCTGAAGGCGGTCAGCCCCGGCTATCCGCTGCGCGGCCGGCTGAAGGTGACGACCCGGGCGGCGCAAGCGCATGAAAGCATCGGTTCTTTTGCCGAAGGCGTTCCGGCGCCGGGCACGGTGTGGATCGATCCCAACATCCTGGCAGGCTTGCAGGTCGAGGTGGGCAGCACGCTGCGCCTGGGCGACAAGCGCTTTACCGTGGCCCAGCTGATCGCCTCCGAGCCGGACCGCGGCGGCGGCTTCATCAACTTCGCGCCGCGCGTGATGTTGCCGCTGGCCGACCTGGCGGCCACCGGACTGGAACAGCCGGGCGCGCGCATCGGCTACCGCCTGCTGCTGGCGGCGCCGTCCACGCGCCAGATGGCAGCGGTGGAGGCCTATGGCGACTGGCTCAAGGCCAAGATCAAGGACGAAAAGCTGAAAGGCGTGTCGATCGAAACGCTGGCCGAAGGGCGCGGCGAGATGCGCGCCACGCTGGAGCGGGCCGACCGCTTCCTCTCGCTGGTGGGCCTGCTGTCGGCCATGCTGGCGGCGGTGGCCGTGGCGATGGCGGCGCGCCGCTTCATGACGCGCCATCTGGATTCCTGCGCCATGCTGCGTTGCCTGGGCCTGACGCAAAACCAGGTGACTGGCATTTACCTGACCGAATTCCTGCTGGTCGGCCTGGCCGGCAGCCTGCTGGGCGCCTTGCTCGGTTTCGCCAGCCATTTCCTGCTGCTGGAAATGCTGGGCAAGCTGGTGACGGCCGACCTGCCGCCGCCGACCGTCGCGCCGCTGCTGCATGGCGTGGCGACCGGCATGCTGCTGCTGGCCGGCTTTGCCCTGCCGCCCATCTTGCAACTGCGCAATGTGCCGCATAACCGCGTGATCCGGCGCGAACAGGCGCCGCCGCGTCCCATGGCGCTGGCGACGTATGGCCTGGGCCTGGCCAGCTTCTTCGTGCTGCTATTGTGGCAGGCGGGCGATCTGCAATTGGCCGCTTACACGGGCCTGGGTTTCCTCGGCGCCTTCGCCGTCTTTGCCTTGACCGGCTGGCTGGGGCTGAAGGCGCTCAAGCCGCTGCGCGGCGTGGTCGATACCCAGAGCTGGCGCTTTGCCATCACTTCGCTGCAGCGCCGTCCGGGCGCCACCGTGGTGCAGATCGTCGCGCTGTCGCTGGGCTTGATGGCCTTGCTGCTGCTGACCGTGGTGCGCGGCGACCTGATGACGGCCTGGCGCAATACTTTGCCGCCTGACGCGCCGAACCGCTTCATCATCAATATCCAGCCGGACCAGAAGGAGGCGATTGCCGCCAGGCTGGCGCAGGCCGGCGTGCAGCGCGCGCCCATGTATCCGATGGTACGCGGACGCCTGGTGGCGGTGAACGACAAGGCCATCACCCCGGATACCTATGAGGAGGAGCGCGCGCGCAACCTGGCCGACCGTGAATTCAATCTGTCGACGATGGCGGATATCCCGCAGGGCAACGAGATCGCCGCCGGCCAATGGTATGCCGACCGCGCCGGCGCGCCGGCCGAAGCCTCGGTGGAAAAGGAACTGGCCAAGACGCTCAAGCTGAAACTGGGCGACACCATGCGCTTCGATATCGCCGGCTCCCTGGTGGAGGCGAAGATCACCAGCCTGCGCAAGCTGGAGTGGGGTTCGATGCGCGTGAATTTCTTCGTCATCATCAATCCATCGGCGATGGCCGAGACGCCGCAGACCTGGATCACCTCCTTCCATCTGCCGAAGCAGGCGCTGGCCCTGGGCAATACGCTGGCGCGCGAATTCCCCAACCTGACCATTATCGATATCGGCGGCGTACTGCGCGAAATCCAGACGGTGCTGGACCAGGTCATCGTGGCGGTGGAGTTCCTCTTCGTCTTCACCCTGGCCTCGGGCGTGCTGGTGCTGTATGCGGCGCTGATGGGATCGCAGGACGAGCGCACGCGCGAAGCGGGCCTGCTGCGCGCCCTGGGTGCCACGCGCAAGCAGCTGGCGCAGGCGCAGCTGATCGAGTTCACCCTGGTGGGCGGCTTGTCCGGCCTGCTGGCGGCCAGCGGCGCGGCGGCCCTGGGCTGGGCGCTGGCGACCTACCAGTTCAAATTCGCCTGGTCCTTCTCGCCGGCCGTGTGGGCGGCGGGACTGGCGGCGGGCGCGCTGTGCGCCATCGTCGGCGGCTGGCTGGGACTGCGTTCGGTGCTGAGCAGGCCGCCGCTGCAAACCCTGCGCGAGGCGTAAGCGGCGCGGCACCAAGCGGCCGCTCACACCAGACTGGCCTGCGGCACGCCGTCGTGGCGGTATTGGTCGAAGGCGAAGACCGGGCTGTCCAGCAGGTGGGGCGGCACGTCGAACAGCGCCCAGTAATAGGTTTCGGCGCCGCGGCAGATCTGCGGCGCGTTGCAGTAGCGGTGCCAGCGTTCGCCCACCTCGGCCGAGTACATGCCGTCGTTGCCGGGGATCTGGCTGAAGAAGGGGACGATGCGCTTGTCCTGCAAGGCTTGCAGCAGGGAGTCCGGAGCGCCGCTGTCGCGCGCCATCTCGTACTGGGCCTGCAGGCTGTCGGCCGTTTCGATGATCATCAGCGTGGCCTTGCCGCTGCGCTCGCAGAACATGATGCCGGCCGGCTTGGGGAAGACATAGTGCTCGACAAAGCCGCGCATTTCGTACAGCTCGCGCACCACGGCCGCCAGCTGCGGACAGCGCAGGAAACCGTAATCGTGCAAGGCCAGCATATCGCGCAGGGTTTCCGAGCGGTCCAGGAAGAAGGTTTGCTGCAGGACGTTGATTTCGCGTTCCAGCAGGTCCAGCGCGCTGCGGTCGCTCTTGCGGATGTAGCGGTCGATCAGGCCGCGGTTGAAGGCGTCGACGGCGATCTTTTCGTCGCCGGTGCCGGTAAACAGGATCTTCTTGCAGGGCAGCTGTTGCACCGCCTTGCAGAAATCGATGCCGCTCATCTGCGGCATGGAATAATCGACCACCAGCACCGAGGGAATGGCGAAGCGCTGCTGCTGGCTGGCGATGCGGTGGATGCGCTCCACGTCGATCGCGATATTGCGCTGGTCGGCTTGCTGGCCGTGGATATCGAAGCTGACGCGCAGCGGCAGGCCGGTGCGGCGCGGGCTGGCATGCAGCCAGACCAGGGCTTCGGTGGTGTCGCTGAAGCCGCGGCAGGGCTGCGGTCCCAGGTGGTAGCTCAGGCTGCGCAGGAAGGTCGGACTGTCGTCGACCAGCACGATGGTCGACGGGTGGGAGTAGACGGACAGTTTCATGGCTTACCCGGCATACGCCGCGCAAAATGGTTGAATCTGCATGATGCCGGGGAATGCCGCGGGTTTGATTAAAATCGGATCGATGATTGATCCAGATCAATATGCTTTCACTGCCTGCGCTATCATTGCACTATGAACGAGACTGAAACTGCATCCCCCACCCTGTACGACGTGATCGGCGGCGAAAGCAAGCTGCGCGAGATGGTCGACCGTTTTTATGATTTGATGGAGCTGGAGCCGGAATTCGCCGGCATCCGCACCATGCACCCGCCCTCCACCGAAGGGTCGCGCGACAAGCTGTTCTGGTTCCTCAGCGGCTGGATGGGCGGCCCCGACCTGTTCGTGGAGCGCTTTGGCCATCCGCGCCTGCGCGCGCGCCACCTGCCGTTCGCCATCGCCAGCGATGAGCGCGACCAGTGGCTGCGCTGCATGGCCTGGGCCATGGAAGATGTCGGCATTGCGGAAGACTTGCGTGTGCGCTTGATGAATTCCTTCTTCCAGACCGCCGACTGGATGCGGAACAAGGCCGGCTGATGGAGGCGATCCTGCTCTGGCTCGTGCTGGCCGCCTGCGCCCTGATCGTGGGCTTGCAGCTCGTGCTGCTTCTGCGCGGCCGTAGCGGCGGCGTGGACGCCGACCTGGCCGAGCGCCTGGACCGCGTCGAGCGCGAAGTGCGCCTGCAATTGCAGGCCACGGCCCAGGCCCAGCGCCAGGAAATGAGCGGTACGCTGACCCAGGCCCATGCCGCCACCGTGCAGCAGCTGGACGGCATGCGGCGCCAGATCGAGGCGCTGACGGAATCGAATGCGCGCCGCCTGCTGGAAGTGCGGCTGACGCTGGAAAACAAGATGCGCGAGCTGCAAACGGATAACGGTACGCGCCTGGAGGAAATGCGCAAGACGGTGGACGAGAAGCTGCACGCGACGCTGGAAACGCGCTTGAGCGAATCGTTCCGCCAGGTGTCGGAACGGCTGGAGCGCGTGCACCAGGGCCTGGGCGAGATGCAGCAGCTGGCCCTGGGCGTGGGCGACCTGAAACGCGTGCTGACCAATGTCAAGACGCGCGGCACCTGGGGCGAGGTGCAGCTGGAAATGCTGCTGGAGCAGGTGCTGACGCCGGAGCAGTATGCCAAGAATGTGGAAACGGTCGCCGGCAGCAATGCGCGCGTGGAATTCGCGCTCAAGCTGCCGGGCCAGCAGGAAGGCGGGGCGCCGGTGTGGATGCCGATCGACGCCAAGTTCCCGAAAGAGCAGTATGAGCGCCTGCTGGAGGCGGCGGAACGGGCCGACGCCGAGGGCGTGGCCGTGGCCGGGCGCGAACTGGAACGGGCGGTGCGCGGCGAGGCGCGCACCATCGCCGAGAAATACCTGGCGCCGCCGGCCACCACCGATTTCGCCATCCTCTTCCTGCCGACCGAAGGCTTGTATGCGGAAGTGATGCGCCGCCCCGGTCTGGCCGACGAGCTGCAAAGACAGCACCGCATCAGCATTGCCGGTCCATCGACCTTGACGGCGTTGCTGAACAGCCTGCAGATGGGCTTCCGCACGCTGGCGCTGGAAAAGCGCTCGTCGGAAGTGTGGCAGGTGCTGGGCGCGGTGAAGACGGAGTTTGCCAAGTTTGGCGATGTGCTGGCGGCCACCCGGAGCACGCTGGAACGGGCCGCCCGCAATATCGAATCGGCCGAAGTGCGCAGCCGCCAGATGGCGCGCAAGCTGAAGTCGGTGGAGGCGTTGCCCGCCGAGGCAGCCCAGCTCTTGCTGGGCGCGGCGCAGGAACAGGATTCGGAAGAACTCGACAGCCTCTGAACGGGCGCGGGCAAGGGGCCGGCGGCGCGGCGGGGCAGGAGGAGGGGAGATGTCCAGCAGCCCGCGCAGCAAGATTGTCAGCGCCGCCGACGCCGTGGCGCGCATCCGCGATGGCGATACGGTGGCCACCGGCGGCTTTGTCGGCATCGGCTTTGCCGAGAATATCGCCGTGGCCTTGGAACAGCGCTTCCTGCGCGAAGGCGCACCGCGCGGCCTGACCCTGCTGTACGCGGCGGGCCAGGGCGATGGCGGCGAGCGCGGCCTCAACCACCTGGCCCACGAAGGCTTGCTGCGGCGCGTGATCGGCGGCCATTGGGGGCTGGTGCCCAAGCTGCAGCAACTCGCCATCGATAATCTGATCGAAGCCTACAACCTGCCGCAGGGCGTGATCAGCCAGCTGTTCCGCGACACGGCGGCCGGCAAGCCGGGCATGCTGACCCATGTCGGCCTCGGCACCTTTGTCGATCCGCGCCATGGCGGCGGCAAGATCAATGCGCGAGCCAGCGAAGACCTGGTCGAATTGAGCATGCTGGGTGGGCGCGAAAGCCTGTTCTACAAGGCGCTGCCGGTGCAGGTGGCCATCATCCGCGGCAGCACGGCCGACAGCGCCGGCAATATCACCATGGAGCGCGAGGCGCTGACGCTGGAAGTGCTGGCCATCGCCATGGCGGCGCACAATAGCGGCGGCCTGGTGATTGCCCAGGTCGAAGCGCTGGCGCCGCGCGGCACGCTTAATCCGCGCCAGGTCAAGGTGCCCGGCATCCTGGTCGATTGCGTGGTGCTGGCGGAAGATCCGGCCTACCATATGCAAACCTTTGCCGAAGCCTTCAGCGCCGCCTATGCCGGTCTGGAACGCATCGAACTGGCCGAGCGCGAACCGCTGCACCTCAACGAACGCAAGATCATCGCGCGTCGCGCATTGATGGAATTGCAGGCCGGCGACGTGGTCAACCTCGGCATCGGCATGCCCGAAGGCGTGGCCGATGTCGCCGCCGAAGCCGGCCTGCTTGAACGGCTGACCTTGACCACCGAAGCGGGCGTGATCGGCGGCCTGCCGGTGGGCGGCCTGAGCTTCGGCGCCGCCGCCAATCCCGACGCCGTGATCGACCAGCCCTACCAGTTCGACTTTTACGATGGCGGCGGCCTGGATGTCGCCGTGCTGGGCTTGGCGCAAGCGGACCGCGAAGGCAATTTGAACGTCAGCAAGTTCGGCCGGAAGCTGGCCGGGGCGGGCGGCTTCATCAACATCAGCCAGAACGCGCGCAAGGTGGTTTTCGCCGGCACCTTCACCACTGGCGGCCTGCGCATTGCCGTGGAAGAGGGCCGTCTACGCATCGCGCACGAAGGCAGCGCCCGCAAATTCGTCGACACGGTGGAACACCGCAGCTACAGCGCCGCCCACGCCCTGGCGCGCGGCCAGCAAGCCCTGTACGTCACCGAACGCTGCGTTTTCCGCCTGAGCGCGCAAGGCCCGGAATTGGTCGAAATCGCCCCCGGCATCGACCTCGAACGTGACATTCTCGCCCACATGGATTTCCGCCCCGCCATAAGCCCAACGCTGCAGCCCATGTCCGCCCACCTGTTCCACCTTTGATCTGCATCTGCAAATGTCCCACCCTGGTGTCAGGCGGGGCCGCCGAGGCACCAGGGTGGGACATTTGTTGATTTAGATCAGACCTTCGAAGGGGAGGATGGCGACGGGTTCGCCGGCGGCGACATTGCCTTGTTCGTCGGGAAGGATGATGATGCAGTTGGCCTCGGTCATGGAGCGCAGGATGCCGCTGCCTTGCGCGCCCGTCAGGCGCACTTCGGGCTGGCCGTCGGCGCCCAGGCTGACGATGCCGCGCTGGTATTCGGTGCGGCCGGCTTTTTTGCGGATCGCCTCGGCCGAGCGGACGTGCAGCAGCGGCGCGTTGTTGCCGCCGTCGACGCCCATCATGCGCAGCAGGGCGTTGCGGGCGAAGAAGTAAAAGGTAACCATGACGGCCACCGGGTTGCCGGGCAGGCCGAAGAGGAAGGCGGAGCGGCCGTTGGAGCGGATCCGGCCAAAGGCCATGGGCCGGCCGGGGCGCATGCCGATTTTCCAGAAACTGACTTCGCCCAGCTTGTCCATCACTGCGCGCGTATAGTCGGCGTCGCCCACCGACACGCCGCCCGAGGTGATGATGGCGTCGGCGCTTTCGCAGGCTTCGCGCAGGGCCGCTTCGAGCGCGGCCGGGTCGTCGCGCGTGACGCCCATATCGATGATGTCGCAGCCGAGCCGGCGCAGCATGCCGTACAGCGTGTAGCGGTTGCTGTCGTAGATGCAGCCTTCTTCGAGCGGCTCGCCGATGGAGCGCAGTTCGTTGCCGGTGGAGAAGAAGGCGACGCGCAGGCGGCGCCGCACCGGGACTTCGGCGATGCCGAGCGAGGCAATCAGGCCGAGGTCGGCCGGGCGGATGAGTTTGCCGCCCCGCAGGGCGGGCTGGCCGGCTTGCAAGTCTTCGCCCTGGCGCCGCCGGTTGTCGCCGGGACGCACGCTGTGGCCGGCGAAGGTGACGCTGGCGGCATCGCTGGCGCTGGCCAGTTCCTGCGGTAGCACGGTGTCGCAGCCGTCGGGCATGACGCCGCCGGTCATGATGCGCACGCATTCGCCGGGGCCGGGACGCAGGCCCGATGGCTGGCCGGCGTAGGCGATGCCGATGGTGCGCAGCGTGAGCTGTTCCCGTCCTTGCAGCTGGGCGCCGTCGAAGGCGTAGCCGTCCATGGCGGAATTGTCGTGGGCCGGCACATCGATGGGCGAGATCAGGTCGGCCGCCAGTACGCGGTCGAGGGCGCTGCGCAGCGCGACTTTTTCGACGGTGCGCACGGGCTGGATGAAGCCGTGGATGATGTGCTGGGCATGGCGCACCGGCAGCGCGCCGGGATCGTAGTCCGACAGGCAGCTGATCACTTGCTGCAGGCTGGGCGCGTGGTCGTGCTCCTCTTGTTGCAGCTGCTCCAGCGTGTTGATGTTGCGGAAGGCGGCGGCGTCGCTGAACAGCACTTCGGCCACGCGCAGCGCGCCATACCAGCCACCCATGCGCCGCATGCCGCTGTCGAGATAAGCTTCTAGCTGGGGCAGGGCGCTGCGCTTGACCAGGCTGAACACGGGATGGCGCTGGCGCTGCGGCACGCCGTGCTCGTCCGGTTCCAGGGTGACGGCCACGGCCAGATCGGCATCTTCCGCGTGCAGGGCGGCCTGCAGGCGCGGCGCCAGGTCGGCCGGCAGGAAGGGCGAATCGCAGGGCACGGTGAGCAGCAGCTCGGTGCCGCATTGGCGCAGCCCCACTTGCAGGCCGGCCAGGGGGCCGGCGAAACCGTCCAGCGCGTCGGCCAGCACGGGCAGGCCATAGGCGGCGTAGGCCTCGGCGTTGCGGTTGGCATTGATGGCGATGCAGGCCACTTGCGGCTTGAGCTTTTCCAGCACATGGGCGACGAGGGGGGCGCCGCGCAAGGGCTGCAACCCTTTGTCGACGCGGCCCATGCGGGTGGCGCGGCCACCGGCGAGGATCAGGGCGCTGATCTGGTTCTTATCGGTCAAACTAACCCCCAATATAGGACATTTCGACGCGCCGCTCGCTGCCGGAGCGCGACAGGCCGTCGGTGTTGATGGTGCGCAGTTCGGAGTAGCGGTCGTCGCGGACGCGCCACAGCGCGCCAATGGCGGCGCTGATTTCGGCATCGTTGCGGCCGCCGCGCAGCAGGGCGCGCAGGTCGTGGCCGCGGCTGGCGAACAGGCAGGTGTAGAGCTGGCCTTCGGTGGACAGGCGGGCGCGCGTGCAGTCGTGGCAGAAGGCGTGGGTGACGCTGGAAATGAAGCCGATTTCGCCGCCGCCATCGGCATAGCGCCAGCGCTGCGCCGTTTCGCCGCTGTAGTTCGGATCGGCCGGCAGCAGCGGCATTTCGGCGTGGATGCGGCGGCGCAGCTCGTCGGAAGCAATCACATCGCGCATATTCCAGCCGTTGGAGGCGCCCACGTCCATGAATTCGATGAAGCGCAGGATGGTGGGCGTGTCCTTGAAATGGCGGGCCATGGGCAGGATTTCCTGCTCGTTCAGGCCGCCCTTGACCACCATATTGACCTTGATCGGTCCCAGTCCGGCCCGCTGGGCGGCGTCGATGCCCTTGAGCACATCGGCGACGGCGAAATCGACATCGTTCATGCGCTTGAAGGTGGCGTCGTCCAGAGCGTCGAGCGAGACGCTGACGCGGCTCAGGCCGGCATCCTTGAGCGACTGCGCCTTGCGCGCCAGCAGGGAGCCGTTGGTGGTCAGGGTCAGGTCGAGCGGCTTGCCGCTGGCCGTGGGCAGCCTGGCCAGCATCTCGACCAGGCGCTCGATGTGGCGGCGCAGCAGCGGCTCGCCGCCGGTCAGGCGGATTTTTTCCACGCCATGCTCGATGAAGAGACGCGCCACGCGCGTGATTTCCTCAAAGCTCAGCAGGGAGGAGTGCGGCAGGTACTGGTAATGCTGGTCGAAGACTTCCTTCGGCATGCAGTACACGCAGCGGAAATTGCAGCGGTCGGTCACCGAGATGCGCAGATCGTGCAGGGGGCGGGCGCGACTGTCCAGCACGCTTCCTGTCGCTGGCGCCAGGCTGGCGGGAATGGCCGGGACCGTACTGCGGCCGTCCGACACAAGGATGATTTTCTCGGTCATGGGTGTTGCAAGGGGAAAAGCGTTCAACCCGGATACGATAGCACGACGCCAGCGATTGCACAGGTGACCAAAAGAACTACGGTACCCATCTTAAAACGGACGAGGGCGAGGCAGGCGAGGGCGCCGAGGGCGATGGCCGGGCCATCCCAGCGCCCGTCCGGGTGGAAAACATGTTGCCCGAAAAATACGGCCAGGCTGGCGATGACGCCCACCACGGCGGCCGAAATGGCGGTCAGCGGCGCTGTCATGCGGATACTGCCGCGCGTGGCTTCCACCAGCGGGCCGCCGGCCAGGATGAAGATGAAGGAGGGCAGGAAGGTGAACCAGGCCGCCACCGCCGCCCCGGCCAGTCCGCCCGCCGCCAGCCAGGGGCCGTAGACAGCATGGGTCCAGCCGCCGACGAAACCGATGAAGGCGACGATCATGATCAGCGGGCCGGGCGTGGTTTCGCCCAGGGCCAGGCCATCCATCATCTGCGCCGGGGTCAGCCAGTGAAAGGTTTCCACGCCACCCTGGTAGACATAGGGCAATACCGCGTAGGCGCCGCCGAAGGTCAGGAGGGCGGCTTTGCTGAAGAACCAGCCCATCTGGGCCAGCGGCGTGCGCCAGCCGAAGACGCCCGCCAGCAGCAGCCAGACGGCGCCGGCCAGCAGCAGGCCGCTCAGGCCCGTGCGCAACAGGCGGCGGTTGCTGAAGCGGGCATGGGGCGGCGTCGGCGTGGCATCGTCGATCAGGGCGGGGCCGTGGTGCTGCGGGCCGGTGGCCTGTGCCGGCGCCAGCTGGAACCAGATGGGGCGCCAGCGGCCGCCGAGCCAGCCGGCGAGGGCGGCCGCCGCGACGATGGCGGGAAAAGGCAGATGAAGCAGGGCGATCGCAATAAAAGCCAAGACGGCGATGGCCGCTAGCGCGCCATTGCGCAGGGTGCGGCTGCCTACACGCCAGGCGGCGGCCAGCACGATGGCGACCACGGCCGGCTTGAGGCCGTAGAGGATGCCGGCGATCAGCGGCACGCTGCCATAGGCGAGGTAAATCCAGGATAAAGCCATCATGATGAGCAAAGATGGCAGGATGAAGAGGGTGCCGGCGATGATGCCGCCGCGTGTCTTGTGCATTAGCCAGCCGATATAGACGGCGAGCTGGGTGGCTTCCGGGCCGGGCAGCAGCATGCAGTAGTTGAGGGCGTGCAGGAAGCGCTGTTCCGAGATCCAGCGCCGTTTCTCCACCAGCTCGCTGTGCATCATGGCGATCTGGCCGGCCGGGCCGCCAAAGCTGATGAAGCCGAGTTTCAGCCAGTAGCGGAAGGCGCTGCGCAGGCTGACGGGAGCGGGGACTTGTTGGGACATGGCTTAGCCTTGGTGGGCATGGCAGGGGCGGAAAAAAAGGGAAGCCAAAAGGCTTCCCTTTTTTCCGATTAGCAAGGGCGATGCCCTTGCCGATCAGCGGCGGGTGTCAACCTGCACCAGCGGCTCATCCGATACCGGCGGCAGCGGCTTGCGCTCGCGCGGCACGCGCACGGGGGCCGCCACCTGGGCAGCGGCTTCCTGGGCGGCGCGCAGCTTGGCCGGGTCGGTCGCTGCCATGGTCAGACCAACCGAACCCAGCAGGGCGTTCAGGTCGGCGGCCGGAGCAGCAGGCTGGGCAGCGGCTGGCGCTGCGGCGCTTGCCACTGGCGCGGCGGCCGGCGCCACCGGCGCAGGCGCTGCCACGGCAACTGCCGGTGCGCTGACTGGCGCGGCCACGGTTGCCACTGCGGCGACGGCCGGGGCGCTGGCTTCCGGAGCTGCGGCTTCGGCTGCGACCGCTGGTGCGGCAACGGCTTCCACTGCGGCTGGCGCGGCGACGGCTTCGGCGGCTGGCGCGCTGGCCACCGGTGCGGCGGCAGGCGCAGCCACGGTCGCTGCCGGGACGCTGGCTGGTGCGGCTTCAGCTTGCACGGCGGGCTGCGCTTCGGCGGCAACCGGGGCAACGGCGGCCTCGGCAACAGCTTCGACTGGCGCGGCGGCAGCTTCCGCCACGGCGTTAACTGGCGCAGCGACAACGGCAGCTTCAGCTTGCACTGGAGCAGCAGCGGCGGCGACCTCGGTCACGACGGCTGCGGCGGGCGCAACTGGTGCGGCGGCCGGCACGGCAGCGGTTTCAGCGACGGTCTCGGCCACAACAGCGGCTGGCGCCGTCGTTTCCACTGCAGCGTTCACGACGGGCGCGGCGCTTGGCGCTACAGCTTCGGCTGCCTCGACGGCGGCGATGGCTGGCGCCACGGCCTGGATCGCGGCGTCACCGGCGTCGCCGGCCTCGCCATCGGCGGCGAATGCGCCATCCTGGCCTTCACCGTCGCGTTCGCGGCGGTTGCGGTTGCGGCCGCCACGGCGGCGGCGGCGGCGCGGTTCGTCGCCACCTTCGGCGCCGTCCGCGTCCTCGCCTTCAGGACCGGCATTGGCCGGCACTTTCACCAAGCCAGGCACGTCCACGGCAGGCGTTGCGCCGGCCGGGCCGACACCGGCTGCGGCCAATGCCAGTTCTTCCGCTTTGACTTCCGTTACGGCAGCTTTCTCGCCGCGCGGCTCGCGTGGCGGACGTGGCGGGCGCTCGGCACGCTCGCCGCGTTCCGCGCGTTCCGCGCGTTCAGGACGCTCGGCACGTTCGCCGCGCTCCGCGCGTTCGGCGCGTGGCGCGTCGGCCGGCTGGCCTTCACGCGCTTCGCGTGGCTCGCGCGGTGGGCGTGGCGGACGGGCTGGGCGGCCTTCGGCCGCTTTTGGCGCTTCGTCCGTGCCGGCGGCGCGGGCGCCGCCTTCGCGCTCGTCGCGCTCGCGGCCCTTGGCGTTACGGTTGCGGCCGCGTGGACCGCGGGCGTTACGGTCGCCGCGCTCGCTGCTCGACGGTTTGCTGGCGATGGCCGGTGCGGCCGTTGCCGGTGCTTCTTCTTTCTTGCCGGTGAAGAAGGAGATCAGCTTGGCGAAGAAGCCTTGCTCGGCCGCTGCGGCAGCGGCGGGCGCGGCCGGTTTGACGGCTTCGGCGGCCGGCTTGCGGTCCACCATCGGCGCCGGCTGGGCCGGGGTGATGGTCTTGACCACGGCTTCCTGGCGCGGTTTGGCTTCTTCCTTCTGGCGCTTGCTGAAGGCCATATCGGTTTCGGCCTGCTCCGCCATGGTGTAGCTGGCGGCGCTGTCTTCCAAACGCGGATCGTCGTGCTTGATGCGTTCCAGCTTGTAGTGCGGGGTGTCCAGATGCTTGTTCGGGATCAGGATCACGGTGATGCGGTGGCGGTTCTCGATCTTCAGCACTTCGCCGCGCTTCTCGTTGAGCAGGAAGGCGGCCACGTCGACCGGCACCTGCACGTGGATGGCGGCCGAGTTTTCCTTCATCGCCTCTTCCTGGATGATGCGCAGCACCTGCAGGGCGGACGATTCGGTATCGCGGATATGGCCGGTGCCCGAGCAGCGCGGGCAGGTCACGTGCGAGCCTTCGGACAGCGAAGGACGCAGGCGCTGGCGCGACAGTTCCATCAGGCCGAAGCGCGAAATCTTGCCCATCTGAACGCGGGCGCGGTCATGGTGCAGGGCGTCTTTCAGGCGCTGTTCGACTTCGCGCTGGTTCTTGGCCACTTCCATGTCGATGAAGTCGATCACGATCAGGCCGCCCAGGTCGCGCAGGCGCAGCTGGCGCGCCACTTCTTCGGCCGCTTCCAGATTGGTGTTGAAGGCGGTGGTCTCGATGTCGGAGCCGCGCGTGGCGCGCGCCGAGTTGACGTCCACCGACACCAGCGCTTCGGTGTGGTCGATCACGATGGCACCGCCGGAAGGCAGGGGCACGGTGCGCGAGTAAGCCGTCTCGATCTGGTGTTCGATCTGGAAGCGCGAGAACAGCGGCACGTCGTCGCTGTAGCGCTTCACGCGATGCACCATATCGGGCATCACATGGCTCATGAACTGGTGGGCCTGGTCGTAGATCTCGTCGGTATCGATCAGGATCTCGCCGATATCGGGCTGGAAGTAGTCGCGGATGGCGCGGATCACCAGGGACGATTCCTGGTAGATCAGGAAGGCGCCGGAGCCGGCCTTGGAAGCGCCTTCAATCGCGCGCCACAGCTGCATCAGGTAGTTCAAGTCCCACTGCAGCTCTTCCACGGTGCGGCCGATGCCGGCGGTGCGGGCGATCACGGACATGCCTTGCGGCAGGTCCAGCTTGTCCATGGTTTCGCGCAGTTCCTGGCGTTCCTCGCCTTCGACGCGGCGCGACACGCCGCCGCCGCGCGGGTTGTTCGGCATCAGCACCAGGTAGCGTCCGGCCAGCGAGATGAAGGAGGTCAGGGCCGCGCCTTTATTGCCGCGCTCTTCCTTTTCCACCTGCACCACGATTTCCTGGCCCTCGCGCAGCGCTTCCTTGACGGAGGCATTGCGCACGTCCACGCCTTCGCGGAAATAGCTGCGCGCCACTTCCTTGAACGGCAGGAAACCATGACGGTCTTCGCCATAGCTGACGAAACAGGCTTCCAGGGAGGGTTCGATACGGGTGATGACGCCTTTGTAGATATTTGACTTGCGCTGCTCGCGTCCAGCAGTTTCGATGTCGATATCGATCAGTTTCTGACCGTCGACAATTGCTACGCGCAGCTCCTCTTGCTGCGTAGCATTAAACAACATGCGTTTCATTTTTATAAACTCCGCGACCCGAAGGCCGTCTCCAGGCCGCTCCAAAGAGCGGCAAACGTACACGGATATACGCGGGAGTTAAGGAGGCTGCGGGGAAATGCCTCGTCATGCGGCGCTGCAGCGCAGAAGCGCTGCCGCCGCAAAGGGCGCATGAGGCTGATCGTCATGCCGAGTGCACGCACCGCGGGCAACTCATCCATGCGGCCCGACAGGGTCGGGGGCGGGAGTATGCGGGCGTGCGCAAAGCGTCGAGCCGGGCCTCTCCAGGATCCCGGCGAAACGGCAAGCGTTATCAGCTTCATCAACCAGCGAGCAACGACTTGGGGGCTTGCTCGCCGGACTTATCCTAACAATCCAGCCAATCTAATCCCAGCACTCTTGCGCGCTATCCGATGGCCACAGTGGTGACCACCTTGATTCGCGCATGGGTGTGCGTATACATTTTTTCCACCGAATTTGCATTTAGGCGAGGCCAGTGGATACGCCCCTGTGTAAAATGTGCTTTTATTCTTACACGTGCAGCAGCTTAAACCGCGGCAAAACGATTATATATTCAAAATGAAGGACTTAGAGAGATTTTCTGGGAAGACAGGGCAAAACAAGGCCTCCCAGGCCCAGCCGGCTTCCCCCGCACCGGTCCTGCCGCAAGCACAATTCGTCACAATCACCGAAGAAGAGGCCGGACAGCGCATAGATAATTATCTGTTGCGTGTTTGCAAAGGCGTGCCGAAAAGCCATATCTACCGCATCCTGCGCTCGGGCGAAGTGCGCGTCAACAAGGGCCGCATCGACCAGTTGTACCGTCTGGTACAGGGCGATGTGGTGCGTATTCCACCGGTCCGTGTTGCTGAAAAGAATGAGGCCAGCGTGCCGGCCGCCGAATTCAGCATTATTTTCGAGGACAGCCACCTGCTGGTCATCGACAAGCCGGCCGGCGTCGCCGTGCATGGCGGCTCGGGCGTCTCCTTCGGCGTCATCGAGCAATTGCGCGCTTCCCGCCCGGACGCCAAATTCCTGGAGCTGGTGCACCGCCTCGACCGCGAAACCTCGGGTTTGCTCTTGCTCGCCAAGAAACGTTCCGCGCTGACCAGCCTGCATGAGCAGATGCGCGACGGCCATACCGACAAGCGCTACCTGGTGCTGGCGGTAGGGGACTGGAAGAATAAGCGCCAGCATGTAAAATTGTCATTGCATAAATATACGACGGCCGATGGCGAACGCCGGGTGACGGTGGCGGCCGACGGCCAGCCTTCGCATACGGTATTCTCCCTGCTGCGCAAGTTTGAAAAATTTGCCTTGCTGGAAGCCGAGCTGAAAACCGGCCGTACGCACCAGATTCGCGTTCATCTGGCATCGTCGGGCTTCCCAATTGCAGGTGACGATAAATATGGCGATTTCGCCCTGAACAAAGCTTTGCAAAAAGCCGATGCCACGCGTGGCGCCCTGAAACGCATGTTTCTGCATGCCCATCAGATTACGTTTACCCACCCGGAATCGGGTAAACGCATGACGCTGAATGCGCCGCTGGCCGCCGAGTGCGATCGCTTCCTGCAGAGCCTGGGTCCGGCGCTGCCGCACTAACACTATTAGAGGAGCCAGCCGCGGGCCGGCTGGGGAAAATGTCAAGAAAGCAATTTGATCTGATCGTCTTCGATTGGGATGGCACGCTGATGGACAGCACGGCGGCCATCGTCAAGTGCATCCAGGCCGCCGCCAAGGACCTGGGCTTGCCGGTGCCGGGCGAGGCCGCCGCCGCCCATGTGATCGGCCTCGGCCTGCACGAAGCCATGCAGGCCGTGCTGCCCGAGGTCGATCCGAAATACCATGCGCGCATGGTGGAGCGCTACCGCTACCACTTCCTGAGCCGCGACCATGAGCTGACCCTGTTCCAGGGCGTGCGCGCGATGCTGCAGGAATTGGCGCAGGAAGGTTATTTCCTGGCCGTAGCCACGGGCAAGAGCCGGGTCGGCCTGAACCGCGCGCTCAACGATGTGGGCCTGTTGTCGGCCTTCGACGCGACGCGTTGCGCAGATGAAACATTCTCCAAGCCCCATCCCGCCATGCTGCAAGAGCTGACGCGCGAACTGGGCCAGGATCTCAAGCGCACCGTGATGATCGGCGACACCACCCATGACCTGCTGATGGCGCAGAACGCCGGCGCGGCCGGCATCGCCGTCGAATACGGCGCCCACCCGATCCACCAGCTGCAAGCCTGCAATCCGCTGTTCTCCGCGCGTTCCATCGCCGAGCTGCACCAATGGCTGAACGAGAACGCCTGATGAGCGAGAACCCTGACATCCTGATCTGCGCCTCCGACGACCTGGCCGAAGGCGGCAAGGGCGTGCGCTTCCCCGTCACGGCCGGCGGCGAGGACGGCACCGGCTTCGTGGTGCGCTATGGCGGCAAGGCGTACGGCTATCTGAACCGCTGCGCCCACGTGCCCATCGAGCTGGACTGGGCGCCCGGCGAATTCTTCGAGTCGAGCGGCCTGTACATCATGTGTTCGACCCATGGCGCCGTGTATGTGCCGGAAAGCGGCCACTGTGCCGGCGGCCCGTGCAAGGGCGGCCGCCTGCGGCCGATCACGGTGAGCGAGCGCGATCAGCAGATTTTCTGGCAACCGGACGATTACGTCCGTCCGGCGCGCGCCTAAAGCGCCGCCTTTCACGAAAAGTAGAGCATGAACGAGAACACTGAGAATCCCGGCAACGCCGCTGGCCTGCCGCCGCCCCCGCCACCGGCGCCGCCGGCCGCACCCGCCGACGAGGGCGTGCCGCCCATCAAGTGGGAGCGGGAGGTGCTGGAGAAGCTGGTGTTCGCCACCCTGAAGGAGCAGCGCGCCAACCGCCGCTGGAGCATCTTCTTCAAGGTCTTCATGCTGGTGATCGTGTTCCTGGCCGTGGTCAGCTATTTCGATATCGACCTGATGGGCGGAGATGCCGAGTCTTTGGGGCGGCATACGGCCCTGATCGAGATCGAAGGCAATATCGAGGCGGAGGGCAGCGGCGCCGCCTCGGTGGTGATCCCGGCCCTCAATAAGGCGTTTTCCGACAGCGGTTCGGTGGCCGTGGTGCTGCACATTAACAGCCCGGGCGGCAGCGCGGTGCAGGCCGGCATGATCGTCGACGAGGTGCACCGCCTGCGCAAGGGCTATCCGACCAAGCCGCTGTATGTGGTGGTCGACGAGATCTGCGCCTCGGGCGGCTATTACATCGCGGCCTCGGCCGACAAGATCTATGTCGACAAGGCCAGCCTGATCGGCTCGATCGGGGTGCTGATGGACGGTTTCGGCTTCACCGGCGCCATGGACAAGCTGGGCGTGGAGCGGCGCCTGCTGACGGCCGGCGCCAACAAGGGCTTCCTCGACCCGTTCAGCCCGCAGTCCGACAAGCAGAAGCAGCATGCCCAGAGCATGCTCAATGAAATCCACGGGCAGTTCATCGAGGTGGTGCGCACGGGCCGCGGCAAGCGCCTGAAGGAAACGCCGGACATGTTCTCGGGCCTGTTCTGGACCGGCGCGCGCGCCATCGAGATGGGCCTGGCCGACGGCCTGGGCAGCGTGGACAGCGTGGCGCGCGATGTGATCGACGCGCCCGACATCATCGACTACACCCAGCATGAGGGCTTGCAGGAGCGCGTGCTGAAGAAATTCGGCGCCGCCGTCGGTTCCGGCGCGATCAAGGCGGCCAGCGACGCGGCCCGTCCCGCCCTGCGCTGAATTGCGTTAAGAGAGCAACAGACAAGATTGGCAGTTTGCTCTTGTTACGCCTTGTATATTCCCGGCCGTGGGCTATAGTGGTGATGTAGTTCGTTCCAAGGGAGGGCTTATACAAGAAGTTGAAGGTTGGCTTAAGCTGACATTGCGATGGAACTACTCCCGGCGCATCGTGCATGCGCCCACCGAGTGAAATCACTTCCTCGAATGTGTTCCGGGATGGAACAAGAGAACGGCGGCCTCTGGCCGCTGTTTTCATTTCAGCGCATTCTCATCGGCATGGAAGCCGCCGGCCTGCAGCCAGTCCTGGTAATGTTGCTGCAGGTGCGCATGCCAGTGCCATTGCAGGGTATGGCCGCCGAGCGGGGCGCCGCCGCGCCAGCGCGCGAGGGCGGCGTCGGTTTCATGTTGGGCCGCTTGTTCGGCGGTGGCACGGATATCGCTGTCGTGGATTTGCATGATCTGGCTCTCCCGTAAATTCTGATCGTGCTCGATGAAATCCTAGGGCACGTTAAGTAGATTCCTACATTTGTTTCCAGTGTATCGATGGGATCGGTCAGCAGTTTGATTTATATCAATCGCTTGGCGGGTGCCAGGCCAAATCCGGTAAAATCCCGCCCCATGAGTAAATTATCCCTAGACCGTATCCTGCAATCGCAGGGTTTCGGCACCCGCAAATACTGCCGCGCCCTGATCGAAGACGGCGACGTCCTGGTCGCTGGCGCGGTGCAGGACAATTACAAGACCACCTTCGACACCGAGGGCCTGGTGCTGCAGGTCTTCGAGGAAGAGTGGGTCTACCGCGAACACCTGTACCTGGCCCTGTACAAGCCGGCCGATTATGAGTGCTCGCGCAAGCCCAGCCACCATCCCGGCGTACTGACCCTGCTGCCCGAACAGTTCAGCTGGCGCGAAGTGCAGCCGGTGGGCCGCCTCGACCACGACACCACGGGCATGCTGCTGATGTCGGACGACGGCCCCTTCATCCACGCCCAGTCCTCGCCCAAGCGCCACGTGCCCAAGGTCTACCAGGCCACCACCCACGACCCGGTGACGCCGGAACTGATCGCGCAATTGCGCGCCGGCGTCCAGCTGCACGACGAACCGGCGCCGCTGGCGGCCCTGGTCTGCGAGCAGCGCGGCGCGCACCAGCTGGAAATCGTGCTGGAACAGGGCAAATACCACCAGGTCAAGCGCATGCTGGCGGCGGCCGGCAACCATTGCAGCGCGCTGCACCGCTCCGCCATCGGCGGCCTGGAACTGGCGTCGCTCGGCCTGCAAGAGGGCGAGTGGTGCTATCTGACGCCGGAACAGCTGGCCTTGCTGGCCCCGGCCTGAGGGGCGCGGCCCGCCGCGCCGGGCGGGCATCTGCTACAGTTGCGCTCTTCGCAACCAACCGTTCCCGCCCATGAAACTGGCAACCCTGAAAGACGGCACGCGCGACGGCCAGCTGGCCATCGTCGCGCGCGATCTCAAAACGGCCGTGCTGGCCGACGGCATCGCCGCCACCCTGCAGCGTGCGCTCGACGACTGGGCCTTCCTGGCGCCCCAGCTCGACGAACTGTCGCGCCAGCTCAACGAGGGCAGGGCGCGCCGCAGCTTCGACTTCGCCCCGCAGCGCTGCATGGCGCCGCTGCCGCGCGCCTACCAGTGGGCCGACGGCTCGGCCTATGTCAACCATGTGGAGTTGGTACGCCAGGCGCGCAATGCCGAGATGCCGGCCGCGTTCTGGGAAGACCCGCTGATGTACCAGGGCGGCAGCGACGATTTCCTCGGCCCCTGCGACGATATCGTGCTGCGCCACGAGGAATGGGGGCTGGACTTCGAGGCCGAGGTGGCCGTCATCACCGGCGATGTGCCGATGGGGGCCACGCCCGACCAGGCGCAGCAGCAAATCCGCCTGCTGACCCTGGTCAACGATGTTTCGCTGCGCAATCTGATTCCCGATGAGCTGGCCAAGGGCTTCGGCTTCCTCCAGTCCAAGCCCGCCACCAGCTTTGCCCCCGTGGCGCTGACGCCGGACGAGCTGGGCGCGGCCTGGCAGGACAGCAAGCTGCACCTGCCGCTGCGCTCGGCCTGGAACGGCAAGCTGGTGGGTCAGCCGCATGCCGGCGTCGACATGGTGTTCAATTTCGCCCAGCTGATCGCCCACCTGTGCAAGACGCGCAATGCGCGCGCCGGCACCATCGTCGGTTCCGGCACGGTGTCGAACCAGGATGCCCGCAAGGGTTATTCCTGCATTGCCGAGCAGCGCTGCCGGGAAACCATCGCCGACGGCAAGCCGAGCACGCCGTTCATGGGCTTCGGCGACACCATCCGCATCGAGATGCTCGATGCCGACGGCAAATCGCTGTTCGGCGCCATCGAACAGCGGGTGTGCGCGGCATCCTGAGATTATTTCTATTTGGCAATAAAATGAAACAAGGTGGGGAAAGTCCGCCTGTTCCGCCGATGGCCGTCATGGCTTAGCGGCAATAATGTCTCCTGCCAGGCCGCCGGGTGTCCGCGCCGGCCTTACCAGGAGCAGTAGATGGCTGAAGACAGCGAAGCCGAAAAGACCGAACCGGCGTCACAGCGGCGCCTCGAGCAGGCGCGCGAAGAAGGCGACGTTCCCCGGTCGCGCGAAGTGGCGACCTTTACCGTGCTGATGGCGGCGGGCGCCGGCCTGTGGCTGACCGGTTCCGGCCTGGTGCGGCAGTTAAGTGCGGCGCTGGTGTCCGGCCTGTCGCTGACGCGCGAGCAAATCTTCAATCCCGATGTGCTGATTACCCGCATCCTGGTCGATGTGGTGCAGGTCATCGTGGCCTGCCTGCCGCTGGCGGTGGCGGTGATGATCGTGGCCCTCGCTTCGCCCTTGCTGGTGGGCGGCTGGCTGTTCAGCGGCAAGGCCGTCAGCCCGAATTTCATGAAGCTCAATCCGATCAACGGCTTGGGCAATCTGGTGTCCAAGAATGCGCTGGTGGAGCTGGTCAAGGCCATCCTGAAAACCCTGATCGTGGCCGCCGTCGCCTGGCTGGTGGTGCTCAAGCAGAAGGAAGCCGTGTTCGGTCTCGTCAACGAGCCGCTCAAGCTGGGCAGCGTCCACCTGCTGGAGATGCTGGCCATGAGTTTCCTGTTCATCGTCGGCGCGCTCGGCTTCATCGCCGCCATCGATGCGCCGTACCAGATGTGGCATTACGCCAACAAGCTGAAGATGACGCGCCAGGAGTTGATCCAGGAGTCCAAGGAGTCGGACGGCAATCCCCAGATCAAGGGCAAGATCCGCCAGTTGCAGCGCGAGATGGCCAAGCGCCGCATGATGGCCGAGGTGCCGACCGCCGACGTGGTGGTGACCAACCCGACCCATTTCGCGGTCGCGCTCAAATACGTCGATGGCGCCGGCGGCGCGCCGAAGGTGGTGGCCAAGGGTACCGACGCGGTGGCGGCCAAGATCCGCGAACTGGCCAAGGAACACCGGGTGGCGATCCTGGAAGCGCCGGCCCTGGCCCGCGCGCTGCACAAGCATACCGAGATCGGCGACGAGATTTCGCCGCGCCTGTATGCCGCCGTGGCCGAAGTGCTGGCCTATGTCTTCCAGTTGCGCGCCTACCGTCCGGGCGGCCAGTATCCGGAGCGTCCGCGCAAACTCGAGGTGCCGGACGATATGGATCCGCTGCATCCGGCCTATCAACAAGCACAAGCGCAAGCACACAACAATACGGGAGCTAATCCATGAACAGCCTGAAACTGCCCGCCTGGCTGAGCGGCATGAACCTGTCCGGCGCCGCCGGCAAGAGCCTGGCCGCGCCGATCCTGATCATCATGCTGCTGGCGATGATGATCCTGCCCTTGCCGGCCTTCGTGCTCGACCTGTTCTTCAGTTTCAATATCGCGCTGTCCATCATCGTGCTGTTGACCAGCCTGTACACCGTCAAGCCGCTCGACTTCATGGCCTTCCCCACGGTGCTGCTGGTGTCGACCATGCTGCGCCTGTCCCTGAACGTGGCCTCGACCCGCGTCGTGCTGACCGAGGGCCATACCGGCGCCGACGCGGCCGGCAAGGTGATCGAAGCCTTCGGCCACTTCCTGATCGGCGGCAATTACACGGTCGGCATCGTGGTCTTCGTGATCCTGACCATCATCAACTTCGTGGTCGTGACCAAGGGCGCCGGCCGCATCGCCGAAGTGGGCGCGCGGTTCGCCCTGGATGCGATGCCGGGCAAGCAGATGGCCATCGACGCCGACCTGAACGCCGGCATGATCGGCGAACCGGAAGCGCGCCGCCGCCGCAACGAGGTGTCGCAGGAAGCCGAGTTTTACGGCGCCATGGACGGTGCGTCCAAATACGTGCGCGGCGATGCCATCGCCGGCATCATGGTGACCATCATCAATATCGTCGGTGGCCTGCTGGTGGGCCTGATCCAGCACGATATGGCCTTCGGCGATGCGCTCAAGAACTACACCCTGCTGGCCATCGGTGACGGCCTGGTGGCGCAGATCCCTTCGCTGGTGATCTCGATCGCGGCCGGTATCGTGGTCTCGCGCGTGGCCAGCGAAAGCGATATCGGCACCCAGGTCATCGGCCAGCTGTTCGCCAAGCCGCAGGTGCTGTACATCACGGCCGCCATCATCGGCGGCATGGGCCTGATTCCGGGCATGCCGAACCTGGTCTTCCTGCTGCTGGCGGCGGCCCTGGGCGGTTCCGCCTACCTGATGGCCAAGCGTGCCAAGGAGCAGGCCGAGGCGCCCGAGGCGGAAGCCGCCGCCGCCGCGGCAGCCGGCGGCCAGAGCGCGGCGCCGGAGCAGGAAGAGGCCAGCTGGCAGGACATCCTGCCGGTCGATACCCTCGGCCTGGAAGTGGGCTACCGCCTGATCCCGCTGGTGGACAAGGCCCAGGGCGGCGAACTGCTCAAGCGCATCAAGGGCATCCGCAAGAAATTCGCGCAAGAGGTGGGCTTCCTGGCGCCACCGGTGCACATCCGTGACAATCTGGAACTCAAGCCTTCCGCCTACCGCATCGCGCTGAAAGGCGTGGAAGTGGGCGCGGGCGAAGCGTTCAACGGCCAGTTCCTGGCCATCAATCCGGGCATGGCCTCGGGCACCCTGCAAGGCATGGAAACCACCGACCCGGCTTTCGGCCTGCCCGCCGTCTGGATCGACGCCACCCAGCGCGACGAGGCGCAGAGCATGGGGTATACCGTGGTCGATGCCGGCACCGTGGTGGCGACCCACCTGAACCACCTGATCACCACCCACGCTTCCGAACTGCTGGGGCGGGCCGAGGTGCAATCCCTGCTCGACCATCTTGGCAAGGATTCGCCCAAGCTGGTGGAAGACCTGGTGCCGAAAATGATTTCGCTGTCGGGCTTGCAGAAGGTGCTGCAGAACCTGCTGGCCGAAGGGGTGCACATCCGCGATATGCGCACCATCATCGAAACCCTGGCCGAGCATACGCCGCAGACCCAGGACCCGAACGAGCTGACCGCCCTGGTGCGCATCGCGCTTGGCCGCGCCATCGTGCAGCAGCTGTTCCCGAACGGCGGCGAGCTGTCGGTGATGACGCTGGACAACCGCCTGGAACGCTTGCTGATGCAAGCCCTGTCGACCGGCGGCGAGGCCGGCATCGAGCCGGGCCTGGCCGACACCATCGCCCAGCAAGCCAGTGCCGCCGCCCAGCAGCAGGAAGCACTGGGGCTGACGCCGGTGCTCCTGGTGCCGGGGCCGCTGCGCGCCTTGCTGTCACGCTTCCTGCGCCGCGCGCTGCCGCAACTGAAGGTACTGTCGCATGCAGAGATTCCCGAAACCAAGACCATCCGCGTCACGGCCCTGGTTGGCGCCGGCTAATCGGGCGGATGCGCCCCGGGCTTGCGCCAGTCGGCCTTGCCGCAGCGGCGGCGGGGCTAGACTGGGGCCATGCCTGCCCCGTCCCGCCATGATTACGATACGCCCTGGAAGGATGCGCTGACGCGCCACTTCCCGGACTTTCTCGCCTTTTATTTCCCGGCGGCGCATGCCGCCATCGACTGGACGCAGCCGCATATTTTCCTCGACCAGGAATTGGCGCAGATCAGCCGCGACAGCGCCATAGGCCGGCGCCTGGCGGACAAGCTGGCGCGCGTTCATCTGTGCAATGGAGATGAGCAATGGGTGCTGCTGCACCTGGAGGTGCAGGCGGGACGCGACGGCAGCCTGGCCGAGCGTGTCTTCACCTGCAATTACCGCAGCTACGACCGCTACCGGCGGCCGGTGGCCAGCTTGGTGCTGCTGGCCGACCGCAGCCCGCGCTGGCGGCCGCAGCGGTTTGCCTACAGCCTGTTCGGCAGCGAAATGCATCTGCAGTTTGCGCTGGCCAAGCTGCTCGATTATGTGCCGCGCCTGCCGGGCTTGCTGAACGAAGACAACCCCTTCGCCCTGGTGACGGCGGCCTACTTGATGGCGCAGCGCTGCCGCAAACAGCCGCTGGCGGCCTACGCCGCCAAGCGCTACCTGATTCGCCTGTTGTACCGGCGCCAGTGGGATAGGCAGCGTATTATGGACTTATTGCTGGTGATCGACTGGATCTTGCGTCTGCCGGCGGAACTGGAGCTTGAGTTGCGCAGCGATATCCAGGAAATGGAGGGAGGGTGCGCTATGCCATATGTATCGTCGTTTGAACGAATAGGGTTGCAGATAGGGCTCCAGCAAGGACTTCAGGAAGGGCGGCAGAAGGGACTTCAGGAAGGACGGCAGGAAGGACGGCAGGAAGGACGGCAGGAAGGACGGCAGGAAGGACGGCAGGAAGGGCAGGCTGAGCTGCTGGGGCGGCTGCTGGCGCGGCGTTTCGGTGTCTTGCCGCCAGCGGTGCAGAACCGTCTGCAGCAAGCCAGCGCCGCGCAGCTGCTGGCCTGGGGCGAACGGGTGTTCGATGCCGCGACGCTGGAGGACGTGCTGGGCCGGGAAGAGGGCAAGACGACCCCCTGAAATGCGGGGTGTTTCGGCACTTGTTCGAGTGATGGTTTCTCCTGTGCATCGTGAATAATTTCACCATGAGAATTGAGTCGCTAATGGGCGGCGCATCGTGACACAGGAGCTGCAATGAACGTCAAAAAATTTACCGCACCCACATCGCGTGAGGCTTTGCGCAAGGTGCGCGAGGCCCTCGGCCCCGACGCGGTGATTTTGTCCAACCGCCAGGCCGATGGCGTGGTCGAAATCCTCGCGCTGGCCAATGACGATGCCGCCTCCCTCGCGATGCCGCCCGGCGATTCGCCGATGGCCGCCCCGGCGCCGCGCCTGGAGCTGCCGGCCGCGCAGGACTTCGCCGCCGAACTGCAACCGGCTCTGGCCGCGCGCGCCAGCAGCCTGGCCGCTGCCGCCACCGCCGCTTTTGGCGCCGCCACCGCCGCCGGAGCCGCTGCGCACAGCGCACCCGCCGCCGCAGCGCCAGCGCCTCGTCCGCAGCCGCGCATGCCGGCTGGCGCCGCAGCCGCGCCGCAGGCCCGTCCCGCCGCGCCGCAGCGCAGCGCGCCACGCGCCCCGGCCAACGCCGCGCCGCCGGCACCGGCCGCCCCGGCCCTCGATATGGAACGCATTTCGGCGCTGGTGGCCACTGCCGTGGCCTCGGCCAAGGCCAATGCGGCCGCCGAGATGAGCGGCATGATGAACGAGATCCGCGCCATGCGCGGCATGATGGAAACCCAGCTGGCCGAGCTGTCCTGGGGCGCGACCCAGCAGCGCGATCCGCAGAAAACGGCGGTGCTGCGCGAAATGCTGGGCGCCGGTTTTTCGGCCACGCTGGCGCGCTACCTGATCGACAAGCTGCCGGCCGGCCGCGACGGCGCCGCCAGCCTGCACTGGATCAAGACGGTCCTGGCGCGCAATATCAGCGCCATGGCCAATGAGCAGGCGCTGATCGAGCAGGGCGGCGTGTTCGCCCTGGTCGGTCCCACCGGCGTCGGCAAGACCACCAGCACCGCCAAACTGGCGGCGCGCTGCGTGATGCGCCACGGCCCGGAAAAACTGGCCCTGATCACCACCGACGCCTACCGTATCGGCGCCCACGAGCAACTGCGCATCTACGGCAAGATCCTGGGCGTGATGGTGCACTCGGTCAAGGACGAAGCCGACCTGCGCATCGCCCTCAAGGAATTGCAGAACAAGCACACCGTGCTGATCGATACCGTCGGCGTCAGCCAGCGCGACCAGATGGTGACCGAGCAGGTCGCCATGCTGCAGGGCGTGGACGCCAATGTGAAGCGCCTGCTGTGCCTGAACGCCACGGCCACCCAGGAAACCCTGAGCGAAGTGGTGCGCGCCTACCAGGGCAGCGGCCTGGCCGGCTGCATCATGACCAAGCTCGACGAAGCGGCCTCGCTGGGCAATGTGCTCGACGTGCTGATCCGCCAGAAACTCAATCTGTTCTACGTCTCCAACGGCCAGCGCGTGCCGGAAGACCTGCATCTGGCCGACCCGGCCCAGCTGGTCGAGCGCGCCTTCCGCCGCGAGAGCACCAGCCGCCAGGTGGCCGACGCCGACCTCCCCCTGCTGATGGCCGCGACCGGCGGCGACACCCTGGCGCGCGAGGTGCATCTTGGCTAACTTCAATTTCGACCAGGCCGAAGGCCTGCGCCGCATGCTGGCGGGGCCGCAGCCGCGCATCATCACCTTCCTCTCGGCCACGGCGCGCGACGACAAGGGTTCCATGCTGGTCAATCTGGGCGCCTCGCTGGCGCGCGCCGGCAACGATGTGGTGCTGGTCGACGCCTGCGACAGCGAACACGGGGTGGCTTCGCGTCTCGGCCTGGACGGCGGCGCGCGCCTGCTCGATGTGGCGCGCCAGCAATGCGCGCTCAACGAAGTGATCCAGGCCGCGCCGCAAGGCTTCGGCGTGGTTTCGATGACGGGCGGCGAAGCGCGCCGCGGCCCGGATGAAGGGCGCCGCCTGGCCAAGGCCTTCGATGTGCTGGCCAAGCAGAGCGGCATTGTGATCGTCGACGGCGAGTTCGATGGCGAGGCCTTCCCGGTGCCCATCATGGCCAGTTCCGAGATCGTGGTGCAGGTCTCGAACAGCGCCGAATCCATTAAAAATGCTTATCTAATGATTAAGCGTCTGAGCCATGAACTGGGCCGCCGCCCCTTCGGCATCCTGGTTACCGGTGCGACAGAGGCCGAAGCGAGGTTGGTTTACGATAATATGGCGCAGGCGGCAAGCCGTTACCTGGCCGTGAACCTGGTGTCGATGGGTTCCGTGCCGGCCGACGAATACCTGCATCGCGCAGCGCGCCTGGGGCGCGCGGTGGTTGACGCATTCCCGCTGGCCGGTGCTTCGGTCGCGTTTCGTCAGCTGGCTGGCCGCTTTGCGCTGGCTGCTGCGCCGTCCTTATCCACGGGGAGCAACAGCCATTTTTAGTGTTCAAGAACAAAACTAGAATTTATGTACACGGTCAAAGGGAAGGTGGACAAGGATTCGCTGCTGACGGAGCATATGCCCTTGGTCAAGCGCCTGGCCCACCATATGAAGGCAAAATTGCCGCCCAGCGTAGAAGTGGATGACCTGGTACAGGCGGGGATGATTGGCTTGCTCGATGCGATCAACCGCTACGAAGAAACCCATGGTGCCCAGTTTGAAACCTATGCGGTGATGCGCATCCGCGGCGCCATGCTGGACGAATTGCGCAGCAGCGACTGGATGCCGCGCAGCATGCGCCAGGACATGCGCAAGATCGAAAGCGCCATGTCCACGCTGCAGCAGCGCCTGGGCCGGCCGCCGAGCGAATCGGAAGTGGCGAAGATGCTCAAGCTCTCGCTCTCCGATTACCAGGAAATGCTGTCCGAAGGCGGCGGCCACCAGCTGGTGTACTACGAGGATTTCCACGACGAGGACGGCAACGACAGCTTCCTCGACCGCTATGCCCACGACGAGGACGCCGATCCGCTGCGCGCCTTGCTCGACACCGACTTCCGCCAGGCTGTGATCGATGCCATCGATGCGCTGCCGCCGCGCGAGAAGATCCTGATGGGCCTGTATTACGAGGAAGAATTGAATCTGAAGGAAATCGGCGCGGTGATGGGAGTCTCCGAATCGCGCGTATCGCAACTGCATACCCAGGCCGTGGCACGGCTGCGGGCGACTTTGAGGGAGCAGGCATGGACTGGGCCAGCGTAATCGGTGTCTTGCTGGGGCTGGCCGGGGTGCTGGTCGGCCAGGGCCTGGAGGGCGGCAAATGGTCGTCCCTGGTGCAGCCGGCCGCCTTCGCCATCGTGGTGGTCGGCACCTTCGGCGCCGTGCTGCTGCAAACCCGCCCGTCCACCCTGCGCCGCGGCGTGTGGATGCTGCGCTGGGTGTTCGCGCCGCCGGCCGACAGCCGCGCCGCGCTGGCGCGCGACATCAATGCCTGGAACCTGGCGGCGCGGCGCGACGGCCTGCTGTCGCTGGAGCGCTTCATGCTCTCGTCCAAGGATAAATTCAATGCCAAGGGCTTGCGCATGATCGTCGACGGCGTCGCGCCGGACAAGCTGCGCCAGCTGCTCGACACCGAGATCACGGCCTTTGAAATGGCCGAGCGCCAGGCCGTGCGCATCTGGGAATCGGCGGCCGGCTATTCGCCCACCATCGGCATCCTGGGCGCGGTGCTGGGCCTGATCAGCGTGATGGAAAACCTGAGCGATCCGAGCAAGCTGGGGCCGGGCATCGCCGTGGCCTTCGTCTCCACCATTTACGGCGTGGGCCTGGCCAATCTGTTCTTCTACCCGATCGCCAACAAGCTGAAAAATATCGTGACGCAGCAGGTGCACCAGCAGGAAATCGCCGCCGCCGTGTTCTACGATATCGCCACCGGCGACTTCACGCGCATCATCGACGAGCGCGTCGCCACGCTGCTGCGGGAACATTGATGGAACGCCGCGCGCGCCGCAAGTTCGACGATGAGCCGGAAAACCACGAGCGCTGGCTGATCTCGTATGCCGACTTCATCACGCTGCTGTTCGCCTTCTTCGTCGTGATGTATGCGATTTCCTCGGTCAATATCGGCAAGTACAAGGTGTTTTCCGACGCCCTCGGCGACGCTTTCGGCGGCCAGGGCGCGGCCGAGCCGATCAATACCCAGGTGCAGAACCTGCCCATCCCCAATCCCGGCCTGAAGCGGCGCACCGAGCTGATCCGCAAGGAAAAGGAGCAGATGACCAAACTGGCCCAGGATCTGCTGTCGACCCTGGCGCCGCTGGTGAAGGAAGGCAAGGTGCGCGTGACGCAAAACAGCCGCGGCGTCAGCGTCGAGATCAATGCCAGCGTGCTGTTCGATCCGGGCGATGCGCGCCTGACGGCCGAATCGCGCGAGGCGCTGCAGGCGGTGGCCATCCTGCTCAAGGATGACAGCCACGCGGTGCAGGTGGAGGGCCATAGCGACAATGTGCCGATCCGCAACGCTATCTTCCCTTCGAACTGGGAATTGTCGGCCATGCGCGCCGGCAGCGTGGTGCGCCTGTTCATCGAAGCGGGCGTGCCGCCCGAGCGCATGACGGCGGTCGGCCATGCTTCGAACTTCCCGGTGGCGCCCAACGAGACGCCCGAAGGCCGCGCACGCAACCGCCGCGTCGCCGTCACCATCCTGTCCGGCATTCCCGACCCGAGCACGGAAATCCCCACCGAGGCCGCACCGGCCGCGCCCCAGCCCTGAGGCAGGGTGGCCGGCGCTGTCCACGACGAAAAAAATCCACCCGGGCGTGCCAATGCAAAAAGCCGGCAATGCCGGCTGCTTCATTTCTGCGAAAAAACTTAGCGGGCGAGGAAGCCGCGGCTGCTGCGGCCTGCCGTGGCGTGGCCGCTGGGGCCGTAGACCTGGCTCTGGGTCTGGGGACGCAGCGCGTTCAGCGCGCCTTGCGTATGGTTCAGGTGTTTGTTGATCAGCACGCCATTCAGGCGGTTCATTTCCTTGGCTTCGCGCGTCAGCTCCAGCACTTGCTGCCACAGGCTGTGGGCATGCGCGTCGCCACTCGCGGCCAGCCAGGCTTCCATGCCGCTTTCCTGGGCGGCGTAGCCGGCGGCGCCGAGGGCGCTGTGACGCTGGCTGGCCAGCACCGCCATCTGGTTCACCAGCGCCGTTTTCTGCGGGGTGAGGGCGGTCAGGCTGTCGATGTCCGCGGCCACCAGATGTTTTTGCTCCAGCTTCAGGATTTCCAGCAGGGCGGAAATCAGGTTCTGCTCTGCATGCAGGCTGGCCATCGGGGACACGGTGTTCATGCTGGATCCTAACGTTTACGCGAGTGCAGCAGATCCTTGACCGTTTCCAGCAAGCCATCCGCTACTTTTTCCGAATTGACCTGGAACTGGCCATCGGCAATCGCCAATTTGATGCGCTCGACCTTTTTGCTGTCGAACACGGCGTTGCTGCTGCTGGCTGCTCCGGCCGCCATGGCCTGTCCTTGTGCCGACAGGCGTACATTGTCTGCCCCGGCCTGGGGCGCCGGGGCGGCCGCCTTGTCCGCGCCGCGCGCGGTGGTATTGGCAGGCGCCGGCGTGTTCTGCAGGCCCGGTGTGGTGTTAACTGAATTATTGATCTTCACAGCTTTATCCTCGTCTGGTTGGAGTCTTTACTCCGGGATACGAGTCTTATATCGGCAGCTATTCGCCAAACTTTAGACCCACCAGACCACTTTTCTTGTCAGAAAGCTACCTCGACCAGCCCGCCGGCCCGCGCCACGCCGGACACCGACTGGCCGCTGGCCGTCCTGACCTGGACAGTCTGCCCTTCGGCGGCATTGGCGGCAGCCTTGCCTTCCGAGGAGATGCTGAAGCCGTTGCCGCTGCTGACCAGACGCACCAGCTGCCCCTGCAAGACCACTTGCTTGCTGCGCAGCGTATCGAGGCGCAGCGGCACGCCGGCCGGCAGCGAGAGATTGCTGCTGCGGCCGACCACCTGGCTGGTGTCGGTGGCCACGCCCGGCGGCAGCGCCGTCAAGTCGCCCTTGAGCGTCGTCAACTGGGCCGCCACGATGGGCTGGCCCTGGGCCAGCGGCACGGCGCTGGCGATGTAATCGCCTTCCACCGTCACCCTGGCTTGAATATACACCGTCCATACCGAGGGCGCCGCACAGCGCACGCCTACCGTGGTGCGGCCCCAGGCGCGCGCGCCCGGCATCAGGAACGCTTCCGGCGCGGCGCAGGCGCCCAGGCTCAGGCGCGGCTCGATGGGGCCGACGCTGAGGCCGACCTTGCCCGGCAGGCCGCCCGTCTGCACTTGCAGGAATTGCTCGACCGTCTGCTGCAGCACGGCGGCGTCGGTGCGCGCGGCGGGCTGCGCCAGCGCGGCGCCGGCCGACAGGAACAGGGCGGAGAGAGTCAGCAGTTTCATTGCAGGCAGAAGACAAGATGAGAATGCTGCCATGATAGTCCGCCCGCGCGCCGCGAAAGCGGGGAATAGGACCGGAAAGCCGGTCTTTCTCTGGCGATCCATTGGCCGGCCGCCGCCGTAAGATCGATGCTGTCACCACCGGATTTTCAGCGGAGCCACCATGCTAGGGAAACTTGACGAACATTTGCGCTTTAACGAGACCGTGCTGAGTCTGCGCTCGCAGCGCCAGACCGTGCTCGCGTCGAATATCGCCAATGCCGATACGCCCAATTACAAGGCGCGCGACATCGACTTTGCCAGCGCCTTGCAAGGCGCCATGGACAGCAAGGCCGCGCTGAACACCACGGCGAAAAAACATTATCCGAACCCGCAGCAGCCGGGCCAGGCGCTGGCGGACGGCACGCCGCTGCTCTACCGCGGCGTGGTGCAGGGCGCGGTCGACGGCAATACCGTCGACATGGATGTCGAGCGCAACCAGTTCGCCGACAATGCGCTGCGCTACGAGGCTGGCGTCACCTTCATCAATTCCCAGATCAAGGGCCTGCTGGCGGCCATCCAGGGAGGGCAATAATCATGTCGCTGTTCAGTATTTTTAATGTTTCCGGTTCGGCCATGAGCGCCCAGGCCCAGCGCCTGAACGTGGTCGCTTCCAACCTGGCCAATGCCGACAGCTCCACCAGCGCCACCGGCGAAGCCTACCGCGCCAAGCAGGTGGTGTTCGAAGCCACGCCGTCGGCCAATAACGCGTCGACCGGGGTCAAGGTGCAGCGCGTGGTGGAAGATCCGGGGCCGATGAAGCAGGTCTATGACCCCAAGCACCCGCTGGCCGACGAGAAGGGCTATGTGACCATGCCCAACGTAAACGTGGTCGACGAGATGGTGAATATGCTGTCGGCCTCGCGCTCTTACCAGACCAATGTCGAAACCATGAATGCAGCCAAGTCGCTGCTTTTGAAAACCCTGACCATCGGTCAGTAACCGGACCCAGATTATGGCCACCGAAACCAATTCCGTACAGGGCAACGGCCCGTCCGCCGCGCTGATGAACGCCGTCAACCCGAAAAAGGCGACGAGCACCGACAGCACCAAGGCCGACCAGGATAAGTTCATGACCCTGCTGCTGACCCAACTGAAAAACCAGGATCCGATGAACCCCCTGGACAATGCCCAGATCACCAGCCAACTGGCCCAGCTGCAAACCGTGACCGGCGTGAACAAGCTGAACGCCACGCTCGAATCGTTGAAAGGCGACTACAAGGCGTCGGCTTCGCTGGCGGCCACGAATATGATCAACCGCGGTGTGCTGGTGCCGGGTTCGGCCCTGCAACTGGCCAGCGGCAAGTCCATCTTCGGCCTCGATATGGGGACGGGCGCCGACCAGGTGCAGGTCGAGATCAAGGATAGCAGCGGCAAGGCCATCCACGTGATCGAGATGAAGAATGTGAGTGCCGGCACCGTGCCCCTGGTGTGGGACGGCACGCTGGCCGACGGCAAGAAGGCGCCCGATGGCGCCTACCGCATCGCCGTCACCGCCACCGTCGGCGGCAAGGTCTTGAAAGATGCTGCCGCGCTCACGTTCGGCACCGTGGCCAGCGTGTCGACCGGCGCCGCCGGCGTCAAATTGAACATTCCCAACGTCGGCACGCTGACGATGGACGATATCAAACAAGTGTTGTAAGAAGTGTTGTAAGCCAGCCCATACTGAAGAGGGGAATAGCATGTTTCAACAAGGTCTCAGCGGCTTGAATGCCGCAGATACGTCGCTCAAAACGATCGGCAACAATATCGCCAATGCCAGCACGGTCGGCTTCAAGGGTTCCGTGGCCCAGTTCGCGGACCTGTATGCGAACTCGCTGAACGGCGTCAGCGGCAACAATCCCGGCATCGGCGTATCGGTCTCGCGGCTGGCGCAGCAATTCACGCAGGGCGGCATCGAAACGACCAATAATCCGCTGGACATTTCCATCAATGGCGGCGGCTTCTTCCGCACCGAGGTGAATGGCGCCGTCCAGTATTCGCGCAATGGCCAGTTCCTGCTGAACAAGGATGGCGTCATCACCAATGCCCAGGGCGCGCTGGTGACCGGTTATGTGGCGAACAAGGATGGGGTGATCCTGGCCGGCGCGCCGGTGCCCATCAAGATCGACAACTCGGACTTGAAGCCGGTGGCCACCACCAAGGCCAATTTCGCGCTCAACCTCGATTCGCGCAGCGATCCGCCGGTGAAGGTGCCATTCAGTGCGACCGATGGCACGACCTTCAACAAGCAGACCGTGCTCGATGTCTACGATAGCCTGGGCAACAAGCACATCATGGGTGTGTATTATGTGAAAACCGCGCCCAATACCTGGGATGTGTATATGGCGAGCGACGGCATTGAAATGTCGGCCAAGCAGATGGCTGTGACGGCCGCCTCCGCCGCCACGGCGGAACGTGCCGCTTACTATGCCGGGGCCTCGGCCGTGCCACCCCTGCCTGCCGATGACCTGACCGCCTTGCGCAAAGCCTATGCCGAAGCCGTGGTGAATGGCCTGGTTCCCCTGATCGATGCGGCGGGCGGCAATTCCAAGCCGGTCGCCGATCTGATCATTCCCGAGAACCATATTGGCAGCCGTAGCGATATGAATCCGCAAACCATCGACGCGGCGATTGCCGCCGCGATCTCGGTGCCTGGCGTGAAGCAGTCGACGCTGGTCTTCGACCGCTCGGGCAATCTGGATGCGACGGCCATGGCCGCCCTGACCCCACCGCAGAAGCTGCCTCTCGATGTCACGCTGCCACTGTTCCCCGATCTCGGTTCGCTGCAGCCCTTGACGATCAGCACCAACTTCCTCGGCATCACCCAGTATGGCTCGATCACCAGCGAGAAGTCGAACACCCAGGACGGCTATTCCTCGGGCAGCCTGGAGCGCTTTGCTGCCGACGAGAAAGGCGTGATCATCGGCCAGTACAGCAATGGCAAGTCGCGGCCGCTGGCCCAGTTCGTGCTGGTGGACTTCCCCAGCGTCGATGGCCTGATCCCGTTGGGGAATAATGCCTGGGCCGAAAGTTCGGCCTCGGGCGCGCCCCAGGTCGGCGTGCCGGGCGACGGCAAGCTGGGCAAGCTGCGCTCGTCCTCGGTCGAGGTGTCGAACGTGGACTTGACCAAGGAGCTGGTGAATATGATCACCGCCCAGCGCGTCTACCAGGCCAATGCCCAGACCATCAAGACCCAGGACTCGATCATGCAGACCCTGGTCAATCTGCGCTAAACCCGGCCTAAGCGCGGCGGGGGAGGGCGGCGCCTTCCCCCGGCCGCGTGCCGCTTTCGGAGCTTTTTATGGACCGACTGATTTACACCGCCATGACGGGCGCCAGGCACATCCTGGACCAGCAGGCCACCACGTCCAACAACCTGGCCAACGCCACCACCACCGGCTTTCGCGCCCAGCTCGATTCCTTCCGCGCCGTGCCTGTGGTGTCGGAGGGCTTGCCGACGCGTACCTTCGTGGTCGATTCCACGGTGGGCACGGATTTCCGTCCCGGCCCGATCCAGACCACGGCCAACCCGCTCGACGTGGCCATGCGCGGCGAAGGCTGGCTGGCGGTGCAGTCGCCCGACGGCTCGGAAGCGTATACGCGCAGCGGCAGCCTGAAGGTCAGCACCAATGGCTTGCTGCAGACGCGCGCCGGACACAACCTGATCGGCGAAAATGGGCCGATCGCCATTCCGCCCGACAGCGAAATCAGCATCGCCTCGGACGGCACGGTGTCGGCCATCAGCACGGTACAGACCCAGCCCGGCCCCTCGAATGTGCTGGGGCGCATCAAGCTGGTGAATCCGCCGCCCACCGAGCTGCTGCGCGGTGACGACGGCCTGTTCCGCCTGCAATCGGGCCTGCCGGCCGATGTCGACCAGAATGTGCGCCTGGTCGATGGCGCCGTCGAGGGCAGCAATGTCAACCCGGTCGACGCCATGGTGAACATGATCGCGCTGGCGCGCTCGTTCGAGACGCAAATGAGCTTGCTGAAGAATGCCGAGAATAACGCGGCGAAAGCTACCCAGATCCTCGCTTTGAATTGACCTTGGCGCCTGCATAATGTCTCCATGAAAACTGGCTTGGCGCGCGCCGCCGGCCTCAAGGAGAAAGCAAATGATCCGTTCCTTATGGATTGCCAAGACCGGCATGGAGGCGATGCAGACGCAGATGGACGTGGTGTCCAACAACCTCGCCAACGTCAGCACCAACGGCTTCAAGAAATCGCGCGCCGTGTTCGAAGACTTGCTGTACCAGAATATCCGCCAGCCCGGCGGCCAATCTTCGCAGCAGACCCAGCTGCCTTCGGGCATGCAGCAAGGCACGGGCGTGCGTCCGGTGGCCATCGAGCGCATCCATACCCAGGGCAATCCCCAGTCCACCGGCAATGACAAGGACTTGATGGTCAACGGCCCCGGCTTCTTCACCGTGCTGCTGCCGGACGGCACCACGGCGTACACGCGCGACGGCTCTTTCCAGCGCGACAATAATGGCCAGATGGTCACGTCCAGCGGCTTCCCGCTGCAGCCGGCCATCACCATCCCCATCAATACGCGCGAAATCACGGTCGGCCGCGACGGCACCGTGTCGGCCAAGGTCGACGGCCAGATCGCGGCGCAGCAGATCGGCAGCATCCAGCTGGCCACTTTCATCAATCCCACCGGCCTGGAGTCGCGCGGCGAGAATCTGTACGTGGAAACGGGCGCTTCGGGCGCGGCCCAGACCAACCAGCCCGGCACCAATGGCACCGGCCTGATCCTGCAAGGCTATGTCGAGGTGTCGAACGTGAACGTGGTGGAGGAGATGGTGAATATGATCCAGACCCAGCGCGCCTACGAAATCAACAGCAAGGCCATCACCACCTCGGACCAGATGCTGCAAAAACTGTCGCAGCTGTAATGCGGAGGGCGCGATGAAAACCGTATACACCATCCTGGCCGCTGCGGCCCTGCTGGCCGGCTGCACCGCCACGCCGACCTCCATCGTGCAGGGGCCGACCACGGCGCGGCCCTTGACGGCGGCGCAGATGCCGGCGCCGGCCAACGGCGCCATCTTCCAGGCCAATGCCTACCGTCCCCACTTCGAAGACCGGCGCGCGCGCCAGGTCGGCGATTTGATCAATATCGTCATCACCGAGCGCACCTCGGCGGTGAAGAACGGCAGCAGTACCGGCAATAAATCGGGCAGCGTCAACTTCGGCGTGCCCGGCCCACTGCAGGACCGCTTCGGCGCCACCGTCGCGTCCAGCGGCGCCACCAAGTATGCCGACGGCGACAACCAGACCGCCAACAATACCTTCACCGGCAATATCGGCGCCACCGTGGTCGAGGTGCTGCCGAATGGCAATCTGATCGTGGCCGGCGAAAAGCAGATCGGCATGAACAAGGGCACGGAATTCATCCGCTTCTCGGGCATGGTCAATCCCGATTCGATCGGCGCCGGCAATACCGTGCAGTCGACGGCCGTGGCCGACGCCCGCGTCGAATACCGTACCAATAGCCAGATCGACCGCGCCGAAATGACGGCGATGATGTCGCGCTTCTTCCTCAGCCTGCTTCCCTTCTGATCATGAAAACCACGCTGAAAATCCTCGGCCTGTGTGCGGCGCTGCTGCTGGCGCCGGGCGTGCAGGCGGAGCGCCTGAAAGACTTGGCCAGCATCGCCGGCGTGCGCCAGAACCAGTTGCTGGGCTACGGCCTGGTGGTGGGCCTGGACGGCAGCGGCGACCAGACCACGCAAACCCCGTTCACCGTGCAGAGCGTGGCCTCGATGCTGCAGCAGATGGGCGTGACCCTGCCGCCCGGCACCAATCTGCAGTTGAAGAATGTGGCGGCGGTGATGGTGACGACCTCGCTGCCGGCCTTCGCCCAGCCCGGCCAGCTGCTCGATGTGACGGTCTCGTCCATGGGCAATGCGAAAAGCCTGCGCGGCGGCACGTTGCTGATGACCCCGCTCAAAGGCGCGGACGGCCAGGTGTACGGCATGGCCCAGGGCAATGTGCTGGTGGGCGGCGTCGGCGCCCAGTCCGGCGGCAGCTCGGTGGTGGTGAACCACCTGTCGGTGGGCCGCATCTCGGGCGGCGCCACGGTCGAGCGCGCCGTGCCGAATTCTCTGGGCCAGGACAATATGATCCGCCTGGAGCTGAACACCACCGACTTCGCCACCGCCAGCCGGGTGGTGCAGGCCATCAATGATAAATACGGCAGCGGCATCGCCTATGCGCTCGACGGCCGCGTGATCCGCGTGCAGGCGCCATCGAGCAGCGATCTGCGCGTCTCGTTCATCGGCACGCTGGAAAGCCTGGACGTGAAGCCGGCCCAGGGCGCGGCCAAGGTCATCATGAACGCGCGCACCGGCTCGGTGGTGATGAACCAGGCCGTGACGCTGGAAACCTGCGCCATCTCGCACGGCAACCTGACGGTGTCGGTCTCGTCCGAGCCGCAAGTGAGCCAGCCCAATCCGCTGTCGGGCGGCCAGACCGTGGTCACCCAGGCCAGCCAGGTCGATGTGAAGAAGGACGGCGGCAAGGTACTGATGCTGAAAGGCGGCGCCTCGCTGGCCGAGGTGGTCAAGGCGCTGAATGCGATCGGCGCCTCGCCGCAGGACTTGCTGGCCATCCTGCAAGCAATGAAGGCCGCGGGTTCGCTGCGCGCCGAACTGGAAATTATTTAACAAGAGGCTGCCATGATCCGCCAAAGCAGCACTGCCGACCTGTCCAGCCAGTTTGCCCTCGATACCAAGGGCATGGGCGAGCTGCGCCAGTCGGCGCGCGCCGGTTCGCCGGACGCGCTGAAAACCGCCGCCACGCAATTCGAAGCGATGTTCGTCAATATGATGTTGAAGAGCATGCGCGAGGCGACGCCGCAGGACGGTCCGCTGGACAGCCAGCAGACGAAAATGTTCACCACCATGCTCGACCAGCAGACCAGCCAGAATATCGCCAAGAAGGGCGTCGGCCTGGCCGATATGCTGATCCGCCAGCTGTCGCCGAACGGCGCGGCGCCGGCGTTCCCGGGCGCGGCCGAGCTGCAAAGCGGCCTGGACAGCAGCGAACGGCTGCAAAAATCCATCGAGGCCGTGGGCGGCAGCGCGGTTGCCAGCGGCAAGGGCGCGGCCCTGCCGCATGTGCGCGCCTTCCAGGACAAGCTGGGCGCCCATGCCGACGAGGCCAGCCGCGCCACCGGCATCCCGGCCAAGTTCATGCTGGGCCAGGCCGCGCTGGAGAGCGGCTGGGGCCGGCGCGAGATCAAGCAGCGCGACGGTTCCACCAGCCACAATCTGTTCGGCATCAAGGCCGGCCCGGACTGGAAGGGCAAGGTGGTGACGGCCACCACCACCGAATACGTCAACGGCAAGGCGCAGACCCGGGTCGAGCGTTTTCGCGCCTACGACAGCTATGCCGACAGCTTCAAGGATTACGCCAAGCTCATCACGGAGAATCCGCGCTATGAGAAAGTGCTGGCCAGCGCGGGCGACGCCAGCAAGTTCGCCCAGGGCTTGCAGCGCGCCGGCTACGCCACCGACCCGAATTATGCGGCCAAGCTGACCAGTATTATCAAACGGACATTGGCTTGAGGCGGCGGGCACGTTCTTCCCAGGGGCGGACACTGTAGCCGCCCGGCATTTCAAGTTTCGGCGTGTTCTGCCGTAAACTGATTAACAAGCGAAAGTTAGGAATATGTCCAGTCTTCTCAGCATCGGTCAAAGTGGTTTGCTGGCGGCCCAGGCGGGTCTCGCCACGACCAGCCACAACATTACCAATGCCAATGTCCCGGGCTACCACCGCCAAGTGGCGGTGCAGGGCACGACGCCGCCGGAAAACACCGGCATGGGTTTTGTCGGCACCGGCACCGAAGTGGCGCAGATCAAGCGCTATTACGACCAGTTTCTCGACAAGCAATTGCTGGGCGCGGAGGCCGCGCAATCCTCGTATACCGAGTATTTCAAGCAGATCGGCCAGATCGACAATATGCTGGCCGACACCACCACCGGCCTGTCGCCGGCCCTGCAGGATTTCTTCAAGGGCGTGCAGGACGCCAACTCCAACCCGTCTTCGGTGGCGTCGCGCCAAGCCATGCTGTCGTCGGCCGAATCGCTGGCTTCGCGCTTCCAGAGCATGGCCGGCCGGCTGGACGAGATGCGCCTGGGCTTTAACAGCAAGGTCACGTCCACCGTCAATGAAATCAATACGATGGCGGCGCGCATTGGCGACCTGAACCGCCAGATCGCCGGCCTGTCGACCAATCCCTCGCAGCTGCCCAATGATTTGCTGGACCAGCGCGACCAGCTGATTTCCGACCTGAACAAGCAGGTCAAGGTCTCGGTGATCGCGGGCGAGAACCAGATGGTCAATGTGTCGATCGGCAATGGCCAGCCGCTGGTGGTGGGCAATACCTCTTTCGAGCTCGGCATCACCCAGTCGCCCACCGACACCAGCCGCCTGATCGTCGGCTATAAATCGCCTGGCGGCGTGATCAGCCCGCTGGCCGACAGCACCTTCAGCGGCGGCGCGATGGGCGGCTTGATCAATTTCCGTACCACGGCGCTGGACCAGGCCGAAAACCGCCTGGGCCAGATCGCCGCCAGCCTGGCGGCCAGCTTCAATTCCCAGCACCAGCTGGGCCTGGACTTGAAGGGGGCGCCCGGCGGCAATTTCTTCAACGACATCAAGGCCGAGATCGGCTATGACCGGCGCAATGCGGCCAGCAGCACGCTCGACGTGCAGGCCGTGGTCAAGGATGGCACGCAGGTCACGGCCAGCACCTATGACCTGAATTTCGACGGCACCAACCTGGTGCTGACGCGCGCTTCGGACGGCAAGCAGACCACGATCACGCCTTTCCCGCAGACCGGGCCGCAGATGATCGACGGTGTCGAGTACAACATCAGCGGCGTGCCGGCCACTGGCGACCACGTCGAGGTGCGGCCGGTGGCCAACGCCGCCAGCGCCTTCTCGGTGGCGGTCAAGGATGCCACCAAGGTGGCGCTGGCCGCACCGATCACCACCAGCGCGCCGACCAGCAATACCGGCAGCGGCAAGATCGATGCCGGCAGCGTCGACGCGACGTATCTGCAGCCGGGCAATGCGCTGACGGCGCCCTTCAGCCTGACCTACGACAGCACCGCCAATACCCTGAGCGGCTTCCCGGCGACCCAGGACGTGACGGTGACGCCGCCGGGCGGCGGCACGCCCGTCACCTATCCGGCCGGCACGCCCGTGCCGTATGCCGACGGCGCCAAGATCAGCTTTGGCGGCATCAGCGTCAGCATTACCGGCAAACCGGCCAATGGCGACCAGTTCACCATCGGCCCCAACACGAACGGCGTGGGCGACAACCGCAACGGCGTGCTGCTGGCCGGCCTGCAGACGAAGAATGTGGTGGGCGGCTCGGCCACCTTCCAGAGCGGCTATGCGCAGATGGTCAACTACGTGGCCAACAAGGCGCGCGAATCGCAGATCAGCATGACGGCGGCCGACGGCGCCGTGGAACAGGCGGCCAAGGCCCAGCAGCAGCTGTCCGGTGTGAACCTGGACGAGGAAGCGGCCAATCTGCTGCGCTACCAGCAGGCCTACCAGGCTTCCGGCAAGGTGATGCAGGTGGCCAGCCAGCTGTTCGACGTGCTGCTGTCGTTGGGCCGCTGAGCCGGAACTTTTAAGGAATAGCATCATGAATATGCGTGTCAGCTCCCGCACTATTTTCGAAACTGGGATGAACCAGCTGAGCAGCCTGCAGTCCCAGTTGTCGCGTACCCAGCAGCAGCTCTCGACCGGACGGCGCGTGCTGACCGCGGCCGACGACCCGGTGGCCTCGGCGCGCGCGCTGGAAGTGACGCAGTCGAAGGAAATGAACGACCAGTTCAAGATCAACCGGCAGAATGCGCGCGCCTCGATGTCCCACGTCGACCTGGCGCTGGGCACGACCGGCGACCTGATCAAGGATATCAAGACCCTGATCGTCAACGCCGGCAATCCGGCGCAGACGCAGAAAGACCGCGACGCCTTGGTGATCGAGCTCGAAGGCCGCTTCAGCGACCTGCTGGGCCAGGCCAATACGGCCGACGGCAACGGCAATTTCCTGTTTTCCGGCTACCGCCTGAACACCCAGCCGTTCACCCAGACCCCGGGCGGCGCCATGTACAACGGCGACCAGGGCTTACGCGAGCTGCAGGCGGGATCGGGCCGCCAGCTCAGCATCAGCGCCGCGGGTTCCGAGGTGTTCGAGGGCGCGCTGACCGGCAATGGCACTTTCGAGACCAAGGCCGACCCCGCCAACAAGGGGCGCGGCGGCAGCGGCATCATCTCGCCCGGCTCGGTCACCGACATCACCAAGCTGACCGGCCACCAGTATGCGCTGACCTTCAGCGTGGTGCCGGCCACGCCCGGCGTGCCGGCCCAGACCAGCTATACCATCACGGACACCACCACCAATACGCCGGTGACGCCGGCGCCAGTGCCCTACAAGAGCGGGGAGGCAATCAATTTCGACGGCATCCAGTTCGATATCAAGGGCGATGTGGCGGACCAGGATGTGTTCACGGTGGACCCCAGCAAGCAGCAATCGCTGTTTACCACGGTGCGCGACCTGATCACGGCACTGAAGACGGCCGGCGACGGCCCATATGCGCGCGCCGACCTGGCCAACAAGCTCAACAATGCCAACCAGAATATCGACAATGCACTGGACAATGTGCTGTCGGTGCGCGCCAAGATGGGCGCCGGACTGAAGGAACTCGATTATCTGGACGATGCCGGCGACGGGGTCGACATCCAGTACCAGACCACGCTGTCGCAGCTGATGGAAATCGATCCGGTGGTGGCGATCTCCATGTTCACCCAGCAGCAGATCACGCTGGAAGCGGCGCAGAAATCGTACAAGAACATTTCCGGCCTCTCGCTCTTCAACTACATCTGAGCGCCGCCACGGCAAGCAAAAAACGGGAACCGCGGTTCCCGTTTTTTTTTGCGTGCCATCTGCCAGATCGCCGCATAAGGGGTGAGTTCCTGTCCGACCGGTGCCAGGCACCGCTTGGTGCACCGGTGGGATGGAACGGCCACCCGGTGGGCTTTGCCGCGATGGAATACTGCCGAGTCCGTGTCCGACCGGTGCCAGGCAGCGATCGGACGGAACGGTCATCCGGCGGACTCGGCCGCTGCGCGGCGCTTATTTGACGGCCAGCAGCGGTGCTGGCGGCGCGGCGCGGCGCTGCCAGTCGTCGTTGCCGCCATTGCCGCCGAGGGCAGCGCCTGACAGGCCGGCCACCTGCGCCTGGCGCGCGGCCTGGCTGAGGGCGTCGGCCGCGGGCAGGCCGGCGGCTGGCTGCGCGCTGGCGCCGAAGTGCTGCAGCTGGCGCGCCAGCGCGGCAACGCTGGCGTTCAGGCTGGCGCCGTCGGCCGCGCTCAGCGATTGGGCCGCCATCGGCGTCAGCGTGGGCAGGCCGGGCTCGGTGGCGTTGCCGTACCGGTAGCCGGACAGGGCATCGGTCAGGGCGCCGACTTTGCCGCTCAGGCTGGCCGGATCGGTATTGCGCGCCGTCAGGAACCAGACGTCGGCCACCTGGCCCTGGCTGCCGTCGCTGCGTTCGTAACTGCCGCGCAGGCCGATCCAGTTCCCTTGGTCGAGTTCGCTGGTGGCGCGGGCGCCGGTACCGAGACGGGCGATGCCCAGCGCGGCCAGGCCTTGCAGCTCGCCCGCCTGGCTGACGCCGTCGGCATTGCTGTCCTGCCAGACGCGCAACTGGCTGTAGGCGGCGTCCTGGCTGTCGATGACGCCGTCGGCATTGCTGTCGAGTTCGGCGAGCGCGGCGAAACCATGGGCCGCCTGGCCGCCGGCCGTGCGCGTGGCCGTGCCGAACAGTTCGTTGCCATCGTCGATCTGGCCATTGCCGTTGCGGTCCAGGGCCAGCAAGCCATCGCCTTGGCCGACCCAACCCGTGTGCTGCAGGCGGCCGTCGGCGTCGAGGTCGAAGCGCACGCCCTGGTCGAGCGCGAGGGTATGGATGCCGTTGCCGTCGAGGTCGAGAACGAGCGGGCTTTCCAGGCCGGCCGCGTCGCGCTGCTCGGGCAGCATGACGGCCAGCTGGTCGGTGGTCAGGGCGGCGGCCTGGGCGGCGGTGAAGGCCTGGAATTCGCTGACCGTCATGGCGGCCAGCTGGTCCGCCGTCAGCGCGCGGATCTGGCCGGCTTTCAGCGCACGCACCTGGTTGGTGGTCAGGGAACTGATCTGCACCGTGCTCAGGGCCGCGATCTGGCCGCTGCCGAGCGCGGCGAACTGGCCGCTGCTGAGCGCCTGCAATTCATTGACGTCGAGCGCCTGCAACTGGTCGGAATTGAGCGCGCCCAGGGCCTTGGTGGACATGGCGGCCATCAGGGTGGTGCCGAGCGAGGCCAGTTGCAGCGTGGTCAGGCCGGCCGCGCCCTGGGCGCCCAGGGCGGCGAACTGGTTGCTGCGCATGGCGCCCACGAGTTCGGCCGCCAGGGCGCCGATCTGGGCCGAGCCGAGCGCGCCGATCTGCACCGTGTTCAGGTTGTTGAGCGTGCCCAGCGCGGTGAGCTGGTCGCCGTTCAGCGCGCGGATCTGGGCCGTGCCCAGCACTTGCAGCGCGCGCGTGGTCAGCGAGGCCATCTGGTCGGTGGTCAGGCCGGCGATCTGGGTCGATTTCAGGGCCGTCAATTGCACGCTGCTCAGGGCGGCCAGGTCGGGCAGCTCGATGGCGGCGACCTGGTCGCTGCCGAGGGCGCCCAGCGCGGCCACGCTCAGCGAGCGCACCTGGCTGGTGCTCAGGGCGGCGATCTGCTCCGTGCTGAGGCTGCCGATCTGGCGCGTGCTCAGCGCGGCGATCTGGGCGGTTTTCAGCGTGGCGATCTTGTCGGCGCTGAGCGAGGGCAGTTGCAGCGAGTTGAGCGCGGCAAACTGCAGCGTGCCGAGCGCGGCCAGCGTGCTCAGCGCGGCCAGCTGGGCCGTGCTCAGGCTGGCGACCTGGCCGGTGCTCAGGGCGGCGATATCGCGCGTGTTCAGCGCGCCGAGCTGGTCGGTGCTGAGGGCCACGAACTGGGCCGTGCGCAGCGCGGCGATCTGCGCCGTGCCGAGGGCGGCGATATCGTCGAGCGCGATGGCGGCCACCTGGTCCGTGCTCAAGCCGGCCAGGGCGGCCGGGTCGAGGGCGCGCACCTGGGCCGTGGTCAGGGCCACGATCTGGTCCGTGGTCAGCCAGCTCAGTTGGCGGCTGCTCAGCGCATCGATCTGGCGCGTGCTCAAGCTCGACAGATGGGCTTCATCGAGGCTGGCCAGCTGGCTGCTGGAGAGGGCGGCCACCTGGGTACTGCCGAAGCCGCCCAGGCCCGGCAGGCTGGCCAGTTGGGCATTGCTCAGGGCGCGCACCTGGGCGCTGGTCAGCGCACCGAGTTCGGCCGTGGTCAGCACTTGCAGCTGGTCGCTGTTGAGGGCGGCGATCTGCTCGGTTTTCAGTGCGGCGAACTGGTCGGTGCGCAGCGCGGCCAGGTCATCGCCCTGCAGGGTGGCGATCTGGTCGGTGCTGAGCGCGCGCAGCGCCGCCGTGTTGACGGCGCGCCATTGCGCCGTGCTGAGGTCGGCCAACTGGCTGCTCGACAGGGCCGGCATCTGGCGGCTCGTCAGCGCCGCGATCTGGCTGGTTTTGAGCAGGGCCAGCTGGGTCGCATCGAGGCCGGCGATGCGGGCCGTTGGCAGGGCCGCGATCTGGTCGCTGTTGAAGGCCGTCAGGGCGCCCAGCTGGGCGAACTGGTCGGGCGTGAGCGCCGCCAGCTGGGCCGTGCTCAGGGCCGCGACCTGGGCGTCGGTCAGCGCGATGATCTGGTCGGAGGTCAGCGCCGCCAGCTGGTCGGAGTACAGGGCACGGATCTGCTCGCTGCGCAGGGCGGCGATATCGTCCAGTTCGATGGCCGCCACCTGGCTCGCGTCGAGGGCACGGATGGCGCGCGTGCTGAGCGCGCGCACCTGGGCCGTGGTCAGCGCGCGCAACTGGTCGGCCGTGATGGCCTGGATTTGCGGAATGCCGAGCACGCTGATGGCGGCCGTGTTGATGACCGCGATCTGGTCGGTGTTCAGGGCGCCGAGCTGGGCGGCCGAGAACGCGGCCACCTGGGCCGAGCGCAGCGCCGCGATATCGGCCAGTTCGATGCCGGCCACCTGGCCCGGGGTCAGGGCCGCGATGGCGCGGCTCGACAGGGTGGCGAACTGGCGCGTTTCGAGCGCCAGGATCTGGTCCGGCGTCAGCACCTGCACCTGGGCATCGCTGAGGGCGGCCAACTGGGCGCTCGACAGCGTGGCGATCTTGTCCAGCGGCAGGGCCGTGAGCTGGGCGTCGCTCAGGCTGCGGATCTGGGCCGTGGTCAGGCCGCGGCTGTTCAGGGCCGCGATCTGGGCCGGGGTCAGCGCGCTGATCTGGACGGTGCGCAAGGCGGCCACGTCGCCGCTGCTGAGCACGCCCAACTGGTCCATATTCAAGGCTTGCAACTGGTCCGAGCCGAGCGCGGCCAGTTGCGCGGTTTTCAGCGCGGCGATGTCTTCCAGCTCGATCTGCGGGATCTGGGCGGCGCTCAGGCCGTTCAGGGCCGCGGTCGAGAGCGCGGCGAATTGCGCCGTGCTCAGCACCTGCAACTGGCTGACGCTGAAGACCGAGAGCTGGGCCGAGTTGAAGGCCGCCACCTGGCGCGTGCTCAGGCTCGCCAAATCGTCCACGCTCATCGCGACGATGCGGTCGGTCGACATGGCGGCGATCTGGGCCGTGCTGTAATCGCGCAATTCGCCCAGGGCCGCCAACTGGTCGGCCGACAGCGCCGCCAATTGGGCCGGCGACAGCACGGCGATGGCCTGGCTGCTCAGCGCATGCAACTGGGTGGTCGACAGCGCGGCCAGCTGGGCCGGGGCCAGCGCCGCGATCTGGGTGGTGAGCAGGGCGCGCACGTCCTCCGCTTCCAGCGCCTGCAGCTGGGTGGCGTCCAGATTGCCCAGGGCGCGCAGGTTGAGCGCGCGGATCTGGGCGGTGGAGAAGGCGGCGATCTGGCCCACGGTCAGGTGGGCCGCCTGGTAGCTGTTCAGGGCCGCCACCTGGCTGGTCTTGAGCGCGGCGAAATCGGCCATGCTCAGATTGCTCAGCTGCTCGGTATTCAGGGCCGCCACCTGGGCCGTGCCCAGGCTGACCAGACTGACCATGGCATCGATCTGGGCCGTGCTCAAGGCGCCGATCTGCGCGGTGGCGATGGCGGCGATCTCGCCCGTGGTGAGCGACATGATCTGGGCCAGGCTCAGCGCCTGCAACTGGCTGCTGCCCAGGCCGGCGATCTGGGCCGTGGCCAGATTGCGGATATCGGTCAGGTCGATGGCCTGGATCTGGGCCGGGCTGAGCGCGCGCAGCACATCGGTGGACAGGGCGCGCATCTGGGCGCTGCCCAGGGCCTGGATCTGGTCGGTGTTGAAGAAGCTGAACTGGCCGGTGGTGAAGGCGGCGATCTGGGCCGTTCTGAGGCTGGCCACCTGGTCCGGCGTCAGGGCGCCGATCTGGGCGCTGTTCAAGCCCTGGATCTGCACCGTGCTCAAGCCGGTCAGGCCGAGCGCGCCGAGCTGGGTCGGACTCAGGGCCGCCATCTGGCGCGAGCTCAGCGCCGCGATCTGGGTCGAACTCAGGGCGCCGAGCTGGCCCAGCGTGAGCGCGGTCATTTGCTGGGTCTTGAGCGCCTGCACCTGGCTGGTGCTGAGGGCGGCGATATCGACGGCCTCGATGGCCGCGATCTGGGCCGTGCTCATGCCGCCCAGGGTGGCCGGGCTCAGGCTGCGCACCTGGGCCGTGTTCAAGGCCACGATCTGGTCGCTGCCGAGGGCGCCGATCTGCGCGCTGCTCAGGCCGGCGAGCTGGTTGGTGCGCAAGGTGGTGATGCGGTCCGGCGCCAGCGCGCCGATCTGGTCGGTGGTGAGCGCGGCGATCTGGGCGCTGCGCAGCGGGGCCAGCGAGGCGAAGCTGGCCACCTGGGCCAGCGACAGCGAGGCGATCTGCTGCGTGTTGAGGGCGGCGATCATGGCCGTGCTCAAAGCGCCGAACTGGTCGCTCGTGAGGGCGGCGATCTGCTGCGTCGCCAGGCCCGCGATCTGGGCCGTGCGCAGCGCTTGCAGGTCGGCCAGCTCGATGGCCGCCACCTGGGCCGAATTCAGGGCATTCAGCGCGGCCGTGCCGAGGGCGCGCCACTGGCTGCTCTGCAGGGCGACGATGCCGGCCGTGCTGATGGCTTGCATCTGGGCCGTGGTCAGCGCCGCCACCTGGTTGCTGCGCAGCGCGGCCAGCACGGCCAGGCTCAGCGAGGCGATCTGGGCGGTCGTGAGGGCGGCTATGGCCGCCGTCGAGAACGAGGCCAGCGTGACCAGGGCGCCCAGCTGGTCGCTGCTGAGCGCGGCTTTCTGCTCGGGCGTCAGCGCGGCGATCTGGGCCGTGGTGAGCTGGGCGATCTGGGCCGTGCTGAGGGCGGGAATCTGGGCCGTGGTGAGTTGGCTCAACTGGTTGGTGCGCAGCGCCTGCAAGTCGTCGAAGGCGATGGCGGCCAACTGCTCGCTGCTGAGGGCGCGCAGGGCGTCGCTGCCGAGGACGCGGAACTGGGCCGTGTTGAGCGCGACGATCTGGAGCGTGCTGAGCGCGCCGATCTGGGCCGTGCTGAGCACGGCGATCTGGGCTGTGCGCAGGCCGCTCAGGTCGGCCGTGTTCAGGCTTTGCAACTGGGCCGTGCTGAGCTGGCCGATCTGGCGCGTGCTCAGTGACGTCAGGGTCAGGGCGTCGAGCTGGCCCGCCGTCAGGCTGGCCAGTTGCTCATTGCTCAGCGCGCCCACCTCGGCCGAGGTCAGGGCGGCCAGCTGGGCCGTTTGCAGCGCGGCCAGCTGGTCGGTCGAGAAGGCGGCGATCTGGCGCGTGCCCATGGCGGCCAGGTCGGCCAGCTCGATGGCGGCGATCTGGCCGGCGTTGAGCGCGGCCAGGGCATCGGTGCTGAGGGCGCGCACCTGGGCCGTGCTGAGTGCGGCGATCTGGGCGGTCGACAGGCCCGGCACCTGGCCGGCTTGCACGGCGGCGATCTGGGCGCTGCTCAGGCTGGCCCAATCCTGGGTCGTCATGCTGGCCAGCTGGTCGCTGCTGAACGCTTGCATCTGGCGCGTGCTGAAGCCGGCAAAGCTGGCGAAGGCATCGAGCTGGGCCGCGCTGAGCACGGCGATCTGGTCGCTGTTCAGGGCGCGCACGCCGGCCGTGCTCAGGGCGCGGATCTGGGCCGTGTCGAGGGCCTTGATCTGGTCGGTGGTCATGGCGGCGATCTGCTGGCTGCGCAAGCCCGGCACATCGCGCGTTTCGATGCCGCCCAATTGGGTGCTCTGCAAGGCGGCCAGGGCGGCGCTGCTGAGCGCGGCCAATTGGCTGGCGCTCAAGGCCTTGATCTGGGCCGAGTTCAGCACGCCGGCCTGCAGCGCCGACAGCGCCGCCACCTGGTTGCTGCGCAGGGCGCTGATGCTGGCCGTGCCCAGCGAGGCGATCTGGTCGGTGGTGAGGGCGGCGATCTGCGCGCTTTTGAGGGCGTCGAGCGCCTTCAGCGCGGCCAGCTGGGCCGTGGTGAGGGCGGCCACCTGGTCAAGCGTCAAGGCCTGGGTGGCGGCGCTGCCGAGAGCGGCGACCTGGGCCACTTGCAGGTGGCTCAGCTGATCGGTGCTCAAGCTGGCGATCTGGCGCGTCAGCAGCGCGCCCACATCCTGGCTGTCCATGGCGCGCAACTGGTCGGTGCTGAGCGCCTGCAGCGCCACAGTGTTCAAGGCTTGCACCTGGCCCGTGCTGAGCGCGATGAGCTGGGCCGTATTGAGGGCGGCCGCCTGCTCGGGGTTCAGGCCGGCCAGCTGGCCGCTGGCCAGGCTGGCCAGATTGCGCGTCGACAGGCTGGCGACCTGGTCGCTGCTCAGCGCCGCCACCTGCTTGCTGCCCCAGGTCGCCAGGGTCTTCAGTGCGGCGAGCTGGTCGGTGGTGAGCAGCGGCAGCTGGTCGGTCGTCAGCACCGCGATATCGTTGCTGTTCAGGCTGGCGAACTGGCTGGTGTTCAGGGCGCTGAGCTGGCCCGGCTGCAGGGCCGCGATCTGGGCCGTGCGCAGGGCGGCGATGTCGCGCGTTTCGATGACGGCCAGTTGATCGCTGCCGAGCAGGTTCAGGGCCTGGGTCGTCAAGTTGGCGAACTGGGCGGTGCTCAGCGCAATGATCTGGTCGCTGTTCAGCGCCTGCCATTGGTAATCCTTGAGCGCGCCGAGCTGCTGGCTGCCGAGGCCGGCGATCGCCTGGGTGGCGAGCACGGCCAACTGCTCGGGCGCCAAGGCGCCGATCTGGGCCGTGGACAGGCTGGCCAGCGAGGGCAGGGCGCTGAGCTGGTCGGTGCTCAGGGCCGGGATCTGGTCGGTGGTCAGCGCGGCCAGGCCGCGCGTGCCGAGGGCACGCACCTGGTCGGTGGTGAAGGCCGTGATCTGGCTTGGCTGCAAGGCGGCGATCTGCTGGCTGGCCAGGGTCGCGATGTCGCGGGTTTCGATGGCGGCGATCTGCTCGCTCAGCAGCACGCTCAGGGCGGCGCTGCTGAGGCCGTTCAACTGGGCGCTGCCGAGGGCGATGATCTGGTCGCTGTTGAGCACTTGCAGCTGGGCGGCGTCGAGGCTGTTCAACTGGCTGCTCGACAGATAGGCGATGCTGCTCGATACCAGGCGCGCCGGGTCGAGCGCGCGCAGGGCCTGGGTGCTCAGGGCGCGCAACTGGCCCGAACTGAGGGCGGCCAGCTGGTCGCTGTCGAAGCCGGGCAATTGGTCGCTGCTGAGTACGGCAATCTGCTGGCTGCGCAGGCCGGCCAGTTCCTGGGTGCTCAGGGCGCCGAGCTGCACGGCGCTGAGCGCGGCCAACTGGCTGCTGGAGAGGGCCGGCATGTCCTGGCTGTCGATGCCGCGGATCTGCAGCGTGTCGAGGGCGGCGATCTGGCGGGTGCTGAGGGCGCCGATCAGGCGGCTGCCCAGCCAGCCGATCTGGTCCGAGGTCAAGGTGGCCAGGTCGGCGTTTTCCAGGTATTTGATTTGGCTGGTCGAGAGCGCATTCAGCTGCGCGCTGCTAAACAGCGGCATCAGCTCAGGTGTCAGGGCCTGGATATCGTCCGAAGTCAGAAGACTGATCTGATAGGTCGTCAGGCCGGGAATCTGTTGGGTTTCAAATACGATAGACATTTATACGCTCTCCGGGCAGCTTGACCATGATAAGCCAATTATTGCCACATGGAAATCAAACATTTGTAACCGGCCAGGTCACCACCGCTCAGGGCGCCGGGCGCGGCGCCGCCCCGGGCGGCTTGAGCGGCTGGCCCCAGTCGCGCGGCAGCTTGCGCGCCGTTTCCACGCCCTGCAGGAAGAAGTTCTGCAACGGTCCCGCCAGATAGGGCAGGGACAGCGCCAGCACCAGCAAGCCCACGCCCAGCGTGATGGGAAAGCCGATGCCGAACAGGTTCAGCTGCGGCGCCGCCCGCGTCAGGATGCCGAGCGCGATGTTGGTAATTAACAACGCCGCCACCACCGGCAGCGATAATTGTAGGCCGGCGCTGAAAATCTTGCCGCCCCAGTCAGCCAGCTGCTTGAACGGCCCGCCGACGAAGGGCTGGGCCGAGACCGGCAGCGTGACGAAGCTTTCCGCCAGCACCTCGATCAGCACCAGGTGGGCGTTGACGGCCAGGAAGGCCATGGTCGCCACCAGCGCCAGGAATTGGGCGATGGCCGAGGAGCGGCCGGCCGACATCGGATCGAAGAAGGTGGCAAAGCCCAGCCCCATGGTCAGGCTGCTGATTTCCCCCGCCATTTCCACTGCCGCGAACACGATGCGCATGGCCATCCCCATTGCCAGTCCGATAATCATTTCCTTGACCAGGATCAGCAAACCGGCGTACGAGAGCGGATCGGCGGCCGGCAGCGCCGGCACATTGGGCGCGAGCACCAGCGCCAGCATCACGCCCAGGCACAGCTTGACCGTCATCGGGATGCGCGGATTGCCGAACACCGGTGCGGCCGTGATCAAGCCCAGGACACGGGTCAGCGGCCAGAGCAGGCCGGCGATCCATGTGTTGATATCGGCAGCGGAGAGGAAAAGCATGAGGGCCGGTCAGCTGACGAGGGCGGGAATGCCCGTCAGCACCTGGCGCATATAGTCGAGCATGACGGACAGCATCCACGGTCCGGCCACCACCAGGGCCACGAACACGCCCACCAGCTTGGGGATGAAGGACAGCGTCGATTCGTTGATCTGGGTCGCGGCCTGGAAGATGCTGACCACCAGGCCGATCACCAGCGCCACCAGCAGCAGCGGCGCGGCCACCATCAGCGTGACTTCCATGGCCTGGCGGCCCATGGTCATGACGGTTTCGGGCGTCATCGCGGCTTCCTCCTTAGTAGAAGCTCTGGGCCAGCGAACCCAGCAGCAGTTGCCAGCCATCGACCAGCACGAACAGCATGAGCTTGAACGGCAGCGAAATCACGGCCGGCGACATCATCATCATGCCCATCGACATCAGCACCGAGGCCACCACCATATCGATGATGAGGAAGGGGATGAAGATGGCGAAGCCGATCTGGAAGGCGGTCTTCAGTTCGCTCGTGATGAAGGCCGGCACCAGGATGCGCAGCGGCACGTCTTCCGGCCCCTGCAGCGCCGGCGAGCGCGAAATCTTGACGAACAGGGCCAGGTCGGACTGGCGCGTCTGTTTCATCATGAAGGTCTTGAGCGGGGCCGCGCCTTTTTCCATGGCTTGCAGCATGGTGATCTTGTTTTCCTGCAGCGGCTGGTACGCCTCGGTATAGATGCGGTCGAACACCGGCCCCATGGTGAAGAAGGTCAGGAACAGGGCCAGGCCGATCATCACCTGGTTGGGCGGCGCCGACTGGGTGCCGAGCGCCTGGCGCAGCAGGGAAAGCACGATCACGATGCGCGTGAAGCCGGTCATCATCAGGAGCGCCGCCGGGATGAAGGTCAGCGCCGTCATCAGGATCAGCGTCTGCAGCGACAGGCCGTAACTGGTGCCGCCGCCGGCCGCCGGCGTGCTGGTGAACGCGGGAATCGTCGGTTCCGCCGCCGCCCACAGCGGCAAGGCCAGCGCGGCGCCGGCCAGCAGGAGCTTGCCCGCGGACTGCTTATTTATCATTGCGTTTGTCGATCGTCTGTTTGAACCATTCGGCGAAATTGGCGCCCGGCAGGTTCTGCTGCGGCAGCGCGTCGGCCACGCCTTCCTGGCGCGGCATGCTGGCCAGCGCATTCATGCGGCCGGGCGAGGCGCCCACCACGATCCATTGTTCGCCCACTTCCACCACCAGGATGCGTTCGCGCGCGCCGACGCTGAGCGCACCCACCAGCTTCACGGTATTGCCGCTGGCGATGCTGCGCGGGCCGAAGCGCTTGAGCAGCCAGGCCAGGCCGACCAGCAGGCCCAGCACCACGGCCAGGGCCAGCGTGGTTTGCAGCAGCGAACCGGCGGCCGAAGGGCCGGTGGGCGCCAGTCCCGCATTCTGCGCGGGACGCGCGCCAGCCAGGGCCGCCTGCTGTTCCGGCGTGGCGACGGCTGCGCCATCCGCGGCAGCGCCGGCGGCGACGCCAGCTGCAGGCGCGGTGGCCGCCGCGTTCGCCGTCCCGCTGGCGGGCGTGGCGGTGCTATCGGCGGGGGCCGTCGCCGCGTTCGCGGCCGCAGTGGCCGGTACGCTGGCACCTGGCGGCGTGCCCGCCGCCTTGGGGCTGGCATGGCCGGAGGCGCCCGCCTCCTTGCCGGCCGCCGCTGGAGCGGGGCTGGTTTGGGCGGCGATGGTGCCGGAGGCGCTGTGCTGGGCCGGCGCGGGGCCGGCGGCGAGGAGGAGGGTGCAGCAAGCCGCCAGGAGGGCGGCGCGAGGGAAACCAGGCTTCATTTATTGAGTTTTCGGATGCGTTCGGAAGGTGTGATGATATCGGTCAGGCGGATGCCGAACTTGTCGTTGACCACCACCACCTCGCCCTGGGCGATCAGGCAGCCGTTGACCAGCACGTCCATCGGCTCGCCGGCCAGGCCGTCCAGTTCCACCACCGAACCCTGGGCCAGTTGCAGCAGGTTCTTGATGGCGATCTTGGTGCGGCCCAGTTCCACCGTCAGCTGGACCGGAATATCGAGGATGAAGTCGATATCGTTATGGGTTTCCGATTTCGCGGCGGTTTTCGAAAAGTCCTTGAAGACGGCGGCCGTGGCGGCCTGGCTTTGCAGGGCTTCGGCTTCCGCCTTGGCCTGCTCGGCAATGGCCGCGCCCCAATCGTCTTCTATGCTTTGATCGTCTTGATTGTCCGACATTCTTACTCTCCTGTGTTGCTGTTCCCGGCGCAATGCCGCTTCGAGGTCATTTCAAAATGGCCGTGGCGTCGTTGCGGCTCCTTGCCGTGCAGGCGCACTGTCTGCGTCGCCGCGCCTAGCCACGCCCATTTTGAAACGGCCTCTTATTTGAGGTTATCGGCATTGGCCAGCAATTTCTCCACCTTCAGCGCGTATTGTCCATTCATTACCCCGTAGGTGCAATCGAGCACGGGCACGCCGTCCACGGTGGCCTCGATGCTTTCCGGGATGGACAGCGGAATGATGTCGCCCACGCGCATATTCAGGATCTCGTCGAAGCTGACGCGGGCCGTGCCCAGGCGCGCCACCAGCTCCACCTCGGCGATCTGGATCTGCTGCGTCATCAGGCGGATCCAGCGCTTGTCCACTTCCAGCGCCTCGCCCTGCAGCGAGGAGGTCAGGGCGTCGCGGATCGGCTCGATCATCGAGTAGGGCATGCAGAAGTGGATCTGGCCTGAGACCGACCCCAGCTCCACGGTGAAGGTGGACGCCACCACCACCTCGTTGGGCGTGGCGATATTGGCGAACTGGGTGTTCATCTCGGAACGGATGTATTCGAACTCGACCGGGTACACCGGTTCCCAGGACTTGGTATAGGCCTCGAACACGATGTCGAGGATGCGCAGGATGATGCGCTGCTCGGTCTGGGTAAAGTCGCGGCCCTCGACCCGGGTGTGGAAGCGGCCGTCGCCGCCGAACAGATTGTCCACCAGCAGGAAGACCAGGCCCGGATCGAACACCATCAGCGCCGTGCCGCGCAGCGGCTTCATGTGCACCAGGTTCAGGTTGGTCGGCACCACCAGGTTGCGGATGAATTCGCTGTACTTGGAAACGCGCACCGAGCCGACCGACACTTCGGCGCTGCGGCGCAGGAAGTTGAACAGGCCGACGCGCAGCAGGCGGGCGAAGCGTTCATTGATAATTTCCAGGGTCGGCATGCGGCCCCGGACGATGCGCTCCTGGGTCGCCAGGTTATAGGTCCGGACACCCGCGACTTCTTCCGGCGCCTGGGCGTCGTCCTGGTCGCCGTTGACGCCCTTTAAGAGGGCATCGACTTCTTCCTGGGAGAGAAAATTATCAGCCATGACTCGCTACGAACGGTACGGGTTACTGAATGATAAAGGAGGTGAACAGGACTTCGCTGACATCCTGCGCATCGCCCCGGTCCTCGAACGGCAGCTTGATCTGCTCGATGATTTCGCTGCTGAGCTGCTGCTTGCCTTCCGGCGTATTGATTTCCGACGCGTGCTTGCTCGACAGCAGCAGCAGCACGCGGCTACGCACCTTGGGCATATTCTGCTTGACGATTTCGACCTCTTCCAGGCTGCCCACCTGCAAGGTGAAGGCCAGCTGCAGGTACTGTTCCGAGCCTTCGGTGTCGGGCTGCAGATTGACAGTGAACGGCTCGACCGGCACATACACCGGCGGGCCGGCCGCCTTGTGCGATTTCTTGCCTTTCTTGGCCTTCGGCGCCTCCTCCTCATGGTCGGCGCTGGCGCCCTTGGTCAGGAACCAGGCCGCGCCACCGCCGCCGGCGCCCAGCACCAGCACGGCGGCGAGGATGATGATCATCATTTTTTTCTTGCCGCCGCCCGCTGGCGGCGCATCGGCCTTGGCTTCCGCTTTCATCTTAGGATTCGCTTTCAAGTCTGCCTTGCTGCTGTCTATCGGGGGATGCCGACATTATGTCCCATTATCCGCAATCGCAGTCCGCCGGGATCGGCGGAACAGAGGGCGAATCTGGGTGTTTCTTTGCGGTATTGTAACTTGAGGGCAAGCGAATGGGGCGGCGGCGCGCGCCGCCGTCCGCATTAAGCAAAGGTGTCGACCACACCGAGGCCGCTGCGCACGCGCTGCGGGGCTGACGCGGCCGGTGCGCCATCGTCGCCCGCCGTGCCCGCGCCTGCGCCGCGGCCGCCCTGGCCCCGGTTGCCGCCGGTCTGGCGGGCGAAAGCTTCCTGCTGCTCCTGGCTGCCGGCCGAAACGGTGGCGTTGCCGAGCTGGATGCCGGCCTCATTCATCATATCGCGCAGCTTGGGCAGGGCGTTTTCCAGCGCCTGGCGCACTTCCGGCTGGGCGGCCGTGAAGCTGGCGCTGGCCTGGTCGTTGGAAATGCTCAGCACCACCTGCAGCGGTCCCAGATCGGGCGGATTCAGGGTCAGCGAAGCGCTCTGCTCACCGCCGGCCGCCATCCATACCACTTTCTGGCCCAATTGCTGGTCCCAGGCCTGGCTGCCGACGCGCGCCTGCAACTGGTTGGAGGCGACCGCATTGGCCGCCTGCAGCGTGGCCTGGCCGGCCGGGGCCATGGCGGGCATGGCCTGCGGCGCGGGCGCGCTCTCGCGCTGCACCGTCATCACTTCGCCCTGGGTATTCTGGGCGCGCACGCCACGGCTGATCTCGTCGACCTTGGCCTGGGCCGCGCCCAGGGCCGGGGCGGTGGCGCCTTGCGGCGCCTCGCTGCCCGCACGGGCGCGCACGGCCGGCTCGCCGGCCGTATCGCTGAGTCCGGTCGTGGCGTCGGCGGCGGTATCGCCCGCCTTGGCTTCCTGCTTGCCGGCTGGGCTCAGGCTGGCCATGGCTTCGGCCAGTTCGCTGCCGCTGGCGGCGTGGGCACCGGCCTGCGGGGCAGGCGCGGCCTTGGCCTGGGCCAGGCTGGTGCTGAAATCCGCTGGCACGGCTGGCTGCGCGCCGTCGGCATTGCCGCCGCTGTCGGCGCTGCGCGCCAGGGCGGGGTCGATGGCCAGCGTGCCGGCTTTGTTTTTGGCGGCATCGGCCGCGGTGGCGCTGAGGGCCGCCAGCGCCGCAGCGTCCGCGCCAGCCGTGGCCTGGGCGCTGTCGCCGCTGCTGGCGGCGACGCTGGCACTACCGCCCAGGGCCGCTTTGGCGGCCGCTTCCGCCGCTGCCGCCTGGGCGGCTGCCGCAGCGGCGGCGGCCGCTGCGCTATCGGCGGCCGGCGCGGCGTTCTGGCCGTTGAGGCTGGCCATCATGGCCAGCAGCTGGGCGGCGGCATCCTCGGCGCTGGCCGTCTTCGTGCCGTCTTCCGCGCCGTCCTTGGCGCCGGCGGTGCTGCCACTCGTTGCCGGGATGGTGGCCGGGCTGGATTCAGCCTGGCTGGCGCTGCCGCCCTGATTCTGCGGCTTGGCTGGCGCGCTGTCCTGGGCGGCCTGGGCGTTTTGCGTATTCGCGCTGTTCTGGGCGTTGGGCGCCGGCTGGGCCGGTTTGGCCGGCGCGGCTGGATTACCGTTCGCGGCGGGCGCCGGACGCGGCGGCTGGGCCTGGGCCGGCGCCGGGCGCGCCGCCTGGGCCGCCGGGGCGGGCGTCATGGGCGCCGGCTGGCGCTGCTCCATCTGGCGCGCCAGCGTGCTGCGGAACAGATCATCGGAGCTGCTGCCCGGCGGCTGCTTGGGCGGCGTCATGCCGGAAGCCGGGGCCAGGAAGGGATTGGTGGTGATCGGTGTCTGCATGATAAAGCCGTCTGGTTAGTGCCGCCGGTTTGGCGCCGAGCAGGGCTCAGCGCTTGAAAAATGCCTGCCGGGACGCGTGTTCGTCCATGGCCTTCTGGTCGCGCTTGGCTTCCACCTTCTGCTGCTGGGCCACAGCCCGGTCGCGCAGGGTGGAATACGACATGCGCTTGCGTTCGGCCGCCTGCCAACTGCTTTTCTCCAGCGCGCCGCGCTGCTGCATATGCTGCACGATGTCGCGCTGGCCCTGGATCGCCGTATCCAGTTTCGCCATGAAGGCCTGGAAGTTGCGGTAAGCCATGGGCGTGATGCCTTGCTGCTGGGTTTCATCGAAACGCTTGCCATACTCGTCGCGGTAGCCGAGCAGCATATTCAGCTTTTCCTCGGCCTCGCTGGCCGCTTTCAAGGCCGCACCCAGGCGCTTGGCCGCATCGTCGGTTTCGCGGCGCGCCAGGTCGATCAGGGTTTCCAGTTGGGTTTGCGAGGCCATGATCGTCGATTATAGGCTTGCGGCGGCCGCGTCAATCAATCGAATAGAGCGGTAAGTTGCCCCAAACTCTGGCCCATATCGACGCGCTCGGTGATCTGCTGTTGTAAAAAATGCTCGATCTTGTCATGCAAGCCGATGGCTTGGTCCAGCACCGGGTCGGTGCCGGGCGTGTAGGCGCCGACGGCGATCAGGTCGCGGCTGCGCTCATAGCGCGAGAACAGCTGCTTCAGGTGGCGCGCCTCGTTCTGGTGCTCGTGCGAGGTGATCGAGTGCATGGCGCGGCTGATCGACTGTTCGATATCGATGGCCGGATAGTGGCCGGCCTCGGCCAGACGGCGGTTGAGCACGATATGGCCGTCGAGGATGGCGCGCGCCGAGTCGGCGATCGGATCCTGCTGGTCGTCGCCCTCGGTCAGTACGGTATAGAAGGCGGTGATCGAGCCGCCGCCGAGCTGGCCGTTGCCGGCGCGCTCGACCAGCACCGGCAGCTTGGCGAAGACCGAGGGCGGATAGCCCTTGGTGGCGGGCGGCTCGCCGATGGCGAGCGCGATTTCGCGCTGCGCCATGGCGTAGCGCGTCAGCGAATCCATGATCAGCAGCACGTTCTGGCCCTTGTCGCGGAAATGCTCGGCAATGGCCGTCGCATAGGCCGCGCCCTGCATGCGCATCAGCGGCGGCGTGTCGGCCGGGGCCGCCACCACCACCGAGCGCGCCAAGCCTTCCTCGCCGAGGATCTGCTCGATGAATTCCTTGACTTCGCGGCCCCGTTCGCCGATCAGGCCGACCACGATGATGTCGGCCTCGGTGTAGCGCGCCATCATGCCCAGCAGCACGGATTTGCCGACGCCGGAGCCGGCGAACAAGCCCATGCGCTGGCCGCGGCCCACGGTCAGCATGGCGTTGATGCAGCGCACGCCGACGTCCAGGGTTTCCACGATGGGTGCGCGGCCCAGCGGATTGGCCGGGCGCACATTGATCGGCGCGCTGTCGGTGGTCTGGATCGGGCCGAGATTGTCGAGCGGCCGGCCGGCGCCGTCGAGCACGCGGCCCAGCAGTTCCGGCCCGACCGGCAAGTGGCGCGCGCGGTCGCTCGGGCGCCGCCGCGGATGGCTGACGCTGCCCGGGCGCGGAATGGTCTGTTCGACCGGGAAGACGCGGGTGCCGGGCACGATGCCTTCGACATCGCTTTGCGGCATCAGGAACAGGCGTTCGCCTTCGAAACCGACCACTTCGGCTTCCACCTTGCCGCCGCTGGGCAGGGGCACGGTGCAGGCCGCGCCCACGGCCAGGCGCAGGCCGACCGCCTCCATCACCAGGCCCGCCACGCGCGTGACGCGGCCCGAGACCTGCATCGGCTCGACGAAATCGCTGAGCACGGCGCAATCGTTGAGGTAGGCGCGCCAGCGGCCGGCGTGGCCCTGGGCGCTGCCGGTATCGAGCACGGCGCGCGGCGCGCGGGCCGGGGGCGCACCGTCGTCCGCGTCGCCCTCCAGGTCCGTGTCGCTGGCCATGCCGTCGCCATCGGCCAGCTCGCCGCCGTTGGCCATGCCGTCGCCATTGCTCATATCGCGGTCATCGGCCATGTCGCCGTCGCTGGCCATGCCATCGCTCAGATTGCGGCCGTCGGCCATGCCGCCACCGTCGGTGGGATCGGTGGCATCGTCGGCATCGGCATGGTGCGCTGCCGGTTCGTCGAATTCGGCGTCGAGTTCGGCCATGGCGGCGGCCAGGTCGGCCATGGCGTCGGCATTGGCTTGCGACAGGCCAGCCGGATCGTGGGGCTTGGCCGGGGAGGAGGCGGGCAGGTCCATCTCAGTCCAGCCAGTTCAGATCCTTGCCCAGCGCATGGGTCAGGCGCTGCCAGCGCGAGGCCGCCTGGGCGTCGATCTGGTTGCTGGCGGTGTCGATCTTGCAGCCGCCGCGGCCGATGCTCGGGTCTTCGATCACGCTCCAGCCATCCTTCTCCAGTTCCTCGCCCAAGCCCTCGCGCACCACCTGCGCGTCTTCGGGATTGAGGGCCAGGATGGCGGGCGGCTGCAGCACCGGCAGGTACTGGATGGCGTCGCGCACGATGGGCAGGATCAATTCCGGCTTGGCCGGCAGGGCGGTCTTGAGCATGCCCTTGGCCAGGTGCAGGGCCAGCTCCAGCACTTCGTTGGCGATCAGCTGGTCGGCCTCGCGCAGCGCGGTGCTGAAATTGCCGGCGATCTCGGCCACCGGCTCCAGCGTCTTGGCGGTCGCCTCGCGCGCCTCGTCCAAGGCCTGGGCCTGGCCGTCGGCGTGGCCGGCCGCGTAGCCGGCCTCATAGCCCTGCTGGCGCGCCTCCTCGCGGATGGCGTTGAGCTCGTCCTCGGTGGGGTAGTCGGGATGCTGCTCCGGCTCGGCATACATGGCCGCTTCTTCGGCGGCCTGGGCTTCGGCCAGGGCCGCCTGCTCGCGCGCCAAGCGCTCCTCTTCCTCCTGCTGGGCTTGACGCGCCGCCAGCGTGCTGGGGCGGTTGTCGCCGAAGGATTTCATTTCCCAGCGCTGGAACGCTGGCTGGGGCTGTTTGGAAAAAATATCAGACAAACGAATCCTCGCCTTTGCCGCCTAGAACGATCTGGCCTTCGTCGGCCAGGCGCCGCACGATCTGCAGAATCTGTTTCTGCTGGGTTTCCACTTCCGACAGGCGCACCGGGCCTTTCGATTCGAGGTCTTCGCGCATCATTTCCGAGGCGCGCGCCGACATATTGCGGAAGATCTTGTCGCGCAGCTCCTGCGACGCGCCTTTCAGCGCGATGATCAGCATTTCCGACTGCACTTCGCGCAGCAGCAGCTGGATGCCGCGGTCCTCGACGTCGATCAGGTTGTCGAACACGAACATCTCGTCCATGATCTTCTGCGCCATATCGTTGTCGTAGTTCTTGATATTGTCCATGACCGAGCTTTCCTGCTCGCCGCTCATGAAGTTCAGGATCTCGGCCGCCGTGCGGATGCCGCCCAGCGTCGATTTCTTGATGTTTTCATTGCCTGACAGCAGTTTGGTCAGCACATCGTTCAATTCGCGCAGCGCGGCCGGCTGCACGCCGTCCAGCGTGGCGATGCGCAGCACCGCGTCGTTGCGCAGGCGGTCGGTGAAATGGCCGAGGATCTCGCAAGCCTGGTCGCGTTCCAGGTGGACCAGGATGGTGGCGATGATCTGCGGGTGCTCGTTGCGGATCAGTTCGGCCACCGACTGCGAATCCATCCATTTCAAGCTTTCGATGCCGGAAGCGTCCTTGCCGCCCAGGATGCGCGACAGCAGCACCGAGGCCTTGTCGTCGCCCAGCGCCTTGGTCAGCACCTGGCGGATGTACTCGTCCGAATCGAGGCCCACGGTGGAGGCGGCCGCCACATGGTCGCGGAAATCGTCGAGCGTGGCCACGACCTGCTCGTGCGGCACGTTTTTCATGGTGGCCATGGCCGCGCCCAGCTTCAGCACTTCGCGCGGGCCGAGGAATTTCATCACCTCGGCGGCCTCGGCCTCGCCCATCGCCAGCATCAGGATGGCGGCCTTTTGCAAGCCGGTATTCTCAGTCATTTGCGCCTATCCAATCCTTGATGACGTTGGCGACGATGCGCGGATCGTCGTTGGCCAGTTTTTTGGCCAGGGCCAGGTTATCGCGGTACGTCCGCGCGGTATTTTCTTCCAGCGCCGCCAGCTCGGCCGCCAGGATTTCGTCCGGCGTCGGGCCGGTCGGTTCTTCGACCACCGGCACTTCCGGTTCCGGCTCCGGCGCATTGATTTCGTCGATCTTCTTGAACACGGGGCGCATCATCGGGCGCACGATGCGCAGCAGGATGTAGAGCAGCACCAGGGCCGTGATCAGGAATTTGACCAGATCGCCCAGCAGCGGCAGATTGGCCGGGTCACGCCACCAGTCTAGTGCAGGCGGCGCATCCTTGTCCACGCCGTCGAACGGGGCATTGGCCACGCTGACCGAGTCGCCGCGCTCCTGGCTGAAACCCATGGCTTCGCGCACCAGACTGTTGATCTTGGCCATTTCCTCGGGCGTGTAGGGCTTGATCGTGACCTTGCCGGTCTTGGCGTCGATGATGCGGCGGTAATTGACCACCACGGCCACCGTCATGCGCTTCAGGCCCGCCATATTCTTTTGCTCATAGCGCACCGTCTTGTCGACCTCGTAATTGGTGGTCGATTCCTTGTGCGAAGGGCTGTTGGCCGCCGCCGCGCCCGTGGGCACCTGGCCCGGCGCCGGCGCGGTGCCGGGCGGATTCTGGGTCAGCGGTGCGGTGGCGGTGCCGGGCGGCTGGTTCGACAGCGCGCCGGGAATGCCGTTCGGATTGGCATTGCCGTTGCCATTGGTTTCGCTGCTCTGCTGGCTGCGGATGGCCGAGGCGGCCGGCGGCGAGTTCGGCTTATAGCTTTCGGCGGCCTGCTCGACCTGGGAGAAGTCGACGTCGGCCACAGCCTCGGCGCGCACATTGCCTTCGCCGACGATGGGCAGCACGATCGATTCGACCTGCTTGGTGATCTGGCGCTGCAATTCCTGCACATACTTGAGCTGGGAGGCGTCGAGGTTCTTGGCGTTGCCAGCCGCGTTGCCGTTCTTGTTCAGATCCGACACCAGGTTGCCGGCCTGGTCGACCACGGTCACATTGGCCGGTTGCAATTCCGGCACGCTGGAAGCGACCAGGTGCACGATGGCGCTCACCTGCTGCGGATCGATCATGCGGTTGGGATGCAGATTGAGCAGCACGGAGGCGGTCGGTTTCTGCTGCTCGCGCACGAAGACGGAAGGCTTGGGCAGGGCCAGGTGCACGCGCGCCGCATCGACGGCGGCCAGCGACTGGATCGAGCGCGCCAGCTCGCCTTCCAGTGCGCGCTGGTAATTGACCTGCTCCAGGAATTGCGACACGCCCAGCTTCTGGTTCTCCATCAGCTCGAAGCCGACATTGCCGCCCTTGGGCAGGCCCTGGGCCGCCAGCTTCAGGCGCACATCATGCACCTGCTCGGTCGGCACCAGGATGGCCTGGCCGTTTTCCGAGAACTTGTGCTTGACGTTCATCTGGTCGAGGGCGGCCGTGATGGCGCCGCCGTCGCGGTCGGTGAAATTGGAGAACAGCACCTTGTACTCGGGCGGCTTGTTCCACAGGTAAAGGATCAGCAGCAGGGCCAGGAAGCCGGCCACGGCGCCGCCGCGCACCAGGTTCTTGCCCATGGGCGTCTGCAGAAACGGCGGCTTCGCCTCGGGCGGAGGGGCGTCTGCCGGGGCATCGATATCGAGTTGTTCGGCGGCTGCGGCCATATTAGGTTCCGAAGGCTGGGAAAGCGTCTGGTTGGTGGGCGCCCCGTCACGGGACAAGGGGCAGTGTGCGCATTATCGGCCACGCGGGCGCGCTTCAATCGCGGGAACAGAAGGCCGTTTCCCCTGCTGCTCCAGGCGGCGCGCCACCGGGGCGGCGGGTATTCTGGCACCCTGACCCTGCATCCAGGGACATATTGTAGCGCGGCAACACGGGACTGTCCCCGGTTGTTTGGCTAGAGCAACAACACAAGGAGTCCAGAAAAATGAGAACAGGCGGCATCGACAGCAGCCAGATCCAGGCCATGATCGCCCAATTGAAGGCGGCGGCCACGCGGCCGCAAGCCACCCCGCCGGCCATCCAGACCGAAAAGCCGGCCACCAAGGTCGACTTCTCCGACGCGCTGAAAGGCGCGCTGGACGCGGTCGCCACCAGCCAGAACAAATCCGAAGCCCTGGCCAAGCGCTTCCAGATGGGCGACGACAGCGTCAACCTGTCGGACGTCATGGTGTCGATGCAGAAAGCCAGCATCAACTTCCAGGCCACGGTCCAGGTGCGCAACAAGCTGGTCTCCGCCTACCACGACATCATGAATATGCAGGTTTGATCGGTCGCAAGCAATGTCTACCCTGGTGTCAGGCGGGGCCGCCGAGGCACCAGAGCGGGACATTTCTTGATTTAGCACAAAGAATGTCCCACCCTGGCGCCTGACACCAGGGTGGGACATTTTTGATTTGGCGCAAACGCCGGCGGGTGGGGCGGCTTAGGCGAGGCCGGCGATGCGGGCGTTGCGTTCGCGTTCGAGCCTTGTGATGTAGCGTTGCACGGCGTTCAGCGCGCTGCGCGGGATGTCGGTGAACTGGCAGCCGAGGCGGCGGTTGGTTTTATTGTTGAGCAGGGTGAGGTCGGTGCAGTTGCGCACCTGCAGGCCGGTGGCGATCTGGCCGATCTCGGGCAATTCGATGCGGCAGTCGGCGTATTCGCGGCCGATGGCTTCGCCCAGCAGCAGCTTGTTGTCGAGGATGGCAATGCCGCCGCAGCTGATGTCGGCCAGCGGGAAGCTGTTGGCGCCGCCGCCGGATTCGGCCGGGAAGGGGATCAGCACGCGCACCGGATTGCCGACCGGCGTATTCATGCGGTAGAACTCGCGCCGCTGCAGGCGGATCAGGCTGGCCGGCAGCGTGATCTTGAACGCCGGGCTGCCTTCATACACGCAACTGGCCGCGCGCTCGCTGCGGAACAGGATGCGGATCTTGTCGAGCGTGGTTTCATACGAGATGGCCGGCGCGGCCAGGATGCGCGCATTTTGTTCCGGGTTGACCGAGCAGTCGAGGATGACGGCATTGTTGTCGGCATCGACTTCCAGGATCGAGGTCACGCAGACGTCGGCTTCGCCGCGCACCAGCATGCGGATCAGCTGATTTTTCTCGCCGATGCTGCGCAGCAGGTTAACGATCTCCTTGCGCGATTCCACTTCGAAATCGTGCCAGTTTTCCAGGTCGGCGTCCTGAAGGTATGAGTGCATCAATGTCCACCAGAGGGTTCGGTAAGGGGAGCGCTGGTGTCGGGCGCCGGTGGAAGTGGCTGGCCCGCTTTTTGCGCCTCTTCAATATGATAAAGCCAGGCCAAAAGTTCCGCAATTGTCCGGTAAAGCAGGGGCGGAATCTGGCCGTCGAGGTCGACATCCATCAGCAAGGACACCAGTTCCTTCGACTCGTGCACAAAGACGCCATGCTCGGCCGCCACCGCGATGATCTGCTCGGCCACCAGGCCGCGGCCCTTGGCCACCACCTTGGGCGCGGACTCGCCTTCGCGGTAAGCCAGGGCCACCGCGCTTTGCAGCGGCCGGCGGCCGTCCTGTTCGGCGGTGGGCACGGCTAGGGTGGGGCGCCCGCTTTTGTCGACGGCATTGACCGGCAAGGGCAGGCGCGGCTTGTTCTCACTGGCCATCGCCGCCTCCCACTGTACCTTCGGCGCCGATGGTCAGCGAAGCCAGCGGCGCGCCGGCCGCCTCCATCGCCTGCTGCAGCTGGCTGGCCCAGGCGCGCAAGGTGCCGACCGTGCCGTCCGAATCGGATTGCACGGCGATATGCACCTGCTCGCCGACGATGGTGACGCTGGCCGCCAGCGCGCCCAGGCGCGGGAAGCGGAAACGCACGCCGCTGCGCCATACCGGCTCGCGCGCATTCTCTTCGCGGCCGCCTTGCTGCTGGCGGCCTTCGCGCTCGTCGCGCCGCACTTCCCACTGCATGGCCTGGCCCGGCCAGGCTTCGCCCTGCCACAGCACGCGCTGCTGCTCATGGGCATGTAGTTGCTGGTTGATCATCTGCGCGGCCGACAGGTCGGGGCCGTTCAGCGCGCGCGCCGCCGTCTCGGCCGCCGATTGCGCGGCGGCCTGGGTGAAGCGCTGCATCTGCGGCTCGCGCGCCAGGTCCTGCAGGCTGCGTTTACCCTCGGCCCATTCGGCGACATGGGATTCATAGAACAAGCCGCTCTTGCCGAGCGCATCCTGCAACTGCTTGCTGAGCTGGGCCGTATCGGGCGCGCCGCCTGGCACCAGCGGCACCTTGCCATTGATGGTGGCCGGTACGCCGGGCGCCGTATAGGCGTTGACCAGGACATTGGCGATGGCGCGCGCCGCCGGGCTGAGCGTGGCCGGCAGGGTATTGCGGTCCAGCGCCGGCAATTGCTCGGCCGGCGTCAGCGGTGCCTTGCTGAGCAGGGTGGCGGCCAGGCTTTGCGGCCGCGCCCCGTCGGCCGGTGCGGCCGTGCCGGGCGCGGCGCCGGCGGCTTGGCCCAGGGCGCCTGTCGCTGCATTGGCCGCTGCTCCGGCTGCCGTCTGCGCCAAGCTGGCCGCCGCATTGGACAGGGTCGCCTGTGCTGCGGCCGGATTGGGCATTGGATTGGCGGCGGCCTGCGGCGTGGTTGCCGCGGCATTGCCCGCTGCCGGTGCGGCGCCGGCTTGGGCGCCGCCCGCGCCGGGCTGGGATGGCAGGCGGCCGCTGAGTGCGGGATTGCTTTGCGAAGGCAGGGTATCGGCGTCGGCCGGCAACTGGCCGCCCTCGCTGTAGAGCACGGCCTGCTGGCCGCTTTGCGTGCCGACCTGGAAAGTGGGACGGGGATTGGCCGACATCACCGTCAGCGGCAGTTCGGCGCCCAGTTCGACGCCGGCCGGCAGCATCATGCGCGCATTGGTGTTGGCCACGCGCACCAGGAAGCTGCCGTCGTTGAATTTGGACAGTACCTCGCCCTTGATGGTTTGCCCGACCAGCGACTGCAGCGAGCGCTGGAAGGCTTCCTGGCGCGCATCGCCGACCGGCGCGGCCGGCAGCCGCGTCTCGACCGGCGTCGGCGGCCGGACGCCGGGAGCATCGATGCGCGGCGGAATGGCCACGGCGACGGTCAGACGCTGCCGTAGGCGTTGACCAGGCGGCGCTCGGTGCCGGTGCTATTGATCAGCTTGGACAGCTGGGCCATCCAGGGCATGACCAGGTCGCGGATCTGGCGGTCGTCGTCCAGCATCTTCTTGATCAACTCGGCCTTGCGCGCGCGCGCCTCGGCTTCCAGCTGGATGGCCGTTTCATTGGCTTTGAGCAGGGCCACCTGGGCCGAGATGCGCGCTTCCAGCGCTTCCAGCTCGTCCCAGTCGGCGGCACCGGCGGCAGCCAGCATGCGGCCGGTCAGGTCGCCCATGGCCTCGTAGGCCGACAGCACATCGTGATTCGTCATCGTCATGGATTACACGCTCGCAAAAGCAGGTTTGTTCTGGGCCTGTGGCTGGGCCGCAGGGCTGCTGCCGATCTGGTTCCAGGTGTCGCGCAGGTCGGCTAGCAGGCCGCGCACTTCTTCCAGGATTTCCGGCTTGTTTTCGATATTGGCCGTCAGCAGGCGCGCGCTCATATACTCGTACAGCGCGTCCAGGCTTTCGGCGATCTGGCCGCCGGCTTCCTTGTCCAGGCTGGCGCGCAGGCCATTGTCGATGATCTGGATCGCCTTCGAAATCGCCTTGCCCTTTTCGGCCGGGTTGCCCGACTTCATATGCGCCAGGGCGCTCATCACGGCCACCAGGGCGCCGTCGTAGAGCATCACGATGAGCTTGTGCGGCGATGCGGCGGCAACGCTGGTTTCCAGCCCGACCTTGGCATAAGCGCCGACGCCGCGTGGGGTTGATCCGAACATTATGGTCCTCCTCTTGTTGCTGTGGTCAGCGGTTGGCCGAGAGTTGCGCCAACTGCTGGGACAGATAATTCTGCGTGTTTTGCATTTTGGTCAGCGAGACGTCGAGACGCGAGTACAGGTCGCGGTAGCGTTTTTCGATGCCTTCCAGGCGGTCGGTGAATTTCTCGCGCTGCTTGGCCACATCTTTGACGCTATTGTTGAGACCTTCGGTTTTTCCGCCAATCAGTCCTTTGCTGTCCAAAATGGCCGTGGCCAGATTGTTGAGCTGATACGCATAGCCCTGGGAAAAACTGACCGTGCCGCGGTTGCCGACGGCGCCGCCGGTAATTTCGATCTTCAGGCCTTCGGTGGGGCCGCCTGGGGCGCCCGTCATGGTCTGGCCTTTGCCCACCACCGCCTGCCCGCCAAGGGTGCCGGCGACATCCACGCCCACCACCGGGGCGGCGGCGCCGAACAGGCTGGCCACGCCGGTGCCGGTGACATCGGCCACGCCAATATTGGAGTCGGAACCATAGCGGCTGGATGACAGCACCAGTTTACCGTTGGCGTCGATACTGGCGGCCACGGTCGAGCCTGCCGACGAGAACGCCGGCACGCCATTGATCGCCGCCTGCAAGACCTTGGCCATTTCCGCCGGGGTATAGGTGCCGGGCGGAATGGTGACCTCGGAAATATTTTTTGAATTACTGGGCTTGGTGTCATTCAGCACCACCGACCAGCGGGTATTGGGGGCAATGGTCGTCGTCGCCGCAAGCGGATCGCTGCTGGTCAGGGAGCCTTGCGAGGCCAGGGCGGTGACCGTCAGATCGTAGGTGCCGGGCTTGGTGGCGGCGGTGGAACTGAGGAAATTGACCTGGGTATCGCTGGCCGCGCCGATTGCCGCAAACAGGCCGGCGATGCTGTTGAAATTCTGATCGATGGCTTTTTGCAGCTTGCCGCCATCCAGCGACATCACACCTTTGTGATCGATGCTCAAGCCAATCTGGTTGAGCGTGCTCAGATCGCCGGTCAGACCCGTGATGGAGCTGGCCAGCACCCGCCGTACCTGGGATTGCACGGATTGCACCGTGGCATCGCCCACCAGGGGGCCGGCTTTCTTGGTTTCCGGATCGTAGGCGGTCAGTTCCTTGACCGATTTGTTCAGTTCGTTATATGCCTTCACAAAGCCGTCGATACTGGTTTTCAGCGAGGAGCCATCTTTGCTGATCGACAGACTGCTGCTGCCGACCTTGGTGACGGACAGCGTCACCCCCTGGATTGCATCACTGACCGAGGTGTTGGGACTGTTGACAGCGATACCGTTGACCGTCAGCTTGGTATCTTGCGCCGCCGCGCTTTGTACCATGTTTTGCGTGCCGCCCGGATCATAGCCAAGCAGGGTGCTCAGGGCGGCGTCCGGCGGATCCGTGCCATCGCCATTGAGCGAGATCTTCATCGAGGATGCGACGCCGGTCTTATTGGAAGTCAGCACCAGCCGGTTTCCTGCGGTGCTGCCGTCCGAGATAATGCTGGCCGTCACCCCGATCCCGGCTTTATTGATGGCGTCGCGGATGCCTTGCAGCGAATTATTGCTGCTGTCAATCAGGACGGAGCCGGATGCCTGGGTCGCGTCCTGCGAAAAACTGCCGCCCAGATAACTGCCGGCGGTGCCTTCGACCAGGCCGGCGGCGGCGGCATTGGTGCCGCCGACCCGGATCTGGCTGCCATTGGTCGAGGTCAGGCTGATACTGCTGCCCGCGGTCACGCTGAAGCCGCCGTTGACGGCGCCGGCGGCATTGCCGATACCGCCCGTGACGGCGGCGGCACTGCCGGACACGGTTTCGGTCAGCGTGATATTGGAGCCGTCGGAGCGGGTGAATTTCAGGTCGCCGCCGGCCGCCGTGCCGCTCACGGTGATGTTGGCGGCCGCCAGCGCCGTGGCGACGGCGCCGGGGCCTGCCAGCGCGGCATCCACGCTGGCGGCGGTGACGCCGGCGCCAGCCGCCACATTGGCGCCCTGGGCGGCAATTTGCACGCCCGCCACCGACAGGGTGTAGGCGCCGTCGCCACCCGTGGCCACATCGCCAAAGGTGGAGAATAGATTGGCGGCGGTGGAGGTGGCGCCGGCCGTGGCTGTCACGCCCGTGGTGGTGCTTTTGGCATTGATCGCTTCGGCCAGGGTCCGTGCGCTATTGGTGGTGCTGTCGGTAGCGATGGCGGTGCCGTTGAGCATCAGCGAGCCGTTGCTGATGCCGCCGCTCAGGACGGCATGGCTGAGCGTACTGCCGTTCAAACCGAAATTGCCGGTGGTGGTGCCGAACTGGAAGAACAGGGTGGTCTTGGCGCCCACGCCGATGGCCGAGGTGGTGCTGGCCTGTCCCTTGGAAACCAGGCTCTGTGCCTGCGCCAGTTGCGAGACATTGATATTGTAGTTGCCTGCTGACGCCTTGCCGGTGGCCGTCGCGGTCAGCACGGATTCGTCGCCCGCCTTGGCGGTCAGGGATTTGAAGTTGGCGACCGAACTCAAGCTGCCCAAGGAACTCTGGAACTTGGCAACGGCGCCACTGAGCGTGCCGAAAGCGCTCAGCTTGGCTTGAAAAGAGGCGGTTTTCTTTTCGAAAGCGGCCAAGGGACGCGTTTCCACCGTCATCAGTTTTTCGACGATAGCATTGACGTCGATCGATCCGCCTGAAGTAACACCTGATGTTGAGGCCACGGCTTGCTCCTGAGAAAACGATAATATAGATGATTATCGGCAGAATCAAACGCGACTTGAGAAGGGGAATTCCTGTTTTATTTGCGGAGTGAAAGATTGCTTGATCTCACGCAGACTCCTTACAGCATAATGCAAAAAAGCCCCGGCTGCCGCCCGTATCAGGCGGCGGCCGGGGCCGTGAGCGGCAGCCCTCAGGCTTCTTGCTGAATCAGCAAGCCCTTGGTACTGCCCAGCGACTTTGCAAGCTGCAGCGCTTCCTTGCTCGGGATTTGCCGCAGCACTTCCTTGGTACTCTGGTCGATGACCTTGACCACAGTCCGTTTGCTGTCGTTATCGATGGAAAATTCCAGGCTCTGCGCACTGGCCTGCACCGATTTGTTCAGCTCCGCCACCGCGCTTTCCAGCTCCTTTTGCGAAGGAGCGGCTTCTTTGGCCTTGACGGCCTGCACGGTTTCCACGGCCGCGGCGGGCGGGCGCCCGGTGACGGCTGGGGCGGCGGCCGAGTCGGCTCCGCTGACGGGTCTGTCGTTTCTGGCAGGGGCGGCCGGGACGATCGAATCGATAGTCATGATGCCTCCTAGTGAAAAGTTCCCCGGCTGGAAATCCAGACGGGGAACCGGCTTTTAGCTAAGTGGTTGCGCTAGTGATTAGCCACGCAGCAGGCTCAACACGCCGTTGGGCAGCGAGTTCGCCTGGGCCAGCATCGCGGTACCAGCTTGTTGCAGGATCTGACCGCGGGTCAGGCTGGCGGTTTCCGCCGCGAAGTCGGTATCCAGGATACGGCTGCGCGAACCGGACAGGTTTTCGGTCGTCGTGTTCAGGTTCGAAATCGTCGACGCGAAACGCGATTGCAGTGCACCGTAGGCGGCGCGCTGGCTGTTCACGTTGGCCAGGGCGGCGTCGGCGATTTTCAGGGCCAGCTGGGCGTTGTCGAAGGTCGTCACGTCAATCGAAGCCACTGACTTCAGCGAAGAACCTTGAACCGTGGTCGCTGCCGCAGCGGCACCCAGGCCCAGGCCGGAACCCGAGTCGGTGACGGCGAAGCTGGCCTCGGAGTCGAAGGTGACGCGGCCGTTGGCGGTGCTGACGCCGGCGGCGCCGTTCGCTGCGAACGGGGTCGCGACCAGATTCAGATTGTCTTTCTGATAGGTGCTGGTGTCGAGCTTGGTGTTACCGGCCGCACCATTGGTCAGCACGATGTCGGCGCCAGTTGCGTGCGACAGCTTGATACCACCGTTTTTCTGGTCGTATTGTGCCGTGATGCCCGTTTTCGCGGATTGCGCATTGATGGCGTTAATGCCGCCAGCCAAGTCGGTCGCATTGGGCGTGGCGCCGCCGGTGTTGCCGACCGTGAAGGAAATCGTCACCGGGCTGCTGGTATTGTCACCGGCCAGCGTGAAGGAATACGACTCGCTGCCCAGGCTCAAATTCATATCGGTGCGGGCAGCGGCGGTCACGCCGGTCTGCGACGTCAGCTTGTTGATGCCGTCAGCGATCGTTTTGGCGGTATCGGTTGCAGTGGTGGTGTAGGCTTGCGAACCACGGGCGCCTGCCACGGTCACGGTAGCGGCAGCGGTAACGCGGGTGGCAGCCTGAGCCTGCTGCTGGTCGTTGTCGATACGGTTGTCGCCATAGGTGCTGGTCAGGAAGTTGGCGCCGCTGGCCGAGATCAGCTGGTTGGCGTCAGCGCCGACCTGGAAGTTCGCGGTACCCATCGTGCCGTCCAGCAGAGCCTGGCCGTTGAAGGAGGTGGTTTGTGCGATACGGTTCAGTTCCGATGCCAGTTGGCCCACCTCGGTCTGCAGCGCCTGACGGTCGGATGCGGAGTTGGTGGCGTTGGACGATTGAACGGCCAGTTCGCGGATACGTTGCAGGATGTCGCCGGAGCTCGACAGCGCGCCTTCAGCGGTCTGGGCCAGGGAAACGCCGTCGTTGGCGTTACGGGCTGCCTGGGTCATGCCGCGAATTTGCGAGGTCATCCGGTCCGAAATCGCCAGGCCTGCCGCGTCATCCTTCGCGCTGTTGATACGCAGACCCGAGGACAGGCGTTGCAGCGAGGTATTCAGCGCGCTTTGCGAACCGTTCAGGTTGCGTTGCGAATTCAGGGAAGCGATGTTGGTGTTAATAACTGAGGCCATGGTATTTCTCCAAAACGGGTACTACGGGTTGGGCAATCTGCTCATTCACTTTGGCCCGCCCCGCTGTTCCGAGACGATCAAGCCGCTGTTATTTGGGGTAACGGTTGCCGTACGGGAAGCTTTAGGGTGTTTTGGAGAGGAAAATCTGCTGTTTTCCCTCTAAAGTGCCGAGGGGGATGACCGCTTAGACGGCCTGTTTTGGGGGAACTTTAGCCCTAAAAAATATTTTTTCTTGCTCAAGAATAAGGAGGGGGAGCTATGGCAGCGCCTTGATTAGTTGCTTGGTTGGTACGTATTCCACCCCGCCCTTCATTGTCTGGACGAAGTAAGAGAACAGTCTTAGGCAAACTCAAGAGCAGATATCCCATGAGTTCTACGCCAGCGCTTTCAATACCAACAATATTTGCGATGGCGGGTGCTGTCTTGGCCGGCGGCGGGTACATGGCCAGTCATTGAAAAAGCCCAGGAACCTGGGCTTTTTTACTTGAAAAAATGATAGTTATGGCTGCGGGCTTTTTCTGGATCGACGCCAAATAATCAGGCCCAGCCCGGCAAGAACTAAGGCAATGCTGCCTGGCTCAGGTACGGGTTTTCCTGGATTTGAGGGTGAACCCGGTTGAACTGAGATATCGAGTCCAAAGGAGGTGAAATTTGCAAAATCTATCCAGTTGGAACCTTCTCTTCCAGATTTCACAATAAAGCTTACTTCTTGTGTTGTGGAGCGAATGGAATTTAAATATTCCGTGATATCTATTTTGCTAATGTTGCGGGCTTTGTCATACGTCAGTAGCCCCAATAAACCGGTCGTGATCGGTGGTTGATGATAATAATCCGTTCGATTCCGCCAGTCGGGTGATGTGCCAAAAACCTGCAAGCCTGCTCCTGCTTCCCATGCCACTCTTGGGGTAAAAGTCAGGACTGCGGAGCTTAGCATGCTCCCGGTTTCATATTCAGGCAGCACAAATTTTTCGAAAAATCGAAAATGACCGTTGTAGTCGGCATTTCCAGCATAAGCTTTCCCGGCCACATCAAAGTCGGTTTTCCCAACTTTGTAATTAGTCGTCCAAAACTTGCTGGCTGTCAATGTATGGTTTTGGCTGCCGCTAGTAATGACTCCTGCCATTACTAGACTGGGAAAGGCAATCGAAGCTACAACGCATGCGTACCGAATGATTTTTATCATATCAAATTTACACTAATGGTTGGGTTGGTTTAACCATTATTGTAAATTGGAATTTTATATTGGTAAAAATAATCAATCCGCCACCACCACCCGGTTCTTGCCGGTTTTCTTGGCCGTGTACATGGCCTGGTCGGCGCGCTTGACCAGATCGGTCTGCGCCTCGTTCGGGCGGCGCAGGGCGACGCCGGCCGAGAAGGTGATCAGCAGCTTCTCGTTCTCATGCATGAAGAAGTGGCGCGTCAGTTCGCGCTGCAGCCGGGTCATGGTCGCGGTGGCTGCTTCCACCGCGGTTTCCGGCAGCAGGATGAGGAATTCCTCGCCGCCGAAGCGGGCGATCACATCCATCGAGCGCAGGGTTTCCTTGACGATCTTGACCAGGTGCTTGAGCGCGCCGTCGCCGGCGATATGGCCGTAGGTGTCGTTCAGGCGCTTGAAGTCGTCGAGGTCGAGGATGGCGATGCACAGCGGCGTGCCGCGCCGCTCCGAGCGCGCCACTTCGCGCTCGAACACATCGTCCAGGCCACGCCGGTTCAGGCTGCCCGTCAGCTGGTCTTCGCGCACCAGCTCGCTCATATGCTGCAGCTTCGCTTCCAGGGCGTGGATGCGCGCCTCGGCATCCTGCACCTCCTGGCGCGCCGTCACCATATTGTCGCGCGCCTTGAGCGCCTCGTTCTGCACGATGCGCGTCTCTTTCAGCACTTCGTCCAGGATCTGGTTCAGTTCGGTGATGTTCTCGGCCTTGCTGATCTTCTCGGAATAGCCGCCGATCTTGGTGTGGAAGTCGCCGGTGCTGGCGGCCACCTCGCCCAGGCGGTCGATGAAGGTCATCATCATATTCTTGACCGTCAGCTTGACGTCCGAGATGCTGTGCTTGAGCTGGCTTTGCTTGTAGATCACGTCCTTCAGGCTGCGCGTGGCTTCTTCCAGCGCGCGCTGGTCGATCGGGCCGGCGATCAGGTTTTGCACGGCGTCGATCTGGCCGCGCAGCCAGGAATCGTCGTCCAGCAGCTCGCTGACGTTTTCCAGCAGCAGGCGGAACAGGCGCAGCAGCAATTCCTGCTGCTCGGCCGTGTCGCCGCTCTTGAGTTCGATCTGGTAGCACAGCTGCTTGAGGCGCACGGCGATTTCCGACAGCGCCGCCTCGGTATGCGCCTCCTTGGTGGCCGCGCCCAGCGATTCGGCCTCGGCCACCAGGGCCGGGGTGCCGCTCAGGAGCGAGGCGACGGCGAAGGTCAGGGTGCGGCTCAGGAGGTCGCGCAGCACGCGCGTCTGTTCGCCGTCGGGCGCGGGCGCCACTTCGATGCCGCCGCCGCGCTTGACGGGACGGTCGGCCAGCGCCGACAGGGTGCGCGCATACGCGTCCCAGTCGCGCGCCTTGACGGCGCGGTTCATGCGGCGGCCGAAGTCGGCCAGCTCGCCGGCCTGGGCGCTCAGATTGCTGGCGAAGGTGTCGAGCATGCTTTCCGCGCCCTGGTCGGCGGCCGGCGCGGCCGTGCCGAGCGGGGCGGCGGGTGCCTCGGGCGTGTCCGGCAGGCCGGCGATCTCGTTATAGATGCTGCGGTAAGCTTCCGGCGTCGGGGCAATCCGGCGGGTAGCGAGGCGGCGGAAGGCCTCGCGCGCGATATCGGCCGGGTTTTGTTCCGCTCCGGCAGGATTCGGGGATTTTGACATCTGACGTACAGCCTCTTCCAAAAAGGTTTACCGATAGCCTGCATCATATGCCACGGCCGCGCCCGCCAATGCGGGAATTAACGGGCAGAAGTGGCCTTACTTTGGGGCATCTAACCTTAACCAAGAATCAAAGGCAGCGCTTATTCGATCAGCTGGTTCTTGATGGCGTAGTGGGTCAGTTCGGCGCTGTTTTTCAGTTTCATCTTGACCAGCAGGCGGGCGCGGTATTCGCTCACGGTCTTCACCGACAGCGACAGCTCCTTGGCGATGGTGCCCACCGTCTTGCCGGAGGCGATCATGGTCAGGGTCTGGTATTCGCGGTCGGACAGGCTTTCGTGCAGGGCCGCCTCGTGGTCTTCGCCCACATGGTTGGCCAGCTCTTGCGCCAGTGCCGGACTAATGTATTTTAATCCGCTAGCGACCTGGCGGATAGCCGTCACCAGCTCTTTCGGCGCGCTCTGCTTGGTCAGATAGCCGGCCGCGCCGGCTTTCAGCGAGCGGATCGCATACTGGTCTTCGCGGTGCATGGACAGCATCAGCACCGCCAGTTCCGGTTTTTCCTTCTTGACCTGCTTGAGCACCTCGATGCCGCTGCGGTCGGGCATGGAAATGTCGAGCAGCAGCACCTGGCAGCCCGATTTGCGGAATAGCTTGACGGCATCCAGCCCGTTCTCGGCCTCGCCGGCGACAACGATGTCCTTGGTATCGGCCAGGATCTGTTTCAACCCCTCGCGCACGATCGCATGGTCGTCGGCGATGAAGACCTTGATGACGGCTTTTTCACTCATATCGTTCAGCTTGCTTGATATTTCGGTACGGCAACAGTTGCTATTGTAGCCCCGCTGCCGCCCGCCGGGGGCGCCGCATTGTCCATTTCCCGTTTTATTTTAATGGCGACCACGGTGCCGCCGCCCGGAGCGTGGCTCAATGTCAACGTTCCGCCCAGGGCATTGGCGCGTTCGGCCATGCCGCGTAGGCCAAACGATTGTGGCTTGCTGCGGTCGGCCTGGCGGATGCCGTCGCCGTCGTCGCTGATTTTCAGGCTGATCTGGTGGCGCGTGCGCGTCAGCTTGACGCTGACCTGGCTCGCATTGGCATGTTTGGCAATATTGGTCAGCGCTTCCTGGCCGATGCGGAACAGGGCGGCGGCCTGGTCGGGGTCGAGTTCGAGTTCCTTGACGTTCGAGTGGAAGCTGCAGGCGATGCCGGCCTGGGTGGTGAAGTCGCGCGCCTGCCAGTCGAGCGCGGCCACCAGGCCGAAGTCCAGGATGGACGGGCGCAGGTCGAGCGTGATGCGGTGCACAGCGTCGATGGTGCGGTCGACCAGGCTGTCGACATAGGCCGCCTTCTCGTGCAGCGGGCCCGGCGCCTCGGGCAGGCGCGCCGCGAGCATGGCCAAGGCCATCTTGATGGCGGTCAGGTTGCCGCCCAGGTCGTCATGGATTTCGCGCGCGATGCGGGTGCGCTCCTGCTCCTTGACCTTTTCGATGTGGGCGGTCAGCTCGGCCAGGCGGGCGCGGCTCTGGCGCACTTCCAGCTGCTCCAGCTTGCTCTCCGTGATATTGGTCATGATGCCTTCCCACTGCACGCCGCCGCCGGGCAGGAGGCGCGGGGTGGAGCGCAGATTGATCCACTTCACGTCCTTCCAGGCATCGACCCAGATGCGGCCCTCCCAGTTCCAGCTCCACAGGCTGCTGGCCGAGGTCAGCATCGCATCGCGATAGGAATCGCGGTCCTCTTCCAGGATCAGTTCCAGGAAGCGCTGCGGCGCCGCGTGCAGGGCTGCCGCCGGCAAACCCAGCAGGGCCTGGCAGCCATCGCTCAAGTAGGGAAAGGCCACGCTGCCGTCGGCCGCCAGCACGAACTGGTAGACCAGGCCCGGCGTGTGCGTGACGATGGCGTCGAAGCGCGACTGCACCTGGCGCAGCGCGTCGTCGGCGCTGCAGCCGGCGCACTGGTCCTCGGCCATGGCCAGGATCAGCGCCTGGCCCTCGTGCCGTACCGCCTGCAGGCAAAGCTGCGCGGCATACTCGCTGCCGTCGGCGCGGCGCAGGCGCGCGGCCAGCGGCTGCCGGCGCGCCAGCGCCGCCTCGAACGCGGCGCGCTCCAGCTGCGGCGCCAGCACCGGCAGCGTCAGCTGGCGCAGCGCCGCCGCCTCATAGCGGCTGTTGCGGCAGGCGGCGGCGCTGGCCTGCACGATGCGCAGGCTGGCAGGGTCGAGCAGATAGATTTCCGCCTGGCTCGCGGCCAGCAGGACATCCAGGCAGGAGGAAGCGGGGGTCATATATGTGTACAATCGGGAAGCATGCCTGATGATACGTGAAACATAGCCCCATGAATAAAGCTTTCGTAAAAGAAACGGACAACGACGATGACGAAGACGGCGCCCCGCAGGCGCCGCCGATCCCGCCCGGCTCCAAGAATTACATCACGCCGGCCGGTTACCAGCGCATCAAGGACGAGCTGCTGCAACTGATCGATGTCGAGCGGCCCGAAGTGGTGAAAGTGGTGCACTGGGCCGCCTCGAACGGCGACCGCTCGGAAAACGGCGACTACATCTACGGCAAGCGCCGCCTGCGCGAAATCGACCGCCGCATCCGCTTCCTGACCAAGCGCCTCGACCTGGCCGCGGTGGTCGATCCCAGCGTGCACCACGGCAGCGACCAGATCTTTTTCGGCGCCACGGTGACGTATGCCAAGCCGGATGGCGAGGAGCACACCATCACCATCGTCGGCATCGACGAATTCGACCCGCTGCACGGCAAGATCAGCTGGATCGCCCCCGTTGCGCGCGCCATCACCAAGGCGCGCGAAGGCGACACCGTCACCCTGCGCACCCCGACCGGCGTGGAAGAACTGGAAATCCTCGAAGTCAGCTATCCGGCCCCGGCCTGAAGCGGGCAGGGCGGAAAAAGAAAACCGGGCCTCGGCCCGGTTTTCTATGCGCGCTCGCGCGAGACGCGGTTGACGCCGGCGACGCGGCGCACATTGCGCAGCAGGCCGGCCAGGTGGACGCGGTCCTTGACCTGGATGGTGAAGCGCAGCTGGTGCAGGATGTGCTCCTTGTCCTCGTCCATGCCGACGAAGGTGATGTTGCCGTCGGACTCGCCGATCTCGGCCGCAACGCGCGCCAGGATGCCTTTTTCGTTATTGATGAGCAGCTTGATGCGGGTGTCGAAGCGGCGGTTCAGCTCGGGCGCCCATTTGACGGCGATCCAGCGGTCCGGCTCCTTCTGGCGCTGGCGCTTGGCCACCGTGCAGTCGCCGGTGTGCACCTGCAAGCCCTGGTCGCGCCGCAGCTGGCCGACGATCTGGTCGCCCGGAATCGGCAGGCAGCATGGCGCCAGCTGCACCGACACGCCTTCGCTGCCGTAAATCGTCACCGGATCGAGTTCGGCCGCGCTGGTATGGTCGACCGGCGCGCTGGCCGCTTCGCCGCCCAGCATGCCGAAGATATGGCGCGCCACCAGGGCCGCCATGCGCTTGCCGATGCCGATGTCGGCATACAGCTCGTCGAGCGATTTGGCGCTCGATTCGTTGAGCAGGCGTTCGGTCAGGTTGTCGGGCAGCTGCGGATCGATATTGATCGCATGCAGGGCCTGGTTCAGCAGCTGCTGGCCGAGGCGGATCGATTCCGGCAGGTTGATGGTGCGCAGGTGGTGGCGGATCGCCGAGCGCGCCTTGCCGGTGCGCACGAACGAGAGCCAGGTCGGGCTGGGGCGCGAGCTGTTGTCGGTGACGATTTCGATGATGTCGCCATTGCGCAGCTCGGTGCGCAGCGGCGCCGCCTCGCCATTGATGTTGACGCCCACCGTATGGTCGCCGATGCCGGTGTGGATGGCGTAGGCGAAGTCGATCGGCGTGGCGCCGCGCGGCAGCGCGATGATCTTGGACTTGGGCGTGAACACGTAGACCGAGTCGGGGAACAGGTCGACCTTGACGTGTTCCAGGAACTCGGCCGAGTCGCCGGTCTGCTGCTGGATGTCGAGCAGCGATTGCAGCCAGGCGTGGGTGCGCTGCTGCAGGTCCGACATATTCGCGTCGCTGTTCTTGTACAGCCAGTGCGCCGCCACGCCCGATTCGGCCGTGCGGTGCATTTCCTGGGTGCGGATCTGGAATTCGACCGGCGTGCCGTAAGGGCCGATCAGGGTGGTGTGCAGCGACTGGTAGCCGTTCAGCTTGCGGATGGCGATATAGTCCTTGAACTTGCCCGGCATGGGCTTGTACAGGCTGTGCAGGGTGCCCAGCGCCACGTAACAGTTGGCGAAGCTGTCCACCACCACGCGGAAGCCGTACACGTCGAGCACCTGGGAAAAGCTCAGGTGCTTGGCGCGCATTTTCTTGTAGATGCCGTACAGCGTCTTTTCGCGGCCATACACTTCGGCCGAGATGCCGGCCATGCCCAGCGTGTTCTTGACCGATTCGAGGATCTTCTTGACCACCTCGCGCCGGTTGCCGCGCGCCGCCTTCACGGCTTTGGAGAGCACGTGGTAGCGCAGCGGGTACAGGTGGGAGAAGGCCAGGTCCTGCAGCTCGCGGTAGATATTGTTCAGGCCGAGGCGGTGGGCGATCGGCACATACACTTCCATCGTCTCGCCGGCGATGCGGCGCTTCTTGGCCGGCGCCATCACTTCCAGCGTGCGCATATTGTGCAGGCGGTCGGCCAGCTTGATCAGGATCACGCGCACGTCCGAGGCCATGGCCAGCAGCATCTTGCGGAAGTTTTCCGCCTGCGCCTCGATCTGGCTCTGGAACTCGATCTTCTCCAGTTTGGACAGGCCATCGACCAGGTGGGCCACGGGGGCGCCGAAGCGCTCGATCAGCTCATCCTTCTTGACGTCCTGGTCTTCCATCACATCGTGCAGCAGGGCCGCCATGATGGCTTGCGCGTCGAGCTTCCAGTCGGCGCAGATCTCGGCCACGGCGATCGGATGCGAGATATACGGCTCGCCCGATTTGCGCACCTGGCCCAGATGCATCTCGTCCGAGAAACGGTAAGCTTCGCGCACCTTTTTCAGGTCGGCCGGCGTCATGTACTCGGCCAGTTTTTCGCTCAGGTGGCTGATGGTGGCGACACCGGCGGCAACGACGGGCGCGGCCAGCGGGGAAGTGGGAATGGAGGAGGCGGCAGAGGGATCAACGCCCGGCGCAGACTTGGCCGGGCGTTTGGCCCGGCTGGCGGGCTGATCGCTAATGCTGGTTTCGGACAGGTTCATACGGTGTCGCAGTATCGGTCAGACTGGGAGAACCTGGGACAGCAAGTGCGGGGAACCGGAGTTCCCACAATTACATTGGCACCTTTTTCAGCATTTCCAGGCCAACTTTGCCGGCGGCGATTTCGCGCAGGGCCACCACGGTCGGCTTGTCCTTGGCTTCGACTTTCGGCGTATGGCCTTGCAGCAGCTGGCGGGCGCGGTAGGTCGCGGCCAGGGTCAGCTGGAAGCGGTTCGGTACATTCTTCAGGCAATCTTCAATCGTAATACGGGCCATCTTAACTCCTCAGATACGGTATTTATTCAGCGTGCTCGGCGTGGATACCCAGTTGGGCAAACAGCTCGACATTGCGGGCCGCTTGTTGCGCAAACCGGCAACGGGCCGATCGGACGATCGCACCCAGTTGGGACAGTGCGACCGAAAACTCTTCATTGATAATAACATACTCGAAGTCGGGCGCGTGGGCGATTTCGCCGCCCGCCGCCAGCAGGCGCCGCGTGATCACATGCGGTTCGTCCTGGCCGCGTTTATGCAGCCTTTCCTCCAGCGCCGCGATCGACGGCGGCAGGATGAAGATGCCGGCCGCCTGCGGGAACTGCTTCTTGACCTGGCGCGCGCCCTGCCAATCGATTTCCAGCAGGATGTCGGTGCCGGTCTTCATCTGTTCTTCGACGAAGATGCGCGAGGTGCCGTAGTAATTGCCGTGCACCTCGGCCCATTCCAGGAATTCGCCGGCCTGGGCGCGCGCCACGAAATCCTCGGCGGTGGTGAAGAAGTACTCGCGGCCGTGCTCTTCGCCCGGACGCGGCTGGCGCGTGGTGGTCGAGATCGACAGCTTGATGCCGGGTTCCTGGGCCAGCAGGGCATTGACCAGGGTCGATTTGCCGGCGCCGGAGGGGGCGGCCACCATGAACAGGCTGCCGGAGAAATGTTGGCTCATGTTTCGGACTTTCAAAAATCGGAGCAGGCGCACTAAGCGAGCGCCCAAAGACGTATTTTACCAAGAGCAACCGTATTTGCACCGGGTTTTTGCGGCACGGCGCAAACATTGCTTGACCGCTGGACCGACTGGTCTATAGAATTATTGGCATGATTACCCCCGATTACTCGACCGAAGCGGCACCCCAGACCCGCGAGCGCCTGATCCAGACCATGATCCACCTGCTGCAGACGCGCGGCCTGCACGGCGCGGGCCTGAGCGAACTGCTGGCCCTGGCGCAGGCGCCCAAGGGCGTGCTTTACCACCATTTCCCCGGTGGCAAGACGGCGCTGGCCGTGGCTGCCGTGGAAGCGACCACGGCCTGGAGCTGCAACAAACTCGACGAGTATCTCGGCGGCGGTGCCGACGTCGGCCAAGCACTGGGGCGCTGGATCGAACGCGCCCAGCGTGGCCTGCACGGCAGCGGCTTCGAGCGTGGCTGTCCGCTGGCGGCGGTGGCGCTCGAAAGCACAGCCGCCGACACCGAGCTGCGCGCCGCGCTGGCCGCCGGCTTCCAGGCCATCCGCGAGCGTCTGGCCCTGGCCCTGCGGCGCAACGGCCAGAGTGAAGCCGCCGCCCAGGGCCTGGCGGCCCTGATCGTCGCCACCTACGAAGGCGGGCTGCTGCAAGCCCGCGTCGCCAACGACACCGCGCCTATGGCCCAGGCCACGGTCGCGCTGCTGACCCTACTCAAGGAAAAGGAGCAGAAATGAGTCAATCCGACCGGACCGCCGCGTCCGCGCCCGATGCCACCGTCGCTGCACGCGAAGCAAACGCCAAGCGCGACAAGATGCCGCCTGTGGCTGGCGCCGCAGGCTTGCCCGGCGCCGCCGCCAGTGCCTCCGGCATTGCGCCGGTCCAGGCGCAACATGCCGAGGCTGGCGCGCCGACGCTGGCATCCGCGCCGCAGCGGGGCAGTGCTTTGCCGCCGTTCACCGCTGCCGCGTCGGCCGGGGGCGAAGCCCTGACCCTGCATGCGGCCGATGGCTATGCGCTGGCCGCCGTGCGCTATCGCGCCATCGGCGAAGAGCGGGGCCGGCTGATCGTGGCCGGTGCGACCGGGGTGCCGCAGGGCTTTTACCGCCGCTTCGCCGAGTTCGCGGCGGCGCGCGGCTATACGGTGCTGACTTTCGATTATCGCGGCGTGGGCCGTTCGGCCCCGGCTTCGCTGCGCGGCTTCGACGGCGACTTCCTGGTCTGGGGCCGCCTCGACCTGGCGGCGGCGGTGGCGCATATGGCGAATGGCACAGTACCGCTTTACCTGGTCGGCCATTCCTATGGCGGCCACGCGCTCGGCCTGCTGCCCGAGCCGCACAAGGTCGACGGCATGTATGTGTTCGGCACCGGCGCGGGCTGGCATGGCTGGATGCCGCGCCTGGAACGTCTACGCGTGCTGGCCATGTGGCATGTGGCCGGTCCGTTGCTGGTGCGCTGGAAGGGCTTCCTGGCCTGGAGCAAGCTGGGCATGGGCGAGGACTTGCCGCTCGGCGTCTACCGCCAGTGGAAGCACTGGTGCGGCTTCCCCAATTACTTCTTCGACGATCCGAAGATGCGCGCCACGGCCGAGGGCTTCGGCCGCGTGCGCGCTCCCATCGTCGCCGTCAACGCCACCGACGACGCCTGGGCCCCGCCGCAGTCGCGCGACGCCTTCATGCGCGGCTACCGCAACGCGCCCTGGTCCGGCGTCGACGTGCACGGCCAGCGCAGCGGCCTCGGCCCGATCGGCCATATGGGCTATTTCCGCGCCACCGCCCAGCCGCTGTGGGAGGCCGCGCTGCAGTGGTTCGACGGCCTGCCGCGCGCCGTCTGAAGCCGGATTGCCAGCCGCTTGGCCGCCTGCCGCCGCCGTTCCGGCGCCCAACCGGCGGCGGTGAGAATGCGCGTATTTGCGCCCGGCTTGACGTGCTAAATTGAGGATTCGCGCCATTGGCATTTCGACACGGTTGCATCGAAAGAGCCGTGTCCGGCGGCCATCCTTATCAGGCTGTGGGGAGGCTGCTGGCTGCACCGCACATGGCCTGCCGCATACTGGAGGCATACTCATATGGCAATCCATACAGAAGAGGCCGGCGTCCGCTCGGGCCACACGTCCGTATCCAATCTAGGGGAAGAAAGCGCCGACGCCGTCGGCAAGCCGGTCTCGGCGCCGCCGTCCGAAGGCAAGGATGGCGACGCCAAGCCGGCCCGCGCCGATGGCACGGAAACCCTGGAAGGACACCGCCACAGCGTCAATAAATTCGCCGAAACCGTGCAGGCGGCCCAGTTTGTCGCGCCGCCCGACCGCGGCCTGCGCGATATCGGCGAAGCCTCGTTCGGCACGCCGCCGAGCCGGCAGGAAACCGTGCACGGGCCGGACGACCGCATCCAGATCAGCAATACCAATGTCTATCCCTGGCGCGTGCACTGCTCGCTGCTGATCACCGCCGCCGACAATTCCACCTGGATCGGCACGGCCTGGTTCATCGGCCCGCATACCCTGATGACGGCCGGCCACGTGGTCCACATCAAGAACAGCGGCGTACCGGGGCGCGACGGCTGGGTCAAACGGATCCAGGTCATGCCGGGCCGCAATGGCGCCAGCCTGCCCTATGGTTCGGTGACCTCGTCCAACTTCCGCTCCGTCACCGGCTGGACCAATAGCGGCGACGAGAACTACGATTACGGCGCCATCATCCTGCCGACCGACCTGGGCAACACCACGGGCTGGCTGGGCTTTGGCGTATATTCCGATGCCGACCTGGTGGCCTCGACCGGCAATATCTCCGGCTATCCGGGCGACAAGCCGAGCGGCACCCAGTGGTATGACTCGCGCAAGATCGCTTCGGTCAATTCGCGCAAAGTCTATTACGATATCGACACGGCCGGCGGTCAGAGCGGCAGCGCCGTGTATCGCATCGTCAACGGTGCGCGTTACGCCGTCGCCATCCACGCTTATGGCGGCGCGACCACCAATTCCGGCACCCGCATCGTGCAGGCGGTGTATAACAATATGGCGGCCTGGAAGGCCTGAGCGCCGCGCCGAGCGGTCGGAGCACAACAAGCGCCGCCGGGGCAGCCGCTGTGCAAGGCGGCACTCCCGGCGGCACGGGAAAGGATGTTATGAGCCAGACAGGGCCTTTGACCATTTCCGGGGTGGTGGAAGACGCGGCCGGCCGGCCCGCGCCGTATGCGCGTGTATTCTTTGTCAGTGCCCCGGCCGCGATGCCGGACACGGCCCTGCTGACCGGCGAAGATGGCAGCTTCACGCTGTCGGTGCCGGTGGCGGGGAATTATCAGATCGGTATCAATGCCGACGGCCACCCGCCGCTGACGGCCCACGCCGTCGCGGGAGCGGGGCAGGGCGCCCCGCTGCGGCTGAAGCTGGCGCCGCAATAAGCAACGGGGACTTGGCGTCCCCGTTTTGCTTTACTCCAGGTTCTGCACCTGTTCGCGCATCTGCTCGATCAAGAGCTTGAGCTCCATCGAGGCGTCGGCCAGCTCCTTGACGGAGGCTTTGGCGCCCAGGGTGTTGGCTTCGCGGTTCAGCTCCTGCATCATGAAGTCGAGGCGTTTGCCGACCTGGCCGCCTTTCTTCAAAATGTGGCGGGTTTCGCTGAGGTGGGCCGACAGGCGGCCCAGCTCTTCGGCCACGTCGATGCGGATGCCGTACAGGATCACTTCCTGGCGGATGCGCTCCATGGCGTCCTGGCGCGAGGGGGAATTGTTGGAGCCCTGGCAGGCCAGGCCCAGCGCTTCCTGCATGCGCTCCACGGCTTTCTGCTGGAATTGCGCCACCACCTGGGGGATCAGCGGGGTGATGCGCTTGACGATGCCTTCCATCGATTCGATGCGCGACACCAGCATCGCTTCCAGCGCCGCGCCTTCACGCTGGCGGCTGGTGACGAAGGCTTGCAAGGTACGGCCCATGAGGGCGGCGACGTCGGCCTGCAGCGATTCCTGGCCGATCTGGGCTTCTTCCACCACGCCGGGCCAGCGCAGCAGTTCGGCCACGCTCATCTGGGCGGCGCCGGAGAAATGCTTGCCCACCTCGCCTTGCAGGCGGGCCAGTTCGTTCAACAAGGGGATGTTCAGGGCCTGGGTGCCGGCGCCGGCCGCCTTGCGGCCAAAGCTCAGGCGCAGTTCGACTTTGCCGCGGGTGATGGCGGCCATGATGGCAGACCGTAAATCGGGTTCAAGCGCGCGTAAATCGTCGTTGATGCGGAATTGAAGGTCAAGGAAACGCGAATTTACGCTCTTGATTTCGATCGTCAAGGTTCCCGCCGCGCTCTCGCTGGTGGCAACCGCGTAGCCTGTCATGCTGGAAATGCTCAATGTATATCCCCGGAATATTTTATCTTTACAATGCGTTCTTTTATCCCACACAATCCGGTCGTTGAGGCGAGGACACCATGGCTGCTCAAAACAACGCCCCGTTGCCGGATGGGCTGGATATAGCTGGATACCGCATTGTAAAGAAAATTGCCTCGGGCGGGTTCAGTATTGTGTATCTCGCCTACGATGCCGAAGACAATGCGGTAGCCATCAAGGAGTATTTACCAAGCGCCCTCGTACTTCGTCAAGAGGGGGAACTACTGCCCGCCATCTCGAAATCCAACCTTCCGGTCTTTAGAATCGGGCTGAAATGCTTTTTTGAGGAGGGGCGGGCGCTGGCGCGGATTTCGCATCCGAATGTTGTAAGAGTGTTGAATTTCTTCCGCGCGAACGATACCGTGTATATGGTGATGGCCTATGAATCGGGTCATTCCTTGCAGGATCAGATCCAGCGCCAGCGCGCCAAAGGACGGCAATTGGGCGAGGCTTTCATCCGCCAGATTTTTATCCAGGTGCTGAAAGGGCTGCGCGAAGTGCATGCCAACCAGCTGCTGCATCTGGACCTGAAACCGGCCAATATCTATCTGCGCACCGACGGCACGCCGATGCTGCTGGATTTCGGCGCGGCGCGCCAGACTATCAATAACGATAGCCCCAAGCTGATGCCGATGTACACGCCGGGCTTTGCCGCGCCCGAGCTGTATGTCAAAAACGAGGCGCTCGGCCCCTGGACTGATATATACAGTATCGGCGCATCCATCTTCGCCTGCATGGTCGGTTCGCCGCCGCAGCCGGCCGACCAGCGCCGCCAGGACGACCGCATGGAAAGCCATTTCGAGCGTCTGAACGGCCGCTATTCGCCCGAGCTGGTGAAGCTGGTACGATGGGCTTTGAGCGTCGATCCGCTGGCCCGGCCGCAAAGCCTGTTCGAGATGCAGAAGATTTTGCAGCAGCCCGGCACGCCCATCGCGGCGCCGGCGGCCGCGGCGCCGGGCACGCTGGAGCGCCTGGGCAGCCAGCTGCGCGGCCTGTTCGGACGCGTGGCGGGACGCCGCGCCGATGCGTCGCAGGACAAGTCCGGGGATGGCGGGACGCGCTAACCGTGGGGGAGGGCACATGCAGTTTTCGGTGTATCAGGAAAGCCACATCGGCGGCCGCAAGCTGAATCAGGACCGCATGGGCTACAGCTTCACGCGCGACGCCTTGCTGCTGGTGCTGGCCGACGGCATGGGCGGCCATCTGCATGGCGAGATCGCCGCCAGCGTCACGCTGCAAACCCTGTCCGCCATGTTCCAGCAGCAGGCCTTGCCTTATGTGAAAGGGCCGGAGCGCTTTCTGGAAGACGCGCTGCACGCCGCCCACCGCGAAATCCACCGCTACCGCAATGTGCACCAGCTGGCCGATACGCCGCGCACCACGGTGGTGGCCTGCCTGGTCCAGCACAATATGGCGACCTGGGCGCATTGCGGCGATTCGCGCCTGTACTGGCTGCGCGGCGGCCAGCTGCTGGGGCGCACGCGCGACCACTCGCATGTGGAAAGCCTGATCGACAGAGGCCTGGTGCCGCCCTCGGCGCGCGCCACCCATCCCGACCGCAACAAGCTGTATAACTGCCTGGGCGCGTCCACGCCGCCCAAGGTGGAAGTGTCGCGCCGCGCCAGCCTGTTGCCGGGCGACGTGGTGTTATTATGCTCGGATGGCTTGTGGTCCATGCTGACGGACGAGGAGCTGGCGCAGCGCCTGTTCGCCCAGACCGTGGTGCGCGCGGTGCCCGATATGCTGCAGACGGCCTTGTCGCGCGGCGGCGCCGCCAGCGATAATGCGACCGCGCTGGCCATCATGTGGCAGGGCAGCAGCGTGGCCGACAGCGTGCCGACGCTGGCGGGCGACGCCTCTACCGTGATCTCGACCGAGACGCTGCCGGCCGACCTGCTCAGCACCACGATCCATGGCCCGCAAGCCGGGGCGCGGCCATCCGCCGGGAAGACCGCCGCCGACGCCTTCGACGAAGCCGAAATAGAACGCGCCATCGCGGAAATCCGCGGGGCAATCGAGAAATCCTCGCAAATACTACGGAAAGACAGCAAAGAATGAGTTTTGAATCCCGTCCCAGCGGCCGCGCCGTCGATGCCCTGCGCGCCGTGCGCCTGACCCGCAACTACACCAAGCATGCCGAAGGTTCGGTGCTGATCGAGTGCGGCGACACCAAGGTGATCTGCACCGCCAGCATCGAAGAGAAAGTGCCCGGCTTCCTGAAGGGCAAAGGCCAGGGCTGGCTGACGGCCGAATACGGCATGCTGCCGCGCTCCACCCACTCGCGCATGGACCGCGAGGCGGCCAAGGGCAAGCAAAGCGGCCGCACCCAGGAAATCCAGCGCCTGATCGGCCGCTCGCTGCGCGCCGCCTTCGACCTGGAAGCCTTCGGCGAGCGCACCTTGCACCTGGACTGCGACGTGATCCAGGCCGACGGCGGCACCCGCACCGCCTCCATCACCGGCGCCATGGTTGCCGCCTACGACGCCTTCAGCAAGCTGGTGGCGTCCGGCGCGCTGGCCGCCGTGCCGCTGCGCCACTTCGTCGCCGCCATTTCGGTCGGCGTGTATCAGGGCATGCCGGTGCTGGACCTGGACTATGTGGAAGATTCCGGCTGCGACACCGATATGAACATCATCATGACGGAGAGCGGCCACTTCATCGAAGTGCAGGGCACGGCCGAAGGCGAGGCGTTCGACCGCGCCGTGATGAACCGCCTGCTCGACCTGGCCGACGGCGGCATCCGCGACCTGGTCAAGCTGCAAAAGCAGGCACTGGGACTGGCGGAGTAAAATAGCGGCATGCAAAAGCTTATCCTCGCCTCGAACAATCCGGGCAAACTCAAAGAATTCAATGAACTGCTGTCCACCGTCGGCTTCAGCGTGCACGCCCAGGGCGAGTACGATGTGCCGGAGGCGGATGAGCCTTATTTCACCTTTGTCGAAAATGCACTGACCAAGGCGCGCCATGCGTCGCGCCTGACCGGCCTGCCGGCGCTGGCCGACGATTCGGGCGTCTGCGTCAATGCGCTGGGCGGCGCGCCCGGCGTGTTCTCGGCGCGCTTCGCGGGCGAGCCGAAGTCGGATGTGCGCAACAGCGAAAAGCTGATCGCCGACCTGGCCGCGCATGCCGACAAATCGGCCTACTACTACTGCGTGCTGGTCTTCGTGCGCCATGCCGACGACCCGCAGCCGGTGATCGCCGACGCGCGCTGGAATGGCGAGATCATCGCCGAGGCGCGCGGCAACGGCGGTTTTGGCTACGATCCGCATTTCTACATCGCGGAACTGGGCAAGTGCGCCGCCGAACTGGCGGCCGAAGAGAAGAACCGCCTGTCCCACCGCGGCCAGGCTTTGCGTCTGTTGGTTGAGAAGCTGAAGAAATGATTCCGATTAAGCCGGTGGGCAGCAAGCCGGTGTCCACCCCCTCCAGTCCCAGTGGTCCCAGCGGCGTAAGCGGCGTGGGCGGCGCCGCCGGCGTCGCTCTGCAGTATCTGCAGCCGGGCGCGCTGAACCTGAGCGCGCTGCCGCCGCTGTCGCTGTACATTCACTGGCCCTGGTGCGTGCGCAAATGCCCGTATTGCGATTTCAACTCGCACGAGGCGAAGGCGGACGAAAATCTGGAAGAGGCGTATCTGGCGGCCCTGCGCGCCGACCTGGAAATGTCGCTGCCGCTGATCTGGGGCAGAAAGATTTATACCGTTTTCATCGGCGGCGGCACGCCCAGCCTGATGTCGGCCGCTGGCCTGGACCGGCTGCTGTCGGACCTGCGTACCCTGCTGCCGCTGGATGGCGCCTGCGAAATCACGATGGAAGCCAATCCCGGCACCTTCGAGGCGGAGAAGTTCAAGTCCTATCGTGCCAGCGGCATCAACCGCCTGTCGATCGGCATCCAAAGCTTCAACGCCCAGCACCTGAAGGCGCTGGGCCGCATCCATGACGACGGCGAAGCGCGGCGCGCGGTGGAAATCGCGCAAGCCAACTTCGACAACTTCAATCTGGACCTGATGTACGCGCTGCCGTCGCAGACGCTGGACGAGGCGCGCCGCGACCTGGAAACGGCGCTGTCCTTCCGTCCGCCCCATCTGTCGCTGTACCACCTGACGATGGAGCCGAACACCCTGTTCGCCAAATACCCGCCGCAGCTGCCGGACGACGACGCCAGCGCCGACATGCAGGATCTGGTGGCCGAGATGACGGCCGCCGCCGGCTACGGCCATTACGAGGTGTCGGCCTACGCCCAGCCGGGCCACCAGGCGCGCCACAACCTGAACTACTGGCAGTTCGGCGACTATCTGGGCATCGGCGCCGGCGCGCACTCCAAGCTGTCCTTCCCCCACCGCGTACTGCGCCAGGCGCGCTACAAGCAGCCCAAGACCTATATGGAACAGATGGCGGCCGGCGCTCCGGTGCAGGAAGAGCATGAGATCGGACGCGGCGAAATGGGCTTCGAGTTCATGCTCAACGCCCTGCGCCTGCAGGGTGGCTTCTCGCCCAATCTGTTCGCCGAGCGCACCGGCACGGCCATGAACACGATCGAGAAGGCGCTCAACGAGGCCGAAGCCAAAGGCCTGCTCTACCGCGACCACCTGCTGATCAAACCGACGGAACTGGGCCAGCGTTTCCTCAACGACCTGCAGCAGATGTTCCTGGCTGACTGAGTGGCAACCGGTAGTGCCATTCAGGCGCCTGTTCCAGGCGGTTGGCTGAAACCCGCACGCTCTGGCTAATTGGCGCGCTGTCCGGCTATGCCGTGGCAGCGCGCCAGTTCAAAATTCTTCCCACTCCCCGTCGGCGGTATTCACGGGTGCTGGTTTCGCGGCACTGCGCGCGGCCGGTTTGGTGGCGTTGCCGGCCGTGCTGGCAGCGGCGGGTTTGGGTTTGTTGCGAGCTGGCGCGGCGATGGCGGCGCGCGGCGGTGCCATCGGTTTGGCGGGTTTGCTGGCGATGGCTGCGGGGGCGGCGCGATATGGTGTGCCGTCCGCGCCGAGCTTGAAGGACGAGGCCACGGCGGCCAGGCTGGCGGCCTGCTCCTGCATGCTGGCCGCCGCCGCTGCCGCTTCTTCCACCAGCGCGGCGTTCTGCTGCGTGACCTGGTCCATCTGCGTGATGGCTTCGTTCACCTGGTCTATGCCGATGCTTTGCTCGCGGCTGGCGGCGGTGATTTCGGCGATCACGTCGCTGACGCGGCGCACGCTGTCCACCACTTCGCCCATGGTCGATCCGGCCTGCTGCACCAGGCGCGCGCCGATGTCCACCTGCTCCACCGAATTACCGATCAGTTCCTTGATTTCCTTGGCCGCCGCCGCGCTGCGCGCCGCCAGATTGCGCACCTCGGAGGCCACCACGGCGAAGCCGCGTCCCTGTTCGCCGGCGCGCGCCGCTTCCACCGCCGCGTTGAGCGCCAGGATATTGGTCTGGAAGGCGATGCCGTCGATGGTGCCGATGATGTCCACGATCTTGCGCGCCGAGGCGTCGATGGAACCCATGGTGCTGACCACCTGGCCCACGATGTCGCCGCCGCGCGCGGCCACGTCGGAGGCGGCTTGCGCCAGCTGGTTGGCCTGCTGGGCGTTGTCGGCGTTCTGGCGCACGGTGGAGGTCAGTTCCTCCATCGAGGAGGCGGTTTCTTCCAGCGAGCTGGCTTGCTCCTCAGTGCGCGAGGACAGGTCCAGATTGCCGGAGGCGATTTCGCTGGAGGCGGTGGCGATGGTGTGGGTGCCGGTCTGCACCTCGCTGACCACGCGCCGCAGCGAATCGTTCATGGCCTTCAGCGCCACCATCAGGTCGCCGATTTCGTCGCGCGCATGCTTGTCGGAGAAGGCCAGCGTGAGGTCGCCGTCGGCCACGGTATTGGCGATATTCAGGGCCGAGGACAGCGGCACGGTGATGCTGCGCGAGATGGCGTAGGCGCCTGCGGCGCCGGCCGCCAGCAGCAGCACGCCGAGGATCAGCACCAGCCGCGTGCTGCGGGTATTTGCGTCGTCGATGGCGTGGGCGGTATCGTCGATGGATTTGCGCTGGAAGGCCAGCAGGGCTTGCACCTTGTTCTGGTAGGCGTCGGCGGCGGGCGAGAAGACGTCCTTGTACATGCGCTCCGCCGCCGCCGCATCGCCTGCCTTGCGCGCGTCGGTGATCTTGGTCTTGGCATCCTGGTAAACCACGCGCAGCTTCAAGGCATCCTTGAAGATGGCTTTTTCCTCTTCACTTTCGAGCATGCCTTCCACGCTTTTCAGCAGTTCGCCGCCTTTCTTGGTGCTGGCGGCGATCACGTCGGCAAAGGTGGTGCCCAGGGTTTCGTCGCTGCTGCGCGCGATCAGGGCGGTGCGCGCCACGGCCGAATAGATCAGCACATACCAGTCGGAGACGATGCGTTCCTTGGTCAGGGGCTTGGCCATCATTTCGCGTGTGGCGGCGGCCGTGTCGCGCGCATGGATCAGGGCGTAGCCGGTGGCGCAGGCCGCCAGCAGCAGGACAATGGCGAAGCCGGCGGCAAGCCGTGCGGCGATGCGCATATTCGACAGAAAACTCATGGAAGCCCCCGTTCAGGAATCGGCATGGCCCGGATTCGCGCCGGGACCGCAAAACTAGCTACTTAGTATGCGCCGATACTGTTTTTGGAAGCGAGGGCTTGTGCGTGAGTCGTTGCCATTTCGCAACGAATGGTGCTTGGGTTCAGAAGGCGGCGGTCTGTTTGAGGTCGGGCTTTTCGACCCAGCGCGCCAGGGCCTCGGCCATGCGCTCGCTTTCCCCCACGGCCTGGCTCCAGTCGCGGATGCGCGCCGCATGGTCCTGGCCGTAGTGCTGGAAGTCCTTGCGGTCGGGCTGGCGGCCATTGGGCAGGCGCGCCTGGAAGGCGGGCGAGGGCGAAACCAGGATCACGTTTTCCAGCGCGGCGTCGCGCGCGCGGCGCCAGGGCAGGGACTTGTCGAGCCAGCCGGGCACGATGTAGTCGGAGAAGTGCGGATACAGCACCAGGCCCGGATCGCGCTGGTAAGGCAGGTGCAGGTGGTAGTCGATCAAGCCGCCGTCCCAGTAATTGCCGGGCGGCGCGCCGGCGATATCGCGCACCGCCTGCAGCACCAGCGGGATGGAGCCGGAGGCGAGCAGCGCGTCCTGCAGATTGGCGGCGTCGAGGCCGACGAAGTGCGAGGGGAAGGCGTCGAACTCGGCGCGCAGCCAGGCCGCGTCGTCGCGCGCATTGTGGAAGACCACGCGGTCCATCAGGCCTGCCAGCTTGCTGCGCGAGACGAAGTTGCCGGCCGCCGCGCGCAGGAAGCCCGCCGTTTCGCGCCAGCGGCTGCCGCCCGTCTGCGCCAGCGCGCCGGTGCCGCGGATCGCCAGCACCGTCAGCAGATAGTGGGGATTGCTCAGCATTTCCAGGCCGCGTCCATCGAGCACATTGTCGAGCAGGGCGCGGCAGTTGCGGCTGACGTAGGCCGCATCCACCTTGGCCGGATAGGTCTGGTGGATGTAGTGGTAGGCCAGGCGGCGGTGCGCCGCCAGCGGGTCGGAAAAGGCCGATGCCGCCATGCGCCATGCGCCAATGGAAGCGCCGATCAGGCGCCGTTCGCGCGGCGCCTGTTTCAGCCAATCGCCGAACAGCCAGCAGTCGATGCCGTGCAGGATCAAGCCTTTCGGCCCGCCGGCGGCGGCGGGGATGAGGGCGATGTCGGCGGCCTGCAGGCCGTCGCTGGCGATGCGCTGGCGCGCCCGCGCGCCGAGGCGGATGGTGATCGGGGAGTCCATGGCGTTTACCTATTCATGCAAGACGCCATTGTAGCGGCGCGCGGCGCGCCGCGCTTGTAGCAGGGCGCCAGAAATCAGGATTGCGGCAGCAGGCGCTGGTGCAGCTCCGCCGTCAGATGGTCGATGCGCTCGGCCATTTGCTTGGTGGCTTCGGTCAGCGCGGTGTTTTGCCTGAGCAGTTCCATCATCTGCGTCGAATGGCGCGCGGCGGCCAGGGCCAGCGCTTCGCGGTGGCGGGCGTCGGCATCGGCATGCGCCTTGTCGCGCTCGGCCTGGCGCGTCTGCGCCAGCAGGATCAGCGGCGCGGCATACGCGGCCTGCACGCTGAAGGCCAGATTGAGGAGGATGAAGGGGTACTGGTCGAAGTGGGCGAAACCCAGCAGATTGGCCACGATCCACAGGATCACGCCGATGGTCTGCACGCCGAGGAAGAGCGGGGTGCCGAAGAAGCGCGCAAACGCTTCGGCGCGCAGGCCAAAACGGTCGCTGCCAAAGGTCTTGCTCAGATGCTCGTGCTGGTGGTGGAAGCGGTAGTGGTCGGATTCGTGGTTGGGTGGGCTGCTCATATGCGGCTCCGGGGAAGGGGAGACTGCATTGTAATCCCCCGGTGCTACTGCGGCGCTCCTGGTGGCGCCGCGCGCGATGCGGGTTCGCTGGCCCTGGCGTAGCTCACCACGTGGTGCGCAAGCAGGGAACCCGCCTGGCCGAATGTTTCAACGCTGCCGTAAGCGCTGCGGCGCCCCATCCGCAGCACGCGCGCCTTGCATAGCAGCGGCTCACCGATGCCGGCGCGCAGAAAGGCTGTCTTCATATCGGACGTCACCCAGTGCTCTTCCATGCCGCGCAGGGTCATGATGGCCAGCCACATGGCGACATCGGCCGCGCCCATGATGGTCATGCCGCTGACGATGCCGCCGGGGCGTTCGAGCTCCGGCTTGAAGGGAACCCGCAGCTCGCACTCGCCGGGCGCGCAGGCTGTCACCTTGAAGTCGTAGCCAGCCAGGAAGCGGGCGCCTTCGAGAACGCGGTTCAGATCCGGCAATGAGGCAAGGAGTGTCGTCATGTATCTGCAGCCTTCAGAGTCGTTGGGGAAAAACTCAGCATGCTTGAGGGGGACGGCAGGCAGCCGGCGCTGGTGGCCTGCTGCCTGCCGGTGGCTTACTTCAAACCGCCGCCGAGGGCGCGGTACAGGTCGATGGCGCTGGTGGCGCGCAGCAGGCGCGCCTGCACCAGCGACTGTTCGGCGCTGAACAGTTCGCGCTGGGCGTCCAGCACGTCGAGCGAACTGGCGACGCCGTTCTCGAAGCGCAGCTGCAGCAGGCGCAGGCGCTCGCTTTGCGCTTCCTGGATGGCGCGCTGCGCCGCCACCTGCTCGCCCAGATAGGTGCGCGCGGCCAGCGCGTCGGCGACTTCGCGGAAGGCGATCTGGATCGTCTTCTCGTAGTCCGCGACGGCGATGTTCTTGCGCACTTCGCTGAGCTTGAGGTTGGCCTTGTTGCGGCCGGCGTCGAAAATCGGCAGGGTTAGCTGGGGTACGAAGGACCAGCTGCCGGTGCCGCCGTCGAACAGGCCGGAGAAGCTCGGGCTGGCGCTGCCGATCGCCGCCGTCAGCGAGACGCGCGGGAAGAAGGCCGCGCGCGCCGCGCCGATATTCGCATTGGCCGCCTGCAGGCGCTGCTCGGCGGCGCGGATGTCGGGCCGGCGCGCCAGCAGGTCGGACGGCAGGCCGGCGGGCAAGGCGCTCATGGCGTCGATCTGCGCGTCGCTGGCCATGGCGCCGTCGGCGTTCACGCCCTGGCCCACCAGCAGGGTCAGGGCATTGGCGGCCTGGGCACGCTGGCGCGCCAGCGCCAGGGCCGAGGCGCGCGCCGTTTCCATCAGCGTTTCGTTGGAGCGCAGGTCGAGGCGCGAGGAGGCGCCCACCTCGACCCGCTGTTGCGTCAGGTCGAAGGTGCGCTTGCGCGCTTCATAAGTGCGCTGGGCCAGCGCGTACTGCTCGGCGAAGGCGCGCTCGGTGAAGTAGGCTTTCGCCACCTCGGCCACGATGCCGATCTGCGCCGACTGGCGCGCTTCGTCGGTGGCCAGGTAACTGGCCAGGGCGGCGTCGCTCAGGCTTTTCACGCGGCCGAAGAAGTCCAGCTCGAACGCGGGAATCGCCAGGTTGGCGTCATAGCGCTGGTTGCGGCTGACCTGGCCGTTGCTGGAGACCGAGGCCGGGGACTTGCCGCGCGTTTCGGACAGGCCCACGTTCAGGTTCGGCAGGCGGTCGGCCCACTGGATGTCGTAGGCGGCGCGCGCCTCTTCCATGCGCAGCACGGCCACGCGCAGGTCGCGGTTATTGTCCAGCGCGGCGGCGATCAGCTGCTGCAGGCGCGCATCGGCGAAGTATTCGCGCCAGCCGGTATCGACGGCGGTCTTGGCGTCGGCAGCCGGCGCCGGCTGCGCTGGCGCGCCGCCGGCCGGCGGCACGGCCGGGAATTCGGCCGCCACCGGCGCGGCGGGGCGCTGGTAGGTCGGCGCCAGCGAGCAGGCCGACAGCAGGCCCGCCGCCAGCATCAGGGCCAGCGCCGGTTTCAGGGGACTACGTTTCATCATGCTTTGTTCTCCGGCAGGTCCATTTCATGCGCGGCCAGACGGCGCTGGCGTTCGCTTCCCTTGAATATCTTGCGCACCACGACGAAGAAGACCGGCACCAGGAACACGGCCAGCACCGTGGCCGTGATCATGCCGCCCATCACGCCGGTGCCGATGGCGCGCTGGCTGGCCGAACCGGCGCCGGAGGCGATCACCAGCGGCAGCACGCCGAGGATGAAGGCGAGCGAAGTCATGATGATGGGGCGGAAGCGCAGATGCACCGCTTCCAGCGTGGCTTCCACCAGGCCCATGCCTTGCGCCTGCAAGTCCTTGGCGAATTCGATGATCAGGATCGCGTTCTTGGCCGAGAGGCCGATGATGGCGATCAGGCCGACCTTGAAATAGACGTCGTTGGGCAGGTCGCGCAGGTGCGCGCCGAGCAGGGCGCCCAGCACGCCGAGCGGTACCACCAGCAGCACGGCCACCGGAATCGATTCGCTCTCATACAGCGCGGCCAGCACCAGGAAGACCGCCAGCAGCGACAGGGCGAACAGCGCCGGCGCCTGCGAGCCGGAGATGCGCTCTTCCAGCGACTGTCCGGTCCATTCGATGCCGAAGCCGGGCGGCAGCTGCTCGGCCAGGCGCAGCAGCTCTTCCATCGCCTCGCCGGTGCTGTGGCCAGGGGCGGCGTCGCCGGTCAGCTTCACGGCCGGATAGCCGTTGTAGCGCACCAGCTGCACCGCACCGTTGATCCAGTGCGTGCTGGCGAAGGAGGAGAAGGGCACCATGGTGCCGCTGCTGCTGCGCACCTGCAGGCGCAGCAGGTCTTCCGGCTGCAGGCGGCGCGTCTCGTCGGCCTGCACGATGACGCGCTGCTGGCGGCCGCTGTTGGTGAAGTCGTTGACGTAGGACGAGCCGAGGGCGCTCGACATGGTGCTGTTGATGTCGGCGAAGTTCACGCCCAGGGCGTTGGCTTTCTCGCGGTCGATATCGAGCTGCAGCTGCGGCGCGTCTTCCAGGCCCTCGGGACGCAGGCCTTTCAGCACCGCGCTCTTGCCGGCCATGCCCAGCAACTGGTTGCGCGCGGCGATCAGGGCGGCGTGGCCCTGCGAGCTGCGGTCCTGCAGACGGGCCGTGATGCCGGTGGCATTACCCAGTTCGCGGATCGGCGGAGGGCTGAGCGGGAAGACGATGGCGTCGGCGATGCCGGACAGGGCGCCGAAGGCCTTGCCGGCGATGGCCGATGCCGATTGGTCCGGGCCGCGCTCGCTCCAGTCCTTGAGCGGCACGAACACCAGGCCGGCGTTCTGGCCATTGCCCGAGAAGCTGAAGCCGGCCACCGCGATGGTGCGCGCCACGCCGGGCTGGGCGCGGAAGTACTCGTCCACCTTGGCCAGCACGGCTTCGGCGCGGCTGCGCGAAGCGCCGGGTGGCAGCTGGACGTTGGTCACGATATAGCCCTGGTCCTCGTTCGGCAGGAAGGACGAGGGCAGGCGCGCGAACAGGTAGCCGACGATGCCGAGAATGGCGAGGAAGACCAGCATGAAGCGGCCGGTGCGCGTCAGCATCTTGGCGACCATGCCCTGGTAGCCGGTGGCCGTGACGGCGAAGCGGCGGTTGAACCAGCCGAAGAAGCCGCGCTTCTCATGGTGGTGGCCGGCTTCCACCGGTTTCAGCATGGTGGCGCACAGGGCCGGGGTCAGGGTCAGCGCCATCAGGGCCGAGAACACCATGGCCGATACCATGGACAGCGAGAACTGGCGGTAGATCGCGCCCACCGCGCCGCCGAAGAAGGCCATCGGGATGAACACGGCGATCAGCACCAGGGTAATGCCGATGATGGCGCCGGTGATCTGCGACATGGCTTTGCGCGTCGCATCGCGCGGCGACAAGCCTTCTTCGCTCATGATGCGTTCCACGTTCTCCACCACCACGATGGCGTCGTCCACCAGAATGCCGATGGCCAGCACCATGCCGAACATGGTCAGCACGTTGATCGAGAAGCCGAAGACCTGCATGGCGGCGAAAGTACCCATCAGGGCCACCGGCACCACGATGGTGGGAATCAGGGTATAGCGGAAGTTCTGCAGGAACAGGTACATCACCAGGAACACCAGCAGCACCGCCTCGAACAGGGTCTTCACCACTTCCTCGATGGAGATCTTGACGAAGAGCGAGGTGTCGTAAGGCACGGTGTATTCCAGGCCGGGCGGGAAGTACTTGGACAGTTCTTCCATCTTGGCGCGCACCAGGTTGGCGGTGGCCAGCGCGTTGCCGGTCAGCGACTGCTGCACGGCGATGGCGACGAAGGGCTTGCCGCTCAGGCGCGCGCTGATGCCGTAGCTGGCGCCGCCAAGTTCGATGCGGGCCACGTCCGACAGGCGCACGGTGGAGCCGTTCGGATTGGCGCGCAGCACGATCTTGCCGAATTCCTCGATGGAGCTGAGCTGGCCAGTCACCACGACCGGCGCGTTATAGGTCTGCGAGGCGGGGTTCGGCAGGTCGCCGATGGTGCCCGATGCCACCTGCGCATTCTGCTGGCGGATGGCGGCCGTCACGTCCGCCATATTGAGCTTGTAGCCCACCAGCTTGTTGGGATCGACCCAGACGCGCATGGCACGCTCGGTGCCGAAGAGCTGGGCCTGGCCGACACCGGGCAGACGCTTGATCTCGTTGACCACATTGCGCGCCATATAGTCGCCGATGGCGGTCGGGTCCATCTTGCCGTCGGTCGAGGTCAGGCCGACGAACATCAGGATGTTGGAGCGTGCCTTGTTCACCTGCACGCCCTGCTGGGTCACGGCTTGCGGCAGGCGCGATTCCACGCGCTTGATGCGGTTCTGCACGTCCACCGCGGCCAGGTCGGGATTGGTGCCCGGCTGGAAGGTCACGGTGATCGTCACCTGGCCATTGGCCTCGCTCTGCGACTCGACATATTGCAGGCCGTCGGCCCCGTTCATCTCTTGTTCGATGACGCTGGTGACGGCATCGTCCAGCACCTGGGCGGTGGCGCCGGGATAGGTGGCGTTGATGACGATGGACGGCGGCGCGATGGTCGGATATTGCGCCACCGGCAGCATGGTGATGGCGAGCGCGCCGCCAAGCAGGATAAAGAGGGCGATCACCCAGGCGAATACCGGGCGATCGATAAAGAATTTTGCCATTGCGTCCCCTTACTTGGCGCTTGCCGCGGGGGCGGAAGCGGCGGCCTTGGCCGGAGTTGCCGGGGCGCTTGCCGCTGCGCCAGGGGCGCCGCCATTCGCTTGCGCCGCGCCAGGAGCCGCGCCGTTGGCCGGCGTGCCGCCTTTGCCTGCGGCGGGAGCTTGCCATGGCACCGGATTGACGGTGCCGCCCGGCTTGGCCTTCTGGAAGCCTTCCACGATGATGCGCTCACCGCCTTTCAGGCCGGAGTTGATGATCCAGCGGTTGTCCTGCGCGGCATCGGCCTTCACCGGTTGCGCCGTCACCTTGTTGTCGGCGCCCACGATCATCACGGTCGCGCCTTCTGCGCCGCGCACCACGGCCTGCTGCGGCACGGTGATGGCCGCCTCGTTCACGCCCTGTTCCAGGTGGGCGCGCACATACATGCCGGGCAGCAGGTTGCGGCTCGGATTCGGGAATTCGGCGCGCATCGAGACGGAGCCGGAGCTTTCATCCACCGCCACGTCAGAGAACAGCAGCTTGCCGGCCTGCGGATATTCGCGGCCATCCTCGGTCACGAGGGTGACGCGCGCCTGGTCCTTGCCGGCGCTTTTCAGCTTGCCGTCGGCCAGCGCCTGCTTCAGGCGCAGCAGCTCGGTGGAAGACTGGGTCACGGTCACATAGATGGGGTCGAGCTGCTGCACCACGGCCAGCGGCGTCGCTTCGCCCTGGCCCACCAGCGCGCCTTCGGTAACAAGGGCGCGGCCGACGCGGCCGGAGATCGGCGCGGTCACGGTGGTATAGCCCAGGTTCAGGCTGGCGGTCTGGCGCGTGGCGCGGGCTGTCGCCAGATCGGCGCTGGCCTGCTTCTGCGCGGTCAGCGCATCGTCGTATTCCTGCTGGCTGACGGCTTGCGCGGCCAGCAGCGGCTTGTAGCGCTTCACTTTCAGCTCGGCCTGGGCCAGGTTGGCTTCGGCCTTGGCGACGGCGGCGCCGGCGCTGTCGAAGGTGGCCTGGGTCTGGGCCGGGTCGATGCGGAACAGGGTTTCGCCCGCTTTCACATCGCCGCCTTCCTTGAAGACGCGCTGCAGCACGATGCCGGGGGTACGCGCGCGCACCTGGGCGATGCGCGACGCCTCCACACGGCCGGGCAGCTCGTCGCTGATGGCGACGCTAGCGGCGGCAACGGTGATGACCGAAACGGTGGGAGGAGGTGGCGGCGCGTTACTGGCGTTTTTCTTGTCGCCGCAAGCTGCCAGCAGGGTGAGGGAAACAATGGCGGCAGCTAGGGGCGTGTAACGAGGGACAGATCTCATGGATGTCTCGTGAGGTGAAGTTAAACAAATAATGCTTCCCTTGACTTGGAGCAAAGGAGGTGCGGAACATTGTATAACAGTGTCAAATGTAACGTTTTGTACATGCCGGTGGGAAAATTTCCCGCAAGAGGTGTGCGGGGCGGCAAGGGGAATGGGGGCGATGTGAGGGCTTGGCTATGGATACCGGCCGATCACTGATGGGGTTTGCGCCGTACCTCTTGGCCCTCCCAGCCGCAGGAGGCACCATGATAGGCCGTACAATTTTTGCCTTCAACAACCTTGCCCTTTGCCCATTTCTGATCAAAGGATATTTGCAGCATGCATTGCTCCCCGCCTTCGGCTTTTACGTAAGGCTCAAGCAACAGCGTTCTGCCATTAATTTTCCCAACTCCGGAAATACGGCCTGAGCAAGCCCCTTCAGTGATCGTTGCCGACGCAGCTACAATGCCTTGTTCTGGGTCCAACAATAGAGTTTTGATGTGCGTGGATTTGGAAGAGAACTCGCCTTCTACCTGCATGAATTGCGCATGCGAGCTGAGCGAAATAAGCAATAGGGCGGGTATAAGATTTTTCATTATGGATTATTTCGCCTGCGATAAATTTCTAGCTTCGTCAGCATATTGCTGCCCCCCAGCCATTGCGGTGGACATTCTCTCGTAGGCATCCTGCAGTGTCAGCGAACCATTCCCGTATAAGGATGGATTGCCTTTGATTACTTCTTTGCTTAATACGTCCGCCACCGATGTGTTGTGGTCTTTCGCCAAGGCTCGCAGGAAGCGTTTGCCATCGCCTGAGCCGAGATTGTGCAGTGCATAGACATTTGCATCGTCATCAACGCCTCCCAGTATCCGGCCTTTTGCAATGTTTGCCCTGGTGAGTTCCGCCAGCATCGCTGCCTGGAGATCTTCATTGGTCCGATACCTTGCGGCATTTCTGTTGCTTAGCGTACCAGCGTCGTTTATCTCGTATTTCTTGCCATACCGATTTAGTGCATCCGTCCAACCCTCATCGGTGAACTGCCCGTAGCCATGGGCGCTAGAAACCGCCATGACCCCATCAAACTGGCGTACTGTATTGCGCGACTTGTCGTGTGCGATTGGTCTGGCATCTGGATTGAAGCGACTTTCAAACGCGGCAATTTTCACCACTGTTTCTGGACTGACGCCAGCATGAACTGATGCCTTTACAAGCCGAATTTTGGCGGCATCCCATTGTTGCTTGATGGACGCATTTTTGCTTGGAGAGCGTTTGCGCCGAGCCGCCTTATTTTTGAACGAGGCCAGCACTTGCAATGTTGATGCTCGCATCAGGTACTTATCGTAGTCCTCTCGTTGCTGCGCATTTAATCGTTTATGCGGAACGTAGACCATGGCAATGTTTGCGGCGGCGGGTGGCTTCACTGGCGTTGCAATAGCCGTATGCTTTTCGGACTTTTCTGCCTGACTGTGTACGGTAGCGCTCGCGCCGGGTTGATCATCAACCGTCATTTGGTGCTGAGTCGCAATCAGAATGGCGCCGCAACTGGTCTTCATTCCCTCGACGGCCGTGCCCAGACCGCCGAAAGTGTGAAAGCCCAGACCTTCGCTGATCGGGAACTTGCCCTTGCACAAAGGACAGTACGTTAAGTGCCCACGCAGCGCGATGGGGCGGCCATCGATGGTCGCATCCGCATTGCCTTCTAAAACGTGGCCGCCGTGCGAGGTCGGGTCACCTTGGCAAATGATAGCGCGCGCCATGGTCGTTTCCTTTTGCGTTCAGGAAACTTCACTCTAGCCTGTGTCCGCACGCAGGTATTGATACGCGGCAAACAAAAACAGCCGAGCCCATGTCCACCTTGGGGGCTGGCCCCAAGGTGGACACGGGCTCGGCTGTGGCGCCGCGGTTAAGTCAGGCTTAGCGCAGGGCGGTGATCATTTGCTTGAGCTTGCCGGAGTCGGCGCAGAAGGCGCGGATGCCTTCGGCCAGCTTTTCGGTGGCCATGGCGTCTTCATTGAGCATGAAGCGGAAGGTCTTTTCGTCGACGCTGAGCTTGATTATGCCGGCCGACGGCAGGTTGTCGGCGCTGAGCTTGCGCTCGACCGGGGCATTCTCGTCGGCTAGCTTTTGCAGCAGGTCGGGGCTGATGGTCAAGAGGTCGCAGCCGGCCAGTTCCAGGATCTGGCTGGTGTTGCGGAAGCTGGCGCCCATCACTTCGGTCTTGTAACCGAACTTGCGGTAGTAGTTGTAGATGCGCTTGACCGATTGCACGCCCGGATCTTCGGCGCCCTGGTAGTCGATGGCGGTGGATTTCTTGTACCAGTCGTAGATGCGGCCGACGAACGGCGAGATCAGCTGGGCGCCCGCTTCGGCGCAGGCAATGGCCTGGGCCAGCGAGAACAGCAGCGTCATATTGCAGCGGATGCCTTCTTTTTCCAGCACTTCGGCGGCGCGGATGCCTTCCCAGGTGGCGGCGATCTTGATCAGCACGCGTTCGCGCGGAATGCCGGCCTGTTCGTACAGGGCGATCAGCTCGCGGCCCTTGGCGATATTGCCTTCGACGTCGAAGGACAGGCGGGCGTCGATTTCGGTCGAGACGCGGCCCGGGATCACCTCAAGGATTTCCTTGCCGAATGCAATCAGCAGGCGGTCGATGATGTCGCCGGTGGAGGCGTTCGGGTTGTCGCGGACGGCTTTCTGCAGCAGCGGCTTGTATTCGTCCTTCTGGACCGCTTTCAGGATCAGCGAGGGGTTGGTGGTGGCGTCGCGCGGGGTGTAAGCCTTGATCGACTGGAAATCGCCGGTGTCGGCAACGACGGTGGTGAATTGTTTGAGCTGTTCGAGTTGGTTCATGGCTGCGGCAAGGTTGAAGGGTCAAAGGCGGAAAGACTTATTGTACCCAATTGCCGGCCACGGCCGGTATTGCCCGCATCTGCGGTGTGGTGACTTTGTGTGAACATTTTCGCGCCGCGCCAGTCTAAATTGAGCCTATCTGCTCAGTAAGGGGGAAACATGTTGTCCCAGAGCTTGAACGGCAAGCTGGTGGAGGACTTGCGCGAGATGTTGCGCAGCTATGGCCGGCGCCGCTTTCCCGCCTTGCGCGAGGAGGTCGATGACCTGGTGGCGCAGACCCTGGCCGATGTCTGGCAATACCGGGAGGAGGGCAGCATGCAGGATGGAAGCGGGCCGGAGGACGCTTGGCGCAAGCTGGCGCACACGGTGTTCCGCCGTCGCGCCGCCGATCTGTTTCGCCGCAAGGCGCGCCAGGAGGTGTTCAGCCTGGAAGATTTGCCCGAGGCGGAACAGATCGAGGGTGCCGCGCCGGAGCGCAGCCGTGCCCTGCTGTATCAGCGCATGTTGCGCATCTGCCTGCGCCAGCTGGCTGAGGCCAGCCGCGAGGACCGCCTGCTGTTGACGCGGGCTACGGGATTGGGACGCAGCGGCGAGGCGGCGGAGGGCACGCCCGGCACGGGAGCCATGACGGCACGCGAGCGCCAGCGCTTGCGCCGTTTGCGGCAGGCGCTGGCCGAGGCGATCCGGCGCGACTTGGGAGAGGATGCGCGGCAATTGCTGCGCAGCGATTTTTAGAAAGGATGGATCATGGCTATCTCCGGCGGAGAGCAGGACGGTGAGACCGACTATGAAGCCTTTTTGCACATCGTCCATCTTTCCGATATGCACTATCGGGATGAAAGCGGCGCCAGCGATTTGCGCATGGAGCGCGGCGCGCGCAAGATCTCGGGCTATTTGCAGCGTAGCGGCGCCCAGCGCCTGAGCGAATGGATGCTGCGCAAATGGCACCAGGGGACGGCGGGGCAGGACAGCACGGCCCATGAACGGCTCTGTACCTTCCTCACGCAGTTTGCGGACAATCCCCAGTTTGCCGGCGTGGAAACCTGGCTGCTGGATACGGGGGATCTGAGTTCCTTGGGCGATCTCGGCTCGCTGCAAAACGCGGTGGCTTGCTTGAAGGAGTATCAGGACATCCTGGGCGCCAGCAAGCTGCTGACCTTATACGGCAACCACGATGCCTGGCCCGGCAAGTTTCCGCTGCGCGCCAGCCGCAAGGAGCTGCATGCGCACCGCACCCAGGTGCGCTCGACCAAATTGTTTCCGCCCAGCTGGCCGATGATGCCGCTGAGCATAGCGATTCCCCATTGCCAGTCGCGCCTGCTGCTGCAGGGCGTGAGCAGTGTGATCGATGACCGCTGGCTGAATGCGCGCGCGCTGGGACGCGTGGGCATCGATCCCAACTGGCTGCCGGCGCGCGAAGGCGTGCACCAAATGCGCAAGCTGGCGGCTGATGCCGAGCAGCGCTGGCATGCCGATGGCCGCACGCGCGATTTCCGCATTCTGGCCGTGCACCATCCGATCCACTATCCGCCGCCGCGGCCCGCCTGGACCATGCACATGAAAAACGATGCCGATGTGGCCGATGCCTTGGCCGCGTTCGGCCAGAAGGGCCGGGGCAAGCTGGCCCATCTGGTGCTGAGCGGACATACGCATGAGACTTACCCGGCCTGGGGCGAGCTGCCGACCCAGGTCGCGGCCCATGTCTATCCGCCGCTGGCGGCCGGCCAGGTACAGCTGGTGGCGGGTTCGCAGGCACAGGCCACCTATACCGAGGGCGGCAAGCTGAAAAAGCGCGAGCTAGCCTTGCCGCAGGAATTCCAGATCCTGACCTTCTTCGCCGCGCCGCGCAATGCGCATCGGCAATTAGTCATCGAGCGGCGCGTGGTGCGCCGCACGAATAATAATGGGCCTTACGATTTGATGAAATCGGCGGATGGCGAGGTCGAGGCCATCACCCTGAGTTATTGAGCCTAGCGGTTGCCGTGGTGGGCCAGTCCCGCCGAACGGGCGAAAAAGGCTTGGCGCGCCGCGCGCTGGCTCTGCTGGTTCAAGGACGGGGCGGCACGGCCCTGGTGACGCTGCTGCGCCAGTTCGTGCGCGCGCGCCAGCAGGCGGTGGGCCTGGTGGGTGTCCAGATAGAAGCGCGAGCAAGCCAGTTCCAGCGCATGGCGCCGGCTGCTGTGGCTGTCATCGGCGAAGTCTTCCAGCAGGCGCTGGCAGGCCGCCTGCCGCCCGCTGTAGGTGTCGGCCAGATCGGCCCAGAAAGCAGCCACGGTATGGGCCAGATCGTGGCCGCGTGCCTGCAGCCAGGGTTCGTCGTTGAGCGGCTCATCGCTGGCGTCGGCCGTCTGCAGCTGCTGGCTGAGCTGGCAGCCCAGCTGGCGCAATTCGGCATCGAGTTCCGCCTCGTCGCCCAGCTCCTCGAGCAGGTCGCGCAGGATGTCGTTGGCCTCTTCGGCCAGCGTGTCGGCGCTTTCCGTGGCGGTCAGATAATGGACAGTGGATTTGAACAGGGTATACGTTTCGGGGGAAAGGTCGGCGCTTAAGGCGATTACCCAAGAGTTCCGCTCGGTAATTTGAGCCGGTGTGGAGCTCATGCCCTCAGGAATGTAGTTGCGTTTCATCTCGTTGGCCTTTCAAGCTATAGAGTTGCATGATGGTTCTCCTTTTGAAGCGGGTCGCCTCCGTTTTTCCGGAGTACCTAGCTATATCGCTGGCGCGCTGAAAACGTGACAAAAAATTTTATAACAGCCGTGCCCCCGCGCCTTGCGCTCCCAATTCGTCGTGCGGATTGCGCAAACGGCAATTTTCCACCGAGAGGCAGCCGCAGCCGATACAGTCGCCGAGCTGGTCGCGCAATTTGCTCAGGGTGGCGATCTTTTCGTCGAGTTCGGCTTGCCAGCGGCGCGACAGCCGGGCCCAGTCGGCCGCGTTGGGAGCGCGCCCGGCCGGCAGCGCGGCCAGGGCTTGCTGGATGGACGCGAGGGAAATGCCGACTCGCTGCGCCACCTTGATCACGGCCACGCGGCGCAGCACGTCGCGCGTGTAGCGGCGCTGGTTGCCGGCATTGCGCTGGCTGCCGATCAGTCCTTTTTCCTCGTAGAAATGAATTGCCGAAACCGCCACGCCGCTGCGCCGCGCCACCTCGCCCACCGTCAGTTGCCGGCTGCATTCGGCCGGATCGCATGTGCTCATCAGAAAGTCCTTGACCTCAAGTTAAGTTGAGGTTTTACACTGCTTTGCAATTCAACGCAAGCACAGGAGAGCAGCATGAGGGCTATCGACAATGTGGCGCGCAATAAGGCCGTGGTGCGCAAGCTGTATGAGGAATGTTTTAACCAGGCAAATCTGGCCTTGCTGGACGAGCTGATCGCGCCGGATTTCGTCGGCAGCAAGGGCGAGCAGGGGCCGCGCGAATTCGCCGCCACCGTGGTCTCGGTGCAGACCGGTTTTCCCGGCGTGCAGTTTCGCATCGAGGATTTGTTCGGCGAAGGCGACCGCATCGCCGTGCGCTGGACCTTCACGGCGGCCCATGGCGGCCCGTTTGCCGGCGTCCCGCCCAGCAATGTGCAAGTGACGCAGCAGGGCAATGTGATTTACCAGCTGCGCGACGGCCAGATCATCCGCGCTTGGCTGCAGCTGGACCGGCTCGGCGTGCTGCAGCAGATCGGCGTGATGCCGCCCAGTTTCGCCGCGCCGCGGCCGGTGGCCGTGGCGGCGTGAAAAGGATGGCCGTATGGATCACAAGCAGTTTCTCGCCATGTGGCGCGACGCGGTGCCGTGCAGCTGTGGCGCGGCTCAGCCGATGAACGAATCGAATTGCAGGTCGAATTCCTGCAAGGCCTTCTGCGCGTTCTGCATTTTCTTGCGGAACTCGGGGCCGCGCTGCAGTGCCAGGCCCACCGCCAGCACGTCGATCACCACCAAATAGGCCAGGCGCGCCGAAATCGGCGTGTAGGGGTCGGTGTTGAAGATCAGGTCGATCGGAATCAGCACCGTCGCCATCTCGGCCAGCGGCGTGCCGGACGGCGCCAGCACGATGACGTCGGCGCCGCCACGGCGCGCCAGCTTGACCGAACGCACCAGGGCCGGGCTGTTGCCGCGCTGCGAGATCGCCACCACGGCGTCGCCGGTGCGCAGGAGCGCGGCGGCGATGCTGTGGATGGCCGGATCGGCGTAGGCCACGGTGGGCACGCCGGAGCGGAAGAATTTATGCTGGGCGTCGGCCGCCACGATGCCGGACGTGCCCTGGCCGTAGAACTCGATCTTGCTGGCGCGCGACAGGATGTCGAGCGCCTGCTGGATCGGCTCCGCCTGCAGATTGTTGCGCAGGTCGAGCAGGGTGTTGATCGAGCGGCTGCAGATCTTGTTGACCAGGTCGGCCGCCAGGTCGTCCTGGGTTGGCTGCTCGTTCAGGCCGGGCAGGGCCAGCGCCAGGCCTTGCGCCAGTTTCAGCTTGAATTCATGCCAGCCGTCGTAGCCCAGGGTGCGGCAGAAGCGCACCACGGTCGGCTCCGACACCTGGGCGTGCTTGGCCAGGCAGGTGATGTTTTCGTTCACCGTGCGCGAAGGGTTGTCGAGCACCGACAGGGCGACCTTGCGCTCGGACTTCGACAGCGAATCGAGCTGGGTGCGGATGGAATCGAGCAGCATCAGTCTTCCGGCAGCGCTTCTTCGCGCCACTGCAAACCGTCGCGGCCGATCAGGGCGCTGGCCGCGGCCGGACCCCAGGTGCCGGAGGCATAGGGCAGCGGGGCGCTATCGTCCTGTTCCCAGTTATTGAGGATCGGTTCCACCCATTCCCAGGCCGCTTCCAATTCGTCGCCGCGCATGAACAGGGTGAGCTGGCCGCGCAGCACGTCGAGCAGCAGGCGCTCGTAAGCATCCATGCGCGGCATCTTGAAGGTTTCGCGGAAGTCCAGTTCCAGCTCGGCCGGTTTCAGGCGCATGCCTTCGCCCGGCGTCTTGGCCATCAGGTTCATGCGCAGGCCTTCGTCGGGCTGCAGGCGGATCACCAGGGAATTGGGCTGGAAGCTCGACGTCGGCTGGTTGAAGATCGAGTGCGGAATCTGCTTGAAGCGCACCACGATCTCGGCCAGCGAGTCGGCCATGCGCTTGCCGGTGCGCAGATAGAAGGGCACGCCGGCCCAGCGCCAGGTGTCGATTTCGGCCTTCATGGCGACGAAGGTTTCGGTGCGCGAGTGCTGCGGCGCATCCGGCTCGTCGCGGTAGCTCGGCACCGGTTTGCCGTCCACATGGCCGGCGCGGTACTGGCCGCGCACGATGTTCTGCGCCAGCGTGGTCGGGGTGAAGCGTTTCAGCGAACGCAGCACCTGCAGCTTGGCGTCGCGCACGGCGTCCGGCGCGATCGAGGTGGGCGGTTCCATGGCGACGATACACAGCAGCTGCAGCAGGTGGTTCTGCAGCATGTCGCGCAGGGCGCCCGAAGTGTCGTAGTAGCCGATGCGGTTGCCCACGCCGAGTTTTTCGGCGATGGTGATCTGCACGTCGGAAATCCACTCGCGGCGCCACAGCGGCTCGAACAGGATATTGCCGAAGCGCAGGGCCAGCAGGTTCTGCACGGTTTCCTTGCCGAGGTAATGGTCGATCCGGTAGATCTGCGATTCGGAGAAGACTTCGCCCACTTCGGCGTTGATCTGCTTGGCCGACGCCAGGTCGCGGCCCAGCGGTTTTTCCAGCACCACGCGCGAGTTGGGCGTGGCCAGGCCATTCTCTTTCAGGTTGTCGCAGATCTGGGCGAACAGATGGGGCGGCGTGGCCAGGTAGTAGACGCGGGTGATGGCCGGATCGGCGCGCAGCGCTTCGACCAGCGGCGCGTAGGTGTTCGACTCGGTCGCGTTGAGCGAGACGTAGACGATGCGCTTGGTGAAGCGCTCCCAGTTTTCGGCCGTGACGGCGGGCGATTTGATATGGGGTTTGGAGGTGGTGCTGACGGTGTTCAGGAAGTCTTCCTGGCAGCAGTCCTGGCGGCCGACGCAGATGATGCGGGCCGAGGGCGGCAGGTCGCCGCAGACGTCGCGGCTGAACATCGCGGGCAGCAATTTGCGCATTGCCAGGTCGCCGCTGCCGCCAAACAGAACCAGATCAAAATCGGTAAGTGCCATAATGTGTGAGTGCCGGTGGATAGTTTTGAAAATTTACTACGTAAATCTTGCTTTTGCAAGAAAAATTACTACATTGTGACTGGCAAGATACTAGATTGCCCATGCCACGCGCCACTCAGCGCGCGATCATGCCAGCGCTGGCTTAATCGGGGCTGAGGCGCGCTTGAGGCGCGGCTTGGCAGTGCTGCGGCGCCTTCAGTTGCGCCGCGCCGGTTCAGTCGCGGTAGGCCGCTTCCTCGCGTCCTGCGACCGCCACCTCCACCGCCAGCACACGGCCGCTCAGCGGCAGTTGCGCCAGTTCGGCGGCCGGGCGTTTGCCGGCGCTGGTGATATACAGGGTGCGCAATGCGGGGCCGCCGAAAGCCACCATGGTCGGGCAGCGCACGGGCAGGCGGATCTCGTCGAGCTGCTCGCCGGCCGGCGACAGCTTCAGCACGCGTCCGCCCTCGAACATCGCCACCCAGTAATTGCCTTCGCTGTCGACGGCCGCGCCGTCGGGCCGGCCGCCATAGCTGCTGCTGGCCTTGTCGGTGGGGAAGCGGCGCACGTCGCGCTCGTTCCATACCTGGCCGGTGAGCGGATCGAAATCGAAGCGGGTGACGCGGTGGCTGGTGGTATCGGCATGGTACATGCTGCGGCCATCCGGGCTGAAACCGAGGCCGTTGGACACCGTCATGCCGCCCGACCAGACCTTGCGCAGCTGGCCGCGCTCCAGGCAGTACATCTCGGCGGCCGGCTTGTCGCGCGGTTCGTAGATGGTGCCGCACCAGAAGCGGCCGGCGGCATCGGTCTTGCCGTCGTTGAAGCGGGTGGTGGCCATGTCGAAGGGCGCGGGCGCCACTTCGGTCAGAGCGCCGCTTTCCGTGTCGAGATGGGCGAAGCCGCTGCGCAGGGCTACCATCAGGCCGCCGCGTTCGGCGCGCGCGATGGCGGAAGGTTCCGTCGCCATCTTCCAGCTGCGGCGCGCGCCGCTGGCAGGATGCAGGCGGTGGATGGCGAAACCTTCGATATCGACCCAGTAGAGGGCTTGTTCGGCGGCGTGCCAGAGCGGGCATTCGCCCACCACCATGGCTTCGTCGCAAGCGGTGCGGATGCTGTATTCGTTCATATCGTGGATACCGTTACTGTACTTTGGCGGCTTTCGCCATCAGGATCAGGCCATTGGTCGAGCTGTCGTGGCGGACCGGATCGATGTCGCCCGTCAGCTCGGATTCGATCTTCTTGGCCAGCACCTTGCCCAGTTCCACGCCCCACTGGTCGAAGCTGGCGATATCCCACAGCACGCCCTGCACGAAGGTCTTGTGCTCGTAGAGCGCGATCAGGGCGCCCAGGGTGGCGGGGGTCAGCTGGTCCATCAGGATGGTGTTGCTGGGGCGGTTGCCGGGGAAGGTCTTGTGCGGCACCAGCGCTTCGATCTGCTCGGGCGGCAGCTGTTGCGCCGCCAGCTCGGCGCGCACCTCGTCCGCGGTCTTGCCCTTCATGAAGGCTTCCGACTGGGCGAAGCAGTTGGCCAGCAGGGCGTCGTGGTGGCCGTCCAGGTCATGGGTCGGACGCAGGGCGGCGATGAAGTCGATCGGGATGATGTCGGTGCCCTGGTGCAGCAGCTGGAAGTAGGCATGCTGGGCGTTGGTGCCGCACTCGCCCCAGACCACCGGGCAGGTCGGCGTGTCGACCGGCTGGCCGCTGCGCGTGACGCGCTTGCCATTGCTTTCCATATCGAGCTGCTGCAGATAAGCCGGGAAGCGGTTCAGGTCCTGGTGGTAGGGCGCGATGGTCAGCGAGGTGGCGCCCAGGAACTGGCGGTTCCAGAAGCCGGTCAGGGCCAGCAGCACGGGCATATTCTGCTCCAGCGGCGCCGCGCGGAAATGTTCGTCCATCGCCTGCGCGCCTTCCAGCAGGGTGCTGAAATATCCGAAGCCCACGCTCAGCGCCACCGACAGGCCGATGGCCGACCACAGCGAGTAGCGGCCGCCGACCCAGTCCCAGAACGGGAACATATTCTCGGGATCGATGCCGAAGGCCCGCACGGCGGCGGTGTTGGTGGAAACGGCGACGAAGTGGCGCGCCAGGTGCTCTTCCTTGGCCGAGGCCAGGAACCAGCGCCGCGCCGTGTGCGCGTTGAGCATGGTTTCGGCCGTGGTGAAGGTTTTCGAGGCCACGATGAAGAGGGTGGTGTCGGGCTTGACCTGTTCCAGCACGGCGTCCATATCGTGCCCGTCCACATTCGAGACGAAGTGCATCTTCAGGCGCGGATGGGCGTAGGAGCGCAGCGCCAGGCAGGCCATCTTCGGCCCCAGGTCGGAGCCGCCGATGCCGATGTTGACGATGTCGGTGATGGGCTTGCCGCTGTGGCCGAGCCAGGCGCCGGCGCGCACGCGGTCGCTGAAGGCCTTGATACGGTCCAGCACGGCGTGCACATCGGCGCCCACGTCCTGACCGTCGACGATCAGCTGCTTGCCGCGCGGCATACGCAGCGCTGTGTGCAGCACGCTGCGGTGTTCGGTAAGATTGATTTTCTCGCCGGCGAACATGGCGTCGCGCTGGGCTTCCACGCCGCGTTCGCGCGCCAGGTCGAGCAGCAGGGCGATGGTGCGGGCGTCAGCGCGGTTCTTCGAATAGTCGAGGAAGAGGCCGGCCGCGTCCGTCGTCATGGCCGGAAAGCGCTGGGCATCGGCGGCGAACAGCTGGCGCAGCTGCCAGTCCTTGGCCTCGGCGGCGTGGGATTCGAGGGCCCGGAAGCTGGCGGTGGAGGTCAGGGGAGGCTGGCGCATAATATCCGTGTAGAAGAAATGGAATTTGTCTAACTATACAATAAAATCAGGTAAATTCACTACAATTCAATTGCGAGCAGCTGTTACATTGGTTTTCCGTGCTGCACATAATGAGTCTCAAAGGCAATTTTAATTGCCATTCTGCCTAATCTGCTCAATCCTGCGGCACGTAAATGCGCGGTTTACTGAAAAGTGTAGTAAAATTTCAGTAAATTCATCGATAAGGAACGATTATGGCCTTGCATCCGGTTCTGGAAAAAGTCACCGCACGGGTGATCCAGCGCAGCCGCCCCTCGCGTGGCGCCTACCTGGCTCACCTGGAGGCAGCCCGCGTCAAAGGACCGCAGCGCGGCACCCTGTCCTGCACCAATCTGGCCCACGGCTTCGCCGCCTTCCCCGCCAACGACAAGCTGGTGCTGAAGGAAGTGAAGAAGCCCTCGGTGGCGATTGTGTCGGCCTATAACGATATGCTGTCGGCGCACCAGCCCTTCGAGCACTTCCCGGTCATTATCAAGGACGCGGTGCGCGAAGTTGGCGCCGTGGCCCAGTTCGCGGGCGGCGTGCCGGCCATGTGCGACGGCGTGACCCAGGGCCAGCCCGGCATGGAACTGTCGCTGTTCTCGCGCGATACGATTGCCATGTCCACTGCCGTGGCCCTGTCCCACAATATGTTCGACGCCGCCCTGTACCTGGGCGTGTGCGACAAGATCGTGCCGGGTCTCTTGATCGGCGCCCTGCATTTCGGCCACCTGCCCGCCGTGTTCGTGCCGGCCGGGCCGATGACGTCCGGCCTGTCGAACAAGGAAAAAGCGGCCATCCGCCAGCGCTACGCCAAGGGCCTGGCCACGCGCGAAGAGCTGCTGGAAGGCGAGGCCAAGTCCTATCACGGCGCCGGCACCTGCACCTTCTACGGCACCGCCAACAGCAACCAGATGCTGATGGAAGTCATGGGCCTGCACCTGCCCGGCGCGGCCTTCATCACGCCCGGCACGCCGCTGCGCGATGCGCTGACCGCCGCCGCCGCCCAGCGCGCGGCGCTGATCACCGAGCAGGGCCAGGAATACATCCCGGTCGGCCATGTGGTCGATGAAAAATCCATCATCAATGCCGTGGTCGGCCTGCTGACCACCGGCGGTTCCACCAACCACACCCTGCACCTGGTGGCGATCGCCAAGGCGGCCGGCGTGGTGATCGACTGGGACGATTTCAACGAGCTGTCGGCCGTAGTGCCGCTGCTGGCGCGCATCTACCCGAACGGCGACGCCGACGTGAACCACTTCCACGCGGCGGGCGGCACCGGCTTTGTGATCCGCGAGCTGCTCGACGCGGGCCTGCTGCACGACGACGTCACCACCATCCTGGGCAAGGGCTTGCGCAAGCATTGCGCCGAACCCTTCCTGGCCACGACGGGCGAGGGCGGCGTGGTGTTCAAGGATGCGCCGGCAGTCAGCGGCGACGTTAATGTGCTGCGCGGCGCGGCCGAGCCGTTCTCGCCGGACGGCGGCATGGTGCTGGTCAAGGGCAACTTGGGGCGCGCCGTGATGAAGGTGTCGGCGGTGAAACCCGAGCACCGCGCGGTGGAAGCGCCGGCCCTGGTCTTCGATTCGCAGGAAGCCTTCATGGCCGAATACAAGGCCGGCAAGCTGGACCGCGACTTCGTGGCCGTGATCCGCTTCCAGGGGCCGCGCGCCAACGGCATGCCCGAGCTGCATGCGCTGACCCCGGCCCTGGCCAATCTGCAGGATGCGGGCCGGCGCGTGGCCCTGGTGACGGACGGCCGCATGTCGGGCGCGTCGGGCAAGGTGCCGGCGGCGATCCACGTCTCGCCCGAGATTCTGGCCGGCGGTCCGCTGGGCCTGGTGCGCGACGGCGACATCATCCGTCTCGACGCCGCCAGCGGCACGCTGGAAGCGCTGGTCGCGTCCGACGTCTGGCATGCGCGCGCGCTGGCGACGGCCGACCTGACGCCGAACCAGATCGGCATGGGCCGCGAACTGTTCTCCATGTTCCGCAACAGCGTATGCGCGGCGGAAGAGGGCGCGACCACCTTCCCCTTGCCGTCGCCGATCCAGACCACGGTGAGCCTGCATGACGCCGGCAATATCGGCAACAGCATGCCCGGCTCCGATGAAGACTTCCTGATCAACAAGAAAGCCTGAGATGACCTTACTCGACATTATGCGTACTTCGGCCGTGATCCCCGTGATTGCGATTGACGATCCCGAGCATGCCGTGCCGCTGGCGAAAGCGCTGGTGGCGGGCGGCATCCGCGTGCTGGAAGTGACGTTGCGCACCAAGCACGGCCTGGGCGCGATCCGCGCCATGAGCGCCGTGGAAGGCGCCATCGTCGGCGTCGGCACCCTGACCCAGCCCGAGGAATTCGCCGCCGCGCGCGACGCCGGCGCCGTGTTCGGCGTCTCGCCCGGCCTGACGCCGGCCCTGGTCGCCGCCGCCAAGTCCAGCGGCTTGCCGCTGCTGCCGGGCGTGATGACCCCGTCCGAAGTGATGGCCGCGCGCGAGCAGGGCTTCCAGCAACTCAAGCTGTTCCCGGCGGTGCCGGCCGGCGGCGTCGGCATGCTGAACGCCATCAACGGCCCGCTGCCCGACATCACCTTCTGCCCGACCGGCGGCATCTCGCAAGTGACCGCGTCGTCCTTCCTGGCCTGCAAGAACGTGGCCTGCGTCGGCGGCTCCTGGCTGACCCCGAAAGACGCCATGCAGGCCGGCGACTGGGACAAGATCACCGAACTGGCCAAGGCGGCCAGCAGCCTGCGCGGCTGATCCCGGCCAGCTTCGATTGAGGTGGCGCCTGCGGGCGCCATTTTTCGTTTTTGCGCCAGGAACGTTCGCCGAGTTTGCCTGCTGCCGATTGCTGCCGTGCCCGGATTTGCCTGAGTGAAGGTCCCCCCCCCCTGCAATTTCAGGCATTTTCAAACAAAGCGAGACAGAATCAGGCAGTCATTCCAGACGGATTCCGCGAGGATGCCGGAACGGACTAGGTAGGCCTCACTACCCGGTAAGCGCTCTGTACCATGCCGCCTTCGTAGACTTTGGTGCGCTGGTGTTCCAGCTTGACGTCGTGGGGCAGGGCGCCGAACAGGGCGATGCCGCTGCCGATCAGCACCGGCAGTCTTGAGATGGTGATTTCGTCGACCAGGCCGGCGCGCAGAAAGGCCTGGATCGTCGCGCCGCCATCGACGTACAGGCCCTGGCAGCCACCAGCGGCCAACTGCGCCGCCAGTGCCGCCACCGGGCCGCGCTGCAGCTCGGCCTTGCCTGCCACGCTGTCCGGCAGTGCCGCCAGCGTCGTGCTCAGCACCGCTACGCGCTTGCCGGCGTAGGGCCAGATGCCCATGGCCAGCACCGTTTCAAACGTCTTGCGGCCCATCAGCACCGTGTCGATGCCGGCCATGAAGGCATCGTAGCCATGTTCCGGCGGCGGGCTGCCCGGCTCCGGCGTGCCCATCAGCCAATCCAGCGTACCGTCGGGGCGGGCGATGAAGCCGTCCAGGCTGCAGCCGACGAAGACGCTGGTCTTCATGCCGGTACCTGGGTGGCGATGCGGTTGCGGCCGCCGCGCTTGGCGTCGTACAGGGCGCGGTCGGCCGCGCCGATCAGTTCCTGCGCCTCGGCCGGATGTTCCAGCGTGCGCGTGGCCACGCCGATGCTGACCGTGACCTGCTTCAGCTCCACGCCGCTGGCCGCATGCGGAATATGCAGCGCGATGATGCGCGCGCGCAGCACTTCGGCCATATGCGCCGCTTGATCGGCATTGGTGTCGGGCAGGATCAGCACGAACTCTTCGCCGCCGTAGCGCGCGATCAGGTCGGCGGCGCGCTGCAGCATGCCGCTCAGGGCCGAGGCCACGCGCACCAGGCATTCGTCGCCGCGCTGGTGGCCATAGTGGTCGTTGAAGTTCTTGAAGTGGTCGATATCGATCATCAGCAGCGACAGGGCGCTGCCGTTGCGTTTGGCGCGCCGCAGTTCCTTGTCGATGGCGACGTCGAAGTGGCGGCGGTTGGCGACGCCGGTCAGGCCGTCGGAGAAGCTTTGCGAGCGCAGTTCCAGCGCCTGCTGGCGCAGCAGTTTCTCGCGCCCGACGGCGAGGCTGACGTCGTGGATTTCGATCATGCAGTGGCGTGGCGCGCCTTCCACCGCCAGCGGCGTGACGGCCAGCGCCTGCTGCAGGCGTTCCTCGCGCTGGGCCGCCGCGCCATTGGCGAACAGCGCGAACGGCGAGCGGTTCAGCGTCTGCGACAGCAGGGACGGGAAGTTGTGCTCCAGCGCCTGGGTGATGGCGGCGTCGACGCGCCGTCCGCGCAACTCGGGAAACAGGGTGGCGAAATCCTGTCCCAGCACGGCGGCGGCGGCGGTGCCGGAGTGGTGGCTCATCCACTGGTTCCACAGCACCACGCGGCGCGCGCCGTCGAGCACGATGATGCCCAGGTCGACGGCGGCCAGCACGCCTTCCAGCAAGGGGAGTCGGGCGGTCTCGTTCATCGCTCGGCCTGTCCCATGATGCGCGCCAGGTAGCGCCGTATCTGTTCCTGCAGATCCTGCAGGGCCGTGAGGTCGAGGATGAAGGCGACGTAGCCCTTGATCTCGTGCACCTCCAGCGCAAAATCGATGTGCAGCATCAGCACTACCGTATCGGCCGGGCCGCAGGAGGCGCTCAGGATCTCATCGCAGCTGCCGACGTGGTAAGCCGGCAGCGAGCCATGCAGCTCGTGCTCGAAGATATTGGCCAGCGTGCCGACGCAGGAGTTGAGGATGATGTTGCCGATCTCGCTGAGCGCCTCCTGCTCCATCTCGGTCAGCTCCAGCAGCGGCACGCTGCCGCCCACCATCAGGCGCACCAGGTCCAGGCTTTTCTCTTCGGGGAACATGAGGATCGCTTCGGTGCGGAAGGCGCCTTCGTAATGCTGGCTCACGCCGCACACGCGGCTGGCGTGGCGCCCGCCCGGCCCGAGCAGGTGCGCCGCGTCCGAACGGTTGAGAAAGCTGATCGAGGGTACCGACATGCTGACTGCTTCATTGACGATGGCGCTCATGGCCGCCGCGGCCCGGCCCACGCCGATATTGAAGATCTCCACCAGCGCATCGTGCTCGATTTCGCTGAGCGGCAGCATGGGTCAATGCTCCAGCGGGGCGATCAGCTGGGCGATGCGTTCATCGGTGATCGGTTTTTCCACGAAGCCGACGCCGATTTCGCTGGCGCGGTTGCGCGTGGCGCTTTGCACATTGGCGGTCAGCAGGGAGATATATGCTTGCGGCAGCAGGGCGCGCAGCTTTTCGGCAGCGGCTACGCCGCCCATGCCGGGCATGTTCACGTCCAGCAGTACCAGGTGTGGCCGGCTCAGGCGCGCCTTTTCCAGCGCTTCCTCGCCATTCGCCGCCTCTTCCACCACCCAGTCGGCATGCTTGCTGAGGATGTGCTGGCGCGCCACCAGGCGCGAGACGCGGCTATCGTCGACGATCAGTACGGTTGGAGTCACTTCCATATCGCACCCTGTGTTGAACGGTAGGAGTGGTCCATTTTCGCACAGAGTGGGGCGCGCGGGCGGGCGATCCGTTAAAATAGCGGGATTGCGCCGCACGCCGGCGTCGCTTATTTCCCGCATTCCCGCTTTTTATTTCTTCTTTTATTTTTCCTATCCATTCCGCACTCATCATGACTCAAGACGAACTGAAACAAGCTGTTGCCCGCGCCGCCATCGACTATGTGGTGGATGGCGAAATCATCGGCGTCGGCACCGGCTCGACCGCCAATTTCTTCATCGATGAACTGGGCCAGATCAAGCACCGCATCAAGGGCGCGGTGGCCTCGTCGGAAGTGACGGCCGCGCGCCTGGCCGGCCATGGCATTCCCGTGTTCGACCTGAATGAAGTCGAGCGCATCGCCGTCTACATCGATGGCGCCGACGAGATTACCAATGCCGGCGCCATGATCAAGGGCGGTGGCGCGGCGCTGACGCGCGAGAAGATCGTGGCCTCCGTGTCGGGCCAGTTCGTCTGCATCGCCGACGGCTCCAAGCTGGTCGAGACCCTGGGCAAGTTCCCGCTGCCGGTGGAAGTGCTGCCGATGGCGCGCAACGCCGTGCTGCGCCAGCTGGCGGCCCTGGGCGGCCAGCCGAAGGTGCGCACCAAGCCGGGTTCGGACGAGGCTTTCGTCACCGATAACGGCGGCAATATCATCGACGTGGCCGGCCTGGCGATCGCCGATCCGGTGGCGCTGGAAACGCAGATCAACCAGATCGTCGGCGTGGTCGCCGTCGGCCTGTTCGCCGCGCGCGGCGCCAATGTCTGCCTCCTGGGCACCGCCGACGGCGTGCGCACGCTGAAGTTCTAAGCCGCCAGCGGACCGGGGCCGCCGCCGCGCGGCCCGTCCGCGCTTGCATTTGGCGCGCGTCAGCCATATTCTGTAATTCCACCCCGGCTGTGCGGAGGCTGACGATGAAGCACCATTCCCCAAGCCTGCTGCGGCTGGCCTGCCCTGTGCTGGCAGGCTTGCTGAGCGCCTGTTCCTATCTGCCGTTTTCGCGCCCGCTCCCGCCGCCCGAGCCGGGCGCCATCGACCGCCCGCCGCCATTGGCGCTGGCCGCCGACGGCACGCCGCAGGTGCAGAGCAATGGCGTGGCGATCCAGAAGGTCGAGTTCCGGCCCGGCGTGTCCTCGGCCACGGTGGAGCACCTGGCCGGCAAGGCCGCCTGCACGGGCGGCTGGGGCGCGGGCCTGGTGACGGAACCGGGTCCGGTCGAGATTTACCGCATGGCTTGCGACGATGGCCGCGTTTTCCTGGCGCGCTGCGAGCTGCGCCAGTGCCGGCCGATGCAAAAATAATACGCCGGCAATAAGAAACGGCGCCGCAGCGCCGTTGGTTCAGAAGAGCAGGGGCTTAAGCCGTGGGTGGCACATAGCCGGCGGCGGCATCGGCGCCATCGCCGAAGAAATGCTTCTCCATCTGCGCCATCAGGTATTTGCGGGCGCGCAGGTCGGCCAGGTTCAGGCGGTTCTCGTTGACCAGCATGGTCTGGTGCTTGAGCCAGGCCGCCCATGCTTCCTTCGACACCGACTCATAGATCTTCTTGCCCAGTTCACCGGGAACGGGCGGGAAATCCATGCCTTCGGCTTCCTTGTTGAGTTTAATGCAATGGACAGTACGGGCCATCTGTGAAGCTCCTAAAACAAGTGTCTGAAATCCAGATTATAAGGTTTTAATCAGAACCTGGGATTTTCGCTGCCAGTTATACATGCGCTGGCGGTCCGGCGGCAGCGCGTCGACCGAGGCGGCGACGAAGCCGCGCTTGAGGAACCAGTGCGCCGTGCGGGTGGTCAGCACGAACAGCTTGCTGATGCCGATGGCGCGCGCGCGGTTCTCCATATGCTTGAGGATACGCTCGCCGTCGCCCTGGGCCTGGACCTCGGGGTTGACGGTCAGGCATGCCATTTCGGCCATCTTCTGTTCCGGGAACGGGTACAGCGCGGCGCAGCCGAAGATCACGCCATCGTGCTCGATCACGGAGAACAGGTCGATCTCGCGCTCGATCAGTTCGCGGCCGCGCTTGACCAGGGTGCCGTCCGCCTCCAGCGGTTCGATCAGCTTGATGATGCCGCCCACGTCCTCGATGGTGGCTTGGCGCAGGCTTTCCAGGTTTTCGTGGCTGATCATGGTGCCCACGCCATCGTGGGTGAACAGTTCCAGCAGGGCCGATCCGTCCATGGCGAACGGCACGATGTGGGCGCGCGGCACGCCGTTATTGCAAGCCTTGACGGCGTGTTGCAGATAGAATGCGCTATCGGCCGGCAGGAAACCGGCTTGCAGCACGGCTTCGGCCTGGTGCGAGGACAGTTCGCGGATCTCGGCGCCGCCGGCATCCTGCATCATCTCGGTTTCGGTGATGAAGATCAGCTTGTCGGCATGCAGGGTGACGGCCGCCGTGACGGCCACGTCTTCCATGGTCAGGTTGAAGGTTTCGCCGGTGGGCGAGAAGCCCAGCGGCGACAGCAGCACCAGGCCGCCCGCGCCGAGGATGGAATGAATGGTTTCGCCGTCGACCTTACGCGTGACGCCGGTCAGTTCCAGGTCCACGCCATCGATCACGCCCAGCGGACGGGCGGTGACAAAGTTGGCGGAAATGATACGGATGGCCGCGTGCGCCATGGGCGTATTCGGCAAACCCTGGCTGAACGCGGCCTCGATGTCCAGGCGCAGCTCGCCGGCCGCCTCCTTGGCGCACTCCATGGCGGCGGTGTCGGTGACGCGCACGCCGTTGTGGAAGCGGCCTTCCACATTGCGCAGGGCCAGCTGCTCGGCCACCTGCGGACGCGAGCCATGCACCACCACGACCTTGATGCCGAGGGCGTGCAGCAGGGACAGGTCGTGCGCCAGCACGGGCAGGGCGCCGGCGGCGACCAGCTCGCCCGGAAAGGCGACGACGAAGGTCTTGCCGCGGAAGGCGTGGACATAGGGCGCGACGGAGCGCAGCCAGTGGACGAATTCGATAGGGTTTTCCATTGGCCGCATTATAATTCGCTGCGCGGTTTTCGCAGCAAATACATGTAAAAAACAATGTCAGAAGCAAGCAATAAGTCCCCATCCCGCCCTGCGCCAGCCGAAAAGGGCGCGCCACAGGCCCTTACCCCGCCAGCCCGCCAGCCCGGCGCCCGCCCGCAACGCGCGCCCGCGCCTGCCGGCGCCGTGCCTCCCGGTGGCCCCCGTGGCGCGCCGCAGCAGCCCGCGCAAACGGCGCGCGCAGGCGGCGCCCAGTCCGGCGGCCGGCCTGCCAGCGCGCCCGGCGGTGCCGCGCTGCAGGGACAGGGCCGGCGCGAAGAACGTCCGCGCTTGACGGATGAAGAGCGCGCCGCGCGCCAGGCTGCGCGCGCGGCGGAAACCGCTTTCCGCAACCCGATGCCGCCGATTACTTTCCCCGAAGAGCTGCCGGTGTCCGGCCGCCGCGAGGAAATCGCGCAGGCGCTGCGCAAGCACCAGGTGGTGATCGTGTCCGGCGAAACAGGTTCGGGCAAGACCACCCAGCTGCCGAAAATCTGCCTGGAACTGGGACGCGGCCAGAAAGGCCTGATCGGCCACACCCAGCCGCGCCGTATCGCCGCCTCGTCCACCGCCAAGCGCATCGCCCAGGAACTGGGCACGCCGCTGGGCGAGAACGTCGGCTACAAGGTGCGCTTCAACGACACCCTGAGCAAGGGCGCCGCCGTCAAGCTGATGACCGACGGCATCCTGCTGGCCGAAACCCAGACCGATCCGCTGCTCAAGGCCTACGACACCATCATCATCGACGAGGCGCACGAACGCAGCCTGAACATCGATTTCCTGCTCGGCTACCTGAAGCAGCTGCTGCCGCGCCGTCCGGACCTGAAGATCATCATCACCTCGGCCACCATCGATGCCGAGCGTTTCGCGCGCCACTTCGGCCTGGAAGGCAAACCGCCGGTGCCGGTGATCGAAGTCTCGGGCCGCCTGTACGCGGTGGAAGTGCGCTACCGCCCGGTGGAGCGCGATCCGGTGGCCTTGCCGGGCGCCGACAGCGGCAAGCCGCCGTCGAAAGCCGCCGCCGCGCGCGAGAAGCGCGACCTGATGGATGCCGTGATCGATGGCGTGGACGAGGTGTGCCGCATCGGCTCGGGCGACGTGCTGGTCTTCCTGCCCGGCGAACGCGAAATCCGCGACGCCGCCGAAGCCCTGCGCAAGCACCATCCGCCGCATGTGGAAATCCTGCCCCTGTTCGCCCGCCTTTCGGTGGAAGAACAGGACCGCGTCTTCCGCACCACCAATGCGCGCCGCATCGTGCTGGCCACCAACGTGGCCGAGACCTCGCTGACCGTGCCGGGCATCCGCTACGTGGTCGATGCCGGCCTGGCGCGCGTCAAGCGCTACAGCTACCGCAACAAGGTGGAGCAGTTGCAGATCGAGCCGGTGGCGCAATCGGCCGCCAACCAGCGCGCCGGCCGTTGCGGCCGGGTCGCCGACGGCGTCTGCATCCGCCTGTACGACGAGCAGGACTACCTGCAACGCCCCAAATTCACCGATCCGGAAATCCTGCGTTCTTCGCTGGCCTCCGTCATCCTGCGCATGAAGTCCCTGCATCTGACCGATGTCGAGACCTTCCCCTTCATCGAGCCGCCGCTGGCGCGCGCGATTGCCGACGGCTACCAGCTGCTGCAGGAGCTGGGCGCGGTGGACGAGAACAACCGCCTGACGCCGCTGGGCCGCAAGCTGGCCAAGCTACCGCTCGATCCGCGCGTGGGCCGCATGATCCTGGCCGCGCAGGAAAACGCCTGCCTGACCGAGGTGCTGATCGTGGCCGCCGCGCTGTCGGTGCAAGACCCGCGCGACCGCCCGATCGAGCACCAGCAGGCGGCCGACGAGGCGCACAAGAAATTCGCCGACGAGAAGTCCGAGTTCCTCAGCTATCTGAAAATCTGGCGCTGGTTCGAGCAAGCCATCGAGCACAAGAAAACCAACCGCCAGCTGCAGGACAATTGCCGCAGCAATTTCCTGTCCCAGCTGCGCCTGCGCGAATGGCGCGACGTGCATTCGCAACTGCTCACCATCGTCAAGGAGCAGGGTTGGCGCATGAATGAGGCGCCCGCGACGTACGAACAATTGCACCTGGCCCTGTTGACTGGCCTGCTGGGCAATCTCGGCTTCAAGCAGGACGACGAGCCGGGCGCCGGCTACCTGGGCGCGCGCGGCATCCGTTTCCACGTCTGGCCCGGTTCCTCGCTGTCGAAAAAGCCCGGCAAGTGGATCGTCGCCGCCGAGCTGGTGGAAACCACGCGCCTGTACGCGCGCTGCGTGGCCCAGATTCAGCCCGAGTGGGTGGAAAAGATCGGCGGCCACCTGCTGAAAAAATCCTGGGGCGAGCCGCGCTGGGAAAAACGCCCGGCCCAGGTGACGGCGGCCGAAAAGGCCACGCTGTACGGCTTGACCGTGTACAGCCAGCGCCGCATCAACTACGGCTTGCGCAATCCAGTGGAAGCGCGCGAAATCTTCATCCGCGACGCGCTGGTGGGCGGCGACTTCGATACCCGCGCCCCGTTCTTCATCCACAACCACAAGCTGGTGAAGGAAATCGAGAACCTCGAACACAAGTCGCGCCGCCAGGACGTGCTGGTGGACGACCAGTTGATCGAAGCCTTCTACGACAAGCTGATTCCGGCCGATGTGGTGAACGGCGCCGGTTTCGAGAAATGGCATAAGGACGCCACGGCCGGCGATCCGAAACTGCTGTTCCTGAACCGTGACGATCTGATGCGCCATGAGGCGGCGGGCGTGACCACGGAACTGTTCCCGAAAAAGATGATGGTGACGGGCCTGGAAATGCAGCTCAGCTACCACTTCGAACCGGGCAGCGTGCGCGATGGCGTGACCCTGACCGTGCCGCTGTACGCGCTGAACCAGTTGCCGCGCGAGCGCTGCGAATGGCTGGTGCCGGGCATGCTGAAGGAAAAAGTGCATCTGCTGCTGAAATCCCTGCCGCAGAAGCAGCGCCGCCACATGGTGCCGCTGCCGGACTACTCGGCCAAATTCTGCGAGCGCGTGCAGGACGCCAACGCCTTCGGCCGCGGCGACCTGGTCGATGCCATCATCGCCGACATCCGCGCCCAGATCACGATCAATGTGCTGACCACCGACTTCAAGCCGGAACAGCTGCCCGCCCACCACTTCATGAACTTCAAGGTGGTGGACGAGCATGGCCGCCAGCTCGATATGGGCCGCAACCTGGCCACCCTGCAGGCCGAATACGGCAGCCAGGCGCGCCAGAGCTTCCAGAAGATGGCGGAAGCCACGCCGGCGCAACTGGCGCAGCTGACCGGCGGTGCGGTCCCGGCATCGGCCGCCGCGCCGGCGGCCGGCAAGGCGCACGGCGGCATCGCCGCGGGACAGCGCGACAAGGCGCCGCCGCCGGGCGCTCCCGCCGCGGCGCCGGCCGCGCCATCGGCCCACAGCAACATCACCGGCTGGAGCTTCGGCGAATTGCCCGAGCTGCTGGAAATCACCCAGGGTAAACTGAGCCTGATCGGCTTCCCGGCCCTGGTGGACAAAGGCACGCACTGCGACCTGGAGGTGTTCGACGATCCGAACGTGGCCATGCGCACCCACCGCGTCGGCCTGCGCCGCCTGTTCGCCCTGCAGATGAAGGACCAGATCAAGTTCGTGGAAAAGAGCATCCCCAACCTGCAGCAGATGGGCATGCAGTTCATGGCCATGGGCACGCAGGAAGAGCTGCGCGACCAGATCATTGCCAAGGCGCTCGATATCGCCTGCCTGCAGGATCCGTTGCCGACCGACGAAGCGAGCTTCCTCAAGCGCAAGGACGAAGGCAAGTCGCGCCTGGTGCTGCTGGTGAACGAGATTGCGCGCCTGGTTTCGCAAGTGCTGACCGAATTCCACGGTCTGCCCAAGCGCCTGCAAGGCCTGAACCCGCAGGCCGCGCAGGATATGCAAGGCCAGCTGCAAGGCCTGGTGCACAAGCGCTTCCTGCAAGACAGCGAGTTCAGCCAGCTGGCCCACTTCCCGCGCTATCTGAAGGCGATGAACGTGCGCATCGAAAAGCTGCGCGCCGATCCCGCGCGCGACGCCAAAGCCATGTCGGAATGGCAGCAGGCCGCCGCCCCGTATCTGCGCCTGGCGCGCGACAAGTCGGCCGGCAAGAACACCGACCCCAAAATGGCCGAATACCGCTGGCTGCTGGAAGAGCTGCGCGTCTCCCTGTTCGCGCAGGAACTGCGCACGCCGATGCCGGTGTCGGTCAAGCGTTTGGCGAAGGTGTGGGAGTCGATGCTGCGCTGAGGCGGCAACATCCTGGATGACAAAGGGCGGCCGCAGCCGCCCTTTGCGTTTACCGGCAGGGCTTAATAATTGCGGCCGGTTTTATCGCCGCTCAGATTGCCGGATTCGCTGCCCTGGCTATAGCCGCTGCCGCTTTGCAGGCTGCTGCTGCCCTGGCCCATCACGCTGCCGCTGGTGGTGCGGTGGCCGGGCAGGGCTTCCTGGGTGCCGTAGAAGTCATGTACCTGGGTGCCGAATTCGGCGCTGGCCATATCGGGCCAGCGGTCTTTGTCGAAGCCCGGTGCATTGCGCAGGCTCTCCTTGTCGATATCGAGCAGGAAGCGTTTGTTCACGGTGTCGAGCTGCAGGCTTTGCCACGGCACGGCGAACAGCTTGTCGCCCATGCCCAGCCAGCCGCCGAAGGACAGCACGGCATAGGCGATCTGGCCGGTCTGCATGTCGAGCATGATTTCCTTGATATCGCCCAGGTCTTCTTCCTGGCGGTTGTACACATCTTCGCCGACCAGCGTGTCGGCGCCCATCAGGCGCGGACCGGGGCCTTGCTCATCGCGGTCGCGGTAAATGCCAAATGGATCTCGGTCTAGATAGCTCATCTGCTTCTCCTTGAATCGGATGGAAGTCCGTCCGGGTGGACGGCTGGAAATCAGCATAGTCCAAATCATTTTTGCGTGTACTTGACCGGATTCAATGGTGTGCCAGCGCACCGATGCTTCAGCACGGCAGGCGTAGACTGCGTACATTAGGGATTCGTGCGGGAGGCGCGGGTGGCGAAGCTGACGGCGGGAACGCGTCTGTTGCGAAGTCTGATGAAGGCCGGGAAGGCCCAGCAGCGCGCGGCGGACAAGATGGTGAAATCGGTATTAAAAGCCTCGGCAAAGGCTGTTAAAACGGCGGAGGCGGCCGGTAAGGCAGCGGCGAAAAGCGCTGCCAAAGCTGGCGCCAGCCCGGCGGCAAAACGCGGCATGGCGCTCACACAAGCCGGATCGCCAAAGCGCCGGCCAGGCGCTCCCGCGCATGCGCTTTCCGGTCTGGCTGCGGCGCCTTTGCCGCAGCGCGCGGAGCCGGTTGCGCCGGGAAAATGGCTGGCTGCGCATTATCCTGTTCCCGCGCAGGCCGGATTACCGCCGCGGCGCATGAGCTATTGGCTGTACCTGCCGCACGGCGTCCCATCCGATGCGCGCTTGCCGCTGCTGGTGATGCTGCATGGTTGCCAGCAGACCGCGACGCAGTTCGCGCAAGGCACGCGGATGAACTGGCTGGCCGAGCAAAAGGGCTATGCGGTGCTGTATCCGCAGCAGTTGCTCAGCTCCCATTCGCAGCGCTGCTGGAAGTGGTATGACAAGGCCACGCAGGAAGGCGGTGGCGATACCGCTCTGCTGGTCGGCATCGTGGACAGGGTGGCGGCCCAGCATCCCATTGACCGCCGCCGCATTTATGCCTGCGGCATCTCGGCGGGAGCGGGCATGGCGAATATCCTGGCGCTGAATCATCCGGAATTGTTCGCGGCGGTGGGCTTGCATTCCGGTCCGGTCTTCGGTGGAGGGCATAGCAGGATCGGTGCGCTGGGTGTCATGCAGCATGGTGCGGGACCGCGCGGCGAGCTGGCGATCCGCGAAATTCTGGCGCGCCGTGCCGTTTTCCCATTGATGCCAGCCATCCTGATCCAGGGTGAAGGCGACAAGGTGGTGCGGCCGGTGAACCAGCAGCAGCTGGTGCAGCAAAGCCTGCTGTTGAATGGCCTGCCCGCGCATACGCCGGTCAGGACGACCTTGAAAACGGGGCGGGGAAGCCGCCACAACGCCCACCGCATCCAGGATTTCTACGTGGGCCGCAAGCTGCTGCTGCGCGTGGCCAGCGTCGATGCGCTGGACCATGCCTGGAGCGGCGGCGACGCCAGCCTCGCTTTCAACGCCGCCGCCGGGCCGGACGCCAGCAAGATGATGCTGGATTTCTTCGGCCGCCACCGGCGCGGCTGATCTCGTACCAAAAGCGCTTACAGGAAGAAGGCGGCGGCCGCCACGGCGGTCGGCGCCAGTGCGCCCAGCAGCAGGCCGATGGCGCTGATCGATTCGTCGCGGAAGCCGCGCCGCAGCAGGGCCACGCCGGCCGGATTTGGCGCGTTGGCGATCACCGTCAGGCCGCCGCCCGCCACCGCACCCGCCACGAGCATGTATTGCGCCTGCGGCGCCATGCCTTCGATCAGCGAGCCGAGATAGGTGAGGGCGGCATTGTCGGTGATCGCGGTCAGGCCGAGCGCGCCGAAGAACAGCGCCACCGGCTGCAGTTGCGAAACGATGGGCTGCAGCCACCATTGCTGCATGCCGCCCAGGACCACGAGGCCGGCCAGGAAGAAGCCGACCAGCAGGCCTTCCTTCAGGATCAGCGGGCTTTGGTAGCGCTGGTAAGCCTGGGTGAAGCCGAGGAAGAACAGGAAGATGCCGAGGAAGAGCACCGGATGGTGGGCCAGCAGCACCACGGCGGCCAGGCAGCCCAGATGCAGCAGACAGACCGGCAGCGGCACCGCTTCCGGCTTGCTCAGCGCGTCCTGCTCGGCGCTGGCGGCGCGCAGATGCCTGCCCAGCATGAAGGTGACGACGCTGGCGTTGAGCAGCACGGCCAACGCGGCCTTCCAGCCGAACTGGGACGCCATGAAGGCGCTGTCCCACTGCCAAGTGGCGGCCACCATCAGCACCGGCGGCGCGGCGTAGGAGGTCAGCGTGCCGCCGATGGAGACATTGACGAAGAGGACGCCCAGCGCGCCGTATTTCAGCCATTCCGGCACGCCGGCGCGGAACACCTGCGGCGCCAGCATCAGCGCGGCCAGCGTCATGGCGGCCGGTTCGGTGATCAGGGAGCCGGCCAGCGGCACCAGGGCCAGTCCCAGCCAGACCAGGGCCACTTCGGTGCGCGCCGGCGCCAGGCGGGCCATGCCGCTCAGCAGGCGCTGCACGATGTCCAACACCGGGCGCGAAGCTGCCACCACCATCACCACGAAGACAAAGAGCGGCTCCGTATATTGCCGCGTTTCGGCGTAGGCGATGGCGTTTTCGCCGCCGGCCACGAAGGCCATCAGCACGATCAGGATAAAGGCCCAGAAGCCGAAGACCACCTCGACCTCGCCCAGCAAATGGAACAGGCCCGCGTGGCGCGGATAGCGGTGCGAGAGTTTTTCGAAGGATTTGGCGCTGAAGGTGTGCAGCAGGGCGAGGGCAAACAGGATGGCGCCGATCAGTTGCATGGTTTTCAAGGGGGCGGTCCTTTGGGCGGGTAGCAATATTGATGATTCTATCAGGTGGCGCGCACGCTTCGTCCGCAAGTAAACCTTGCCAAAACCGGCGCCAGCTAGTACTGTGTATTTATACAGTATTTATCGCTTTTATCGACCATGGCCCGATCCGACCACTCTTCACCGCCCGCGCCCGGGGAGTTGCATCCCTCGCTGTGGCTGGCTTCGCAGCTGGCGCAGGCGGCCACGCGCTGCGTGGATACCGGCTATGCGGCCTTGTCGGCCCAGCTGCCGGGCGGCGGCTGGCCGGCCGGCCAATTGATCGAGCTGCTGCTGCAGCAGACGGGCATGGGTGAAATTCGCCTGCTGCATCCGGCCCTGGCCAGCCTGCAGCGGCCGGTGGTCTTGCTGCAGCCGCCCCAGGTGCCGCAGACCCTGGGCTTGTCCGAGCTGGGTCTGCCGCCATCGCAACTGATCTGGATACGCAGCAAGGGCGCCGACAGCCTGTGGGCAGCCGAACAGATATTGCGCAGCGGCTGCTGCGGCGCCTTGCTGCTGTGGCAGCAGCAGGTGCGCGGCGAAAACCTGCGCCGCCTGCATCTGGCGGCGCAAAGCGGCGAGACGCTGTTCTGCCTGATGCGTCCGCTGAGCGCCGAACGCGAAGCCTCGCCCGCGCCGCTGCGCCTGGCGCTGCGCACGGCGGCGGGCGGCATCGACATCGGCTTCGTCAAACGGCGCGGACCGCGGCGCGATGCGCCCTTGTTTTTACCTTTATTACCGTCACTGCTACAACGCCATGCGCCTCTGGATCGGCCTGCATCTGCCCCGGCTCCCGCTCGAAGTATTCAGCCCGCGCTGGTCGGTTGATACCGGCATCGTCGTGCTGGAGCAGGAGGCCGTGCTGGCCGCCTCGCCGCTGGCGCGCGCGGCCGGCGTGCGTCCCGGCATGCGCCGCGCCGGCGCGCTGATGATGGCGCCCGAGGCCCAGCTGTACGAACGCGCGCCGCTGCGGGAGGCGGAAGCCTTGCAAGCCGTCGCCATGGCCCTGCTGCAATTTACACCCCAGGTAGCGGAGGGTGAGGAAGCGACCCTGCTGCTGGACGTGGGCGCCAGCCTGCGCCTGTTCGGCGGCATCCGCAGCTTATGCCGCAAGGTGCGCCACAGCTTGCGCGCGCTCGGCTACAGCGCGCGTCTTAGCACGGCGCCCACCGCGCGCGGCGCCTGGCTGCTGGCGCGCAGCGGGGCAGGGCGCGCGCTGAAGCTGTCCACGCTGGAACGCAAGCTGGATGGCCTGCCTGTGAGCCTGCTGCCGCCGCTGCGGCCGTATTTGGGCTGGCTGGAAGGCATCGGCTGTCTGACCCTGGGCGAGCTGGGACGGCTGCCGCGTCCCGGCCTGCAGCGCCGCTGCGGCGCCGCCGTGCTGGAGATGCAGGATGCCGCGCGCGGTGAACGTCCCGAAATGTTTGAGTGGATTGAAGCACCGGCCAGCTTCCGCGCCCGACTCGAACTGTTCGACCGCATCGACGACGCGGCCTTGCTGCTGTCCGGCGCCTGCCGCCTGTTGCAGCAGCTGTGCGGCTGGCTGTGCGCGCGCCACTTTGCCGTCGAACGCATCCGCCTGTCGCTGGAGCATGAACGGGGAAGAGTGGCACGGCCGCCGACCGCGATCGAAATCGCCCTGGCCGAGCCGGTGTGGCGCGACGAGCATCTGCTGCGCCTGCTGAAAGAACGGCTGGCCAAGACCCAGCTCGAAGCCCACGTCATCGGTTTGACGCTGGAAGCGCCCGACGTCAAACCGATGGCGCCGCTCAGCGACACCTTGTTCCCCGAGCCGGGTGGCAGCAAGGAAGACCGCCAGCGTCTGTTCGAACTGCTGGTGGCGCGGCTGGGGACGGAGAATGTGCTGCAACCCTCGCCGCGCGCCGACTACCGCCCCGAGCATGCCAACGCCTGGGTGCCGGTGCAGGAAAAATTGCGTCCCGCCCAGGTGCAAGCGCAGATGCCGCCGCAGCGCCTGCCCCGTCCCGCCTGGCTATTGGCCAAGCCGATCGAGCTGATCCTGCGCGAGCACCGTCCCTATTACAACTCCCCGCTGCGCACGGTCTCGCCGGCCGAGCGCATCGAAGGCGGCTGGTGGAACGGCACCGAAGCACGCGACTACTTCGTCGCCGAAGGCCGGGACCACGCCTACTACTGGATCTACCGCGAACGCCTGGGCGGCGCCGCCACTCCCCGCTGGTATCTGCACGGCATGTTCGGCTAAAACGCAGGCCCATGGCCGAGCCAGTGTCCACCTTGGTGCCTGGCAGCAAGGCGGACAAGGACTGGGCTGTGGGGGCTTATTTGCGCGGTTGGAGGATGGCTTCGAGGCGGTCGGGCGTGCCTTCGATGCGTTCCAGGCGCGGATACTTCAGGCCGCCGTGGTAGTCGAGGCTGACGGTGCGGTAGTGGCTGCCGCGCTTGAGCAGCAGCTCGATCGGCTTGCTGTCGGTCTTGGCGGCGGTGACGGCCTTGCGCAGTACATCAGCCTTGTAGGCGCGGCCGTTCACGGCCAGCAGCACGGTGCCGCCGGCCAGGCCGGCCTTGAAGCCGACGCCATCCCATTGGATCGACTCGATCTTGCCTTCGGCACCCACCGAGAAGCCCAGCGAGTACTGAAAGTCGGCGCTGCGGCTGCGCTCTTCGACCATCTTCAGGAAGTCGGTCGGCTTGTCGCTGTAGGCCAGCTTCCAGCCGGCGCGCTTGAAGCCGTCCAGCGGCGCCGGGCCGTTTTCGTCCAGGCGGCTGCGCAGGAAGGGCGCCCAATCGTAAGGCTGGATGGCGTTGAGCGCCTTCACCACGTCTTCGAACTGGTAGAAGTTGGCGAAACGGTTGCCGTCGGCGATGCCGAAGAAGTCGCGCGCGAAGTTGTCGAGCGAGCGCTTGTCGCCGGACAGTTCGCGGATTTTGGTGTCGACGTCGAGCCAGATCAGCGCGCCCTCGGTATAGTAGTCCTCGCTGCGCTGCCAGCTGTTCCAGCCTTGCGGACGGCGCGCGTTGACGATCGGGTCGTTGGTGGTGTCCTGCACCGGACGCCAGCTGCGGCCCGCCATATTGTCGTAGCGCGCCGCCATCGAGGCCAGCACGTCGCGCACGTGGGCCAGCTTCACCAGGCCGGAGCGCGCGGCCAGCACATTGCCCCAGTACTGGGTCTGGCCTTCGTACACCCACAGCAGGTCGTTCTGCAGCGGCGTGTTGAAGTTGGGGACGTCCTGTCCGGCTGGCCGGCGGAACTTGCCGTTCCACGAGTGCGTGAATTCATGCGGCAGCAGGGCGCGTCCCGCTTCGCTCTTGGTCCAGTCGCTGAAGTAATCGAGCTTGACGCCGTTTTCGCTGGACTCGTGATGTTCGCGTCCCACGCCGCCGAATTCCTCGCTCAGCGACAGCAGGAAGTCGTAGTGGCGGTAGTGCTGGGAGTTGAACAGCTTGTAGGCCTGCTTGACCAGGTTGCGGTGCGCCTCGATCTGTTCGGGCTTGGTTTCCAGCGCCTCCGCGTTGTCGGCCACCACGTTCAGGTGCACCGGCAGCTTGGCGCCCGGATCGAGGTCGAAACGCTTGAAGTGGCGGCCCGCGAACAGCGGCGAGTCGATGAAGGTTTCCAGATCGGTGGTCTTGAATACCAGGTCGTCGCCCTTGCGCTCGGCCAGTTCCAGCGCGCTGCCGTATTGCCAGTCCTTCGGCACGGAGAGCGTGGTCTGGATTGGAATGCGGCGCGTGAAATAGCCGGCCGGGTAAAGCGTCATCGACTGCCATTGCACGCCGAGGATGTCGGTGGTCATGGTGGTGCGGCCCTGGCTCGCATCGGTCGGCGACAGGTATTGGTACTCGATTTCCAGCTGCGATGCGCCTTGCGGCACGTCCAGGTGGAAGGCATGCACGTGCACGTTGTCGCGGCGCCATGCGACATGTTTGCCGTTGGCCGTGATCTTCAGGCCGGCGAACTGGTTCAACGCGCCGCTCGGGCCGTGATTGGCCGGCACCCATTGCGGATACAGCAGCGTCAATTTGCCCGGTGCGACGGGGATGCTTTGCCGGACGCGGAAGATGTTCTGCGCAGTGTCGGAAGCATCGACCTTCATCACGATGGTGCCGGGATAAGCCTGGTCGACGGGAACGGGGATGGGCTCGGCCTTGGCCTCGGCCTGCGCCTGCAGGGCAGTGGCCAGCAGCGTGGCGAGCAGGGCGCGCTTGATGAAAGGAGAAATCATTTCATTCCTAAAGGAAACTCAAGCGGCCGAGTGTAACATGCACCCCGCTTAGGAATGTTACAAAACGTAACGCTGAATTTTTCTATTTGACGCACTCTTGAAAACCCTGGACCGCAGCCGTATATCGGAATCAGCGGTTGCCCAGATGGGGACCGCGGGACATATCGCTTAACTTGAAAAGGATATACATCATGCGTAACTTCGACCTGACTCCCCTGTACCGCAGCGCTATCGGTTTCGACCGCCTGGCCCAAATGCTGAACGACGCCCAACGCAGCGACACCCAGCCCAGCTATCCCCCTTACAATATCGAACTGGTGACGGAGGACCAATACCGTATCGTGATGGCGCTGGCCGGCTTCGACCGCAGCGAGATCGATATCACCACCGAACGCGAATCGCTGCAGATCGTCGGCCGCAAGCAGCGCGACGGCGCGGAGCGCACCTATCTGCACCGCGGCATCGCCGCCCGCGATTTCGAGCAGCGCTTCCAGCTGGCCAACCATGTGAAAGTCACCGGCGCCTCCTTCAAGGACGGCATGCTCACCATCGAACTGGTGCGTGAAATTCCGGAAGCGCTGAAGCCGCGCAAAATCGCCATCGACGGCGTGAACGCCAACGTGGAAGTCCTGGAACAACGCCAGGCAGCGTAAGGCTTAACAGCCCTTAGCAGCAAGCAAAGGCCGGTCTTCCGGCCTTTCTGCATTGCGTGTCGCCATTTCGGCTTTTGTAGCGGGCTTTCCGGGTTTTTCGCGCCGCGTATCATTAAGCAGCGCCTAAGACTGATGGCCCATATTGGTAACATCTAAACTTCAATCACCAAGGAGTGCGGAAAATGCGCAAAACTCTTCTCGGATCGATGACTACCAAACGACTGATTCTGGCCCTGACCGCCGCCGGCATCCTCGGCGCAGGCGCCGCCATTGCAGTACAACAGAATGCGGCGCATCAAGCGGCCGCGCCCGTGCCCGCCATGAATGCCGCCGCCGGCGCTCCCGCCCCCGTGCCTGCGCCGATGATCGCGCTGCCGGACTTCAGCGTGATCGCTTCGCGCAACGGTCCGGCCGTGGTGAACATCAGCGTCACCGGCAGCACCAAGGCTTCGTACGAGGGACGCGGCGAACCGTTCGCCGACGATCCCTTCTTTGAATTCTTCCGCCGCTTCCAGGGACCGCAGCAGCGCGGCCAGCGCGATGTTCCGAGCCATGGCGTCGGTTCCGGCTTTATCGTCAGCGCCGACGGCACCATCCTGACCAATGCCCACGTGGTGCGCGATGCGCGCGAGGTGACGGTCAAGCTGACCGACCGCCGCGAATTCCGCGCCAAGGTGCTCGGCTCCGATCCGAAAACCGATGTGGCCGTGCTGAAGATCGACGCGAAAAATCTGCCGGTGGTGCCGCTGGGCCGCTCCACCGAACTGAAAGTGGGCGAGTGGGTGCTGGCCATCGGTTCGCCGTTCGGTCTGGAAAGCACCGTGACCGCCGGCGTGGTCAGTGCCAAGGGCCGTTCCCTGCCGGACGACAGCAATGTGCCTTTCATCCAGACCGACGTGGCGATCAACCCCGGCAATTCGGGCGGTCCGCTGTTCAATACGCGCGGCGAGGTGGTGGGCATCAACTCGCAGATCTACAGCCAGAGCGGCGGCTACCAGGGCCTGTCCTTTGCCATTCCCATCGATGTGGCGAACAAGATCAAGGACCAGATCGTCGCCACCGGCAAGGTGGTGCACGCCAAACTGGGCGTGACCGTGCAGGAAGTGAACCAGGGCTTTGCCGATTCCTTCAACCTGGCCACGCCGGAAGGCGCGCTGGTGTCGAATGTGGAGTCGGGCAGCGCGGCCGAGAAAGCCGGGCTGAAAGCCGGTGACGTGATCCGCAAGATGAATGGCCAGAAGATCGTCTCTTCGGGCGACCTGCCGGCCATGGTGTCGCTGGCCGCGCCTGGCGACAAGATCAAGCTGGAAGTGTGGCGCCAGGGTAAGGCCGTGGAACTGAACGGCGAATTGGGCAACGCTTCCGAACGCAACACCCTGGCGGCGCGCGATAATGGCGGCGACAGCGGCAAGCTGCGTCTGGGTCTGGCCCTGCGCCAGCTCGATCCGCTGGAGCGCCGCCAATCCGGCCTGCCTTCCGGTCTGCTGATCGAGGATGCGGGCGGCGCGGCGGCCAATGCCGGTGTGCAGCCGGGCGACGTGCTGCTGTCGGTGAATGGCCGCGCGGTGAACAGCATCGAGCAGGTGCGTGATGTGGTGTCCAAATCGGACAAGTCGGTGGCTCTGCTGATTCAGCGCGGCGGCGACCGCATCTTCATCCCGGTGCGCCTGGGTTAAGATGGATGCCGGTGAGAGGCAGTATAAAAAAGAAAGGACAAAACAATGCGGCTTCTGCTGGTTGAAGACGATACGATGATCGGTGAAGTGGTGCTCGACCTGTTGCGCGCCGAGCACTACGCCGTGGACTGGGTCAAGGACGGCGATATGGCCGACACGGCCCTGCAAACCCAGACCTACGATCTGGTGCTGCTCGACCTGGGCCTGCCGCGCAAGGATGGCCTGGAAGTGCTGCGCTCCATGCGCTTGCGCAAGGAGCTGACCCCGGTGCTGGTGGCGACCGCGCGCGACGCGGTCGACCAGCGCATTGCCGGCCTGGATGCGGGCGCCGACGATTATGTGCTCAAGCCCTACGATCTGGACGAGCTGCTGGCGCGCATCCGCGCCTTGCTGCGCCGCGCCGCCGGCCGCGCCGAGCCGGTGTTCGAACACAAGGGCGTGTCGATCAATCCGCAGACGCGGGAAGTGATCGCCAACGGCCAGCCGGTCAGCCTCTCGGCGCGTGAATGGGCGGTACTGGAGGCGCTGATCGCGCGTCCCGGCATCGTGCTGTCGCGCGCCCAGCTGGAGGAAAAGCTGTACAGCTGGAAGGATGAGGTCAACAGCAATGCCGTGGAAGTGTATATCCACGGCCTGCGCAAAAAGCTGGGCAGCGAATTGATTCAAAACGTGCGTGGCCTCGGCTATATGGTGCCCAAGCTATGAAGGGTGTGCCTCGGGTTTCGGTGACGCACTCGCTGCGTGGCCGTCTGCTGTGGTTCCTGCTGGCCGCCATCACCATGGCGGCCATCGCCCAGGCCATGATCGCCTACCGCAGCGCCCTGAACGACGCCGACCAGATCTTCGACTACCACATGCAGCAGATGGCGCTCTCGCTGCGTTCCGGCGCGCCGCTGGCGAATGCCGGCAGTACCAATGCCGATCCAGGCAACGACGAGATGGTGGTGCAGGTGTGGACGCCGGACGGCATCCAGGTGTTCCGCTCCATCTCGCGCGCCGAGCTGCCGCAGCGCGCCGTGCTGGGTTTCTCGAATGTGCGCGCCAACGGCACGACTTACCGCGTGTTTTCGGTGCAGACCAGTAATCAGACGGTGCAGATCGCCCAGGATATGGCTGTGCGCAAGCGCATGGCGGGCAGCCTGGCCCTGCGCACCGTGGGACCGATCGCCCTGATGGCGCCGGTGCTGATGCTGATCGTGTGGTGGGTGGTCAGCGGTTCGCTGGCGCCGGTGGCGCGCGTGCGGCGCCAGGTCGCGGCGCGCCAGGCCGACGATCTGTCGCCCGTGTCCGACGCCGATCTGCCGGACGAGGTGCGGCCGCTGGTGCAGGAATTGAACCTGCTGTTCAGCCGCGTGCGCACCGCCTTCGACGCCCAGCAGCACTTCGTGGCCGATGCGGCGCACGAGCTGCGTTCGCCGCTGGCGGCCCTGAAATTGCAGGTGCTCAGCCTGGAACGCGCCGAGGATGAGGGCGCGCGCAAGGTGGCGGTGTCGCGCCTGAGCGCCGGCATCGAACGCGCCACGCGCCTGGTGGAGCAGTTGCTGGTGCTGGCGCGCCAGGAGGCGGCCGAGGCGAAGCTGCAGCCGGTCGAACTGGGCGAGCTGGCAAAACGCACCCTGGGCGATATGGCCGGTGCGGCGGCGCAGCGCAATATCGACCTGGGCCTGTTCCATGCCGACGAGGCCAGCGTCTCCGGCCAATCCGATGCGCTGCTCATCATGCTGCGCAATCTGGTGGACAACGCCATCAAGTACACGCCGTCCGGCGGCACGGTGGACGTGGAAGTGCGCAAGAACGAGAAGAGCGTCACGCTGGCCGTGGAAGACAGCGGTCCCGGTATTTCGCCGGAAGAGCGCGAACGCGTCTTCAGCCGCTTCTACCGCGTGCCGGGCAGCACGGCCAGCGGCAGCGGGCTGGGACTGGCCATCATCAAGTCCATCGCCGAACGCCATGGCGCCACCCTGGTGCTGGAGCAGTCGGCGCGCCTGGGTGGCCTGCGCGTGAAAATCGACTTTCCCGAGACCCGCAAAGCCGCCGCCAGCTAGAATATCGCTTTTGACAACGCGTCGGAGCGGCGAATGAAGAAAATCGGTTTTTCGGGCACCCTCGATCCGATCACCAACGGCCATATGTGGGTGATCGGCGAAGCCCGTTCCATTGCTGATGAAGTGGTGGTCTTCCTGTCCGAGAATTCAACCAAGCAGCCCAAGTTCTCGGCCGAGGAGCGCCGCGCCATTGTGCTGGAAAGCTGCCGGGAACGCGGCTGGGACGATGTGCAGGTGCAGATCGTGAAAAGCGACTACACGGCGCGCGTGGCGCGCAAGCACGGCGCCGAGTATCTGATCCGCGGCATCCGCACCACCGCCGATTTCGACTACGAGAACCTGATCCAGCAAACCAATGTGGAAGTGATCGGCGGCGCCAAGACCATCTTCGTGATGCCGCCGCGCGACCTGGGTTCGGTCAGCTCCAGTTTCGTCAAGGCGCTGGAAGGGCCGGTGGGCTGGAACTGGACCATGAAGAAATTCGTGCCCGGTCCCGCCTACCGCGCCTGGATCCTGAGCTGGCTGCGCAAGGAGTGGGACGGGCTGTGGCAGCGCTGCGATGCCGATGCGGCGCGCCAGGCGCATATCGACCAGTGGTTCGAGCGCCTGACCGGCGCCGCGGCCTACGGCGGCGCCAATCGCCACTACCACAACCTCGATCACCTGGTGCATGGCCTGGCCGAAATCCGCGCCTGGAACGCCAATGTGCAGCCGGCGCGCGCCGATGCCGACGCGGTGCGCGCAGCCTTCTGGTTCCATGACGCCATCTATGAACACGAGGCGGCAAGCACGGTCTCGAACGAGGAAGCCAGCGCCCAGCTCTGGCTGGGCAGCGGCCTGGCCGGCGATGCGGTCATGGCCGATACGGTGGCGCTGCTGATACGCGCCACCGACCACTTCCAGGGCGCCTCCATCAGCCATCCCTTGAAGGACGCCATGCTCAGCGTCGATCTGGCCATCCTGGGCCAGGACGATGAAGTGTACCGCAGCTATGCGTGCGGCATCCGTGCCGAATACGCCCACGTGGAAGAGGACCACTACCGCAGCCAGCGCGGACAGGTGCTGGCCTATCTGCGCGGCAAGGCGGAGACGGGCAGCCTGTTCGGCGACGCCTATTTCTCCGAGCAGTACAGCGAGCAGGCCATCGCCAATATGAATGGCGAGCTGGCCTTGCTGCAAGGCTGATTCCAGTTCAAGGCGTCAGCGGCAGTATGAGTTCCAGGCGCAGGGCGGCGCGGCTGCTGGCGACGCTGTCGCGCACATCGCTCAGTGCCGCGCTGCCATAGCGCTCCGTTTCGCGCCGGTCAGGATGCAGCAGATTGGCCGCCGCGATGCGCAGTTGGGTCTTGCCTTCCAGTTTCCAGAGAATGTAAGCATCAAGCGTACGCCGGATATCGCCGCTGCGGCTTAGTTCAGCGCTCAGGCGCGAACTGCCGGCCTTTTGCAGATTCAGGCTGGCGCCCAGGCTTAGCGCTGCGCTGGGCCGGTAATCCACGCCCACATTCGCCGTTAAAGGTGTTTGCGCGGCCAGATGGTTGTCCGGGCCGGGCAGCGCATCCAGGCGCGACCAGTTGCGCGCCGCGTTCAGGCGCAGATCCAGCGGCGGCGCGGCCGGAAACAGCTCGCGCAGCGGCAGACGGGTGTCGAATTCGATGCCCTGCACGCGCGCCTTGCCGCCATTGAAGGGTTCCGAAATCCAGTTGCCGTTTTCCAGATAGAGGCGGCGCAGCGTCACGGCGTCGATGCGGCGTGCATAGGCCGACAGGCTGACGACGCCCTTGCCGCCGCCGAAGTAGCTTTCGTAAGCGATGTCGGCGCCTTTCGCCAGTTCCGGCGCCAGTTGCGGATTGCCTTGCACATCGGGCGTGGTGGGGCTGTTGCCGCTGTTGACGGTGGCGCGGCGCGGCACGATGTCGCGCGTGGGCGGCGCCCTGTAGCTGCGCGAGAAGCCCAGGCGCAGCTGGTCCTTGCCATCGCCCGGCAGCTTCCAGACCGTTTGCGCGACAGGACTCCAGACCGAGGTTTCATGGCGCGCGCCAAAACCTTCGACCCGCGTCTGCAATTCCTCCCAGCGTACGCCGCCATACAGTTGCCAGCCGCTGGCGATCTCCCATTCGTCCTGCGCGTACAGTGCCAGGCGCCGGATGCTGGCCTGGTATTGCTGGTCCAGCCAGCTTTGCGCCGCACCTTGCAGGGGGCCGTCCGTTTGCAGGCGCGCATCCTGGCGCCGGGTGTGCGCAGCGTCCCAGCCGATGGCCAGGCTATGGCCACGCGCCAGACGGCTGCTGAACTTGCCGCCGCTGCTGGCATTGTCTTCATACACCCAGCCGCGCACCGCGCGCAGCAGGCCGGGAGCGGTGGCGGTGGCCTCGCCGCGGAACAGGAAATCGCTGTTGTAGTGGTCGCGCCCAAGGCCTAAATTGAACAGCAGGCTGGTATCGCTGCCGAGGTTCAAGATCCACGCCAGATCGGACTTCAGGCTGTTGCTGCGCCCAAAAGCCTGCCAGCGGCTGTCGGGATAGCTGCCGCCGGAGCCTGAAAACACCGTGGTCCGCGCCTCGCCGCCCATGCGTCGCCGTGAGAAATTCAGCAGGCTTTGCCAGCTCAAGCTGCCGTTATCGAGCTTCCAGTTCAAGCGCGGCGCGAGACTGAATCGATGGATATCGACATGGTCGTCGGCCAGCCGCCGCCGGTGTGCGCCAATGCCGCCGTCCTGCGCGATGCGCTGCTCGCTGGCGTTGTATTCATGGCTGGCGCTGCGCGACACCGTGGCTGCCAGCGAATACGAGAAGCGCTCAATCTGATCTGCGGCTTGCAGGGTGGCCGACGGGTTCCAGAAAGCGCCGCTGCGCTCCAGGCTTGATTTCAGTTCGCTCTGGCGCTCGCCGACGCGGCGTTTGAGAATGACGTTCAGCGTGCCGGCCACGCCTTGCGCGCCGTATTCCGCCGAGCCGCCGCGCAGCAGCTCCACGCGTTCGATCAGTTCCGGCGCGATGCTGTCGATGCTGAAGCCTTGCGGCATCGGGGAGCCGTTGACCAGCACCTGGGTATAGCCGGCGCCCAGTCCGCGCATCCTTACCTCGCCATTGACGACGGAGATGCCAGGCTGGCGCTTCAAGGCCTCGCTCAGACTGCCGTCGCCGAATTGCAGCAGCTCGTTGCGGCCGATCAGCAGCTTGGCTTGGGTTTCGCTCTGGCGCTGTGCCAGTTCAAGCGGTGCGGCAATGCGCACCTGTTGCAGCGGTTCGTCGGCGGCGTGCGCGGGCGGCAGGCAGCAGGCCATGGCGGTGGAAAGCAGAGTCAGGGTAGGGCGCATGGGTAGACCGGAAGTGGTGGCGACGGCCGCATTATCGGAAGCGCCACCACGCTTGAATACCGCTGTGTGACGAACCGGCGGCGGCATGGGACGAATGCCCCGGCGTCCGTCCGGCAAAGCGGAATGCCGCTGCTATACTCGCTGCCAATGATTACCTTCCCTGTCCAGCAGCGCCATTGGGCGCATGCCCTGCTGCGCATTGTTCTGGTGAATGCGCTGATCTGGGGGCTGATCTGCCTATTCGGCGCCCAGAGTTCCTACCTCGATGCAGCGCTGCAGGGCAAGCCGCGTCCCTATCTTTCCTACCTGTCGCGCTGGGTGGTCGGCCATATTCCCATCGCCCTGTTCAGCACCGGCGTATATGCTCTTTTCGCGCGCCACCCGCGCTGGCTGGGACAGGCGCGCCAGCTCGTCGTCGCCTATCTGCTGCTGGCGCTGGCCTACCTGCCACTCGAATGCCTCTATTACGCGGCAGCCTACGTTCTGCGTATGGACGCGGCGTTTTCCACGGCGCGCTGGTGGGAGGTCCTGCTTGCTTCGAATAACTACAGCTGGTTTTTCCAGCTGGCGTGGATGAGCGGGGCATACGTGACGATTGTCGCCATCTGTTCCTGGCGGCAGAGCACCAGGCTGCAGCTCGATCTGCAGGAGCAGCGCCTGCAAGCCTTGCGCGGCCAGCTGGAGCCGCATTTCATTTTCAATGCGCTCAATGCGATCAGCGCACTGGTGCGCGCCGGCGACAAGCCGGTGGCCTTGAGCGGCATCAGCCGCCTCAGTGAGTTGCTGCGCTACGCCTTGGCTTCCAGCGAACGCGATACCGTGAGCGTGGCGCAGGAGCTGGATTTCATCCGCGGCTATCTGTCCCTGCAGGAGCTGCGCTACGGCGAAAAACTGCAATGGCGTATCGGCGGCGAGGCGCAGGTAAGGGATGGCGATTGTCCGCCGCTGCTGCTGCAGCCGCTGGTGGAAAATGCGGTGAAACATGGACTGGAACGCCACGGCGGCAGCGGCGACATCGTGCTGGAGTTCGAGCGCATGGGAGAACGCATGCGCATCCGCCTCAGCAACCGCGTATCCGCGGACGAAGACGCCGCGCCGGCGGCCGGTCTTGGCATAGGTTTGCGCAATACGGCGGCGCGCCTGCAACTGGCGTACGGCGACGGCGCCAGCTTGCGCACCCATCACGATGGCCAGCGCTTCCAGGTGGAGATCGAGATGCCGTTTTACCTGGAGGCGGCGGCATGATGCGCGCCCTGATCGTCGACGACGAAGCGCCGGGACGCAGCAATGTGAGGCTGGCGCTGGCCGAGCATGCGCAATGGCAGGTGGTGGGCGAATGTGATAGCGCCGAAGCGGCGCGCAGCGCTCTGGCGGCGGGCGGCATCGACCTGGTCTTCCTCGACATTCAGATGCCTGGCGCTTCCGGCCTGGCGCTGGCGCGCGAGCTGTGCGAGACGGCAGCGCCGCCGCTGATCGTCTTTGTCACGGCTTACGACCGTTATGCCATCGAGGCTTTCGACGTGCATGCGCTGGATTACCTGCTGAAGCCTTTCGATGACCAGCGGTTTGCGCAAACGCTGGCGCGGGCGCAGGCCATGCTGGAGCAAAAGCAGCAGGCCGGCTATGCGCAGGCCGTGCGCATCTGCCTGGATGGCGCGGAGGGGCAGCCGGGTGGCGGCTATGCGCGCCATCTGAGCATACGTTCGGTGGGCCGCATCGAACGTGTCGAGATGGATGAGATACTGTGGCTGGAGGCCGCGGGCAACTACGTCCAGCTGCATCTGGCACAGCGCCAGGTGCTGCACCGCATGCCCTTGAGCCGGCTGGAGCAGATGCTCGATCCGGCGCAGTTCCTGCGCGTGCATCGCGGCGCGATCGTGCGCCGGGAAGAATGTGCGCGCTTCAGCGCAACGGGGGAGGGGGGAGGAATACTGCACCTGCGCTGTGGCGCGCAGGTGGCGGTCAGCGAACGTTATCTGCCCGCATTGCGCGGGCTGTTCGCTGCTTGACGCTGGCGGGGCGGATGCCGGCGCGTGGCCGGGCATTCGCTATGGATTAATGCTTAGAACTCTTCCCACTCGTCGGCGCTGGCCTTGGCAGCGGCCTTCGACTGTGAAGAAGGCTTGCGCGAGAGCTGTGGGCGCAGCAGCGGCTCTGCCGGTTTCAGCACCACCGATGCTGCGCTCTTCGGCGCGGCCGCAGCGGCAGCGGGGCGCCGCGCAGTGGTCACGCTGGCGTCCAGGCGGAACACGCCCACCAGTTCCGCCAGGCGCGATGCCTGTTCCTGCAGCGAGGTCGCGGCGGCGGCGGCTTCCTCCACCAGCGCGGCATTCTGCTGGGTGACGGAATCCATCTCCGCCACGGCGCCGTTGATCTGTTCGATGCCCGCTTCCTGCTCGTGGCTGGCGTTGGTGATTTCGCCCATGATGTTGGTGACGCGCTGCACGCTGTCCACGATTTCGCCCATGGTGGCGCCGGCCTGGTCGACCAGTTGCGCACCGGCGTTGACTTTTTCCACCGAGTCGCCGATCAGCTCCTTGATCTCTTTTGCTGCGCCGGCCGAACGCTGCGCCAGATTGCGCACCTCGGAGGCCACCACGGCGAAGCCGCGACCCTGCTCGCCGGCGCGCGCCGCTTCGACCGCCGCGTTGAGCGCCAGGATATTGGTCTGGAAGGCGATGCCGTCGATGACGCCGATGATGTCGGAAATCTTGCGCGAGGATTCGTTGATCGCGCTCATGGTATCGACCACTTGCGACACCACGGCGCCGCCGCGCACGGCCACGCTCGATGCCGACTGCGCCAGCTCATTGGCCTGGCGCGCCGAGTCGGTGTTCTGCTTGACGGTGGAGGTCAGTTCCTCCATCGACGATGCGGTTTCCTCCAGCGAACCGGCTTGCTGCTCGGTGCGCGCCGACAGGTCCAGATTGCCGGCCGCGATCTGGGCCGAGGCGGTGGCGATGGAATCGGTGCCGAGGCGTACCTCGCCCACGATCTGGGCCAGGCTGTCGCGCATGCCGCGGATGGCATACAGCAGGCTGCTCTTGTCGCCGTCCTTGATGTCGATGCGCACGGCCAGGTCGCCGGCCGCGATCTGGCGCGCGATCCCGCTGGCGTATTCCGGCTCGCCGCCGAGCTGCTTGAGCAGGCTGCGCGTGATGATCCAGGCAGCCGCGATGCCGGCAACCAAAGCCAGTGCGCCCATGATGATCATGGTCAGACGGCCGCTGGTATAAGCGTCTTGCGCATTCTGGCGCCCAAGTTCGATCACGCTGCTCTGGTGCTTGATCAGGGCGCCGATGGCGTCCATATACGCCAGCTGCGAGGCGCGCATGTTTTCCAGCATGGATTTCACGGCGTCGTCGCGCTGGCCGGCTTCCTGCAGGCGGATCACTTCATCCAGCGCGGTGTCATAGGTTTTGCGGGCCGACTGCATGGCGGCCAGCAAGGCCTTGCCCTTGTCGGATTTGATCAGCGGTGTCAGACGGCCGTAGGCTTCCTCGATTTCCTTGCGCTTGGCCTGCACGGTGGCGATTTCCTTGGCGGCCAGCGCGGTGTCGGAGATCAGCAGGGAGTTGCGCAGCGAGCGGGCGATCTTGTTATTCAGGTCGAGAATGCTCTGCGCCTCCAGCACCTTGGGGTACTGTTCGCGCACGATGATGTCCATATTCTCGTTCATATCGGCCATGCGGCTGATGCTCAACAGGGTTGCAAACGCCAGCATCAACAGGACTGCGGCAAAACCCAACGTTAATGTGGTGCCTACTTTCAGTTTGTTCATAGGTTGCTGCTCCGCTTCTTCAGATGTATGTCAGCCTGCCGCGGACGGCATGGCATAGGCAAGGGTTGGGCCTGGGGAGGAAGTCGGGGGCCGCGGGGTTTGGGCGGCCATCCACTTAAATTAGTGTAATTATTGCTTAAGAAATATGGCCGCACTATAGCGCTAAATTTGCTTTAAGGCAATAATTTACTTGCAATAATGTAGTGTCTTGCTCGGGTTTACTGCGGGGGAGGAGGAGGCTGCGGCCGCAGCCTCCGGCGGGAAGCTTAGAAGCGGTTCGACATGCTCATATAGATATTGCGTGCCTTGCCCACCTGGGCCGTGTTTTCCGGCTTCATCGCATTCAGGTATGGGCGGTTGAACAGATTGCGCACGCCGGCCACCACTTCCACCTGGCGTCCCAGCGCTTTCCAGGGCGAGGCGGCGGGCTGCCAGCGCAGGTTCAGGTCGGCGATGGTGTAGCTGTCGCGCACATAGTATTCAGTCTTCTTGCCGCTGACATAGGTGGCGGGATTCTGGTCCGGCTTGCGCCAGTGCGATACGCCCAGGCCGATGCTCGCCTCCGGCGTCAGCCAGTAGCCCGCGCCCAGGCGCAGCTTGTCGGCGAAGGCATTAGGGTAGTTCTTGCCGGTGGCCTGGTTGACCTGTTTCAGATGTTCGTAGCTGGCGTCCAGCTGCCATTGCGGCTGGCGGTATTCCAGTTCGATCTCGTAGCCGCGCCGCTTCACCAGGTCGGCATTGGTGTAGCGCGCGTAGTTTTCGCTTGCCGGCGGCGGTCCCATTTCCGGCAGCGCCGTCAGGCCGATCATCTGCGAGATCTTGCCGTTGAAGTACATCGCCTTGGCGAACAGCCTGTCCTTCTCCGCAAACAGGGCGTTGCGGCTCAGCGAGGCGCCCAGTTCGCGCTCCTTCGAGTGCTCCGGCTTCAGGTCGGGATTGGGCAGATACCAGTAGAAGGGATTGAGCGCGCCGCTGGATGAGGTTTCGTGCGGCGTCGGTGCGCGGTAGGTGCGCGAGACATTGCCGAGCAGGATAAGGCCGCCGCCCACGGCATAGCTGGCGCCCAGGCGCGGCGAGAAGTTCGAGTCGCTGTAATCGTTGTTCTTGTTTTTGACCTTGCGCCGGAAGCTGTCGTAACGGCCGCCCAGATGCAGCACCAGCTTGTCGTCCAGCAGGCTCATTTCCTCCTGCACAAAGAGGCCACTGTCCTGGTAGGTGTTGGGCATGGAGCCGAAGTCGCTCAGTTCACCGTTCGACACCATGCGCGCGTCCTCGTGGCGGCGCTCATAGCTCAGGCCCAGCACCAGGCGGTGTTTCGCGCCCAGCGCGGAGAAGGCGAAGCGGTTCTGGATATCGACGCCGGTGCGCTTGTCCTGATTCAGGTAATCCATGGTATTGCGCTTGCCGCCGCTTACGTAGTCGTAACCGCGCTGGTAGCTGGCTTCGGCGGTATACAGCGAAGCCTCCAGGTTCAGCCAGGGCAGGCCGGCCGGGCTTGCTGTGTAGCGCAGCGACCAGTCGCGCTGGCGCAGTTTGCCGTTGATCGGTCCAGTGGCCGGCGTTTGCGCATGCCACAGCGTTTGCCAGGCCGTTTCCACGCGCTCGCCCATATCGAAATACGACAGGCTCAGACGCTGGCGCGGCGCCAGGTTCCAGCCCGCCTTGAAGAAGTAGTTGCTGCCGTTTTCATCGTTGTCGGTGTGCTGGAACTGGTTCGGCGGCGTGCCCACCATGCGCGCCAGCTTGATGTCGCCATCATGGGTTTTCTTCACATAGGCCAGCACGTCGAAGGCGCTGCCGGTGGGGGCGCTGGCCAGCGCCACATAGCCTTCGCGGTGGTTGTTATGGTCGTAGCGCAGCTTGGTGGAGATGCCGTTTTCGGCGCCTGGCGCCAGGAAGTCGTTGGCGTCGGCCGTGGTGCTGGATACCACGCCGCCGATCGCGCCGCTGCCGTGCGCCACCGAGGACGAACCCTTGACCACCTCGACCCTCTTGAGCAGGTCGCCATCCATGCGGAAGCTGGAGATATGGTTGGAGAACAGCGAAGCGGAGCGGCGGATGCCGTCCTGCTTGACGATCACCCGTTCCTCGCTCTGGTAACCGAAGCCGCGGATGTTGAAGTGCTGGCCGATTTCGCGGCCGCTGCCGCCGCCGGCGCTGAAGCCCGGCACCTGGGACAGCGCATCGATCACGCCGGTGCTGATGAACAGGTTGTCGCGGTCCAGTACCGTCACCGAGCCGGGGTAGGCGGCGCGCGAAACGCCGATGCCGGTGCCGCTGACCGTGGTTTCCGGCATGACCTGTTCCACCGTGGTGTGGCGCGCGGGTGGCCCTGCTTCCTGCTGCGCGTGGGCAGCGGCGGAAACAGCCATCAGGACGGCGGCGCTAAGCGGGCGCAAACGGGGGGAGTGCATGCCAGACATGGGAAATCCTCAAAAATAAGTGGTGAACGAACGTTTGAGGGCCGGCGGGTGCCTGAACGATATGAATGCAATTCGTCAGACGTGATGCGAATGCGAATTATTCGCAATAGTAATCAATTAGAAATATTGCTGCAATATAAATTTAGGAAACGATAAGATGGCCGGGAATTTTCGCTCCCGGCGCCGGTTTAGAAGCGGTTCCAGTTATTGCGGCGGTGTTCGTGGGCTTCTTTCAGCAGATGGCCGGCGCGTTCGGCATCGCTGTCGGCCACCGCCATGGCCAGCTCCTGCAGGGCCGGCGGATATTCATGTTCGGCCGACTCTTCCAGCCAGTGCTGGGCGCGGGCCGCATCGCGCGGCACGCCCTGGCCTTCACGGTAGGCGTAGGAGAGCAGGAACATCGCATGCGCGTTGCCCAGCTCACTGGACGCTTCCAGCCAGCGCGCGCTGCGCGCCGCATCGCGCGGCACGCCTTCGCCATTGCGCGCCAGCAGGCCAAGCATCAGCGCCGCTTTCGCGTGCCTCTTCTCGGCCGCCGCCAGATACCAGCGCCAGGCCATCGCGCCGGGCGAGTTGCCGTTGCTGATGGTGGCAGCGGGGGCGGATGCGCTTGACTTACTTGCCGCCTGGAGGCTGTCCGCTCCCGCCTGCGGCGCAGTGGGCACGGCGCTGGCCGCGCTGCGCGCGCTTGCAGGGTTCGTGCCATTGGCGATGCCGCGATACGCCTCCGCCAAGTGGAAGGCCGCTTGCGCATCACCGCTGCGCGCCGCCTGTTCCAGCAGGCGCATGGCCTCCTCCTGCTGGCCGGGACGGGAGCGGTACAGGATGCCCAGCTCGCGCTGGGCCACCGGCATGCCGCGCGCGGCCCAGCTGCGCAGGCGCTGCTCCGCCTCGGCATTGCCCTGCTGCGACGCCGCCATCGCGACCGACTCGATGCGGGCGGCGTCCGGCCCGGCGCCATCGGCGCCTGCCGCCATGTGCGGCCCGCCGTCGCGGCAGGCCGTCAGTGCGGCCAGCGCGAGGCAGGCCAGCAGGGTAATGCTCCAGCGTTTCATGCTGCGTGCTTCCTTTTGCGCCAAGGTGCTTACTTGCTCAGGTCAATGCTGTACTTGGCGAAGCCGGAGGCATCCAGTCCACCTTCCGCCGCGACCTGGGACAAGCCGGCATTCTTCGCCAGCGGCAGATGGCCTGGCGCCGAACGCAGGAAGACCGGGCCGGCCGTCTTCACCTTCACGAAGCTCCAGCTTTGCGCGCTGCCGTTGTCGGCCAGCGTGACCTTGCCGGTGGTCTTGCCCAGTTTCTGCAGGTAGTTGCTGACCACGGCCTGGTTTGCATCCGGCGACTTGATGATGGTCTTGCTGCCGTCGATGCCCGGCACATTGCCGCCGCCGCCGGCACGGTAGTCATTGGTCGCCACGATGAAATCGTCGCCGTCGGCTACCGGCTTGCCTTGGAACGTCAGGTTGGCAATGCGGCTGCCGGCTGGCTTGCTGACGTCGATCTGGTATTTCAGCGCATTGCCTTCGGCGTAGAACACGTCGAAGTTAAAGATCGTGCCGTAGGACGGCACCAGATCCTGCTCGCTGGTCTTGGCCGGGTCGATCTGGCCGAACTGCTTGGCCGCCATTTCCAGCCAGGCTTTCAGGTCGGAGCCCTTGATCTTCACGGCTTGCAGATTGTTGTTGCCGTACAGGTAAAGGTCGCCCGGATTGCGGATTTGCAGGCCCACCGGCTTGGCGGCGCTGGCCTCCGGCGCCACATCGGTAAAGTCGGAAGCGCCGTTGCGGCCCGCCTTGAACGGCGCGCTGCACGAGATCACCGGAATGTTCTTGTAGGTCGACAGCACAGGATCGGTGCTGCTGGCGATGAAGTTCTTCACGTAATCGAGCTGCGCCTGGTTCACCAGCTGGATCGCGCTCACATCGCCCACCAGCGAGAAGTAGGACGACATTTCAAAGTCGGTCGAGACGCCCAGCGGCTGCTTGGCATAGGCCACGGTGGCTTCGTGCTCGTCCTTGATCAGTTTGGACAGTTCCGGATCGGCCTTCACCAGGGTGCTGCCGTCGGTGTATTTGAAGCCGCGCGATTCCACATTGGTCTTGGCCGGCTGCGTCACCCATTTGCCGCCTTGATACACCATGGTCATCTTGATGATGCCCAGACGGCGGCCCCAGCTCTGCGCCATCACGGTCGGCACATTGTTGACGAAGCCGTTGACGGCGTCGATGTTGGCGCTGGCCGGCAGGGCGGCGAACGATGGATCGAGGGCCGGCGCATTGGCCTCTTTACCTTTCGGGAAGACCAGGTGCGAGTGGCCGATCAGCAGCGCGTCGATGCCGGTGCTGGTCAGGTGGTAGCTCTGGTTTTCCATTTTCGGGCTGTACGGGCTTGGGTCCAGGCCACCGTGCGACAGCGCCACGACCACGTCCGCGCCTTTGCTGCGCAGCTCAGGCACATACTGCTTGGCCGCTTCCACGGAACCGGTGACGGCCACTTTGCCGGCCAGGTTTTTCTGGTCCCAATCCAGGATTTGCGGCGGCACGAAGCTCATGATGCCGATATTCAGCTTGACGGTCAGCTTGCTGCCGTCCGGCGCGGTGGCCGCGAAATCGCGCGGCAGCACGGCGTAAGGCTGGAAGATCGGCTTCTGGCTGGCGACGCCGGTGACGTTGCTCAGCACCAGAGGGAAGGTCGGCGCGCCGCAGGTACCGGTTGGCTTGCTCACGCCGGGGATATTGAACTCGGTGTTGGTGACCTGGCTCAGGTAGGGCAGGCCGTAGTTGAATTCATGGTTGCCCATGCCGCCGCCGTCGAACTTCAGCGCGTTCATGGCTTTGTGGATGGCCAGGGTGCCGGAGCAGGGCACCGGCGAGGTCAGGGCTTGCAGATCGCCCAGCAGGGTGCCCTGGATGGTGTCGCCATCGTCCAGCAGCACATTGTTCGGGTTCTCGGCGCGCGCGGCCTGGATCAGGGTGGAGGTGCGCTCCAGACCGAGGCTGGTGTCTTCCGACAGCGAATAGTAGTTATAGCTCAGCACATTGGCGTGCAGGTCGGTGGTTTCCATCAGTGCGAAGCTGACGGTCGTGCCTTCCGGGATCTTCGGCGTTTCCGGCTTGGTGACCAAGGTAGTGTTGCTGTCGCTGCTGCTGCCGCAACCGACCAGACCCGCCGCGGACAGTGCCGCCACCATTACCCAATTCGTTTTCATGCCATTCCCTGTCAGAAGAAAATCAAAGCCGCGACTTTAATTGTCATTCGTGACAGGGTTATGACAGGGCATGAAGGAATTATGAAGACGGCAACTGGCGCTGGCTGCGGATTTTCAGAATGAGCACCATATCAGTAGTCGCATCGTAGCGATAGACTGCTGTGTATCCACCATGATGCCGACCTATCAGCAATTCCCTACAATTTTTGGCGGCCGGGCGTCCTATCTGCGGTGCATGCTTGAGAATGTCTAGTGCATCGCGAATATTCTTGAGCGTCGCTGCTGCATGCGTGGGGTTTGTCTGGGCTAGAAAATCGAAGATGTGCTCGGCATCAGCCCAGCCTGACTCTATCCATACTAGCTTGGCCATATCAGGCCTTAATTTTGCGCGCCTTGGGAGGATCTACCTTTTCGCCAGCCATGCGTCGTTCAAAATATTCGATGACTTCTTCGTGAGGGATGGCCATTCCGGTTTGCTGGAACTCCTGCCAGCGGCGCTCGGCTTCATCGTAGTCGTCGAGAGCTGGATCGTCGTAAATCAGTTTTTGGTGGATGGCGGCCAGAATATAGTCGTGTTCCGACATGCCCGCGCGCTGGGCGGCTTCGGCGATAGCGGCTTTCAATTCGGCGCTGAGCTGGATGGCGGTGTTCGTCATATAAGCCTTCCGTTAGGCATGGATTGATTCTAGCACCGACAGGCGGATAAGAAAAACGCCCCGCGCGTTGCCGGGCGGGGCGTTCAGATGAGGCGGGACGAGGTCAGAACTTGGCGTACAGACGGGCGAAGTAGGAGGCGCCGTTCAGACCGAATTGCACGCTGTCGTACTTGAAGCCATTGTCGGTTTCGTCGCGGTTCTGCGGCGAAGGCTTCACGTTGAAGATGTTGTTGCCGCCGAAAGTGGCCTTCCACGTCTTGTTGATCGTGTAGGTGAAGGCCAGATCGGCCGAGGTCTTGGCCTCGTAGTGCGCGTTTGGCACGCCGGCGGCGGTGCCGCTGAAAGTGCCCAGGGTCTGCGGGCCGAAGTGGATGATCTTGAAATCGGTCTCCAGCTTGCCGGTCACGTAGTCGAAGCCCAGCGTGGCCTTGCGGCGCGGGCCGCCCTGTTCGATGAACAGGCGCTCGCGTTCGGACAGCAGCACGTCCTCATAGCCTTTCAGCGATGGCGGCGCGTGGATGCCTTTCACCTCGGTCTTGCTGACGTTCAGCGCGAGGAAGGTGGTCAGCTTGTTGTCGAGGAAGCTGCCGCGGTGCGAGGCGGTCAGGTCCAGGCCTTGGGTCTTGGTATCGACCGAGTTGACGAAGAACTGGGCCTGGCCCACGCCCAGCGTGGCCAGACGGGCCGCCAGGTCGGGGTAGTTGTCGGCGGTGAAGCGGCCCGACAGCACGATACGGTCCTTGATCTTGATGTGGTAGAGGTCCGCCGTGATCGAGGTGGACTGCGTTGGCGTCCACGTCGCGCCCAGGGTGTAGGAGCGCGACTTCTCTTCCTTCAGCTTGGGAATGCCCGCCAGTTCCGCCACCGCGCCGCCGTTCGGCGCCAGCACCACGTCGGTCGGCACGCCGGAGATGAAGTCGGTGAAGGTGGACGAGAAATACTTCTGCTGCAGCGACGGTGCGCGGAAGCCGCTGCTCACCGAGGCGCGCAGCAGCACGGCGTCGGCCACGCGGTAGCTGCCGGCCAGCTTGCCGGTGATGGTGGAACCGAAGTCGCTGAACTTCTCCCAGCGCAGCGCGCCTTGCAGCTTGGCCTGGGCATTCAGGTCCGCTTCCAGGTCGATGTAGGCGGCACTGCTGTGGCGCTTGGCATTGGTCACGTCGCCGGGCTGGAAGCCGGGGAAGCCCTGGCTGCCGGCCGCACCGCCCACGCCGACGCCATCGGCATCGATATAGGAGCCGCGTTCGCCCGCGAAAATCTTGTATTTCTCGGCGCGGTACTCGGCGCCGAAGGCCACGTTCAAGCCTTGACCGATCAAGCCGTCGAAGTAGCGGTTGATGTCGAAATTGGTGGTCGACTGCTGGAAGGAGAAGCCGCCCGCATCGAAGCTGCTTGGGCTGATGCCCTTGCCGCCTTTGAGGATGTCGGCATTGGCGATGGAAGCGTTCAGCGTATTGCTGATGTTGTACTTCAGGCGGTTGTAGCCATAGGTCTGCGAAAGGTCGGCATTCCACTCGCCGATCTTGCTGCGGAAGCCGACGATGGCGTAGCGGTCGTCCAGATCGCCGTTGATGAAGGGTACAAAGCCGTTCGGATACATCGGGCCGATATTGCGGTCGTCCTCTTCCGGCGTGCCGCGCGCCCAGGCGCCGCTGGAGGCGTCGCGCGTCTGCACGCCCGCCGTGAAGTAAAGCTTGCCCGCGCCGCCGGCGGGGAATTCACCGTTCAGGTACACGGTCTTGTTCTTGGCCTTGGTATCGCCGATGGTGCGCGGGTTGCCCGGTTCGGCGCGGTTGGAGCGGCCACGGTCCAGGTATTCGCCGGTGATGCCGACCACGCCGCTGCCCAGCGCCACGCCGCAATAGGCCGACGCCATATAGTTCTTGCCGTCGCCCGCCGAGTACTGGCTGTAGCCGGCCACCGATTCGCAGCCCAGGCTTTTCTTCAGGCCGACGTCGATCACGCCGGCGATCGCGTCCGAGCCGTATTGGGCGGCGGCGCCGTCGCGCAGCACCTGCACATCCTTGATCGCCAGCAGCGGGATGGCATTCATATCGGTGCCGGTGTTGCCACGGTTGCGCGCGCCAAACAGGTTCACCAGGGCCGAGGTGTGGCGGCGTTTGCCGTTCACCAGCACCAGGGTCTGGTCCGAACCCAGGCCGCGCAGCGCGGCCGAATCCACCAGGTCGGCGCCATCGGCCCCGGTCTGGCGGGTCGAGTTGAAGGAGGGGGAGATGTAAGTCAGTGTCTGCGCCAGATCGAACTGGCCGCCTTGCTCGGCCACCTTGTTCATCGGGATCACATCGATCGGCACCACGGTGTCGGTGGTGGAGCTGGTGGCGCGGCGCGAACCCACCACGCTCACGGTCTGGATTTCGCCGGACTTGGCTGCGGTGTCGGTGGTCTGGGCCAGGACGTGAGGCGCGGCAGCCAGAGAAGCGGCGCCGTACAGGCTGAACAATACGGCTTTGCGGAGCTTAGAAATCGGAAACACTTAACAATCTCCCATGGAAAGATTGAACGATTCTAAGCGATACTTTCTGCGCCTAACTATTACTTATTTCAACACTGTGACAATTTCGCACAGCTTGGATTTTACTAATTGTGCGGGTGGGAAAATCGTGTATAAAGACGATATTTCCTTACATCATGCTCTATTGTGGTGCGCAAATTCTGCGGCGCCGCCGATCTGGATGGTGTCTTGCACCAGTCTGGTGCGTATCATGCAGGGCTGTCCTAAATGTGACCCTTGGTAGATGAGAAGTGCACTTTGCAAGTGCGCCGTGAGCGCACCGGCCGCTACGCCGGTCGCCGTATCTTCCGCTGCCGGATCGAGGTGGTTGAAGTTGCGTCCCTCCAGATGGCCGTCCGCGCGGCGGCACCACACATAGCAGCCATTTACCCCATGTTCCTTGCCCCATTGCGTGATGCGCGCCAGGTCGGGACGCAGGCCGAGCAGCGTGGCACTGTCGCGCACTTCCAGCAGCAGTTTGGGACTGCCGACCGAGGCAACGACCGGCGCGGATGCCAGCTCCAGCGCTTCATCGTTCAGCAGTTGCTGCACCAGACCGGGCGGCAACTCAGGGGAGGGCGCCGGCTGGTGCCGCAGGCTGATGAAAACATCGTCCCCCGCCTGCGACAACTCAAGCAACTGCCCGCGCATGGCGGTGCGCACGGTAAGCGGCTGTGTCCGCTGTTCCAGCAGCACCCGCGCCGCCGCCAGCGTGGCATGCAGACAAAGCGGGCTGCGCGCATGGGGATAGAAATAATCCAGCACATAAGCCGCTTGCTGATCGCCCCGGTCAACAAAGACACAGGCGCTGACGCCGCTCTGCGCCGCAAACGCCTGCCTTTCCGCGATATCCTGTGCCCCCTCCAGCAGCACCAGCGCCGGATTGCCTTCACCGGTCTGTGTACCAAAACACTTCAGCTCATGAATTACCGCCACCTGCCGCTCCCGCATATGCAAAACATGCAGTATGCAGGCTTTTAATTTGGACTGCTAGGCAGCACTGGTTGATGGCTCTGGTTGCTTACCCAATACAAAAATAACTGCGAGACTGGTGATTGTGCTCAGTGCAATACATCCCGCCAGCTAATCATGATCGAAGTAGCCGAGTATCCCTGCGATGATGCCGAAGAGTGAGCTAAGGATTGCCGCAATTGCTTGCCCGCGCCTCTTCGCTTGAATATCTGCGTTCACAAGCTGCTGCTCAATTGTGCTGCGGTGCGCTGCTTGTTTTTCCAATAGCATCAGTAAGCGTTCCGCGCCTCCTGGAATGATTTGCTCATATTCCTTCAAAAGATGTGGTGGCGGCAGTGGACCTTCAAATTTGGTGAGTTTGGCGATTACACGATGAATTTCGTGTTGTTGCGAAACTGGTAGGTCGCAAATAAGCGGAGCAATGCTCTCCGCGACCTCATGAGAGGGAGGCGAGCATTCTTTGTTCATATTATTTGCTGGAGCTGAATTGGCAGGCGTGGATTGACTGGCGGAAATCCTTGGTGATCGTCGAGAAGTCCGCGCATAGGGTGGCATAGTCCTGCTCAAGCGATGCTCGCGATAGGACTGGCGCGCGGAAGCCGCGAATGTCCAGAATACTAGTTGCGCCCTGGAGAAGAGAATGTTTTGACCACCCGCGATGGCAAATCCACAGATTCATTTGAACCTCCTGTTTAAGCTTAGTTCTCATATTTTCCCATGGCAAGCTGAGCCGGTTGATGATTCTGCGCAACACTTGCGAGTACGAAATCGAATGCTAAAATACTGTATTTGTATACAGTATTGCTTGAGCCTACATGTCCGTGCCGCCGCCAAAATTCGGACTGCCCGCCTATGCGGAACTGTTCTGTCTGACGAACTTCTCCTTCCTCGAAGGGGCCTCGCATGCCGAGGAGCTGGCGACGCGCGCCGTGCAGCTGGACTACGAGGCGTTGGCGATCACCGATGAGTGTTCGCTGGCCGGCGTGGTGCGCGCTCACGGCGAGGCAAAGCGGGCGGGCCTCAAGCAGCTGCTGATCGGCAGTTTTTTCCATTTGATGCATCCGGATGGCAGCCCGGCCCTGTCGCTGATCGCCATCGCGCAGAACCGCAATGGCTACGGTAATCTGTCGGAAATGATCACCGTGGGACGCACGCGTGCCGACAAGGGTACGTATCTGCTGCATCCCGACGATTTCGCCCATCCGCCGCCGGAGCGCGCCCACCTGAAAGGCATGCCTGACTGCTTGCTGATCCTGCTGCCCGCCTATCCCGCCCAGGAAGCGCAGGAGGTCGACCGTCTGCATGCGCAGGCGGCGTGGATGGCGTCCACCTTCCCCGGCCGCTGCTGGATCGGTTTGACCCTGCTGCAGCGCGCCTTCGACGAAACGCACCGCACCGGCGTCGAAGAGGTGGCGCTGCAGCATCGCTTGCCGGTGGTGGCGGCGGGCCACGTTTGCATGCATGTCCGTTCGCGTAAGCCGCTGCACGATACGCTGAACGCGATCCGCCTGGGCAAGCCGGTGGGGGAGTGCGGCTATGAGTTGGGGCAGAACGCCGAGCAGCGCCTGCGTTCGCGGTTTCGTCTTGCGAATGTTTATCCGGCGCAGGCGCTGGCCGAAACCGTACGCATTGCGCAGCAGTGCGAGTTTTCGCTCGATGAGCTGCGCTATGAATATCCCGATGAGCTGATCCCGCCCGGCTACACGGCCACCAGCTATCTGCGCCAGGAGACGTATGCCGGGGTGCGCGTCCGCTATCCAGATGGCTTGCCGGAGAAGGTGGCAAAGCAGATCGAACATGAGCTGGATCTGATCGCCAAGCTGCGCTACGAGCACTACTTCCTTACCGTGTACGATATCGTGCGCTATGCGCGTTCGATCAATATCCTGTGCCAGGGGCGAGGTTCTGCGGCCAATTCGGCCGTCTGCTACAGCCTTGGGATTACCGAAGTCGATCCTTCGCGCAGCAATCTGCTGGTCGAGCGTTTCATTTCGTTGGAGCGCGCCGAACCGCCCGATATCGACGTCGATTTCGAACACCAGCGGCGCGAGGAAGTGATCCAGTACATCTACGAAAAATACGGCCGCCACCGTGCCGCGCTGGCCGCCACAGTGATCTGCTACCGGCCCCGCAGCGCGCTGCGCGACAGCGGCAAGGCGCTCGGCGTCGATCTGGACATCGTGGAAAAAGTGGCGAAGGCGCACCGCTGGTTCGACAGCAAGCACGATCTGCTTGCGCGCCTGGCCGAATGCGGCCTCGATCCGGAATCGCTGCTGGCGCGGCAATGGGCGTCGATGGCAGAGAAGCTGCTCAAGTTCCCGCGCCATCTGTCGCAGCATGTGGGCGGCTTCGTCATCGCCCGCGACAAGCTTTCGCGCCTGGTGCCGATCGAGAACGCGACCATGGAAGACCGCAGCGTCATCCAGTGGGACAAGGACGATCTGGAAGAACTGGGCTTGCTCAAAGTCGATGTGCTGGCTCTGGGTATGCTCTCGGCCCTGCACCGCGCTTTTGACTTGATCGGCCAGCGGCGCGGCTGCGAGTTCCGCATGCAGGACGTGCCGAAAGAAGACGAGGCCACCTACGACATGATGTGCGAGGCCGACACCATGGGCGTGTTCCAGATTGAGTCGCGCGCGCAAATGAGCATGCTGCCGCGCTTGCGGCCGCGCGAGTTCTACGATCTGGTGGTGGAGGTGGCGCTGGTGCGTCCAGGGCCGATTCAGGGCGGCATGGTGCATCCGTATCTGCAGCGGCGCATGGGCAAGGAGAAGGTTGATTATCCACCAGGCTTGGAAGAGGCTTTGGGACGCACCATGGGCGTGCCGATCTTTCAGGAACAGGTGATGCAGGTGGCGGTTATCGCTGCCGGTTTCAAGCCGGGGGAGGCCGACCAGCTGCGGCGCGATATGGCGGCATGGAAGCGCAAGGGCGATGTGAAGAAATATCAGGAGCGCATCATTGCGGGCATGGTGGAGCGTAAATATGATGTGGAATTCGCCGAACGCATTTGCAAGCAGATCCAGGGCTTCGGCGAATACGGTTTTCCCGAATCGCATGCGGCCAGCTTTGCGCTTCTGACGTATGTGAGTTCATGGGTCAAGTGCCACGAACCGGCAGTCTTCCTGTGTGCGCTGCTGAACAGCCAGCCGCTGGGCTTCTATCAGCCCTCGCAGCTGGTGCAGGATGCGAAACGCCATGGCGTGCAAGTGCGGCCGGTCGATCTTGCCATCAGTTGCTGGGACTCCACGCTGGAGGAGCTGGAGGAGGGCGGCAGTGCGGTGAGGGCGCTGCCGGGTGGCGGTGACGCAAATGGCGTCTCGCGTCGCTGCCAGCCAGCGGTGCGCTTGGGCTTTTCCATGTTGCGCGGTATGCGCCCCGAAGCTGTAGAGCGCATCGTGGCGGCGCGCACGCAGCGTCCCTTTGCCAGTGTGGCCGAGCTGGCGCGGCGCGCCGATCTGGATCGCCACGATTTGCAGATACTCGCTGGCGGTAATGCACTGCACGGTCTTGCCGGTCACCGTCGCCAAGCACTGTGGGATGCGGTCGGCGCCGTGCCGGACAAGGATCTGCTGCGTCCCACCGTGCCGCAGGAAGCCACACCGGTATTGAAACCACCCAGCGAGGGCGAGGACATCATCGGCGACTACCGCGCCCAAGGATTGACCCTGCGCCGCCATCCGGTCGCGCTGATCCGCCCGCAACTGCATGCCAAGCGCTTCCTGCCCGCTGATGTGCTGAATACCTTCACCGATGGCCAGCTCGCCCGCGCCTGCGGCATCGTCACCGTGCGCCAGCGTCCCGGCACGGCCAAGGGCGTGCTCTTCATCACCATCGAAGACGAAACAGGCAATGTGAACGTCATCATCTGGCCCGCGCTGTTGGAAAAGCAGCGCGCCGAAGTATTGACCGCGCCGCTGCTGGGTGTCTATGGCGTCTGGCAGCAGCAAGGCATCGTGCGCCACCTGGTTGCCAAGCGCCTGGTCGACATGTCCCACCTGATCGGCCGTCTGCCGACCATCAGCCGCGATTTTTGCTAAGGAAAAGCATATCGTTGCGCCCTCATGTATGATTGCAAGGATTGTAACGAGTGCTTGATTTGATGATACGTTTTTCTGTTGGCCTGATTTGCCTTCCCCTGATTTTAAGCGGCTGCTCGCGCGATAAGGCGCCGGTGGCTCCTGTGCCTCAGGCCAGTGCTGGTGCGGCGGCTGCCGTGCCAGCTCCTGCACCTGCGCCGGTTGCGGTGGATGAAAAGGTGCTGCTGCCGCAGCTGATGCAGGCGGTCTTCGCAGACGCTTATCGTCCCGCCAGCAAGGATGCACTGGCCGAATTGCCCGAGCCGGATGAGCGCAGCGTGCGCAGCCTGCATCTAATTACGCCGACCGCCGCCAAGGTGCTGGAGAACGGCCTCGCCGCGTTGGTGGTGAATGGCGAGATGGCTGACGAGCAGGGCATCACCAGCACGGCCCACGTTACGCCCGGCCGACTGAGCGTGTATTTGCTGCGCCAGGAAAATGGCAAGTGGGTGCTGCAGCGCCGTCACGAGAACGTGGCTGAACTGGGCTCGATGGGGCAGTCGGGTTCTGCCCAATGGGTCACGCTGGCGCCGGGCAAGCCAGGTCTCGCCATGCTGCATGGCGGCACGTGGCAGGGCTACAGCATCCGCTTTCTGTCGCTGTTCGATCTGAGCGACGAGAATATGCGCCACATGCTGGGCGAGCAGGTTGAATCGGACAGTGAAGGCGCTTGCGGACCCGAAACCTCCGAGTGCTGGCAGGTGGAAGGCAAGTGGCGTATCGCCACCCCCGCCGAGGGACAGCGCTACGGCGATGTGCTGATGGACTTTTCCGGCGCGCGCGAAGCCTTGCCGCAAGGCGTGGAAGGCGGCAAGCGCGTGAAGCATGCGGTCAAGGGTAGCGCGCGCTATAGCTACCGCGACGGCGCCTACAAGCTGGTGAACGGCGCCAACCTGGTGCCCGGTGTTTAAGGAATGAAGCTGAAGCTGCGTTTTGCCGAAGCGGCCGATGCGGATGCGATCAGCGCCCTGGTCATCGGCCTGCTGCCTTTTCTCACCATTAGCGGCGATGGCAGCGGCGCGGATAACTTCCTCGCCACGATCCAGCCGGATGCCATCGCGCGCAATCTGGCCGACGCCAACTTCCGCTATCAGCTGGCGGAGCGGGACGGTGCGCTGGCTGGTGTGGTCGCCCTGCGCGGCAATTCGCATCTGTACAACCTGTATGTGGCGCGCCAGTTCCATGGCCAGGGTTTGGGCCGCCGTCTATGGGAAGCAGGGCGCGACGATGCGCTGGCGCGCGGCAATCCAGGCAGCTTCACGCTGAACTCCTCCATCTATGGCTTGCCCATGTATGAGCGCCTGGGATTTCAGTCCGAAGGCCCGGTGATGGAAAAGGATGGCTTGCGCTACCAGCCCATGCGCCTTGGCCTTAGCCCCGGCCAATAAAGCCATCTTCTTGCGGTGCTTGAAAGGGCTTCAAGCGCCAGACCAATTATCGCTTGCGGCCCGCCTTGGCAGAATCGTTTGCCTGATTCATAGCCAAGGAGCACCCCGTGTCAAACCAATCCAACTCGCGCCGCCGCTTCCTCGCTCAGGCCGGTAGCGGCGCCACTCTGCTGGCAGCAGGCGCCGCGATGCCGGGCGCTTCGTCCGCCATGGCGGCAACTCCGGCCGTCTCTGCCTCGTCCGCCCCGGCGGGCGGCTTCTGGCCCGATGGCGCGCGCCTCGTCATCTCGATCTCAATGCAGTTTGAAGCGGGCGGCCAGCCGCTGAAAGGTGCTGACAGTCCCTTCCCCAAAGCCGACTTCCCGGCCTCGATGAAATCCGATCCAGCCGCGAACACTTGGTTTGCCTATGGCTACCGCGAAGGCGTGCCGCGCATGCTGGACCTGTGGGACAAGCATGGCGTCAAAGTCACCTCGCATATGATCGGCGAGGCGGTGAAGAGGAATCCCAAATTGGCGCGCGAGATCGTAACGCGTGGCCATGAGGCATCCGGCCATGGTCCGCGCTGGAGTTCGCAATTCCAGATGAGCCACAGCGAAGAGAGAGCCTTCCTGCAGGCGGCGCGCGATATGGTGGAGGAGGGCAGCGGCCAGCGTCCGCAGGGCTACAACTGCAACTGGCTGCGGCGTGGCCCGAACACCCTGTCGCTGCTGCAGGAAATGGGCTTCCTCTATCACATCGATGATCTGAGCCGCGACGAGCCGTTCATCGAACAGGTCAACGGCAAGGACTTCGTGGTGGTTCCCTACACCTTGCGCAATAACGATATCCTTCTGGTCGAAGGCCGCAACTACACGCCGGAGCAGTTCCGCGAGCAGATCACCGCCGATTTCGATCAGCTGTACGAGGAAGCTGGCACGCGCCGCCGCATGATGTCGATCAGCGCCCACGACCGCATCAGCGGCACGCCGCAGATGGTGCGCGCCTGGGACCAGTTCCTGGCCTACGCCAAGAGCAAACCGGGCGTGGTCTTCATGCGCAAGGACGACATCGCGCGCTATGCCTTGAGTAGCCCGCTCACGCTGCGCGAAAGCGAAACCATTTAAGAAGGACGAAAAAAGGGGCGCGTCCCTTGCTGTGCGCGCCCCAAACCCACAGGAAAATACGGTCTTAGCGCAGATTGTCGCCGCTATAAGTGGTGCCGTAATAAGTGTGCACCTCGGCCGCCCAGGTCTGGTTCGCCATATCGGGCCAGTTGTCCTTGTCGAAGCCGGGCGCGCTCTCGATGCGCTCCTTGTCGATATTCAGGGTCACGCGCTTGTTGGCGGTGTCCAGGGTCAGCGCCTCCCAGGGGACGGCGAACAGCTTCTCGCCGATGGACAGCACGCCGCCGCTGGCCATCACCACATAGGCCACGCGCCCGCTTTGCATATCGAGCATGATTTCCTTGACCGTACCCAGATGCTCGTTCTTCAGATTATGGATATGGTCGCCGATCAGCGTGTCGGCGCCCATCAGGCGCGGACCGGGACCGGTATGGCCGGTGTCTACATAATTACCGTAAGCGTCGCGTTCAGTGCTCATTCTAGCCTCCTGTTGCGTGTTGAAATAATGCTATTTTCCACGCGGACGGCGGGCGCTTCTGTTCGGACGCGCACATAGGCAATCTTGGCAGTTTGCCCAGCAAAGCACGGGGTTGGCGGATTTTTTCGGGGCGTTGTGATGAAGAAGCGGCCAGTTTGAGCTATAATTTCAATTTCCCGCATGTGCCGTTCGGCACCCGATCTCGCAATGACCAAATTTGTCTTCGTCACCGGTGGCGTTGTGTCTTCCCTTGGTAAAGGGATTGCCGCCGCCTCCCTCGCCGCGATCCTCGAATCGCGCGGCCTCAAAGTCACCATGCTCAAGCTCGACCCGTACATCAATGTCGATCCGGGTACCATGAGCCCCATGCAGCACGGTGAAGTGTTCGTTACCGACGACGGCGCCGAAACCGACCTCGATCTCGGCCACTACGAGCGCTTCATCACCACCCGCATGCGCAAGGTGAACAATTTCACCACCGGCCAGATTTACGAATCCGTGATCCGCAAGGAACGCCGTGGCGAATACCTGGGCAAGACCGTGCAGGTGATCCCGCACATCACCAATGAAATCCAGGACTACATCCGCCGTGGCGCGGAAGGCTTCGACGTGGCGCTGTGCGAAATCGGCGGTACCGTGGGCGATATCGAATCGCTGCCATTCCTGGAAGCGGCCCGTCAACTGAGCCTGCGCGCCGGCCGCAAGAACGCCGCCTTCGTGCACCTGACCCTGGTGCCGTACATCGCATCGGCTGGCGAACTGAAAACCAAACCGACCCAGCACTCGGTGCAGAAACTGCGCGAAATCGGCATCTCGCCAAACGCGCTGCTGTGCCGCGCCGACCGCGCCATTCCGGAAGACGAGCGCGCCAAGATCTCCCTGTTCTCGAATATCGAAGAGCGTGGCGTGATCTCGGTCTGGGACGTGGACACCATCTACAAAGTGCCGCAGATGCTGCACGACCAGGGCCTGGACGCGATCATCTGCGAAGCGCTGGACCTGAACCCTGCCCCTGCCGACCTGTCGGTGTGGAGCAAACTGATTCACACGCTGGAGCACCCGAAAGCGGAAGTGTCGATCGGCATGGTCGGCAAATACGTGGAACTGACCGAGTCGTACAAGTCGCTGACCGAAGCGCTGCGCCACGCCGGCATCCACACCGAGAGCCGCGTCAACATCGAATACATCGACTCCGAAGAGATCGAAGCCAAGGGCTGCGGCGAACTGGCCAAGTTCGACGCCATCCTGGTGCCGGGCGGCTTCGGCAAGCGCGGCGTGGAAGGCAAGATCCTGGCCGCCCAATTCGCCCGCGAAAACAAGATCCCTTACCTGGGCATCTGCCTGGGCATGCAAGTGGCGCTGATCGAATACGCGCGCCACAAGGCTGGCCTCACCAACGCCAACTCCACCGAGTTCGAGCCGAACACCGACCAGCCGGTCGTGGCGCTGATCGACGAATGGCAGAACCGCGACGGCAAGGTCGAGAAGCGCGACGAGAACTCCGACCTGGGCGGCACCATGCGTCTGGGCGCGCAAGCCTGCGCCGTGAAACCGGGCACCCTGGCCGCCGAGATCTACGGCAGCGTGGTGACCGAGCGTCACCGCCACCGCTACGAAGCGAACAACCATTACCTGGGCCGTGTGGAAGAAGCGGGCCTGATCGTGGCCGCGCGCACCCCGACCGAAGACCTGTGCGAAATCATGGAACTGCCGCGCACTGGCGACAACGCCCACCCATGGTATGTGGGCGTGCAGTACCACCCTGAATTCAAATCCACCCCGCGCGACGGCCACCCGCTGTTCACGTCCTATATCAAGGCGGCGTTGGCACACAAGGCAGCTGGCGGCAACGCCCATCTGCGCGCCGTGGGTGATCTGCAAGGAGACGCAGCATGAAACTGTGTGGCTTCGAGATCGGTCTCGACCAGCCGTTTTTCCTGATCGCCGGCACCTGCGTGATCGAATCGCGCCAGATGGCCTTTGACACGGCGGGCGCGCTGAAGGAAATGACGACTGATCTGGGCATCCCCTTCATCTACAAATCGTCCTTCGACAAGGCCAACCGTTCTTCCGGCACCTCGTACCGCGGTCCCGGCATGGACAAGGGCCTGGAAATCCTGGGCGACGTCAAGCGCGAGCTGGGCGTGCCGGTGCTGACCGACGTGCACTCGATCGAAGAAATTGCCGCCGTCTCCTCCGTGGTCGACGTGCTGCAAACCCCGGCCTTCCTGTGCCGCCAGACCGATTTCATCAACGCTTGCGCCGAATCGGGCAAGCCGGTGAACATCAAGAAGGGCCAGTTCCTGGCGCCTGGCGACATGAAGCACGTCATCGACAAAGCCCGTGCCGCCGCACGCGCCAAGGGCCTGAACGAAGACAACTTCATGGCCTGCGAACGCGGCGCCTCCTTCGGCTACAACAACCTGGTGTCGGATATGCGCTCGCTGTCCATCATGCGCGAAACCGGCGCGCCGGTCGTCTTCGACGCCACCCACTCGGTGCAGCTGCCGGGCGGGAACGGCGCTTCCTCGGGAGGCATGCGCGAGATGGTGCCAGTGCTGTCGCGCGCCGCCGTGGCGGTGGGCGTGGCCGGCCTGTTCATGGAAACCCACCCGACGCCGGCCACCGCGCTGTCGGACGGTCCCAACGCCGTGCCGCTGGGCCGCATGAAGGAATTGCTGTCCGTGCTGATCGAGTTGGACCGCGTCACCAAGAAAGCCGGTTTCCTCGAAAACGGCTTCAACTGATCTGTCATAAGGGCGGGCCTCGCGTTCTATACGCCAGGCCCGCTTCCACATCTGGCGGTCCTCTGTTACCCTTGCAGCAATTTTGGCGTGTGAACAGGCAGGCAATGCCGGCACGCAGACCAGTTTCGCTTAACTTTGGAGAATTACATGAGTGCTATCGTTGATATTATCGGCCGCGAGATCATCGACTCGCGCGGCAATCCCACCGTGGAATGCGACGTGCTGCTGGAATCGGGCGTGATGGGCCGCGCGGCGGTGCCGTCGGGCGCCTCCACCGGTTCGCGCGAAGCCATCGAGCTGCGCGACGGCGATCCGAAGCGCTACTTCGGCAAGGGCGTGCTGCAAGCCTGCGAGAACATCAACACCGAAATCTCGGAAGCCATCATGGGCCTGGACGCCAATGAGCAAGCTTTCCTGGACCGCACCCTGATCGATCTGGACGGCACCGAAAACAAATCGCGCCTGGGCGCGAACGCGATGCTGGCTGTGTCCATGGCCGTGGCCAAGGCCGCCGCTGAAGAAGCCGGCCTGCCGCTGTACCGCTACTTCGGCGGTTCGGGCGCCATGCAGATGCCGGTGCCGATGATGAACGTCATCAACGGCGGCGCGCACGCCGACAACAACCTGGACATCCAGGAATTCATGATCATTCCAGTGGGCGCGCCGACCTTCAAGGAAGCCATCCGTTATGGCGCCGAAGTGTTCCACACCCTGAAAAAGATCCTGCACAAGAAAGGCCTGACCACCGCCGTGGGCGATGAAGGCGGCTTCGCTCCTTCCGTGGCCAGCCACGAAGAAGCCATCAAGCTGATCATCCAGGCGATCGAAGAAGCCGGCTACGAGCCAGGCACCCAGATTGCCCTGGGTCTGGACTGCGCCGCTTCCGAGTTCCACAAGGACGGCAAATACGTGCTGGAAGGCGAGGGCATGAGCCTGACCGCCGCCGAATTCACCAACCTGCTGGCCACCTGGTGCGACAAGTATCCGATCATCTCGATTGAAGACGCCATGGCCGAAGGCGATTGGGAAGGCTGGGCCACCCTGACCGCCGCCCTGGGCAAGAAAGTGCAGCTGGTGGGCGACGACCTGTTCGTGACCAACACCAAGATCCTGAAGGAAGGCATCCAGAAGAACATCGCCAACTCGATCCTGATCAAGATCAACCAGATCGGCACCCTGACCGAAACCTTCGCCGCCATCGAAATGGCCAAGCGCGCCGGCTACACCGCCGTGATCTCGCACCGTTCCGGCGAAACCGAAGATTCGACCATCGCCGACATCGCCGTCGGTCTGAACGCACTGCAGATCAAGACCGGCTCCATGTCCCGCTCCGACCGCATGGCCAAGTACAACCAGCTGCTGCGCATCGAAGAAGATCTGGGCGACATCGCCTCCTACCCAGGCCGTGACGCCTTCTACAACCTGAAGTAATAGCAAGACCACGCGGCCGGAAGCGATTCCGGCCGCAGTATCTGAACATTCATGCGCCTGATCACCCTCTCCCTCGCCCTGCTGCTTGTGCTGATCCAGTACCCCCTGTGGCTGGGCAAAGGCGGCTGGCTGCGCGTCGGCGAACTCGAAGAGCAGGTCGCCGCGGCCCACAAGAAGAACGAGGAACTGGAACGCCGCAACGCCAAGCTCGACTCCGAAGTGCGCGACCTGAAAGACGGCACCGGCGCCGTCGAGGAACGCGCCCGCTACGAGCTCAGCATGATCAAGCAAAACGAGATCTACGTGCAGATCCTCGGCAAGGGCCAGACCCGTCCCGCCCCTGACGCAGCCAACCCCACCCCCTGATTTGATTTGCATAAAAGAATGTACACCGTGATGCCAGGCGGGGCCGCCGAGGTGCCACGGTCGGACATTCTTTGATTTTTCGCAAAAAAATGTCCGACTCCAGTGCTTGGGCGGCCCGCTTGGCGCCAGGGTTGGACATTGTTTGCGATACATCAAAGCGATGTTGCCTTGCGAATGAGAATCATTCTTGATAAGATGGCGTCTTTGCCAGCCATTCCACCGTTGTAACGCGCCTGTCGCGCCGGGTTGAGAAGCCAGCTTTCTACTGACCTCTTTTCCCTGGATCGATATGTCTGCTTTTCCTCGTCCGCACCGTTTGGCGGTGCTGCTGCTGGCCGCTTTCAGCCCTGTGGCGCTGGCCCAGAACGCTGCTCCCGCTTCCCAATTGGGCGAAATCCTCGTCACCGCCAAGCGCGATGAAGCGGCATCGGCCCGTACCGGCACCACCACTAAACTGAGCGCCGAAGATCTGACCAAGCGCGCCGTCACCGATATGTCGGGCATGGCACGCTATGAGCCGTTGATCAGCGTGCCGGCCGCGGCCAGCGGTTCGGGCAGCATCTGGGATAGCGGCGGCAATACCGGCTTCAATATCCGCGGCATCGAGGGCAACCGCGTCAGCCTGGACCTGGATGGCATCGCGTTGCCCGATGCGGCACCGAAACCGGATGGCTCGACCCTCTCCAGCTTTGGCATCGGCCGCGACTATTTCGACCCCGAGACCTTCCGCGAAGTGCGCATCGGCTCCGGCACGTCGCCGGCCGGTGCGGGCACGCCGGGCCTGGGTGGTTCCGTGTCGTTCACCACCAAGTCGCCGGAAGACTATGTGAACGAGCAGCGCAAGACCTATGCCGAATACAAGTTCGGCTACAGCGGCGCCGACAAGGGCAAGATGCATGCGCTGACCGGCGCCGTGCAGTCGGGCGCGATGAAGGCGATGGCGCTGTACGTGCACCGCAAGGGCGAGCAGCTGCGCGGCGAAGGCAATATCGTGCAGAATCCGGACGACTGGTCGTCCGATGCGCTGCTGGCGAAATTCGTCTGGAATCCGCTGGCCGGGCATAAGTTTGGCTTCACCTTCGACGGCTACCGCAATGAGCATGAGCGCAACTTCGTCAACAAGCTCAGTGCCATGTATCCGCAAGGCGCGCTGCAGAAGTCGGAAACCCGCCGCAACCGCGTCAGCATCGACCACGAAATGAACGGCGGCAGCTGGTTCGACACTTTGGAAAGCCGCGTCTACGTGCAGGACGCGAAAGTGGAGGACCACACGTCGGCCCGCTATACCTTTGGTTCCCCGGCCCAGCGCAATATCGATACCGGCTACTACAACAAGAGCATCGGCTTTGCCAGCAACGCCAGCAAGCAGGTCAGCCAGCAGCTGCTGCTGAACTATGGCCTGAGTTTCGAGAACACGGAAAGCCGCCGCCCATGGCGCGAGGACCGCACCATCGTCGCCACCGGCGCGCACCAGATCACCAACAAGAACCGCATGGCCGATATGGACACGCGCAAACTGGCCGCCTATCTGCGCGGTGAGCTGAACTTCGACCTGGGCGGCTACAAGAGCGTGCTGACCCCCGGCCTGCGCGCCGAGTACCGCGAGATGAAGCCGAAGAATCTGCAAAACTATGTGATTGCAGTGCCGAACGCCGCCAAGGAAATCAAGAAGGACGACTACAGCTACCTGACGCCAAGCCTGAACCTGAGCATCTACCTCAAGCCGGAGCTGAGCGCCTATTTCCAATACAACCGCGGCACCCGCGTGCCGACCGCCATCGAGCGCACCGGCACCTACGATTCCTTCAGCTACACCGGCGCCGGCCAGGGCTACGCCGTGCTGGGCAACCCGAATCTGCGCAAGGAAACCAGCAATGCATTTGAACTGGGCCTGAAGGGCGAGGCAGCCAAGGGCGTGCAAATGAGCGCGTCGCTGTTCAACACCCGCTACAAGGACTTCATCGAATATGTGAGCCAGCCGGACGATCCGGTCAACTACCCGACCCTGACCGCCGGCCTGATTCGCCCTGAGAATATGGGCAAGGCCCGCACCTGGGGCGCGGAAGCGTCGGTGCGCGTGGATCTGGGCGAACTCTCGGCGCCACTCAACGGCTTCAGCGTGGCGGCGGCGGCCGGCATCGCCAAGGGCAAGTCGGAAGACACAACCACCGGCAAGAAGATGGATCTAGCCTCGGCGCTGCCGGGCAAATTCAGCACCACGCTGGCTTGGGATGACCCGTCCAAACGCGGCGGCGTGGCCCTGAGTGCCGTGCATGCGCGCAGCCGCCAGGCCGAATCCACCCTGGTCGACGCCAAAGGCAAGACCATCCCCCTGTTCACCGTGCCTTCCTCGACGGTGCTGGATCTGAGCGCCTATTGGCATATCGGCAAACACGCCACCATCAACGCCGGCATCTACAACCTGAGCGACCGCAAATACTGGGACTACGCGATGTCGCGCGGTCTGGCCGCGACGGCATCGGCCGACATCGAACGCCAGGCACGCCCTGGCCGCACGGCAGCCGTGAATTTCAAGCTGATGTATTAATCCACCCAAGGAGATTGTTATGAAAACCAAACATCGTTATGCGCTCGCGCTAGCCGCCTTCATGCTGCTGAGCGCAGCCTATGTAGGCGCCGCGCCGACGCTGGGCGAGCGTTGGGCCACGCTCAAAGCGGAGCAGCCAAAGCTGCAGATCCGCGATGCGGCGCGCGCACTGAACGTATCCGAGGCAGAACTGCTGGCCACCGGCATCGGCAAGACCGTGACCCGCCTGAGCGACAGCGAACACGCCGCCAGCGACATCATGCGCCGCGCCCTCGACCTGGGCACGGTGATGGCCCTGACCCGCAATGAAAACGGCGTGCTGGAACGCACCGGCGTGGCCATGCGCGTCAAACAGGAAGCGCCCACCGGCGACAAGGAAAAGGACAAGGAAAGCGAAGCGCGCCTGCGCAGCGTGGCCGGCGGTTACCTGGGCGGCGACATCGACCTGCGCTTCCACTTTGCCAACTGGAAGCACGCCTTCGCCGTGGTGCAGCCGGTCCGCGACGGCGCCATCACGCGCAGCCTGCAGTTCTTCGATGCGCAAGGCAATGCCGCGCACAAGGTCTACCTGAAGAACGAAGCCGGCATCGCCGCCTTCGACAAGATCGCGGCCGATTTCCGCCATCCACAGCAAACCGGCGAGCTGAAAATCGCCGCCGCCGTACCGAAGGCGGCGGAAAAGGCCGACAGCGCGGTGGACGTGAAAGAGTTCCAGCTGGCCTGGCAAGAGATGACCGACGTGCACCAGTTCAACCGCATCGTGCGCGAATTCGGCCTGTCGCGCGAACAGGCCATGCGCCTGGCGCCGGCTGGCGTGGTGCAGCGCATCTCGCCGCAAGCCATGCGCAAGCTGCTGGACGACTCGGCCAAGCAGCAACTGTCCATCATGGCCTTCCTCGGCAATGAGGCGGTGACGCAAATCTTCAGCGGCAAGATCGAAAAAACCGCCGCCAGCGGCGAGTGGTATAACGTGCTGGACCCGAACTTCAACCTGCACGTGCGCGAAAGCGCCCTGAAAACCGGCTACGTCGTACAGCGCGCCGGCGTCACCTCGGTCGAATTCTTCGACAAGGACGGCGAGCTGGTCGTCACCTTCTTCGGCGTGCGCGAACGCGCCAAGCCGCAGCCGCAAAGCTGGGTCGACCTGACCCGCAGCCTGCCCAAAGCCTGAGCCGTTCTTTGAGCTAAATGTAAAATCCCGCCCTGGCGTTAAGGCCAGGGCGGGATTTTTTTTGCGCCGACAAAAGTCAGCTGTCGGCGGCGAGGCGGCCGAGGGCGGGATCGTCGGTGAAGAAGCCGTCCAGGCCGAGCTTGAGGTAGCGGCGCATTTCGGCAACCGAGCCGGCGGGGTTGCGGGCGTGCTCGCTGCCGCCGTCGCGGAAGTCGGCGGCGAGGAAGCGGTTTTCGGGACGGAAGGTCCAGGTTTCCACGCGCAAGCCGGCGGCTTTGGCGTCGGCAGTCAGGGAGGTCGGTTCGGCCAGCTTGCCGTCGGCCTTGAGCGGGATCAGGGCGCGCGTCGGCGGGGCGAAGACGTCGGCGTAGGCGGCGATTTCGCGCAGCCCGGCTGGCGTGCACATTTTTTCATACGTCAACGTGCCGCCGGATGCGGCGACGTCGCTGGGCTTGCGCGGGCCGACGCCGACCAGCTGCATCAGGCGCAGATTGGCGCGCCGGCCCAGTTTGTCGCGCACGTATTTCAGGTTGGCCACTTCAAACGACTGGATCTCCACCGGATTGCGGCGCGTGTATTCGTGCTCGGCCAGGGTGGCGATGAAGCGGTCTTCCAATTTCAATCCGGCGCTGGCGAAGTAAGTCGAGCTTTTCAGCTCGGGCACCAGGCCGATCACGCGGCCGGCGATGGCCGCTTGCGCTGCCACAAAGTCGATCACTTCCTCAAAACTCACCACCTGGAACATGCCGTCGAATTCCGCGCTGCCGGGACGCGATTGCGGAATGCGTTCGATGGCGCGCAGTTTTTTCAGCTCGGCCAGGGTGAAGTCGTCGACGAACCAGCCTTCGTGGGTTTCGCCGTCGATGGTTTTCCTGGCGCGGCGGCTGGCGAATTCGGGACGGCGCGCGACGTCGGTGGTTTCGCTCAGATTGGCTTCGTGGCGCGCCACCAGCACGCCGTCCTTGGTGCAGACCAGATCGGGTTCGATGTAGTCGGCGCCGTCGGCGATGGCTTTGGCGTAGGCGGCCAGGGTGTGCTCGGGACGCAGGGCGCTGGCGCCGCGGTGGGCGAAGACCAGCGGCCGCGCGGCGCCGCTTGGCGCGGCCAGCAGCGGTGAGGCGGCGAGAGGCGAGGCGGCGAGGGCGCCGCCTACCGCTGCCGCAGCCGTGATGAAGCCACGGCGCGACAGTACGCGGCCTGTGCCGCCAGAGGCGAACAGGCCGTTCATCAGAAGTCCGCCATCAGGGTCAGGAAGCCCTGGCGCGGGGCGATGGGGAAGGTGTTGTAGGTCTTGTCGGCCGCACCGACCACCACGTTCTGGCTGCCGCGGCGGTCGGCCAGATTGCTGATGTTGAGGCGGTAGCGCGCGTTCTTCAGCCAGCCGCCGTTCATGAAGGGCAGCTTGCCCGAGACGCCAAGGCTCATCAGGAAGTAGCTCGGCACGCTGAGGTCATTGGTGTAGGTGGCGTAGCGCTTGCCCACGTAGTCGCCGATCAGCTGGAACTCGGTGTCGGCCACATTGACGGTGGCGACGAATTTGTTCATCCATTCCGGGCTGCCCGGCACTTTCTTGCCGGAGGTCGGCACCAGCGATGCGCCGTTGTTGTAGTTGTCCTCGTACTTGGAGCGGTTGTAGGACAGCGCATTGTAGAAGGAGAACTGGCGGCCGAAGTGGACGGTGCCGGACAGGTCGACGCCATCGGTGCGCACATTGCCGACGTTGGCCAGCACCGGATTGCCGCCGATGATGGCGGAGATCACCGGCGTCGGGCTGATTTGCAGCAGGCGGTCCTTGAAGCTGACGTGGTAGAAGTTGACCTGGCCGTCGAAGGCTTGCAACGGTCCCCAGTTCAGCTGGCGGCTGGTGCGCAGGCCGGTTTCGAAGGTGACCGAGGTTTCCGGCTTGGCGCTCTGCTTGAACAGGTCGAAGGCCGACTGGCTCGCCAGGCTCCATGGCGAAGCGCCGCCGCCGCCATAGGTCACGAACTGGCGCATGTTTTTTTGCAGATTGACGAAGACCTGGTCATGCGGCGTCACGTCCCAGCGCGCGCCGATCTGCGGCAGGAACCATTTCTTGGTGTCGATATCGCCCACCGGCAGGGCGGTCGAGCCGCCGGCAATCGCGCCTTTGCGCGGCTGCACCGGGAAGTCGCCCTTGGCGAACTGCAGGCTCGATTTGAAGCCGGCCAGCAGCGAGACGTCGGGATGCACGCGCCACTCGTCCTGCGCATGCAGCTGCACCACGGTGTTGCGGATTTCGCTGCCGTACTGCGTGATGAGCGGATTGGATGGGCGGTCATACGGGCTGCTTGGATTGTTCACATCCAGCGCGTACCAGCGGCGGTAGGCTTCCGATTCATTGCGCTCGACCCAGACGCCGGCCTGCAGCTTATGCTCGCCGATCTCGGTGCGCAGCGTGGATAGCAGGCCGCCGCGCTTGATCTTGTACTCGGTGGTGCGGGTGGCGTAGCCGGAATTGCCGAACACCTGTTTCAGGTTCTGGTTCGGATAGTAGACCGCGAACAGCGCCGGCAGTCCGGCCACGCCGATCGGGCCGGCCACCACGCCCACGCCATCGTCGTAGTGGTAGTAGACCTGGTTCGACCAGCTGGTGTTGTCGTTCAGGTGCCAGTCGTATTTGGCATAGGCCAGATAGTCCTTGCGCTGCGCATCGCTGTAGTAGTTGCGGTAGTTATTGCCTTCGGCCGCGGGCGTGGCGCCGGTCGGCGACAGATAGGACAGGGCGGCGTTGAAGTCAGGGTACAGGAAGGGACGGGTGTACGGCGCGCTGGTTTCGCCGGCCACGTGCACCGTGCTGTCCTCGTTCGGTTCGATCTTGTCGTTGTAGTTGAAGTAGAGCGTCAGCTTGCCCTTGCTGTTCAGGTTCACATACTTGGCGTTGAGCTGGTCGCCGCCCTGGCGGCCCTTGAAGTCCCAGGCGCGCGCCTCGTGGTGCAGGGCCGAGATATAGGCGCTGTTGCCGTCGCCGAAGCTGCCGGTGTCGTAGCGCAGGAAGGTGCGCGAGGTGCGGTGGCTGCCCACCGTCTGCTGCGCCGAGAAGCCTTGCTTGCTCGACGGGTCGCTGCTGAAGGTTTCGATGGTGCCGCCCAGATTGCTGGTCGAGGCGGTGGCCAGGTCGCCCGCGCCGGACGAGAGGATCACGCTGCGCACGTTCTCGCTGGTGACGGCGCGCTGCGGCGACAGGCCGTTGTAGTTGCCGTACTGCTGGTCGCCCAGCGGCACGCCGTCCATGGTGTAGCCCAGTTGCTGGCCGCTGAAGCCGTGGATGAAGAGCGAGAGGTTCTGCTCATTATTGCCCCATGGGTCGGCGGTCTGGAAGCTCACGCCGGGCAGGGTTTGCAAGGCCTTCAGTGGATTGGTGCCGGGCAGGATTTTCTGGATCTCGTCGCGCTTCAGGTCGACCGAGGAGCGGGTCTTGCGCGACACCACTTCCACCGAGGCGATCGGGCCGGCCGCGGCGGCGGCGTGCTCGCTGCCGCTCGCGTTCATGTTCGCATCGGCGTTCGCCGCCATCTCGGCCACCGCTGCCGCCACGTTCTCCGCCATCGCCAGCGGAGCCAGGGTCATCGCCGCGCATGCGGCAACGGCCGCCTTGAAATGCTTGTTCATTGTTCTTGCCTGTCGTCGTGTTAGAGGGAATTGCAACGACGCGCAGGGTAACGGCCAGTTATTACAGCGTGATGACGCGGCGGTTTTTTTGCCGGACCGGCCAGCTTAAGAATTTGTGAAAACTGGCGCGTTTATACAAGCCGCTGCTGCACTGCGGGAATGACAATAAGACAACTAAATCGGTGGAAGAAAGAGTAGGTCAGCGCTTTCAGCAAGCCTGCGCCAAGCCGTAACTTTGTCATAAACAGGGTGCGTCAAGTCCTCAGCCAGGAGTACAAAAAATGTTTCATCTCAACCTAAGCGGGCGCAGTCTCGCCTTCAAGCTGGTCGGCCCCGCCGATCCGTACTACGACCAGGCGGTGCGCCTGGCGCAACATGTGTACCAGCAGTGCTATAGCGCGCGCATCGCGCCGCGTCCGCACCGCTTTGTCGTATGCATCGACGTCGGCAAGAGCCAGGCGCTGGCCTGCGCCGGCCTGACCTTCGCCGGCAACGGCACGCTGTTCTCCGAGCAGTATCTGGAGCAGCCGCTGACACAAATATTGGCCGATATCTTCCAGCGCGAAGTGGCGCGGCGCGACGTGGCCGAAGTGTCGGCCCTGGCCACGCTGGAACCGAGCATCGGCACGGAGCTGATGCGCGCGATGGCGCTGATCTGCTGGTATCTCGGCCTGCGCGGCGTGCTGTGCACCGCCACCACCAAGCTGCGCCGCTCCTTCCAGTATATGAAGCTGCCGTTCCAGGAAGTGGCGGTGGCCGACGTCAACCGCCTGGACAAGGTGGCGGGCGTGGACTGGGGCACTTACTACGACACCCGCCCGGTCACCGGCCTGGTGCGCCTGGATGCGCTGGGCAGCTTCTTCGACACGGTGAGCTGCCGCTACAACCAGCAGCTGCTGGAGATGGAAGCGCCGGAAGAGCTGGAGGATATGGGCAGCATCGCGCGCGGCCTGCCGCACCTGGTGGCGGCGCGCCAGCGGAGCGGGGTGGCGCTATGAGCCGCTTCATCGACGCCATCCTGGCCACGCTGCAGCGGGTGCCGCAAGCGCCGGCCATCGTCCAGCTGGGCGGCGCGGGCACGGCGCAGTACACCGTCAGCTACGGCGCCCTGGACCATGCCTGCCGCGCCATCCAGCGCGCATTGGGCGGCAAGCATGCGCCGGGCGCCACCCTCGGCCTGGTGGCGGCCAACTCGGTGCGCTGGATCGAAGCCGACCTGGCCCTGCTGCTGGGCGGCTATGTGGAAGTGCCGGTGCCGCTGGCCTTCTCGGCCGAGCAGGCGGCGCACCTGCTGTCGGCCTGCAGTGCCGTGCTCACCGACGAGGAAGGGCAGCGCCGCTTCGACGCCTGGCGCGCGGCGGCGCCGCAAGCCTTTGCCGCCATTCCCTGCCTGCGTATCGACCAGCTGCTGGGCGCCTCGGGCGCGCCGCTGCGCCGCCTGTCGCGCGAGGACCGGGTGTGCAAGGTGATCCACACCTCGGGCACCACCAGCAAGCCGAAGGGCGTGCGCATCCGCGAACATGGACTGGATGCCTTGCTGGCCTCGCTGTGGCAGCGCGCCAAGCAGGATGATTACACGCGCTACCTGAACCTGGTGCCATTCAGCCTGCTGATCGAACAGGTCACGGCGCTGTACATGCCTTTCATGGCGGGCGGCTGCGTGGTGCTGCCGCCGGTGGGCGAGGCGCCGCTCGGCGATCCGGGCGCAGTCGCGGCCGACAAGCTGGCCCTGATGCAGCGCGCCGCGCCCAGCGCCATGACCTTGCCGCCCTCGCTGGTGGAAGCCCTGGCCGCCGCCGCCGACCGCGTCGTGGCCAGTGCGGTGGCGCACGCCGGCGTCGATGCGGCGCTGGCCGAGGCGGAGGCCGCTCCGCCGCCGCAGCAGGCAGCGCTGGCCGCCGCCGCCGTGGCGGGCTGCCGCGGCGAGCATCTGTGCCGCGCCCTGTTCGGCCGCACCACGCCGCCGCTGATCGCGGCCGGCGGGGCGCCGGTGGCGGCGGCCACCATCGAGCGCCTGGCGCGCCACGGCATCCCGGTGCTGCAAGGCTATGGCCTGAGCGAGAACAGTTCGGTGGTGTCGTGGAATACGCCGCGCGAGAACCGCATCGGCACGGTGGGCAAGCCGCTCTCCCATGTGGAGTGCCGCCTCGGTTCGGACGGCGAACTGGCCATCCGCAGCGCCTCGCTGTTCGCCGGCTACAGCGGCAGCGATCCGAGCGCCTGCCACACGGACGCCGACGGCTGGCTGTGGACCGGCGACCTGGCCAGCATCGACGCCGACGGCTACATCAGCATCGTCGGCCGCAAGAAGAACCTGATCATCACCGCTCACGGCCGCAATGTGTCGCCGGAACCGGCCGAAGCGTCCTACCGCAGCGTGCCGGGCGTGGCCGACATCGTGCTGCTGGGCGAGGGCGCGGAAAGCCTGAGCGCCTTCGTGCTGACGGCGGCGGGCGCCGACCCGATCACGCTGCGCGCGCGCCTGCAGGCGCATGGCGAGCGCTGGCTGTCCGGCGTGGAACGCGCCGCCGATTTTGTGTTCGAGACCGACGCGCCGGCCCTGCGCCAGCGTCTTTTCACCGTCACCGGGCGGCCGCGCCGGCAGGACATTGAAAGCTATGTGCGCAGCCGCCGCCACGCGCAGGAGCAATATCAGCAAGGAGAACATGGTGCAAACTGAAGCTCATACCAAACAAGCCGGCCTGGTGGTCAAGGCTTCCGCCGGCGATACGCTGGCCTCCATCGACAAGCCGACGCTGGCCAATTGGCTGAGCCGCCATGGCTACATCGTCCTGCGCGGCTTTGACTGCGACGTGCAGGCCTTTTCCGATCTGGTGCGTTTCCATTCCAGCCGCATCAGCCTCGATCCGGCCCGCCAGTTCCACGACAAGGACGGCAAGGTGCTGGCGCAGAAGGTCGATGCCGGCGTCGACGCCATCGGCCTGCACTGCGAAAACGGCAACAGCCCGTTCTGGCCCGACCTGTGCTGGTTCTACTGCGAGCAGGCGCCGCGCGTCGGTTCGCAGACCACGGTGTGCGACGGCGCGGCCGTCTACCGCGACCTGTCGCCGCAGATGCGCAATGCGCTGCTGGCCCAGGACATCGTCTACACCCGCCGCGTCGGCGAGGAGCTGTGGAAGAACTATGTGCGCCACGCCTTCGCCGCCGGCGCCGAGGCGGCCGATACGCAATCCTGCTTCGAGCGCCTGCTGGCCCTGGTCAACGACAACGACAGCACCAAGATCGAGCTGAATGAAGACGCCTCCGTCACCTACAGCTTCCGCACCCCGGCCATCCTGGACCGCTCGCTGTTCAGTCCCGGACGGTATGCCTTCGCCAACAGCATTTTCGGTCCGTCCTTCAACTACGAACGGCCCAGCATCGCCTTCGCCGACGGCACGCCGCTCAACGCCGCCATCCGCCGCGTGCTGGATGACGTCTGCCAGCGCCACACCTTCGACGTGGGCTGGAAGAGCCGGGACATCGCGGTGATCGACAACGCCCGCGTCATGCACGGACGCAGGCGGATCGAGGATACGCAGCGCACCATCTACAACGCATTGAGCTACTACTGAGAAGGGATTGTCCATGAAACCCAAGCTGACCTACACCGTCATCATGTGCTACAACTTTTCGAACACCTGGCTGGGCATGTCGCGCGACCAGCGCAAGGCCTTCGAAATGGAACACGTCGTGCCCATCTTCGCGCGTTACGACAAGCTGCTGCGCCGCCGGGCCTACGATGCCGAGGGCTTCTGCACCGAGTTCACCGATTTCATGATCATCGAGACCACGGACCTGGCTTATTACTACTACATGGTGGAAGAGCTGCGCGATTCGCGCCTGCTGTCCGATGGCCTGTGCAGCATCGACAAGGTCTTCATCGGCATCGAGGACGGCTATCACCAATTCGAAGAAGACCTTGCCAAGGAGGTGGAACATGAATCCGTCGCTGCATAACATCAACCTGAGCGCCCACCAGCACTTCCTGCACCCCAACCACATGCCCTGGCATGCGGTGCGCGCCGAAGAGGAGCTGGATTTCCTCTCGCAGCAGGTCTGCGGCCGCAAGGACGAGCAGCTGCGCGCCACCGCCTATCTGTATAAGGAGCTGGCGCAGCTGGCCGAAATCGAATTCCACGTCGCATCGGTCATGGTGCGTGTGATCGCCGAAAGCCAGATGCGCGGCAAGGGCGAGCTGTGGGAGGGCAGCGATCTGGTGCACGCGCTCGGCTGCTTCGCCTCGGAGGAGGTGCAGCATGCGAACACCTTCTACCGCTATGTGCGCACGCTGACCGGCTGCGACTACAAGCTGGAAAACAATTACTTCCAGGAGCGCATCACGCTGTTCCAGGGCGAGCATTCGCCGCTGGTCAAGCTGGCGGCGCTGTGCGCCACGGCCTATGTGGGCGAGTCGGTGATCACCGTGTTCGAGACGCGCATGCGCAATATGGACCCGGAGATGAAGTCGCCGTTCACGCGCCTGCTGCACCTGCATGGGCTGGACGAGGCGCGCCACATCCGCACCGACCACTTCGTGATCGACCATGTGCTGCCCAGCCTGACGCCGCTGGAACGGCGCCAGATGGAAGAGCTGATCAACGCCACCGAGGAACTCAACACCACCCTGGCCCTGACCAGCGCGGCCCAGCTCAAGCGCCAGTTCGGGGTCGACTTCCAGACGCAGAACCGCAGCGCCGAGGTGCAGCTGGCCATCACGCTGGCCTTCCGCCGCGCCATCCTGGCCGGCGATTCGTTCCGCAAGGTGGACGACTTCCTGGACAGCGATACGCGCGCCCTGCTCAAGGACTTTTCCCAGTCCGAGCGCGTGCACTTCCATTGATATACGCGACAAGGAGAGATCATGAGTACGCCGAAAATCGTCTACAGCATCGTCATGTGCTACACCTTTTCCAACGAATGGCTGCACAAGCCGCCGGGCGAAAGGCGGGATTACGAGGGGCAGCACATCTTCCCCATCCTGATCCGCTACGGCGACCGCATCAAGCGCGCATCCTTCGATGCGGAAGCCTTCACCACCAGCTTCTCCGATTTCATGATCCTGGAAACGGAAGATTTGAGCGCCTACTACTTCATGATGGAGGAACTGCGCGCCAGCCCCATGCTGACCAAGGGCTATGTGACGATTTCCAACGTCATCATCGGCATCAACAACGAATACAAGCAGCAGCAGGCGCTGTTGTAAGCGCCACCGCAACCACCCTTACCGATCAAGGACCATTATGAACGCGAAAGAGCAAAACGGCCGCAAAGTGGCTTTCGTCACCGGCGCCAACCGCGGCATCGGATTCGGCACGGCGCTGGAACTGGGACGCCAGGGCATCCACGTGATTCTCGGCGCGCGCGACGAGGCATCGGGGCGCAAGGCTTTGGCCGAACTGGGCGAGCAGGACGTGCAGGCCGAATGGCTGGAATTCGATGTCGCCAATGCGGCCGACCACCAGCGCGCCTACGACTTCATCGAGCAGAAATACGGCAAACTGGATATCCTGGTGAACAATGCCGGCATCATGCTGGAGACACCGGAAACGGAATTCAACCAGAAGAACACCACCAGCGTGGTGTCGGGCGATGCGCTGCGCGGCACCTTCGAAGTGAACTTCTTCGGCCTGGTCGGGCTGACCCAGACCCTGCTGCCGCTGATCAAGCGCGCGCCGGCCGGACGCATCGTCAATGTGTCGAGCGTGCTGGCTTCGCTCAATATCCACGCCACCAGTGACGATCCGCGCTTGCCGAACCACCGCCAGTTCGCCTACAACGCCTCGAAGACGGCGGTGAACGCCTTCACCATCCACTTGGCCAAGGAGTTGGCCGGGAGCAGCATTAAGGTGAATGCCGCCCATCCGGGCTGGGTGCGCACCGATATGGGCGGTCCCCATGCCGAGATGAGCATTGAAGAGGGCGCGGCGACCAGCGTGCAACTGGCGTTGCTGGGCGACGATGGGCCGAGCGGCAGCTATATGCACCGGGGCCAGGTTCTGCCCTGGTAAGCCACGACTAACTGAAAAGGAAAAGACCATGACTGATACCAAACAACGCGTGTGGTTCATCACCGGCTGCTCCAAGGGCTTCGGCCGCGTCTTCGTCGAGACGCTGGCCCGGCGCGGCGACTATATTTTTGCTACCGCCCGCGTCGCGTCCACGCTGGACGATTTGCGCGGGCTGGCGCCGGAGCGCATCCATACCGCCGCGCTGGACATCACCGATATGGCCGCCATCGAGCGGGCGGTGGCCGACTGCATCGCCGCCTTCGGCCGCATCGATGTGCTGGTCAATAACGCCGGCTACGGCGTGGCCGGGCCGATCGAGGCGGTGTCGGATGCGCAGACGCGCGCGATTTTCGACACCAACTTCTTCGGTACCCTGAACATGACGCGCGCCGTGCTGCCGCATATGCGCGACCGCCATCAAGGCCATATCATCCAGCTATCCTCCAGCCATGCCTGGGGCGCGCCGCCGGGACTGGGCATGTACAGCGCCAGCAAGTGCGCGCTGGAGGGCGCTTCGGAAACCATGGCGAAGGAGATCGAAGGCTTCGGCATCCGCCTCACCATCCTGCAGCCCGGTCCCTACAAGACCGACTTCCTCGGCGCCGGCCTTCAACTAGCAGAACGCAAGCTTGATGCGTATGCTAATCTGATGAATGGCCTGGGTGAGGCGCGCGCGGCCAACCACCTCAAGCAGCCGGGCGATCCGCTCGGCGTGGCGCGCGCCATGATCGAGGTGGTGGAGGCCGAGCAGCCGCCCCTGCGTCTGCTGACGGGCAAGATTGCGACCGAGCGCGCGAAAGCCAAGATCGAGCAAGTCAGCAATGAGTTTGCACGCTGGGAACCGCTGGCGCTGGCGGCCGATTTCGCCGCCTGAGCAAGACGCAGCCTTTGCGCGGCGCCGGCTGGCCGCGCCTGGGCTGCTTGATCCGCTTCGCTGCGGAATGCGGGAGTAGCATGAACAGCTATCATTTATTGACCCAGGCATTGGAGCCGCGCGACGCCTCGTCGCCGCGGCTGTTTTCGTATGCCGTCATGAGCGCCGTGAACGGCTTCGTGCCGCACGAGGACTATGTGCGCATGGCCGCCGACGCCGAACGGACGCCGCCCAGCGACCAGGTGCTGGAAGAGCAGGTCGGCCTGCTGCTGGCCTGCGACGCCAATCCGCTGTCCGAACTGGTGCAATGCGCGGCCAACGGCGAACAGTTTGCCGAACGCTGGAACGGTATCAACCGCAAGGTTTCGCTCGGCGTTGCCACCCTGGTCGAAGGGCCGGGCCTGAGCCGCCAGCCGCAGCAGGGCCGCGACAGCCTGCTGCGCCAGCGCGTGATGCACGCCTTTGTCGACCAGCTCAAGCCGGGCAGCCATTCGCCCGGGCTGGGGCGCGGCGAACGCCGGCTGGAAGCGGTGGCGCGCCATGTCGGCGCGGGCAGCGCCATGATCGAACTGACCGCAGCCCTGTACGATATGCCGGATGCCGAGCTGTTCGACTGCGCCGGCGCGCTGGGCTGTTCCGCGCGCACCCTGCAGCGCCAGCTCACGCGCAACGCCGTCACCTTCGGCCAGGTCAAACAGGCCGTGCGCATCTGCATGTCCGCCGCGCTGCTGCGCAACGGCGTCGCCTCGCTCACCGAAGTCGCGCTGGCGGCCGGCTTCTACGACTCCGCCCACTTCAGCCGCGCCATGAAACTGTCCTCCGGCCTCAGCCCCTCCGAATACCGCCTGCTCAGCGCCTGAGCCCGCCTCTCCGTTCGATCTGCCGCAAACAATGTCCACCCTTGGTGCCTGACACCAGGGTCGGACATTCCTTGCGCCAGATCAAAGAATGTCCTACTCCTGTGCCTCGGCGGCCCCGCCTGACACCAGGGTTGGGCATTGTTTGATTTGGCGCAAACGGCGGCTGGCACTTATATACAAGCCAGACGGGAGACCGGGTGGAATACTGGCTTCGCCTTGTGTGCTGCGGTTTCGCTGCTTTTGCCACGCAATGGCTTCCGTCTAATAAGGAGTATAAAAATGAGTGATAAACCGTTACAAGCTGCGTCCGCGGCTCCGCCGAACCGGTGGGTCGCTTTCGCCATCCTGGCCGTGCTGTTCCTGGCCGCGACCGATACCACCATCATCGGCACGCTGCTGCCCGTGATCGCGGGATCGGTCGGCGGCGGACAGGCGCTGTTTCCCTGGCTGATGTCGGGCTTTATGGTGGCGATGGCCTTGGCCGGTCCGCTGACCGGTGCGCTGGCCGACCGCTATGGCGTGCGCTCGGTGCTGAGCTGGGCCATCCTGGTCTTCCTAGCCGGTTCCGCCGGCGCCGCGCTGGCCGGCGACATGCTGATGCTGGTGCTGGCGCGCGTGGTGCAGGGCGCTGGCGCCGGCATGATCATCGTGCTGTCCTATGCTTCGCTGGCCATCATCTATGGCGCCTCGCAGCGCGGCCGGGTGCAGAGCATGGTCAGCATCGTATGGGGCGTGGCGGCCATTGTCGGGCCGCTGGCCGGCCTGGCGTTTACCCATGCCTTCGGCTGGCGCGCCGCCTTCCTGATCAATATGCCGGTCGGCCTGGTGTGCCTGCTGGTGCTGCGTTCCAAAGCCCTCAGCGCCCATGTGCGGCGCGGCGTGGCGGTGGATTATCTGGCCCAGGGCTTCTTTGCACTGATGCTGCTGGGCGTGATGGTGGCGCTGTCGGCGGCCCAGGTGGGACTGTCGCGCGACAGCTTCTGGTCGATGCTGGTGCTGGCCGCGGCGGGCGCGCTGCTGCTGGGGCTGCGCGTGGCGGGACGGCCGCAAGCCAGCCCGGTGCCGCTGGCGTTCTTCCGGCAGCGCAGCCTGGCGGTGGCCATGGTCATCGTCATCTGCGGCAGCATCGGCCTGTATGCCTCCATCACCCTGGTGCCGATCGCGCTGCATGCGCGCCATGCCATCGATACCGCGCAGACCGGGATCATCGTGCTGCTGGCGGCGCTGGGCTTCGTGGTCAGTTCGGCCGTGTGCGGCATGCAGATCCAGCGCGTCGGTTATCGCAGCAGCATGCTGGCCGGGGCGCTGGCGCTGGTGGCGGGCGCCTTCGTGCTGGCCATGGGCAGCAGCAGCTTGCCGTGGCAGGCGATCGCCGGCGCCGAGCTGCTGATCGGCCTGGGCATGGGTTGCGTGGCCGTGGGCGCCGTGGTGCTGGCGCAGAACGCGGCGCCGGCCGATGCCGTGGCGACCTACACCTCGACCATCCAGCTGCTGCGCAATGTGGGCGCGGCGCTGGGCATCAATGCGCTGGCGGCGATCCAGTACGCGCTGGAGTCGCAGCACCTGTCGAACGATTCCCTGCGCAGCGTGTTTTCGGTGCTGGGGCCGGTCTTCGTCGTGTGCGCGCTGCTGGCCTTGCTGTTGCCCTCGAATTATCAGCTGCAGCCGGCCGCCGTGCCGGGCCAGCCGGAACCGGCGCGCCGCTGAACCAGCGTAAAAGGAGCTTAAGATGACTCTGGCAAATCAGGAAAACCTGCCGGCGCTGACCGGCTTCATCGTGGTCAAGGCCTTGCCGGCCTGGACTTCGCTGGGCTTCGGCGAGCAGCTGGTGCTGCTGCAAGCCCACGTGGAGCCGGTGCTGCAGCGCTACCACGAGCAGGTGCGTCTGCTGATGTATGACGTGGAAAAAGCGCTGTCTTCGGCCGCCACCGATATCTGGGTGTGGGAATCGACCGACCGCGCCGCTTACAATCAGCTGATGGTCGACTTGCAGAAGACCCCGTTCTGGGGCCGTTATTTCGAAGTGCTCGATATGCTGGACGGCGCGCGCGGCGATGCCATCTTCCAGCTGTCATCGTGGCAGTTCCGCACCGGCGTGCCGGTCATGGAATAAGGAGAAGCGTGATGAGACAACATCGACATCGCGGCCAGCATGGTGGCCGGGGCGCGCCGCACAGCGCGGCCGAGATCGCGGCCCTGCAGGCGGCGGCCCACTGCGGCGAGCCGGGCAAGGTGATGCCGCAGATCGACCGCAACCGCTGCGAGGGCAAGGACGATTGCGTGCGCGTCTGTCCCTACCAGGTATTCGAGGTGCGGCGCATGGATGCGGAGGATTTTTCGGAGCTGAGTTTCAAGGGCAAGGTGAAAGCCGTGCTGCATGGCCGGATGACGGCGTACACCCCCGCCGCCGACGCTTGCCGCGCCTGCGGCCTGTGCGTGACGGCCTGTCCGGAAGATGCGATCCGCCTGGTGAAGAATCCGGCGCGCCAGGCGCAGCCGGCGGCCACGGAGTGAGGGCCGGGCGCGGCCAGGACGGCCGCGCCTTGTGGCCGTGCTGGGGCGCCGGTCTTAGTGCTTGGCGCCGGTGGCGTGCATCAGGGCTTCGGCGGGCGCGTCGCTGGCGAACAGCTGGGCGCAATCGACGGGATCGTAGTCGTAGTGCTTGCCGCAGAAATCGCAGTTGATGCCGAGCTTGCCCTGTTCGGCCAGGGCCGCTTCGACTTCCTCCTGGCCCAGCATCTTCAGCATATTGCCGACCTTGTCGCGCGTGCAACTGCAGTGGAATTGCGGATGCACCGGATCGAACAGGCGCAGCGTGTCTTCCCAGAACAGGCGGCGCATCAGCTCGTCGATGCCGACCGTCAGCATCTCTTCCTGCTTCAGGGTCGAAGCCAGCGTCACCGCGTGGGTCCAGGTTTCCAGCGCCTGCTCGTGGCTGAGCGGATTGGCTTCAGCCTTGCCGCCGTGCAGCGGCAGCTTTTGCAGCAGCAGGCCGCGCGAGACTTCATCGTCGGCCGCCAGCCACAGCTTGGTGTCCAGCTGTTCCGAGCGCAGCATATAGTTTTCGATCACGCTTGCCACATCGTCGCCGTCCAGCGGCACGATGCCCTGGTAGGGCTGCTGGCCCGGCACTTTCTCGGCCGGGTCGAGCGTGATGATGAAACGGCCCTTGCCCTGCGCATTGAGCAGGGCGGCCAGGCTGGCGTCGTCGGCGACCGGCAGCGCGGGATCGAGCTTGGCCGTGGCGCGCAGGCGCAGCTCGGAATCGCATTCCACCACCAGCAGGCGCACCGGACCGTCGCCATGGATCTGCATGATGATGGAGCCGTTGAATTTCAGGTTGGCCGAGAGCAGGGCGGCGGCCGACACCATCTGGCCCAGCAGGCGCTTGACCGGCGCCGGATAGGCGTGGCGCGCCTGCACTTCGCGCCAGGTGGCCGAGATGTCGACGAATTCGCCGCGCACGGCCGCGTTCTCGAAAATGAATTTTTGCAGGGTGTCCTGCGGCGCTTGGGTATCCTTGGTGGTGCTCATGTTTTATCCAATCTTTTTTAGTTGCGTCTTGAACAGTGCGCTGCGCTGCACATAGCTGTCGGCGCTCGCTTGCAGGCGCGCCACATCCTCGGCCGTCAGCTCGCGGATGGCCTTGGCCGGCGCGCCGACGATCAGCATATTGTCGGGAAATTCCTTGCCTTCCGTGACCAGGGCGCCGGCGCCCACCAGGCAGCCCTTGCCGATCCTGGCGCCGTTCAGCACCACGGCCTGGATGCCGATCAAGGCGCCGTCGCCAATGCTGCAGCCATGCAGCATGGCCTGGTGGCCGATGGTCACGTTCTTGCCCACGTTCAGCGGATACCCCATATCGGTATGCATCACCGCGCCTTCCTGCACATTGCTGTTCTCGCCGATGACGATGCGCTCATTGTCGCCGCGCAAGGTGGCGCCGAACCACACCGAGCTGTTGGCTGCGAGCGTGACCTTGCCGATCACCGTGGCCGAATCGGCCACAAAAGCCGAGGCGTCGATCGCGGGCGCAATCTCGCCCAATTGGTAGATACTCATGGTGGCCTTCGCTAGACGTGGGGTGGCGCTATTTTACGCTGTGCCGGCTTGGCGCCGGGAATTTGTATCCGGCCTGAAATTTTCGCACGGTCGTGCTAATATCGGTTTTCCCGGCCAGCAAGGCTCCGATATAGTGATGGCGGCTTACTTTTCAAGGCACAGCGAATATGAAACCCTTCCGATCCGAATTCATTACCGTGCGCGGCGTGCGCACCCATGTGCGCCACTGGGGCCGGGACGGCGCGCCCAAGCTGTTCATGGTGCATGGCTGGATGGACGCCAGCGCCTCCTTCCAGTTCGTGGTCGACGCGCTGCAGGGCGACTGGCATGTGATCGCGCCCGACTGGCGCGGCTTCGGCCTGAGCGACTATCCGGCCGTCGACACCTACTGGTTCCCCGACTATGTGGCCGACCTGGATGCCCTCCTGCGCCATTACCAGCCGCAAGGGCAGGTCAATCTGCTGGGCCACAGCATGGGCGGCAATGTGGTCGGCATCTATGCCGGCGCGCGGCCCGAGCGCATCCGCCGCCTGGTCAATCTGGAAGGCTTCGGCCTGAAGTCGGCGCTGCCGGAGCAGGCGCCCGGCCGCTACCGCCGGTGGATGGACGAGCTGCTGGTCGAGCCGGAAATGAAGGGCTATCCCAGCCTGGCCGCCGTCGCCGCCCGCCTGCAAAAGACCAATCCGCGCCTGAGCGACGCGCGTGCCGCCTTCCTGGCCCAATACTGGTCGGCCCAGGGCGCCGACGGCGAGTGGCGCATCCTGGGCGACGCCGTGCACAAGCGCACCACGCCGCTGCTCTACCACACGGACGAGGTGATGGCGTGCTGGAAAGCCATCACCGCCCCCGTGCTGTGGGTGGAGGCCGAGCACACCAATATGTGGCTGTGGATGGGGCCGAAGGAAGAGGCGCGCGTCGAAGTCGACCGCCGCCTGGGCCACCTGGCCAATGTCACGGCCAGGATGATGCCCGACGCCGGCCATATGCTGCACCACGACCAGCCCGAAGCGCTGGCGCGCATGCTGGAGGAATTCCTGGCCTGAGGCGGCATCAACCCGGCGCGGCTCCGCTCGGCGTACAATAAGGCCTTAGCAAATGTTAAAGATGCAAGCCTTATGCTGAAAGTCGATTTACACTGCCATTCCAATGTTTCCGACGGCGTGCTGGCGCCGGCTGCCGTGGCCGCGTATGCGCGCAAGGGCGGCGTCGACGTGTGGGCGCTGACCGACCACGATGAGGTGGGCGGCGTCGCCGCCGCGCGCGCCGCGGCGCAGGAGCAGGGCATGCGCTTCGTGCCGGGCGTGGAGATTTCGATCACCTGGGCCGGGGAAACCGTGCACATCGTCGGCCTGCAGTTCGACGAGACCGATCCAGCCTTGCTGCAGGGCCTGGCCGAAACCCGCTCCGGGCGCGATGCGCGCGGCCGCGAAATCGGCGCCCAACTGGCCAAGGCCGGCATTCCCAACGCCTATGAAGGCGCGCTCAAGTACGTGGACAACCCGGCCCTGATGTCGCGCACCCATTTCGCGCGCTATCTGGTGGAGTGCGGTGCCTGCGCCAGTGTGCCGGAAGTGTTCCGCAAATACCTGTCGGACGGCAAACCGGGCTATGTGCCGCACCGCTGGGCCACACTGGAGCAGGCCGTGGGCTGGATCCGCGGCGCCGGCGGCATCGCCGTGATCGCCCATCCGGGCCGCTATAAATTCACGGAATTGCAGCAGGGCGTGCTGTTCGACGAATTCAAGCAACTGGGCGGCGCGGCCATCGAGGTGGTGACAGGTAGCCACACGCCCGAGCAATACCCGATTTATGCCCAATTGGCCAATGCCTATGGCTTCCTGGCCTCGCGCGGCACCGATTTCCACGCGCCGGGCGAGGCGCGCGTCGATTTCGGCCTGCTGGCGCCGCTGCCGGGCAATGTGACACCGATCTGGCACGACTGGTTCTGAATACCCCTACCGGCGGCTCTTGTATTTCCGGCTGCTCGTCCTTATCTTAGAGGCCGGCCAATCCGACCGGAGTATTAATATTATGAAAAGAATTATCCTGTTTATCGCCACCAACCTCGCTGTGATGCTGGTGTTGTCCATCGTGCTGTCCCTGCTCGGCATTGGCCGTCCGGGTCCGGGCAATATGCAGATGGGCAGCCTGCTGGCCTTCGCCGCCGTGGTGGGCTTCACCGGCTCCATCATTTCGCTGCTGATGTCCAAGCCGATGGCGAAATGGAGCACCGGCGCGCGCGTCATCGATGCCCCGTCCAATTCGACCGAGCAATGGCTGGTCTCGACCGTGCAGACCCTGGCCCAGCGCGCCGGCATCGGCATGCCCGAAGTGGCGGTGTACGAGGGCGAACCGAACGCCTTCGCCACCGGCGCCTTCAAGAATTCCGCCCTGGTGGCCGTGTCCACCGGCCTGCTGCAGAACATGAACCGCGACGAGGTGGAAGCGGTGCTGGGCCACGAGGTGGCCCACATCGCCAACGGCGATATGGTGACCATGACCCTGATCCAGGGCGTGGTGAATACCTTCGTGGTGTTCTTCGCCCGCATCGTCGGCTCCATCGTCGACAAGGCGCTGAGCGGCAATGAGGAGCGGCGCGGTCCCGGCATCGGCTATACCATCACCGTCTTCGTCTGCGAACTGCTGTTCGGCCTGGTGGCCTCGATGATCGTGGCCTGGTTCTCGCGCCAGCGCGAATTCCGCGCCGACGCCGGTTCCGCCAAGCTGCTGGGCAGCACCGTGCCGATGCAGCATGCGCTGGCCCGCCTGGGCGGCATGGAGCCGGGCGCGTTGCCGCAGAATATGGCCGCTTCCGGCATTTCCGGCGGCGGCGGCTGGTCGGCCCTGTTCTCGACCCACCCGCCTTTCGAGGAGCGTATCGCGGCCCTGCAGGCGCTGCGCTGAACCATGACCCAGTTCTTCCAGATCCATCCCGTCAATCCGCAGGCCCGCCTGATCAAGCAGGCGGCCCAGATCATCCACGGCGGCGGCATCGTCGCCGTGCCCACCGATTCCTGCTACGCCCTGGTCTGCCACCTGGACGACAAGCAGGCGGTGGAGCGCCTGCGCCGCATCCGCGGCATCGACGAGAAGCACCACCTGACCCTGCTGTGCCGCGACCTGAGCGAGATCGGCGTGTATGCGCGCGTCGATAACCGCCAGTTCCGCCTGCTCAAAGCGGCCACGCCCGGGCCCTTCACCTTCATCCTGGAAGCCACGCGCTGCGTGCCGCGCCGGCTGAGCCATCCTTCGCGCAAGACCATCGGCCTGCGCGTGCCGGAAAACGCCATCATCGAAATGCTGCTGGCCGAACTGGACCAGCCGCTGCTGGGCACCACCCTGATCCTGCCCGGCGACGAGGAGCCGCTGACCGAACCCGACCTGGTGCGCGAGCGCCTCGACAAGCAGGTCGACCTGATCATCGACGGCGGCGCCTGCAGTTTCGAACCGACCACCGTGGTCGACCTGAGCGGCGCGGACGCCGAGCTGGTGCGCCAGGGCCGGGGCGATCCGGCCATCCTGGGCCTGTAAGCCGGCGCGCCCACCCATCCACCTGATCCGGACCGTCCTGGGCGGTCTGGTAGAATTTTGCCCATGAACGATTTCAGCCACGCCATCCAGACCATCGCCATTTACGCGATTCCCGTCCTGTTTGCGATTTCCCTGCACGAAGCGGCCCACGGCTATGTGGCGCGCTACTTCGGCGACCCGACGGCTTCCCAGCAGGGACGCCTGAGCCTGAATCCGATCCACCATATCGACCTGTTCGGCACCATCCTGCTGCCGCTGATGCTCTACCTGTCGCCGCTCGGCATGCCCTTCGGCTACGCCAAGCCGGTGCCGGTCGACTTCAACCGCCTGCGCAACCCGAAAAAGCAGATGGGCTTCGTGGCCGCAGCCGGGCCGGCCGCCAACTTTGTCATGGGCCTGGGCTGGAGCGTGGTGTATGTGCTGCTGTATGCGCTGCACGTGAGCGAACCCTTCCTGCTCGGCATGGCCACCGCCGGCGTCACCGTGAACGCCGTGATGTGCGTCTTCAATCTGCTGCCGGTGCCGCCGCTCGATGGCGGCCGCATCCTGACGGCCCTGCTGCCGATGGACCTGGCGCGCCGTTTCGCCAGCATCGAGCGCTATACCCCGTATATCTTCATCGGCCTGATTCTGCTCATGTATACCGGCATGCTAAGCCCTCTGCTGAGCGGCATGGTGCGCCTGGTGCTGAATCTGTATGCCACGCTGATGATGCCCTTGAGTATGCTGCTGGGCTGACCATGTACCCCGACCGCGTCGTTTCCGGCATGCGCCCCACGGGGACGATGCACCTGGGCCACTACCACGGCGCCCTGCGCAACTGGATCAGCATGCAGGCCGAACAGCCTTGCCTGTTCTTCGTGGCCGACTGGCATGCCTTGACCACGCATTACGACGATCCCTCGCTGATCGAGCGCAGCACCTGGGACATGCTGGTCGACTGGCTGGCGGCCGGCGTCGATCCATCCCAGGCCACGCTATTCATCCAGTCGCGCGTGCCGGAGCACGCCGAGCTGCACCTCTTGCTGTCGATGGCCACGCCGCTCGGCTGGCTGGAGCGGGTGCCCACTTACAAGGACCAGCTCGAGCACCTGGCCCACCGCGACCTGGCCACCTACGGCTTCCTCGGCTATCCGCTGCTGCAGGCGGCCGACGTGCTGATCTACCGCGCCTCCGACGTGCCGGTGGGCGAGGACCAGGTGCCGCATATCGAGATGATGCGCGAGATCGCGCGCCGCTTTAACCATCTCTACGGCAAAGAAAAAGGTTTCGAGGAAAAGGCGCAGGATGCCGTCAAAAAGCTCGGCAGCAAACGCGCCAAGCTGTACAACGAGCTGCGCACCGCCTACCAGCAGAACGGCGAGGATGAGGCGCTGGAGCAGGCCAAGGCCATGCTGGACGGCGCCCAGAGCTTGTCGATGATCGACCGCGAACGCCTGTTCGGCTATCTGGAAGGCAGCCGCAAGCTGATCCTGGTCGAGCCGCAGGCCAGGTTGACCGCGGCGCCGCGCCTGCCGGGCCTGGACGGGCGCAAGATGTCCAAGAGCTATGGCAATGCCATCGCCCTGCGCGAGGACAAGGACGTGGTGACGAAGCAGGTGCGCACCATGCCGACCGATCCGGCGCGCGTGCGGCGCAGCGACGCGGGCGAGCCGGAACGCTGTCCGGTGTGGCAATTCCACCAGGTGTATTCCGACGCGCCCGTCCAGCAATGGGTGCAGCAGGGCTGCCGCTCGGCCGGCATCGGCTGCCTCGAATGCAAGCAGCCGGTGATCGACGCCATCATCCGCGAACAGGAGCCGATGCACGAACGGGCCCAGCCCTATCTGGACGACCCGACCCTGGTGCGCGCCATCGTGGCCGACGGCAACGACGTGGCGCGCAAGCTGGCCCAGGAAACCATGCGCGATGTGCGCGAAGCCATGGGCCTGGCCTATACCTGAAGCGCCGCCCCGCATTTATCCGAATGACGAGACCCGCATGACTGAACTGAAAGAACCCCTGATCCTGTCCGGCGACGCCCAAGCTTCGCCCTGGGTGCAGCGCTTTGCGCCCCTGATTCCCGGCGGCGAGGTGCTGGACCTGGCCTGCGGCAGCGGCCGCCATGCGCGCCATGCGGCGGCCCTGGGCCATGCCGTGGTGGCGGTGGACCGCGATGCCGAGGCGCTGGCGGCGGCGGCCGGCCTGGGCATCGTCACCAGCCAGATCGATCTGGAAGAGGCGGGCGCCGCCTGGCCCTTCGGTCCGGCGCGCTTTGCCGGCATCATCGTCGCCAATTACCTGCACCGGCCGCTGCTGGGCGCCATGCTGCAGAGCCTGGCGCCCAACGGCCTCTTGATCTATGAAACCTTTGCCGAAGGCAATGCCGCTTTCGGCAAGCCCTCGAACCCGGCCTTCCTGCTGGCGCCCGGCGAATTGCTGCAATTGGCGGCCGATCACGGCTTGCGTGTCATCGCATTCGAGGATGGCGTCGTTAACAGCCCGAAGCCGGCCATGGTGCAGCGGATTTGCGCCGTGAAACCGGACTTCCCCAGGGAAGCGGCCTTGTTGCCGTCATTTTGAGCGGCGATTCTAGCGCGGGAATGCACCACAGCCCCGGCCTATCGTCTACAATCGTGTTTTAAATCTTTTTGCAAGTGGTTTCCTATGATTAATGGCAGCATAGTAGCAATCGTCACCCCGATGCAGGTGGACGGCAGCCTGGACTTCCCGGGCTTGAACCAGCTGATCGACTGGCATATCGCCGAGGGGACCAATGGCATCGTGATCGTCGGCACCACCGGTGAATCGGCTACCGTGAATGTGGAAGAGCACTGCGCCCTGATCAAGGCGGCGGTCGACCATGCGGCCAAGCGCATTCCCATCATCGCCGGCACCGGCGGCAACTCGACCTCGGAAGCGATCGAGCTGACCCGCTACGCCAAGGAAGCGGGCGCCGACGCGGCCCTGCTGGTGGTGCCTTACTACAACCGCCCGACCCAGGAAGGCATGTACCAGCACTTCCGCGCCGTGGCCGAGGCGGTCGACCTGCCCATCATCCTGTACAACGTGCCGGGTCGCACCGTGGCCGACATGAGCAACGAAACCGTGCTGCGTCTGACTGAAATCCCGAACATCATCGGCATCAAGGATGCCACCGGCAATATCGGCCGCGGCCTGGACCTGCTGCGCCTGGCGCCGAAAGAGTTCGCCGTCTACTCGGGCGACGATCCTTCCGCCATGGCCCTGATGCTGGCCGGCGGCAAGGGCAATATTTCGGTGACGGCGAATGTGGCGCCGCGCATCATGGCCGAGATGTGCAAGGCCGCCATGGCCGGCGACATCGCCAAGGCCATTGAGCTGAACAATAAAGTCTTCCCGCTGCACCAGAAGCTGTTCATCGAACCGAATCCGGTGCCGGTCAAATGGGCGCTGGCCGAGATGGGCAAGATCCCGAGCGGCATCCGTCTGCCGCTGGTGCCGCTGGCCAACGAGTGCCAGGGCGCCGTGCGCGACGCCCTGTACGAGGCGGGCCTGCTCAACTAACCGTAAACACGTCCGGCCCGCGAGGGCCGGGTTCAACTCCAGCCCAGCTGGTTTTCAGCATCTATTTTTTATCCACATGACTATTCGCAAGAAAGCTTTTACCCCCCAGCGCGGCCTCGTACTCGGTGCCCTGGCCATCAGCCTGACGGGCTGCGGCATGATTCAATCGGTCGTCGGTAACGACAAGGTGGACTACAAATCGGCCAAGAAAGCCAGCACCCTGGACGTGCCGCCGGATCTGACCCAGCTGCAAAAAGACAACCGCTACGCGCTGCCGGACACCAGCCGCGGCGTGGCCACCGCGTCGGGCTATATCGCCCAGCGCGGCGGCGCCCAGCCGACTGCGGCCGTGGCCAGCACCAATGAGGTGGCCAGCAGCGGCGTCGGCAGCATCCGTGTCGAGCGCGCCGGCAACCAGCGCTGGCTGGTGGTCAAGCAGACCCCGGAAGCGCTGTGGCCGCAACTGAAATCGTTCTGGGAAGAGTCGGGCTTCACGCTGGCGCTGGATAATGCCACGGCCGGCGTGCTGGAAACCGAGTGGAATGAAAACCGCGCCAAGATTCCGCAGGACTTCATCCGCAACACGCTGGGCAAGGTGCTCGACCCGCTGTATTCGAGCGGCGAGCGCGACAAGTACCGCACCCGCGTCGAACGCCTGGCTGACGGTTCCACCGAAATCTACATCAGCCATCGCGGCGCCCAGGAAGTGTTCGTCGGCGCCCAGAAGGAAAGCACCACCTGGACCGCGCGTCCCAACGATCCGGCCCTGGAAGCGCTGTTCCTGGCACGCCTGATGAACAAGCTCGGCAATACCGACGACAAGGTCGCGGCGCGCACCGCCGTCGACAACGCCATCATGCAGCCGCTGCACGCCAGCCTGCAGGGCGCCGGCGCCGAGCGCCATGTGGAAACCGATGAAGGCTTCGACCGCTCCTGGCGCCGCGTCGGCCTGGCGCTGGACCGCGCCGGCTTCACGGTGGAAGACCGCGACCGCGTGCAAGGCCTGTACTTCGTACGCTATGTGGACGATGCGGCCCAGACCAAGGGCTTCTTCAGCAAGTTGTTCAGCTGGGGCTCGTCCGACAAGGAGAAGGAAGCCCAGCGCTACCGCATCGCCGTCAAGGCTGGCAATGGCAGCACCAGCAAGGTCAGCGTGCTGAACGCCGACAACCAGGCCGACACCTCGCCGACGGCCGAGAAGATCCTGACCCTGCTGCACGAACAGCTGAAATAAGCGCGCGGCGCAGCATGGAAAAAGGCCAGCATATGCTGGCCTTTTTCCTGTCCGCGCGGCGGGAAAGGGGTGCTGGGCGCCACGCCTGGTCCGCAGCGGAATCGCGGGACGAAAAAAAACCGGCCAAGGCCGGTTTTTTCCCTGCGTGCCGAATTACTTGGCAGCGGAAGCAGCCGAAGCGGCAGCGGAAGCGGCTGGAGCAGCAGCGTCAGCGGCTGGAGCGGCAGCTGGAGCAGCAGCGTCAGCGGCTGGAGCAGCGGCTGGAGCAGCAGCGTCAGCAGCAGGAGCGGCTGGAGCAGCAGCTGGAGCCGAAGCTTCAGGAGCGGCTACTGGAGCAGCAGGAGCGGCTTCTTCTTTTTTGGAGCAAGCAGCCAGGGCAACAGCCAGCAGGGAGGCGATCAGCAGGGATTTTTTCATGGGTTTTCCTTAATTAATTCACAAAAAGTAAACAACGATGTTGCGATGAATAATTACCGGTAATTATCGCTCTTTAGGGTGTCTTCGAAGCCTTTTGTACCGTATGGTTCCCCGGACAACGGAAACTTCCTAACCCAATATTATAGCGAATTTTGATGCGTCGCAATAGCGGTCGGAGCCGAATTCATAACTATTTTGCGTTGTCGCAATATTTTTTTCTGCCCCGATCTACCTGCTTTTGGCCGCATCGCCGGCTTACCTGTCGAACAGCCGCATTTTACATATTTCTGGATCATAATCCAGCAATGTTTGCGTGTAGGCCAGGATTTGTGTCATTCCAGACAGCAACAAAACGTTCGGCGCTGATTTGCGTCTCGGCGGGGGCGTCAAACGCCGCTTCGCCGCGCAAATGGTCGCAGTGGAAACGGCGCACGATGTCGCGGTTATCGGCGATGACGAAGGAGTCGCTGAGCTGGCGCAGGGCGGGGATGGTGAGGCGGCATTCGATCAGGTGGCTGTAATCCTGCAGCAGGCGCAGAAAGCGCGGGGCGTCGCGCGCCAGGCTGGCATTGCTGTGGGCGACCAGGCGCAAGCGGCCCTGGCCATGCAGGAACTGGCGCAGCAGGGCGTCCATCTGGGAACTGCCCAACTGCCACCAGCCGAAGTCGGGATCGAACAGGTCCAGCGTCAGGCGGGCGCGGGAGAAGCAGGTCTGCAGCAGGCTTTCAAACTCGGCCCGGCTCGAAAAGGGCTGCTTCTCCATCGCGTTCTCCTTTACTGGGCCAGCTCCAGCCAGCCGTCGTGGTACCAGGCGTACAGCGCTTCCATCACGTCTTCCGAGGCGGCGGCCACGGCCGCGCCATCGAGGGCACGGCTATTGGCCAGCGTTTCCAGCGCCACCTTGTCGGCCTTGCCGATGGCGAAGGACTCGCCATTGATGAAGACATTCTTGCCACGGTACAGCATCTGGCTCTTGCGCGACAGCTGCACGCCTTTCTTGGCCGCGCTCTGGGCGAAGCGCTGCGCCGTCAGCGGCTTTTCCGGTCCCTTGAAGAAGACATTATGCTTCGGCTCGGACAGGTATTCGCCCAGGAAGATGGTCACATCGTCCTCGGTGAAGCGCACCTTGTTCAATTCCTCGGCCACGGTGACCAGCATGTGTTTCGGGATTTCGGCCGGCTTGGCGGTCGGCTCCAGCTCCGGATCGCCGTAGATGCCCGGCAGGTCGATGGAATCGCACATGAATTGCAGGAAGGCCTCGCCCAGTTCCTGGTAGGCCGGCGCGCGGAAGCCGATCGAGTAGGTCTGGCAATCGCCGATGGCAATGCCGTCGTGGGCGTAGTGGGGCGGTAGGTAGAGCATATCGCCCGGCTCCAGCACGAATTCCTCGGTGGGCTTGAACTTGCTCAGGATCTTCAGCGGCAAACCTTCGACCAGGTCGAGGTTCTTCTGCGGGCCGATGCGCCAGCGGCGCTGGCCCTGGGCTTGCAGCAGGAACACGTCATACGAATCGAAGTGCGGGCCGACGCCGCCGCCATCGGTGGCGAAGCTGACCATCAGGTCGTCCAGGCGCGCGTCGGGGATGAAGCGGAACTGGCGCAGCAGCTCGTCGGCGCGGGCATCGTGCAGGTTGACGCCCTGCACCAGCATGGTCCATTCCTTCTGGCTGCGCGGCGGCAGCTCGGCCAGCGGGCCATGCTGCAGATCCCATTGGCCGCCGGTCAGCGTGACCAGGCGCGATTCCACGTAGTCCTTGGTCGCCAGCTCGGCCAGCGCCTCAACCGGCAGCAGGGGCTGAAAGCCCGGCACGGCCTGACGGATCAGCAAGGGTTTTTTATGCCAGTATTCGCGCAGGAACTGCGCCGGCGTGATGTCGCCGAGGAGAGTGAGTTTTTTCATGGCGCCATTATAGCAACCGGCCGCCGCACGGCGGCGGCGGGGCAGCCCAGGAGGTATAATCTGCCTGCGCTTAAAAACGAAAGGAAGCCATAATGAAGATCGCCAAGAATACCGTCGTGACGGTGAATTACAAACTGTCCGACGCACAGAACAATCTGATCGAAGACGGCCGTCAACCCATGGTCTACCTGCACGGTGGCTACGAGAATACCCTGCCGAAGATCGAAGAAGAGCTGGACGGCAAGGAAGTCGGCTACAGCAACACGATCCAGATCGAACCTGAAGATGCCTTCGGCGATTACGATGCCAATCTGGTCAAGGTCGAAGACCGCGCCCGCCTGCCCGAGCCGCTGGAAATCGGCATGCAATTCGAAGGCATGCCGGACGGCGAAGAAGGCGAAGAAGAAGCCATGATCTTCACCGTGACCGAAATCGCCGACGACAAGGTCGTCCTCGACGGCAACCACCCGCTGGCCGGCATGGCCCTGCGTTTCGAACTGCAAGTGGTTGAAGTGCGTGCCGCCAGCGACGAGGAAATCGCCCACGGCCACGTGCACGGCGCCCACGGCCACCACCACGACGACGAGGACGACGAAGGCGAAGAGGGCGACCACTTCCGCACCCACCCGATCCACTGATCGAGTCCAGCAACTAAAAAGGCGAACCGCGGTTCGCCTTTTTTATTGCGCAGCCCTCCGCATGGCCAACAATGGCCCAGTCCGTGTCTGGTTTTGGGGCCAGACCCCAAAATCGGACACAAGCTCGGCTGTTCCACTGTGGTGCCTGGCACCAAAGTGGACACGGACTGGACAGTATTCGCCTCCGTGGCCGCCGACCGCAGGGCGCCTCGTGGCTGAGTCCGTGCCCGATTGGGGTCTGACCCCAAAGTGGACACGGGCTGAGCTGTGGCGTCAGGGGGCGGGTGTCAGGGTGAACAGGGTGGGGCTGCCGGGGGTGACGCGGATGGCGCTCCAGCCGGGACTGAGGCTCAGGTGGGCGAGGTTGCCGCGCCACTGCAGGGCGGCTTCGACATTCGGCGCGGAGGCCGCGGCGCCGGCGGATGCGCTGGCGGCGCCGTTCTGGGGGGCTGCGGATTTGGCGGGCTTTTGTGCGCTGTCGATCAGCAGCACCTTGCCTTTGAATTTGTCGGCCAGCGCGCGCACCTGCTTGCGCGTTTGCGCGAAGCCGTCCTGCTTGCTGGAGAAGCCGTTCAGCAGCGAGAAGCCTTCTTCCTGGTGCGCGCCGATATCGCCGTCCGATACCAGCACGATGCCGTCCAGCTTCTTGCGCTTGGCCAGCGCGAACAGGCGCTGCAGCCAGTTGCGGTTGGCCACGGTGCGGTCTTCGTATTCGCTATTGCGCCCCGCTTCAGTCAGGAAGTGGTTGTTCTTCGCCGGCAGGTTGATGGTGGCGAACAGCACATTGTCATATTCCCAGTAGGCGTTTTCGGCGTAGCTGCGGAACTGGCTGGAGTTCGACAGACGGTTCAGCGCGAGCTTTTTCTCGCCCAGCGATTCATCCTGGTCGAAGAACAGTTCGCGGATGCGGTTCAGGCGTTCGATCGCGTTCGAACGGCCCGCCGAGTTGCGGCAGGCGGTCCAGTCGCTGCCCGCCAGCGACAGCACCAGGGGCCGCGGCGACTTGTCGAGCAGGCTGCGGCGCTGGGCATACAGCTTGTCGCTGCAAGCCTCGCTGGCCGACTTGATGCCGGTGACGAGCAGGAAGGCGGCGCGCTTTTGCACCGTTTCCTCAAAGGCGCGCCGCAGTTCGGCTTCGTCGGTCTCGCCCGCCAGCACCTGGGCGGCGACGGAGAACTGGAAGGGTTTCCTGGCTGGCGCGGCGGCGGCCGGGGCCAGCGCCGCCAGCGCGAGCGCCAGCAGCGCGGCGGCGCTCAAGGGCGGCACGGCGGCGCGCCGCATGCTCATGCCAGCGCGGGCTGCGCCAGGCGCTTGAGCTGGTAGAGCTGTTCCAGCGCTTCGCGCGGGGACAGGGCGTCCGGATCGAGTTCGTCCAATGCGCCCAGCAGTTCCTGCAACGCGGGATTGGCTTCGGCCGGCGCGGCGGCGGCTGGCGCAGCCGGCGCTTCCTCGTCGTTGGCATCGGCCGTGGGCGCGGCGAACAGATCGAGCTGCGGCGTCGCGTCGAGCGCCTGCGATTCGAGGCGGGCCAGATGCTTGCGCGCCGCCTTGATCACCGGCTGTGGCACGCCTGCCAATTGCGCCACCTGCAGGCCATAGCTTTGCGAGGCCGGTCCGGCCTGCACCGCGTGCAGGAAGACGATGCTGTCCTTGTGCTCGACCGCCGACAGGTGCACATTGGCCGCCGTCGGATGCGCTTCCGGCAGCTGGGTCAATTCGAAGTAGTGGGTGGCGAACAGCGTGAAGCTGCGGCTGGCGTCGATCAGGTGGCGCGCGATGGCCCAGGCCAGGGCCAGGCCGTCGAAGGTCGAGGTGCCGCGCCCGATTTCATCCATCAGCACCAGCGAGTGCTCGGTGGCGCCGTTCAGGATGGTGGCCGCCTCGGTCATCTCCACCATGAAGGTGGAACGGCCGCCGGCCAGGTCGTCGGTGGCGCCGATGCGGGTGAAGATGCGGTCGATCGGGCCGATGGTGGCGCTGGTGGCCGGCACATAGCTGCCCACATAGGCCAGCAGGGTAATCAGCGCAACCTGGCGCATGAAGGTCGATTTACCGCCCATGTTCGGGCCGGTGATCAGCAGCAGGCGGCGTTCGTCGAGCAGCTTGCAGTCGTTGGCGATGAAGCGTTCGATCTGGTTTTCCACCACCGGGTGGCGGCCCTCGACGATATTGATGCAGGACTCGGCCACCAGCTCCGGCGCGCACCAGTTATGGCGCAACGCGTGCTCGGCCAGCGCGGTCAGCGTGTCCAGCTGGGCGATATTCTGGGCGATGGTCTGCAGCGTGCCGATATGCGGCGCCAGGTCGGCCAGCAACTGGTCGTACAGCACCTTCTCGCGCGCCAGGGCGCGGTCCTGCGCCGACAGCGCCTTGTCCTCGAAGGCTTTCAGTTCCGGCGTGATATAGCGCTCGGCGTTCTTCAGCGTCTGGCGGCGGCGGTAATCGTCCGGCACCTTGTCGGCCCGGCCGTTGGTGACTTCAATATAGAAGCCATGCACCTTGTTGTATTCCACGCGCAGATTGGCGATGCCGGTGCGGGCGCGTTCGCGCGCTTCCAGGTCAATCAGGAACTGGCCGGCGTTTTCCGACAGGCCGCGCAGCTCGTCCAGCTCCGCATCGAAGCCGCGCGCGATGACGCCGCCGTCGCGCACCATATTCGCCGGCTCTTCCATCACCGCGCTTTGCAGCAGGTCGAGGCAGGCTTGCGGCGTGTCGATGGCGGCGTGGATGTGCGACAGCAGGCTGGCGTCGTTATCGTGGCTCAGGCTGCGCTGCATGGCATGGCGCAGATCCGGCAATTGGCGCAGGCCGTCGCGCAGGCTGGCCAGGTCGCGCGGACGCGCCGTCAGCAGGGCAACGCGGGTGGTGATGCGTTCGATATCCGGCACCTGGGCCAGATGGTGGGACAGCGAGCCGGTGACGTCGTTCTGCATCAGGGCGGCGATGGCGTCGTGGCGCGCGCGCGCCACCGATTGCGCGCGGCGCGCGTGGTGCAGCCAGTGGCGCAGCAGGCGCGAACCCATGGGCGTGCGGCAGTGGTCGAGCAGCGAGAACAGGGTCGGCGATTCCTGGCCGCGGATGGTTTCGGTCAGCTCCAGATTGCGGCGCGTGGCCGAATCGAGGCCGATGAATTCCGATTCGGTTTCGCAAGCCAGGCTGCGCACATGCTGCAAGCCGCGGCCCTGGGTCGATTGCGCATAGCGCAGCAGCGCGCCGGCCGAACCGAAAGCCGCGCCCAGGCCGTCGGCGCCGAAGCCGGTCAGGGTGGCGACGCCGAGCTGGTCGAGCAGGGCCTTGTGGCCATGCACCACGTCGAAATGCCAGTCCGGCACGCGGTTGACGTGGCACAGGGTGCTGTCCTCAAACAGTTCGCCATTGTCGCCGCGCAGGATTTCGGCCGGCACGATGCGCTCCAGCTCCTGCTGGATGCGCGCTGTGACGGCGCGCTGCTCGCCCGAGAACTCCATCAGGCGCAGCGAGCCGCTGGCCAGCGAGAGCCAGGCCAGGCCGGCGGTGTACACCTTGCGGTTGGCGATCAGGCACATGGCCAGCAGCGGACGCTCGGATTTCTCCGGCAGCAGGTCCGAATCGGTCAGCGTGCCCGGCGTGACCACGCGCATCACCTTGCGCTCCACCGGGCCTTTGCTGGTGGCCGGATCGCCGATCTGCTCGCAGATGGCGCAGGATTCACCCAGTTTGACCAGCTTGGCCAGGTAGCCGTCCAGCGAATGGAAAGGCACGCCCGCCATCTTGATCGGCACACCGTTCTGCGAGCCGCGCGCCGTCAGCGTGATGCCGAGGATGCGCGAAGCTTTTTCCGCGTCGTCGAAGAACAGCTCGTAGAAGTCGCCCATGCGGTAGAACACCAGCATCGAGGGGTGTTCCGCCTTGATGCGCAGATATTGCTGCATCATCGGCGTGACTTTTTCGGCAGGGCTGTTTTTGATGGCGGCGGCGTTGATTTCTTTGGGAACGGTGGTCATGTCGGTATGTCGGTAGTGCAGCGCGCGGAGCGCGTCGTAAACCTGACATTTTACCTCTTTTACAAGGCTGCTTGCATTGGGACGGCACTTTATGCTGGGACAAGGATGTGAATGGCCCTAAGTTGCGTCCGATCACATGAACCAGCACCTTCCTTATCGAGCAGACCGTCGGTCGTAGAGTTCCTGATCGGGAACTGACGCAGGAGCAGTTTGATGCACTGCTCAGTTTCACCTACAACGTTGGCCAACGCGGCGCCGAAAGAGTGCTTTACCTGGTCAATGACGGTGATTTCAAAGGCGCATCCCACAGCATCTCGAAAACTATTTACATGCAAGTGAATGCCGGCCGGGGCAGCAAGATGGTGATTGCCCATGGATTAATAGGCAGGCTGGTTTCTGTTGCTGCGTTCCTAGAGACCACTGGATAGGCTTTGTTTGCGAACCGCGGAATTTGCGACTGTAGGCTTGGGCTGTCGTTCAAGCTGGCAGCGAGGGAGGGGATGTCCAGGAGAATGTGGCTCGCTCATGTTGAATATCAGTGAGCGGCTATCACGGCAGGAAGTCGGCATCCAGTAACTGCTCGGCCGAGTAAGGCAGTGCGGGAGGAAAGTTTTTTGCCGGCAGGCTGGTTTCACGCATGGCGTCGTTGAGCGCATGCGGATAGCTTTTCTCGCTGTATGGCGCCACCAGTTGATGCAGGCTGGGACTTTGGTCGAGAAGTAGCCGGATGTGCTTGCGTTGTATCCGGATAGTGGCCTCCCAGCTGCTGCATTTTCTATGGGGCTGGAACTGGCATTTCAGCAGATGCTGGATCAATATTTCCAGCCGGCTGGCCAAAGCGAGGCGGTGGTTTGCTGACATGCCGTTCAACTCTTCAATGAGATGTTCCCTGTCCAGCTGTTCAAGCCGGCCGTTACGTAGCAATTCTGTTTGCGTGTCGAGCCACTGTACGAAGTCGTCTTCGTAGTCGGACAGCTTGGGTGTTTGGTTTTTGAAATCGAGCATGATCGGCACCTCCACTAATCAAGCTAGCGGTGCTGGCGGGAATGTCTAGCGGAATATGCCAGGCTTGTGTGGAATATCAGCGCTACTCGTATTTGCTCAGAATGCGCTGCCAGGCCGGATCGTCCTTGAGCTTGCGGATCACGGGGGCCAGGCGCTCATAGACGTCGGCCTGGCCTTGCGGCACGAGGAAGCGGCGTTCGGTTTGGCGGCCCGGCAGGTTGAACAGCGTGAAGCGGTTTTCGGCGTTGTGGCTCTTGAGGTAGTAGCGCGCCACCGATTCCGAAACGGCGACGCAGTCGATGCGGTCCAGGCGCAGTTTTTCCAGATTGATTTCCTCGCTCAGGGCGTCGGCGCGGTGCAGGCCTTCGCGGCGTATCCATTCGTCGAGGCCGGGATAGACGTAGCCCAGCGTCAGGCCGATGGTCTTGCCGTACAAGGCACCGGCCACGGCCGGGTTGACGGGTTGTTCGCGGCGTGACACCAGCACGAAGCGGTCGATGGCGAACGGGACGGTCCACAGGTATTTGCGCTGGTCTTCGTCATTGAGCCAGGCCGGCATCATGCCGATGACGATGCCGTCGAGCTTGCCGCTTTCGAGCCGCATCTGCAGGCGCTTGCGCGGCAGGTAGTGGAGGCGGAAGCTGAGGTCGCCCAACTGCTGCCGGTTGAGATAGTCGATCAGCTCGGGATACAGGCCCTGGCTGCTGCCGCCGATGAGGAGGGGCGCGAAATTGGCGCTGGTGTAAACATTGACGACCTCGGCTCGCGCCAGCGAGGCCGTGAGTACGGCACAAAGCAGCGTCAGGGCAGACAGGACTTGTCTCATAGTGGGCAATATAGCACTGCGGTTTCTGGCGGGATAGCCAAGCTTTCCGGCCCCGCCGAGGGTTCTTGTTTGATAGTTGTTGCAAAGCATCATTAATTCTGCAACAGATTCTCACCAAATGTCACGCCTGAATAGTAAATCGGCCTATGATGGAAACAAGCCGTATCACGCGGCAATCCAAGTGCTCCCCACGACTGCAGCGAGGTGTCGTCATGAATACCAACTCCCTTCTGGCCAGGCTCAGGCTCTGGCAAAAGTTCCTGATTCTCAGCGTGATCGCAGTGGTGCTGGCGGCCATTCCCACCTATCTGTACATGAACGAAGCGGGCAAGGCGCTGGCTGCGTATGAAAGCGAACTCGACGGTCTGCCGGCCGCCGTCAACGGTCTGCGGGTTGTGCAGCTGACGCAACAGCACCGCGGCCTGTCGGCGCTGGCGCTGGGCGGCATCGCGGCGGCGCAGGAAAAACGCCGCGCCAAACAGGCCGAAGCCGACGCCGCCTATGCCGAGCTGGATAAGCTGGTCGCCTCGCTCAACGACCGCGCCATCAGCGATGCCAAGGACGTGGCCAGGCGCGAATGGGAAGCGCTGCGCGGCGCCGTCAGCGATGGCAAGATCACGGTGCCGCAAAGCTATGTGGCGCATACGGCCCTGGTGCCCAAGCTGCTGAAGATGAATGACCTGATCGGCGACGCCTTCGGCTTGAGCCTGGACCCGGACAAGGAAGGTTATCAGCTGATCCAGGCCATGTTCTACCAGTTGCCCTACCTGACCGAGGAGCTGGGCAAGACGCGCGCCAAGGGCGCCGGCCTGCTGGCGAAAAAAGAAGCCAGCATCGAGGACCGCCAGATGTTGTCCGGGATCACCGGCCGCGTCACCGACCGCCTGGACCAGACCGTGACGGCCTTCGGCAAGGCTGCTGCCGCCAGCCCGGAAATCGGGCGCGAGCTGGGACCGGCGATGCAGGAGGCGGCCGACATCGCGCGCAAGGCCATCGAGCTGGCGCAGGAAAACATCGTCAAGCCCGAGCAACTGAGCTACTCCGGCGAGGAATACGTAGCCTTTACCACGCGCGCCATCGACACGCAATTCGCCTTGAACGCGGCGGCGGCCAAGCTGCTCGACAAGATGCTGACCGAGAAGGTCGCGCGCTTCCACCAGCAGCGCTGGATCATGCTCGGTTCCATGTTCGCGCTGGTGCTGCTGGCGGCCTATATCGCGGTGCTGATCGCGCGTTCCATCACGGTGCCGCTGCATTCGGCCATCGGCGTGGCGCAGCAGGTGGCGCAGGGCCGGCTTGGCACGCAGTTCGAGGTGGGGCCGGAGAACGAGGTGGGTTCGCTGCTGCGGGCCTTGAAGGCCATGAGCGAGAGCCTGCGCGGGATCGTCGGCGAAGTGCGCGGCAGCGTCGACAATATCAACGCCGCCAGCCGCGATATCGCCACCGGCAATGCCGATGTGTCCTCGCGCCTGGAATCGCAGGCCTCCAGCCTGGAGCAAACCGCGTCCTCGATGGAGGAACTGACTTCCACCGTCAAACAGAATGCCGACAATGCGCGCGAGGCGAACGGCCTGGTGGCCACCGCCGCCGGCGTGGCGGAAAAAGGCGGCGAAGTGGTGTCGCAGGTGGTGCGCACCATGGGCGAGATCAACGAAAGCTCGCGCAAGATCGTCGACATCATCGGCGTCATCGACGGCATCGCTTTCCAGACCAATATCCTGGCCTTGAACGCGGCGGTGGAAGCGGCGCGCGCCGGCGAACAGGGGCGCGGCTTCGCCGTGGTGGCGTCCGAGGTGCGCAATCTGGCCCAGCGCTCGGCCAGCGCGGCCAAGGAAATCAAGGATCTGATCGGCCATAGCGTCGAGCGTGTGGAGCTGGGCAACAAGCTGGCGGGCGACGCCGGCCGCGCCATGCAGGAAGTGCTGAACAGCGTGCATGGCATCACGCGCATCATGGCCGATATCGCCACCGCTTCGCACGAGCAGGGCATGGGCATCGACCAGGTGAACCAGGCCGTCACGCAGATGGACGACACCACGCAGCAGAACGCGGCACTGGTGGAGCAGACCGCCGCCGCTTCGGCCAGCCTGCAGGAGCAGACGCAGACGCTGGTGAAGGCGATCAGCATCTTCACGCTGGGCGACGAGGCGCCGACGGCGCTGATGAAATTGCCGCCGCCCGCACCGCCGGCGCCGCGCCGCCAGGGCAGTGTGCGCGCCTTGCGCGCGGCCACAGTATAATTTTGGAATGGAGAAGATCAAGGACTTTGCACTCATCGTATCGGAGGCCCAGCGCGGCGAGCTGGTTTTTCCCACCAGCGTCAACGCGGCGCTATCCCTGCAGCTGACGGTCGCCAACCCCGACTGCCATGATGAAGACGTCATCCGCAAAGTCCTTGCCGAGCCGGTGCTGGCGGCGCGCGCCGTCGCCCTCGCCAATTCCGCCGTGTTCCGCTCCAATGGCGCTGCCCTGGTCACCAGCGTGCGCGCCGCCGTGCAGCGCCTGGGCTACCGCAATCTTTACACGCTGGCCGCCGCCATGGTGGTGCGCCAGTTCGGCAGCCGTATCCGCGATCCGCAATTGCGCGCCAAGGCCGAACAATTGTGGAAATATTCGGCCCATGTGGCGGCGCTGTCCTACCTGATCGCCAAGCGCATCACCCAGGTCGATGCCGACACTGCGCTGTTCGCGGGTATCATGCATGAAGTCGGTGGCTTCTATCTGCTGTCGCGTGCCGACACCATGCCCGGCCTGCTGGAAGAGCCGGAGGACTGGATGGGCGCCGCGCTGGAAATCGTGGCGCGCGAGCTGATGAAAAAGCTGATGGTGCCGGAGCCGGTCAGCGCCGCCATCGTCGCCCTGCGCGGCGGCGCGGTCAGCTTCCCGCCGGCCGGCCTGCGCGACACGCTGCTGCTGGCCAAGCATCTGTGTCCCGTGCTCTCGCCGATGCCCCATTCCGACGACCATGTGCTGCTGCGCACGGCCGCCCTGGCCCAGTACCTGGCCGACTATCCCGCCATCTCCGCCTTGCTGCAGGAAGCTGCCGGCGATGCCGACGCCATGAGCGCCGCGCTGCTGGTCTAAGCCGCCGGCTCTCCGCCCAGCATGCGCCGGGCTTGCGCCCGCAGCGCCGCCAGCGCCGGGTGCGTGCCCGCGCTGGCCAAACCCAGGCCCACGGCCAGTTCCGCCCCTTCGTCCAGCGCGCGGTAGGCTACGCCCTTGCGCCGCAGCGCGGCAAAGGAGGCGGGCAGCAGGGCGACGCCGCGCCCGGCCGCGACATCGCCCAGCAGCACATGATGGTCATGCGGCTCGCGCAGAAAAACCGGCGCAAAGCGGTGGTGGCGGAAGACCTTGTGGCAGTGGTCGAAGAAGGCCGGTTGGCGCGCGCGCTCGAACCAGAACAGCGGCGTGTCCTGCAAATCACGGAGCGCCAGGCGGCGGCGCCGCGCCAGCGGGTGCGCGCTGGGCAGGGCCGCCAGCATGGGTTGCGGCCCGAGCGGCAGCACGTCCAGTTCGTGGCTGCGCGTGGGCAGGGCGATGACGGCGGCGTCCAGGCGGCCGTTGCGCAGCGCCGCCACCAGGCGCGGCGAAGAATCGAAGTGCAGGTCGAGCGTTGCGCTGGCCGCCAGGGCGTCGGTGAAGGGGCGGAACAGGCCCGATTCGACCGAGGTGGTCAGGCCCAGGCGCAGGCGGGGCAGGGCCACAGGCCGTCCCGCTTGGCCGGCGCGGCCCGCTGCCGCGGCCTGTGCCGGATGGCGCTGCGCATTGCCGCTGGCGGCGGCGCGCACGGCATCCTCGGCCGCGTCGAGCAGGCCGAGGATGTGCTGGGCCAAGGGCAGCAAGGCCGCGCCGGCCGGCGTCAGCGCCACGCCCTGGGTGTCGCGTTCGAACAGGCGCGCGCCAAGGCGCTGCTCCAGCTCGCGCACGGCGCGGTTGAGCGGGGGCTGGGTCATGTGCAACTGGTCGGCCGCCTGGCGGAAACTCAGGCAGGTGGCGACGGCGCTGAAAATCTGCAGGGAACGGGTATCGAGCTTTCTCATACCGAAAAGGTATCACGTTTCCGGACATTCCCTGCGTGCCTGTGGCGGTGCACACTGCCGCCACTTTTCAACGCAGGGAGGCAAGCATGGAACAACGCAAGGCAGGTGGTATCGCCGTATCGGCACTGGGGCTGGGCTGCATGGGCATGTCCGAATTTTATGGCGCGGTGGATGACGCGCAGTCGCTGTCCACGCTGGATGAGGCTTTCGATATGGGAGTGACATTGTTCGACACGGCCGACACCTACGGCGCGGGCCATAACGAAAGCTTGCTGGGCCGCTTCCTGCAGGGCAAGCAGGGACGCGCCGTGGTATCCAGCAAATGCGGCATCGTGCGCGCGGCGGGCAGCTATGCGCGCCGCATCGACAACCGTCCAGCCTACATCCGGCAAGCCTGCGAAGCCTCCCTGCAGCGCCTGGGCGTGGAGCGGATCGACCTGTACTTCATCCACCGCCTGAACCGCGAAACACCGCTGGAAGACGCGCTGGAAGCCTTGCTGCGCCTGCGGGAGCAGGGCAAGATCGGCGGCATCGGCCTGAGCGAAGTCTCGGCTGCCACGCTGCGCCGGGCGGCGGCCCTGGCGCCGATTGCGGCCGTGCAGAGCGAGTATTCTCTGTGGACGCGCGATCCCGAGCGGGAGGTGCTGCAAGCCTGCCGCGACACGGGCGCCAGTTTCTTCGCTTACAGCCCGCTGGGCCGGGGCTTCCTGACCGGCAGCATCGACCGCGGCACCCCGCTCGACAGCCAGGACGCCCGCAGCTTCAATCCGCGCTTTAACGGCGCCAATCTGGACGCCAACCTGCGCATCGTGGCCGCGCTGCGCGCGCTGGCGGCCGACCAGGCCTGCACCCCGGCCCAGCTGGCGCTGGCCTGGCTGCTGGCCCAGGGCGGCGACATCATCCCGATTCCAGGCACCAAGCGCAGCGCGTATCTGCGCGAGAATCTGGGGGCCCTGGCGCTGGACTTGTCGGCTGCCGACCTGGCGCGCATCGGCGCCGCCCTACCGCCCGGCATGGCCGCCGGGGAGCGTTACAGCGAGGAGGGCATGAAGGGCTTGAATATGTAGGGGGGCGCAAGGGCGTCGCGTATGGGGCGCGTACGCTTGAACATTTTGTTGGTAAAAGGTAAAAAACTGGTAGCATGGAACGCTGCCCAACCTTAGCAAACAATGAAGAGCTGTAATGTGAGCGCCCCCATCCATATCCTGCTTGTTGACGATACCGAGGCCAATCTGCTGGCGGTCGAGGCCCTGCTGACGCGGCCGGGCGTGGTGGTGCTGAAGGCGGCTTCCGGCCCGCAGGCGCTGGAACTGCTGCTGGTGCATGAAGTGGCGCTGGCCCTGGTCGATGTGCAGATGCCCGGCATGGACGGCTTCGAGCTGGCCGAGCTGATACGCGGCAGCGAGCGCACCCGCGCCATTCCCCTGATCTTCCTGACCGCTGCCACGCCCGAAGCGGGTTACAGTTTCCGCGGCTATGAGGCGGGCGCGGTCGATTTCATGTTCAAGCCCATCGACAGCCAGGCCTTGCTGAGCAAGGTGAATGTCTTCGTCGAGCTGTATCAGCAAAAGCGGCAGATGGCGCAGCAGATGGCTGAGCTGGAACGCGCGCTGCGCCTGAACGAAATGTTTACCGCCGTGCTGGGCCACGACCTGCGCACGCCGCTGTCGGTGGTAATGAACGGCGCCATGCTGCTGCCGCTGATGACCGACCATCCCAAGGTGGCGGTGACGGCGCAGCGCATCCAGAGCAGCGCGCGGCGCATGGCGCAGATGGTGGACCAGCTGCTCGACCTGTCGCGCATCCGTTCCGGCCAGCTGCGGCTGAACGCCAAACCCCAGGATGTGGAAGCCCTGTGCCGCGCCATCGCCGACGAATTCCATCCGCCCGATAAGCCGGTGCGGGTGCGCATCGTCAGCCAGGGCGATACCCAGGCCTGCATCGATGCCGGCATGTGCTCGCAGATCATGTCCAATTTGATCGGCAATGCACTGCTGCATGGTGAACCGGAACACCCGGTACAACTGCTCATCGACGGCAGCGCGGCCGGGACGGTCCTGCTTGCGGTGCGCAACCAGGGGGTGATCGAGGCCGCGCGCCTGGCGCACCTCTTCGAACCCTTCCAGAGTGCCGAGAACCGCCGCTCCGGCCAGGGTCTGGGTCTGGGCCTGTACACCGCCAGCATGTTCGCGCGCGCCCACGGCGGCGATATCGGCGTCGCCTGCGATGCGGCCCTGGGCCAGACCGTATTCACCGTCACCCTGCCGCGCCGCCAAGCCGTGGAGGCGAGCGCATGAACGGCCAGGTGAGCGCGAAAATGGGCGGGCAGATGGCTGCCGCGCTGGCGGGCGGACGCCGCGAGCCGGCGGCGCCGTCGCCGGGCTGGCGGCCCGTGGGCGGCGGCGCTTGCGGCCAGCTGGTGCGCGGTTTCGACTGGGCGGCCACCAGCCTGGGACCGATGGCGCAGTGGCCGGCGGGCTTGCGCAGCACGGTGGAGCTGGTGCTGAATTCGCCGATCGCCATGGTGCTGATGTGGGGGCCGGATCACATCATGATCTATAACGATGCCTATGCGATCGTCGCGGGCGGGCGCCATCCGGCGGCGCTGGGCGGCTCGGTGCCGCTGATCTGGCCCGAGGTGTGGGACTGGAACCAGGCAGTGCTGGAGGCGGGCTTTCGCGGCGAACCGCGCGAGCATCGCGGCGCCCACCTGGTCCTGGAACGCAACGGCGTGCCGGAAGACGTCTGGCTCGACCTGTATTACAGCCCGGTGCGCGATGGCGGCCAGGTGGGCGGCGTGCTGGGTACCGTGGTGGAGATCAGCGACCGCAAACAGGCCGAGCAAGCCCTGCGCACCAGCCAGGACCGCATGGCGGCCATCTTCGGCCAGGCCTCGGTGGGCTTGGCGGAACTGGCCCTCGATGGGCGTTTCCGCCGCGTCAACGGCGCGCTGTGCCAGATGCTGGGGCGCGAGCGCGACGAGCTGCTGGTCCTGCATATGGACGACATCATCCATCCCGACGATATGGACGAGAACCGGCGGCGCGTGGCGCGCCTGGTGGCCGACGGTACGCCCTTCACGCTGGAAAAGCGCTACCGCAAGCCGGACGACAGCTGGGTCTGGATTTCCAGCAGCATGAGCCGCCTCGATGACGAACAAGGCCAGCCCCTGGCCCTGATCGCCGTCAAGACCGACATCACCGAACGGCGCCGCGTGGAAGTGGCGCTGCGCGATCTGAACGACACGCTGGAACAGCGCGTCGGCCGCGAAATCGCGGAGCGCGACAAGGCCGAGGCGGCGCTGCGCCAGTCGCAAAAGATGGAGGCGGTGGGCCAGCTCACGGGCGGCGTGGCGCATGACTTCAACAATGTCCTGCAGATCATCTCGGGCAGCCTGCAGATGCTGTCGCAGCAGCTGGACGAGGATGCGCTGGCGCGCAAGCGGCTCGGCATGGCGGTGGCGGCGGTGGAGCGCGGCGCCAAGCTGTCTTCGCAGTTGCTGGCCTTTGCCCGCCGCCAGCCCTTGCAGCCGGTGGTGGCCGACCTGGGCCGGCTGGTGACGAACATGGACGAGCTGCTGCGGCGCGCCCTGGGCGAGGCCATCGACATCGTCACCATCGGCGGCAGCGGCTTGTGGAATACGCTGGTCGATCCGGGCCAGATCGAGAATGTGATCCTCAACCTGGCCATCAATGCGCGCGACGCCATGGGCGGCGCCGGCCGCCTGACCATCGAACTGGGCAACGCGGTGCTGGACGAGTACTACGTCAATAATCTGCTGGACGTGGCGTCGGGCCAGTATGTGCTGCTGTCGGTCAGCGACACCGGCTGCGGCATGGCACCCGAGGTGCTGGAGCGCGCCTTCGAACCCTTCTTCACCACCAAGGCGGAAGGCGAGGGCACGGGCCTGGGCCTGTCCATGGCGTATGGCTTCGTCAAGCAAAGCCGCGGCCATATCAAGATCGTCAGCGAGCCAGGCCAGGGCACGACGGTGCGCATCTATCTGCCGCGCAGCATGCAGGCCGAAACGCTGGAGGCGGCCGAGGCTTCGTCCGCCGTCAGCGGCGGCAGCGAAACCGTGCTGGTGGTGGAGGACGATGCCGGCGTGCGCGGCGTGGTGGTCGATATGCTGCAAGCCTTGGGCTACCGCGTGCTGCAGGCGGAAGACGCGCAGCACGCCTTGCAGGTCCTGCAGGACGATGCCACCATCGATCTGCTGTTTACCGATGTCGTCATGCCCGGCCCGCTGCGCAGCACGGAGCTGGTGCGGCAGGCGCGCGAGAAGCTGCCGGATCTGGCGGTGCTGTTTACCTCCGGTTATCCGCAGGATGCCATCGTGCATGGCGGCCGCCTGGATGCCGGGGTCGAACTGCTGAGCAAACCGTATAAGCGCGAAGACCTGGCGCGCAAGCTGCGCCAGGTGCTGCAGGCGCGCAGCCAGGCCATGCAGCAGCGCCGCCGCCAGCAGGAGATGGAGAGCCGCGACCGCCTGCTGCCGCCGCAGCCGGTGCTGCCGCATCACGGTTCGCTGCGCGTGCTGGTGGTGGAGGACAATCCCGATTCGCTGGAAATGGTGTGCGAGCTGGTGGGCATGCTGGGCCACACCGTGACCGGCGTCGGCGACGGCGAGCGCGCCTGGACGCTGCTGGAAGAGCAGGGCTTCGACATCCTGTTCACCGATGTCAGCCTGCCCGGCATTTCCGGCATCGAGCTGGCGCGGCGCGCCCTGCGCGGCGGCTGCGCGCGCCGCATCATCTTCTCCACCGGTTACGGCAAGGATGCGGTGGAGCAGCTCGATTTCAGCGCCAGCCTGCTGCGCAAACCCTACGATCTGGCCGATTTGCAGGCGGCGCTCGATATGCCGCTGTGATGTCCTGCCGGGCAAGTGGACATCCGCCGTTCTCCTACGCGCGCACCGCTTAGCGTCCTATGGCGCACCGCCGCGCCGCGGCCTACATTGAGGGCATGAAAACGGATGAGATCATCGCTGCCTTGCCGCAGCCGGCGCCGCGCCTTGCGGCCCAGCAGCGCCGCCAGATCCAGCACCTGCTGCACCAGGTGTTCGGTCTGGAACGCCTGCGCCCCGGCCAGCAGGCTGTGCTCGACAATGTGCTGGCGGGCCGCGACACCCTGGCCCTGATGCCCACCGGCAGCGGCAAGTCGCTGTGCTACCAGCTGCCGGCCGCGATGCTGGACGGGACGGTGGTGGTGGTTTCGCCGCTGATCGCGCTGATGCAGGACCAGGCGGATAAATTGCAGGACACGGGGCTGGATGCGGCGCAGCTCAACAGCAGCCTGGCGCGCGCCGAGGAAGCGGCGGCGCTCGACAGCATCCGCGGCCGGCGCAGCGACATCGTGTTCTGCACGCCGGAGCGGCTGGCCACGCCGGAATTCCTGCAGCTCTTGCGGCATACGCCAATCGCCCTGCTGGTGGTGGACGAAGCGCATTGCATCTCGCAATGGGGCCATGATTTCCGCCCCGCTTATCTGGAGATCGGCGCGGCGCGCGCCGCCCTGGGACGCCCGCCGGTGCTGGCCCTGACGGCCACCGCCACCGATGAGGTGGTGGCCGATATCGCGCGCCAGCTCGACGCGCCCGGCCTGCATGTCGTCAACACCGGCATTTACCGCGCCAATCTGCATTACCGCGTGATCCAGAGCACCAATCCGCGCGAGAAGCTGGCATTGGCGCTGGAAATCGTGCGCGAAACGGCGGGCGCGGGCATCGTCTATGCCGCCACCGTCAAGGCGGCCGAGGAAGTCCATGCCTTGCTGCGCGAAGCCGGGGAAAGCGTGGCCTGCTACCACGGCAAGCTGCGGGCCGCCGAGCGCCGCCAGAACCAGCAGGCCTTCATGGACGGCGCATGCCGCGTGCTGGTGGCGACCAACGCTTTCGGCATGGGCATCGACAAGCCCGATATCCGGTTTGTACTGCATGTGCAGATCCCGGCCACGCTGGAAGCCTATTACCAGGAATCGGGCCGCGCCGGACGCGATGGCGCGGCGGCCGCCTGCACGCTGCTGTATCTGCATGAGGACAAACGCGTGCAGCAGTATTTCCTGGCGCGCGCGTATCCCTCGGCGGCGGAATTGCGCCAGGTGCATGAGGCAGTGTTGGCGCAGCCGGCCGGGCGTCTGGCCGATCTGAAAGCGGCCTTGCCGGGGATGGGCGACCTGCGTCTCAAGGTCTGCCTCAAGCTGCTCAAGGACGGACAACTGCTGCGGCAGAACCGCCAGCTCAGCTATATGGCCGGGAAGGCCGCCGCGACCGCCGCGCTGTTCGGTGCGCTGGCCGCCGGCTATGAGCAAAAACAGGAGCGCGACCGCGCCGCGCTGGAACAAATGGTAGGCTATGCGCAAAGCGGCTATTGCCGCTGGAAGCTGCTGCTCGATTATTTTGGCGACGAGACGGCCGGCGTCGAACGCTGCGGCGTGTGCGACAACTGCCTCGCGCCGCCGCAGGTGCAGCCCTTGCCGGGCGAACGGGAAGAGCGTATGCCGGCATCGGCCGCCGTTCTTTAACGGGGAGGATGGACGCGCCATGTCCGATATGGTGGTCGTGCGCAAGGAGGGCCTGTTCTGCGTCCCGGGCGGCTTTTACATCGACCCGTGGCGGCCGGTGGAGCGCGCCGTCATCACGCACGCCCACAGCGACCATGCGCGCTTCGGCCATGGCCGTTATCTGGCGGCAGCACCCGGCGTCGGCGTGCTCAAGGCGCGCCTGGGCGAGATCGCCGTGCAGGGGCTGGCGTACGGCGAACAGATCAAGCACCAGGGCGTGCGCATCTCGCTGCATCCAGCCGGCCATGTGCTGGGATCGGCCCAGGTGCGCATGGAGTGCGGCGGCGAAGTCTGGGTCGCCTCGGGCGACTACAAGGTCGAGAGCGACGCTACTTGCGCGCCTTTCGAACCGGTGCGCTGCCATACCTTCATCACCGAATCGACCTTCGGCCTGCCCATCTACCGCTGGGAACCGCAACAGGAAACCTTGGCGCAGATCAATGCCTGGTGGCGCAAGAACGCCGCCGCCGGCCGCTGCAGCGTGATGCTGTGCTACTCCTTCGGCAAGGCGCAGCGCATTCTCAGCGGGCTGGATGCGGGCATCGGCCCGATTGTCTGCCATGGCGCGGTGGAAGCGCTGAACCGCGTCTACCGCGCCGGCGGCGTGGCGCTGCCGCCAACGCGGATGGTGCATGAAGTGGACAAGGCCGATCTGGCGCGTGCCATGGTGGTCGCGCCGCCATCGGCCGCCGGCTCGCCCTGGATACGGCGCTTCGGCGATTTCAGCGACGCCTTTGCCAGCGGCTGGATGCTGCTGCGCGGCGCGCGCCGGCGGCGCGGCGTCGACCGCGGCTTCGTGCTGTCCGACCACGCCGACTGGCCAGGGCTGATGCAGGCCATCCACGCCAGCGGCGCGCAGCGCGTGATCGTCACCCACGGTTCGATCCCGGTGATGGTGCGCTGGCTGGGCCAGAACGGCTTCGATGCCCATGCTTTCGACACCGAATACGGCGACGACGAGGCCGAAGAAGCCAGCGCCGAGGCGCAGGCCGGCGAGGGAGAGGATCAGGCCGCGGCGGCAGCGGGAGCGCGCGATGCGTGAATTCGCCGCCCTGTATGCCGAGCTGGATGAAACCACCTCCACCAGCCGCAAGCTGGAAGCGCTGACTGCCTATTTCCGCAGCGCGCCGCCGGAGAACGCCGCCTGGGCCGTCTATTTCCTGGCGGGCGGCAAGCCGCGCCAGGCCGTGCCGCTCAAACTCCTGCGCCAGTACGCCACCGAATACGCGGGGCTGGACGCATGGCTGTTCGACGAGTGCTATCACGCCGTCGGCGATCTGGCCGAGACCATCGCCCACATTCTGCCGGCGCCGAAGCAGCGCAGCGATGCCGGCCTGGCCGAATGGGTCGAGGGCCGCATCGCGCCCTTGCGCGGCGCGGCGCCCGGCGTCATCCGCGAAGCCTTGTTCCGCTATTGGGATGAACTCGAAACACGCGAGCGCTTCCTGCTGGTCAAGCTGATCGGCGGCGGCTTCCGCGTCGGCGTCTCGCGCCTGCTGGTGACGCGCGCACTCAGCACCCTGGCCAATCTGGACAACAAGCTGATGGCGCAGCGCCTGATGGGCTGGACCGATGGCAGCGTCAAGCCGACGGCGCAGGGCTTCCTGAATCTGCTCGGCGCCGCGGCGCAGGATGGGGTCGCGCAGGCGGGCGGCCAGCCCTATCCCTTCTTTCTGGCCCATCCGCTGCAAACGGCACCCGCCACGCTGGGCGATCTGCGCCAGTGGCAGGCCGAATGGAAGTACGACGGCATGCGCGCCCAGCTGGTGCGGCGCGGCGGTCAAAGCTGGCTATGGTCGCGCGGCGAAGACTTGATCACCGACCGCTTTCCCGAACTGGCGGCGCTGCCGCTGCCGGACGGCACGGTGGTCGATGGCGAAATCCTGGTCTGGCGCGAGGGCGACGTTCCGGCCCCCTTCGCCGACCTGCAAAAGCGCATCGGCCGCAAGACCTTGTCCACGCGCCTGCTGGCCGAGCTGCCGGCCATGCTGGTGGCCTACGATCTGCTGGAGCAGGATGGCCGCGACCTGCGCAGCCTGCCGCAGGCGGAACGGCGCGCGCGGCTGGAAGCGCTGGTGCGCGAGCGGCCTGCGGCGCATTGGCGGCTGTCGCCGCTGATCCAGGCCGAAAGCTGGGAAGCGCTGGCGCGCATCCGCGCCGAGTCGCGTGCGCGTGGCGTCGAGGGCGTGATGCTGAAGGCCACCGATGCGCAGTATGGCGTGGGCCGCGTGAAGGACGTGGGCACCTGGTGGAAGTGGAAGATCGATCCTTACAGCGTGGATGCGGTGCTGATCTACGCCCAGACCGGCCATGGCCGGCGCGCCTCGCTTTACACCGACTACACCTTTGCCGTATGGGATGGCGAGGATGCCGAGCGCAAGCTGGTGCCGTTTGCCAAGGCCTATTCCGGTTTGAGCGACGCCGAAATCGCCCAGGTGGATAAGGCCATCCGCAGCACCACGATAGAGAAATTCGGACCGGTGCGCAGCGTGCGGCCGACCATGGTGTTCGAAATCGGCTTTGAGGGCATTGCGCTTTCTCCGCGCCACAAGTCCGGCATCGCCGTGCGCTTCCCGCGCATTCTGCGCCGCCGCGAAGACAAGGCCATCGAGGATGCCGATACGCTCGGCGTGCTGCAAGGCCTGCTGGCGCAAGGTGCCGCGTGAACAGCCGTTTCCTGCCGCCGCTGGAAGAATGGTTCGCCGCGCGCGGCTGGCAGGTTTTTCCTTTCCAGCGCGAGGTCTGGCAGGCGGCGCAGGATGGGCAATCCGGCCTGCTGCATGCCAGCACGGGGGCCGGCAAGAGCTATGCGGTCTGGTTCGCGGCCTTGCTGCGCGCGGCAGCACCGGCTGCACCGCGCAAGGGGGCTGCGTGCAATCCGCCACGCGGCCTGCGCCTCTTGTGGCTGACGCCCATGCGCGCGCTGGCCGCCGACACCCTGCGCGCCTTGCAGGAATCGTCCGCGCCGCTGGCGCCGGACTGGCGCATCGAATCGCGCACCGGCGACACCTCGCCGGCGCTGCGGGCGCGCCAGGCCAGGCAACTGCCGGAGGTGCTCATCACCACGCCGGAAAGCCTGTCCCTGATGCTGAGCCAGAACGCGGCGCGCGCCCAGTTCGAGCGCCTCGATATGGTGGTGGTCGATGAATGGCATGAGCTGATGGGTAATAAGCGCGGCGTGCAGGTGCAGCTGGCGCTGGCCCGCCTGCGCCGCTGGCAGCCGCAGCTGGTGGTGTGGGGCTTGTCGGCCACGCTGGGCAATCTGGAGCGCGCCCGCGACGTGCTGCTGGGCAGTGCGAATGGGGGGCTGGTCGAAGGCGCGCTGCGCAAGGAAATCCTGGTCGACACCCTGATCCCGGAGCATCCGGCGCGCTTTCCCTGGGCCGGCCATCTGGGCTTGCAGATGCTGGAAGCGGTGGCGCGGGAAATCGCGGGCCACGCCGCCACGCTGGTGTTCTGCAATACCCGTTCCCAGGCCGAACTGTGGTACCAGAATCTGCTGGCCGTGCGTCCCGACTGGGCCGGCCTGATCGCCCTGCATCACGGCTCGCTGGACAAGGAGGTGCGCGACTGGGTGGAGCTGGGACTGAAGCATGGCAAGCTGAAAGCGGTGGTCTGCACTTCCAGTCTGGATCTGGGCGTGGACTTTCTGCCGGTCGAGCGCGTGCTGCAGATCGGCAGCGCCAAAGGCATTGCGCGCCTGCTGCAAAGGGCGGGACGCTCGGGCCACGCGCCAGGGCGCGCGTCGCGCCTGACCCTGGTGCCGACCCATAGCCTGGAATTGCTGGAGGCGGCAGGCGCGATCCAGGCCGTCAGGGAGCGCGATATCGAAGCGCGGCGCGCGCCGGACAAGCCACTGGATGTGCTGGTCCAGCATCTGGTCACGGTGGCCCTGGGCGGCGGCTTTCGCAGCGCAGAATTGCTGGAGGAAGTGCGCAGCGCCTGGTCTTACCGCACCCTGAGCGATGAGGAATGGCAGTGGGCGCTGGACTTCGTGGCGCGCGGCGGACAAAGCCTGATTGCCTACCCCGAGTACCGGCGCGTGCTGCCGGACGAGGCGGGCGTCTATCGCGTCCCCGACCAGGCCATCGGGCGGCGGCACCGCATGAGCATCGGCACCATCGTTTCCGACGCCAGCATCCAGGTGAAATTCCTGCGCGGCAGCCGCATCGGCAGCGTCGAGGAATCCTTCATTGCGCGCCTGAAGCAGGGCGACCATTTCCTGTTTGGCGGACGCATACTCGAATTCGTGCGCGTGCACGAGATGACGGCCTATGTGCGGCGCGCCAGCGGCAGCCGTGGCGCCGTGCCGCGCTGGCAAGGCGGCAAGATGCCCCTGTCCTCGGAGCTGGCGCATGCGGCGCTGGAGCAGCTGCGGCGCGCCGCCAATGGCGAATACGCCAGCGCCGAGATGCAGGCCATCCGCCCGCTGCTGGAGATCCAGCAGCGCTGGTCGGCCCTGCCCACACCAGGAAAAACGCTGATCGAAAGCCTGCGCAGCCGCGAAGGGCGGCATTTATTCGTCTATCCCTTTGCCGGACGCGCAGTGCATATCGGTCTGGCCGCCTTGCTGGCCTACCGTCTGGGACAGCGCCGGCCGGCCAGCTTTTCGATTGCCGTCAACGATTACGGTTTCGAACTGCTGAGCGCCGATGCGGGCAACGATTGGGGCGAGTACTTCAAGCTGCCAGAGGGCGCCGAGGTGGCGCTGTTCTCGGCCGCACAACTGCTGGAAGACGTGCTGGCCAGCCTGAACGCGGCCGAATTGTCACAGCGGCGCTTCCGCGAAATCGCGCGCATCGCGGGGCTGGTATTCGGCGGCTATCCCGGACAGCCGAAAAGCCAGCGCCAATTGCAGGCTTCGTCCTCGCTGTTCTTCGAAGTCTTCCGCAAGCACGACGCCGGCAATCTGCTGCTGACGCAGGCGCAGCGCGAAGTGCTGGAACAGGAGCTGGAACTGGGGCGCCTGCGCGCCACGCTGGACGCATTGCAGCGGCGCGCCGTGAGCTGGCATGAGACGGCGCGTCCCACGCCATTCGGTTTTGCGCTGATGGTGGAGCGCTTCCGCGAAAAGCTCAGTACCGAGAAGCTGTCGGAGCGCATCGCCCGCATGCTGCGCGAGCTGGAAAAGGCGGCCGGGCCATGAAGGCGCAGACCATCGAGCTGGCAGGGGAGAGCGTGCTGCTGCTGGCGCAAAAAGCCCTGTACTGGCCGCGCCAGCGCACCCTGGCCGTGGCCGACATCCATTTCGGCAAGGCGGCCAGCTTCCGCGCCCAGGGCATTCCCGTACCGCGCGGCACCACCACGCAAAATCTGCAGGCGCTGGATGCCTTGCTGGCCGCGCATGCGGTGCGGCGCATCGTCTTTCTCGGCGACTTCCTGCATGCGAAAGCGGCGCATGCCAGCGCGACTTTGCAGGCCATGCAAGCCTGGCGCGAACGCCACGCGCAGCTGGAACTGTTGCTGGTACGCGGCAATCACGACCGCCATGCGGGCGATCCCGCTTGCGCGCTGCGCATCGGCGTGGTGGACGAGCCATACAGCATCGGCCCCTTCTCCTTCTGTCACCATCCTGATACAGCGGCGCCGGGCTATGTGCTGGCCGGCCATGTGCATCCGGTGTTTGTGCTGCGTTCTGCCTGGGAGCACCTGCGCTTGCCCTGTTTTTTGCAGGGACCGGCGCGCATGATTTTGCCCTCTTTCGGTGCATTTACCGGCGGCCATGTGATCACGCCGCTGCCGGGTGAGCGGGTTTTCTTGACGGCAGATGATCTTGTTTTCCCGATAGAAAGTTGATCGTGGGAATGTAAGGAAAAATCGCTAAAGATTTGAAACCGGTACACAGATTCTTCCTACAGTTGCTCTTGCGGGCGTCCTATACTTTCCCTCAAGGGCATGCACTACTATAGGCCCTCCTTTATAGATCAGGAGAAGTATCATGGCTTCGACGAATCAGGGAAACCGGCAAGGCAGCAAGACAGGCAGCAAGCAGAGCGGCGACACCAGCACGCGCGGCTTCGCCTCCATGGACCCGCAGCGCCAGCGCGATATCGCCTCGGCCGGCGGCCGCGCCGCGCATGAAAAAGGCACGGCCCACGAGTTCACGCCGGAAGAAGCGCGCCGCGCCGGCGCGATGAGCCACAAAAACGACGGCAACCGCCAGAGCGCCGCGGCCGGCAGCCGCAGCGGCGGCAACCGCAATCAGCAGAGCGCAGACGCAGCCGACCAGCTACAGGAACAGGAAAATCTGGCCAGCCAACAAGGCGGCAACCGCAGCGGCGACAAGGCGTAAGCCGGCCGCATCACATGGAGCGTCCAGCTCCACCCATAAAAAACGGGGACCGGCGCGTGCACCACGCGCAGTCCCCGCTATCCCCCTGCAGCTTGCAGCAAGGAGGCAATATGAATTCCCAGAAGGATAAGTCCAGCCAGAATTTTGTGCTGGTTGATACGGAACATCCCGAAATCGGCAATGTGGACCTGGTGGGCGACGTGGCCGACCTCGAAGTCCGCCCCGTCAACAAGCCCCTGCCCGGCAACCGCCAGAGCACGCTCAACCCCGGCTCGCGCCAGGGCGGCGAGCCTCCCGGCAGCGAAGGCGGCGCTCCCGGCCCCGACGCCAGCTCCGGCGTCTAAGCCGCTTTGATCCAAAGCAGCACATGTCCCACCCTGGTCCTCGGCGGTCCCGCCGGCCGCCAGGGTGGGACATTCTTTGAGGTAGGGCAAAGCCGGGGCGGGCCCGGCGGCTGGTTTAGAACGTGAAGTTGGCGCTGACCTGGCCGGAGCGGCGCGCGCCCAGCACGACGCGGCTGCCGCCGCTGTTCAGCGATTCGAGGTAGAACTTGTCGAACAGGTTGTACACATTGAGCTGGAGGCTGACGTTCTTGTTCACTTTGTAGCTGAACATGGCGTCGGCCACGAAGTAGGACGGGATGCCCTGGGTGCCGGCGATGACCGGGGTCTTCGGATCGACATTGCGCTTCTGCTCGGACGAGTAGCGCATGCCGCCGCCGAAGGTGAACTGGTCGCCCAGTTTATAAGTGCTCCACAGGGTGGCGGTCAGGTCCGGCGTCCAGCGCGTGGCCACGCCGGCCGCGTTGCCGCCGGTGGTGCCTTCGATGATCTTGGAGTTCATGGTGGCGATGCCGGCCGTGATATTCCAGTTCGGCGTGATCTGGCCGACGGCGCCCAGTTCCACGCCTTCCACGCGGCGCTTGCCGAGCTGGGACCAGGTGTGGCTGACGGCGTCTTCCAGCGTCAGCTCGTTCTTGTTCTCGCTGCGGTAGACGGCGGCGGTCAGGGCCAGTTTCTTCTCCAGCACGTCCCACTTGGTGCCGAATTCGGCATTGGTGGTTTTCTGCGGGTCCATATTCGGATTGGCGGTCGAGTTGGCGCTGGACGAGAGCGAGAAGTTGGCGCTGCCCGGCGGCGTTTGCGAGTTGGCGAAGGACAGGTAGATGCTGCCGTTCTCAGCCGGCTTGTACAGCGCGCCCGCTTTCCAGCTCACCAGCTTGCCCGATTTTTCCAGGCGGGAACCGATCACGGTGCCGACCGGGATGGTTTGCGGCGTGGCGACGGCTTGCACCGTGGCGCCCGTGGTTTCGGTGTTGTAGCGCTCGACGCGCACGCCGCCATTCAGCTGCCACTGGGCGTTGAGATTGATGGTGTCGAAGGCGTACACGGCGGCGGTGCGGGTGCGGCCCTTGGTGAAGGCGCCAGTCAGGGCCGGGGCGTAGCCGGGCAGGGCGTCGTCGCGGTTGGGCTGGTACAGATTGGCGTTGCCGGCGGTGCCGAGGCCGCCGCGCACGGGCGCGAACTGTTCTTCCGACAGCAGTTCGAAGCCGCTGGACAGGGTGTGGCCGATGGCGCCGGTATGGAATTCGCTGACGATATTGGTGGCGTTGCCGAGGATTTCGTTTTCCTGCAGCACGCTCTGGCGGATGCGCATCACGCTCCAGTCGGCTTGGGCCAGCGGCACGGTCACGTCCTTGCCGTCGACTTTCACGGTCTTGCTGGTGGTGACCGAGTGCACGCCGGTCAGGATGCGGTCCATCTTGGTCTTGCCGTAGCGCGTGGTGTTGGTCAGCGTGGTTTTGCCGCCCAGTTCGTGCTCGATCTTGGCCGTGACCATGTCGGCATCGACCTTGGCGAAGTCGCTGGCGTAGCCGTAGAAATTATTGCGGTCCACGCGCGGCGCGGTGCGCAGGCGGTCTTCGGCCTGGTAATAGCTGGGCACGCCCACGGCCGGGGTGCCGCCGTCCGGCGTATTGTCCTGGCGCACGTGCTGCGAGTACAGGTAGAGGCGGGTGCCGCTGCCCAGGCCCCAGGCGATCGAAGGGGCCAGCGCATGGCTCTTCTTCTGGATGACCTTGCGGCCCATGACGCCGCCGTCCTGGATCATGGCATTGATGCGGAAGGCGCCCGAGTCGCCGAAGCGGCGGTTCATATCGACGGTGCCGCGCTTGGTTTCGCCGCTGTCGTAGCCGAGGGTGGCGCTGGTCGCATCTTCGCGCGACGGCAGCTTGGTCACCAGGTTGACGTAGCCGGAAGCGGCGCCGCGGCCGATGTCGGCGCCGGCCGGGCCTTTCGCCACTTCCACCTGTTCCACATTGAAGGCGTCGCGCGTGACGGCGCCCAGGTCGCGGATGCCGTCGACGAAGATCGAGCTTTGCGCCGCGAAGCCGCGCATCTGGAAGGTGTCGCCGGCGCTGGTGTTGCCGTTCTCGCCCAGCTGCAGGGTGATGCCGGGGGTGTTGCGCAGGGCTTCCACGATGGAGGAGGCGCCTTGTTCCTGGATCACGTCCTTCTTGATGACGGTGATGGTCTGGGTGGTGTCGAGCAGGGGCTGGGTCAGCTTGGGCGAGGAGACTTTTTCGACCTTGTAAGGCGCTTCGGCATTGGCTTTGGCCTCAACCTTCACTTCCGACAAGGTTTTCTCGGTGCTTTGGGCCTGGGCGGCCAGCGGCAGGCCGACGGCGGCCAGGGCAAACAGGGATTGGCTCAGCAGAGGCTGAGCGGCAAGCGTATGCTTGCGGCTGCGGATATGGGACAAGGGGTTCTCCAGGTGACGTGGGTGTGGCTGGCGGTGTCCGTCGGCGACTGGAGCTGGCTGGCTGAATATTTTTTTTGGGAGCGCAAATGATAATGCTTCTCAGTTGCATTATCAAGGTAACTTTCATGTATCAAGTTACATCTGTTGCGGCAAAAGTATCGTAATGTAACGGTTGCCCAGGCTACATTGACTCCGCAAATGATAATCATTATCATTTAGTGTTCGTATCAAATAATTTGAAGGAAAGTGCACAGTGAGCGGTCCCATGCAAGTCCCCGCGGCAGCCCGTCAAGCCAGCCGCGCCGTCTGGTTGCGGCATCTACACCAGTGGCACTGGATCAGCTCCGCGCTCTGCCTGCTGGGCATGTTCCTGTTCAGTATTACCGGCATCACGCTGAACCACGCCTCCCAGATCGAAGCCAAGCCCAGCGTTGTGCGCCAGCAGGCCAGCGCGCCGGCGCCACTGCTGGCCCAGCTCAAGGCCTTTGGCGAAGCGCATGACGGCGAAAAAGCCCCGCTGCCGGAAGCGGCCGAGCGCTGGCTGCGCGATACCTGGTCGCTCAAGGCGGGCGGGCGCAGCGCCGAATGGTCGGCCGACGAAGTCTATCTGCCGCTGCCCAAGGCGGGCGGCGACGCCTGGGTGCGCATCGGCTTCGAGGACGGCGCGGCCGAATTCGAAAACACCGACCGCGGCTGGATTTCCTGGCTCAACGATGTGCACAAGGGGCGCAATACCGGCGCCGCCTGGAACTGGTTCATCGACATCTTTGCCGCCACCTGCCTGGTGTTCTGCATTACCGGTTTGCTGATTTTGAAATTCCACGCCACCAACCGTCCCTTCACCTGGCCCATGGTCGGACTGGGCGTGCTGATACCATTTGTTATAGCCCTGCTGTTTATTCATTAAGGACCACCATGAAATTACGCTACTCCATCGCGCTCAGTCTTCCCCTGGTCAGCGCCACGGCCATGGCTGCCGACCTGTCGCTCAAATTTGAAATCCCCCAACTGAACGTGGCGGAGTACCACCGTCCTTACGTCGCCGCCTGGCTGGAAAACGCCGACCAGAAAGTGGTCGCCAATCTGGCCGTGCTGTACGACACCAAGAAGAAGGACAATGCCGGCACCAAATGGCTCAAGGACATGCGCCAGTGGTGGCGCAAGAGCGGCCGCGATGTCGCCATGCCGCTGGACGGCGTGAGCGGCGCCACCCGCGCGCCGGGCGAGCACACCCTGAGCTTCCCGGTCGCCCAGGAAGCCATCAACAAGCTGCCGGCCGGCCAGTACCAGCTGGTGGTGGAGGCGGCGCGCGAAGCCGGCGGCCGCGAGCTGGTGAAAGTGCCAGTGGCCTGGCCGCCGAAATCGGCGCAGAACTTTGCCGGCAAGGGCAAGGAAGAACTGGGTGCCGTATCCGTGCTGGTCAAACCATAAGAGGCGCAGATGAAACTGACTAAGACCCTGATCGCGCTGGCCCTGGCCGGCGCCGCTTTCGGCGCCCAGGCGCATCGCGCCTGGATGGTGCCGTCGTCCTCGCTGGTGGAAGCGAAAGAGCCATGGGTGACGGTGGATGCCGCCATCTCCGAAGGCCTGTTCGATATCGACCACGTGCCGCTGAAATTGGACGGCATCTTCGTGCTGGGCCCGGACGGCACCCGCGTGCCGCTGGAAAACGCCAGCACCGGCCGCCTGCGCTCGACCTTCGACGTGAAGATGGCCAAGCCGGGCACGTACAAGATCGCCCTGGTGTCGCAAAGCGTGATGGCCAGCTGGAAGGTCAACGGTGAAGTGAAGCGCTGGCGCGGTTCGGAAGAAGCCTTCGCCAAGGAAGTGCCGGCCAATGCCGACGAACTGAAAACCACGCGCACCAGCGCGCGCCTGGAAACCTTCGTCAGCGCCAATTCGACCGACGAGGCGGTGTTCAAGCCGACCGGCACGGGTCTGGAACTGGTGCCGGTGACGCATCCGAACGATATGCGCGCCGGCGAGAAGGCCACCTGGCGCTTCCTGCTGGACGGCAAGCCGGCGGCCAATCTGGGCTTCAGCCTAGTGCCGGGCGGCGTGCGCTATCGCGGCACGCTGGGCGAGATCCGCCAGAGCACCGACGCCAAGGGCGAAATCAGCTTCACCATCCCGGCTGCGGGCATGTATATGGTGAGCGCCAGCTGGCCGGCCGCCGCGCCTGCGGTTGCGGGCCAGGCGCCGCAGATGCCGGCGCGCCGCGTGACCTATACGGCCACGGTGGAAGTGCTGCCGCAGTAAGCGGCGCTGCTTCGCAACACAACAAGAGTAGCGATGCGCCGGGTTCTCCTGCCTCACCATATCTCCCCCGACCCGGCGCCCGCCGCTGGCGTGCTGCGCGAATTCGGCGGCGCCAGCATGGGCACCAGCTGGTCGGTGCGGCTGGTGGAGCAGGGCGGACCCGCGCCGCTGCAGGAAGGCTTGCAGCGGCAGCTCGACGCGGTGGTGGCCGAAATGAGCCATTGGGAAGCGGACTCCGACCTGGGCCGCTTCAACCGCGCCGCGGCCGGCAGCTGGCAGGCCTTGCCTGCGGCTTTCTATGAAGTGCTGTCCTTTGCCATGAACGTGGCGCGCGATTCCGGCGGGGCCTATGATCCCTGCGCCGGCGCGCTGGTCAATCTGTGGGGCTTCGGCCCCGGTTCCCGTTTCAAGGATGACGATTTCGCGCCGCCCGCCGCCTCGCAGGTGCAGGCCGTGCTGGCGCAGCGCGCCGGCCAGGGCGTGAAACTGGACCAGGCCACGCGCGCCGCGTGGCAGCCGGGCGGCGTGCAGCTCGACCTGTCGGCCGTGGCCAAGGGCTACGGCGTGGACCGGTTGGCACAGTATCTGGAAGTCCAGGGCATCCGCCACTATCTGGTGGAAGTGGGCGGCGAATTGCGCGGCGCCGGCGTCAAGCCGGACGGCCAGCCCTGGTGGGTGGCGCTGGAACAGGTGGGCGCCGAGGTGCAGGACGCCCTCGGCCTGCCGCAGATTGTCGTTGCCCTGCATGGGCTGGCGATCGCCACCTCGGGCGACTACCGCCGCTTCTTCCAGCAGGGCGGCCAGCGCTACTCGCATACGATAGATCCGCGCTGCGGCGCGCCGATAGAAAACAGTCTGGCTTCCGTCAGCGTGGTGCATGCGCACTGCATGGCGGCCGATGCCTGGTCCACTGCGCTGACGGTGCTGGGCTTGAAGGACGGACTGGCGCTGGCGGAAAGCCGGGGCCTGGCGGTGCGTTTTGTGGCGCGCGAAGGGGAAGGGCTGCGCGAATATATGAGCAGCCATTTCCGTGCAATGCTGGAAGAAGAATGATCCTTACCAATGATCCCGGCAGGCTGGCATTGACCGCCGCCTGCGTGCTCGGTTACGGCCTGGTGTGCCTGCTGCCGTATCTGCGCGTGCGCCGCAAGCGCCAGGCGGCGGCTGCCGCCAAGGCTGCGGCGGCGCGCAACCCCGGCTGGATAGTCGCCTACGCCAGCCAGACCGGCAATGCCGAAGAGCTGGCGCGGCAGACCGCCGATACGCTGGGCCTGGCCGGCATTGCCGTGCGCCTGGCCGAACTGGGCGAGCTGACGGCGGCCGAGCTGCAGGGCGCGGAACGCGCGCTGTTCCTGGTCAGCACCTATGGCGAAGGCGACGCGCCCGATGCGGCGGCCGCGTTTGCCGGCCGTCTGATGGGCGGCGCCGTGCCGCTCAAGCAATTGCACTACGCCGTGCTGGCGCTGGGCGACCGCAGCTACAGCCAGTATTGCGGCTTTGGCCGCGGCCTCGATCAATGGCTGCAGGAGCAGGGCGCGCAAAGCCTGTTCGAGCGCATCGAAGTGGACCGCAGCGCGCCGGCGGCGCTTGCCGCCTGGCGCCAGCAACTGAGCCATCTGGCCGGCACCAGCGACGCGCCCGACTGGAGCGCGCCCGCCTTCGACGGCTGGCTGCTGGCCGAGCGCCGCCTGCTCAATCCTGCCAGCGTGGGCGCGCCGCTGTACCACATCGAACTGCAGGCGCCGACCGATGCGCCGTTGAACTGGCAGTCGGGCGACCTGGTGCAGATTGCCGCACCGGGCGATCCGGCGCGTGCGCGCGAATACTCGATCGCCTCGATTCCGCAGGATGGCCGCGTGCACCTGGTGGTGCGCCTGCATCTGCATGCGGACGGCAGCTGCGGCATGGCTTCCGGCTGGCTGTGCCGCCAGGCCGACATCGGCGACACGGTGCAGATGCGCCTGCGCCAGCACAAGCGCTTCCGCCTGGAGGGCAATGCCGGCCGGCCGCTGATCCTGATCGGCAACGGCAGCGGCATTGCCGGCCTGCGCGGCCACCTCAAGGCGCGCGCCCTGGCCGGACAAGCGCGCAACTGGCTGCTGTTCGGCGAACGCAATGCCGAGCATGACGCCATCTACGGTGAAGAACTCGAGGCCTGGCAGCGCGCCGGCCTGCTGCCGCGCCTGAACCTGGCCTACTCGCGCGACGAACCGCGCAGCTATGTGCAAGACCAGTTAAGCGCCCACGCCGACGAATTGCGCCTATGGGTCGACGATGGTGCCGCCATCTATGTCTGCGGCAGCCTCGACGGCATGGCCGCCGGTGTCGACAAGGCGCTCGAAACCATCCTCGGCCGAGCCGCCCTCGACGCCCTGGCTGCCTCCAGCCGCTACCGCCGCGACGTCTATTAAGCACTAAGCGAACAGCCGAGCCCGTGTCCGATTTCGGGGCCAGACCCCAAAATCGGACACGGGCTCGGCCTTGTTGCCTGACTCAGGAATACATGACAGCTGTGCCGATATGGCTGAGCCCGTGTCCACCTTGGTGCCAGGCACCGATAGGACACGAGCCCGGCTGTATTCGCATACCGCAAAATTATCAGCAAGGCTGAGTCCGTGTCCAATCGGTGCCTGGCACCAGGGTGGACACGAACTGGGCTTTAGGCTTAGGGGGTGAGTTCTTCCAGGCCGCGCTGCAGGCTGGAGATGCTGGGGTTGTCGATGAAAACGCAGCGCTTGCCGGTGCGCTTGCAGAAATCCTTCACGCGCCAGTAGGCGCTGTGGCTGATGCAGCCGGTCTGGCAGATCACGAGATCGGCGGCGGCCAGGCTGGCTTCGAGCTTGTTGGCGTTGTCTTCGAGGCCGCCATCGTGGTGGGCGAACTGGGCGCCGACGCGCTCGATCAGGGCGCGGTAGGTGGCGACATTGCCGCTGCGCCCACCCACGCACAGCACGCTGCGCTCGTTGAGGCTGACCGGCATCTTCATGATGTGTTCAACCACGGGTGGCGCTTGCGGCGGCGCATCGGCGGCCAGGGCGGCGTTCAGCGTGGCGTCCTGGGCCTGGGCTTGCAACTGGGCTTGCGCCAGGCTCAGTTCGCGGCGCAGCTCGGCCACCTGGTTGCGCAGCAGGCGTTCGCGTTCGTCGGTCTGGCTCAGGCGCTGGGCCAGGCGTTCGCGCGTTTCCAGGCCGGGGATCGAGCTGCGCAACTGGTCCAGCTCGCTGCGCAGCGAGTCGATGATGCTGTCGCGGCCCACCAGTTGGGCGCGCAGCTGCATCAGCTGGCTGGCCTGCTGTTCCTGCTCGGCCGTGCGCTCCAGCTGCACGGCGGCGCTGCGCTGCTGCAGGCGGACGATTTCGCGCGCCTGGCGCGTATTGTCTTCGAGGGTGCTGTTAAAGCGGTTGAGGTCGGCGCGCACGCAGGCGCCGGCCTGGTGCTGGATCATGTGCAGGTCGCGGCACATGCGTTCTTCCAGCTCGGTCGTGCAGCGCGGATGGGTCAGGCCGGCCCAGAAGGCGCCCGCCACGTCGCCATTGGCGACGGCGGCGCGCCACAGCTCGGCCAGCTGTTCGCTGCATTTGGCGGCGCGGAAACGCAGCAGCACGGCCGCGTAGCGCCGTTCCAGCTCTTTTTGCACCGCTTCCGACAGCTTGTTGCGGGTGCCGCATTCGCTGACCGTACCGACGTGGATTTCGTAATCGTCGGCCAATACCTTGCCGCCCGTGATCTTGCCCACCAGCTTGCGCAGGACGGCCAAGGGCAGACCCACGCCCACCAGCGGACAGTGGCAGGTATGGCCCAGTTCCCAGATGCGGCGGCGGCGCGAGGTTTGCGCCTCGGCCGGCGCGGCCGGCAGTTGGTGTTTATCGCACATGCTGGCCGGCTCCTCTTAGCAGGCGGCCTGGGCGCTGCCGCGGCCGCGCGCCATGATGCGGCTGAGGAAGGTCGATTCTTCCTTGACCGGCTGGGGCGGGGGCAGGGAGCGCTCGACCACGGCGGCCCACTGCTCGGACAGCTGCTGGCAGGTGGCGCTCAGCACGGGCGCCAGGTCGGGCAGGCTGGCCAGGGCCTTGAGGTGGCGTTCGATGACGGACGCCAGCTTCACGCAGGCGCCGCTGTCATTGGCGCTGGACGTGTAATGCGACATCAGGTGCAGCACCGCGGACAGCATCAGCTCGGGATGCTGGCCTTTCTGGGGCGCGAGAAAAATCGGATCGGTACGGTCGATGGCCATCGGGGCACTCCTCGGGTCGGTATGGCTGGCGCGCGCGGATGGCTTGGCTGGCTGGGGCTGTCGGGGATTTAAGCGGTCAGAATCAGTTTATTGAGCTGGGTGATGCGCAAGCGGTAGATGCGGCCGGCATGTTCGATTTCGACTTCGCGCTGGTCCTGCATCAGGCCGGCGGTGGTCAGGCGGCGCACCGGTTGGGCAGCGGCGGGAGCGGCAACGGTCGGGCGGATAGCGGGCGATGGGCTGGTGTGCATGAAGTTTTTCCTTAAATAAGAATGATTCGCATTTGCATTATTAGCTGCCGCTGCCAGAAATGCAAGTGCTTTTTGACATGTGAAAGTCACTTTTTTGCACGGGATAAAAAAAGGCCCGCCGAAGCGGGCCAAACGCTGGGTGAAACGAGAGTAAGCGGGGAAAATCAGTAGGCGGCCAGCAGCGGTTCGGCCGGCAGTTCGGCGGCGGCCGGTTCGGCGCGTGCGTTGGCGCGCAGGCGCGCCTGCACGCTCTTGCCGCGCGTGCGCGAGGGCGGCAGGCGGCGCAGCGAGCGCAGCGCGTCGGCATCCTTGATGCCGATGGTGCGCTGGTCGACGCTGATCATGCCGATTTCATTGAAGGCCGACAGCGTGCGGCTGACCGTTTCCAGGGTCAGGCCCAGGTAGCTGCCGATTTCATGGCGCGTCATGCGCAGGTTGAACAGCTTGCTGGAATAGCCCATCTGGGCGAAGCGTTCCGACAGCGACACCAGGAAGCGCGCCACGCGCGCCTCGGCGCTGAGCGCGCCCAGCATGCCGATCATGGCTTGCTCGCGCACCAGTTCGCGGCTCATCACGCCGTACAGCATGTTTTCCAGTTCCAGGTGCACGCGGCTGAGCGCGGTCAGTTTCTTGAAGGGCAGCAGGATCAGGTCGCAGTCCGACAGCGCCACCGCCTCCGAGGTGTAGTGGCGGCTGTGGATGCCGTCGACGCCGAGCAGGTCGCCCTTCATCGGGAAGCTCAGCACTTGCTCATTGCCGAATTCATCGATGAGCACGGTTTTCAGGAAGCCCGAATTGACGATGTACAGGGTATCGAAGCTTTGGCCGATGGTATGGATGCGCTGTCCGGTCTTGAATTGGACATGCTGGAACAGCAGCTCTTCCGCATTGAGCGTGCTGATGGCGGGCAGATGCAGCAGCTCGCAGACTTCCTTCATATTGGACCAGAGCCGACCTTGGCGCTGGCGGCCAGCTTCCATCGACGATGAAGCCGACACGGCGGGGCGAAGCTCGGACATGGGCGTAGAGAACATGCTTATCTCCTGTAGTACGGCAAGGCAATGACGCAGAATCGGGACTTGGACCTCCACCCATGCAGGGCGGGAAGTATTCTTGTTCGCTCGCCAGAGGCCTATGGCCTACTGGAAACTTTAGCTTGGTTTCAGTATGCCAACACGACCCGACAATTGATATCAGCGGGTGCTGAATATGGCGTAGGAGCTGGCGCAGGCGGGTAGGAGTATTCCTAGTGGGGCGGGATGCGGGCCGGACGGGCGTCCGGCCGCGCGGAGGGGGCCGGGCTTAACTGCCGAACGGCGAGAGCAGGCGGTGGGCCACCGCATACTGCACCATCTCCGACAAGGAACCCATGCCCATCTTCTGCATGATGCGCGTCTTGTGCGTGCTCACGGTTTTCACGCTCAGGTGCAGGCTGTTGCCGATGTCGGTGATCGACTTGCCGGCCACCAGCAGCGAGAACACTTCGAACTCGCGGTCCGACAACTGCTTGTGCAGCAGGCTCTCGTTGGGCGTCATGATGTTGAGCGCGAGCTGCTCGGCGACCTCGGTGCTGATGTACGGCCGGCCCGAAGCGACCTTGTGGATGGCGCCCACCAGCTGGGTACCGGCGCTCTCCTTGGTCAGGTAGCCCTGGGCGCCGGCGCGGATGGCGCGCACCGCATACTGCTCCTCCTCGTGCATGGTGAGGATGAGGATGGCCAGCTTGGGCGCTTCGCTGCGGATCTGGCGGATCAGGTCGACGCCGCTGCGGCCCGGCATCGACAAATCCAGCAGCAGCAGGTCGAAACCGCCCTGGCGCACGCGGTTCAGCACTTCGAAGCCGTCGATGGCTTCGCCCACGATTTCTATATCCTCGGCGCCGTCGAGGATGCGCTTCAGGCCTTCGCGCATAATGGTGTGGTCGTCGGCGATGACTATTCTGATCATGGCAATGGGTTTGGGGAAAAAGGGAAAATACTACTACGAACTCCCGCGGGAGCTTGCTCTTTTTGTAAGGCGCGTGGCGCGCCTAGTCGGGCAGCGGTTCCTTGAGCAGGCGGTGCACCAGGACCGGCATGCGCGTATGCGACAGCACCTTGTTGGTGACGCTGCCCAGCAGCAGCTGGCCCCAGCCGCTGCGCCCGTGCGAGCCGATGAAGATCAGGTCGCAGCCATGGCGCGCCGCCACGTCGATGATTTTCAGCGCGGCGCTCTCGGCGAACGCGGTCATGCCCTCGGCCCGCACCGCCTTCTTGGCGCAGGCATCGAGGATGGGCTGCACGTGCTCGCTGCCGGCGCGTTCCATCGCGGCGCGGTATTCCTCCTCGCTGGGATAGCTGGGCGGAATGATCTCGACATAGATCGGGTACTGGTATTCGGGCGCCACGAACAGCACCAGCGCCTCGGCGCCCATCTGCTGGGCGAAGGAGACGCCGGCGCAGGCAGTCATGCGGGAGACGGCCGAGCCGTCGGTGGTGATCAGGATCTTGCGGTACATATCACTCTCCTTGTGAAAGTCCTTCCCCTCCTTCATTGTAGTCTGATTTTGCATATTGTCTGGATGCAAAGACTTGATGTGGATCAATAAAGTACCAGGAAGCGACAGGGAAGGGCGGCCGCCGACATTTATGCCGCATTTGTTGTCGCCGCGGACAGATTTGTGGCCTGCCGAGGGGCAGCAATGCTAGTATCCCCAAATACAACAGAAAGTCCGGCTTTTGCGTGCGCGGTGCGGCTTTGCCTTTCTTTTCCCTAAGGGAGATTGAACAAGGGGGGCGCCCCCTGCTACACTCGCGTAAATGCGGTAATATTGCCGGGCGTCATCTACGATTGCGCCGGGCAGCAGTTTAGGCAGCAATTTTTTACATGGAGAAGCAGGAATTATGACCGACGCCGCTGATGATTTCGACGCCTTATTTGAAGAAGTGTCCGCGCAACGCGCCACAGCCGCTCCTGCTCCGGCCCCGGCCCCGGCTCCCGCCGCAGCGGCTGAAGATGACCTGGAAAGCCTGTTTGACGAAATTTCCTCGACCCGACCGCCCGATGCCGCCGCTGCCGCGCCGGTTGAGCCGGCGCCGGTTGCCGCTGCGGCCGCGCCCGCCGGTGAGGCCGAGGGCCACGCGGCCGACAAGCCGATGTTCGAGCGCCTGGGCGGCATCGTGCGCCTGCTGCACGATTCGCTGCGCGAGCTGGGCTACGACAAGGCCTTGACCGAAGCGTCGACCCAGATCGTCGACGCCCAGGACCGCCTGGAATACGTGGCCAGCCTGACCGAGCAGGCCGCCAACAAGGTGCTCAACACCCTGGACGACGGCATGCCGGCCCAGGACGTGCTGTCGAAAAAATCCAAGGAAATGGAAGACCGCTGGGCCGAGCTGTTCGCCGGCAAACTCAGCATCGATGAATTCAAAACCCTGGCAGGCGACTCGCGCGCTTTTGCCCAGGCCGTATCCGAAGCCACCGAGGCGGAAAAAGCCCGTCTGCTGGAAATCATGATGGCCCAGGACTTCCAGGACATCACCGGCCAGCTGATCAAGAAAGTCGTGGTCATCACCAAGACGGTGGAAGCGGAACTGGCCCAGCTGCTGCGCGACAATGCGCCGGTAGAGGTGCGCGAGAAGATTGCGCAAAAAGAGGTGTCCCTGATGACAGGCCCGTCGGCTCCGACGGTGGCCCTGAGCCAGGACAGTGTCGATGATCTGCTTGCCGATCTGGGATTCTAATGGACGATATGCTGAAGGAGTTCGTCGTTGAGGCGATGGACTTGGCAGTCAACGTCGAGGAGCACCTGCTGCGCCTCGAACGTGACCCTGACAATAAAGAAACACTGAACGCGGTTTTCCGCTCCTTCCACACGATTAAGGGCGGCGCCGGTTTCATGAACCTGGGCGCGCTGGTGTCGGCCTGCCACCTGACCGAGAACCTGTTCGACGCGCTGCGCACCGGCGCCGCGCCGGTGACGCCGCTGTCGATCGAGGCGGCGCTGCAAGCGTCCGGCTTCGTGGCCGACCAGCTGGCCGAACTGAATAACGGCGCCGCGCCGGAAAGCCTGGGCGGCATGCCGGGCGACCTGGAAGCGATCCTGAAGGACGCCATCGAAGGCAAGAGCGAAGCGCCGGCCAAGGCCGCCGCGCCGGCAGCGGCGCCGGCGCCAGTGGCGGCCGCCGCTCCGGCGCCCGCCGCCGCACCTGCGGCCGCGCCCGCCGCAACGGCATCGGCCGACGGCCTGGACTGGGAAGGCATGTACGAGGCGGTGATGCCGCCCGGCAGCTATACCCGCTCCGCCGCGCCGGCCGCCGCCGCGCCCGTGGCGGTCGAAGCGCCCGCGCCGGCCGCCGCCGAAGCCGCCGCCCCGGCCGTTGCCGCCGCCATCGCCAAGCGCGAAGGCCCGGCCCGCGAAGAAAGCAAGCCGCACGCGCCGCCGGCCAAGGAAGAAAGCATCCGTATCGACGCCGTCAAGCTCGACGCCCTGCTGGAAGTGGCCGGCGAATCGGTGCAGGCCGCCAACCAGGCCGCCGTGCTGCTGGAACGCCTGCAGCAGTTCAAGTTCGAAGGCCAGGCGGCGTCCCTGATGTCGGCCCTGACCGAGACTCTGGAACGTGCCTCGCGCTACTCCACCGAACTGCAGCGCGCCACCCTGGCCACCCGCATGCAGCCGGTCGGCCGCCTGTTCCAGAAATTCCCGCGCCTGGTGCGCGAGCTGGCGAAAGACCTGGGCAAGGAAGTCGAACTGACCATCGAAGGCGCGGAGACCGAAGTCGACCGCGTGGTGGTGGACAGCCTGTACGACCCGCTGGTGCACATGCTGCGCAATGCGCTCGACCACGGCGTCGAGGCGCCGGACGTGCGCCTGGCCGCCGGCAAGCCGGCCAAGGCCTTCATCTCGCTCAAAGCCTGGCAGGAAGCGAATAGCGTCATGATCGTGCTGCAGGACGACGGCAAGGGCATGGACCCGGTCGGCCTGCGCAAGAAGGCGGCCGAAAAAGGCCTGATCTCGCCGACCGCCAACCTGAGCGACGAAGAATCCTACCAGCTGGTCTTCCTGCCCGGCTTCTCGACCAAGGAAGTGGCGTCCTCCGTGTCCGGCCGCGGCGTCGGCATGGACGTGGTGAAGACCGCCGTCGAGAAAAACCGCGGCGCCATCCACATCGACTCGGCGCTGGGCAAGGGCACCAAGTTCGCCATCCGCCTGCCGATCGAGCTGTCGATCGTGCCGACCATGCTGGTCTCGACCTCGGGCGCCTTGCTGGCGCTGCCGATGGCCGTGGTGCAGCGCGTGGTCGAACTGCCGGAAACCTTCATGGAAGTGGGCGGTGCCCCGGTGCTCAAAGACCAGGGCCGTCCGCTGCCGGTGCGTTCGCTGGCCGGCGCCCTGGGCTACGAACTCGGTTCCGAGCGCGTCGGCATCGTGGTCAATTCGCCGCAGCCTTACATCCTGGCCGTGGAAGCCGTGGACGGCACCGCCGACCTCGTGATCAAGCCGATGACCGCGCTGGCGGTGGAAGGCATTACCGGTACTGCGCGCTCGGCCGAAGGCGAGCTGGTGCTAGTGGTCGGCCTATCCTTCCTGATGGACGGTTGCAGGGGAAGTGTACGCATGGCGGCATAAGCATCAAGCACCAAGCAAGACACCAAAGCCTGCGGCCGAAACCGCAGGCTTTTTTTTCGCGTAGTCTTTTGTATTTATTTTCACAAGCTTTACACAAACATCAACAAAGGGCGCCAGATCAAACAGGCAAATTCCCAGGACGCATCGGCTCACGAGGCGGAAAGACGGGCTTGGTTTTGCGTTGCACAAATATGGCATAATCAAATTGGATCACTCAAAAATTAGGCAGCAGTAGCAACCATGAAGACGCTTTACGACAAACTCTGGGAATCCCATGTGGTGCGTACCGAAGACGACGGCACCGCCATCCTCTACATCGACCGCCACCTCGTGCACGAAGTGACCAGCCCGCAGGCATTCGACGGCCTGCGCGCCGCCAACCGCCAGCCATGGCGGCTGTCCGCCAACCTGGCCGTGGCCGACCACAATGTGCCGACCACCGACCGTTCGCACGGCATCGCCGATCCCGTTTCGCGCCTGCAGGTCGAAACGCTGGACAAGAACACCCAGGCTTTCGGCCTGACCTACTTCAATATGAACGACAAGCGCCAGGGCATCGTGCACGTGATCGGTCCGGAGCAGGGCGCGACCCTGCCCGGCATGACCGTGGTATGCGGCGACTCGCATACGTCGACCCACGGCGCTTTCGGCGCGCTGGCGCACGGCATCGGCACCTCCGAAGTGGAGCACGTGCTGGCGACGCAAACCCTGCTGGCCAAGAAATCCAAGGCCATGCTGGTGCAGGTGGACGGCGCGCTGCCGGCCGGCGTGACCGCCAAGGACATCGTGCTGGCCGTGATCGGCAAGATCGGCACCGCCGGCGGCACCGGCTACGCCATCGAGTTCGCCGGTTCGGCCATCCGCTCGCTGTCGATGGAAGGCCGCATGACCGTCTGCAATATGGCCATCGAAGCGGGCGCGCGCGCCGGCATGGTGGCCGTCGACGAGATCACCATCGACTACGTGAAAGGCCGTCCTTTCTCGCCGGTGGGGCCGCACTGGGAACGTGCCGTCGAATACTGGCGCACCCTGCATTCCGACGCCGGCGCCAAATTCGACCTGGTCGTGACCTTGAACGCGGCCGAGATCAAGCCCCAGGTGACCTGGGGCACCTCGCCGGAAATGGTGGTGGCGGTCGATGGCCGCGTGCCCGATCCCGACCAGGAAAAAGACAGCGTCAAGCGCGACGCCATGGAAAAAGCCCTGGTGTATATGGACTTGAAACCGAATACGGCGATCGAGGACATCCGCATCGACAAGGTCTTCATCGGCTCCTGCACCAACTCGCGCATCGAGGACTTGCGCGCCGCCGCCGCCGTGGTGCGCGGCAAGCAGCGTGCCTCGAACGTGAAGCTGGCGCTGGTGGTGCCGGGCTCCGGCCTGGTGAAAGAGCAGGCCGAACGCGAAGGCCTGGACAGCATCTTCAAGGCCGCCGGCTTTGAATGGCGCGAGCCGGGCTGCTCGATGTGCCTGGCGATGAATGCCGACCGCCTCGATCCGGGCGAGCGCTGCGCCTCCACCTCCAACCGTAATTTCGAAGGCCGTCAGGGCCAAGGCGGACGCACCCACCTGGTGTCGCCCGCCATGGCGGCCGCAGCCGGTATCGCCGGCCATTTTGTCGACGTGCGCGCCCTGCGCTGATTAACCGATCCAAGAGAACACCATCATGAAAACCCTATTCGCCATCGCCATCACCGCCCTGTTCCTAAGCGGCTGCAACACCGTCGCCGGCATCGGCAAGGATGTGCAAAAGGTCGGCCAGGCCGTTGAAGGCGCCGGCAAAAAATAACACCGCAGTACGGCGGGCCCGACGGTCCGCCGTCGCTCTCCTTTAGAGAATCATGGAAAAATTTACCGTCTATGAAGGCCTCGTCGCACCGCTCGACCGCGCGAATGTCGATACCGACGCCATCATCCCCAAGCAGTTCCTGAAATCGATCCACCGTACCGGCTTCGGCCCCAATCTGTTCGACGAATGGCGCTATCTGGACCACGGCGAACCGGGCATGGATAACAGCGGCCGTCCGCTCAATCCCGACTTCGTGCTGAACCAGGCGCGCTACCAGGGCGCCTCGGTCCTGCTGACGCGCAAGAACTTCGGCTGCGGCTCCTCGCGCGAGCACGCGCCCTGGGCGCTCGACCAGTTCGGCTTCCGCGCCATTCTTGCGCCGAGTTTTGCCGACATCTTCTACAATAACTGCTTCAAGAACGGCCTGCTGCCCGTGGTCTTGAGCGAAACCCAGATCGATCATCTGTTCAATGAAGTCAAGGCCTTCCCCGGCTACCGCCTGGTGGTGGACCTTGAGCAGCAGCGCGTTACGACGGCCAACGGCAGCATCTCCTACCCCTTCGAGATCGACGCCTTCCGCAAATACTGCCTGATGAATGGTCTCGACGATATCGGCCTGACGCTGCGCCACGCCGACAGCATCCGCGCCTTCGAAGAGCGTCATCTGGCCAACCAGCCCTGGCTGGCCAACGTCATCTAAACTCAAAGAACAATATGAAAATTGCTATCTTGCCGGGCGACGGCATCGGCCCGGAAATCGTCGCCCAAGCGGTGAAGGTGCTCAACGCACTGGACGAAAAATTTGAACTGGAAAGCGCGCCGGTGGGCGGCGCCGGCTATGCGGCGCATGGCCACCCGCTGCCGGAAGCCACGCTGGCGCTGGCCAAAGCGGCCGACGCCGTGCTGTTCGGCGCCGTGGGCGACTTCAAATACGACACGCTGGAGCGCTCGCTGCGTCCGGAACAGGCCATCCTGGGCCTGCGCAAGAACCTGGGCCTGTTCGCCAATCTGCGTCCGGCCATCCTGTATCCCGAACTGGCCGGCGCTTCCACGCTGAAGCCGGAAGTGGTGTCGGGCCTGGACATCCTGATCATCCGCGAGCTGACCGGCGACATCTACTTCGGCCAGCCGCGCGGCGTGCGCGAATGCCCGGACGGCCCCTTCAAAGGCCAGCGCGAAGGCTTCGACACCATGCGCTATGCGGAAGGCGAGATCCGCCGCATCGCCCACGTGGCCTTCCAGGCGGCGCAAAAGCGCGGCAAGCGCCTGACCAGCGTGGACAAGGCCAATGTGCTGGAAACCTTCCAGTTCTGGAAGGACATCGTCACCGACGTGCACAAGGAATACCCGGACGTGGCGCTCGAGCATATGTACGTCGACAACGCCGCCATGCAGCTGGTGCGCGCGCCGAAGAAATTCGACGTCATCGTCACCGGCAATATGTTCGGCGACATCCTGTCCGACGCGGCGGCCATGCTGACCGGTTCCATCGGCATGCTGCCATCGGCTTCGCTGGACGCCAACAACAAGGGTCTGTACGAGCCTTCGCACGGTTCGGCGCCGGACATCGCGGGCAAGGGCATCGCCAATCCGCTGGCGACCATCCTGTCGGCGGCCATGATGCTGCGCTTCTCGCTCAATCGCGCGCAGCAGGCGGACCGCATCGAAGCAGCAGTCAAGAAGGTGTTGGCGCAAGGCCTGCGCACACCGGATATCCATGAAGCCGGTACCCAAAAGGTCGGCACCGAAGAAATGGGCGACGCCGTGGTGCGCGCTCTCGCATAAACAAAGCGAAGAAGGCAGGGGTGGGAGCCACTGCCGCTCTTCTCATTCAACCCAAGGGAAAGCAAAATGAAACTCGTAGGTCTAGTTGGTTGGCGTGGCATGGTCGGTTCGGTCCTGATGCAGCGCATGCAGGAAGAGGGCGATTTCGCCCATATCGAGCCGGTATTTTTCACCACTTCGAACACCGGCGGCGCCGCGCCTGCCATGGCGAAGAACGAAACCACGCTGAAAGACGCGACCAATATCGATGAGCTGAAACGCTGCGAGATCATCATTTCCTGCCAGGGCGGCGACTACACTTCCGAAGTGTTCCCGAAACTGCGCGCGGCCGGCTGGAACGGCTACTGGATCGACGCCGCGTCGACCCTGCGCATGGAAAAGGACGCCGTCATCGTGCTCGATCCGGTCAACCTGAACGTGATCAAGGACGCCATGGCCAAGGGCGTGAAGAATTTCGTCGGCGGCAACTGCACCGTGTCCTGCATGCTGATGGGCCTGGGCGGCCTGTTCAAGCACGATCTGGTGGACTGGATGACCTCCATGACCTACCAGGCGGCATCGGGCGGCGGCGCCCAGCATATGCGCGAGCTGCTGACCCAGTTCGGCACCATCAACGCCTCCGTCAAATCGCTGCTGGACAATCCGGCTGCGGCCATCCTGGAAATCGACCGCCAGGTGCTGGCCACCCAGCACGGCCTGTCGGCCGAAGAAACCAAGCAGTTCGGCGTGCCGCTGGCCGGCAACCTGATCCCGTGGATCGACAAGGATCTGGGCAACGGCCAGTCGAAGGAAGAGTGGAAGGGCGGCGCCGAGACCAACAAGATCCTGGGCCGCGGCCTGGACTTCGGCAGCCAGCCGATCCCGGTCGATGGCCTGTGCGTGCGCATCGGCGCCATGCGCTGCCACTCGCAGGCGCTGACCATCAAGCTGAAGAAAGATGTGCCGCTGGACGAGATCAACGACATCATCGCCAACGACAACCAGTGGGTGAAGTTGGTGCCGAACACGCGCGAAGCGTCGGCGCGCGACCTGACCCCGGCCGCCGTCACCGGCAGCCTGACCATTCCGGTCGGCCGCGTGCGCAAGATGTCGATGGGCGGCGAGTACATCTCGGCCTTCACCGTGGGCGACCAGCTGCTGTGGGGCGCGGCCGAACCGCTGCGCCGCATGCTGCGCATCGTGCTCGATAAATAAGCAGTTTTCGCTGTATCAGGGGCCGTTTGCGGGCCCTGTCCGAAAGGCCGATTTCATAGGGAAATCGGCCTTTTTTCTTGGCTTTGCACGCAGAATTCGGCATTGAGGGGACACCCGGGGCGCGGCGAGGGGGCGGAATGCTTGCACGCTTGATGCCATGATGTTATGTTGGGATATCCGGGAAAGTAACTTTTCCCCTGTTAACCTATTTAAGCCCCACACTATGCCTGTACAAAAACGCTCCAAGCTGGTTTCGTTCGCATTGAAAACTATCACCGGCGCTGTCGCCAGCGCGGTTTTATTGTCTGCCTCTGCAAACGCCGCCGGTCTGGGCAAGTTGACTGTGCTGTCATCGCTGGGGCAGCCGCTGCGCGCCGAAATCGAACTGACGGCCGTCACGCCGGAAGAGGCGGGCGAGCTGGCGGCCAAGCTGGCCTCGCCGGACGCCTTCCGCCAGGCCAATATTGATTTCAACCCGGCACTGCTGTCGCTGAAGTTCGACGTCGAGCAGCGCAATGGCCGCCAGTTCATCCGCGTCAGCTCCAGCCAGCCGATCAACGAACCCTTCGTCGACATGCTGCTGGAACTGAGCTGGACCAACGGCCGCCTGGTGCGCGAATACACCTTCCTGCTCGATCCGGCCGACCTGCGCTCGGCCCAGGCGCCGCAGGCGGCACCGGCCGCCGCCGCGCCCACGGCAGCGGTGGCGGCGCCTGCTGCGCCCACCGCCGCCGAACGCGCGGCCGCCGTGCGCGCCAGCCGTCCCGCGCCGGCCGCCAGTCCGGCCGCCAGTCAGGCCAAGCCGGCTGCGGAGGAGGAGTACCGCGTCAAGCAGGGCGACACGCTGGGACGCATCGCGCGCCAGCTCAAGCCTTCCGATGTCTCGCTGGACATGATGCTGGTGGCGCTGTACCGCGCCAATCCGGAAGCCTTCTCCGGCAAGAATATGAACCGCCTGAAGTCGGGCACCATCCTGCGCGTGCCGGATGCCGACAGCGCGCGCGCCACCGCCCAGGGCGAGGCGCACGGCGTGGTGGTGGCCCATGCCGCCGACTTCAACGCCTACCGCGCCAAGCTGGCCGGCCAGGTTGCCTCCAGCACCCCGGCCAAGGAACCGGAAGCGGCGCAAAGCGCCACCGGCAAGATCTCGGCGCGCGTGGAAGAGCATGCGAAACCGGCCAGCGAAGCGAAGGACAAGCTGAAACTGTCGAAGGCCGGCGAGCAGTCGGCCCGCACCGGCAAGACCGGCAGCGCGGAAGACAAGATCGCCAAGGACCAGCAGGTGGCCGAGGCCAGCGAGCGCGTCAAGGAACTGGAAAAGAACGTCAGCGATCTGGAAAAACTGATGGCGGTGAAGAGCAAGGCCGCGACCGAGGCGCAGAACAAGGCGTCGGCGCCGGCCAAGCCGGAAGCATCCGCCGCCGCCTCGGCCAAGGAGCAGGCTGCGGCCGCATCGGCGGAAGCTTCCGCCTCGGCCGGCGCCGCCGCCGCCGCCAGCGAAGCCGCCGCCAAGCCGGCCAAGCCGCCGCGCAGCGTGGTGGGCGCGGCCAAGTCGCCGGTGCAGGAACCGTCCCTGGTCGAGACCCTGACGGAAAACGCGCAGTACATCGGCGTGGCCCTGGCCGCGCTGCTGGGCGGCGCCTTCATGCTGGCGCGCCGCCGCAAGCAGCAGAAAGCCGAGACGGCCGTGCCGCCGGAAGAGAGCAGCGTGCTGGGCGATCCGGGCGTGACCGCGCCGGCCATGTTTGCCGAAGCGGGCGGCCAGAGCGTGGATACCAGCAACAGCGTGTTCAACTCCAACTTCGCGCCCTCGGCCAGCCAGCTCGATACCAATGAAGTCGACCCGGTGGCCGAAGCCGACGTCTACATCGCTTATGGCCGCGACGCCCAGGCCGAGGAAATCCTGAAAGAAGCGCTGCGCAACCATCCGGAACGCCATCCGGTGCGTCTGAAACTGCTGGAAATCTACGCCAACCGGCGCGATACGCGCGCCTTTGAAGCCCAGGCCAGCGAGCTGTATTCGCAGACCAGCGGCGAGGGCGAGGAGTGGGCGCAGGCGGCGCAACTGGGCCGTGGCATCGATCCGGCGAATCCGCTGTACGCGGGCGCGGCTGCGGCCGCAGCGGGCGGCGAGGTGGCGGCCGGTCTGGGCCTGGCGGCCGCTGGCGCTGCAGGCGCCGCCGCGCTGGCCGACGACGACCTGTCCATCTTTGCCGCGCCGGCACCGGCGGAAGCCGCCGCCGAGGAAGGCCTCGACCTGGACCTGAGCAAGGATGCCACGGCCCTGGCTGCGCAGGCTGACAGCGGTCTTGATTTCGCCCAGGAGCAGACGGCGCTGCCGGCCGAACCCGCGCCGGCCGCCGCGACGCCCGACTGGGCCTCGCCCGGCGCTGCCGCCGCCGAGCCGGCCTGGGCACAGTCGGCCGCCAAGCCGGAAAGCGATCCAAGCAGCTTCCTCGACTTCGATCTGGGAGGCTTGAGCTTCGACCAGGCCGCCGCACCGGCGCCGGCCGCCGCCGAAACCGTACCCGACACCGCGTCCAGCCTGGCCGAGGAAAGCAAGGCCGCGCCGGACCTGGGCCTGGCGCTGGATATGCCGTTTGAAAGCGCCGCCGCGCCGGCTCCCGCGCCGGCCGACGACCTGGGCATGGACTTCAATCTGGACCTGCCAAGCGACACGCCGGCGCCGGCCGCCGAGCCTGAGGCCCTGGCCGACCTGGACATGATGGACTTCGACCTGCCGGCCAGCGCCCCGGCGCCAATCGCCGCGCCGACCATCGCCGCGCCGGACCTGGACGATCTGCGCCTGCCCGATATTGAAGACATGAAGCCCGCCACGGCGGCCGCCACCGCACTGCCCGACATCGAAGACATGAAGATGGGCGATGCCCTGGCCGATGCCCCGGCCCCCGCGCCGGCCGACTTCGACCTGAGCGGCATCGACCTGGACCTGCATGGCACCGCCGCCCAGCCGGCCGAAGCGCTGACCGCCGCCCCGGTGGCCAGCGAGGAGGCCCTGTCGGCCCACCATATGGAGATGGACACCAAGCTCGATCTGGCCATCGCCTACCAGGAAATCGGCGACAAGGAAGGCGCGCGCGAGCTGCTCGATGAGGTCATCCGCGGCGGCAACGACGACCAGGTCGGCCGCGCCAGTTCCATGCGCGCCCTGCTGGGCTGAGCCGAAGCGCGGGGCGGCACGGCTGTATAATGCCCCCCTCGCAGACCACACCATAGAGCAGGAATTGAAACGGATCGCATTAGGAGTCCAGTACAACGGCGCCGACTGGCACGGCTATCAGATTCAGCCCCACGGCATCACCGTGCAGGACAAGCTGGAGCAGGCGATCCAGCAATTCGCCTGCGCCCACCTGCCCACCACCTGCGCCGGCCGCACCGACGCCGGCGTGCATGCGCTGGGCCAGGTGGTCCACTTCGACACCGAACTGACGCGCGAGACCCATGCCTGGGTGCGCGGCATCAACGCCTTCCTGCCCGATTCCATCGGCGTGCGCTGGGCCAGGGAAGTGCAGGAACTGGAACCGGTGGCCGAGGGCGAATACCGCGAAGGCGAGTTCCACGCCCGCTTCAGCGCCCGTTCCCGCACCTACCACTACCTGCTGTACAACCACCAGGTGCGCTCGCCGCTGCTGGCGGGCCGCGCCGGCTTCTGCCACCGCCCGCTGGACGTGGAACTGATGCGCGCCGGCGCCGCCCACCTGATCGGCGAGCACGATTTCACGGCCTTCCGTGCCGCCCAATGCCAGGCCAAGACGCCGGTCAAGCAGATGTATCAGGTGGACGTGGCGCGCCACGGCGATATGATCCTGTTCACCCTGCGTGCCAGCGCCTTCCTGCACCATATGGTGCGGAATCTGGTAGGCTCCCTGATCTATGTGGGGCAGGGCAGGGAAAAGCCGGAATGGATGGCCGAACTGCTGGCCGGCCGCGACCGCACCGTCGCCGCGCCCACCTTCATGCCGGATGGCTTGTATCTGGCGAATATCGAATACGATGAAAAATGGGGCTTGCCGGCCGAAGCGGCCAGCATCCTGCCCGCTTTTTAAAGGACGAAGATATATGCAGCGTACCCGTATCAAGATTTGCGGCCTGACCCGAGAGGAAGACGTGCAGGCGGCGGTGGCCGCCGGCGCCGATGCGGTGGGCTTTGTCTTCTATCCCAAAAGTCCGCGCCATGTGACGCCGCAGCGCGCGGCCGAGCTGATTGCACTGCTGCCGCCCTTCGTGACGGCGGTCGGCCTGTTCGTCAACGCCAGCGCGGAAGAGGTGGCGGCCACCGTGGCCGTGGCCCCGATCGGCCTCTTGCAATTCCATGGCGACGAGACGGCGCAGCAGTGCGCCGCGGCGGCGGCGGCCGTCAACCGGCCTTTTATGCGCGTGTTTCGCGTCAAGCCGGGCAGTTCTTCCGCCGAACTGCTAGAATATGAACAACAGTGCCGCGCATCCAGCAAGCTATTCAACGGCTTGCTCTTCGATACCTTCGTGGATGCATATGGCGGCGCAGGAAAGGTTTTCGATTGGTCTCTCATTCCAAAAGATCTCGCGCGTCGGGCCGTTTTGAGTGGTGGCTTGAACGCACAAAATGCGACTGGCGCAGTGGTGCGCGTTCGCCCTTGCGCGGTTGACGTCAGTAGCGGCGTCGAAGCGGCCAAGGGTATTAAAGATTCCCGCCTGATCGACGGCTTCGTCCGTGCGGTCCGGGAGGCCGATGCCACTATCGAAAGAGAAACCTATCATGAAAGATCTGCCTGACGGCGTTTCCGCCCTGTTCCACACCCACGACTATCAGCAACCCGACCTGAACGGCCACTTCGGCCCTTACGGCGGCTCCTTCGTTGCCGAAACCCTGACCTATGCGCTGGACGAGCTGAAAGCCGCCTATGCGCGCTACAGTAAAGACCCGATCTTCCTCGACGAATTCCGCTATGAGCTGAAGCACTTCGTCGGCCGCCCTTCGCCGATCTACCACGCCAAGCGCTGGTCCGACCTGGTGGGCGGCGCGCAGATCTACTTCAAGCGCGAAGACCTGAACCACACCGGCGCGCACAAGATCAATAACGTGATCGGCCAGGCCTTGCTGGCCAAGCGCATGGGCAAGCCGCGCATCATCGCCGAAACCGGCGCCGGCCAGCACGGCGTGGCGACCGCCACCATCTGCGCCCGCTTCGGCCTGGAGTGCGTGGTGTATATGGGCAGCGAGGACGTCAAGCGCCAGGCGCAGAACGTTTACCGCATGAAGCTCCTGGGCGCGACCGTGGTGCCGGTGGAATCCGGCTCCAAGACCTTGAAGGATGCGCTCAACGAGGCCATGCGCGACTGGGTCACGAATATCGAAAACACCTTCTACATCATCGGCACGGTGGCCGGCCCGCATCCGTATCCGATGATGGTGCGCGACTTCCAGTCCGTGATCGGCGAAGAGTGCCTGCACCAGATGCCGGAGATGGCAGGCCGCCAGCCCGACTACGTGCTGGCCTGCATCGGCGGCGGCTCGAACGCCATGGGCATCTTCTACCCCTACCTCGACCACAAGGAAACGCAGCTGGTCGGCGTGGAGGCGGCGGGCGAGGGCCTGGACAGCGGCAAACATGCGGCCTCGCTGACGGCCGGCGTGCCGGGCGTCCTGCACGGCAACCGCACCTATCTGCTGCAGGACGAGAATGGGCAGATCATCGAAACCCATTCCGTCTCGGCCGGCCTGGATTATCCGGGCGTGGGGCCGGAGCATGCCTACCTGAAGGATGCGGGACGGGCGCAATATGTCTCGATCACCGACGAGGAAGCGCTGAAAGCCTTCCACGACTGCTGCCATATCGAAGGCATCATTCCGGCGCTGGAGTCCTCGCACGCCCTGGCCTACGCGGCCAAGCTGGCGGCCACGCTGCCCAAGGACAAGCTGGTGCTGGCCAATCTGTCCGGCCGGGGCGACAAGGATATGCACACAGTAGCGGCCCGCATGGGCCTGAACTTCAACTGAGCTGGCGCGCGGCCGGGGCGGGTGTCCCGGTCTGCGCAACACCATTTCTGAACCCCATACTACTGAGAGCATAACCATGTCCCGTATCGCACCAACCTTCGCAAAACTGAAAGAGCAAGGCAAGACTGGCCTGATCACCTTCATCACCGCCGGCGACCCCGCGCGCGAGCAGACCGTGCCCCTGATGCACGCCCTGGTCGCGGGTGGCGCCGACGTGCTGGAACTGGGCGTGCCGTTTTCCGATCCGATGGCCGAAGGCCCGGTGATCCAGCGCGCCTGTGAACGCGCGCTGGCGCTGGGCGTCACCATCCACGACGTCTTCGGCTACGTGCGCGAATTCCGCCGCACCAACTCGCACACGCCGGTGGTGCTGATGGGCTACGCCAACCCGATCGAGCGCATCGGCGCCGACGCCTTCATCGTCGCCGCGCGCGAGGCCGGGGCGGACGGCGCCATCGTGGTCGATTATCCGCCGGAAGAGTGCGAGGAATTCGCCGCCAAGATGCGCGCGGCGGGCCTCGACCTGATCTTCCTGCTGGCCCCGACCTCGACCGAGAAACGCGTGCAGCAGGTGGCCAAGGTCGGTGGCGGCTTCAGCTACTATGTCTCGCTCAAGGGCGTGACCGGCGCCGGCCACATCGACACCGCCGAAGTGGCCGAGCGCATCGCCGGCATACGCCGCCACGTCGAGCTGCCGATCGGCGTCGGCTTCGGCATCCGCGACGCCGCCACCGCCAAGGCCCTGGCCAAGGTGGCCGACGCCGTGGTGATCGGCAGCCGCATCATCCAGGAAATCGAAGCCAGCCCGCCGGGCCAGGCCGTCGCCGCCGTCCAAGCCTTCACCAGCGGCATCCGCACCGCCCTCGACGCCGCTTAATCCGGCGCAAACCAGTGGCGTTCTCATCGGTCTAGAGTAGGCCGATGAGAACGCTACGCTTCGAATGGAATCCCGCTAAAGCCCAAGCCAACCTGCGCAAGCACGGCATCAGCTTCGCGGAAGCGGCCACGGCTTTTGAGGATGACTATGCTCAACTTTTGCCTGACACTACGCATTCCGAAGGCGAAGAGCGCTTCTATCTGCTGGGATGTACGGATCAAGGCCACCTGCTGACGATATGCCATTGCTATCGCGGCGCTGGCGAGGTGATTCGCCTGATCTCCGCGCGGAAAGCGGATTATCATGAAGTTCTCATTTACCGGGAGGGCTAGCCATGCGCAAGCAAGCAGAACTGGATTGGAGCAAGGCGGTGAAAAACCCCTATGCGGAACAGCTTACCCAGCCCGTGACCGTGCGTCTCGATGAAGCAACGATCCGCTATTTTCAGCAGCATGCACAGGAATTGCATATGCCCTGGGAAAGCTTGCTGGGACTATATTTGCGCAATTGCGCACATACCGGCTTCAAATTGGCCTTCGACTGGACCCAGGAGTAGTGGCGTGGCTTGTAATTCGCGAAAAGTTGCGCAATTGCAATGTTCGACAGGGCAGACAGAAACGGCTACACTGCGGGCCTAAGTTAGTGCAAGAGGAGAAATTATGAGCTGGTTGGAAAAACTGCTGCCCCCGCGCATTCAGCGTTCGGAAGCTGCCGCACGCAAAACCATGCCGGAAGGTTTGTGGGTCAAGTGCCCCTCCTGCGAGGCCGTTTTGTACCGTACCGATCTGGAATCGAACCTGCACGTCTGCCCGAAGTGCGACCACCATATGCGCATCCGCGCCCGCGAGCGCCTCGACGCGCTGCTGGACGCCGGCGGCCGCTATGAAATCGGCCAGGAAACCCTGCCGGTCGATACGCTCAAGTTTAAAGACAGCAAAAAATACCCCGACCGCCTGAAACAGGCGATGGAAGCGACCGGCGAGACCGATGCGCTGATCGCCATGGGCGGCTCCATCATGAGCCTGCCGGTTGTGGTGGCTTGCTTCGAATTCGAATTCATGGGCGGCTCCATGGGCTCCGTGGTGGGCGAACGCTTCGCCCGCGCCGCCCAGATCGCGCTGGAACAGAAAGTGCCGTTCATTTGCATTACCGCCACCGGCGGCGCGCGCATGCAGGAAGGCCTGCTGTCGCTGATGCAGATGGCGAAAACCACCTCCATGCTGACCAAGCTGTCCGAGAAGAAGCTGCCGTTCATCAGCGTGCTGACCGACCCGACCATGGGTGGCGTGTCCGCCTCCTTCGCCTTCATGGGCGACGTGGTGATGGCCGAGCCGAAAGCGCTGATCGGTTTCGCCGGCCCGCGCGTGATCGAAAACACCGTGCGCGAGAAGCTGCCGGAAGGCTTCCAGCGCGCCGAGTTCCTGGTGCAGAAGGGCGCCGTGGACATGATCGTCGACCGCCGCAAGATGCGCGAAGAAATCGCCCGCCTGCTGGCCCTGCTGCAAAATCAGGCTGTCGAGGTTCTGGCTTAATCCAGTCCCGCCGCCTCCATCGGCACGCCAGCGGTTCCGCCGCCTGCGTGCCGATTGTTTTCTGAAGTCCCCGCCATGAACAATCTCCCGACTACTCTGAATGACTGGCTCGCGCTGCTGGAATCGCGCCATGCCGAAACCGTGATCAATATGGGCCTGGACCGCGTGCGCGCCGTCAAGGAGCGCATGCAGCTGCAGTTCAGCTGTCCGGTCATCATGGTGGCCGGCACCAATGGCAAGGGTTCGACCTGCTCCATGCTGGAATCGATCCTGATGCGCGCCGGTTACAAGACCGGCCTGTATATCAAGCCGCACTTCCTGCACTTTAACGAGCGCGCCCGCCTGAATGGCGATATGGCCAGCGACGCCGACCTGGTGGCCAGCTTCAATGCGGTGGAAGCGGTGCGCGGCGATACGCCGCTGACCTATTTCGAATTCACCACCCTGGCCATCCTGCACCTGCTGGCGCACGCCGGCCTGGACGTGGCGATCCTGGAAGTGGGCCTGGGCGGCCGCCTGGACGCGGTGAACGTGATCGATGCCGATGTGTCCATCGTCACCAGCGTGGATATCGACCACGTCGACTACCTGGGCGGCACGCGCGAGCAGATCGGCTTCGAGAAGGCCGGCATTTTCCGCACCGGCAAAACGGCGATTTGCAGCGACCCGGTGCCGCCGCAGGCGCTGATCGACCACGCGATGGAAATCGGCGCCGACCTGTGGCTGATGGGCCGCGATTTCAACTATTCGGGCGACAAGCAGCAGTGGAATTACGGCGGCCGCGGCATGCGCCGCAACTCGCTGGCCTATCCGAGCCTGCGCGGCGCCAACCAGCTGCTGAACGCCTCGGCCGCACTGGCCGCGCTGGAAGCGCTCAAGCTCGAATTGCCGGTGGGCGCGCAGGAAGTGCGCCATGGCCTGGTGACGGTGGAATTGCCGGGCCGTTTCCAGGTGCTGCCGGGCCGTCCATCCGTGATTTACGATGTGGCGCACAACCCGCACGCGGCGGCGGCGCTGAATCAGAATCTGGGCAATATGGGGTACCACCCCTACACCTATGCGGTGTTCGGCTCCATGCACGACAAGGATATCGATGGCGTGATCAAGGCCATGTCCGAGCATGTCGACCACTGGTGCCTGTGCACCTTGCCCTCGCCGCGCGCGGCCACGGCCTCCGAGCTGGCGGCCAAGGTACAGATGATTCAGCCGGACCAGCATGAAAAAACCGTCAATATTTTCGATGATCCGGCCCAGGCGTTCGCAAATGCGATCAGCCGAGCCAGCGAGAATGATAGAATTGTGGTCTTTGGGTCATTCCTGACTGTCGCCGGCGTCATGGCCGCGCAAAAATCCGCACTCCACTGACGCACTCGACTGAGATAATCACGCATGGGCTTGTTCTCGAAATTTGGCAAAAACAAGCAAGAGTCCACTGGCGAAGACAGTGGCTATTACCGCGCAGCCGACGACCAGTCGGTGCTTGAAAAAACAGCCCGTTCCAAGCGTGCTTCGCATGCGGGCGGCGCCACCCGCGGCAGCCGCGCCCGCGCCGGCCGCGATGCCGCCGATCCGGTACTGCCTGAGAAAAAACGCGCGCGCCGCCGCCTGGTCGGCGCCATCGCGCTGGCGCTGGCCGTCGTAATCGGCCTGCCCATGGTGCTGGACTCGGAGCCGCGTCCGGTCGCCAACGATATCGCCCTGCAGATTCCGTCGAAAGACAAGCCGCTGGAGCAGGGCACGCCCGCTGCGGCGGCATCCGCGCCCGAATCGCGCGTGGCGCCGGGCGCCGCGCTCGATCAGAGCGAGGAAATCGTCAACGAGCCGCCCCGCGCAGCTGCGCCGGCCGTCAAGCCGGCAGTTACGCCTGTGGCACCCTCGGCCGCACCCGCTGCGGCACAGGTGGCGCCAAGCGCCAAGCCGGCCGCCACGCCCACGGCGACCGCCGCCCATACCGTTAGCGAAGTGAAGCTGGCCGAACCCGTCAAGCCGCCAAAAGCGGAAGCGAAAGAGGCGCCCAAAGCCGCCGAGACCAAGACTGCCAAGGCTGAACACAAGCCGGAAGCGAAAGAATCCAAAGACAAGCACGAGAAGCCGGAAGCCAAGCCCGAGCCGAAGCATGCCGAGGCCAAGCCGGAGACAAAGGACGCCAAACCGGCCCACGGCGAGGATGCGCGCGCCCTGGCCATCCTGGAAGGCAAGCCGGCCGCCGCCGAAAGCGGCAGCAAGTATGTGATCCAGGTGGCGGCGCTGGCGGCGCAGGACAAGGTGGACGAGCTGCAGGGCAAGCTGCGCGACGCCGGCATCAAGTCCTATTCGCAGAAGGTGAATACGGCCAACGGCGAACGCACCCGTGTCCGCGTCGGACCCTTTGCCAGCAAGGAGGAGGCGGAAAAAGTCCGCGCCAAGCTGAGCAAGATGGGCCTGAACGGCAGCCTGGTTCCCGTCTAAGCCCCGCATACTGAACGGACCTGACTGAAGTGACGATTTTCGATTATCTGGTGATATTCGTGCTGATCGCCTCAGTGGTCATCAGCACCATGCGCGGCCTGGTGCGCGAGATGCTCTCGCTGGCCAGCTGGATCGTCGCCTTTGTCGTCGCCAATGCCTACGGCGCCCAGCTGGCGCTGATGTTGCCGGACTCCGTGCCGGGCGAGGTGCTGCGCCTGATCCTGGCCTTCATCGCCCTGTTTATCGGCACGCGCATCTTGATGAGTCTTTTCACGCTGGCCGTCGACGCCCTGATCAAGGCCGGCGGCCTGACCCTGGCCGACCGCGGCCTGGGCAGCCTGTTCGGCTTCGGCCGCGGCCTGCTGATCGTGCTGGCCGCCGTCATATTGTGCGGGATGACCACCATCCCGCAGCAGGATTTCTGGAAGAACGCGCTGTTGAGTCCCCTGGCGGAATCCGGCGTGCGTACCTTGAAACCTTTCCTGCCTGCTGAATACGCGCAGCATGTGCATTACTGAATTCTTTAAATCCGTAGCACCAGTCTAGGAGCAGCTCCCATGTGTGGCATCGTCGGCGTCGTTTCCCATCAACCCGTCAATCAACTGCTGTATGACGCCTTGCTGCTGCTGCAGCACCGCGGCCAGGATGCGGCGGGCATCGCAACCAATCACAGCAGCATGTTCTCCATGCACAAGGCCAATGGCCTGGTGCGCGACGTGTTCCGCACCCGGAATATGCGTTCGCTGATGGGCAATTCCGGCATCGGCCATTGCCGCTATCCGACCGCCGGCTCGTCCAGCGAGGAAGAAGCGCAACCCTTCTACGTCAACGCGCCGTTCGGCATCACCCTGGCCCACAACGGCAACCTGACCAACTGGGAACAGCTCAAGAGCGAGATGTTCAAGAACGACCGCCGCCACATCAACACCGACTCCGACTCGGAAGTGCTGCTGAACGTGCTGGCCCACGAAATCCAGAAAGCCACCACCGGCTACTCGCTGGAGCCGGCCACCCTGTTCCAGGCCGTGACGGTGCTGAACCGCCGCGTGCGCGGCGGCTATGCGGCCGTGGCGCAGATCGCCGGCGTCGGCATGCTGGGCTTCCGCGATCCATACGGCATCCGTCCGCTGTGCCTGGGTGTGAACGAAACCCCTGAGGGCATCGAATACCTGATCGCCTCCGAATCGGTGGCGCTGGAAGGCGTGGGCTTCCGCTTCGTGCGCGACGTGGCGCCGGGCGAGGCCATCTTCATCGACGCCGAGAACAAGCTGCACTCGCAGATCTGCGCCGACAATCCATCGCTCAATCCCTGCGTCTTCGAATTCGTCTACCTGGCCCGTCCCGACTCCGTGATCGACGGCGCCTCGGTGTACGCCACCCGCCTGAAAATGGGCGAGTACCTGGCCGAGAAGATCAAGCGCGAAATCCCCGATGGCGATATCGACGTGGTGATGCCGATCCCGGACTCCTCGCGTCCCGCCGCCATCCAGCTGGCGCTGCGCCTGGGCGTGGAATACCGCGAAGGCTTCATCAAGAACCGTTACATCGGCCGCACCTTCATCATGCCGGGCCAGGCCGCGCGCAAGAAATCGGTGCGCCAGAAGCTGAACGCCATCGGTGACGAATTCAAGGACAAGAACGTGCTGCTGGTGGACGACTCCATCGTGCGCGGCACCACCAGCCGCGAGATCGTGCAGATGGCGCGCGAAGCCGGCGCGAAAAAAGTGATCTTCGCTTCCGCCGCGCCGCCGGTGATCTACCCGAACGTGTATGGCATCGACATGCCGACGCGCGATGAGCTGATCGCCTACGGCCGCACGACCGAGGAAGTGTGCAAGGAAATCACCGCCGACTACCTGGTGTACCAGGACATCGAGGCGCTGAAACAGTCGATTGCGGACGTCAATCCGGCCCTGACCAAGTTCGAGGCTTCCTGCTTCGATGGCGTGTACGTCACCGGCGACGTGTCGGCCGACTACCTGGACAAGCTGGAATACGCGCGCCACCATCCGAAAGAGAAGGGCGCCGAGGACGCCGCGCGCACCCAGCTCAATCTGAACATCGCCACCACGGAAGCGTAATGAAGAAATACGGTTTCACCACCACCATCCTGCACAACGACCGTCAAAAGACGATCGAGCAGGGTTCGCTGCACAAGCCGGTGCACACCTCGGTCGCCTTCGGCTATGCCGACGCGCGCCAGCTGGCGTCGGTGTTCCAGGGCAAGGAGCCGGGCTTCCGTTATGGCCGCCAGGGCAACCCCACCGTGTCGGCGCTGGAGGACAAGGTCAACCAGATGGAGCAGGGCGTGGCCACGCTGTGCTTCTCGACCGGCATGGGCGCCATCGGCGCCGTGTTCCAGGCCTTGCTGCGCGCCGGCGACCATATGGTGTCCTCGGCCTTCCTGTTCGGGAATACCAACTCGATGTGGCAGACGGTGGCGGGGCAGGGCGTGGGCGTGGACTTTGTCGACGCCACCGACGTCGCCAATGTGGCGGCGGCGCTGAAGCCGGAAACGCGCATCGTCTTCGTCGAAACCGTGGCCAACCCGCGCACCCAGATCGCCGACCTGCAACGCATCGGCGAACTGTGCGCCCAGCGCGGCATTCTCTACGTGGTGGACAACACCATGACCACGCCCTACCTGTTCCGACCCAAGGACGTGGGCGCGGGCCTGGTGGTCAATTCGCTGACCAAATCGATCGGCGGCCATGGCAACGCCCTGGGCGGCAGCCTGACCGATACCGGCGCCTACGACTGGAGCAAGTTCCCGAATATCTACGAGAACTACAAAAAGGCCGCGCCGGCGCAGTGGGGCATGGCCCAGATCCGCGCCAAAGGCCTGCGCGACTTCGGCGCCGCGCTGGGACCGGAGGCGGCCCACCACATCGCCGTCGGCGCCGAAACCCTGGCCCTGCGCATGGAACGCACCTGCGCCAACGCCCTGGCCCTGGCGCGCCTGCTTGAGCAGGACGCACGCGTGGCGGCCGTCTACTATCCCGGCCTGGAATCGCATCCCCAGCACGGCATCGCCAAGGAGCTGTTCAAGAGCTACGGTTCCCTGCTGAGTTTTGAGCTGAAAGACGGCATCGACTGCTTCGACTACATGAACCGCCTCAAGCTGGCCGTGCCCGCCTCCAACCTGGGCGACACGCGTACCCTGGTGATCCCGGTCGCCCACACCATCTTCTACGAAATGGGCGCCGAACGCCGCGCCTCGATGGGGATCGCCGAATCGCTGATCCGCGTTTCCGTCGGCATTGAAGATACTGCCGACCTGCTCGACGACTTCGCCAGCGCCCTCAACGCCTAAGCGTTCCATCTCCACCGCAGCCGAGCCCGTGTCCGATTTTGGGGTCTGACCCCAAAATCGGACACGGGCTCGGCTGTTTTTGTTTTTCTTGCAAATGAAAAGTGATTAAATAGGCGGTATTGCAATAAAAACGAAAGGGAGATGATGAAGCGGATTACTCTGGCACTGCTGGCCATGGCTTGCCTATCCAATGCGTTGGCGGATGAGGCGGAGGAGCGGGCGCGCGCGGCGCGCCAGGCGGACATCAATTTCTATTTGAGCCAGTATGAGGGTGGCGATGTGGAGCTGGAGAAGTTCCGCTGCGCGCTGCCGGTCTTCCCCGAACTGTCGCGCACCAAGGCGGAAATCGAGAAGGTGGGCCAGTCGGTCGATGCCTGGCTGGCTTGCTATAACCGCTTTGTGCAGGGCTTGAACGATGCGCTGCCGGTGGGCAAGGGTATTCCGGCCGAGCTGCAAGCCTTGATGACACCGGCCGAGCTGGCGCAGGCCAAGCAGCGCATGGGCCGGGTCTACCAGGTGGTGTCGGAGGAGGGCGAGGAGACGCTGCAAGCCGTGCTGGCCGCCAGCGCGGCGTGGAAGGAAAAGACCGATACCTATGTCAACGCCGAGGCGGCCAAGCTGAGCACGGTCAAGAACCATCAGGATACGGCCGAGCGCATGCGCATCCTGAAGGGCAAGCAATAGGCCGCGGCGCCCGCCACGGCCACTCGGCTTAGTGCCAGCTGCGCAGCAGGCCGACGGCCAGGCCTTCGAGCGCGAATTCGTCGGCTTCGGGGTGGACGGTGATGATCTTGAAGTCGGGATTCTCGGGCAGCAGTTCGATGGTGCTGCCGGTCTTGCGGTAGCGCTTGACCGTCACTTCGCTGCCGATGCGGGCCACCACGATCTGGCCGTTCTTGGCGCTATCGACTTTTTTCACGGCCAGCAAGTCGCCATCCATGATGCCGATATCGCGCATCGATTCGCCGCGCACCTTGAGCAGGAAGTCGGGCTTGGCCGAGAACAGGGCCGGGTCGACGTTGTAGCTGGTTTCCAGGTTTTCCTGCGCCAGGATGGGCGAGCCGGCGGCCACGCGGCCGATGAGCGGCAGGGCCAGCAGCGGCGTGGCGGGCGCGGCCGGGGCGGCCGGCGCGTCGGCATGGCTGCCCAGCAGGCGGATACCGCGCGAGGTGCCGGCCGTGATTTCGATGGCGCCCTTGCGCGCCAGCGCCTTCAAATGCTCTTCGGCCGCATTGGCGGACTTGAAGCCCAGCTCGGCCGCAATCTCGGCGCGGGTGGGCGGGAAGCCGGTATTGGTGATGGCATCCTTGATCAGGTTGAGAATTTGTTCTTGCCTTGCAGTGAGCTTGATCATGATGCGGTAGCTGTGGATATAGACAGACTGTATTTTTGTACAGTGGGGCGCCGATTGCAAGGGAATTTCTTGTTTTTGGCGAAATATTTTCATCTTGCTTCCCTCTGGGGACGTGGCCGGGCGTCCTGCGGCGGCTTGAGTTGGCGCGCAAAAGCTGCTATGCTTGCGGGCTTACCTCTTCCCACACTCGTCTTGACGCCGGGGTGGGCTATTTTTTACAGTCCTTAAGGGAGTTTTCATGCGTCACTATGAAATCGTATTTATCGTCCATCCGGACCAAAGCGAGCAAGTGCCCGCGATGATCGAACGTTACAAAGCCAGCGTGACCTCGCGCGGCGGTAACGTGCACCGCGTGGAAGATTGGGGCCGCCGTCAAATGGCGTACTCGATCCAGAAACTGGCTAAAGCACACTACATCTGCCTGAACATCGAGTGCGACAACGAGACCCTGGTCGAACTGGAAACCGCATTCAAATTCAATGATGCCGTGCTGCGTCACCTGACCGTGAAAATGAAGAAAGCGGAAACCGCTCCTTCGCCGATGATGAAATCGGTACAGCGTGAAGACGCGGCCAAGAGCCATCGCGCCGAAGCCCCAGCCGCTCCTGCTGCCGCCGCTGCTTAATTCTGCCCAGGAAAGCCACTGAACCAGACACAGTTTGTCGCCCTCATCGCCGAACGGGAAATGCTGCGGTATACCCCGGCCGGCCTGCCGATCGTGAATGCTGTTTTGCAGCACCGTTCGCAGCAGATGGAGGCCGGCATCGCCCGCCTGACCGAGTTTGAAATCGCCGCGGTAGCCGCTGGCGACATTTCGAACCGCTTCAGCCAGGCCGCCCTCGGGGGCATGTATGAGTTCAGGGGATTTCTGGCCAAGAAAAGCCGCAATAGCAAAAGCCTGGTGTTTCACATCATTGATTTTCGTGCTGTTTAACAGCGCAATTTTTAAATACAGGAGCCTAAAATGGCATTCGGTAAAAAGTTCGACAAAAACAAGCTCAAGCTGAAAGAAAAGCGTAAGCAACAAAACCCTCTGTTCAAGCGTAAGAAGTTCTGCCGCTTCACCGCCGCTGGCGTGGTGCAAGTGGACTACAAAGATGTAGACACGCTGAAAGATTTCATCCAGGAAAACGGCAAGATCATGCCAGCCCGCCTGACCGGCACCAAGGCGCACTACCAGCGTCAAGTGGACACCGCTATCAAGCGCGCACGCTACCTGGCCCTGCTGCCTTACACCGATCTGCACCACGCTTAATTAGCGGTCAGATAAGATCCTGGAGAGAACTATGCAAATCATTCTGTTGGAAAAAGTTGTTAACGTCGGCAACCTGGGCGACGTGGTGAAAGTCAAGGACGGTTACGCCCGTAACTTCCTGATCCCGCAAAAACTGGCCCGCCGCGCTACCGCTGCCGCCGTGGCTGAATTCGAAGTCAAACGCGCCGAACTGGAAAAAGCCGCTGCCGAGAAACTGGCCGCTGCGCAAGCCCAAGGCGAAAAACTGGCTGGCATGACCGTGACCGTGTCGCAAAAAGCGGGCGTGGACGGCCGTCTGTTCGGTTCCGTGACCAACTTCGACATCGCTGAAGCCCTGAGCAAAGCTGGCTTCGCCGTGGAAAAAGCTGCCGTGCGCATGCCAACCGGCCCGCTGAAGGTCGTGGGCGAGCACCCAGTGTCCGTGGCACTGCACACCGACGTCGTGGTCGAAGTGACCGTGGCCGTCGTGGGCGAAGCTGCCTAAGTCTGGCTGGGATTTTCCTCCGCCAAGACTGTTGCACAAATAAGAAAGCCGGGTTCGCCCGGCTTTTTTATTGCCAGCAAAAAACCAAATCCGAGCACCGAACGCAGGTATAATTCGCGCCATGAACGCCGCCCCATCCGACCCGCAAGTCGACTCCCTGCGCATCCCGCCGCATTCCATCGAAGCAGAACAGTCCGTCATCGGCGGCCTGCTGCGCGATAACGCGGCCTGGGACCGTATTGCGGACTTCATGCACGCGGACGACTTTTACCGCTACGACCACCGCATCATCTTCGAACAGATGATCCGCCTGATCAACGCGGGCAAGCCGGCTGACGTCATCACCGTCTTCGAAGCCTTGACCATGCTGGGCAAGGCCGACGAGGTGGGGGGCTTGGTGTACCTGAACGCAATGGCGCAGAACACGCCGTCGGCGGCGAATATCCGGCGCTACGCCGAGATCGTGCGCGACCGCGGCGTGCTGCGCAAGCTGATCACGGTGGCCGACGAAATCTCGGGCAACGCCTTCAATCCGCAAGGCAAGGAAGTCAAGCAGATGCTGGACGAGGCGGAGTCGAAGATCTTCGCCATCGCCGAGCAGGGCGCGCGCGGCTCCTCGGGCTGGACGGCGGTGCAGCCGCTCTTGACCCAGGTGGTCGAGCGCATCGACGAGCTGTACAGCCGCGAAAGCACCAGCGAGATCACGGGCGTGCCGACCGGCTTCATCGATCTGGACCGCATGACCTCGGGCCTGCAGCCGGGCGACCTGGTGATCGTGGCCGGCCGTCCGTCGATGGGTAAAACGGCGTTCTCGGTGAATATCGGCGAGAACGTGGCGATCGAAGCGGGCTTGCCGGTGGCCGTGTTCTCGATGGAGATGGGCGGCGCCCAGCTGGCCATGCGTATGCTCGGTTCGGTCGGCCAGCTCGACCAGCACCGCCTGCGGACCGGCAAGCTGATCGACGAGGATTGGCCGCGCTTGACGCACGCCATCCAGAAGATGAATGAAGCCCAGCTGTATATCGACGAGACGCCGGCGCTGAACCCGATCGAGATGCGCGCCCGCGCCCGCCGTCTGGCGCGCCAGTGCGGCAAGCTCGGCCTGATCATCGTCGACTACCTGCAGCTGATGACCGGTAGCCAGGCGGGCGATAACCGCGCCGCCGAGATTTCCGAGATTTCGCGGAGCTTGAAAGGCCTGGCCAAGGAACTGCATTGCCCGGTCATCGCGCTGTCCCAGCTGAACCGCTCGCTGGAGCAGCGTCCCAACAAACGTCCCGTGATGTCCGACTTGCGCGAATCCGGCGCTATCGAACAGGATGCGGACGTCATCATCTTCCTGTACCGCGACGAGGTGTACAACCCCGATTCGCCGGACAAGGGGACCGCCGAGATCATTATCGGCAAACAGCGTAACGGTCCTATCGGCGCGATCCGTCTGACATGGATGGGCATGTATACCAAGTTTGGCAATTACAGCGGCAATCTGTCCATCTATCAGGGCGACTAATACCCCCAGGCGGCCATGGACGGCGGCCTGTAGCAGTAAAACGAATCAACCAACGGAGAATAAAATGTTTGGACGCTTGATGCCCACCGAGGGCAAGTTCTTTGATCTGTTCAACCAGCACGCCGAACTGTGCGTGAAGGGCGCGAAAGAGATGCTCGGTCTGATGACCAATTTCGACGACCTGGAGAACCGCGTACACGCCATCGAAAGTATCGAAAAACAGGCCGACAAGATCACCTATACCTGCGTCGACCTGCTGCACAAGACCTTCATCACCCCGATCGACCGCGACGACATCCACAAGCTGATCACGCGCATGGACGACATCCTGGACTTGATGGAAGACGCCGGCCAGACCGTGTCGCTGTACGACCTGCACTCCGTGACCCCGGAAGCCAAACGCCTGGCCGAACTGGTGCTGGCTTGCACCGAGAAGGTCAAGGAAGCCGTGGCCCTGCTGCACAATATGGACAATGCGCGCCAGATCGTCGCCATCTGCGAAGAGATCGACCGCCTGGAATCGGACGCCGACCACGTGATGCGCGCCGCCATGTCCAAGCTGTTCCGCGACGAGCCGGACGTGCGCAACCTGATCAAGATGAAAGCCATCTACGAAATCCTGGAAACGGTCACCGACCGCTGCGAGGACGTGGCCAATATCATCGAAGGCATCATCGTCGAGAACGCATAAGCACGCGCCTGTCCTGAAAAGCTAAAAAAGATAACCATGCAAACCCTCCAAATCAGCATCTATGCGCTGGCCTTGTTGATCTTCCTGGCGCTGGTGTTTGACTTCATGAACGGCTTCCATGATGCGGCCAATGCAATCGCCACGGTGGTCTCCACCGGCGTGCTGAAACCGCAGACCGCAGTGGCGATGGCGGCCTTCTTCAACTTCATTGCCATCTTCATCGTCGGCCTGAAAGTGGCGACGACCATCGGCAAGGGCACCATCGATCCGGCCGTGGTCGACCATTATGTGATCTTTGGCGCGCTGGTGGGCGCCATCGTGTGGAATTTGATCACCTGGTACTACGGCATTCCATCCTCGTCCTCGCACGCCCTGATCGGCGGCCTGGTGGGCGCGGCGGTGGCCAAGTCCGGTACCGGCGCCCTGATCTCCGGCGGCCTGATCAAGACCGTCACCTTCATCGTGCTGGCGCCGCTGCTGGGCTTCGTGCTCGGTTCGGTCATCATGCTGATCGTCTCCTGGATCTTCGTGAAATCCACGCCGCGCAAGATCGACGGCTGGTTCCGCCGCCTGCAGCTGGCCTCGGCCGCCGGCTACAGCCTGGGCCACGGCGGCAACGATGCGCAGAAAACCATGGGCATCATCTGGATGCTGCTGATCGCTTCCGGCCATGTCGCCGCCAGCGACGCCACGCCGCCGACCTGGGTCATCGTTTCCTGCTACGCGGCGATCAGCTTCGGCACCCTGTTTGGCGGCTGGCGCATCGTGAAAACCATGGGCCAGAAGATCACCAAGCTGAAACCGGTGGGCGGCTTCTGCGCCGAAACCGGCGGCGCCATCACCTTGCTGATGGCTTCGTTCTGGGGCGTGCCGGTCTCGACCACCCACACCATCACCGGCGCGATTGTCGGCGTCGGCTCGGCGCAAAAGATGTCCGCCGTGCGCTGGGGCGTGGCCGGCAACATCGTCTGGGCCTGGATCTTCACCATTCCCGCGTCCGCCTTCGTGGCCGCGATCGCCTGGTGGATCGGCACCCACATCATGTAAGCAGCCGGCATCGGTGCAGAAAAGGGAGTCTTCGGACTCCCTTTTTTTCATCCCTACAGCCCAGCCCGTGTCCACTTTGGTGTCAGGCGCCAGGGTGGACACGGGCCATGCCGTAACTCGCCTTAGTGGCTGCCGTAGACGATTTTGTCGTCGACCATATAGAGCTGGCAGGCACGGTGGGCGTAGTCCTGGCACAGCTGGAGGGCGCGGGCGCGCGGGTCGCTAGGCAGTGCGGGATTTTCGGGACGGGTGCCGGCGACGGAGACGGAATAGCCGTTGTCGGAAATGGCGAAGGCGCGCGGCAGCGGTTTTTGCAGGAAGAGGCGGAAGCGTTCCTGCCCCTTGGGCGAGAGGTTCGGCACCGGGTCGTCCACCGTCAGCGGCGCGAACGGCAGCGTGAGCGCGACCGGCAGGGCCGGCTGGCCGAGCAGTTCGTGCGAGAGCTGTTCGCCGCAGGCTTCGGACAGGGCGGCCAGCGCGCGTTTCAGGCGCGCGGCCTGGTTGGCCAGCATCTCGTCGTAGGTGGGCGGTTGCAGCTTGCGGTCGCTCTGGGCCTGGCAGTTGGCGTTGGCCACGACTTTTTTCGTGGCGCTGTCGATCAACTTGGCGCGCGCTCCGTACTCGACCTGGTAGTGGCTGGTGTCCAGGCCCAGGTAGGCGAATTTCCAGCTGCCCTGGACGTCGACCAGCAGCCGGCCGTCCGGCGCCGGTGCGGCAAGGGCGGCGTTATCGCTGTCGTCCAGGGCCAGCGCCTGGGGCGCGGCGAGCATGCCATAGCTGGTGGCCAGGCGTTGGGCCAGCGTGCGGCTTAGGCGCGGCGTGGGATCGTCAATCTGGTTGTCGGCCACCAGCTTGTCGCCGCTGGAGACGCTGGACAGGGCGCCGAACACGCCAAACAGCGCATTGCCGGCGGAGAAGGCGGTAAAGCGGGGCGCCGGGCGCTGTGTCGGCTGCACGGTCTGGCCGCCGAGCGTGGCGGCAAATTGCGGATCGAGGGCGGTAGCGCCGGCACTTTGGCTGGCACCCAGCAGCAGGGCGAGGAGGGTGAATGGTTTCATGCGCCAATGCTGTCATATTGTCATTATCAAATCAATATCTCATGGCTGGACTTGTATGAATTCTCATATTTGAGATAGTATCTCCAATATGGGAAATGCAAACATGGAAGAACGACTGGTGCAGCGGCTGGCGGGGCTGCGCGAGGCGCGCGGCTGGTCGCTGGAGGAATTGGCGGCGGCGAGCGGGATCAGCCGCGCCACCTTGTCGCGCCTGGAACGCGGCGAGAGCAGTCCGACGGCGGCCCTGCTGGGCAAGCTGTGCGCGGTGTATGGCATGCCGATGTCGCGCCTGATCGCCGAGGCCGAGGCGCAGCCGGCGCAGCTGATCCGCTCCTCCGAGCAGCCCGAATGGCGCGATCCGGCGACGGGCTTCGTGCGGCGCATGCTCTCGCCGCCGGCGCGCGGCTTCGGCGCGGAGCTGATCGAGGGCCATCTGCCGGCCGGCGCCGTCATCGACTACGAGCAGCCGCCGGTACGCGGCATGGAGCAGCATCTGTGGATGCTGGGCGGGGTGCTCGATTACACGCTGGAGGGCGAGGTCTATCGCCTGCAGCCGGGCGACTGCCTGCGCTTCCACCTGTTTGGTCCCACCCGTTTTTCCTGTCCCGGCCCGGCCGACGCCCACTACCTGATAGCCATATGCGAACCGTAGAAGAACTGGATGGCGCCGGCCTGCGCGCCAATCTCGACGCCCTGGCCGAGGTGCTGCACGACTGCGTGCGGCACGGCGCCAGCGTCGGCTTTGTCTTCCCCTTCACGCTGGACGATGCGCGCCGCTTCTGGCGCGAACTGGCGCCGCAGATCGAGAGCGGCGCGCGCAAGCTGCTGGTGGCGCGCGATGCCGATGGCGTCGTCTGCGCGACGGTGCAACTGGGCCTGGCGATGCCGCCGAATGGCCGCCACCGTGCCGACGTCAACAAGATGCTGGTGCATACGCGGGCGCGCCGCCGTGGCTTGGCCGGCATGCTGCTGGCGGCGGCCGAGGACCATGCGCGCGCCTTGGGCCGCAGCCTGCTGGTGCTTGATACCTGGAGCGGCAGTCCAGCCGAGGATTTGTACCGCAAGCAGGGCTACCAGCTATGCGGCCAGATTCCGCAATACGCGCTGGCGGCCGAAGGCGGCCTCGGTGCGACCACGGTGATGTACAAACTGCTGGCGCCGGCTGTGCAAGTGGGCGAGGAAGACCCGTCTTCGGATGAGGCCCGCCTGCTGCTCGAAGAGTTGTCCGTCGCGCTGGCCGGGATCACGGGCGACAGCGGCGCCGCCTCGTTCAGCGTGGACGATGTGCGCGGCGCCGGCGGCCGCTTCGTGGTGGCGCGCGATGCCCAGGGCAGGGCGCTTGGCTGCGGCGCCATTCGTCCTTTGCAGGATGGTGTGGCGGAGCTGAAACGCATGTACGCCCGTCCCGGCACGCGCGGCGTGGGCAGTGCCGTGCTGGCGCATCTGGAGCAGGCCGCCGCCGATCTCGGCTACCGCGCGCTCTGGCTGGAAACACGGCTCGTCAACAGCCGTGCCGTCGGCTTCTATGCGGCGCGCGGCTATCTGCGCATTCCCAACTTCGGCAAATACGTGGGCAACAGCGCCGCCGTCTGCATGGCAAAGCGGCTGATAAAGTCAGAGTAGACGCAGGCTTATTTGATGCACACCGCCCGCACCATCTTGATGTCGGTGATGCCGAGCAGGACTTTCTCGATACCGTCCATCTTCAAGGTCAGCATGCCGTCTTCCAGCGCGGCGGCCAGCAGTTCGGCCACGCGCGCATGTTCCTGCAGCAGCTTCTTGATGCGGTCGGTGCCGAGCATCAGCTCATGCAGGCCGACGCGGCCCTTATAGCCCTTGTTGCATTCCTCGCAGCCCACCGCGCGGTACAGCGTGAAGCGGCCATCCTCGCCGGCATAGCGTTCGCGCCAGCCGGCCAGCACCGTGGCGCGGCTGGCCTTCGCATCCTTCTGGAAGCCGGCCGTATGCTGCAACTCGCTGCAAAACTCGGTCAGCAGCAAATCCAGTTCCGCCGCGCCCGGATGGTAGGCCTGCTTGCATTTGCCGCATAGGCGCTTGGCCAGGCGCTGGGCCAGGATGCCGAGCAGGGCGTCGGCGAAATTGAAGGGGTCCATGCCCATATCGAGCAGGCGCACCACCGATTCCGGCGCGCTGTTGGTGTGCAGGGTGGCGAACACCAGGTGGCCGGTGAGCGAGGCTTCGATGCCCATGCCCACGGTCTCCTTGTCGCGCATCTCGCCCACCATGATGATGTCGGGATCGGCGCGCAGGAAGGCGCGCATCACCGTGGCGAAATCGAGGCCGGCCTTGCGGTTGACCTGCACCTGGCGCAAGCCTTTCTGCGTGATTTCGACCGGGTCTTCCGCCGTCCAGATTTTCGTGTCGGGCGTGTTCAGGTAATTCAGCACCGAGTGCAGCGTGGTGGTCTTGCCCGAACCGGTCGGGCCGCAGACGAAGAACAGGCCATACGGCTTCTCCACCGTGGCGCGCAGGCGGTCCAGATTGAAGGGCAGCACGCCCAGCTTGTCGAGCGGGATCGGTTCGCCCGCCGCCAGAATCCGCATCACCACGTCTTCCACGCCACCGGTGGAGGGGATGGTGGCCACGCGCAGCTCGATATCCAGCGGCCCGTATTTCTTGAACTTGATCTTGCCGTCCTGCGGCTTGCGGCGCTCGGAGATATCGAGGTCGCACATGATCTTGATGCGCGCCACCAGCGCCGCGCGGTAGGCGGCGGGAATCTCGATGTACGGCACCAGCGTGCCGTCCTTGCGGAAGCGGATGCCGGTCTTGCCCTTGCCGGGCAGCGGTTCGATATGGATGTCGGACACGCCCTGGCGGTAAGCGTCGGTGATCACCTTGTTGAGCAGCTTGACCAGCTCATTTTCGACCGCCTCCGGCACTTCGGCGCTGTCGAATTCCTCGTCGCCTTCCTCCATGCCCGACAGCAGTTCGCCCACGCTGGAGCTGTCGCCCGCCGCGCCGTAGAACTGGTCCACGGTCTGCTGGAATTCGCGCGCCGTCGTCACGCGGAACAGCAGCTTGGCCTTGGGGAAGATCTGGTTGACGACGCGCGCGCCCATCACCCGTTCCGCATCATGCGCGAGCACGATCAAACCGTCCTTGCCGTCCTCCAGCGGCAGCCAGCCCGCCTCCTCCACATACTGGCGCTTCAGGTTTTTCAGCAGTTCGACCGGTTTCAGGCGCTCGGCCTTGAACGGCTCGTAAGGCAGGTTGTGGAAGTGCGCCAGCGACTGGCCGATGTCGGGCAGGCGCACCTGGAACTGGTCGAGCAGCACCTCTTCCAGCGCCAGGCCTTTCTGCCGCGCCGAGCGCACCGCCAGTTCCAGCTCGCCCGCCGCCAGCACGCCATCGGTGACCAGGCCATCGTACTTGGTGCGCACCAGCTGCGGCGGTTTCATGCGCTGGCTGAAGGCCACCGACAGGGTTTCGCACAGCTCCTTCACGCCTTCCAGCACGATGGAGGAGAACGGTCCGCCGTCGCGGTTGTTGATGAATTGCACCACGCCCAGCAGATCGTGCGATTCCACCGAGATCAGCGGCGCCACCAGCATTTCGCGCGTGCGGTAGCCGGTGCGCTGGTCCACGCCTTTCTGGAAGCGCAGGTCGGCCGAGATGCGGCCCAGTTCCGCCTCGTCGTACACGTCGGCGATGTTCAGGGTTTCGCGCGTCAGCGCCACATAGCCGGCGATGCTGTGCGGCGACACCGCCAGCTTCAGGTCGCGGAAGGTGGTCAGGCCGGTCTTGACCTTGGAGACGATGTAATCCTTCTCATGGTCCATCGCATACAGCGTGAAGCGGTCGCAATGCAGCAGGTCGCAGAATTCCATGCCCAGGTCGAGCATGATTTCATCGAGGTTGCTGGTGGCGTGGATCTTGGTGCTGACGGTCTGCAGCTTGCGGAAAAAAGCCAGGCGCAAGCTGGTATCACTGGGTTCGCTGACTGGATCGCGGGGAATATAGGCGTCATTCATCGGCTGCTCTGCTCTTAGAGTTCGACTTCCAGACCTTCATAGGCCAGAAAGACTTGCAGTCCTTCCGGCAGCGGCGCATGGCGCGCCATGACTTCGGCAAACACGGCCTCCAGCTCGTCGTCGCTGCGGGTCGGCTCGTGGTGGGTGCAGTACAGGACTTTGGCGCCGGTGCGGATCGCCATCGCCAGCGCCGCGTCGAAAGTGCCGTGGCCCCAGCCGCGCTTGGACGGATACTCTTCGCGCGTGTACGAGGAATCGACGATCAGCGCGTCCACGCCCTGGGCCGCCGCGTCGATGGCGCGCGTGCGCTCGTCCACCTGCAGCTGGCAGAGCGCGTGCTCGGGATGGCCTTGGGGGAAGAGGTTGTACAGCGGCTCGTGGTCGCCGGTGAAGAACAGCGACTTGCCGCCGCTCTCGATGCGGTAGCCCAGATCGGTGACGGGGTGGCTCATCACCACATTGCCGATGCGCGCGTCGCCCACCTCCACGGTTTCGCCTATCTCCAGCGTGCGGTAATCGATGGTGGCGTCCATCTCGGCCTCGCCCACCGGGAAGTAGCTGTTCTGCAGCTGCACGCCCATCACATGGGCGATGCCGTTGCCGGTGGCCGGATCGCTGGCGCCATGAATGCACACGCGGCTGCCCTTGATGAACAGCGGCGTGAAAAAGGGCAGGCCGTGGATATGGTCCCAATGGCTGTGGGTGATGAAGATATTCGCCTGTACCGGCGCCTTGCCCTCTGCCAGCAGCGCCTGCGCCAGCGCGAAGATGCCGGTGCCGGCGTCGAGCACAATCAGGGTGCCGTCATCGCTGCGCACCTCGATGCAGGTGGTGTTGCCGCCATAGCGCACGGTGCGCGGGCCGGGGGAAGGAATCGAACCGCGCACCCCCCAGAATCGGAATTTCATTACCGGACTCCCTCCTTGCTGTCTCGCGTGTTTTTATGTTTTTGCCGTCTGTGTCGTGCATGGTTAAGACTTGCCGATGATAGCCTTTTTTTCACAATTTCTGGCCGATTCCTTGCGAATTTCCTGGCTTGCAGGCAGGATTTCAGTTGGTACGCCGTGTGCAGTACTGGCGCGGCGCGCATCGATATTGCCGAGGATAAACTTCATGCATGAACCGACGCCCAGCCAGATCGCCCAGCGCCTCGACCAGCTCACGGAACTGAGCGTGGCCCTGGGCGCCAGCGAGGACACGACCCTGCTGTTGGAGCGCATCCTGCATGCGGCGCAAAGCCTGACCCATGCCGACGGCGGCACGCTGTACCGCCCCAGCCGCGACCGGCGCAGCCTGCACTTCCACATCTCGGTCAACAACAGCCTGAAGCTGCGCCAGGGCGGCAGCAGCGGCGTGGCGGTCGATATTCCGCCCGTGCCGCTGTACGACGCCGAAGGGCGGCCGAACCTGGCGTCGGTGGCGGCATGGTCGGCGCATCAGGGCCGGGCCGTGAACATCGAGGACGTGTATCTGGACGATGTCTTCAATTTCTCCGGCATGCGCAGCTTCGACCGCCAGTTCGGCTACCACTCGCAGTCCTTCCTCACGGTGCCGATGCGCGACCACGAGGGCGCGCTGGTGGGCGTGCTGCAACTGGTGAACGCACAGGACCCGGCTACCGGCCGGGTGCAAGCCTTCAGCGCCACCGACCAGCGCTTCATCGAGGCGCTGGCGGCGCAGGCCGGGGTGGCGCTGACCAACCAGCAGCTGCTGCGCCAATTGGAAGAGCTGCTGCTGGCCCTCGTCAACCTGATCAATATCGGCATCGACGAGAAATCGCCCTACACCGGCCGCCACTGCCAGCTGGTGCCGGTGCTGACCATGATGCTGGCCGACGCCGTGCACCAGACCGATGCCGGCCCGTTGGCTGGCTTCCACATGAGCGACGCCACGCGGCGCGAGCTGTGGCTGGCCGGCCTGCTGCACGATTGCGGCAAGATCACCACGCCGGTGCACGTGGTGGACAAGGCCACCAAACTGGAAACCCTGTTCGACCGCATCCACCTGATCGATACCCGCTTCGAGGTGCTGCTGCGCGATGCCGAAATCCATGCCCTGCGCGCCGTGGCGGCGGGCGGCGATGCGGACGTCGTCCGCGGCGCGCTGGACCAGGAGTGCGCCGCCTTGCGCGCCGACCGCGCCTTCCTGCACCACGCCAATGTGGGCGCGGAAAGCATGAGCAATGCGGACCAGGAACGCGTGCGCCGCATCGGCGCGCGGCGCTGGGTCGGGCCGGACGGCCGCGAACAGCCCTTCCTCAGCGACGATGAGCTGCTCAACCTGCACATCCGCGCCGGTACGCTGACCGAGGAGGAGCGCAAGATCATCAACAACCATATCGTGATGACGGTGCGCATGCTGGAATCGCTGCCCTGGCCGCGGCATCTGCAGAACGTGCCGGAATTCGCGGGCGGCCACCATGAGCGCATGGACGGCAAGGGCTATCCGCGAGGGCTGACCAGGGAGCAGATGTCGGTGCCGGCGCGCGTGATGGCGATCGCCGACATTTTCGAAGCGCTGACCGCGCGCGACCGGCCCTACAAGAAGGGCAAGATGCTGTCCGAATCGCTGCACATCCTGGGCAAGTTCAGCGAGAACGGCCATATCGACCCCGACCTGTTCGACATCTTTATCCGCCGCAAGGTCTATCTCGACTATGCGCGCAAGCATATGGACCCGCGCCAGGTCGATGCCGTCGACGAGGCGCTGATTCCCGGCTATACGCCATGAAGCGCCTGGCGCTGCGCTATGGCGCGCGCTGGCTGCTGGGCCTGGGCCTGGCCCTGTTGGCGGGCCTGCAGGTGGCGGGCGTGCTGCACAGCGATGCGGTCGAGCGCATGGACGCCTACTTCGCCGGCCTGCGCATGCGGGCCGAGGCGCCGACGCTCGATCCGCGCATCGTCATCGTGGATATCGATGAGCGCAGCCTGGCCGAGGTGGGGCGCTTCCCCTGGAGCCGCGATGTGATGGCGCGCCTGGTGCAGCGCCTGACGACGGGCTACCAGGCCGCCGCCGTCGGTTTCGACATCTCCTTCCCCGAGGCGGACACCAGTTCCGGCTATGGCGTGCTGCAAGGGCTGGCCCAGCGCGAACTGAAAGGCGTGCCGGGGCTGGACGCGCAGCTGGCGCGCCTGCAGCCGCAGCTCGACTATGACGGCCTGCTGGCCGCCGCCATGCGCGGCCAGCCCGTGGTGCTGGGCTATAACACCTCGGGCGGCTCGCCCAAGGGCGCGCTGCCCAAACCGGCTTTCACCACCGAATTGCTGAACGGCCGCCGCCTCGACGCTTTCGAGTCCAGCGGTTACGAGGCGAATATCGCGCGCCTGCAGCAGGCCGCGCGCGGCGCGGGCAGCTTCACCGTGCTGCCCGACAGCGACGGCGTGGTGCGCACCGTGCCGCTGCTGCGCAAGATCGGCGACGGCTATTACCCGGCCCTGTCGCTGGCCACCGCCGCCGTCGCCCTGCAGGCGCGCGCCATCGCTCCGGTGCTGGACAATACCGTCGACACCCTGTCGCACGCCGAACGCGCATACGGCGGCCTGGAAAGCATCGCCCTGTTCACGCCCGAGGGCATGCTCAGCATCCCGGTGGGGGAGGGACTCAGCACCACCGTGCAGTTTCGCGGCAAGGGCGGGCCGCAGGGCGGCGCCTTCCGCTACCTGCCGGCCGCCGACGTGCTGCGCGGCGCCAGTGCGCCGCAGCTGCTGAATGGCGCCATCGTCCTGGTCGGCACCACCGCCCCCGGCCTGAACGATCTGCGCGCCACGCCGGTCAGCGCCGTGTATCCCGGCGTTGAAATTCACGCCAACATCATCAAATCGATCCTCGACGGCAGCTTCAAGGCGCGCCCCGATTTCGCGCTGGCGGCCGAGCTGCTGCAGGTGCTGCTGGCCGGGCTGTTGCTGAGCATCGTGCTGCCCCTGCTGGCGCCTTTCTGGACGGTGGCCCTGGCGGCGGCCAGCGCGGCGGCGGCGCTGGGCTTCAATTTCTGGCTATACCGCGCCGCCGACGCGGTGCTGAACGTTTCGGCCATCCTGTTGCTGATCCTGGCCCTGTTCATCCTCAACCTGGCCTGGGGCTATTTCTTCGAGGTGCGCCGCGGCCGCGCCCTGGTGTCGCGCTTCGGCGAATACGTGGCGCCCGAGCTGGTGGCCGAAATGGCGCAGGACCCCGAGCAGTACAGCATGGAAGGCGAGAGCCGCGAGCTGACCGTGATGTTTGTCGACGTGCGCGGCTTCACCACCATTTCCGAAGGCCTGCCGCCGCGCCAGCTGCGCGAATACATCAATCTGTATCTGACCGCCATGTCGCGCGATATCCGCGACAGCCATCGCGGTACCCTCGACAAATACATCGGCGACGCGGTCATGGCCTTCTGGGGCGCGCCCGTGCCGTTTGCCGACCATGCCAGCCGGGGCGTGGCGACGGCCTTGCTGATGCAGGCCAGCGCCGTCCGCCTTGACCACGGCTTCCGCCAGCGCGGCTGGCCGCCGCTGAACATCGGCATTGGCTTGAACACGGGGTTGATGCATGTGGGCGATATGGGTTCGGAAATCCGCCGTGCTTATACGGTGATGGGCGATGCCGTCAATCTGGCCTCGCGCCTGGAAGGCATCACCAAGGTGTATGGCGTGGGCATCGCGCTTGGCCAGGCCACGCGCGAGGCGGCGCCGGATTTCGTCTACCGCGAATTGGACCGGGTACGCGTCAAGGGCAAGAACGAGCCGGTCGCCATCTTTGAGCCGCTGGCCCATGCCGGCCAGGCCGATGCCACCGTATTGGCGCAGCTGGAACGCTGGCACGCGGCGCTGGCGCTGCTGCGCGATCAGCACTGGGACGCCGCCGCTGCCATTTTGCTGGAACTGGGTGCCGCCGATCCGTCCTGCCAGCTCTATCAGTTATACATGCAGCGCATAGAGTATTACCGTCTTCACCCTCCCGGTGAGAACTGGGATGGCGTCACGCGCTTCGACAGCAAATAGCGTTTCGCGCGCGCCACGCCGGCGAAAAATAATCCGCCACGCCGCGCAAAGCGGATTAAACTTTGAAGTAACAACAATTACACTCCGCTCAAGCCGGAGGGAGTTTGTTGGGTAGACAGGAGGAGGCTCAAATGACATCCTGCGACAAGCTCGTGCTGGCCGGCGCCGCATGCGTCGACCTGATGGCTGTCCTTGCATCTTCAGCTGCAATGGCGGCCCCGCCCGACCCCTTGCCCATCGGCGCACCCGGATATAGCAGCGTCTATACCCGCGATAAGCGCGACTGGAAATCCACTTTCGAATTGAGCGGCGCGCGCGCCCAGCCCGACGAATTCGGCATGCAGGCCGGCCCGCCGCCGGAAGGCTATACCGTGCGCCTGGCCGCCACGCTGACCCACGCGCTGCCGCGCGACTGGCTGCTGCGCGCCACCGTGAATGGGCAGTACACGAGCGAGGCGCCCACCGAGCAGCAACTGTATGGCGCCCCCGCCACGCGCGCCCTGCGCATCTACAGCTCGCGCGAGGTGCTCACCGACAGCGGCCTGGCCGGCAATCTGGAGCTGCACTCGCCGAATCTGTGCGGCGGCTATCTGCGCAATGAATGCCGCGCCCTGATGTTCTACGACCGCACCTACTTCAGCCGCGTGCGCGAAGTGCATGGCGTGCTGCGCACGGGCTGGGTGCGCAGCGTGGGTGTCGGCCTGCGCATGAAAATGACGCGCCATACCGATCTGCAGCTTGATTATGGCCGCGTGCTTGGCAACAGCGCGGTCGGGCCGGAAGACCGCAACCGCATCAATCTGCGCCTGGGCTTTTCCTTCTGAGCGTCGCGCCCGCCGCCTTGCAAACAGGGAGGCGGGCCGTCTTGTCTGACCGTCATCGCGGCTGTCGCATGGACGGTACAAAAGCCCCATTCTCGGCCAAAAATTTCCTCAAAGCACGATCAAATCTACGGCGCGCGGGCCGGGATGCGCAATAATTTTCCCATCGCCGCAGCGCTGCAGGATCTGGGTATTTTTATCCATATTGATCGTGAGACCATAGATGAGATATCGCTTCGCGCACCTTGCCGCCAGCACTGTCTTTGCCGCCGCCTGTTTCTCCGTCCAGGCCCAGGAGGGCGTGATCCGCTTCGAGATCAGCCGCTTCGACGTGCGCGGCAACACCCTGCTGGCGGAGGACGAGGTGGCGCGCGTGCTGGCGCCCTATACCGGCAGGCAGCGGGATTTCGGCGATGTGCAGCGCGCGCTGGAGGCGCTGGAAGCGGCCTTCCATGCGCGCGGTTACCAGGTGGTGACGGTGGAATTGCCGGAACAGGAGCTGGAGCGGGGCGTGGTGCGCCTGAACGTGGTGCAGACCCGCATCGGCCGCGTCGCCGTCAAGAACAACCGATACTTCGATGAGGCCAATGTGCGCCGTGCCTTGCCCGGATTGCAGGAAGGCCGCACGCCGAATCTGCCCCAGGTCTCGAACAGCCTGAAACTGGCGAACGAAAATCCGGCGCGCAAGCTGACCTTGAAGCTGCAAAGCGGCGAGCAGCATGACGAAGTCGACGCCGCCGTCGAAGTGGCGGACGAAAAGCCGTGGAAGGCCATGTTCAATGCCGACAACAGCGGCACCCGCCAGACCGGCCGTACCCATCTGGGCTTCGTGCTGCAGCATGCCAACCTGTGGGGCCGCGACCACGTGGCCAGCCTGCAGTACACCACCACGGCGGAGGAACCGGGCCGGGTCAAGGTGTATGGCCTGGGCTACCATATTCCGCTGTACGCGCGGGGCGATGCGCTGGACCTCTATGCCAGCTATTCGAATATCGATTCCGGCAATGTGGCGGCCGGTGTGCTTAACCTGGCGGTCAGCGGCAAGGGCGCGGTGTATGGCGCGCGCTATACCCATAATCTGGCCAAGCGCGGCGACTATGAATCAAAGCTGGTGTATGGACTCGATATCAAGGCCTTCAAGAACAGCGTGCAGTTCGAAGGACATGAACTGGGCAACGACGTGACCGTGCACCCGCTCAGCCTCACCTACGCGGGCGACTGGACCTTGCCGCAAGGGGAGCTCGATGTCTCGGCCACCGTGCTGCATAACATGCCCGGCGGCTCGCGCGGCGGCCAGGCCGACTTCACGCATGCGCGCATCGGCGCGCGCGACAACTACAACATCCTGCGCCTGGGCCTGAGCTATAGCCGCGTGCTGCCGCGCGACTGGCAATTGCGCGCCATCGTCAACGGCCAATACAGCAGCGATGCGCTGATCCCCGGCGAGCAGTTTGGCGCGGGCGGCGCCGGTTCGGTACGCGGCTTTGCCGAGCGCGAACTCTCCAACGACGTGGGCGTCAACGCCAATCTGGAACTGTACACGCCCAATCTATGCGGCGGCGAAGGCAAGCGCCAATGCCGCCTGCTGGCGTTCTACGACAGTGCCTACCTCAAGCGCAACAAGGCCCTGGCGGGCGAGTTGCGCAGCACGTCCATCGGCAGCGCGGGCCTGGGCCTGCGGCTGCTGCTATCGACTTATGCCAGCTTGCAGCTGGATTATGGCCATGTGCTGAAGGAGGGCGCCACCGCGCGCTCCGGCGGCAACCGCCTGCATGTGCGGCTTGGCCTGGCGTATTGACGGTTTATCGAGTAGCGGAGCAAGACCATGAGGCATCAGCGTTTTTCCTGCGCCGCGAGCCGGCGCCATCGCCTGCAGCGCACCATGCTGGCGGCGGCCATCGCCGCCGCTTTCGGCGCCGCGCAAGCCAATCCCACCCTGCCGCAAGTGGTGGCGGGACAGGCGGCATTCAGCCAGGACGGCAAGACCTTCTCGGTTCGCAATGCGCCGAACACCATCATCAACTGGCAAAGCTTCTCGATCGCGAAAGACGAGATCACGCGCTTCATCCAGCAGGGGGCGGACAGCAAGGTACTGAACCGCATCGCCGGGCAAGACCCCAGCCAGATTCTGGGCGCGCTGCAATCGAACGGCCAGGTCTTCCTGATCAATCCCAACGGCGTCCTGTTCGGCCGGGATGCGCGCATCGACGTGCAGGGGCTGGTGGCATCCAGCCTGGCGATCTCGAACGCCGACTTCCTGGCCGGCAAGCACAGTTTCAGCGGCGCGCCCGGTGCCGGCAAGGTGGAGAACCAGGGCAGCATCGTGACGCCGCAGGGCGGCCGCGTATTCCTGATCGCGCCCAATGTGGCCAACAGCGGCATCATCGCCTCGCCCCAGGGCGAGGTGGTGCTGGCGGCCGGACATAGCGTGCAGCTGGTGGACTCCGCCAATCCGGCCCTGCATGTGGTGGTGTCGGCGCCGGCCGATCAGGCGCTGAACCTGGGCCAGGTGGTGGCGCAGGGCGGCCGCATCGGCATCTATGGCGCCTTGCTCGGCCAGCGCGGCACGGTGAACGCCGACAGCGCGGTGATCGGCGCCAACGGCAAGATCGTGCTCAAGGCCAGCAATACGGCCCTGCTGGAAGCGGGCAGCCGTACCTCGGCCACCGGTGCGGGCCAGGGCGGCGCCATCGAAGTGCTGGGCCAGCGCGTCGGCGTGATGGGCGATGCGCGCATCGACGCCAGCGGCGCGCGGGGCGGCGGCAGCGTGCTGCTGGGCGGCGATTATCAAGGCAAAACCAGCGCGGCGCGCGGCAATGCGCTGCAAAGCTATGTGGGCAAGGATGCCCAGGTGGCGGCCGATGCGCTGGAAATCGGCGACGGCGGCAAGATCATCGTCTGGGCCGACGACAGCACGCGCGCATACGGCAAGCTGTCGGCGCGCGGCGGCAAGGCCGGCGGCAAGGGCGGGCTGGTGGAGACCTCGGGCCATTCCCTGGACGTGGCGGGCATCCGCGTCGATACCCGCGCCGCCCAAGGCGCCACCGGCACCTGGCTGCTCGACCCTTACGACATCGAGGTGAAGACCGGCGGTACGGCATCGGTTGGCGATGTGGCGGCCTTCGCGGCCGGTGCGGCGGGCGGCGTGACCCAGGTCGATCCGGCCACGCTGGCCGCCACCGCCAGCAATGTGCTGCTCCAGGCCAGCAACGGCCTGACCATCACCGATGCGCTCGACCTTACCACGCCGGGCCTGGACATCAAGGCGCAGGCGGGTAATCACATCAATGTGAACGCGGCGCTCAAAACCACGGCGGGACGCATCACGCTCTCGGCCAACGACGCGGGCGCGTCCGGCAGCGATCCGCTGCTGGGCAATCTGAATATCAATGCGCCTATCGATACGCGCGGCGGCACGCTCTCGCTGAGCGGCGCCAATCTGAACCTGAACGCCATCGCCAGCATCGGTACGGGCAGCGCCGATCTGCGCACCAATGTGGCCGACGGCACGATCACGGTTGCAAGCACCGGCGCCGTGAATGGACTGGCCGCTGTCGCCAATGCGCCGCTGCTTTCCTTTGTCGCGAATAATGTGGTGCTCGATGGCAGCGTGAGTGCTGGCGGTCCGGGCGACACCAGCGTGGTGTCCTTCGCACTTCTGGACAGCAGCCGCCCCTTGGAAATTGCCGCCAGCAAGACGGGCAGCAGCCTGATATTGAGCGCCGATGAACTGAACCGCATCTCGGCCTCCGAGATCGTTCTTGGCAATTCCTCGCACAATGGCGGTATCGCCGTGTCGCAGGCGGTTGGCCTGCATGCCGAAGTGCGCAAGCTGTCGCTGCGCACCGCCAAGGACGTGGTGTTCAAGCAGCCCCTGGCCATGGGGAATGCCAACGGCAGCCTGGAGGCTGCGGCGTATGGCGGCGCAGGACGCGTTGTTTTCACCGGCATGGGCAAGGCGAGCGCGGCGACCGTAGCCCTGCGCGCCGATAATATGGACCTGGGCAGCACGGCGGGCACGGTTAGCGCTTCCAGTTATGTAACGCTCGATACGGACGCCGACAGTGCAGCTATCCGCCTGGGGCAGGGCGCCAACGGCGCGACCGGAACCCTGGTGCTGGACGAGACGGAGCTGAAGACTATCGCTGCTCCGGTCCTGGGCATCGGCACGCGCGCCACCTACAGCGGCGCATTGAGCGTGGATGGCCCACTCAATCTTGCGGCCATCAACATTCCCGCGCTGGCGGCGCCCATGCAGGACTCCGGCGGTGCCGCCGCGGTATCAACCGGTACGCCAAACCGCGTCACCAGCGGCGGCGTGATAGGCGGTTCAGCCATCGGCTCCCTGAAGCTGCGCGGCGGCAGCCTCGCGCTGACAGGCGATATTGCCGTGACAAATGAACTGGGGCTGTCCAGCTCCGGCGCGATCAGCCAAGGCGGTAAGCTGACGGCGCAGAGCCTGAACGCCAGCGGCACTTCGGTCGCGCTGGAAGGAGATAACCAGATCGCCAATGTCAGCGGCAGTGCCAGTGGCGGCGATTTCCTGCTGCGCACCAATGCCAGCTTCCTGCGCGTCGGCAATGGCCAGACGGCGCAAGGCATCAGTGCCAGCGGCCGCATCAAGCTGACTAGCGCCGGTTTTATCGGACAGTACGACAACGCGCCATTGAGTGCCGCCACGTTGTTGCTGTCGGCGCCGGAGGGCGTGGATATGATGTCCGCCAACAACCAGGTCGGTGCGGTAGCGGCGCAGAATGTGGCCCGCTTCAATTTCCGCAACGTCGGCGTGCTGAAAGTGGGCGTGGACGGCAAAGGCGTTTCTCTCTCGTCCAGCGGCAGCGGCAGCGGGAGTGGCACCAATGCTGCCCTGAACATCGAAACCGGCGGCCAGCTCGATGTGGCCGAAGCTGTGAATGGCGCCGGCCAGGTGGTGCGTCTGGGCGGCAGCGCTGTCCATATCGGCAATACCGGTACGCCTTCGCACGCCGGCGTCACCGGCTCGAACGTGACGCTGGATGCCAAGGGCGGCGCTGTCACACTCGACAGCGGCGCTACGCTGGCCGCGCGGCGCGTGAACCTGATCGCCGGCCAGGTCAGCCTCGGCCCGGCATCGTCCATCAGCGCCGAAGGCAGCGCGGCGACGGCCGATGGCGCCGTCACCATCACGCCGGGCAGCGGACGGCTGGTGAAGATTGGTGCGGGCGCGATCGATGATGCGTCCACCCTCGGCCTCTCCAGCGACGAACTCAAAACCATCAGCGCCGATGCGCTGTTTGTGCAATCGGGTTCCGGCAGCAGCGGCACCAGCATCGTGGTCGATGGTCTGGACCTGAGCGGGGCCAAGCTGCGCAGCGGCCTGTGGCTGAATGCCAGCGACAATATCAATCTGAATGGCAGCGTTACTTTGCCGGTCGACCTGTTTGCGACGGCGGGCGGCTATATCGGCAGCACCGGCCTGGTCACGGCACGCAATATCAATCTGAACGCCAGCGATTTTCTGCTGGCCGGCGGCGCGGGCAAGGGCCTGGTGGCAAACGGCCAGACCGGCGTGGTGGTGCTCGACTCGGGCACTTCGTCCAAGGCCTTGCAACTGGGCGGCGCGGGCGTGACCACCGGTTCCATCCTGTTGTCGCAGGAGATGCTGGCGTCGATCCAGGCGAACGAGGTGGCCTTGCTCTCGGCCAGCGCCATCAATGTGGCGGGCGATGTGAGCCTGCCGGGCGCCAGTCTGGATCTGAAGGCGCCCACGCTGGGCGTGCAGGCTACGCTGAACGCGGCGAAAATCGATATCCGTACCGACAGTGCCGATATTGCGGGCAAACTGAAGGCCGATATCGTCAGCATCGCTCCCGTCACTGCGGGCAAGACGATTTCGGTCGGTGCAGCCTGCGCCGGCTGCCTGTCGCTGACCCAATTGGCGAATATCGAAGCGCCTACTGTGGGCATCGGTTCCAGCGATTCGCAGAACACGGCGGGCGCGATCAGCGTGGCGGGTATCGGCACGAGTGCCGGGGCCACCCAGCGCAATGCACTCACTACCCGTATCGGCCTGATTACCGGCGCCGGCGTACTGCAAACCGGCGCCATCGATGTGCGCGACCTGGGCATCGATGCCGGCAATAGCGTTGTGCTGAACGATGCCGGCAACAAGGTGGAAAACCTGGCTGGTATGGTGAAGGGCGATTTCAGCTTCAAGAACAGCCAGGACTTGACGATTGCCCGCCTGACGGGTGCCGCCGGCAGCCGCGCCCACTACGATGTGAGCGGCCTGAAAGTGGATGGCAATGTGGTGCTTGACGTGGCCGGATCACTCTCGCGCAGCGATGGCGCCACGGCCGCGGACAAGGGCGTGATCGTGGCCAACCGGCTGGACATGAAGGCGGGCGGCAGCATTGGCGGCGCATCCTTGGCGCTGCTGACCAGCGTGGCCGGCCTGTCGGCGGAGAGTACGGCCACCAGCGGTGCCATGCCGATCAATATCGCCAACGTCAACAACACCGCGTATGACAGCAAGCTCACGGTGTACAAGCTGAAACTGGCGGACGGCAATACCGGCGCCGTCACCTTGAACAATACCGGTGCGACCGAGGTGCCGGCCGCTGGCCTGGTGCGCAGCGACAGCGGCAAGATCACGCTGGTGGCGCATAGTCCGCTCAGCATCGCCGGCACGGTCAGCAGTGCCAGCGGCGATATCGAACTGGTGGCAGGCGCCAGCGGCTCCTCGGCTGACGTGCTGTCCTTCGCTTCGGGCGCCCTGGTCACGTCCACCAGTGGCACCATCAAGCTGGCGGCGGGCCAGTCGATCACAGGGGTGGATGCCACCACGGTGCAGGCCGCGCCGGGCCGCCTGGTCACGGTACCGAACCAGAACACGCCGCCGCCCACCAATCCGCCGCCGGTGACGCCGCCACCCGTGACACCGCCGCCGCCGGTGGAGCCGCCGCCGACCAATCCGCCACCGCCGGTCGAGCCGCCGCCTGTGACGCCGCCGCCGGTGAATCCTCCTCCGGTCGAGCCGCCGCCTGTGATACCGCCGCCGGTGAATCCGCCGCCGGTCGAACCACCGCCGGTGACGCCGCCGCTCAGTGTTGACCTGTGCCAGCTTACGCCTTCGCTGCCGATCTGCCAGGTGATCGCCCCGCCCACGGCGCAGGAACCGGTCAAGCCGGTACAGCAGGCGGTGAACCAGATCGTCAGCGCCGTCAATACGCAGACGCAGATGCTGGCCGATGCATCCGGCGCTGATAGCGGCCGCGCGCCTTCCGCCTCGAAGAGCGAGGAGAAGAAGTCCGACAAGAAGGAAGAGGGCAGCAAGGGCAATTCCGCCACCGACAAGACTGGAAGCAAAAATGAGAAAGCCGCACCCAAAATGTATTGCAATTGAGGCGGCCTGCCTTGGCCGCCTGCTGCTGCAGGCCGGCCTGTGCGCCGCCCTGTGGCTGACCGCGATGCAGGCCTGGGCGGCGGTGGCCGGCACGGTGGTGCAGCTGAGCGGGCCGCTGCTGGCGAAGAAGGCCAATGGCACGGTCAAGATCCTCTCGCTCAAATCCGAGGTGGAAAACGGCGACACCCTCGTCACCGAGAAAAACACTTATGCCATGCTGCGCTTTATCGACAACAGCGAGATCACGCTGCGGCCCGCCTCCACCATGACGATCGAGAACTTCAGTTTCGACAAGGGCAAGCCGGAAGGCGATCAGGCCCATTTCAGCCTGGTGAAGGGCGGCCTGCGCTCGATTACCGGCCTGCTGGGACAGCGCAATAAGGAAAAATTCTCGCTCAAGACGCCGGCCGCCACCATCGGCATCCGCGGCACCACCTTTATCGTCGAGTATGTGGCGCCGGACGACGCGCCGGCCCTGGCGTCGGCCCGGCGCTTCCTGGGCGCCAGCACGGCGGCGCTGGCGCCGGACAGCCTGCCGCCCGCGCCGCTGCAGCTGGCCCAGATGGCGCAACCCCTGCTGCCGGCCGGCGGCGCGCGTCCCGCCGGCCTGTATGTGCAGGTGGTGGCGGGCCAGATCAATGTCAGCAACGGTGGCGGCGGGCTGAATTTCAGCGCCGGCCAGTTCGGCTACGTGCCCAGCACGACGCTGCCGCCCATCGTTTTGCCGGCCAATCCGGGGCTGCAATTCACCCCGCCGCCGGCATTCAGTACGGCCGCCAACCCGGCCGCCCAGGCCAATCCCGGCAGCGACAGTGGCAAGGGCAAGGCCGTCGATTGCGAGGTGCGCTAACCGTTTTGTAAAAAACGCTTGACCTTCCCATCATGGGATACTTGATGCTGGCGCTATATTCAGGCAGAGGAGTATCCCGTGACGAGTTCCACCCATACCCAGACCGTCCGCATCGACGGCATGACCTGCGCCTCCTGCGTCGCCCGCGTTGAAAAGGCGCTGGCCGCCGTGCCGGGCGTGGGCAAGGCCAGCGTCAACCTGGCCACCGAAACGGCCCGCATCGAGTCGGCTGATCCCCTGGAGTTTGGCGCGTTGCGCCAGGCCGTCGAAAAAGCCGGCTATGACGCTGCGCCGGTGGTGCCCGATGCGCCGCCCAGCACCGCCGCCAAGGACGCCGAGCCGGCGTCGGCCCTGCCGCTCATCCTCTCCGCCCTGCTGTCCCTGCCGCTGATGGCGCCCATGGTGGCCGGCTGGTTCGGCGGCCACCTGATGATCGACGGCTGGCTGCAATGGCTGCTGGCCACCCCCGTGCAATTCGTCTTCGGCGCGCGCTTCTACAAGGCCGGCTGGAAGGCGGCGCGCGCCGGTGCCGGCAATATGGACTTGCTGGTAGCCCTCGGCACCAGCGCCGCCTATGGCTTGAGCGTCTACCTGGTGCTGTCGGGCGGGGCCATGGCCCATCTGTATTTCGAGGCATCGGCCGTGGTGATTACCCTGGTCCTGCTGGGCAAATGGCTGGAAGCGCGTGCCAAGCGCCAGACCACGTCGGCCATCCGCGCCCTGCAGACCCTGCGTCCCGAGGCGGCGCGGGTGCGCGGCCCGCAGGGCGATGTGGATACGCCGATCGCCGAGGTGCGCCTGGGCGACCTGGTGGTGGTGCGGCCCGGCGAGCGCATCGCCGTCGATGGCGAGGTGGTGGAGGGCAGCAGCCATGTGGATGAATCCCTGATCACCGGCGAAAGCCTACCGGTGGCGCGTCATGCCGGCGAGCGCGTGACGGGTGGCGCCATCAACGGCGACGGCCTGCTGCTGGTGCGCACCAGTGCCACCGGCGCGGAAACCACGCTGGCGCGCATCATTCGCCTGGTGGAGGACGCCCAGGCCGAGAAGGCGCCGGTACAGCACCTGGTGGACCGCGTCAGCGCCGTCTTCGTGCCGGTGGTGCTGGTCCTGGCCCTGTTTACCCTGCTGGGCTGGTGGTTCGCCAGCGGCGATATCGAGCGCGCCACCATCAATGCGGTGGCGGTGCTGGTGATCGCCTGTCCCTGCGCCCTCGGCCTGGCCACGCCCGCCGCCATCATGGCCGGCACCGGCGTGGCGGCGCGCCACGGCATCCTGATCAAGGATGCGGAGGCGCTGGAAATGGCTTACCAGGTCGGCACCGTGGTGTTCGACAAGACCGGCACCCTGACCCAGGGCAAACCGGCGCTGGCGGCCCTGATCCCGCATGGCATCGACAAGGAGCGCCTGCTGCAGCTGGCCGCCGCCGTGCAGCGCGGCAGCGAGCACTCGCTGGCGCGCGCCGTGCTGGATGCCGAGCGCGGCGCCATCGAGGCGGGCGGCGCGCCGGCCAGCCTGGATGGCAGCGTCATTACCGCCCTGGCCGGGCGCGGCCTGGCCGCCAGCGTGGACGGCATGCGTCTGCTGCTGGGCAGCACCCGCCTGCTGGAAGAGCAGAAGATCGATATCGCGCCGCTGCAGGCCCGCGCCGAAGTGCTGGAGCGGGGCGGCCATACCGTGTCCTGGCTGGCCGACGCGCGCGGCAAGCAACTGCTTGGCCTGCTGGCTTTCGCCGACCAGGTCAAGCCGCATGCGGCCGCCGCCGTGCGCCGCCTGCACAGCCGCGGCATCGCCACCGTCATGCTGACCGGCGACAACCAGGGCAGCGCCCAGGCGGTCGCCGCGCAGACCGGCGTGGGCAGCTTCGTCGCCGGCCTGCTGCCGGCCGACAAGACCCAGCACATCGAACGCATCAAGGCCGAGGGCCAGGCCGGCGCGCGCATCGCCATGGTGGGCGACGGCATCAACGACGCGCCGGCGCTGGCGGCGGCCGATGTGGGCATCGCCATGTCCACCGGCACCGACGTCGCCATGCACGCCGCCGGCATCACCCTGATGCGCGGCGATCCGCTGCTGGTGGCCGACGCCATCGACATCTCGCGCCGCACCTTCAACAAGATCCGCCAGAACCTGTTCTGGGCTTTCGTCTACAATCTGGCGGGTATTCCGCTGGCGGCGTTCGGCCTGCTGAATCCCATGCTGGCCGGCGCGGCGATGGCGCTCAGTTCCGTCAGCGTGATCAGCAACGCCTTGCTGCTGCGCCGCTGGCAAGCACTCAAGGAGCAGGAATGAATATAGGACAGGCGGCCACCGCCTCCGGCGTCAGCGCCAAGATGATCCGCTATTACGAAAGCATCGGGCTGGTCAGCGAGAGCCGGCGCAGCGACAGCGGCTACCGCATCTACAACGACAAGGATCTGCACGCGCTGCGCTTCATCAAGCGCGCGCGTAACCTGGGTTTTTCGCTGGAGCAGATCCGCGACCTGCTCTCGCTGTGGCAGAACAATGAACGCGCCAGCGCCGACGTCAAGGCCATCGCCCTGGCCCACGTCGATGAGCTGAACCAGCGCATCCGCGAACTGAGCGAAATGCGCGACACCCTGGCCAGCCTGGCCGATTCCTGCCACGGCGACCAGCGCCCCGATTGTCCCATCCTGCAGACCCTGGGCAAACCCTGCCACTAGACCGGCATGTATTAACAAACGTATAATGCCCACCGTTTGGTGCCCGGGCGCGAACTCTCGCGCCCAGTTAAACGGGAAACACAAGCCGCATCGCGGCCAAGGTGTGCTGCCCCCGCAACGGTAAGCAAGCGCCGTCTTCCGACGGCAGGCCCTCTCTCAACAACCACTGTGCATCTGGCATGGGAAGGTGGGATGGTCCGACTTGCCAGCCCGGATACCGGCCAGACAGGTGGAAGCGCGCCATCCCGCGCTTCTGTTCAATCGCGCCCACGGGGAGGTGGGCCGGATTGCTTTCGAAGATGGATTTTCCATGACCGTGCGCAGCACCATTCTGGCCGCATCCTTGCTGGCCGCCTTCCCATACGCCCACGCCGAAGAGGCAGAGAAAACCGTTCCCGCCGTCCCGCTGGACGTGGTGGAAGTCACCGGCCATTACAACAACAGCGTCGGTACCTCGGACGCCGCCAGCCAGGGCCAGGTCAAGGCCGCCCTGATCGCCAACCGTCCGGCGCTGCGTCCGGGCGAACTGCTCGAATTCGTGCCGGGTGTGATCGTCACCCAGCACAGCGGCGACGGCAAGGCTAACCAGTACTTCCTGCGCGGCTTCAATCTCGACCACGGCACCGACTTCGCCACCTTTGTCGACGGCATGCCGGTGAATATGCGCACCCATGCCCATGGCCAGGGCTATACCGACCTGAATTTCCTGATCCCCGAGCTGGTGGAGCGCATCGCCTACCGCAAAGGCCCTTACTACGCGGACGAAGGCGACTTCGCTTCGGCCGGCGCCGCGCACATGTCCCTGTTCAACCAGCTGAAACAGAGTGTGGCGACGCTGACCGTCGGCGAAAACCGCTATATGCGCGGCATGCTGGCCGGTTCCGGCGCGGCCGCCGGCGGCACCTTGCTGTATGGCTTGGAGCTGGCGCATAACGACGGTCCGTGGGTGCATCCTGAAGCCTTCCGCAAGAACAGCGGCGTACTGCGTTACAGCACCGTGAGCGGCGCCGACCAGTATGCCGTCACCGCCATGGCATACAAGGGCTCCTGGCACGCCAGCAACCAGATTCCGCTGCGCGCAGTGGAAAGCGGGGCGCTGAATCCCTTCGACGCCATCGATCCGACCGACGGCGGGCGCACCGCGCGCTACAGCCTGTCGGGGGAGTGGAAGCGCCGCAGCGGCGAGGCGCAGAGCCAGGCCAATGTGTACGCCGTGCGTTCCGACCTGACCCTGTTCAACAACCACACCTACTTCCTCGACGATCCGGAAAACGGCGACCAGAACCGCCAGACGGAGCGCCGCCGCATGCTGGGCTTCGCCGCCTCGCACAGCTGGCCCGCCACGCTGGGTGATTTCAGCATGAGCCACAAGATCGGCGCGCAAGGGCGCTACGACCATATCTCGCCGCTGTCGCTGCTCGCCACCAGGAACCAGCAGGTACTGGGCACCGTCAGCGAATCGAAGGTGAAGGAAGCCAGCCTGGCGGCCTACTACGAGAACACCCTGCACTGGACGCCATGGCTGCGCAGCATCGCCGGCCTGCGCTACGACAGCTACCGCTTCGACGTCGCCAGCAATATCGCGGAAAACTCGGGCAAGGTGAACGCCCACATCACCTCGCCCAAGCTGTCCCTGGTGCTGGGACCATGGCGGAGCACCGAATTCTTCCTGAACTATGGTTCCGGCTTCCATAGCAACGACGCGCGCGGCACCACGGCCCACCTGTCGCCGAAAGAGCGCGAACCGATCGAGCCGGTGACGCCGCTGGTGCGCACGCGCGGCGGCGAAATCGGCGTGCGCAGCGAAATGCTGCCAGGCCTGCAAAGCTCGCTGGCGCTGTGGAAGCTGCGTTCGGCCTCGGAGCTGGTGTTCTCGGGCGACGCGGGCGACACGGCGCCGAGCCGCGCCAGCAAGCGTTCCGGCATCGAGCTGAATAACCATTACGTGGCGCGCAGCTGGCTGCTGTTCGACCTGGACCTGGCGTACTCGCGCGGCCGCTACAGCGAAGCCGATCCGGCCGGCGAGCATATCCCCGGCGCGGTGGAGAAGGTGGCATCCTTCGGCGCCACGGTGAACGATATCGGCCCCTGGTCGGGCGCTTTCCAGATGCGCTATTTCGGTCCGCGTCCGCTGATCGAAGACAATAGCCAGCGTTCCAAAGGCACGGCGATTGCCTATCTGCGCGCCGGCTACCGCTTCAACCGCAACTGGCAGCTGTCGCTGGACGTGTTCAATCTGTTCGACCGCAAGGCCAGCGATATCGACTACTTCTACGCCTCGCGCCTGCCGGGCGAAGCGGCCGAAGGCGTGCCGGACGTGCATTACCACCCGGCCGAGCGCCGCAACTTCCGCCTGACCCTGCGCGCCAGCTTCTGAACCCGGGCGCGGACCGTCAGCGCAAGAACATGTAGACGGTCAGCAGCGCGCCGACGATGACGACGAAAATGCGCATCAGGCGCGGCGGCAGGCGGTAGATCAGCCAGGAGCCGGCCAGGCCGCCGGCAATGCCGCCCGCGCACAGGGCCAGCGCGGCGGGCCAGCTGATCAGGCTGGAAAAGGCGAAGATGGCGGTGGCCGCCGCGTTCATCGCCATCGCCAGCATATTCTTGGTGGCGGTGGCGGCGCGGATCTGCTGCCCGGCGATGGTCAGCGCGGCCAGCATCAGGAAGCCGATGCCGCCGCCGAAGTAGCCGCCATAGATGGCGATGCAGCTTTGCACCAGCACCAGCAGGCCTTTCGGCATGCTACTGGCGGCGTGCATGGGCTGTTTGCGGAAAGCGCCCCAGGCGAACATCGAGGTGGCGAACAGCACCAGCCACGGCACCAGGCGCGCAAAGAAGGTCGGTGGCGTAATGCGCAGCAGGATGGCGCCCAGCACCCCGCCCACCACGCTGATCAGGAACATCTGGCGGAAAGTCAGCGGCCCCACATCGTCCACCAGCTTGCGTCCGGCGACGGCGGACGTGGCCTGGCTGGGGAACATGGCGATGGTGGAGGTCATATTCGCCGCCAGCGGATTCAGGCCGGCCAGCAGCAGGGCGGGGAAGGTGATGAAGGAACCGCCGCCGGCCAGCGCATTCTGCACCCCGGCGAACAGGCCGGCGGCGGCGATCAGGACGATGGTATGCAATTCCAGCGGCGGGACAGGCGGCATGAGAGCTTTCGGTAGCGAAATTTCACGTCCGATTATAACCGTGGCGTCTGCCGCGTCCCGTAGGTTTTGTCAATACGCAACAATGCAAAAACAACCTTGTTGAAATTATTTCATTGAAATTATTGCATCATTTCCGTAGCTGAGATACATTGAAGGCGTAGTGGCTTTTATCTTAAACAACGCACTATCTAGAGAGGAGTTGCCTTGCTTATGATGTCCCATACCTTTAAATCGATCGCCGTGGGTGCAATGCTGCTGGCTGCTGGCGCCGCCAATGCAGATATCAAAGTCTTCACCGACAAATACGATTATCGCGGCGCAGTGACCGTGTCCGGTCTGGACAGCTTCAACGATCTGTCGGTCGATCCCATCGATGGTCCGCTGTCGCGCAGCGCCGGCAGCTTTAACTACACCGCCACCGTGGGCCCTGGCTCGACCTCGTTCTGGGGCGGCAGCGGCAGCAGCGTGGACGGCTGGCTGACCACCGACAACCGCACCGATACCATTGTCTTCAAAGACTTTGGCGGCAAGGTGAATGGCGCCGGCCTGTTTGCCTTCGGCAGCAATTCGGCAGGTGCGTACGCCGCCGCCAACAGCATCACGCTGACCGCCAAAGACGAATTCGGCAAGCTGGCGACCTACACCATCGACAAGCCAACCCAATCGTCCTTCATCGGTTTCGTCTCCACCGGCAAGCTGCTGGAACTGACGGTTAAATTGACCGCGCAAGCGGGCGTATGGCCGACCGTGAACGACCTCTACCTGTCCTCCGTGGTGGCCGTGCCGGAACCAGGCACCTATGCCATGCTGCTGGCAGGCCTGGGCATTGCCGGCGTGGCTGCACGCCGCCGTCGCAACGCCCAGTAATCTCCCCTCATGCTGCGGCAGCTTCCCTTTGTGGAGCCAGCCGCAGCACCAGGCCATCCACGTCCGCCTCGGCGCGGGCGATGGATTGCGCCAGGCGCTCATCGCCGAATTCGTCGTACTCGATGGCGGCGCCAAAACTCTCCCGTATCCCCATATAGCCGAAAGCCGTGCGCAGCGATGGTTCCACGTGGTTGATGGCAGCGATGCGTTCTCCCTCGCTGTAACCATGGTCGCCGCGCGAGGACAGGATCACCAGCTTCTTGCCTGCATCCGCCAGCAGCGGCCAGTACGGATCGCCGGGACGGCCGCGGTCGAAGCCGAAGGTGCGGCCGACACGCACGATATTGTCGATATAGGCTTTGAACTGGGCCGGTGGACCAAAGTTATACATCGGCACGCCGGCCACGATCACATCGGCCTGCAGCAGCTCGTCGATCAGCGCATCGCTTTCGGCCAGCACCTCATGCATCCACGGTTCGCGTTTGGCGGGCGGCGTGAAGGCGGCATGTATCCAGCTGCCCGTGACCGGCGCGGGTGGCTGCATGCCGACATCGCGATAGATGATTTTCGTTTCCGGATCTTGCTCCAGCCAGCGCTCCACGAAGCGCTGGCTCAGGCGCCGCGTATGGGAGCCGTAGGGATCGCTGCCGGAACGGCCGCTGCGCGCGCTGGAATCAATATGCAGAAGGGTTGTCATGGCGTTTCATCCTTTTCAGTGAAGTCTCGATGGACTCTACTGTGAGGCTTGGGGCGGTCTCGGACAAACGATCATTTTTCTGCTTACGGATGAGTTTTATTCAGGTATATTCAACACCATGAAACGACGCCTTCCCTCCCTCTCCGCGCTGCGTACCTTCGAAGCGGCGGCGCGCCTGCAAAGCTTCAAGATGGCGTCCGAGGAGCTGGCCGTCACCGCGACCGCCGTCAGCCACCAGGTGCGCGCGCTGGAGGAGGAACTGGGCTGCCCGCTATTCCTGCGCAAGACGCGCGCCGTGGAATTGACGGCCGCAGGCCAGCTGCTGCTGCAGGCCGTGCGCGAGGGGCTGGACGTGATGGCGGCCGGCGTCGAACGCCTCAAGCAGCGCTCGCGCAGCACGGTTACGCTGTCCGTCATGCCGGCCTTCGCCGCCAAGTGGCTGGTGCCAAGGCTGGCTGGTTTTCAGCAGGCGCATCCCCAGATCGACCTGCATGTGCAGGCCACCGGCCAGCCGGTCGATCTGCTGGGCGGCGCCGCCGATCTGGCCGTGCGCGGCGGCAGCGGCCATTATCCGGGACTGGATTCCGCCTGGCTGATGCAGGCCGGCTTTGCGCCGGTGGCGAGCACCCGGCTCAAGCTGCGCCGCCCCGCCGATCTGTTGCGCCACAATCTGATCCACTTCGACTGGCAGCGCGGCTTTCGCGGCGCGCTGACCTGGGCGCGCTGGGCGCAGGCGGCGGACATGCCGCAGCTCGACACCGGCAGCGGCGTGCGCTACACCGATGAAAGCCATGCCATCCAGGCCGCCGTGGCAGGGCAGGGCGTGGCCCTGATTTCCCTGGCCCTGGTGCGCGATGAAATGGAAATGGGCCTGCTGCAAGCGCCTTTCGGCCCGGTGCTGGACGATTTCGCCTACTACCTGGTGCATCCCGCCGGGCGTGAACCGGCACCCGCCGTGGCGGCGGTCGCAGCGTGGCTACAGGCGCAGGCGCAAGCCGCTACAATCGGCACGACGCGATAAGGAGGGCATATGCAGCCATACATCCTGTACTACTGGCCAAGTATCCAAGGGCGGGGTGAATTCGTGCGGCTGGCGCTGGAGGAGGCGGGCGTGCCTTACCGCGATGTGGCGCGCGAGCCCAAAGGCATGCCGCAGATGCTGGCCGCCATCGATCCGGCCAAGGCCAGGCATCCCGCATATGCGCCGCCGGTGCTCAAGGCGGGTGAGCTGCTGATCGGCCAGACCGCGAATATCCTGCTGTACCTGGGCGCGCATCACGGCCTGGCGCCACGCAGCGAAGCGGGCCGCCTGTGGTGCAACCAGCTGCAGCTGACGATCGCCGATATCGTCAACGAAGCGCACGACACCCATCATCCGATCTCCACCAATCTGTATTACGAAGACCAGAAAAAGGAAGCGAAGCAGCGCGCCCGCGACTTCACCGCCGAGCGCATTCCCAAATACCTCGGCTATTTCGAGCAGGTCCTGCAGGCCAATCCGGGCCGCGGCGGCTTCATGGTGGGGTCGCGCCTGTCCTATGTGGACCTGTCGCTATTCCAGCTGATGGAAGGCTTGAACTACGCCTTTCCCAAGGCGATGACGCGCCAGCAAGACGCCTGGCCCGGCCTGCTGGCCTTGCGCGACAAGGTGGCGCGCCGTCCGCGCATCGCCGCCTACCTCGCATCCGAAAGGCGCTTGCCCTTCAGCGAGGAAGGCATTTTCCGGCATTATCCGGAACTGGAAAAATAATCAGGCGGCAGCGGTAACGGGATAGCCGGCTTGCGCGATGGCCGCCTTCACCTCGTCCAGCGAGGCGCTGCTGTCCACCATTACTTTTTTGTTGGCCAGGTCGATCTCCACGCCGGCCGTCATGTCCAGCGCGCGTACCGCATCGCTGACTTTGGCGATGCAGTGGCCGCAGCTCATGTTTTCTACTTGCAGTTCATACATTTGAAGCTCCTTTCGCAGGGTTGATGGCGCCACTGTAAGCCTTCCCACGGAGGGAAGGTCAAGCTAGGCCAGCGAATTTATCCAATCGGCGATTTCCTGGCCGATGCGCTGGGCGTGGTCTTCCTGCACATAATGGCGTCCTTCGCCAAGGTCCACCAGCCGGCAGTTCTGCAGGGCGGCGGCATAAGCTCGCGCCACGGCGGGCGGCGTCAGCACGCCCGGCGTGCTTTGGAACAGCAGCTTGGGATAGGTGGAGGCGCGCAGGGCACGGTCGTTGGCTGCGATCAGCTCAAAGACATCGGCCGGTTCGCCGGCGATCGGCAACTGGCGCGGCAGCGCCAGGATGGGGCGGCGCGACGCGGGCGTGGGGAAAGGGGCGCGGTAGCCGGCCATTTCTTCCTCGCCCAACTGGCGGATCACGGAATTCGGCAGCACTTTTTCGATGAAGACGTTCTGTTCCAGGATCAGCGCCTCGCCTTCGCCCGGCGTGCGGAATTGGCGGAACAGCTCCCGCACCTGGGGCTGCGGATGGAAGTCCTCCCAGGAAGACATGGGGCGCATGAATTCCATGAAGGCCAGTCCCAGCACGCGCTGCGGATGGCGGGCGGCGAAGTGGAAGGCCAGCGCGCTGCCCCAGTCCTGCGCCACCAGGTAGAAGCGCTCCAGTTCCATGCGCTCGATAAAGGCATCCAGATAGCGCGCCTGGTCCTGGAAGCTGTAGGCGATATCCGGCTTGCCCGAGGCGCCAAAGCCGATCAGGTCGGGGGCCACGCACCAGCGGCCCGGCGCCACCCCGGGCATGATGTCGCGCCAGATATGGGAGGAGGTGGGATTCCCGTGCAAGAACAGCACCGGCGTATCGTCCGGCCGGCCTAGCGCGCGGTAAGCCATGCTCGAATCGAGTACCGGCAGCGATGCCCTGATCCATTCGCGTATTTCCATTTCATGCCTCCTTGGGTTTAAGAAAACTCGAAAATGCTACGGTCTTGAACTGTTCCAGCGGGCGCGGGTCGTGTTCGACCTTCATGCGCAGCATGGCGCCCTGCCAGGCGGCGAGCACGAAGTCGGCCAGATCGTCCGCCGCCAGCGTGCTATCGAGCTGGCCGGCCTGCTGCGCCTCGGCGATGCAGGCGGCGAATGGCGCGCGCCATTCGCCGAAGATGCGCGCCAGCTGCAGGCGCAGCGCCTCGCTCTGCGGCGGCGCCTCCAGGCTGAAATTGCCGATCAGACAGCCGCGCGCCCAGCCGGCCGCCGCCAGCTTGCCGCTGATCAGGTCGAGGTAGGCGCGGATGCGCTCCAGCGGTGGCAGGCTCTCGTTGCCCAGGGTCTGCGCCATCAAGCCTTTGACGTAATCGAAATAGCGTTCGATCACCTCGGCCGCAAACGCTTCCTTGGAGCGGAAGTGGTTGGTGAAAGAACCCTGTGGCGCATCGGCCGCTGCAACGATATCGCGCACCCCGGCGCCATAACCCTTGCTGAACATGACTTCCAGCCCGGCCTGCAGGATGTCTTCGCGTAGCGACGCTTTAGCCATGGTTTCGCCTCAATTGCGTCAATGTTTTGTTTGTACGATAACAATACGTACGGACGTATTAAAGGTCAAGCGAAATTTTTGCTGCTATGATTTTGTTTTTCATTCAAGGATTCCTCTGTGAAACGTTTTCTTTTGATGGCGGCGCTGCTGGCGCTGCTGAGCGCCTGTTCCTCGAAGCAGGAGGCGGGCGGGGCGCAAGGCGGCGCGGCCAACGCCAGCCAGCCGCGCGGCAAGCACCTGGCGTATGAACACAGCATCGCCGTCGATGCCGCCGAAGACGCGGTGAAACCGCTGATGGACAAGCTGGTCGCCGCCTGCAATGCCGAGGCGCAGCAAGGCTGCGTGCTGCTCGACGCCAGCCTGGATACGGGGCGCGACAAGCAAGCCCATATCCGCATGCGCGCCAAGCCGGAAGCCGTGGTCCGCCTGAGCGCCCTGGCCACGGCCGGCGGCACGGTGGCGCGCCAGGAGACGCGGGCCGAGGACCTGGCTCGTCCCATCGCCGACAGCGAAAAGCGCTTGGCCATGCTGCGCTCCTACCAGCGCAAGCTGGAAGAGCTGGAAAGCCGCTCCGCCAATAATGCCGACAACCTGATCAAGGTATCGAAAGAACTGGCCGCCGTGCAGTCGGAACTGGAACAGGCCAGTGGCGAGAACGCGCGCCTGCTGGAGCGCGTCAACCTCGATGTGCTGAGCGTCGCCATCTATTCGCAGCGCAGCCGCTCCTTCTGGTCGCCCATCACGCGCGCCTGTGACGAATTCGCCAGCAACCTCTCGCAAGGCATCGCCAGCGCCGTGGTGGGCCTGGCCTACATCATCCCCTGGAGCCTGATCCTGCTGGCGCTGTTCTTCGGCGGCCGCAAACTGTGGCGCCGCGCGAAAAGCAGGCGCGCATGAAAAAGCCCCGCACTTGGCGGGGCTTGCAGATGCAGCGGGCGGCGCTTACAGCACGTCGCTCGCGTGGTCGGCCAGGCGCGAACGTTCGCCGCGCGCCAGGGTGACGTGGCCGCTGTGCGACCAGCCTTTGAAGCGGTCCACTACGTAGGTCAGGCCGCTCGAACCCTCGGTCAGGTAAGGCGTGTCGATCTGCGCGATATTGCCCAGGCAGAGGATCTTGGTGCCGGGGCCGGCGCGCGTCACCAGGGTCTTGACCTGCTTCGGCGTCAGATTCTGCGCCTCGTCGATGATCAGGAACTTGTTGACGAAGGTGCGGCCGCGCATGAAGTTGAGCGACTTGATCTTGATGCGCGAGCGGATCAGATCCTGGGTCGCGGCGCGGCCCCATTCGCCGCCTTCGCCGTCGGACTTGTTGAGCACTTCGAGGTTGTCGTCGAAAGCGCCCATCCATGGCGACATCTTCTCTTCCTCGGTGCCGGGCAGGAAGCCGATATCCTCGCCCACCGGCACCGTGACGCGGGTGACGATGATCTCGTTATACAGCTTGGTCTCCAGCACCTGGGCCAGGCCGGCGGCCAGGGCCAGCAGGGTCTTGCCGGTACCGGCCTGGCCCAGCAGGGTGACGAAATCGCACTCGGGATTCATCAACAGGTTCAGCGCGAAGTTCTGCTCGCGGTTGCGCGCGGTCACGCCCCACACGCTGTTCTTGTTGTGGCTATAGTCGCGCAGGGTCTGCAGCACGGCGGTCTTGCCGTTGATCTGCTTGACCTGGCCGTAAAAAGGCGTTTCGCCGCTCTTGGGCTCCAGGAACACGAACTGGTTCACCAGCAGCGACGGCACGAACGGCCCGGTCACGCGGTAGAAGGTGGCGCTTTGGCCGTGCTTGTTCTCCTGCCACGACTCCATGTCCTTGCCATGCTTGTTCCAGAAATCGTCCGGCAGCTGGACGATGCCCGAGTACAGTAGGTCGGTGTCTTCCAGCACATGGTCGTTGAAGTAGTCCTCGGCCGGCAGGCCGAGCGCGCGCGCCTTGATGCGCATATTGATGTCTTTCGACACCAGCACCACGGCGCGTCCCGGCTGCTCCGCTTCCAGCGAGCGCACCACGGCCAGGATCTGGTTGTCGGCCTTCCCTTGCGGCAGGCCTTCCGGCAGGTCGGCGACCTGCAGGCGGGTCTGGAAGTAGAGGCGGCCCTTGGCGTCCTTGTTGCCCAGCTTGGACAGCGGGATGCCTTGTTCGATGGCGCCGTCGTCGGTATTGGCGACCAGCGCGTCGAGGGTGCGCGAGACCTGGCGCGCATTGCGCGCCACCTCGGACATGCCCTTCTTGTGGTTGTCCAGCTCTTCCAGCGTCATCATCGGCAGATAGACGTCGTGCTCTTCGAAGCGGAACAGCGAGGACGGGTCGTGCATCAGCACATTGGTGTCGAGTACGAACAGCTTGGTGATGCCGATCTGGTCGGCATGGCGGCTGGTGGACGACTTGAGCACCACTTCCACCGGCTTGTGCTTGGCCGGATGCGGCGCTTCGGCCTTGAGCGGGGTGGCTTTGCCGCGCGCGGCCGGTGTGGCCTTGGCGCGAGCGGGAGCGACGGCGGGCGCTGGCGCTTCGGCCACCGGGGCGGCCGGCGCCGTCAGGATGGCGGCCTTGCTCTTGCCGGTTTTCTTGGCCACGGCCGGTTCGGCCGCAGGCGTGACTGCTTTGGCTTTCACGGTTTTGGCAACCGCCTTGGTGGCCGCTTTCTTCGGCGCGGGCGCTGCTACTTCTTCGGCGGGGAAGGGGATCGGATTCGCTCCGCTCGCCTTCGGATAATCTTTGGCCAGCAGCAGGGTGGCTGGCTTGCTAGGCAGTTTTGGCAGTGGCATCAGGATCTCAATCTGAAAAAGTTCCGCCCGCGCTTGGCCGCCACGGGGACGGAACGCGGGATGGATGCGGTAAATCGGAATAATAAGGCTGCCTGCGGGCGCTGATCTGGCCCGTTAAACATACCGGGTGGTGGCCCTGCGGCCACCGGGTACAGTGAGAGGAAGAACTCTGTTGACTCAAAATGGTCTTTTATTTGCTGCGGTTAAGCACTCGTGCGGAGCTTGCAGCGCGCCCCTTTTCAAGCCTGGCTTGCCACAAATTCCAGCACTTCATCGACGTGACCTGGCACCTTCACGCCTCTCCATTCTTTCACTATTTTGCCGGTAGCGTCAATCACAAACGTGCTGCGCTCGATGCCGCGTACCTGCTTGCCATACATTTGTTTCAGCTTCATGACGCCGAACTGCTGGCATAAGGCTTCTTCCGGATCGGAGATCAGTTCGAAAGGCAGTTCCAGCTTGGCCTTGAAGTTTTCGTGCGAGCGCAGCGAATCGCGGCTGATGCCGTAGATCTCGGCGCCGGCCTGGGCGAACTGCGCATGCAGGTCGCGGAAAGCCATGCTCTCGGTGGTGCAGCCCGGCGTATTGTCCTTCGGGTAGAAATACAGCACGGTGTATCGGGCCGGACGGCCGCTGAGCTGGAAGGTCTGGCCGCTCGTCATGGCGGCGGAAAAATCGGCTAAGGGGGCGAGGGTGGGGCGTTCAGCCACAGCTTTTCTCCTGGGCGGGGTGGTTGATGTTCTTGTTAGTGTTTTTATGTTGGGGCAACTCCGGCCGTTTTCAAGCGGCCGGTTTTTCGATGATCAGCGCCAGCATGGCCTTGCGCCCTTCACCCATCAGGATGTTATAGGTGCGGCAGGCGGCATTGGTGTCCATGCACTCGACGCCGATGCGGCGCTCGGTCAGCGGCGCGGTCAGTTTCGGATGCACGAAGCGCTGGCGCTCGCCGGTGCCGAGGATGACCACGTCCGGCGCGTCGGCCAGCATCTGTTCGAAGTGTTCCTGGCCCAGTTCCTCGAAGCGCGCCACATTCCAGGCGCGCGGCGCCGTTTCCGGCAGCACCAGCAGGCTGTAATCGAAAGGTTTGGCGTTGATTTCCACGCCGCCGGCGAAGTAGCCGGTCACGGTCTGGTATTGTTGGGTGCTGCTGGAATGGAGCTTCATGGGGACTATTTCGCGCCGGGCGGCGCGTATCTGTTCGCAAAAGAGCGCCTATTGTAACGTTTACCTTTTATTTACGGACCCGGAAGGTTGATTAAATCAGGCGCTTTCGGCAGAATGGGTATTTTCGCAATGCAGCATCGGGCCGCGCGCCCGGCGCCATTGGGCCTCAGACGAGATAGGGATGTGATTTTGCGACCGATTCAAAAATCGAACAAGCTGGCGGAAGTCTGTTATGAAATTCGTGGTCCAGTGCCGGAAAAGGCGCGCCAGATGGAAGAAGAGGGCCACAAGATCACCAAGCTGAATATCGGCAACCTGGCGGTGTTCGGCTTCGATCCGCCCGACGAAATCGTGCACGACATGATGGTCAACCTGCCCAATGCGGCCGGCTATACCGATTCCAAAGGCATGTTCGCGCCGCGCAAGGCCGTCATGCACTACACCCAGAGCAAGAACATCGCCGATGTCGGCATCGACGACATCTACCTGGGCAATGGCGCCTCGGAGCTGATCGTGATGTCGATGAACGCGCTGCTCAACAACGGCGACGAAGTGCTGGTGCCGGCGCCCGACTATCCGCTGTGGACGGCGGCGGTCAGCCTGTCGGGCGGCCGTCCGGTGCACTATATCTGTGACGAGCAGCAGGACTGGTTCCCCGACATCGAGGACATGCGCCGCAAGATCACCTCGAACACCAAGGCCATCGTCGTCATCAATCCCAACAACCCGACCGGGGCGCTGTACCCGGACGAGGTGCTGTTGCAGATCATCGAGCTGGCGCGCCAGCACCAGCTCATCATTTACGCCGACGAAATCTACGACAAGGTGCTGTACGACGGCAACCAGCACACCTCCATCGCCTCCCTGTGCGAGGACGTGCTGTGCGTGACCTTCAACGGCCTGTCGAAGAACTACCGGTCCTGCGGCTACCGTGCCGGCTGGATGGTGGTATCGGGCGAAAAGAAGCATGCCAAAGACTATATCGAGGGCCTGAACATGCTGGCCTCGATGCGTCTTTGCGCCAATGCACCGGGGCAGTTTGCCATCCAGACTGCACTCGGCGGCTACCAGAGCATACAAGATTTGGTGGGGCCGGGCGGACGCCTGCTCAAGCAACGCGACCTCGCTTACCAGCTGCTGACCGAGATTCCCGGCGTCAGCGTGGTCAAGCCGAAAGCGGCGCTGTACATGTTCCCGCGTCTCGATCCGAAGATCTACCCGATCGCGGATGACCAGCAGTTCGCTTACGACCTGCTGGCTGAAACAAAAGTCCTGATCGTTCAAGGCACGGGCTTCAACTGGATCGCGCCGGACCACTTCCGCGTCGTGTTCCTGCCGAATACCGATGACATGAGCGACGCCTTCGGCCGCATCGCCCGCTTCCTGGACGGCTACCGAAAGCGACAGGGCTAACCGATCAACCGCGCCGGCCAGCCGGCGCCGTACTCCAACGAGATTTATGAAACCCATCAAAGTAGGCCTGTTAGGCATTGGCACCGTCGGTTCCGGCACCTTCAACGTACTGTCCCGTAATCAGGAAGAGATTACGCGCCGCGCTGGCCGCGGCATTGAAATCGTGGCCGTGGCCGACCTGAATACCGCGCGTGCCACCGAACTGACCGGCGGCAAAGTGCGCGTGGTGGCGGACGGTAACGAGATCGTCAACGATCCCGAAATCGAGATCGTCATCGAGCTGATTGGCGGCTACGGCATTGCCAAGGAGCTGGTGCTGAAGGCGATCGCCAACGGCAAGCACGTCGTCACCGCCAACAAGGCACTGCTGGCCGCCCACGGCAACGAAATCTTCGCTGCGGCGCAAGCCAAGGGCGTGATGGTCGCTTTCGAAGCGGCGGTTGCGGGCGGCATCCCCATCATCAAGGCGCTGCGCGAAGGCCTGACCGCCAACCGCATCGAATGGATCGCCGGCATCATCAACGGCACCACCAACTTCATCCTGTCCGAGATGCGCGACAAGGGCCTGGACTTCGACACCGCGCTGAAAGAGGCGCAGAAGCTGGGCTACGCCGAAGCCGACCCCACCTTCGACATTGAAGGCGTGGACGCGGCGCACAAGGCCACCATCATGTCGGCCATCGCTTTCGGCATTCCGGTGCAATTCGCCAAAGCCCACGTGGAAGGCATCACCAAGCTGCAGGCGGTCGACATCAAATACGCCGAACAGCTGGGCTACCGCATCAAGCTGCTGGGCATCACCAAGCGCACCGTGGTCAATGGCGCCGAAGGCATCGAGCTGCGCGTGCACCCGACGCTGATCCCGGCCAAGCGCCTGATCGCCAACGTCGAAGGCGCGATGAACGCGGTGCTGGTGCATGGCGACGCCATCGGCGCCACGCTGTACTACGGCAAAGGCGCCGGCGCCGAGCCGACCGCTTCGGCCGTGATAGCCGACCTGGTCGACATCACCCGCCTGGCCACGGCCGATCCCGAGCACCGCGTGCCGCACCTGGCCTTCCAGCCCAACGCGCTGACCGATATCGCCATCCTGCCGATGAGCGAGATCACCACCAGCTACTACCTGCGCCTGCATGTGGCGGACCGTCCCGGCGTGCTGGCCGACCTGACCCGCATCCTGGCCGACGGCGGCATCTCGATCGACGCCATGCTGCAAAAAGAGCCGGCCGAAGGCGATACCCACACCGACATCATCATGCTCACCCACCAGACCCAGGAAAAGCATGTCGACGCCGCCATCGTCAAGATGGAGGCCCTGCCGACCGTGGTTGGCAGCGTCACCCGCATCCGCCTCGAAAACCTCAGCTAAAAAAAGCGGGCGCTGTCGGTGAACAGCGCCCGGTAAGGGGAGGTACTTCTACTACTCTCGGGTACAACTCACTGCGGTACTACGGGTACAACGGGGAAAGCTTATTTGCTGGCGACGGTCAGTTCGCTTTTCACTTCCTTGACCCCAGCCACGGCGGAGGCGGCCTGAATCGCCTTGGTGCCGACATCGGTATTGGCGACGGTGCCGCTCAGTACGACCACGCCTTGCGTGCTGCTGACGTTGATCTGTTTCTGGTCGGCCAGGGCGGCCTTCACTTTCGCGGCCAGCGCGGCATCGGTGGTGGCGCCTGCGCCAGCCAGGGCGGCGTCTTGTTGCGGATCAGCGGCAACGGCGGCCAGCGAAGCGGTGCCCAGGGCGGCGGCGGTCAGCAGGGTAGCGATCAGATTGGTTTTACGCATGCTCTTATCTCCTTTGAGTTGATGAAAACGCCGTGTGACGTTACTGCTCATGTAGCAAAGGGCGTGCCAGCTCTGAAAACTCCCATAAAATCAAAGACTTGAGGCGGTGGTCTGATTTTGCCGCCGGATTTGCGCTGGAAAACCCGGCGGATCTGTCGTGATACAGCGACAGATTTCGCCGGGCTGCGATTAAGTGCTTGATATTGCAGGTGTTATTCCTGTCGCTCCGGGGCGACAGCGGCATTTTCGCTGCGGAACTGGCTGGCGTTCAGGTCGTATTTCTGCAGCAGGCGGTAGAACTCCGTACGGTTGCGCTCAGCCAGGCGGGCGGCGTCGGCCACGTTGCCGTCGGTCAGCTTGAGCAGCTGCACCAGGTAATTGCGCTCGAAGCGCTGCTTGGCCTCGGTATAGCTGAGCACTTCCAGCGAGGGCACGCGCAGGGCGCGCTGCACCAGCGAGAGCGGCACCAGCGGCGCCGTCGCCAGCGCGCAGACATGTTCCACCACGTTATATAGCTGGCGCACATTGCCGGGCCAGGAAGCCCGAGTCAGCGCCTCCAGCGCGTCGGGCGCATAGCCTTTCACCGATTTCTGGTACTTGGCGGCCAGCGCGTGCAGGAAGCGCGTCGCCAGCAGGCCGATATCCTCGCGTCGCTGCGCCAGCGGCGGCAGGGTCAGGGTGATCACGTTCAGGCGGTAATACAGGTCTTCGCGGAACTGGCCTTCCAGCATGGCCGCATCCAGGTCGCGGTGGGTGGCGGACAGGATGCGCACGTCGACCGGCCGCCCGGCATCGGAGCCGAGCTGGCGCACCACGCGCTCCTGCAGCACGCGCAGCAGCTTGACCTGCAGCAGCAGCGGCATATCGCCGATCTCGTCGAGGAAGAGGGTGCCGCCGTCGGCCGCCTGCACCAGGCCTTCGCGGCTGGCCACCGCGCCGGTGTAGGCACCCTTCACATGGCCGAACAGTTCGGATTCGAGCAGCTGCTCGGGAATCGCGCCGCAATTGACGGCGATGAAGGGCGCGGCGGCGCGCCGGCTGGCGCGGTGGATGGCGCGCGCCAGCAATTCCTTGCCGGTGCCGCTTTCGCCGCGTATCAGCACGCTGGCGTCGGAGACGGCCACCAGGCGCGCTTCGGCCAGCAGCTCGGCCATGGACTGGCTGCGGCTGACGATCTCCTCGCGCCAGCTCTCGTCGCTGGATGGGGCGGCGGCCGGCGGCGCGCTCAGACTCAGAGCTTGCTCGATGCGCTCCAGCAGCAGCTTGGCGTCGAAAGGCTTGGTCAGGTAGGCGTAGGCGCCCAGCGTGGTGGCCTCCACCGCGTCGGGAATGGTGCCGTGGGCGGTGAGCAGGATCACCGGCAGGGCCGGATACTGCTGGCGGATCTGCTGGAACAGCGCCATGCCGTCGCGCCCCGGCAGGCGGACATCGCTGATGACCAGCGCAGGCAGCTCGATCGAGAGCCGCGCCAGGGCCGCTTCCGCGCTGTCCACGCCCGTTACGCGGTAGCCGTTGGCCGACAGGCGCATCGATAAAAGACGCAGCAGGTCGGCGTCGTCGTCCACCAGCAGCAGGAGTGGTCCGTGTTCCATGGCGCTCATCCCTTGCTCCCGCCGCCCGGGCTGGTGCCGGCGGAGGGCCGTACCGGCAGGCCGCGCTCGATGGCTTTCAGCGCTTCCAGCGTATCGTTGAGCTGCTCGGTCTTGCGCTGGTTGTCCTTCAATTGCGCTTGCAGTTTCTCGTTCTGTTCGGACAGGCGGCGCGCTTCGGCGCAATGGCTGGACATGAGCTGGGCCAGCGGCTTGAGCGTCACGGCTTCGGCCTCGCCGGCGCCGGCCACGCTGTCGAACAAAGTCTGGGCGCGGGCCAGGTCGCCGCCGCCGCGCGTGAGCATCAGGATCATGCCGGTCTGCAGCGCGATCTTGGGCGTTTTCTGCTGCAGGCTGATGCCGCTCAATTCCTTCAGCAGCTCGCCCTGGGTCATGCGCCGCAGCGACTGGTGGTAGGCCAGCAGTGGCGCCACCTCGTCCGGTGGCGCCACCGGCAGCATGGTTTGCGCCTGTGGCGCGACGGCGGGCAGCGCCGGCATGGCCGATGGCTGCGGGCGGGGATGGTAGGCGCAGGCGCTCAACAGCGACAGGCAAAGCGGCAGCAGGCCTAGCCAGCGGCCGGACGGGGGCAAGGCGATGGTGCGGAGTTTAGTCGTCATAAGGCAGTTCGAGATGGAAGTGCGCTCCTTGCAGGGAGGGCAGGAGTTGCAAGCTGCCGCCGTGCGCCGCGATGTACTCGCGCACGATGGACAGGCCTATGCCATTGCCGCGGCGCGCGCCCTGCGGCTGGCGTTCGCCCTGATAAAAGGGCTCGAAAATATGTTCGGCGTCGGCCGGCGCCACGCCCGCGCCCTGGTCCATGCAGTCCAGGTGCAGGCGGCCGCCATGCTCGGCCAGCACAAAGCGCACCGTACCGCCGCGCGGGCTGAAACGCACGGCGTTCGACAGCAGGTTGCCGACGACCACGGCCAGCTTGTCGGCATCGACGGCGATGGGCGGGGCCGCGCCTTCCAGCGCCACGCCCACGCCTTGCGCCTGCCATTGCAGGCGCTGGCTGTCCACCACGCGCCGCAGCAGGGCCGCCATATCGGTGCTGGTACGGCGCAGATGCTGGGCGTCGAAGGTGGCGGCGTTGTAGCGCAGCAGGTCTTCGATCTGGTTTTGCAGCGAGCCGGTGTTCTGGCGCAGGATAGCGGCGATCTCGCGCTGGTTCGGCGTCAAAGGGCCGGCCACCTGGTCTTCCAGCAGGGAGACGCCTTCCACCAGCGCCGCCAGCGGGGTTTTCAGCTCGTGCGAGATATGGCGCAGGAAGCGTTCCTTGTCGGCTTCCAGTCCGGCCAGACGCTGGCGCAGCCAGTCCAGGTGGCGGCCCAGGTGCTGCAGATCATCCGGTCCCTGCACCTCGACCGGCAGGTCGTAGCGCCGTCCGCCCAGCTGGCCGATGGCGTTTTCGATCTGGCGCAAAGGGCGCGACAGCCACATGCCGAAGCCCAGGGCCAGGGCCGCGGCCAGCGCGATGGAGAACAGCACCTGCCCGGTTAGCACATTGCGGCGCTGTTCCAGCTCGGCCAGCAGCAGACCGTTGCGGCGCTCGACTTCGCGTTTGACCTCGTCGGCTAGCGTGTCGTTCAGCACGGGCAGGCGGGTCAAGGCCTGGTTCAGGATCTGCTGGCGCGTGCCGCGCCGCCCCTTGGCCGTTTGCAGCACGGCCCATGCCGCTTCGCCGTGCTGGCGCCACTCGGCGAAGGCGGGCGCCGCTTCGCCGGGCAGGCCGGCCGCCAGGGCGTCGAGGGCGAGGCGGGCGTCGCGCCAGGCTTCGACATAGCGTTCGCGGAAGGCGGCGTCGTCCAGCACCAGGAACTGGCGCGCGCTGCGCTCCATGGTAATGCTGCGCTCGGCCAGGCGCTGCGCGCTGGCGCTCAGGGCCAGCGCATCCTGGCCCATGGCGCGGCTGTGCGCAGCCAGCCGGTCCAGCGTCAGCAGGGCGTGGATCGAGGTGGCGCTCAGCAATAGGGCTATCAGCAGGAAGGCGCCCAGCAGCAATTGGCGAAACGAGAGTTTCGTGAACATGAAGATGGCGGGCTTGGAAGCGTTAACCCGGCCATCTTAGACAAGTCGGCTGAAATCGGGCGTCCGATTGGCGGCCGCCGGCAGGCTTACTCGTCCAGGTTCCACACATACTGCATGCGGGTCCAGGATTCCTGGGCCACTCCATCCACCGTGCCCGGCTTGAAGCGGCACAGGCCCAGCCCGGCCTGGGCGGCGCGGTCCAGTTCGCGTGAGCCGCTGGATTTCTCGATGCGCGCCTCTTTCACCTTGCCATCGACGCCGATCAGGAAGGCCAGCATGACGGTGCCGGTATCGCCGTTGCGCAGCGCCTTGGGCGGGTACTCGGGCTTGGCGCAGGCGCTGGCGTCGACCACGGCGGCCACGCGCAGCGGAGTGTGCGGCGTTTCCCTGGTGGTGGGTGCGCCCTCCGTTGCGGCGCCGCTGCGCGTGCCGCGCTCCGGCGGCAGCTCATCGTCGGTGGTGCGGATGTGGATGATAGGCTCGGTTGGCGGGGTGATGCTGTCGGGCAGGGGCGGCGCCACCGGTGCCGGCGGCTGGCGCAGATTGTCCAGCGGTTCGGGCTGTGGCTCCGGCGGCCTGGGCTCCTCCCTGGGTGTGTCCACCAGGTCGACGACATTGGGCGGCGTCCGGGGCAGGCGGATGGTGTTGTTGTGCAGCAGGAAGCCGAAGGCAGCCAGGTGCAAAAGGGCGATGGCGATGGCGCTGCTTTTATTGCGCGGCTGCTGGAGGGAATAGCTCATGCCGGACTCCTTGGGTGGTTGTGGAAGAGTGAATTGCTAGTACATGGAAGAATATTATTCCAGTAAATGGTAATTGAAAAGGGGTTTTGTTGGCATTGTTATGGTGGGATAATCTTCCTGTACATAGAAATCCAATTTCCTTTAGGTGGAATATGAAGAAGAAAAACGCAGCCGTGCGGGTATTGCTGGCCGATGACCATCCTGTCGTGATGACGGGTTTTGCCCTGTCCCTGTCCGAGCAGGGCGTCGAGGTGGTGGCGCAAGCGCGCTCGCCGCAGGAAGCACTGGAGCAGTACGCCGTGCAGCAGCCCGACGTGGCGGTGCTGGATATCCGCTTCGGCGCCGAGCTGACCGGCCTGGATGTGGCGCGCCAGCTGCTGGCCGCCGACGCCGGCGCGCGCATCGTCTTCCTGACCCAGTTCGACCAGGACAGCATGATCCGCGAGGCTTACCGCATCGGCGCGCGCGCCTTCATCACCAAGGATTGCGATCCGGCCGAACTGGCGGCCGCCGTGCAGCGCGCGCACCAGGGCGAGCTGTATTTCCTGCCGCGCATCGCCGAACGCCTGGCCACGCTCTCGGTCAGCGGCGACCAGTCGCCGCAGTCGCAGCTCGACGAGCGCTCGCTGGAGATTTTCACTATGATGGCCGAGGGTCTGACCAATACCGAAATCGCCGAGCGGCTGGACGTGTCGAGCAAGACCATCAGCAATACCAGCCAGGCCATCAAGGAAAAGCTGGGCGTGCACCGCGCGGCCGACATCACGCGGCTGGCGGTGCGCCATGGCCTGATCCAGGCCTGAGATGGCGGGCCTCTGCGCCTTGCGCCCCCGCTTCTGGACGCGCTGGAGCACCCGCACCCGCCTGCTGCTGATCACGGTGCTGCCGGTGACGGCCATGTGCCTGACCCTGGTGTGGTACAGCTACCAGTCGCGCCAGAACGAGGTGCGCGCCGAACTGGCCGAACGCGGCCTGCTGCTGGCGCGCGTGCTGGCCGACGGCAGCGAGGTCGGACTCGGCACCGGACGTTATGCGGAGCTGCGCCAGACGCTGGAAGGCGTGGTGCAGTCCGACGCCAGCATCTACCGCGTGGCCTTGTTCGATGCCGCGCACAAGGAGCTGCTGCGCGTCGAAGGGCGCGCCGGCGGGCAGCCGGAAACCCGCCTGTATGAAGCGGCGGTGCTCAAGCGCCTGATCTGGGTCAGCATGCCGGACCTGCGCGCGGCCACGCCCGCGCCGCCGGGACGCACGGTCGAAACCATCGGCTATGTGCGGGTCACGATGTCGCCCACGCGCCTGCTGGCGCGGCAGGAAAACCGTTTTTACCTGGAGCTGCTGGTGGCCGTGGCCGGGCTGTTGGTGTGCGGCCTGCTGGCGGCGCGCATGGCGCAGGGTTTCGATGCCTCGCTGCAGGCCTCGCTGCGCGCCTTGCGCGAGGCCGATGCGGAAAAGCGCCGCCTGATCCGCCGGGTGAATAGCGCGGTGGAGGAGGAACGCAAGAGCATCGCGCTGGAAATCCACGATGAGCTGAACGCCACCTTGATCGCCGTGCGGCTGGAAGCCCAGGGCATCGCGGGACTGGCGCGGCAGGAGCTGGCGGATACGGCATCGCCGGCTGCCGGCGCCGGGGCAGAACCGGCAGAAGCGGATGTTGCGGTTGCGATGGGTGGACAGGACGGCGCCGCCGGCGGCACGGCGGGGCGGCAGCGTTTGGCGGCCATTGAAGGCAAGGCGCAATCGATCACCAAGCTGGCGCTGGGCCTGTACAACAGCGGCCGCACCCTGGTGCGCCGCCTGCGCCCCGAAATGCTGGACATGCTTGGTCTGCAGGGTGCGGCCGAGGAAATGGTGCGCCACTATGACGAGGCGCATCCGTCCTGCCGTTTCAGCTGCGCGGCCGACGGCGATTTATCGCAGCTCGATGGTGCGATGGCGATATCGGCCTACCGCATCATCCAGGAAGCGCTGTCGAATATCGTCAAGCATGCGCAGGCCAGCCGCGCCACGGTGGTGCTGGCGCTGCGCGAAGGCAGCTTGCATATCGCCGTCAGCGACAATGGCCGCGGCTTCGATCCGGCGCAACAGGCAGAAGGCATCGGTATCGTCGGCATGCGCGAACGGGTGGCCGCGTTCGAGGGATGCTTTGAACTGCATAGTAGCGGCGAGGGCAGCGTGCTCGAAGCCAGCTTGCCGCTCAAGGGCGGCGCGGCTGTCAATGCGCAGGGAAGCGCAGGCGGATAAGCAGGCCGCTGCCGGAGGCTGCGTCGTCCAGTTCCAGGCTGGCGCGGTGCAGCTCGGCGATGTCGCGCACGATGGCCAGGCCCAGGCCGGCGCCGCCGGGATTCGTTTCCAGCGCGGCGCTGGCGCGGTAGAAGGGCGAAAACACTTTCTCCCTTTCTGCGGCGGGGATGCCGGGGCCGCTGTCCTCCACCTCCAGCATTGCGCCGGCGCCTTCCTGGCGTACGCGCAGCGTGACCTGGCCGCCGGGCGGCGTGTAGCGCAAGGCGTTATCGACCAGATTGGCCGCCAGCTCGTGCAGCAATAAGGCTTGTCCCTGCACGATGGCTTCCTGTTCGCCCTCCAGCGCCAGGTCGATGCGGCGGTTGACGGCATTCAGCGCGAACTCCAGCGCTACCTGCTGCACCATGGCGCGCAAGGCGACCGGCTCCGGCGCCGCGCCGCCGCTGTGCTCTATGCGCGCCAGCATCAGCAGGCGGTTTGCCAGATGGACGGCGGAGTCGGTGGTGCCGGCGATGCTGCGCACGATTTCGCGCAGCGTGGCCTGGTTGCCGCCATCCTTTCCACGTTCCAGTTCGCGATGTGCCAGCTCGGCCTGGGTTTTCAGCACCGTCAGCGGCGTGCGCAGCTGATGCGAGGCGTCGGCGATAAAGCGGCGCTGGCCGGCGATCAGGTTCTGGATGCGCGTCATCGAGGCGTTCATGGCCGCCACCAGCGGCCGGACTTCCTTATGCACCAGCGAGGGATCGAGATCGGAGAGGTCGGATACTTCGCGCGACTCGACCGCGATCTTCAGCCGCATCAGCGGCCGCAGCACCAGGCGCACGGCAAACCACACCAGCAGGGCGGCGGCGGCCAGCACGATGGCCTGCCACAGCAAGGTGTCGAACAGGATCTGGTTGGACAGGCCGCGCCGCGCATCCAGCGTTTCGCCGACCTGGATCAGGGCGATGCCGCGCATGGTGTCGTCGTACACCGGCTGCAGCAGGGCGGCGATGCGGATAGGCTGGCCGTTGTAGTCGGCGTGATAGAAACGCACCAGCGCCGGATAGTTTTCCGAACGCGGCACATTCGGCGGCACCGGCGGCAGGTCGGCATAGCCGGACACGGTCTCGCCGCGTATCCCGGTCACCTTGTAGTAGATGCGGCCCAGGGTGTCGGTCTCGAAGCTGTCGAGCGCCACATACGGCACATCGGCCACCACCTTGCCGCCGACGATGGAGACCCGTTCCGCCAGCGCCCGCGTGGAGGCCAGCAGCGAGCGGTCGTAAGCCATATCGGCCGCGTCGAGCGCATTGCGGTAGACCGATACCGCGTTCAAGGCCTCCAGCAGCACCAGCGGCAGCAGCAGCCAGCGCAACAGCTGGCCGCGCAAGCTGCCCAGCGTGTGCGGCGCTCCCGTCCTGCCACGCAAGAGTGCGGCCAGCGCGCGCATTCAGACCGGCGTATTGCGCGGCTGCAGCAGATAGCCGATGCCGCGCAGCGTGGTGATCGCCGCCGCGCCGTCCTCCGGTCTTTCCAGCTTCTTGCGCACGCGGTGGATATACAGCTCGATCGCGTCCAGATTGGCGTCGTCGGCCAGCGAGAAGACTTCGTCGAACAGCTTTTCCTTGGAGACGGCGCGGCCGCTGCGCGTGATCAGGGTCTCCAGCACGGCATGTTCGCGCGGCGTCAGGTTCAGCACCGCGCCGAAATAGCTGAACATGCGCGTGACGGTGTCGAAGCTGAGTTCCCCGCATTGATAGACCAGGGTTTCGCTGCCCAGGCTACGGCGCAGCAGCGCTTTCACGCGCGCTTCCAGCTCGGCCAGCTCGAAGGGCTTGGCCAGATAATCGTCGGCGCCCAGGTTCAACCCCTGCACCCGGTCTTCCAGGCCGCCGCGCGCGGTCAGGATCAGCACCGGCGTCTTGCCGCGCGCGCCGCCGCGGGCGCGCAGGCGCTTGAGCACTTCCAGCCCATCCATTTTCGGCAGCGTCAGATCGAGGATGAGCAGCGCATATTCCTGCGTATGCAGCAGGGCGTCGGCATCGGCGCCGTTGTCGGCGCATTCCACGCTGAGGTGGGCGTCGCGCAAGGCCTTTGCCAGCCAGTGTTGCAGTTCGGTGTGGTCTTCAACCAACAGGATACGCATGAAAGCCTTTTGAAAGGTAGACGATTTTATAGTGGCAGCGTGCCAATGCAGCAGGGCACCTTAGAAAACTATAATCCAGGAGACAGCTTGTGAAAAGAACTTCCATCACCTTGGCCGTGCTGGCGGCAGCGGCCGCGCTCAGCGGCGGCGCGCATGCGCAATCGAATGTGCAGATCTACGGTCTGCTCGATACCGGCGTCGATTACTCGTCCGATGCAAAGCCGGGCGGCGGCGCCATGACCCGCGTCAGCTCGGGCGGCATGAACACTTCGCGCTGGGGCTTGCGCGGCACGGAAGATCTGGGCGGCGGCCTGAAAGCCGTGTTCCAGCTGGAGGGCGGCATCCTGATGGATACCGGCGCCATGGATGGTACGCTGTTCCGCCGCCAGGCCAATGTCGGCCTGGAAGGGCGTTATGGCCGCCTTGTGCTGGGCCGCTCCTTCACCAGTGTCTATGACACCGTGATCCAGTTCGATCCGATGGGCTTTGCGCCTTTCTACTCCTGGGCGACGACCGGCAACGCCACTGGCCCCAGCAAATACGGCATGACCACCGGCTTTGATAATATGGTCAAGTACTCTGGCAGCACGGGTGCCTTTAAATACGGTGTTTCCTACGGCTTCGGCGAGCAGACGGGTAGTGCCCGCGACGGCGCCAAGATCGCCAGCGCCGTCAGCTACAGCGCCAATGGCCTGGGCCTGATGGCGACCTGGGAACGCGTCAACGGCAATACCGTCGTCGCCACCGGCCGCCGCGACCAGACCACGGTCTACCACCTGGGCGGCAATTACGAAAGCGGCCCGTTCAAATTCACCCTGGCCGGCCGCAATTACCGCACCGAGTCCGGCAAGGATGCCACGCCCGACGTGAAAGCCACGACCTACTGGACCGGCCTGGCCTACAAGCCGGTGGAGAACGTCACGCTGACCGGTGCCATCTACTATGTCGACGTGAAGAACGTCGCCGCCGGCAAGGACGCCGATCCGATCATGTACGTGGCGCGCTACCGCTACGCCGCCTCCAAGCGCACCGACCTGTATGCCACGCTGGCCTACGCCAAGGCCAAGCATGGCCAACTGGTCGGCCTGTCGCGCGACGATGCCGGCTTCGGCGACAGCCAGCGCGGCTTCATGCTCGGCATCCAGCACCGCTTCTAAGCCATGAGCAGCGCCGCCATCGCTTTTGCCGCCGCTATCGCCGCCGCCGGCCTGCTGTCGGCCGGCGCCGCGCAAGCTGCGGGCGTGGAGTGCATCGTGCCGTCCAAGCCGGGCGGCGCGATGGATCTGACCTGCAAGCTGGCGCGCAAGGGGCTGCAGCTGCTGCCGCAGCACGAGCAGCGGCCCATGCGCATCAGCTATCTGCCGGGCGGCATCGGCGCTGTGGCCTGGCACTCGCTGGTGTCGCAGCGGCGCGCCGAGCCGGACACCCTGGTGGCGTTTTCCGGCGGCTCCTTGCTGAATCTGGCCCAGGGCAAGTTCGGCAAGGCCAAGGCGGACGATGTGCGCTGGGTGGCTGCGCTGGGCGCGGACTACGGCATGATCGCCGTGCGCGCCGATTCGCCCTACAAGACCTTGGCCGAGCTGCTGGCCGCGCTGAAAAAGCATCCGCAGAAGGTGCTGATCGGCGTCAGCGGCACCATTGGCAGCCAGGACTGGCTCAAGATCGCAATGCTGGGCCGCGCCGCCGGCATCGACCCCAAGAGCCTGCGCTTTGTGGCGCTGGAAGGCGGCGGCGAGGCCTTCACCGCCATGCAGGCCAACCATGTGCAGGTGGTATCGGGCGATGCCTCCGAAGCGAGCCTGCAAGGCAAAGGTATCCGCGTGCTGGCCGTGCTGGCGGAGCAGCGCCTGCCTGGCGCGCTGGCCGCCGCGCCCACCGCGCGCGAGCAGGGCTACGACCTGGTGTGGCCGGTGATCCGTGGCGTGTGGATGGGACCACAGGTGGCGGAAGCCGATTACCGCCAATGGGTCGCCCGCTTCGACACCATGCTGGCCAGCCCCGAATACGCGCAACAGCGCGCCGCCTCCGGTCTCTATCCCTTCAGCCTGACCGGACAGGCGCTCAGCGATTACGTCAAAAAAGCCGTGGACGACTACGGCAAGCGCGCCAGCCAGTTTGGTCTGATGCGCTGATCCATATAAAACCAGAGGAGACAAGCATGTTCAAGCAAACCGCCATCGCCACCGCAGCCATCCTGTTCGCGGGCGCGGCCCTGGCCCAGGCGCCGGCCGGCTACCCGGCCGACTACCAGAAGATCATCGACGCGGCCAAGAAGGAGGGCAAGCTGGTGGTGTATGGCGCCACCGACAGCAAGGCTACCCAGCCGCTGATCAAGGATTTCAACGCCCTCTATCCCAGCATCACGGTCGAATACAACGATATGAATTCCACCGAGGTGTACAACCGCTTCATCTCGGAAGTGGCGGCCGGCGGCAATACGGCCGACGTAATGTGGTCCTCGGCCATGGACTTGCAGATGCGCCTGGCCTCGGACGGCTACGCCCTGAAATACAAATCGGTGGAAGCGCCCAAGGTTCCCGGCTGGTCGGTGTGGGACGACCAGGCTTATGGCACGACTTTCGAGCCGGCCGCCATCGTCTACAACAAGCGCCTGGTCGATGCCAAGGAAGTGCCGCAGAACCACGCCGATTTCGTCAAGCTGATCCAGCAGCCCAAGTTCAAGGACAAGGTCACGACCTACGATATCGAAAAATCCGGTGTCGGCTTCATGTTCATGACCCAGGATGCGCGTGAGTTCGGCAAATACATCGACCTGGCCAATGCCTTCGGCGCGGCCAAGGTGCGCGTGCAATCCTCGACCGGCACCATGATGGAGCGCATCTCCTCCGGCGAAAACCTGATCGGCTACAACGTGCTGGGTTCCTACGCCCTGGTGCGCGCCAAGAACGATCCTTCGATCGGCGTGGTGCTGCCCAAGGATTACACCCTGGTGATGTCGCGCGTGGTCTTCATCAACAAGGGTGCGAAGAATGTGAACGCGGCCAAGCTGTGGCTGGACTATATGCTCTCGCACCGCGGCCAGACCGTGATCGCCAACGATTCACGCCTGTACGCCATCCGCGCCGACGTCACGGGCGAAACCACCTCGGCTGAACTGATCAAGCAGATCGGCAAGGACAATGTGAAGCCGGTGCCGGTCCATCCCATCCTGCTGCAATTCCTTGGCCCGGCCAAGCGCATGGCTTTCCTGAAGCAGTGGAAAGAAACCGCAGGCAAGAAGTGATCGCAGTCTGATACCGGGGAATCCGTCATGCATACCGCAAGCCTGGGCAAGCCGCCCATACTCAATCTGAACTGGCCGCGCGGCCTGGTGGCGGCGCTGACCGCGCTCGCCATCTTCGTGCCGCTGTTCCTGATCTTTTACCAGAGCTTCCTCTCCGCGCCTTTCTTCATGCCGGGCAAGGAGCTGGGACTGGAAGCTTATCGCTTCATCTTCGACGATCCCGACTTCATCATGGCCTTCAAGAATGGCCTGATGCTGGCCACGGGCCTGGCCCTGATCGCCGTGCCGCTGGGCGGCATGCTGGCCTTCCTCATGGTGCGCACCGACCTGCCGGGCCGCAGCTGGATCGCGCCCATGCTGCTGGTGCCGATTTTCGTGTCGCCGATGGTGATGGGCTTCGGCTATGTGGTGGCGATGGGGCCGGTGGGCTTCTATTCCACCTGGGTCAAGGAGCTGTTGGGTTTCATCCCCTGGAATATCTACTCCTTCACCAGCATCGTCGTGATCGCGGGTCTGACCCATGTGCCGCATGTCTATCTGTACGCCTCGTCCGCGCTGAAAAGCCTGGGCTCGGACGTGGAAGAGGCGGCACGCGTGGCGGGCGCCTCGCCGCTGCAGGTGATGTTCAATGTTTCGCTGCCGATGATCATGCCGGCCCTGGCCTATGCCGGCGTGCTGGTGTTCTTCCTCGGTTTCGAAGTCTTCGGCCTGGTGCTGGTGCTGGGCGATCCGGAGGGCCACTTGGTGCTGCCCACCTATCTGTACAAGCTGACCAACAAGCTTGGCACGCCGTCCTATCACCTGATGGCGGCCGTCGCCGTCTGCCTGGTGATGGTGACGATGCCGCTGGTGATGCTGCAGCGCCGCCTGCTGAAATCGGCCAATAAATACGTGTCGATCAAGGGCAAGGGCGCGCGTAGCAAGGCCATGCCGCTGGGGCAGTGGAAGTGGCTGGCCTTCACCCTGCTGGCAGCCTGGCTGCTGTTCACCATCATTCTGCCGATTTCCGGCATCGCCCTGCGCTCCTTCGTGCAGTACTGGGGCGAGGGCGTGAAGCTGGCCGACGTGCTGACCCTGCAGCATTTCCGCGACATCTTCGAGCAGCCCGCGCTGATACGCGGCATCGTCAACACCATCCTGATCGGCGTGATCGGCGGCGGCCTGGCCGTGCTGTGCTACAGCTTCATCGCGCTGGCCATGCACCGCAAGCAGGATCTGGTGGCGCGCCTGCTCGACTACAGCGTGCTGGTGCCGCGCGCCGTGCCTGGCTTGCTGGCCGGCCTGTCCTTCCTGTGGGTCTTCCTTTTCGTGCCAAGCTGGCTGGATGGCATGTTGAAGGGCATGGACAACGGCCTGGCGCTCTGGCTCAGCGAGCATCTGATTCCGGCGCTGCGTTCGCTGCGCTCGACCATCTTCGCCGTCTGGCTGGCGTATTCGGTGGTGTGGATGGCTTACGGCATGCGCCTGATCTCCACCGCGCTGCTGCAGGTCGGTCCCGAGCTGGAGGAGGCGGCGCGCGCGGTCGGCGCCCGCCGTGGCCAGGTGACGCGCGACGTCACGCTGCCGCTCATCAAGTACGGCCTGCTGGGCGCCTGGCTGATGATCTTCCTGATCTTCGAGCGCGAGTACTCCACCGGCGTGTATCTGCTGTCGCCCGGCACCGAAGTGATCGGCGCCATGCTGGTGTCGCTGTGGGCGGGCGGTTCCACCGACCTGGTGGCGGCCCTTTCCTTCATCAATATTACGCTGGTCGCCATCGGCCTGGGTATCGCGCTGCGCTTCGGCGTCAAGCTGCACAACTGAGCGAACAATCATGAAACGAGACCTGATTATGAATGAACTGACCGTCAGCGACCTGCATCTGGACTACGGCAGCGGCGCGCATGCGAATCCCATCCTGAAGGGCGTTTCCATGCATTTGCAGAAGGGCGAGGTGGTGGCCTTGCTCGGTCCCTCGGGCAGCGGCAAGACCACCTTGCTGCGCGCCGTGGCCGGGCTGGAAAGCCCGAAGCTGGGCTGCATCGATATCGGCGAGCGCCGCGTCTTCGACGGCGCGCGTGATTACGAGATGCCGGCCGAGCAGCGCAATCTGGGCCTGGTGTTCCAGTCCTATGCATTGTGGCCGCACAAGACGGTGGCCGAGAACGTGGCCTATGGTTTGAAGCTGCGCCGCATGGCCGGCGGCGAAATCGCCCAGCGCGTGAGCGAGGTACTCAAGCAGCTGGGCCTGGGCCATCTGGGCGAGCGCTATCCGCACCAGTTGTCCGGCGGCCAGCAGCAGCGCGTGGCGATCGCGCGCGCCCTGGTCTACAACCCGCCCGTGATCCTGCTGGACGAGCCGCTGTCGAACCTGGACGCCAAGCTGCGCGAGGAGGCGCGCGCTTTCCTGCGTGAGCTGATCGTGCGCCTCGGCCTCTCGGCCCTGATGGTGACGCACGACCAGGACGAGGCCATGGCGATTTCCGACCGCATCCTGCTGCTCAATAACGGCAAGATCGAGCAGCAAGGCACGCCGCAAAGCATGTATGAAACGCCGGACACCCTGTTCACGGCCGAATTCATGGGCAGTAACAACCGCCTGCCCGCCAAGCTGCTGCAGCGCGAGGGCAGTGCGGTGCGCATCGAGGTGGGCGGCGCGGTGCTGCAGGCCACGGCGCGCGGCGCCAATAGCGGCAGCGAGATTGCTCCCTTGATCCGGGTCGAGGATGTGCGCGTCAGCAGCACGCAGGTGGACAACGCCCTGCAACTGGGCCTGTCCACCTGCATGTATCTGGGCGACCGCTGGGAATGCCTGTTCAAGAGTGCGGCGGGCGAAATTGCCCTGCGCGCCCACAGCAAATACCGCCTGCAGCCGGGGAGTTATTGGTTGCAGATGCCGGCCGATCGCCTCTGGGTCTTCTGATGCGCTGGCCGCGGCGCCGGATGCCGCGGCCAGCGGAAATTCCATCTTTTCAAATGTAATTATCGGTAGTAAATGTTGGTCGATCACCTTTACACGAGCTTAAGAGGGGGCTTGCCTGTGGTAACGTTTTATTGCCATTATTGCAGGATAAAACTATCAACATTAACAAAATCTCGGCAATTTAGTGATAATTGGTGAGATTTAATGGCAATTCCGATGAGATTTGCCATTGTTTTGTGCATATTTCTCTTAGTCAACCGACATCCCTTCGATTATAATTTTGCAGACTAAATTTGCCTGTTGGTAAATAAGTAAGGCATATAAAAATATTTCGGGATCGTCAACACTGATGCGTGTTCAGTCAGTTTCTTTTTCCATTGCGGCGCATGCCGCGTGGGCGCCCGGTCTATGCTCGCCGGAGGCGTGGCTGGACTGGAGCGTGTCTCCATTTCGCATAGAAGGCGCGGCCGAACCGGCCGTGCGCGCCATGCCGCCCATGTTGCGCCGCCGCGCCGCGCCGCTGGGCAGGATGGCGCTGGAGGCGGCCTATGCCTGCCTGGGCGAGCAGCGCGGCATTCCCATGGTATTCAGTTCGCGCCACGGCGACGTGGCGCGCGCGGTGGAGCTGCTGGGCCAATTGGCGCAGGGCGAAACGCTGTCGCCGACGGCTTTCGGCATGGCGGTGCATAACGCCACGGCCGGCTTGTTTTCCATCGCGCGCAGCGAGCGCGCCAACCATGTGGCGCTGGCCGCCGGCGCCAGCTCGCTGGAGCATGCGGTGATCGAAGCCTGCGGCCTGCTGGCCGACGGGGCGCCGCAGGTGCTGCTGGTGGTGGCCGATTGCCCTTTGCCCGAAGTGTTCGGAGCGTTCGCCGATTGCGACGAACAGCCTTTCGCCTTTGCCTGGCTGCTGGAGCCAGCGGCGGCGGGTGGCCTGCGCCTGTCGTGGGAAGGCTGCGCTGGACCGGACGCCGCGCATGCCGATGCGCAGCAAGGTCCGGGCGAACTCGATGTGCTGCGCTTTTTCCTGGCGCGGCAAACGGAATTGACGCGGCAGGCGGATCGCCGCCGCTGGCGCTGGCAGCGCGATGTTTGAGCGCCTGGGGCGCTGCTGGCGCGTATTTGCCACCGGCCTGAGTTTTGCACTGTTCGGTATTGGCGGCCTGCTGCTGCGGGTGGCGGTTTTCCCCGTGCTGCAATTGCTGGTGCGCGATCCGGCGCAGCGCGTGGCGCTGTCGCGCGGCGTGATACGCGGCAGCTTCCGCGTGTACGTGGAGATGATGCAGGCGCTGGGCGTGCTGCGCTACGAGTTGTCCGGCATGGAGAAGCTGGAGCGCGGCGGCTTGCTGATCCTGGCGAACCATCCGACCCTGATCGATACGGTGTTCCTGATGGCCTTCGTCAAGGATGCCGACTGCATCGTCAAGGCCGATTTATGGAACAACCCTTTCATGCGGGGGCCGATCCTGGCGGCCGGCTATATCGCCAACCATGGCGGGGTCGAGCTGGTGGACGACTGCATCGCTTCGCTGGAGCGGGGCAATAACCTGATCATCTTCCCGGAGGGCACGCGCACCGGGCGCGATGGCGTGATCAGCATGAAACGCGGCGCGGCCAATATCGCCGTGCGCGGCGCACGCGACATCACTCCGGTGGTGATCGGCTGCCAGCCGGCGACGCTGGGCAAGGGCGAGAAATGGTGGAAGGTGCCGCCGCGCGTGGTGCGCTTCCGCATCGAAGTACAGGAAGACCTGCCGATCGGGAGCTTTATCGGCAATGGCGCGAGCGAGGTATTGGCGGCGCGCCAGCTCACTGAATATCTGCAACATTATTTTACGGGGAAGTCTCAAGGCCATGTTTGAACAGGAAGTCAAGGAACTGATTATTGAAGTGCTTCAGCTGGAGGATATCGCGCCTGACGATATCGACAACGAAGCTCCGTTGTTTGTTGAAGGCCTTGGCCTGGATTCCATCGATGCGCTGGAACTGGGTGTGGCGCTGCAAAAGCGCTACGGGATTTCTTTGTCGGCCGATTCGGCCGATACGCGTCGTCACTTTGCATCGGTGCGCGCATTGGCAGCCCTGGTTGAAAGCCAGGGCAAGAAGTAAGAGGAAACGGGAAATGGTAGATCTGAACCAAATGAGCCGCGACGAGATGCAGCAATGGGTCGTCAAGCTGTTGGCTGAAATGTTTGAACTGGATGCGGCGGAACTGAAGCCGGAATCGAATCTGTATGCGGACCTGGACATCGACAGCATCGACGCCGTCGACCTGGCCGTGCAGCTGAAACAGCTGACCGGCAAGCGCCTGCAGCCGGAAGTGTTCAAGACCATCCGCACCATCAACGACGTGGTGGATGCGCTGAGCGGCCTGGCCGTGGCCGAACAGACGGCCTGAGATGCTGCTGACCGCGCTCACGGTGCTGCTTACGCTGCTGTACCCCCTGGCCATCTGGCTGGGGCATGGCAGGGTCGAGCCGCGCTGGCTGGCGCTGTTGCTGCTGCTGGCCGCCGCCAGCCGCCTGCCGGCCTTGAAGCTGAGCAGCGCGGCGCGCTGGTCGGTGGCGGGCGCGCTGGTGCTGGTGGGCTGCGCGGTATGGAGCAATCTGCTGTTGCCGCTCAAGCTGTATCCGGTGCTGGTGAACGCCGCCTTCCTGGCGGCCTTCGGCTATAGCTTGACCACGCCGGTCTCCATGGTCGAACGGCTGGCGCGCTTGCGCGAGCCGGATCTGCCACCGGAAGGCGTGCGCTATACGCGCCGTGTGACCCAGGTCTGGTGCGGCTTCTTCGTGTTTAACGGCAGCATGGCGCTGGCCACCGCGCTGTGGGCGCCGGAAGCTGTCTGGACCCTGTACAACGGGGTGATTTCCTATATTTTAATGGGCGTGCTGTTCGCGGGAGAACTGCTGGCGCGCCGCCGTTTCCGCCGCATGCATGATGCCTGATTCACTGTCCAGTCTTGTCCCCGCGCTGCTTGAGCGCGATTCCGCCGCCTGCGTGGGCTGGCGCGCGGACCAGCCCCTGTCCAACGCTTGGCTGCTGGCGCGCGTGCGCGCCTGGGGCACCTTGCTGGCCGGGCAGCCGGGGCGCGATTACGCCCTGTATCTGGACGACAGTCTGGAATTCGGCGCGGCCTTGCTGGGCGCCTGGCAGGCCGGCAAGACCGTATGGCTGACGGCGGATACCCTGGACGCCAGCTGCGCCGCGCTGCAGGGCAAGGTCGATGGTTTCCTCGGCCAGTTCCCGCCGCAATGGCAGCCGCTGGCGGCGCCGGGCGACACACCCTCCAGCGATGCCGCTCCGGATGCCGCCGCCGTGCCGCCACCGCGCGTGCTCGGCGACGACTTCCCGGCGCTGGTGGTGCACACCTCGGGCAGCACGGGCGCGGCGCAGGCCGTGCCCAAGCGTCTGTCGCAGCTGGCCAGCGAAGTGGCGGTGCTGGAGCGGATGTTCGGCGCGGACCTGGGCGATGCCGCCATCGTGGCGACGGTCTCGCACCAGCATATCTATGGCCTGCTGTTCAAGGTGTTGTGGCCTCTGTGCGCGGCGCGGCCGCTGCAGGCACTGAGCGTGCAGTATCCCGAGGAGCTGGCGCAGGCGCTGGCGCAACGGGCCTCGGTGCTGGTCAGCAGCCCGGCCCATTTGAAGCGCCTGCCCGCGCATCTGGACTGGACGACGGCGGCCGTGCAGCTGCGCGCCGTGTTCTCTTCCGGCGGCCCGCTGCCGGAAGAGGCGGCGTTGGCGGCCGGCGCCATGCTGGGCCAGGTGCCGCATGAAATTTACGGCAGCAGCGAGACTGGCGGCGTGGCCTGGCGCCAGAGCGCGGCCGATGCCGCGGCGTCGGCCTGCTGGCAGGCTTTCGACAACGTGGCATGGCGCATCGCCGTTGGCGAGGCGGACGCCGCGCAAGGCGAGGGGGCGCTCGAAGTGCGCTCCCCCCATTTGCCGGATGAGGGCTGGCTGCAACTGGCCGACCGCGCACGTGCCGTTGGAAGCGCGGGCCAGGCGTTCGAGCTGCTGGGCCGGGCCGACCGTATCGTCAAGGTTGAAGAAAAACGCGTTTCGCTCGATGCGCTGGAAGCGGCCCTGCTGGCTTGCGGCCTCGCCGAGCAGGCGCGCATCGTGCCGGACGATGGCGCGCGCGTGCGCCTGGCGGCTTGCGTGGTGCTGAACCAGGAGGGCAGGGTGCTGCTGGCGGCGCAGGGCAAGGTGGCGTTGAACCAGCGCCTGCGTGCCGTGCTGGCACCAGTGGCCGAAGCCGTGGCGCTGCCGCGCCGCTGGCGCTATCTGGACAGCCTGCCGCTCAATGCCCAGGGCAAGACCACGCGCGCCGCCTTGCTGGCGCTGCTGGACGATGAACCGGCCGCGGCGCTGGAGCAGCGTCCGCGCCAGCCGCAGTGGCGCGAGCTGGAACGCGGCGAGCAGCGCCTGCTGCTGGAGCTGAGCGTGCCGGCCGACCTGTTGTATTTCGAAGGCCACTTCCCGGGCTCGCCGATCCTGCCCGGCGTGGCCCAGCTGGATTGGGCCATTGGCCAGGCGCGCCAGGCCTTCGACGTGCCGCCCGTATTCCGCGAAGTCGCGGCCCTGAAATTCCAGCAGGTGATCGCACCTGGCGCCACCGTGCAGCTGGAATTGCTGCACGACCGCGCCAAGGCCAGCGTGCAATTCCGTTATCTCTCGGCGGCCGGCCAGCATGCCAGCGGCCGCCTGCTGTTCGCCGCACCCTGATCCAGAAAGAGTCCATGCAAGACAAGTCCTTCTCCCCGCCCCGCCAAACCGCTTTCGCCGCCCGTTACGAAGCGCAGAAGATCGCCTTCGGCCCCGTGGTCTTCCAGTGCATCCGCTATGCCTGGAAGCGCGGCATGCTGCAAGCGCTGGCCGATGCCGGCGCCACTGGCATGAGCGTGGCGGAACTGGCGGCCGGCGGCCAGTGGAGCGAGTACGCGCTGAAACTGGTGCTGGAAACCTGCCTGTCGGCCGGCGCCGTGCAGCTGCAGGGTGGCCGCTATGTGCTCGACAAGGTGGGCTATTGCGTCCTGACCGACAAGATCACCCAGATCAACCTGGACTTCAACCACGACGTCTGCTACCTCGGCCTGTACGACCTCGATAAATCGCTGGATGAGGAAAAACCGCTGGGCCTGAAGGCGCTGGGCGACTGGCCGACACTGTACGAAGGCATGTCGCAGCTGCCGGAACCGGCCAAGAGCAGCTGGTTCGCCTTCGACCACCATTATTCCGACACGTCCTTCCCGCAGATCCTGCCGGACGTCTTCGCCACCGGTCCGCGCCGCGTGATGGATATCGGCGCCAATACCGGCAAATTCACGCTGGCGGCACTGGGCTATAGCGCCGAGGCGGAACTGCATCTGGTCGATTTGCCGCGCCAACTGGCCGTGGCCGAGCAGAACCTGCAGGCGGCCGGCTTGCGCGAACGCGCCCACCTGCACGCCGTCGACCTGCTCGACGCCGGCAAGGCGCTGCCGGCCGGCATGGACCTGATCTGGATGAGCCAATTCCTCAGCTGTTTCAGCGAGGCGGCCATTGCCACCATCCTGCAGCGCGCCGCCGCCGCGCTGGCGCCGGGCGGACAAGTGCTGATCATGGACACCTTCTGGGACCGCCAGCAGTACGATATCGCGTCCTACTGCCTGATCAACACCTCGCCGTACTTCACGGCCATGGCCAGCGGCAACAGCAAGATCTACGAGAGCACCGATTACATCCGCCTGGCCGAAGCGGCCGGCCTGCGCCTGCTGACTGCGCGCGATGGCATCGGCTATTGCCATTCCCTACTGCGCTTCGCCCATGCTGGAGCGGCCGGTGTATAAACCTTGCATCGTCATCCCCGTCTATAACCACGAGCATGCCATTGGCGGCGTGCTGGCGGGGCTGCTGCCGCATGGCTTGCACTGCATCCTGGTGGATGACGGCAGTTCGCCCGCCTGCGCCGCCGTGCTGCGCGAATTGGCGCAGCGCCATGGTGAGCATCTGACCCTGGTCACGCATGAGGTGAACCAGGGCAAGGGCGGGGCGGTGATGAGCGGCTTCCGCCGCGCCGCGCAGCTGGGCTTCAGCCATGCACTGCAAGTCGATGCCGACGGCCAGCACAATCTGGACGATGTGGCGCGCTTCCTGGAACAGGGGCGCCAGCATCCGGATACCCTGATCGTCGGTTGTCCGATCTATGACGATTCCGTGCCCAAGGGACGGCTGTACGGCCGCTACGCCACCCACGTCTGGGTCTGGATCAATACCCTGTCGCTGGATATCCGCGACTCCATGTGCGGCTTCCGCGTCTATCCGCTGGCGCCGGTGCTGGCCCTGCTGGAGCGGCGCGACCTGGGCCGCCGCATGAACTTCGATATCGAGATCCTGGTGCGGCTGTACTGGGATGGCGTGCCGGTGCTGAACCAGCCGACGCGCGTGGCCTATCCGGCCGACGGCGTCTCGCACTTCCAGGCCTGGCGCGACAATGTGCTGATTTCGCGCCTGCACGCCACGCTGTTCTTCGGCATGCTGCCGCGCGCGCCGCGCCTGCTGGCCAGAAAGTGGCTGCGTCCATGAATGCCGCGCCGCGCCACTGGGCCGCCATCAACGAAGTGAGCTTCGTGGCCGGCATGCGCCTGCTGTTCTGGGTGTTCCGGGTGGCGGGACGCTGGCCTTTCCGCGTGCTGCTGTATCCGGTGCTGGGCTGGTATCTGCTGGCCATGCCGCGCGCGCGGCGCGTCTCTGCGGCCTATCTGAAGCGGGTTGCGGCATACGCGCCGGTGCCGCGCCTGGGCGTGCTGCGCCACTTCGCGGCTTTTGCCGAGAGCATTCTGGACAAGATGCTGCTGTGGGGCGGCCTGTTCGACACCAGCCGCGTCAAGCTGGTGGGTGTGGAGGCGGTCAACGCCATGCTGGCGCGCGGCCAGGGCGGGCTGCTGGTCTGTTCCCACTTCGGCAATCTGGAACTGTGCCGCGTGCTCTCGCTGCAAAGGCTGGACGTGAAGCTGACGGTGCTGGTGCATACGCGCCATGCGCAAGCTTTCAACCGCATGCTGGGCCGCCTGAATCCGGCCAGCCAGCTGAATATGCTGCAGGTGACCGATATGTCGGCCGCCACCGCCATGCTGCTGGCCGAGCGGGTAGGGCGGGGCGAGCTGGTGGTGATCGCGGGCGACCGCGTGCCGGTATCGGGCCAGCCGCGCGTGACGGCGGCCGAGTTTCTGGGCGCGCCCGCGCCTTTCCCCATCGGACCCTATGTGCTGGCCGGCGTGCTGCAATGTCCGGTGTACATGCTGTTTACCCTGCAGCGCGGCGATCAGGCCGAGCTGCATTTCGAGTTGCTGCGCGAGTCGCTGCGCCTGCCGCGCAAGGATCGCGACGCGGCGCTGGCCGCCGTGGCGGCGGAATACGCGGCGCGCCTGCAGCACTTCTGCGTGCAGGCGCCGCTGCAGTGGTTCAATTTTTACGATTTCTGGCAATTTCCCGAACTGGAACAAAACGATGCACCTGGCTGACCTGAAACATACGCGGCGCACCGTGCGCTTTGACCAATCGCGTCTGACGATCGAAGATGTGGTCGATATCGCCCAGGGCCGTGCCGACGCCGCCCTGTCCGACGATCCCGCCTTCCGCGCCATGATCGCGCGCGGCGCCGATTTCCTCGACCGCCTGCTGCGCGAAGACGGTACCATCTACGGCGTGACCACCGGCTACGGCGACTCCTGCACCGTGACCGTGCCGCCCGAGCTGGTGGCCGACCTGCCGCACCATCTCTACACTTATCACGGCTGCGGCCTGGGCGAGCACTTCTCGCCGCCGCAAACGCGCGCCATCATGGCGGCGCGCCTGGCTTCGCTGAGCAAGGGCTATTCCGGCGTCAGCGTGGCTTTGCTGGAACAAATCGCGCGCCTGCTGGACGCCGGCCTGCTGCCGCTGATCCCATCAGAAGGCTCGGTTGGGGCTAGCGGCGACCTGACGCCGCTGTCCTATCTGGCCGCGGTGCTGTGCGGCGAGCGCGAAGTGTGGCGTGACGGCGTGCAGGTGCCGGCGGCGCAAGCCTTGCAGGAAGCGGGCATCGCGCCGCTGCGCCTGCGTCCGAAAGAAGGCCTGGCCATCATGAACGGCACCGCCGTGATGACGGCACTGGCCTGCCTGGCCTACGACCGCGCCAGCTATCTGTCCCGCCTGACTACCCGCATCACCGCCATGGCGTCCTTCGCCCTGGACGGCAACGCCCACCACTTCGACGAAGTGCTGTTCTCGGTCAAGCCGCACGCTGGCATGCAGCAGGTGGCGGCCTGGCTGCGCAGCGACCTGCCCACCACGCAGTGGGAACGTAACGGCAAGCGCCTGCAGGACCGCTACTCGATCCGCTGCGCGCCGCATGTGATCGGCGTCTTGAGCGATGCACTGCCTTTCTTCCGCAGCGCCATCGAGAATGAACTGAACAGCGCCAACGACAATCCCATCATCGATGGCGAGGGCGAGCGCGTGCTGCACGGCGGCCATTTCTACGGCGGCCATATCGCTTTCGCCATGGACGGCATGAAGAACGCCGTCGCCAACCTGGCCGACCTGCTAGACCGCCAGATGGCGCTGCTGGTCGACAGCCGCTACAACCACGGCCTGCCGGCCAATCTGTCGGGCGCCACCGGTGTGCGTGCCGCCATCAACCACGGCCTGAAGGCGCTGCAGATCAGCTCTTCGGCCTGGACCGCCGAAGCGCTCAAGCTGACCATGCCGGCCTCGGTCTTCTCGCGCTCGACCGAATGCCACAACCAGGACAAGGTCAGCATGGGCACCATCGCCGCGCGCGATTGCCTGCGCGTGCTCGATCTGGTGGAGCAGGTGGCCGCCGCGCTGCTGATCACGGTGCGCCAAGGCGTGTGGCTGCGCCTGCGCCACAGCCCGGAAGCAGCGCTGCATCCGCAACTGGCGCAGATGCAGGAACTGCTGGCGGCCGATATTGCCGCCGTCGAGGAAGACCGTCGTCTGGACCCGGAACTGCGCGTGCTGCTGGCGCGCATCCGCAATCAGGAGTGGGAGCTGTATGCGTAAATTGCCCGTCAGCCGCTGGTCGGCCGAAATTGAGATGCAGGTCCAGTTCTTCGACCTGGACCCGATGGAAATCGTCTGGCATGGCCGCTATGTCAAATACCTGGAGATGGCGCGCTGCGCCCTGCTCGACAAGATCGGCTACAACTATGTGGAGATGAAGGCTTCCGGCTATGCCTGGCCCATCATCGACATGCACTTGCGCTATGCCGCGCCGGCCACCTTCGGCCAGGTGCTCAAGCTGCGCGCCGACATCGTGGAATGGGAAAGCCGCCTGAAGATCGAGTATCTGATCAGCGACGCCGCCAGCGGCAAACGCATCAACCGCGCCAGCACCACGCAGGTGGCGGTGGATATCGCCACGGGCGAGATGTGCTTCGTCTCGCCGCCCGTGCTGTTCGAAAAACTGGGAGTGCAAGCGCCATGAAAAAAATCGTATTGAGCGCCGTGCTGCTGGCCGCCAGCGCGATGGCGCAGGCCGCCGCGCCGGTGGCGAAGATCCAGGCCATGCTGGCCAAGCCGGACGTGCTGTGCGGCCATTTCGACCAGACCAAGCATCTGGCCGGCATGAAAAAGCCGCTGGCCTCGAATGGCCGCTTCTGCGTGGTGGCCGGCAAGGGCATCCTGTGGCGCACGCTGAAACCTTTCCCGAATACGCTGCGCCTGACGCGCGACGAGATCGTCCACTTCCAGGGCGAGCGCGTGGCGATGCGCCTGGAGGCGAAGAACGAGCCGGTGGTACGCATGATTAACAGCGTGCTGTTCTCGCTGCTGGGTGGCGACCTGGCCCAGCTCGACAAGCTGTTCGAAGTCGAGGGCACGGCCGATACGGCCAGCTGGCAGGTGGCGCTCAAGGCGCGCGAGCCGGGCCTGGCCAAGGCCATCGGCGCCATCAGCCTGGAAGGCGGCGCTTACGTGAAAAACATCGTCATGAATGAAGCCAGCGGCGACAAGACGGTGATCGTCTTCTCTGCCATGCAGACCGGCGCGGCGGCCCTGACGGCGGAAGAGGCGGCGCTATTTTGAGCAAGTCCCGGCAATTCGCGCTGCTTTGGCTGCTGGCGGCCAGCCTGCTGCTGGGCCATAACGCCTGGCTGTGGCTGGGCAAGCGCATCGTGCCCGATACCGATATCCTGGCTTTGCTGCCAGTGCAGGAGCGCGACCCGGTACTGCAGCAATCCTTCCTGCATATGGTCGACGCGGCCCAGCAGCGCGTGGTGGTGCTGGTCGGCGCGCCCGATTGGGAGGACGCCAAACGCGCCGCCGCCGCCTACCGCGCGGTGCTGGAGCGCCAACCCGGCATGTTCGAGTCCACCCCGGTGAACGAGAAAACCCAGGACGATTGGTTGGCCCTGTTCCAGCGCCACCGTCTGACCCTGCTGACGGCGGCGCAGGAAGCCCAGTTGCGCGAGCAGCCCGCCCAGTTCTGGCAGGACGCGGCCCTGGGTCGCATGTACAACGCTTTCGGCGGCCCCAAACTGGGCAGCTGGCAGGACGATCCTTTCGGCCTGTTCGCCGGCTGGATACAGGAAAGGGCGCAGGAGACGCCGGTGCGTCCGCGCGACGGCCAGCTCTTCGTGGCCGACGCCCAGCGCCAGTACGTGCTGCTGCCGCTGACGCTGAAAGTGCCGGCCTTCTCCATCACTGCCCAGCAAACCGTGCTGCCCCTGCTGGCGCAGGCCGCCGCCGCCGCGCGCCAGACCGTGCCCGGTGTGGAGCTGCTGCCGGCCGGCGTGATCCTGCATGCGGCAGCGGCCAGCGCGCAGGCTGAATCCGAAATGTCCACCATTGGCATCGGTTCCCTGATCGGCATCGTGCTGCTGACCTGGCTCAGTTTCCGCTCACTGCGGCCGATTCTCCTGATCCTGCTTTCGATCGGCATCGGCTGCCTGGGCGCGATCTCGGTGTGCTGGCTGCTGTTCGGGCGCATCCACTTATTGACCCTGGTGTTTGGCGCCAGCCTGATTGGCGTGGCCCAGGACTATGGCATCTACTTCCTGAGCAACCGCATGGCGGCCGATCCGGCCCTCGATTCGCGCGCGCTGCTGAAACGCCTGATGCCCGGCCTGTCTCTGACCCTGCTGGCGGCCGTCATTGGCTATATGGGCCTGGCCTTTACGCCTTTCCCCGGCTTGCGCGCCATGGCCGTGTTCTCGGCCTGCGGCCTGGTCTTCGCCTGGTTGACGGTGGTGTGCTGGTTCCCGGCCCTGATCGGCGGCGCCACCCTGCGCGCTGGCGCGCTGGCGCGCGGCTACGGCAATCTGCTGCCGCGCTGGCCGCTGCTGCGCCTGAAGCGCGGCACCGTGCTGGCCGGCCTGGCGCTGGCCGCGCTGGCGGGAGCCGGCATCGTCCGTCTGCAACCGAACGACGATATCCGCCTGCTGCAAAACTCGCCCAAGCAACTGGTGGCCGACCAGATCAAGCTGGGCAAACTGCTCGATGCGCCGACGCCGGTGCAGTACTACCTGGTGCGCGGCACCAGCGAGGAAGAGGTCTTGCAACGCGAAGAAGCGCTCAAACAGCGCCTCGACACATTGATCCCGCAGGGATTGATCGGCGGCTACCAGGCCATGTCGAACTGGGTGCCTTCGCTGCGCACGCAGGCGGCGCGCCGCACCCTGCTGGAAGAGAAACTGCTGGCGGCCGACGGCCCGCTCAAGGCGGTTGCCGCCCAGGTGGAGGAAGACGCGGCCTGGGTGGCGGCGACGCGCGAGCGTGCCCTGGCCGCCGGCGAACCGCTGCAGATGGCAGCCTTCCTGGCCGCGCCGTCGAGCGAGCCTTGGCGCCATCTATGGCTGGGCAAGGTCGATGGCGGCTATGCCAGCATCGTCGCCCTGCGCGGCATGAATTATTCGGGCTTGCCACGCCTGCGCAGCGCCGCCGACGGCCTGCAAGGTGTGCAATGGGTGGACAAGGTCGGCGAGATTTCCTCGGTGCTGGGCCGTTACCGCGCCAATATGGGCTGGGTGGTGGGCGCCGCCTATGTGCTGGTGTTCGCGCTGCTGTTCCCGCGTTACCGCGGCCGCGCCTGGCGCGTGCTGGCGCCGACCGCGCTGGCCAGCGTGATCACGCTGGCGGCCCTGAGCTGGGCGGGGCACAGCCTGCAGCTGTTCCATGTGCTGGCCCTGATGCTGCTGCTGGGTGTGGGCGTCGATTACGGCATCTTCATGCAGGAGCATCCCGACCGGCGCGACCGCACGCCCTGGCTGGCGGTGGGCCTGTCGGCTGCCAACACCATCCTGTCTTTCGGCTTGCTTGGCCTGAGCCACACGCCGGCCTTGCAGGCTTTCGGCTTGACCATGCTGCTCGGCACCCTGGGCGTATGGCTGCTGGTGCCTTGTTTTGGAATTGCAAAGGAATATGACGATGCCGCAAAGGCTTGAATTCTTGCCGCGCGCGCGCCACGCCGCTGCCGCCGCCGGCCTGCTGGCGGCCGTGCTGCTGGCCGGCTGCGCCACCACGCCGCCCCCGGTTGCCCGCCTTGGCCTGAAGCTGGCGCCGCAGGCGCTGGGCGAAAGCATCAGCGTGCAGCAGCATTTGCGCGTGGAGCGCAATGGCCGCAGCGACGAGCTGGATGTGGCGCTGGAAGTCGATGCCGCGCATATCGAGCTGGTGGGCCTGGCCCTGGGCCAGCGCGTGCTTTCGCTGAGCTACGATGGCAAGGAAATGAAAACCTGGCGCCACCTGATGCTGCCGGCCCAGGTGAAAGCCGAAGACGTGCTGGAAGACGTGCAGCTGACCTTGTGGCCGGCCGCCGCCCTGCGCGCCGCGCTGCCGGCCGGCTGGCAGATCGAGGAGGGCGCGCAGCGCCGCACCCTGTCGCTGAACGGCGAAACCATCATGCGCATCGAGTACAGCGCGCCGCAGCGCTGGCTGGGTACCGTGGTGCTGGAAAACCTGCGCTACAAATATCGCCTGACCATCGAATCGGCGCCGGCAGAGGAGGGCCAGCCATGAGCTTTTATCTGAACGACTGCGGCATTGTCTGCGCCCTGGGCGCCAGCCGCGCCGAGGTGCGCGAAGCCCTGCTGCGCGGCGCCAGCGGCGTGCAGCCGACCGAACGCTATTCGCCGGGCCGCGCGCTGCCGCTGGGGCAGGCCGCAGTGGCCGCGCTGCCAGCGGTCGATCATCTACCGCCGGCCCAGCGCAGCCGCAACAACCAACTTGTCCTGGCCGCCCTGGCCCAGATCCGGCCGGCCGTCGATGCCGCCATCGCGCGCCATGGCGCCGACCGCGTCGGCGTGGTGCTGGGCACCAGCACGTCCGGCATCGCGGAAACCGAACTGGCCTTGAAAGCCATGCAGGAGCAGGGTGCCTTGCCGCCGCAGTTCCACTACGGCCAGCAGGAAATGGGTTCGCCGGCCAGCATGCTGGCGGCTGAACTGGGCGTGAACGGCCCGGCCTATGTGCATTCCAGCGCCTGCTCGTCGAGCGCCAAGGCCATGGCCAGCGCGGCGCGCCTGATCGCCATGGGCTTGTGCGACGCCGTCGTGACCGGCGGCTCGGACAGTCTGTGCGGCTTTACCGTGGCCGGTTTTTCGGCGCTGGAATCGGTCAGCGCCGAACGCTGCAACCCGCTCAGTGCCAAGCGCAATGGCATCAATATCGGCGAGGGTGCGGCCCTGTTCCTGATGAGCCGCGAGCCGGCTGCCGTGGCGCTGTGCGGCTGGGGCGAGTCCTCGGACGGCCACCATATCTCGGCGCCCGATCCTTCCGGTGCGGGTGCCCGGCAGGCCATCGGCCAGGCCTTGCAGCGCGCCGGTCTGGAAGCGGCGCAGATCGACTACATCAACCTGCACGGCACCGCCACGCCACAGAACGATGCGATGGAAGCGGGTGTGGTGGCGGGCCTGTTCGGCGCCGCGGTGCCGGTCAGCTCCACCAAGCCGCTCACCGGCCACACGCTGGGTGCGGCGGCCGCCATCGAGGCGGCGCTGTGCTGGCTGCTGATGCAGGACGATAACCCGCAAGGCCATCTGCCGCCGCAGTTGTGGGACGGCGTGGCCGATCCCGCGCTGCCGGCGCTGAACGTGGCCGCGCCGGGCGCAAGCCTGGGACGGCCGCTGCGCCGGGCGCTGAGCAATTCCTTTGCCTTCGGCGGCTCGAATGCCGCCCTGGTGCTGGGGAGGATGGCATGAGCATGCCCGCATTCCGCAGCCTGGTGCCGCATGCCGGTCCCATGGCCTTGCTCGACCGTGTGCTGGAGGCGGATGAGGAAAGCCTGTGCGCCGAAGTGGCGATCCGCGCCGACAGCCTGTTCTACGCCGACGGCGGCGTGGGCAGCTGGGTCGGCATCGAATACATGGCGCAGGCGGTGGCGGCCCATGCCGGCTATCTGGCGCGCCAGCGCGGCGAGGCGGTCAAGCCGGGCTTCCTGCTTGGTTCGCGCCGGTATACCACCACCAGTCCCTTGTTCGCGCTGGGCGCCGTGCTGCACGTGCGGGTGCGGCAGGTGCTGCGCGGCGAGAACGGGCTGGCGGCTTTTGAATGCAGCATCGCCGATGGCGGCGCTGCCGGGCAGGAGGCATTGGCCAGCGCCACGCTGACCGTGTTCCAGCCCGACGATGTAAATGAATTTCTGCAAGGATTATCGAATGGGAATGCAGCATGAGCGAGCATAAGAAAAACGAAAATAAAAGCGTCTTGGTGACCGGGTCTTCGCGTGGAATCGGCAAGGCCATTGCATTGCGCCTGGCGCGCGATGGTTTCGACGTGGTGGTGCACTGCCGCAGCCAGCGCGCCGAAGCCGAGGCGGTGGCGCAGCAGATTGCGGACATGGGCCGCGCTGCGCGCGTGCTGCAGTTCGACATCGGCGACCGCGATGCGGCGGCTGCCGCGCTGCAGGCCGATATCGCGGCGCACGGTTGCTATTACGGCGTGGTGTGCAATGCCGGCGTGGCGCGCGACAATGCCTTCCCGGCCATGAGCGGCGAAGACTGGGACATCGTGCTGCAGACCAATCTGGACGGCTTCTACAACGTGCTCAATCCCCTGGTCATGCCGCTGGTACAGCGCCGCAAGCCGGGCCGCATCGTCACACTGGCCTCGGTTTCCGGCTTGGTGGGCAACCGTGGCCAGGTCAATTACAGCGCGGCCAAGGCCGGCATCATCGGCGCCACCAAGGCGCTGGCGCTGGAACTGGCCAAGCGCGCCATCACGGTCAACTGCGTGGCGCCCGGCCTGATCGACACCGATATGACCGAAGACCTGCCGATGGATGAAGTATTGAAGATGATTCCGGCGCGCCGCGTCGGCACCGCCGACGAAGTGGCGGCAGCCGTCAGTTTCCTGGTCGGCGAAGAAGCCGGCTACATCACGCGCCAGGTCATTTCCGTGAACGGAGGCCTGGCATGAAGCGCCGCGTCGCCGTCACCGGGATGGCCGGCATCAGCCCGATCGGCAACGACTGGCCGGCCATCCGCCAGCGCCTGGGCGAGTACCGCAACGCCATCGTGCGCATGGAGAGCTGGGCCGATTACGAAGGCTTGAACACCCAGCTGGGCGCGCCCGCCGCGCCCTTCGAGTTGAGCGAGCGATTCAACCGCAAGAGCATGCGCAGCATGGGCCGCGTGGCCCTGATGGCGACGCGCGCCACCGAACTGGCCCTGGCCGATGCCGGCCTGCTCGATTCGCCGCTGCTGCAAAGCGGCATGATGGGCGTGGCTTTCGGTTCCTCGGCCGGCACGCCCAGCGCCATCGGCGACTTTGGCCGCATGATGGAGGAACGCAGCACGCGCGGCATCAACGCCACCACCTATATCAAGATGATGGCGCACACGGCGCCGGTGAATATCGGCGTCTTCTTCGGCGTCACCGGCCGCGTGATCACCACGTCCAGCGCCTGCACCTCGGGCAGCCAGGGCATCGGCTACGCCTACGAGGCGATCAGTTCGGGCAAGCAGACCGCCATGATCGCCGGCGGCGCCGAGGAGCTGTGCGCCACCGAGGCGGCGGTGTTCGACACCCTGTTCGCCACCAGCACCCGCAACGATGCGCCGACCACCACGCCGCGTCCTTACGACCAGTCGCGCGACGGCCTGGTGATCGGTGAGGGCGCCGGCTGCCTGATCCTGGAAGAGATGGAACATGCGCAGGCGCGCGGCGCCACCATCTACGCCGAGCTGGTGGGCTTCGGCACCAATAGCGACGGCTGCCACGTGACCCAGCCGAACGCCGCCACCATGCAGCAGGCCATGCGCCTGGCGCTGGAGGACGCCGACCTGCCGCCGTCGGCCATCGGCTACATCAACGCGCACGGCACGGCCACCCAGCATGGCGACATCGCCGAATCGCAGGCCACGCTGCAGATGTTCGGCGGCGGTGTGCCGATCAGCTCCTTGAAGAGCTATATGGGCCACACCCTGGGCGCCTGCGGCGCGCTGGAAGCCTGGATCAGCATCCAGATGATGCGCGAGGGCTGGTTCGCGCCCACCGTCAACCTGGATGGCGTGGACCCGCAATGCGCGCCGCTCGACTATATCGCCGGCGAAGGCCGCCGCATCGAATGCGACTACGTGATGTCGAACAATTTCGCCTTTGGCGGCATCAATACCTCGCTGATCTTCAAACGCCATACGAGTTCCTGAAGTACCGCTTCAACCACAAGAGAGAAAGGCAACAACAATGAAAAAAATCCTGAGCGCCACCCTGATTGCATGCAGCCTGCTGGCCATGGCCCTGCTGCAAGGCTGCGCCACCAATATCAAAGCTTCCACCAGCCAGAATCCCGCTCCGGCCGAAAGCTTCAATAAATTCAGCCGCATCGAAGTCAAGCACGCTGTGTTCAAGGCCGGTTATCGCGGCCACGTGCCGGCCCTGAACAAGATCGACGAAAACATCCAGAAGGATCTGAAGGAGAAGCTGGTTCAGTGGAATGGCGGCCCAGCCAATGAGCGCACCCTGGTGATCGAACCGGTGGTGGAACAGATTTCGTTCAAGAGCACCACCAAGCGCGTCTTCCTCGGTCCGCTGGCCGGCAGCTCCGGTGTGCTGATGCGCATGAATATCCGCGACGGCAAAGGCAATCTGATCGCCAGCCCGGAATTCTTCCAGCGCGCTGCAGCGATGGGCGCGGGCTTCACCTTTGGCGTGCATGACAACCTGATGCTGACCCGTGTGGCCAATCTGGCCAGCGCCTATGTGATCGCCAACTATGAGCAGACCGTGGGCGGTCCGACCGGTGCCGACGACAAGAATATTGCAGAGTAACACCCCTCAACCGAAGGAGAAAAACATGAAAAAACTGATTTCGATGACCGCTGTTCTGGCCCTGTCGGCCGCCGCCATGCTGCCGGCGCAAGCGCGCGACACCAAGCTGACCTTCCCGATTGCCGCCGCCATGGCCGACAACGATGCGCAGGGCCGCCTGGGCGACTCCGTCAAGTTCTACTTCGGCGACCAGCCGCACCCGAAAGTGCTGGAAACCCTGAGCACCGACAAGACCAGCCAGAAGACCAATAGCGTGGGCAAGACGCCTGAACGCGCCTGCAACTGGGCCTTCCTGTCGGCCATGCTGCAGCTGCAGAAGCGTGCCAACGCCCTGGGCGCCAATGCGGTGGTCAATATCGTCAGCAACTACAACAACCAGCCGTGGTCCAGCGCCACCGAGTATGAGTGCCACGACGGCGCGATCATGAGCGGCGTGGCGCTGAAGGGCGAATTCGTCCGCATCGAAGCCAAGTAATCCGCATGGCTGCCGCCGCCCAGGCGGCCGTCTGGCTGCTGGACGCGGCCGGACTGGCCGCCGCCGCCCCCGCTCCCTGGCTGGCCCGTCTCGGCGCCAGCGAGCGGCAGCGCTACCAGCGCTTCATCCGCGCGGAGCGGCAGCGCCAGTTCCTGCTGGGCCGCATGCTGCTGCGCCAGGCCGCGAGCGCTTTGCTTGGCCTGCCACCGGATGCTTTCACGGTGGAAGAGCGCGTCGGCCAGGCGCCCTTGCTGCAACGGGCCGGCGGCGGTGTGGCCCCGTATTTCAGCCTGTCCCATAGCGGCTCCTGGATTGCTTGCGCTATCAGCCGCGATACGCCTTTAGGCCTGGATATCGAACGCATCGACCCCACGCGCGACCTCATAGCCCTGGCGCGGCAGGCTTTCAGCTCACAGGAAAGCGCCGCGCTCCTGGCCTTGCCCGAAGCGCGCCGCAGTGCCGCCTTCTTTGCCCTGTGGAGCCAGCGCGAGGCTGAATACAAGCTTGGCCAGCCGTCCCAGGGGGGGCACTGCTATTTCCTGCCCCACGGCCAGCTCGCCATCGCCTTGTGCGCCGCCCAGCCGCTGGCGGCGGCGCCCACCCTGCATGGCATCTCCGCGCTGGAGTGAGGCAGGCTAAGGCAGCTTGATGGTCAGGCTGCGGAAGGACATATCGCTCTTTTTGCAGCGCCCGCCGTCGTCGCTGAGCAGCACGTATTTATTCTTCTTGCCGGGAATCGGCACCAGCGCTTCCGGATTCAGTCCCGCCAGGCCGGGATCGACCAGCTTGCGCGGCTGCTCGGCCGCGTTGCCGGACCAGCGGTAGAGGGCAAAATCGCCATTGTCGCCGGTGGGACCGGCCACGATCAGATAGCCGTCCTCGATGCGGTCAATGCTGCGGATGCCCAATCCATTCAATTCCAGCTCGATGGCTTCGCCAAAACTGGCCTGGGCGTGGGCGGGATCTGCCACCAGGGCTTCGGGATTGAGCAGGGGGACGATCAGGGCGCGGCCATGCACCAGCGGATTGCGAAAGCCGATCAGCAGGCCGCGTTCGCGCGCCGCCGCCAGACCCTCGATATTCAGGCCGTCCTTCTCCTCCGGCTTGCGGGCGGCGGCCGCGTCGAGCCGGTATTTTTGCGCCAGCGCTGTCTTGAGCAGGTCGTCGAGCAGGCGTACATAGGGCTTGCCCACGGTTTTCAGCGGCAGGTTTTGCGCGTCGATGGCGAAGAAGCGGTAGCGGCCTGGCTTGCGTTCCCCGCTCTTGTTCAGGCTGTGCGAGGAAATCCAGTAAATGCGTTGACCCAGGGCGGCGGCACCCTCCAGATCGGATTTGTCGGCGCCGAGGAAACCGGCCAGCGGCAGGCTGGCGACCGGCTGCGGGTTTTCGCGTTCATACACCAGCAGGGTATTCGATTCGTCGCTGGCCACGACGAAGTGCTTGGCATCGATGGCGGCGGCGGCGGACGCCTCGCACATGCCTTTGTAGCTGAATGGTTCGGCGCCGCTGGCGGATAAGGTCAGACCCGCCATGGAGGCAGCGGCGCACAGCCGGCTCAGGATGGCCATCACGCTCTCCCTGTGGTTGTTAAAGTGCCACTTTACTATGTCCGCCCGGGCGGCGCGCCACGGTGGCGGAAATGAAAAAGCCCGCCATGGCAGGCGGGCTTTTCGTGCATTCCAATCCGGAAGGGACTTAGAACTTGTAGCGCACGCCGAAGGACAGCAGGTTGGCTTTCAGGTTTGCGCCTTCGCCTTTAGCCACTTTGCCGTAGTGTTCGAACTCGGCAACCAGCGACACGTTCTTGTCGAACTTGTAGGAAGCGCCGATGCCCAGCAGTGGGGAGGTGCGGTTAGCGCGCTCGGAATCGGAGTAGCGGCCTTCGGTGATTTCAGCGGTCACGCGGTTGCGTGCAACACCGGCTTTGGCGAACACGTTGAATTGTTCGTTCAGTGGCAGGGTCGCGGTGCCGGCAACGTAGAAGTTGCGGGTTTTCACGCCAGCGCTGACTGGGCCGACGGTTTTTTCTGCTTTGCGCAGGTCGGTGAAGCCGCCTTCGATACCGAAGGTGTTGTTGAATTCGTAGCCAGCGTACAGTTTGTAGCCGGTGCTGTGGTCTTTCAGGGAAACGCCGTCAGCGTTCAGTTTTTGCTCGGCACGGCCGATGTTGGCGCCGGCGTAGATGCCTTCAGCTTGGGCGGCGAATGGGAAAGCGACTGCTGCGCCGATCAGGGCGGCGATAAACTTGGTTTTCATCTTGTGTTCCTAAAATTGTTAGCGGTGGCGTAACTATGCTTCCGCTCCCCTTTTGCAGGGGATCGCATTCTATACCATTAGTCAAATATTGCGCAAGGGCAATGTTTTAATTGTTTGACCATAGTCCGCGCGCGCCAGCGGCAGGGTTGCCGCCGCCAGGCTTGTCCTGTATGTTGCAGCTATTTTCATTTCCGCCCACCCGCTATGAGCCACTCCAGCCAGTTTGCCCTGCTCGGACAGCGCCGTTTCGCGCCGTTTTTCTGGACCCAGTTCCTTGGCGCCTTCAACGACAATCTGTTCAAGACCGCGCTGATCGTCATCATGACGTACGATGCCGCCAGCTGGACCGACCTGTCGCCGTCCACGGTCACCAACCTGATTCCCGGCCTGTTCATCCTGCCCTATGTGCTGTTTTCGGCCACCTCGGGCCAGTTGGCGGAGAAGTTTGAAAAGTCCTCGATGGCGCGCTTCATCAAGTGGCTGGAGATCGGCATCATGGCGCTGGCCGCCGTCGGCTGGCTGACGCATTCGCTCTGGCTGCTGATTGCGGCGATCGTCGGCATGGGCACCCACTCGACCCTGTTCGGCCCCGTCAAATACGCCTATATGCCGCAGCAGCTGAAACCGGAGGAACTCACCGGCGGCAACGGCATGGTGGAGATGGGCACCTTCGTCGGCATCCTGCTGGGCCAGGTGTTCGGCGATGTGCTGGTGATGCAGCAACCGGGTGGGCTGATGCTGGTGGCCGGCGCCACCATGCTGTTCGCCGTGCTTGGCCTGCTCAGCGCCTACCGCATTCCGCATACGCCGGCCCCGGCGCCGCAGTTGAAAGTGGACTGGAATCCGGTGCGCGAAACTTTCCGCAACCTGGCGTTCGCGCGCAAGAACCGCAGCGTCTTCCTCTCCATGCTGGGCAACTCCTGGTTCTGGTTCTATGGCGCCATGGTGCTGGCCCAGTTCCCGGTCTTCGCCAAGGATTACCTGCATGGCGACCATAGCGTCTTCGTCATGCTGCTCACCGCCTTTTCGCTCGGCATCGGCGCCGGTTCCCTGCTGTGCGAACGGCTGTCGGGGCGCAAGGTGGAAATCGGCCTGGTGCCGTTCGGTTCCTTCGGCCTGACGCTGTTCGGCATCGACCTGTATTTCGCCACCCAGGGCTATGTGAACACGGCCGCCGTCGACGCTTTCGGCATGCTGGCGCAGCAGGGCGCCTGGCGCATCGTCTTCGATGTGGTGATGATCGGCGTATTCGGCGGCTTCTTCATCGTGCCGCTGTTCGCCCTGATCCAGCTGCGCTGCGACCCCGAGCACCTGTCGCGCACCATCGCCGGCATGAATATCCTGAACGCCGTGTTCATGGTGGTGGCGGCCGGCGTGGCCATGCTGCTGCTGCAGCACGGGCTGACGATTCCCGAGCTCTTCCTCGCCACGGCCATCCTGAATGCGCTGGTGGCGATCTATATCTTCTCGCTGGTGCCGGAATTCCTGATGCGCTTCCTGGCCTGGCTGCTGATCCACACCGTGCACAAGGTGAAGACCATCGACGCCGAGCGCATACCCGACGAGGGCGCGGCGGTGCTGGTGTGTAACCACGTGAGCTATGTGGACGCCATCGTGATCGGCGCCGCCAGTCCGCGCCCGATCCGCTTTGTGATGGACCACCGCATCTTCAAGCTGCCCTTGCTGGGCTGGATCTTCCGCACCGCGCGCGCCATTCCCATTGCCCCGGCCAAGGAAGACCCGTGGCTGATGGAGAAGGCTTACGTCGATATCGCGCAAGCGCTGCACGAGGGCGACCTGGTCTGCATTTTCCCGGAAGGGAAGCTGACCGTGACCGGTGACGTCAATGAATTCAAGGGCGGCGTCGCCAAGATCATCGAGCGCAGCAAGGTGCCGGTGATTCCCATGGCCCTGCGCGGCCTGTGGGGGCATTTGCTGAGCCGCCACCAGGACAATGCCCTGGAGCGCGCCTTCCGTAAGGGCTGGCGCTCGCGCCTGGCGCTGGCTGTGGGCCGGCCGCTGGCGCCGCATGAGGTCACGCCGGAGCTGTTGCGCAGCCAGGTGCTGGCGTTGCGCGGCGACTGGAAGTAGGGCGCAGGCGCTGAACGGCTAGTGCCGGTGCGGCGCGCCCTCGGCCTGGGCCAGCTGCAGGATGGTGTCGAAGGCCACCGGCTTGACCAGGTGGTAGTCGAAGCCGGCGCTGTCGGTGCGGCGGCGCGCATCGTCCTGGCCCCAGCCGCTCAGCGCCACCAGCACCGCATCGTGGGCCGCCGGATGCTGGCGGATCAGGCGTGCCGCTTCGTAGCCGTCCATGCCGGGCATGGACAGATCCATCACCACCAGATCGGGCGGGTCGTGCTCCACGGCGGCCAGCGCGGCGTAGCCGTCATAGGCGGTGCCGACCTCGCAATCGAGCGTGGCGAACATGGCGCTCAGCGAGTCGGCCGCGTCATGGTTATCGTCCACCACCAGCACGCGCTTGCGGCGGCCGTCGCCGGCTTCCTGCACTGGCGCCGGTGCGGTGGGAGTTGCCGCCAGCCCCGGGCCGTCGGCTTGCGCCGGCAGCACCACCGGCAGGCGGATGGTGAACTCGCTGCCCAGGCCCAGGCCGGAACTGCTGGCGGCGATGCTGCCGCCATGCAGCAGCGCGAACTGGCGCGCCAGGCTTAGGCCGATGCCCAGCCCCGCCTTCAACTGGCCGCCGCCCGGCTTGTTCTGCTCGAACATATTGAAGATGCGTTCCAGCGCTGCCTCCTCCATGCCGATGCCGTCGTCGCTCACCGTGACCTGCAGGATCTCGCCCTCCACCATGGCTTGCAGGGCGATATGGCCGCCTTCCGGCGTGAACTTGATCGCGTTCGACAGCACATTCGACAGCAGCTGCACCAGGCGCGCGCCATCGGCATACAGCAGCACCGGCTGCGGCGGCAGGGTGATGGCGAGGGCGATATGCCGGTTTGCCGCCGCCTCCGCGCACAGTTCGTCCACATGGGCGATCACGCTGGCCAGCGACAGCTGCGCATACTGCAGCTCCACCTTGCCGCTGGTGATGCGCGCCACGTCCAGCAAGTCGTCCACCAGCCGCGTCAGGTGGCCGGTCTGGCGTTCGATCACCGCGCCGATGTGCTGCAGTTGCGGCGCAGTGGGAGCCAGGTGCCGCAGCAGGGCGGCCGAGGTGCGGATGGGGGCCAGCGGATTGCGCAGTTCGTGGCCCAGGCTGGCCAGGAATTCATCCTTGCGCTGCTCGGCTTCGCGCACCTGATACTGCTTGCGGCGCGCGCGCAGCAGGGCTTGCAGCACGGTGACCAGGGTCAGTCTCAGCACCGGGCGCTCCAGCAGGGTCAGGTTGCCCAGCCGCAGCACGGCCTGGCGGGTGGGCGGGCTGTCGACGCCGCGCCGCGTCAGCAGCAGGATGGGCAGGTCGGACCAGGGCGGCTGGCGGTTGACGAAATCTTCCAGTACGCCGAAAGCAACCGCGCCCAGCGCTTCCTCCACCGCCAGCACGCCGCCGGCCCCGGCTTGCAGGGCGGCTGCCAGATCGTCCGCCGAGGGGCAGACATGGCAGGGAATCTGCGCCGCCGTCAGTACCTGCTCGGTCAGTTCGCCATCGCGGCCGCCCGGCGCGAAAATCAGGATGCGTCTTTCCATGGCGTCACTCGTCCGATGCTTTGGCCGGGTTGAGCGAGGCCAAGGGCAGAATGCGCGGCACGCCGGTCAGAATGCCGTGGAAATGCTGCAGCACCTGGCCCACTTGCACGCCCTTGCCGTCCACCGCGAAGGCGCGGATGGTGCGTTCGTGGCTGCTGCCGCGTTTCTTGGCCACCGAGATGGCCTGCTTCAGCGTGCCCAGGGTTTCGAAGTAGCGCAGCATGATCACATTGTCGGCGATATAGCTGGCATCCACGCCGTTGCTGGTCGGCTGGCCCAGCATGCCAAGCTGCACCGCCACCACGATGGTGACCACGCCGTGCTGGCCCAGATACGTGAGCAGCTCGTGCAGATAGGTCGCCATGAAGCGCTCGTCCGGCACCGCATTCATATAGCCGTTCAAGCTGTCGATGACGATGATGCGCGCGCCGCTGCCGGCTGCGTCGACCACGGCCTGGGTGAACTGGCCCGGCGAGAGTTCGGCCGGATCGATCTGCTGCACGGTCAGTTGGCCGCTGTGGGCCAGGGCGCTCAGGTTCATGCCGAGGGCATCGCTGCGGCGCAGCAGATTGTTGCGCGACTCTTCGAACAGGAACATGGCGCAGGCTTCGCCGCGCGCGGCGGCGGCGGCCACGAACTGCGAGGCCAGCGTCGATTTGCCGCTGCCGGCCGGGCCGGTGATGAGGGTGCTCATGCCTTCTTCCAGGCCGCCGCCAAGCAGCTGGTCCAGTTCGCGCAGGCCGCTGGAGAGCTGCCGCCGGGTGTTGGAGACGCGGCTTTCGGCCGCCACCAGGCGCGGATAGACGCGCAGGCCGCCGGTCGCGATGCGGTAGTCGTGCGCGCCGCTGGCGAAGGCGATGCCGCGGTATTTGACCACGCGCAGGCGGCGCCGTTCGCCACCGTAGGCCTGGTGCGTGACGTCGAGCGTGATCACGCCATGCGCCACGCTGCGCACCTGGAGGTCGGTGTTGAGCGCGGTGCGGTCGTCGAGGAAGATGGTGGTGCAGCAGCGGCTGGACAGGTACTGCTTCAGGGCCAGGACATGGCGCCGGTAGCGCAGCGCGCTTTCGGCCAGCAGCTGCAGCTCGGACAGGGAGTCGAGCACCACGCGCACAGGTTGCGTGCGTTCCACGGCGGCCACGATGCGCTGGCTGGTCAGGCCCAGTTCTATTTCGGAAGGGTGGAAGATGGTGTACTGCTGGTCGGGCGCCAGGGAATTTTCATCCGGCAGGATTTCCTCGATGGCGACGTCCGCCATATCCCAGCCATGCGAGGCGGCCACGGCGCGCAGCTCGATCGCTGTTTCCGCCAGGGTGATGTAGAGCGCCCGTTCGCCCTGGCGCACCCCCTCGTTGAGAAATTGCAGGGCCAGCGTGGTCTTGCCCGTGCCCGGCTCGCCCTCGACCAGATACAGGCGGTCGCGCGTCAAGCCGCCGGACAGCACGGTATCCAGGCCCGGCACGCCGGAGGAGAGGCGGTGGAAGGTATCGCTGTTCTGATTTTCCATGATCGGCAGCCTTTTCAATACGTACCAGCAAAGTCTAGCCGAGATCGCAAAATAGCCGTTTCCGATTCGATCTGCCGATGTTTTTCGTCTAAGTTTAGCGATTTCACCAAAAAAGAATCGCTTGACACACTTAGAATGATCGTTCATTCTATCGTCTATCCGAATGATTTGTTAATAAAAGGCAAGATATGACGACTCTCTTTTCGACTCCATTCCCACGGGTGGCGGGCAGTGCGATTGTCCTCGCGGTAGCGGCGCTGGCCGCCGGTTGCGGCAAGTCCGGTGCCGAGGGCGGCGCCGATGCCGCCGCCCAGATGCCGCCGCCGGAAGTGGGCGTGTACACCGTGGCGCCGGCCGCCCTGAACATCACCACCGAGCTGCCGGGCCGCACCGCCGCCTTCCAGGTGGCTGAAGTGCGTCCGCAGGTCGGCGGCCTGGTGCAAAAGCGCCTGTTCACCGAAGGCACCGACGTCAAGGCCGGCGCCGCCCTGTACCAGATCGACGCGGCCCCGTTCCAGGCCAGCTTCAATTCCGCCAAGGCCAGCCTGGCCAAGGCCAAGGCCAATCTGATGACCAGCGGCCCGAAAGCGGCGCGCTACAAGGAACTGCTGGCGATCGAAGGCGTCAGCCGCCAGGACTATGACGATGCCGTGGCCCTGCACGAGCAGGCCAAGGCCGAAGTGGAAGCCGCAACGGCCGCGCTGGAAACGGCGCGCATCAATTTGAGCTACACCACGGTGGCGGCCCCGATCGGCGGCCGCATCGCCCGTTCCAGCGTGACGCCGGGCGCCCTGGTGACGGCTGGCCAGGCCAATGCGCTGACCACGGTGCAGCAGCTCGACCCGATCTATGTCGACGTGACCCAGTCCAGCGAAGAGCTGCTGCGTCTGAAAAAACAGATGGAAAGCGGCAATCTGAAGAAAGAAGGCAGCCAGCCGCGCGTGACCCTGGTGCTGGCCGACGGCAGTAAGTACGTCGAAGCGGGCAAGCTGCAGTTCTCGGAAGTGAGCGTCGATCCAGGCACCGGCAACGTGACCCTGCGCGCCCTGTTCCCCAACCCGAAACACGATCTGCTGCCTGGCATGTTCGTGCGCGCCGTGCTGGAAAACGGCGTCGACGAAAAAGCCATCGCCGTGCCGATGCAAGGCATCACCCGCAACCAGCGTGGCGAAGCCACGGCCCTGGTGCTGAACAAGGAAGGCAAGGTCGAACAGCGCACCCTGACCACCGGCGGCACCTTCGGCGACAAATGGCTGGTGAAAACCGGCCTGGCCGCGGGCGACCGCGTGATCGTCGAAGGCGTGCAGAAAGTGCAGCCTGGCGCGCCGGCCACCATCGCCAAGAAAGCGGCGGCAACGGCGGCAGCGGAACCTGCCAAGGCAGCGCACTAATCCCGGAGAAGAATAAATGGCTCGTTTCTTTATTGATCGCCCCATCTTTGCGTGGGTGATCGCAATCGTAATCATGCTGGGCGGGGTGATGGCCATCCTCGGCCTGCCGGTGTCGCAGTATCCGGACATCGCGCCGCCGTCGATCAGCATTGCCGGCTCCTATCCAGGCGCCTCGGCTAAGACGGTGGAAGACGCCGTGACCCAGGTCATCGAACAGAAGATGAAGGGCATCGACGGTCTGCGCTATATGTCCTCGACCAGCGACTCGACCGGCGGCATCAGCATCAAGCTGACCTTCCGCAACGGCACCAATCCGGATATCGCCCAGGTGCAGGTGCAGAACAAGCTGCAGCTGGCGACGCCGCTGTTGCCGGCCGCTGTCACCCAGCAGGGTCTGGTGGTGTCGAAAGCCACCGACAACTTCCTGGTGGTGCTGGGCTTCGTCTCCGAAGACGGTAAGATGAACCAGGACGACCTGAGCGACTATGTGGCCGCCAGCGTGGTCGACTCGCTGGCCCGCGTGCAGGGCGTGGGCGAGGTGATCCAGTTCGGCTCCCAGTACGCGATGCGCATCTGGCTCGACCCGGCCAAGTTGCACAGCTACCAGCTGACCCCGGCCGACGTGGCCAACGCCATCCGCGCGCAGAATACCGAAGTGTCGGCCGGTGAGCTGGGCGGCGCGCCCTCCGTGCCGGGCCAGCAGCTGAACGCCACCGTGACGGCGCAAAGCCGCCTGCAGACGCCCGAGCAGTTCGGCGCCATCCTGCTGAAGACCGCCGCCAGCGGCGCCACCGTGCACCTGAGCGACGTGGCCACCATGGCGCTGGGCGCCGAGAACTACAACTTCGTGGCGCGCTTCAACGGCAAGCCGGCCGCCGGTATCGCCATCAAGCTGGCCACCGGCGCCAATGCGCTGCAGACGGCCAAACTGGTGCAGGAACGCGTCGACCAGATGAGCCCCCAGTTCCCGAAAGGCATGAAGGCCGTGGTGGCGTTCGACACCACGCCTTTCGTCAAGATCTCGATCCAGGAAGTGGTGAAAACCCTGGTTGAAGCGGTGATCCTGGTCTTCCTGGTGATGTACCTGTTCCTGCAGAACTTCCGCGCCACCCTGATCCCGACCATGGCCGTGCCGGTCGTGCTGCTGGGTACTTTCGGCGTGCTGTCCGCGCTGGGCTACTCGATCAACACCCTGACCATGTTCGCCATGGTGCTGGCCATCGGCCTGCTGGTGGACGACGCCATCGTGGTGGTGGAAAACGTCGAGCGCGTGATGACGGAAGAGGGCTTGCCGCCCAAGGAAGCGACGCGCAAATCCATGGGCCAGATCACCGGCGCGCTGGTGGGCATTGCCCTGGTGCTGTCCGCCGTGTTCGTGCCGATGGCCTTCTTCGGCGGCTCCACCGGCGTGATTTACCGCCAGTTCTCGATCACCATCGTGTCCTCCATGGTGCTGTCGGTGATCGTGGCCATGGTGTTCACCCCGGCGCTGTGCTCGACCTTCCTGAAACCGGTGGAAAAAGGCCACCATATGGCGACCACCGGCTTCTTCGGCTGGTTCAACCGCACCTTTGAACGCAGCAGCATCGGCTACCAGGGCTGGGTCGGTTCCATGATCAAGCGCAGCGGCCGTTCCATGGCCATGTATGCGGCGCTGGTGCTGGTGCTGGGTGTGGTCTTCATGCGCCTGCCGACCTCCTTCCTGCCGGACGAAGACCAGGGCGTGCTGTTCGCCCAGATCCAGTTGCCGACCGGCGCCACCCAGCAGCGTACGCTGAACGTGATCGAGCAGGTCGAGCACCACTTCATGGAAGACGAGAAAAAGGCCGTGTCCTCCATCTTCACCGTGGCGGGCTTCAGCTTCGGCGGCAATGGCCAGAACACCGGTATCGCCTTCGTCAAGCTGAAGGATTGGGAAGAGCGCAAGGGCGCCGACCTGCGCGTCGACCAGGTGGCCGGCCGCGCCATGGCCTCGCTGTCGCAGATCCGCGATGCCATGGTCTTCGCCTTCGCCCCGCCAGCCGTGCTGGAACTGGGCAATGCCAGCGGTTTCGACCTGCAGCTGCAGGACCGCGCCGGCCTCGGCGCCGCCAAACTGATGGAAGCGCGTAACCAGCTGCTCGGCATGGCCGCGCAGAATCCGAAGCTGATGGCGGTGCGCCCCAACGGCCAGGAAGATACGCCGCAGTACAAGATCACCGTCGACCAGCAGAAGGCCACGGCCCTGGGCCTGTCCATCGCCGAGGTGAACGATGTGCTGAGCACGGGCTGGGGCAGCTCCTACGTCAACGACTTCGTCGACCGCGGCCGCGTGAAGAAGGTGTTCATGCAGGGCCAGGCCGACTCGCGCATGCGTCCGGAAGACATGGACAAATGGTTCGTGCGCAATGTGCGTGGCGAGATGGTGCCGTTCTCCGCCTTCACCAGCGGCGAGTGGATCCATGCTTCGCCGCGCCTGGAACGCTATAACGGCGTGTCCTCGATGCAGATCCTGGGCATGCCGGCGCCGGGCGTGAGCTCGGGGGTGGCCATGGCCGAAATCGAGAAGATGGCAGCCCAGCTGCCGGCCGGCATCGGCCTGGAATGGAGCGGCCTGTCGCTGGAAGAGCGCGACTCCGGTTCGCAGACCACCACCCTGTATGCGCTGTCGCTGCTGATCGTGTTCCTGTGCCTGGCCGCGCTGTATGAAAGCTGGTCGGTGCCGTTCTCCGTGATGCTGGTGGTGCCGCTGGGCGTGATCGGCACGGTGCTGGCCACCTGGGGCATGCATATGTCGAACGACGTCTACTTCCAGGTCGGCCTGCTGACCGTGGTCGGTCTGTCGGCCAAGAACGCGATCCTGATCGTGGAATTCGCCAAGGAACTGCAAGAGAAGGGTGTCGAGCTGCGCGAAGCGACGTTGCAGGCTGTGCGCATGCGTCTGCGTCCGATCCTGATGACCTCCATCGCCTTCGGCCTCGGCGTGCTGCCGCTGGCCCTGGCCAACGGCGCCGGTTCCGGCAGCCAGAACGCGATCGGTGTGGGCGTGCTGGGCGGGATGCTGACGGCCACCTTCCTCGGCATCTTCTTTGTGCCGGTGTTCTTCGTGCTGGTGCGCAGCATGTTTGCCTCGCGCAGCAAGGCCGCGCCAGCCCCTGTTTTGGAAGCTGAATGATGATGAAAAAGACGATGATGACCCTGGCCGCGTTGGCGCTGCTGAGCGGCTGCAGCCTGGCGCCGGTGTACCAGCGCCCGGAAGCTCCGGTGGCCCAGGCCTGGCCGCAAGGCGATGCCTACAAGCCGGCCGCCAGCAGCGAAAGCCGCGCCGCCGCCAATATCGAGTGGCGCGAGTTCTTCGCCGACGACAAGCTGCGCCAGGTGATTGAGCTGGCGCTGAAGAACAACCGCGACCTGCGCGTTTCGACCCTGAACATCGAGAAGGCGCGCGCCCAGTACGGCATCGAACGTTCGGCCCTGCTGCCGAAAGTCTCGGTGGCCGGCGGCCAGAACGCCACCCGTACCGCCAACAATATGACGCCGGGCGGCGAAGGCGAGATCCAGCGCCAGTACAGCGGCGGTCTGGCCTTGGCAGCCTATGAGCTGGACTTCTTCGGCAAGCTGCGCAATCTGTCGGAAAGCGCCCAGCAGCAGTATCTGGGCACGGTGGAAGCGCGCCGCGCCCAGCAGATCACGCTGGTGTCGGAAGTGGCCAATGCCTGGCTCACGCTGGCGGCCGACCGCGAACACCTGCGCCTGGCGCAGGACACGCTGAAGAACCAGCAGATCAGCTATGAACTGAGCAAACGCCGTTTCGAGGCGGGCGCCACCTCCGGTCTGGACATGTATGAAGCCCAGACCAGCGTGGAAGCGGCCCGCAACGATATGGCCCTGTACACCGCCCAGGTAGCGGCAGGCGAAAACGCGCTTGCCCTGCTGGTCGGTTCCCCCTTGCCGGCGGACTTGCAGCCGTCCGGCGCGCTGGACGCGGTGACGCGCCTGGCGGAGCTGCCGGAAGGCCTGCCGTCGGACGTGCTGCAGCGCCGTCCCGACGTGCTGGAGGCGGAACGCAGCCTGCAGGCGGCCAGCGCCAATATCGGCGTGGCGCGTGCCGCCTTCTTCCCCAGCATCTCGCTGACGGCGTCGGCGGGCAGCGCGAGCAGCGCCTTGTCCGGCCTGTTCAAGGCCGGTTCCGGCACCTGGAGCTTCATGCCCCAGCTGAACCTGCCGATCTTCGACGGCGGCGCCAACCGCGCCCGCCTCGACATCGCCAAGGCCGACCGCGACATCGCCGTGGCGCGCTACGAGAAGTCGATCCAGTCGGCGTTCCGCGAAGTGGCGGACGCCCTGGCCCAGCGCGGCACGCTGGACGAGCGGCTGACATCGCAGACGGCGCTGGCCCAGGCCTCGGAAAAGAGCTACCGCATCCACGAGGCGCGCTACCGCAAAGGCTCGGACTCCTATTTGAACGCCCTGGTGTCGCAGCGCGCCCTGTATTCGGCCCAGCAAGGCTTGATTAACGCGCGTTTGGCAAAAGCCTCTAATCAAGTCACCCTGTATAAGGTGCTGGGTGGCGGCTGGCAAGGATAAAATGATGCCTTCAAGCTTATTTAATCGCCAGATGACGCCATGAGCAGCACAGAAAAACGACATTACAACCCGGCGCGCGCGCAGCAGCGCCGCGAGCAGGTGCTGGAAGCGGCGGCGCAGTGTTTTGCGCGCCGCGGCTTCCACGCCGCCAGCATGGCCGAGATTTCCAAGGTGGCCGGGATGAGCGCCGGCCATATCTACAACTACTTCTCGGGCAAGGATGAAATCATCAGTGCCTTTATCGAGCTCGATACCGAGCGGGTAGGGGAACTGCTGGGGGAACTGGGCCAGGCCGAGGATCCCTTGCAGGAGATGCTGGAGACCACGCGCGAGCATGTGGACGAAAGCCTGGATCCGGCCAACTGGAAGCTGTATCTGGAAATCAGTGCCGAGGCCTCGCGCAACGAGAAGATCGCGCTGCGGGTGCAGGAAGGCGACCGCGTCTCACGCGAGCAGTTCGGCGGCTTGCTCAGGCGCTGCCGTGAGGCGCGAGGCCTGAGCACCGATGACGCCACGATCGACGGCCGCATGGAAATCGTGATCGCCATGTACCAGGGCTTGCCCCTGCGTCTGCTGCATAATCCGGACCTGGACCGGGATGCGCTGAGCGAGTCCTTCAAGGTTGCCCTGAGGGCGCTGCTATTCAGTTAAACTGGCTGTTTTGGTTTAAGAGGCCATTTTGAAACGGCCTCTAATAGGAGTGGTGATGAGTAACTTCGTTTTCCCGCCGCAGCAGGCCGTCGGCCTGCCGGTGGCGGGCAGCGCGGCGCTGTTCCCGGTGCGCCGTGTCTACTGCGTGGGCCGCAACTACGCCGGCCATGCCCGTGAAATGGGTTCCGATCCGGAACGCGAGCCGCCATTCTTCTTCTGCAAACCCAACGACGCGCGCGCCATCGTGCCGGTGGCCGCCGGTGCCACGGCTGAACTGCCGTATCCGCCGCAGACCGCGAATTATCATTACGAATGCGAGCTGGTGGTGGCGATCGGCAAGGGCGGCAGCGATATCGCCGTGGCCGACGCGGCTGCGCATATCTTCGGCTACGCCGTGGGCTTCGATATGACGCGGCGCGACCTGCAGTTCAAGATGCGCGACAGCGGACGTCCATGGGAAATCGGCAAGGCCTTCGATTTTTCCGCCCCCATCGGTCTCCTGCATCGCGCGGAAGACGCGGGCGATATCGGCCAAGCCGCCATCACGCTGGATGTGGACGGCGCGCGTAAGCAGTCCAGCCATATCAGCCACCTGATCTGGTCCGTCAGCGAAACCATCGCCAATCTCTCGACCCTGTTCCGGCTGGAGCCGGGCGACCTGATTTTCAGCGGCACGCCGGAAGGCGTGGGCGCCGTCAAGCCGGGCCAGACCCTGGTGGGCAGCATCGACGGCCTGAGCAGCCTGACGGTGAAAATCGTTTAAATCGTTTATTCCGCCGCGGACAGCGCGTCCCCGATGGCCAGCAGGCCTTCGAGGGCGCCGGCCGCCAGTCCCACGTCGCGCCGGTCTGCCACCTCCGGCTCGCGCGGATTGATGCGGATCAGGCGTCCGCCATGGTTATGCAGCACATGCTGGCTGAAATGGCGCACCGAAGGCACGGCCGTTCCGGCGCCCAGTTCGATTACCAGCGGCTGCCGCACCCGCGCCAGCCAGGATTGCAGGCGTCCCGCCTGCGCCGCGCTGCGGCGTTCGATCCAGTTCCAGTCGCTGAACATCAGGATATTCGGCCGCGCCAGTCCGCCGCAATGCGGACAGACCGGTGCCGCGTTGAGCAGGCGGCAGGTATCCGCATCCACCTGCGGCGCGAAGGCGTCGGCTTCCCAGATCGCCTGGCTGCAGGAATCCAGGCATTGCAGATGGTGGATGGAACCGTGGCATTCGTAGATGCGCTGCGCATCGAAGCCGGCTTTCTGAAACTGCCCGTCGACATTGCTGGTGAAGACCGCACAGCCCTGTGGCATGCGTTCGGCCCAGACGCGCAGCAGGCCAAAGCCTGCGTGTGGCACGGTGCTGCGATACAGCGCCAGGCGGTGGCCGTAAAAGCCCCAGGCCAGCGCTGGATCCTGTTCGAAAGTGCGGGGCGAGGCGGCGCTGGCGAAGTCCAGGCGCGCCCGTCCCAGCGCGGGATAGGCTTGCCAGAAGCCGTCGTTGCTGCGGAAATCGGGTAGGCCGGAATCGACGCCCATGCCGGCGCCGGCGGCCACGATCAGGCCATCGGCTTGTTGAATCAGTTCGGCGGCGCGCGCCAGCAATACGGGGGAAAGGGACATGAAATGCGCAAAAAACAGGCAATTCAATAAGTGTGCAGCAAGTATGACAAAAATTCAAATCTCTCTGTTATAATTCGCAGCTCGTCGGGGCGTAGCGCAGCCTGGTAGCGTACCTGCATGGGGTGCAGGGGGTCGGAAGTTCGAATCTTCTCGCCCCGACCATTAGATTCAATGAGAGAGGCCAATCTTCGGATTGGCCTTTTTCATTTGCGCTTACAGAAGATTGTTGATCCGCGCCACCATGGCCAGCAGCGACATAAAGCTGGTAAAGATAATGCCCAGCAGCCAGCGCATATGGGTGGCCATTTCCCGGCGCATTTCCTGCATTTCGCTGCGGTGTTCCGCACGCATTTCGGCGATTGCATTGTGCAGCTCGGACCTCAAGCCGTTAATCGAACTGTGCAACTCGGTCCTCAAGCTGTCAATCGAGCTGTGCAGCTCGGTTCTCAGGCCGTCAATTGAGCTGTGCAGTTCAGCTCTCAAATCAGTTACTGCAGCATCCAGCCTGGCGTTCCCATTGCGGAAGCCTTCGCGCATATCCAGTTGCATTTGGTCGATGACTTTGACGAGCTGTTCCATGGTGGTTTCCAGCCGCGTGAGGCGGGCCTCGGTTTTCTCAGCTTCGGTGGCGGGGTGGGGTTTGTCAAGCTGAGGAATAGGGGTATTGCTGTTCATGGCGGCCTCCCTCGGATGATGATCTGCTTATTTTCCGGCTGGACGGGATTGGCTGTTTGCGCTGGCGCAGGGTGCGGGCGTTTGTGGTTTGGCGCATAATTCCTGGACCAAGTAAATTGCGAGGCCAGAACGATGAGAATTGCAGCCATTTCCGATATCCACGGCAATCTGGGGGCGCTCGATGCCGTGCTGGCCGATATCGCGCGGCGCGGCGTGGATGTGACGGTGAATCTGGGCGATATCCTGTCCGGCCCTTTGCAGCCGCGCGAAACGGCCGACCGCCTGATGGCGCTGAACCTGCCCACCATCGCTGGCAACCATGAGCGCCAGGTGCTGGAGCACGATCCGGCGCGCATGGGCGCCTCCGACCTGTATGCCCACCAGCAGTTGCGTCCCGAGCAGCGCGCCTGGATCGCCCAACTGCCGGCTTCCCTGCGCCTGGCGGACGATGTGTTGCTGGTGCATGGCACGCCAGCTTCCGACCTGGTGTACTTCATGGAGACGGTGACGGCAGCGGGCCAGCGCGCCGCCACATATGACGAGGTCAGCGAGCGTGCCGGCACGGCCCAGGCTTCGCTGATCCTGTGCGGTCATACCCATGTGCCGCGCGCCGTGCAGCTGGACGATGGCCGGCTGATCGTCAATCCCGGCAGCGTTGGCCTGCAGGCGTATGAGGATGAGCATCCCTTCCCGCACAAGGCGGAAAACGGCACGCCGCATGCGCGTTACGCGATCGTTGAGCGCAAGGGAAAAGGCTGGACGGTGGAGCAGTATGCGGTGGCTTACGACTGGAATGCCGCCAGCGCGCTGGCCGCGCGCAAGGGGCGTAAGGAGTGGGCGTTTGCGCTGAAGACGGGGCGCATGCCGGACTGATTTGTCATTTCCGCCCTACGGCCGCGTGCCGTTTGCGTTTGCGTAGAATTGGTTACAATCGCCGCTCGGAATGCATGGGAGACGAGATGGCGGTCGAGAGCAAAGGCAAGTCCATGCCGGGGCAGGTTGTCCTGGTATTGCAAGGCGGCGGCGCGCTGGGCGCTTATCAGCTGGGCGTGTACGCGGCGATGCAGGAAGCCGGGGCCGAGCCGGATTGGGTGATCGGCACTTCCATCGGCGCTTTGAACGGCGCCATCATTGCCGGCAATCCACCGCAACAAAGGCTGGCGCGCCTGCGCCAGTTCTGGCAGCAGATGGAGCAGCACGCCGAACTTTTCCCCGGCATGCCGCGCGCGTTTGCCAACGCGCTCACGATCACGCAAGGCATTCCCGCCTTCTTTGAACCGAATCCCGCCAGCTGGTGGAATCCCGCCGCCAAGGTCGGCGTGGAAAGCGCATCCTACTACCGCACCGAACCACTGCGCCGCACGCTGGAAGCCTTGGTCGATTTCGATTATCTGAATAACGGCGGGCCGCGCCTGACCGTGGGCGCGGTGAACGCGCGCAGTGGCGCCATGCGTTACTTCGATACGCAGAAGGAGGCGCTGGACGTCTCCCACCTGATCGCCTCCGGCGCGCTGCCGCCCGCTTTTCCCGCCATGCGCATCGATGGCGAGCCATACTGGGATGGCGGCATCTACTCCAATACGCCGATCGAGGCGGTGCTGGATGACGAGCCGCGCCGCGACTCCGTGATCTTTTCCGTGCAGTTGTGGAATCCCGATGGCCGCGAGCCGCAAAGCATGCTCGATGTGCTGGAAAAGCATAAGGAGGTGCAGTACGCCAGCCGCGTTGCCAATATCGAGCAGCAGCGCCGCATGCACCGCTTGCGCCATGTGATACGCGAACTGGCGGCCCAGCTGCCGCGTGAAGTGATGGCGCAGAAGGCGGTGCGCGAACTGGCTTCCTGGGGCTGCGGCACGCAGATGCATATCGTGATGCTGAAAGCGCCGCGCCTGAACAGCGAAGACCATACCAAGGACATCGACTTCAGCGCGCAAGGCATCGAAAACCGCTGGCGCGCCGGCTACGAGGATGCCCGCCGCGCTTTCGCGGCCGCGCCATGGAGCGCGCCGGTCGATCCGATCGAGGGTATAGCCTTGCATGCCGGGTTTTAGCGAGCATAATAAAAGCCATTCAAATTAATCGGGATGCAATATTTAATATTGCTCATTTAATTTTGTTTTAATTAATTATTTTCGTGATTCTAGCTCTTAATTCTCTCCAATTATAACCTTGCCTCAATAAAAATCCGCTTTGCTTCGATTAATGTAGTGCTTGCGCAACGATTATTCTAATTTCCTGTGGCACTATAAATGGGCATTAAAGGTTCAGTCGGAACATTTATTGTCTATTGAATAATCGGAGGTGCGAAATGGATCCAATTCTAGGCCAGATTATCTTATGGCCGGTTCCCTGGGTACCGCAGGGCTGGGCCTTGTGCGACGGCTCGGTCCTGAAGGTCAGCGATTACCAGGCCCTGTTTTCCCTGCTCGGCAATAAATACGGCGGCGATGGCCGCACGACCTTCGCTTTGCCCGATCTGCGCAGCAAGATCGCGCTCGGTACGACGACGATGAACGGCGTGGGCCAGACCAGCGGCGCGGCCACTGCCACCACCACGGCCACGGCCAGCGGTTCACTCTCGATCGGGGTCAATAATCTGCCGGCGCATAGCCACACCGCCACGTTCACGCCAGGCGCTGGCGCGACCGTCAGCGTGGCCATTCCCGCCGACGGCACCAGCTCCAGCGACAATGTGCCGGGCACCGGCTTGGTGCTGGGCAAGGCAATGGCGGGCGCGGCGGCGGCCAAAATCTATAGCAATGCCGCTTCCAGTACCACGCTCAAACCTTTCAATATCACTGTGCCCGCCGGCAGCGGTACGGTCAGCAATGACAATACCGGCGGCGGCCAGCCCTTGGCTTTCTCCGTCAATGTGCCGGTATCGCTCAGTACCCTGCAGCCCGGGGTGACGCTGAATTTCATTATTGCCACCGAAGGTATTTATCCTTCGCGTCCCTGAATTCAATATGCCGTCCATGAAAATGGGCGGCATATTGAAAGATGATTAAAGTGGAAAGAATAATCTTTTTTGTTTCCCGGGTAATAATGATTATTCTGGCTACTATTTTCCCGATATCCGCTCTTAATTATTCGGCAGGGTCAGAAAATGCTAAGCGCCACCTATGATTTCGCCAGCAATGTCACCGCACATACAGTCTTCGATTCGGGCGGCGTGAAAGTCGCTTCCCAGACTGTCAGCGGCCATATCCTGACCGTAACTGCTTCCACTGGCTCGGTGGTAGTGGCGGATGAGCAGGATTTTGCCGGCACCGATGTGACGGAATTGGTTGGTCAGATCTTTGCCGTCGACCCGAACGATGTGAATGGCCCGCTATCGCTCACGCTGTCGCTGGATGGCAGCAAGACCTTCGACCTGTCGTCCATTGCGATATTCGACTGGGCCGACAGCATCAACCAGCTCAGGCTCACCACCAGCAAAGGCACGGTGGTCATCAATATCAACAGTAGCGTCGGGACGGCGGAAACCTTTGCGCTCAATGATCCCAAGCTGAAAGGCATCAGCTCAGTTGTCTTGACCGACCAAGCAGGTAACCCGATTTATCTGGGCCTGGACAATGTCGTGCTGGACAACATCACGCTGCCCAATACGACGCCCACCTTCGTCGGCGCGACGACCACGCTGACGCTGGCACAGAACGCGGGCGCGACCGACATCCGCGCGCTGCTGCATGTGAGCGACAACGACAGCGGCCAGACGGAAACCTGGAGCCAGAGCAGTGCCCCCAGCCACGGCACGTTGAGCTTCAGCAGCGCCACGGCCAGCTCGGGCAGTACCAATATCACGCCCGGCGGCACGATCACTTACACGCCGACCGCAGGCTTTGCCGGCACGGACAGCTTTGTGGTGCAGGTGACGGACGGCAGCGCCACGTCCACCCGCACCATCACCGTCAGCGTGACGCCGACCACGCCCGGCGCGCCCGATCTGGCGTCGGCCAGCGACACCGGCTCCAGCAGCACCGACAATATCACCGGCGCCACCAGCCTGTCCTTCAGCGGCACCAGCGCCGCGGGCGACAGCAGCAGCACGGTGCGCGTCTTCCTGGACAAGAACCACAACGGCAGCTATGACGCCGGCACAGACGCCACGGCCACGGCCACCGTCTCCAACGGCAGCTGGAGCGTCAGCGGCATCAGCACCAGCGGCTATAGCGATGGAAGCTACAACGCCTACGCCATTGTGACCTCGGCCACCGGCGCGCTGAACAGCACCGCCAGCAGCGCCCTGAGCGTCACGCTCGATCATACGGGACCGGCCACCACCATCGGCAGCCTGGCGCTTTCGGCCGACAGCGGCAGCAGCAACTCGGATTTCATCACCAATGTCGCGGCGCAGACGATCAGTGCCACGCTCAGCGCCGGCCTAGGAGGCGGCGAGGTGGCGCAGGCTTCGCTGGACAATGGCGCGACCTGGACCGACGTCAGCTCCATGGTCAGCGGCACGACGCTGAGCTGGTCCGGGGTCACGCTGGCGGGCAGCGGCACGCTCAAGCTGCGCGTTATCGACCAGCATGGCAACGCCGGCACCGCCGCCAGCCAGGCCTATGTATTCGACACCACGGCGCCCGCCACCACCTCCGCCACCACGGCCTTTTCCGCCGATACCGGCAGCAGCGCGTCGGACCTGATCACCGCCACCGCAGCGCAAAGTTTGTCCGGCACGCTGAGCGCCAATGTGCAGGCAGGGGAGCTGGTGGAAATCTCGCTGGACAACGGCTCCACCTGGAGCACGGCCAGCAGCACGGTGGGACAGAGTACCTGGAGCCTGGCCGGGCAGACCCTGAGCGGCAGCGGCACCCTGAAAGTGCGCGTCAGCGACGCGGCAGGGAACCATGGCAGCGCCTCCAGCCAGGCTTACGTGCTCGATACAGCGGCCCCCACGGCCACCACCCCGGTGCGCGCCAACCTGGTGACGCCGACCGGCAGCTCCTTCACCTTCACCGTAACCTATGCCGACAGCGGCGGCGCGGGCATCGACGCCAGCACCTTCGGCACCGGCAATGTCAGCGTCAAGGACAGCGGCAGCAACGCGCTGACCGTCAGCGGAGTATCCGCCAGCGGCAATACCGTCACCTATACCGTGACCGCGCCGGGCGGCAGTTGGGATGGCGGCGACGCCGGCAGCTACACCATCGGCATCGCAGGCAATTCGGTCAAGGATTTGGCCGGCAATGCGGTGGCCGCCAATGCCAGCGCGCATAGCTTCAATGTACTGTTCAGCACCGCGCCTGCGGTCAGCGCGCTCGGCTTGTCGGCCGACAGCGGCAGCAGCAATTCCGACTTCATCACCAATGTCGCGGCACAGACCATCAGCGCCACGTTGGGCGCGGTGCTGCCTGGCGGCGCCGTCGTGAAAGGCTCGCTGGACAATGGCGCGACCTGGACCGACATCACTTCCATGGTCAGCGGCACCAGTGTGCAGTGGACCGGCGTCACCTTGAGCGGCAGCGGCACCATCATCATCAAGGCGGTTGATTCGAATAATCTGGACGGCGCCGTCGCCACCCAGGCCTATACCCTCGACACCACGGCCCCGGCAACGCTCAACAGCAGTTCCAGCTTCTCCGCCGATACCGGCAGCAGCGCTACCGACCTGATTACGGCCACGGCCGCCCAGTCGCTGAGCGGCGTCCTGGGTGCCGCTGTGCAGACGGGCGAGGTGGTGGAAGTCTCGCTGGACAATGGCGCGACGTGGGCAACTGCCAGCAGCACGGTTGGCCAGACCAGCTGGTCGCTGGCGGGACAGACCTTGAGCGGCAGCGGCACGCTGAAAGTGCGCGTCAGCGACGCGGCGGGCAACCATGGCAGCGCCTCCAGCCAGGCGTATGTGCTCGACACCACAGCGCCCACGGCCGGCGCGCCGGTACGCGCGGATATGCGTGTACCGGGCGGCAGCAGCTTCACTTTCACCGTGACCTATGCCGACAGCGGCGGCGCGGGGATCGATACCAGCACCTTCGGCACCGGCAATGTCACCGTCAAAGACCCCGGCAATAATGCGCTGACGGTGAGCGGCGTCTCCGCCAGCGGCAACACTGTCACTTACACAGTGACCGCGCCAGGCGGCAGCTGGGATAGCGGCGATGTGGGCAGCTACACCATCGGCATCGCGGGCAATTCGGTGAAGGATTTGGCCGGCAATGCGGTGGCGGCCAACGCCAGCGCGCACACCTTCAACGTCACGGCCAACAATCTGCCGCAGCTGGGCGGCACGTTCAGCACCGCCTTGAACGTGAATGACAACAGCACCGCCACGCCATTCTCCGGCGTCACCGTCAGCGATGCCGATGGCGATCCGGTCAGCATTGCCATCAGTTATACCGGCGCGAATGGTGTGCTGAGCGGTACAGGTCTGAGCGGCACGGCAGGCAACTATGTGCTGACGGCAGCCAGCGCCGCCGCCGCGCAAAGCGCCTTGCAGGCCCTGGTCTTCACACCTACCGCCAACCAGGTGGCCGCTGGCAGCACCGTCGGCACCGCCTTCACGCTGACGCCGAACGATGGTAACGCCAATGGCGCGGCCGATTCCAGCACCCTGGTGACCGCAGCGCCGGTGCGTCCGACCGCCACGTTGGCACTCAGCGACAGCGCGCTGACGGCGGGTGAAACCGCCGTGCTGACCGTGACCTTCTCGGAAGCGGTGACCGGCTTTACCAGTGCCGACCTGACGATCCCCAGCGGCACGCTGGGCGCCTTGACCAGCAACGACGGCGGGCGTACCTGGACGGCCACCTATACGCCGCCCGCCAGCGCCACCAGCGCCACCAATGCCTTTGCGCTCGACCTGACCGGCGTGCAGGATGCGGGCGGCAGCAGCGGCTTAGGCACGGTCAGCACCGCCAACTTCACCTTGAACACCGTGCCGTCGAGCGGGCCGCAGCCGACTGGTACGATAGATGGCGTGCCGGTGGTGCAGCAGCAGGGCACCGATCCTGTCACCGGCCTGGGCACGACCACGCTCACCGTGCCGCTGGTGCAGCCCACCCGCAACGAAGACCCGAATACGCCGAACGCGAATATGGCCGATATTCCGCTTTCTGTCAGCACGGGTGGTGTGCGCGCCGGCCTCACTGTGAGCCTGCCGACGGGAACGGGTCTGCTGGCGGAGGGGCCGAATACGCTGCTGAACCATGAGCAGGGCTTGCTGGACCTGATCCGTCGCATCGAGCAGAAAACCGAGGCCGGTTCCAGCGTGCAGCAGGAGATGACAGGGCAGGGTACGAATTTCCTCAACGATTTGCTGAGCAATGTGCTGCTGAAGACGAATACCCTGGTTCCCACGGCTGCGGCGGGCCAGGGCGGCAACCGCACCATCGTGATCGAGGGCAGTTCCAGCACGCCCGCGCCGGGCGGCGAACCGAATAAGTCGGCCATCGGCCTGGTGATCGATGCCACCCAGCTGGGCAGCAACGCCACGCTGCAGCTGGATAATGTGGACTTCGCCGCCATCGTCGGCGCCGCCACGATACGCGGCGGCGACGGCCGGAATATGGTGGTGGGCGATGGCGCCAGCCAGAACATCTTCCTTGGCGCCGATGACGATCTGCTGTTCGGGGGCGCGGGCAAGGATGTGGTCGGCAGTGCGGGCGGCAACGACCGGCTCGATGGCGGCGCGGACGATGACTTCGTCGCCGGCGGCATCGGTGACGACATGCTGATCGGCGGCAGCGGCAACGATATCCTGCAGGGCGGCCGCAGCGACAGCGGTCTGTGGGATTTTTACATGAAAGCCGACGGCACCTTGTCTGCGCGCCACCAGACCGCCATCTTTGCGCCGCTGGAAAAAGAAACAGTGCAGCTGGCCGAGATCAACACGGGTTTGCGCGTCATGGACTTCCTGGCGGCCGACAAGGCCACGCTGGGCGATATCGCCCTGCTGTACCACGCAGCTTTCAGCCGCGCGGCCGACATCGGCGGCCTGAATTTCTATCTGCGCGGCGGCGGCACGGCGGCGCAGGTGGCCGAGTCCTTTACCCATTCCACCGAATGGGCGGGATTGGGGCTGGACCAGTTGAGCGACAGCGCTTTCGTCACCAGGCTGTATCAGCAGGTGCTGGGCCGGACACCGGATGCGGACGGCTACCAGTTCTGGATGGACGACCTGTCCGGCGCCCATGGCGTGAAAGCCAGCCGCGCCAGCGTGCTGACGGGCTTTGCCCTCAGCGCCGAACATCGCGCCCTGCAAAATACGGCCAGCGGCCTGGCTTTGGCCCAGGGTAGCCTGACGCAGGAAACGGCGTGGTTCTCCAACAGCGGCAATGACCGGCTGGAGGGCGGCGCCGGCAGCGATGCGCTGGAAGGCGGCGATGGCATCGATACCGCCGTGTATGCCGGCATGTTGTCGGGCTATCAGTTCGTGCTGGCGCGCGACGGCCAGCTGCACGTGGTGGACAAGGCAAACGGCGACAGCGACACCCTGCGCGGCATCGAGAAGGGCGAGTTCGCCGGGCAGCAGACCGACCTGGCGTTTACCCAGGCGGGCCAGGCGCGGCTGCAAACCCTGGGCCTGCTGTATGAAGCGATACTGGACCGGCCCGGCGATTTGCCCGGTTTTGCCTGGTGGGCCGCGCGCCAGCTCAATGCGGCGCAATATGCCGATGGCTTTACCTGGTCGGCGGAATTCCGCGCGCGCTACGATGGCATGAGCAACAGCGCCTTCGTGCAGACCTTGTACGCCAACAGCGGCCTGGCGGAGAGTGCGGCAGGCGGCGCGGCGGCCTGGGTCGGTTATCTAGACACCCACAGCCGCGCGGAGCTGATCGGCAGCTGGATCGGCCAGCAGGCCGTGATCGATGCGCAATACGCCAGCCAGGGCTTATGGCTGGTGTGAAGGCGGGCTAGGGCTGCGGCGCTCCCAGCACGTCGCGGCAGACCTCCAGCCAGGCGCGCGCCGCATGCGAAAGATAGCGCCCATTCCATACATGGGCCACCTGCCAGTGCAGCACCGGTTCGCTGACGCGCACCGCGTGCACGCGCTCGTGCGCCAGGCGGTGGATGAAAGGCTCGGGCAGCAGGGCCACGCCGATGCCGGCCGAAGCCATCTCCACCAGCCAGTCCCACTGGCTGCTTTGCGCCGCGATGCTGGGAATGAAACCGGCGGCGGTAAAGGCATTGCGCAGGCTGCGCGTCAGCGCGAAATCGTCTTCCAGCAGCACCAGGGGCAAGTCCTTGAGCGCTTTTAAGGGCAGGGTGCGGCGGTGGCGCTGGAAGGTGCCGTGCGCCGCCAGCGCCCAGATCGGGTAACTGGCGATTTTCACCGTTTCCAGCTGCAGCGCCGGATCGGCCGGCAGCACCGTCATGCCGATTTCCAGCTCGCCAGCCGCCACCAGGCGCTCGATCTCCTGGCCGGTATCCTCGCGCAGCCGCAGCGTGATGGCCGGATAGCGCTCGCGGAAGGCCTTCAGCACCGGGGTAAACAGCAGGTTGATCATGGGCGGTATGCCCACCGTCAGGCTGCCGCGCTGGCGTTCCTGGGTGTCGCGCACTTCCAGCTGCAATTGACGCATGGTGGCCAGCATCTGCTGGCCGCGCTGATACACCACCTGGCCGGTATCGGTCAGCGTCAGGCGGCGGCCATCGCGCACCAGCAAGGGCGCCTGCAATTCCTCTTCCAGCTGGTGCACCATCTTGCTGATGGTCGATTGTGTAACGTGCAACAGTTCGGCGGCCTGGGTGAAGCTGCTCAGGCGGGCGGTCTCGATGAAGTAGCGCAGGGAGCGGATGTCCATGAATATTTCGACTGAAGTCAGGGAATAATAGTCATAAATCGACTGCTGGCCGAATTCTATACTGCTTTGTATCAGAGCAGAACAAAGTGAGACCAGCATGTACGCAGACCGCATCCGCCATCCAGCCTTACAGCAGAAACTGATGCCCGCCGCCGACGCGGCCAGCCTGTTCCGCGATGGCATGACCGTCGGCATGAGCGGCTTTACCCGCGCCGGCGACGCCAAGGCGCTGCCGCTGGCGCTGGTGGAGCGTGCCCGCCGCGAGCCATTCAGCCTGACCCTGCTCACCGGCGCATCGCTGGGCAACGACAGCGACGGCCTGATGGCCAATGCCGGCCTGCTGGCGCGCCGCATGCCGTTCCAGGCCGACGCCGCGTTGCGCCACAAGATCAATAACGGCGAGGTGATGTTCATTGACCAGCACCTGTCCGAAACCGCCGAGCAGCTGCGCAGCGGCGCGCTGCGCCCGGTCGATATTGCCGTCATCGAGGCGGTGGCGATCACGGAAGACGGCGGCATCGTGCCCACCATGGCGGTCGGCAATAGCGCCAGCTTCGTGCAGCAGGCCAAGCAGATCATCGTGGAACTGAACCTGAGCGCGCCGCTGGCGCTGGAAGGCCTGCACGATATTTACGTGCCCCAGCCCCGTCCCGGCCGCGCGCCGATTCCGCTGACCGAGCCGGGCCAGCGCATCGGCAGTACCGCCATTCCGGTCGATCCGGCGCGCATTGCCGCCATCGTCGTCACCGCCAGTCCGGACAGCCCGTCCAATGTGCTGCCGCCGGATGAGGAAACCGACGCCATCGCGCGCCACGTCATCGCCTTCCTGGAAGGCGAGGTGGCCGCCGGCCGCATGACCGAAAAACTGCTGCCGCTGCAGGCCGGCATCGGCACCATCGCCAACGCCGTGCTGCATGGGTTGACGCAATCGTCCTTCCGCGACCTGACCATGTATTCCGAGGTGCTGCAGGACAGCGCCATCGAGCTGCTCGACTCCGGCCAGCTGGCCCTGGCCTCGGCCTCCTCGATCACGCTGTCGGCCGCCAAGCATGAACACTTCCTGCGCAATCTGGAGCGCTACCGCGAACGCATCGTGCTGCGGCCGCAGGAGATCAGCAACCATCCGGAAATCGTGCGCCGCCTCGGCATCATCGGCCTGAACACGGCGCTCGAATTCGATATCTACGGCAATGTGAACTCGACCCATGTGGGCGGCACCCATATGATGAACGGCATCGGCGGTTCCGGCGACTTCGCGCGCAATGGCGAGCTGGCCATCTTCGTCAGCAAGTCGGTGGCGAAGGATGGCGCGATTTCCAGCGTGGTGCCGATGGTGGCCCACGTCGACCACACCGAGCACGATGTCGACGTGCTGGTGACGGAATGGGGCCTGGCCGATCTGCGCGGCCTGGCGCCGCGCGAGCGCGCGCTGCTCATCATCGAGCGCTGCGCCCACCCGACTTACCGGCCGGCCTTGCTTGCCTACTATGAAGAGGCCTTGCGGCGCGGCGGCCAGACGCCCCATGTGCTGGAAAAAGCCCTGTCCTGGCATGAGCAGTACTGGCTGTACGGCAGTATGAATTATAAAAATCTATCGATTTGATTAAATCAATTGTCTTTGACAATTTGCTGAGCTTATCTAGAATGATTCCATCGTTCACCGCCAATAGAGGAGCAAGCAATGAGCAAGCCAATCACCACCGCATCCGGCATCCCCGTCGCTGACAACCAGAACTCCGCCAGTGCCGGCGCCCGCGGCCCCTTGCTGCTGCAGGACTTCCACCTGATCGAGAAGCTGCAGCACTTCAACCGTGAACGCATCCCTGAGCGCGTGGTGCATGCCAAAGGCTCCGGCGCCTACGGCACCTTCACCGTCACCCACGACATCAGCCGCTACACCAAGGCCAAGCTCTTTGCCGCCGTCGGCAAGCAGGCCGAAACCTTCGTGCGCTTCTCCACCGTGGGCGGCGAAAAGGGCAGCGCCGACACCGAACGTGATCCGCGCGGCTTCGCCCTGCGCGTCTACACCGAGGAAGGCAACTGGGACCTGGTCGGCAACAACACGCCCATGTTCTTCATCAAGGACGGCATCAAATTCCCCGACTTCATCCACACCCAGAAACGCGATCCGCAGACCAATCTGAAATCGGCCACCATGATGTTCGACTTCTGGAGCAAGGCGCCGGAAAGCCTGCACCAGGTGACGATGCTGTTCAGCGACCGCGGCACGCCGGACGGCTACCGCCATATGGACGGTTTCGGCAGCCACACCTTCAGCCTGATCAACGCGGCCGGCGAGCGCGTCTACGTCAAATGGCATTTGAAGACGCAGCAGGGCATCCAGAACCTGGTGGCGGCCGATGCCGTGCGTCTGGCCGGCGAAGATCCCGACTACGCCCAGCGCGACCTGTTCGGCGCCATCGAGCGCGGCGACTTCCCGCGCTGGGACGTCAAGCTGCAGGTGGCGACCGAAGAGCAACTGGCCGAATGGGAAGCGCGCACCGGCTGGAATCCCTTCGACCTGACCAAGGTCTGGCCGCATAAGGACTTCCCGCTGATTCCGGTGGGCGTGCTGGAGCTGAACCGCAACCCGCGCAACTACCACGCCGAAGTGGAGCAGGCCGCGCTGTCGCCCGCCAATGTGGTGCCGGGCATGGGCTATTCGCCGGACAAGATGCTGCAGGCGCGCCTGTTCGCCTACCACGACGCGCAGCTGTACCGCGTCGGCACCAACCACCAGCATCTGCCGGTGAACGCGCCGCGCTGCCCCTTCCATAACCAGCAGCGCGACGGCGCCATGGCCATCGCCAATGGCGGGTCCGAGCAGAACTACCATACGGTGGAAGCGGGCGGCAGCCAGCCGCAGGGGCTGGGCCATGGCGAACCGGCGCTGGCGCTGCACGGCGGAGCAGGGCGCTACGATGGCCGCGGCCAGGAAGACGATTACACGCAGGCCGGCAATCTGTTCCGCCTCCTGCCGGAGCAGGAGAAGCAGAACCTGTTCGCCAACCTGGCCGGTCCGATGAGCCAGGTCAGCGATGAAATCATCAATCGCCAGCTGGGCCACTTCGACAAGGCCGATCCAGCCTACGGCGCCGGCGTGCGCGCCGCCTTGAAAGCGCGCGGCCGCAATATCGGCTGATGCAGCATGGGCAGGCCGGCCTGAAAAACCGGCAAGCTTAGAAAAAGGGCAAGCAGAAATGCGGGCCCTTTTTTGCGTAAACCGCGCAAAGCGTGGACAATAGCGCCATCGCAATTCACTACAACGGAATAGCCAATGACGATCAAAATCAGCCAGAACTTCGACTCGGGCGCCATCGAGGTGCTGCGCGCCGACAGTGCCGCCACCATTGAACTCAATCTGCGCAAGGACTCGCACGCCGACATCCACCAGTGGTTCCACTTCCGCCTGCAGGGCGCGCGCGGCGAAGCCGTGACCATGCGCTTCCTGAACGCGGGCCAGGCCACGTATGCCAAAGGCTACGAGGACTACAACGCGGTGGCGAGCTACGATGGCGATAACTGGTTCCGCGTGCCGACTTCCTTCGATGGCGAAGTCATGACCATCAAGCACACGCCTGATCTGGACAGCGTCTATTACGCCTATTTCGAGCCGTATTCCTGGGAACGCCATCTGCGCCTGCTGGGCGAAGTGGCCGAGAATCCGATCGCCCGCGTGGTCGATATCGGCAGCACCGTCGATGGCCGCGATATGAACCTGGCCATCATCGGCAATCCGCAGGCGGAGAAAAAGATCTGGGTCATCGGCCGTCAGCATCCGGGCGAATCGATGGCGTCCTGGTTCGTCGAAGGCCTGCTCGACAGCCTGCTGGACGACGCCAACCCGATCGCGCGCAAGCTGCTGCAGCGCGCCGTCTTCTACATCGTGCCGAATATGAACCCGGACGGTTCGGTGCGCGGCAATCTGCGCACCAATGCCGCCGGCGCCAACCTGAACCGTGAATGGATGACCCCATCGCTGGAGCGTTCGCCGGAAGTGCTGTGCGTGAAGCAGAAGATCCACGAAGTGGGCGTCGATATGTTCTTCGACATCCACGGCGACGAAGCGCTGCCGTACAACTTCGTGGCCGGCAACGAGATGCTGGAAAACTTCACGCCCGAGCAGGCCGCATCGCAGAAAGCCTTCATCGAGCGCTACAAGAACGCCAGCCCGGACTTCCAGGACAAGTACGGCTACGCTGCCAGCAAGTACAAGGAAGACATGCTGACGCTGGCCTCGAAATACATCGGCCACCACTTCCAGTGCCTGGCCCTGACGCTGGAAATGCCGTTCAAGGACAATGCCGATCTGCCGGCGCCGCATGTGGGCTGGAACGGCGCGCGCAGCGCGGCTTTGGGCGCGGCGATTCTGCAGCCTATCCTGCTGTCGCTGGACGACTAAGCCATGGGCGTCGAGATCGAGCGCAAATTCCTGGTGCGGAACGAGGGCTGGCGCGCGCAAGGCGAGCCGGTGCTGCTGCGCCAGGGCTATCTGTCCTCGCACCCGGAGCGCGTGGTGCGGGTGCGCATCGAGGGCGGGCAAGCGCTCATGACGATCAAGAGCAAGGCGGTGGGCGTCAGCCGCGGCGAGTGGGAATACCCGCTGCCGCTGGCCGATGCCGCCGAGTTCCTCGACCGCTTGTGCGAGCAGCCCATCATCGAAAAATACCGCCGCCGCATTCCCTATGCGGGCTTCGTGTGGGAGGTCGATGAGTTCCTGGGCGCGAACGCGGGCCTGGTCGTGGCCGAAATCGAACTGCCTAGCGAAGAGCAAGCCTTCGACAAGCCGGACTGGGTGGGCGAGGAAGTGACGCAGGATGTGCGCTATCTCAACTCCAACCTGATCGGCAAGCCTTACTCCAGCTGGTAAGCGCTTTGGGCGTGGTCTATGCTTAGAGCATGGACCGCGACTTCCACACCTTCCAGGCTCGCTTTGATGCCATCCTGCCGACCTTGGCAACCAAGGCCGATATGGAGGCCTTGCGCGCCGACGTGGCGCGCTGGACGCTGGCGACGGTGATTGGCCTGTTTGTCGGCTTTGCCGGGCTGTTCGTGGCCATCAGCAATATGCTGCGACCTGTCATTCCGGCCACGACACCTATCGTACAGTCGGCAGTTCCCGAAACGCCTGGCGTGCCGGGAACTGCGGCGTCCGTACGGGAGCGTCCCAGTGAACGTGGCCAGATCGCTTTTATCATCATCAACCCTGCAGCGGAGCCGCGGTCCGCGCCGTCGCGCAAGTAAAAAAGCCTCGCACATGGCGAGGCTTTTTGCATTCCGGCTTGAACGGCTCAGTGGAAATGCTCGGTGCCGGTCGGCGCGTCTTCCGGCATTTCGGCATGGACCAGCTCGCCGGACGGATCGGCGAACAGCGGCGCGCCGCAATCGTCGCAGAACTCGACCACATAGCGCTCGCCCAGCTTCTTGATCTGGGTGACGCCGGCCGCGTTCAGGTGTTCGACGATTTCATCCACCGGCGTGCGCGGCTTGACCAGGGCGTCGAGCAGGCCGCCGATCGGGCCTTCCGGCGGCGTGCCTTCCTCGTCTTCCTGGCCGTACAGCGGCCACACCACGCCATAAATCACATCGCTGTTGGAGCGGCGCGTGAAGCCGACGCGGTATTCGTCGATCGGCGCATCGGCCGCTTCCTCGCCGAAGCCAGCCACCACGGCGCGCAGCTCGGCCGGCTCGCAAGCCAGCGAATGCGTCAGGTAGTGCACGGCGGCGCGGATCGAGACCGGGCGGATCAGCTTATCGGCCTCGCGGCAAGCCATGTAATACGCTTCTGGCAGCAGCAGCTCGACGCCGCAGCCGGGCAGCAGGCGGCTGACGGTCGGCGTGGCCTGGCTGCGCCACTGTTCCAGCGCGGCCTGGCGTTCTTCGGCCTGGTGCGCGTGGGCCGACGGCATCTGCCAGCGGAATATGGCTTCGCCGGCCGGCGCCACCACGGCCACCAGCAGGTAGCGCGTGTCGGCCAGGAAGGGCGCGGTTTCCGGCGTCTTCGTGTCCGATTTCAGCGCCACGCCTTTGAGCGCGGACTGGGCCAGCTTGTGCAGCTTGCCGTAGGTGTCGGCATGGGTGCGCGGCAGCTGGTCGATGGAGTACAGGGTGGAGGCCATCGCCATGCGCGTGCCGTCGGCCAGCAGGTGGGCCGAGAAGTGGGCCGACAGCGTGTTCAGGATATCGCCCGGAATCGCGCCGGAGGCGATGGCGAAGCGGGTCCAGGCCAGCACCGGCGCCGCCACCAGCAGCACATCGTACTGCGCCGGGCCGTTCTCGCCCTCGACGGTGATGGTGGCCGATTCGCTGGCCGCTTCCACGCCGTCCATCAGCACGTCGTAAGCATTCAGGTCCGCGCCGAACAGTTTGTTCAGGGCGGCATCGATGGTGTCCTGGTGGCCGGTCTTCAGCAGTTTCAGCAACTGCGTATCCAGACTGCGTTCCCAACCGCGTTCTTCGAGCCGGCTGGCCGCCTGGCCTACGGCCTGGGCGAGGGAAAGAAGGCGCTGGCTGTCGGCGGACAATTTATGAGATGAATCTTTAGATGGTCGACGCATAGCGCTACAGGTTTTCTGTCAGTGTAAAAGTTCTTGTTACTCGTATTGTAGTGGATTCGGCAAGGATGGGCTGTGCAAATAAAAAACGCCGGGCATGCCCGGCGTTTTGCGCGCAGCCGCCCGCGAGGGCGGCCATGGCGATTAGGCAGCCAGCAGCTGGCGCAGCACGAACGGCAGGATGCCGCCATGCTTGTAGTAGTCCACTTCGATCGGGGTGTCGATACGCAGCAGCACAGGCACTTCCTGCTTGGAACCGTCGGCGCGGTGGATCACCAGGGTGACCTTCTGCTGTGGCTTGATCTCGCCTTCCAGACCTTTCAGGTCATAGATTTCCTTGCCGGTGATGCCCAGCGATTCGACGCTGTCGTTGCCGATGAATTGCAGCGGCAGCACGCCCATGCCCACCAGGTTGGAACGGTGGATACGTTCGAAGGAGCGGCAGATCACGGCTTTCACGCCCAGCAGCTGGGTGCCTTTGGCCGCCCAGTCGCGCGAGGAGCCGGTGCCGTATTCTTCGCCGCCGAAGACCATGGTCGGCACGCCGGAGGCCACATACTTCATGGCGGCGTCGTAGATCGACATCTGTTCGCCGGAAGGCTGGTGGATGGTGATGCCGCCTTCGACCGCGGAACCGTCGGCCTTGGCCGGGATCATCTTGTTCTTGATGCGCACGTTGGCGAAGGTGCCGCGCATCATGATCTCGTGGTTGCCGCGGCGCGAGCCGTAGGAGTTGAAGTCGGCCTTCATCACGCCATTCTCTTTCAGCCATTTGCCGGCTGGGCCGTCTTCCTTGATGGAACCGGCTGGGGAGATGTGGTCGGTGGTGATCGAGTCGCCGAACACGCCCAGCGCGCGCGCGCCGCTGATGCCGGCAGCTGCCGCTTTCGGGGTCATGGCGAAGTCGTCGAAGAATGGCGGCTCGGCGATGTAGGTCGAATCCGGCCAGTTGTACACCTGGCCTTCGGTCGAGGATACGGCTTCCCACAGCTTGCCTGGCGCGCCTTTGACGTCGGCGTAGTTCGCCTTGAACACTTTCGAGTTCATGGCGAACTTCATCAGCTTGGCGATTTCCGCCGAGGTTGGCCAGATGTCGCCCAGGTAGACGTCCTTGCCGCCTTTGCCCTGGCCCACTGGCTCGGTCATCAGGTCGCGCGTCACATTGCCTGCGATGGCGTAAGCGACGACCAGCGGTGGCGAGGCCAGGAAGTTGGAGCGGATGTTCGGGTGGATACGCGCTTCGAAGTTACGGTTGCCCGACAGGACGGCGGCGGCCACGATGTCGTTGCCGGTGATGGCGGCGTTCAGTTCCGGGGTCAGGTCGCCGGCATTGCCGATGCAGGTGGTGCAGCCGTAAGCGGTCACGCCGAAGCCCAGTTTTTCCAGGTAAGGCAGCAGGCCGGCGGCGGTCAGGTACTCGGTCACGACGCGCGAGCCGGGCGCCAGCGAGGTCTTGATGTGCGGCGCGACGGTCAGGCCGGCTTCCACGGCTTTCTTGGCCAGCAGGCCGGCCGCCAGCAGCACGCTCGGGTTCGAGGTGTTGGTGCAGGAAGTGATGGCGGCGATCAGCACGTCGCCGTTCTTCACGTTCACGCCATTGCTGGTGGTGTAGGTCTTGGTCAGGTCTTCAGCCTTCTTGTTGAAGCCGTTCTCGCCGGTTGGCTTGGAGAACAGGTCGGCGAAGGTCGCTTTCACATTGCCGATTTCGATACGGTCCTGCGGACGTTTCGGGCCGGCCAGCGAAGGCGCCACGGTGGACAGGTCCAGGTGCAGTTCGCGGGTGAAGTCGATGTCGCCTTTTTTCGGCACGCCGTACATGCCCTGGGCTTTGAAGTAAGAAGCGAAGGCGTCGATTTCCGCCTTGGTGCGGCCGGTGCCTTCGAAGTATTCGATGGTGGCGTCGTCGACCGGGAAGAAGCCCATGGTGGCGCCGTATTCCGGCGCCATATTGGCGATGGTGGCGCGGTCGGTCACGGTCAGGGACTCAGTGCCTTCGCCGAAGAACTCGACGAATTTGCCCACGACTTTCTCTTTACGCAGCATTTCGGTGATGGTCAGCACCAGGTCGGTCGCGGTGCAGCCTTCGCGCAGGGCGCCGGTCAGGTTCACGCCGATCACGTCCGGGGTCAGGAAGTACACGGGCTGGCCCAGCATGCCGGCTTCCGCCTCGATGCCGCCCACGCCCCAGCCGACCACGCCGATGCCGTTGATCATGGTGGTGTGCGAGTCGGTGCCCACCAGCGAGTCAGGGTAGTACACGCCGGAGCCGTTGTGCACGCCGCGCGCCAGGTATTCCAGGTTGACCTGGTGGACGATGCCGAAGCCCGGAGGCACGACGCCGAAGGTGTCGAAGGCTTGCATGCCCCATTTCATGAACTGGTAGCGCTCGTTGTTGCGCGAGAATTCCAGCTTCATGTTCAGGTCCAGCGCTTTCGGCTCGCGGAAGTGGTCGATGGTCACCGAGTGGTCGACCACCAGGTCGACCGGCACCAGCGGCTCGATCTTTTTCGGGTTCACGCCCATTTTGGAGGCGACGTTACGCATCGCGGCCAGGTCGGCCAGCAGAGGAACGCCGGTGAAGTCTTGCAGCACCACGCGCGCCACCACGAACGGGATCTCGTCCGTACGTGCGGCGGTCGCGCCCCAGCTTGCCAGTTGCTTGACGTGTTCTTCCGTGACTTTCTTGCCGTCGCAGTTACGCAGGACGGATTCGAGCACTACGCGGATCGACACCGGCAGGCGGGAGACTTTGATGCCCAGGCTTTTTTCCAGTGCCGGCAGGGAGTAGAACTTACCCTTCTTGCTGCCAGAAATAGTGAAATCCTTGAGCGTATTCAGTGTGTTGCGGGACATGACCTCTCCTTCAGGTGGGTATCGTCTGTTATTAATGTTTCAGGGTATTGCAGCGCCCCCGAAAGGGCGTTTCCTCTTCCAGCTTGCCTTACGCAGCTGCGGCCGGAGTCTCCGCCGGCTTGTTCTGCTCGGGGCTCTTGCATTCGTTCGCCAGCTGGCGGCTCTGCTTCGAATCGAGCAGCATGCTCTTGGCCGGGATGCCGATCCAGACCAGGCCATACAGCTTGTTCTCGAAGCGCTGGGCGCCGGTGGTGGTGGCCACGCGCTTCAGGCGGTGCAGGCGTTTTTTCCAGCGCAGGGCGATGAAGTTCTCATCCTCGGTGTTCTGGTAGATGGTGACTTTGTTGCCCAGTTCGCAGGCGAATTCGGTGACGGCGGAACCGGTCACGCTTGGCTCGGCGGCTTCGTCCTCGCCATCGGCGGCGACAGCGGCGGTGGCGCCGGCGGCAGCTGCGGCGGCCGCCGCAGGCTTGGCGGCTTTAGCGGCCTTGCGCTTGGCGGGTTTCTTGTCCGCCTTGGCGGCCGGCTGGCCTTCGGCGTGGACGGCTGGGGCCAGGCACAGGGTGGCGGAACCGAGGGCGAGGCTGCAAGCCAGGAAGAGTTTGGAGATGGACATCAGTGTGTTTCCGTTGCTGGGTGATCAGGGGTGGCGCTCATCAGGGCGGCGACCGATTCGGGCAGCGGCAGGCCGGCCAGGCGCGCGCGCTGCAAAACCGTCCAATAATATCGGTAGCTGGCGCGGTCGTGCAAGCGGCCGTTCTGGGCAATCGGCCCCCAGGCGGCGCGCTCGGCCTCGTGCAGGATATTGGCCGCCTCGTTCACTTCGGAAGCGCGCGGCGTGAAGGCCTTGATCACGGGCTTGATCTGGTTCGGGTGGATGCTCCACATGCGGGTGTAGCCGAATTCGGCGGCGGCGCGCTGGGCATCGGTGGCCACCACCGCGCTGTCCTTGATTTCGGTGGTCACATTATGCGAGGGCACCTTGCCGTGGGCATGGCAGGCGGCCGCGATATCGAGCTTGGCGCGCACCACCAGCGGATGGGCGAACTGGCCCGGCGTGCGCATGGCGTTGCCGGGAATGGCGCCGTAGTGGGCCGAGACGAAATCCATGATGCCGAAGGACAGGCATTCGACCTGGGGCAGGGCGGCGATGGCGAAGACGTCGCGCAGCGCGCCATGGGTCTCGATCAGCACGTGCACCGGCAGGTTGCTGCGGCCGGCTTTCAGGGCATGCTGGTTGATGGTGGCGATGGCTTTTTCCACGTCCTGCACGCCGTCCGGCTTGGGCAGTACCAGGTAGGCCAGTTTGTGGGCGGCGGCGCCGACGATGATTTCCACGTCGCGCTCGAAATGCGCGCTGGCGGCGTCGTGCACGCGGGCGCCGATGCGGCCGAAGCGGTTGGCCTCGTCGAGCAGCAGCTGGGCCACCAGCTGGGCGTGTTCCTCTTCCTTGCCGGCGGCGGCGCCGTCCTCGCAGTCGAAGGTGATGTCGAACAGGGGGCCAAGCTCTTGTTGCAGGGCCATCGACTTGCGCATCAGCTTCTCGGACCCTGCATAGTGGTCGCAGGCGGGAAGCAGCAGCGGTTGGCGTTTGCCCTGGAATAAAACCTCGGATGGGTGCATCTTGGCGTTCGTGTTGGCAGAATCAGGGGTTGCAGAAAGCGCTAAGGCCGCACTGCTTTCGGCAGTGCGGCTTTTGCGGCGGATCGGTGGTTTAACCGGTTCCACGTTGTGCGGCGGATTTATCCGCTATGCCTATTATGGCAGCAGATGCTTCACGCCTTCGCGCTCTTCGGTCAGTTCCTTGAGCGTGATGTTGATGCGTTCTTGCGAGAAGGCGTCGATTTCCAGGCCCTGGACGATTTTGTATTCGCCGTTTTCGGTGGTCACCGGGAAGCCGAACATGGTGCCTTCAGGGATGCCGTAGGAGCCGTCCGATGGGATGCCCATGGTGGTCCATTTGCCGTTGGTGCCCAGTACCCAGTCGCGCACGTGGTCGATGGCGGCGTTGGCGGCCGAAGCAGCCGAGGACAGGCCGCGCGCTTCGATGATGGCGGCGCCGCGCTTGCCGACGGTCGGCAGGAAGGTGTCGCTGTTCCACACCGCGTCGTTGATGGTCTCTTTCACCGACTTGCCGTCGATGGTGGCGAAACGGTAGTCAGCGTACATGGTTGGCGAGTGGTTGCCCCACACGCACAGTTTTTCGATCGAGGCGACCGGTTTGCCGACCTTGGCGGCGATTTGCGACAGGGCGCGGTTGTGGTCCAGGCGCAGCATGGCGGTGAAGTTCTTGGCCGGCAGGGAAGGGGCCGATTTCATCGCGATGTAAGCGTTGGTGTTGGCCGGGTTGCCGACCACCAGCACTTTCACGTTGCGCGAAGCGACGGCGTCCAGCGCCTTGCCTTGCACGGTGAAGATCTGGGCATTGGCTTCCAGCAGGTCTTTACGCTCCATGCCTGGGCCGCGTGGGCGGGCGCCCACCAGCAGGGCCACGTCGGCGTCTTTGAAGGCGGTCATCGGATCGGCGTGGGCGGTCATGCCGGCCAGCAGCGGGAAGGCGCAGTCGTCGATTTCCATCATGACGCCCTTCAGCGCTTTCTGCGCTTTTTCGTCAGGGATTTCAAGCAGTTGCAGAATGACTGGCTGATCCTTGCCCAGCATGTCGCCGTTGGCGATGCGGAACAGCAGGGAATAGCCGATCTGGCCGGCGGCGCCGGTAACGGCAACACGCATTGGGGTTTTAGCCATGATGAATCTCCAAGTGGAATAAAAACGATCTGAAGCTGGACCTACGCTTGTAAAAATATAATGATACCAAATGCGCCGCACAAATTTGACGCACAAGGCATCAGGAACTATGCTTTTTCTGTACTGCGCAACGCCCTCGCGCGGGCAGCCGGAAACCGCATCGACGGCGAGTGTAGGCCCCGAATGCCCGTCTGTCAATCATATCTTATGTCTTATATAAGACAGATAACTTGTCGGGTTTTGCTGGACGAATAGACCCTTTTGTGGTGAAATCTCGCCCTATGAATTCCGTCCCGCCCAACCAGACCAGTCCAGCCGCTGCCGCCAGCGCGCCGGCGACCCCGGCTCAGGGCGCGACCGCCTCCTCCACCGTTGCGCCGAGCGCTTCGCCCACCTTCTCCCCGCTGTACCAGCAGATCAAGGCCCTGATCACGCAAAGCCTGCAGTCGGGCGAGTGGAAGCCGGGCGAGCTGATTCCCAGTGAAGTGGAGCTGGCCAACCGCTTCAAGGTCAGCCAGGGCACGGTGCGCAAGGCCATCGACGAGCTGGCGGCCGAGAACCTGGTGGTGCGCAAGCAGGGCAAGGGTACGTTCGTGTCGACCCACCATGAAGCGCGCGCCCACTTCCGCTTCCTGCGCCTGATGCCCGACGAGGGCGTGCCGCACTACCCGGAAAGCAAATTCATCGAAGTGCGGCGCCTGCGCGCGCCGGCCGACGTGGCGCGCCTGCTCGACCTGAAGTCGGGCGATGCGGTGATCTATATCAAGCGCGTGCAGTCCTTCGACGGCGTGCCGACCATCGTCGAGGAGCTGTGGCTGCCCGGCCTGCTGTTCAAGGGGCTGACGGCGGAGCGGTTGAATGAATACAAGGGGCCGATGTACGGCCTGTTCGAATCCGAGTTCGGCACCCGCATGATACGGGCGGCCGAAAAAATCCGCGCCGTCTGTGCCGCCGAAGCCGATGCTGCACTGCTGCACACGGCGGCCGGCACGCCGCTGCTGTGCGCCGAACGCGTCTCGTTCACGTATGGCGATAAACCGGTGGAATTGCGCCGCGGCCTGTATCTGACGGAGCGTCATCATTATCAAAATGACCTCAATTAGATAATCTTGTTGAGCCGCTAAGAAATGGGGCGGCGCAACATAATTTTTGTTATATGTAACAATACATATTGGTGGGGAGGACGAAAATCGGCGAAAATCGCGGTCTTACCGCAGTTTTACTTTCGCTGCCTCGTCGCAGTATCGAAATAATTAGCACTAAGCCATAGGGAGGTTAATGATGTCTGAAGCCGTAAGGGAAGCACCAAAAAAAGAACGGCCTGAGTTCCGTAATATCCACGTTACGCAACTGTCGAACTACCGCTTGCCTTTAGCCGGAGTTGTATCCATCTTGCACCGCATTAGCGGTTTCCTGATGTTTGCCCTGCTGCCTGTTGTCCTGTATCTGCTCGAGCAGAGCATCCGATCGGAACTTTCCTTCGCTTACTTCCAGGGCATCGCCTCGCACTGGTTCGTCAAGCTGGTGATCCTGGCCCTGGTCTGGGCGTATATGCAGCACTTCTGCGCCGGCGTGCGCCACCTGATCATGGACACCCACGTCGGCCTGGACAAGGATTCGGCGCGCAAGAGCGCCGCGACCGTACTGGCAATCAGCCTGACCCTGACCGCCCTGGTGGCCCTGAAATTGTTTGGAGTGTTCTAAATGGCGAATAATAATATCGGCCCAAAACGCCTGGTCGTCGGCGCCCATTACGGCCTGAAAGACTGGCTGGCGCAGCGCGTGACCGCGATTCTGATGGTGGTGTATACCGCCGTGCTGCTGTTCTCTTTCCTTTCCGGCAGCAACTTCACCTATGAAGGCTGGGCTGGCCTGTTCGCCCAGCAGTGGTTCAAGCTGTTCAGCGCCGTGACGCTGTTCGGCCTGTTCTACCACGCCTGGGTTGGCATGCGTGACATCTGGATGGACTACGTTAAACCAGTCGGCGTCCGTCTGTTCCTGCAAATTGCCACCGTGCTGTGGTTGATCGCCTGCGCCGCATGGTCGGTGCAGATTCTGTGGAGTGTGTAATCGTGGCAGCAATCAAATCTGCAATCCCTACCCGCCGCTTTGACGCGGTGATCGTTGGCGCCGGCGGTTCCGGCATGCGCGCCTCCCTGCAACTGGCGGAAGCCGGCCTGAATGTGGCCGTGCTGTCCAAGGTCTTCCCGACCCGCTCGCACACCGTGGCGGCGCAGGGCGGCATCGGCGCTTCGCTGGGCAATATGTCGGAAGACAACTGGTTCTGGCATATGTTCGACACCGTCAAGGGCGGCGACTATCTGGGCGACCAGGACGCCATCGAATTCATGTGCCGCGAAGCGCCGAAAGTCGTGTACGAGCTGGAACACTTCGGCATGCCGTTCGACCGCAACCCGGACGGCACCATCTACCAGCGTCCGTTCGGCGGCCATACCGCCAACTTCGGCGAAAAAGCCGTGCAGCGCGCCTGCGCCGCGGCTGACCGTACCGGCCACGCCCTGTTGCACACCCTGTACCAGCGCAATGTGCGCGCCCGCACCCACTTCTTCGTGGAGTGGATGGCCCTGGACCTGATCCGCGACGCTGAAGGCGACGTGGTCGGCGTGGTGGCCCTGGAAATGGAAACCGGCGAGTGCATGATCCTGGAAGCGAAGACCACCATCTTCGCCACCGGCGGCGCCGGCCGCATCTTCGCGGCCTCGACCAACGCCTTCATCAACACCGGCGACGGCATGGGCATGGCGGCACGCGCCGGCCTGCCGCTGCAGGATATGGAGTTCTGGCAGTTCCACCCGACCGGCGTGTCCGGCGCGGGCGTGCTGATCACCGAAGGCGTGCGCGGCGAAGGCGGCATCCTGATCAACTCCAACGGCGAACGCTTCATGGAACGCTATGCGCCGACCCTGAAGGATCTGGCGCCGCGCGACTTCGTGTCGCGCTCGATGGACCAGGAGATCAAGGAAGGCCGCGGCTGCGGTCCGAACAAGGACCACGTGCTGCTGGACCTGCGCCACATCGGCTCCGAGACCATCAAGAAGCGTCTGCCTTCGATCCTGGAAATCGGCCACAAGTTCGCCAACGTCGACGCCACCAAGGAACCGATTCCTGTCGTGCCGACCATCCACTACCAGATGGGCGGCATCCCGACCAATATCCACGGCCAGGTGGTGGCCCCGACCGGCGACGGCAGCCAGAAAGTGGTCAACGGCCTGTACGCGATCGGCGAATGCGCCTGCGTCTCGGTGCACGGCGCCAACCGCCTGGGCACCAACTCCCTGCTCGACCTGGTGGTCTTCGGCCGCGCGGCCGGCAACCACGTGGTGGCGCAGAACCTGAAGCAAAAAGAATTCAAGCCGATGCCGAAGGACGCCTCCGAATTCGCCATGGGCCGTCTGAACAAGCTGGAAACCTCGACCGGCGGCGAACGCGTGCAGAACGTGGCCAACGATATCCGCGCCACCATGCAGAAGTACTGCGGCGTGTTCCGTACCGACGAGCTGCTGACCCAGGGCTACCAGGAAATCATGAAGCTGGACGAGCGCCGCAAGCACGTGTCCTTCCAGGACAAGTCCAAGGTCTTCAACACCGCCCGCGTGGAAGCGCTGGAGCTGGACAATCTGATTGAAACTGCCAAGGCCACCATCACCTCGGCTGTAGCACGCAAGGAATCGCGCGGCGCCCACGCGCACAGCGATTATCCGCAGCGCGACGACGACAACTGGATGAAGCACACGCTCTGGTTCTCCGAAGGCAACCGCCTGGAGTACAAAGCCGTTGTCACCAAACCGCTGACGGTCGATACCTTCAAGCCGAAACCACGTACTTTCTAAGCAAGGGCCTTACAACATGGCACGTACTCTCAAATTCAAGATTTACCGCTACGATCCGGACAAGGATGCCAAGCCTTACATGCAAGACCTGACGGTCGAGCTGAAAGACACCGACAAGATGCTGCTCGACGCACTGCAGCGCATCAAGTCCGACGTGGACGATTCGCTGGCCCTGCGCCGCTCCTGCCGCGAAGGCGTGTGCGGTTCGGACGCCATGAACATCAATGGCAAGAACGGTCTGGCCTGCACCACCAACCTGAACGAGCTGAGCGAGCCGATCGTGCTGCGTCCGCTGCCAGGCCTGCCGGTGATCCGCGACCTGATCGTCGACATGACCCAGTTCTTCAAGCAGTACGACTCGATCAAGCCGTTCCTGATCAACGACTCGATCCCGCCGGAGAAAGAGCGTCTGCAATCGCCGGAACAGCGCGAAGAGCTGGATGGCCTGTACGAGTGCATCCTGTGCGCCTGCTGCTCGACCTCCTGCCCGTCGTTCTGGTGGAATCCGGACAAGTTCGTCGGCCCGGCCGGCCTGCTGCAAGCCTACCGCTTCATCGCCGACAGCCGCGACGAAGCCACCGGCGCGCGTCTGGACAACCTGGAAGACCCGTACCGCCTGTTCCGCTGCCACTCGATCATGAACTGCGTGGACGTCTGCCCGAAAGGCCTGAATCCGAACAAGGCCATCGGCAAGATCAAGGAATTGATGGTCCGCCGCGCGATCTGATATGAGCGAAACGAACAAACATGCGCATCAATCGGACCCGGCAAACCGCGCGCGCCTGCGCTGGCGCTCGCGCCGCGGTCTGCTGGAAAACGACCTGATACTGACGCGTTTTCTCGATGCGCATGAACTGGAATTGACCGACGAGGAAGTGGACGCGCTGACGCGGCTCCTCGACTTGTCGGACAATGCGCTGATGGATCTGGTGCTGGCTCGCAGCGAGCCTGAAGGCGAGATCGATCTGCCGCATGTGCGCGCACTGCTGCAACGGTTACGCCAGGCGTAGAAATACGCGGCACCGGAAAGTTTGTGAGTTTTTTTTATTTCGCACCTCTCCAAGAAGGAAGAGTCCATGAATATCTCTGAAAATAAAGCCACCCTGTCGTTCTCGGACGGCAGCCCATCGATTGAATTTCCGATCTACAAGGGCACCGTCGGCCCGGACGTCATCGACATCCGCAAGCTGTACGGCGGCACCGGTAAATTCACTTACGACCCTGGCTTCATGTCCACCGCGTCGTGCAACTCGTCGATCACCTACATCGACGGCGACAAGGGCGAGCTGCAATACCGCGGCTTCCCGATCGAGCAGCTGGCGGTGAATGCCGACTTCATGGAAACCTGCTACCTGCTGCTGAACGGCGAACTGCCGAACGCAGTGGACAAGAAGAAGTTCGTGGAAACCGTCACCAAGCACACCATGGTGCACGAGCAGATGCAATTCTTCTTCCGCGGCTTCCGCCGCGACGCGCACCCGATGTCCGTGCTGGTTGGCACCGTCGGCGCGCTGGCATCGTTCTACCACGATTCGCTGGACATCAACGACCCGCACCACCGTGAAGTGTCCGCGATCCGCCTGATCGCCAAGATGCCGACCCTGGTGGCGATGGCCTACAAATACTCGATCGGCCAGCCTTTCGTGTACCCACGCAACGACCTGTCCTACAGCGCCAACTTCATGCGCATGATGTTCGGCAATCCATGTGAAGAGTACAAGGTCAACGACGTGCTGGTGCGCGCGCTGGACCGCATCTTGATCCTGCACGCGGATCACGAGCAGAACGCGTCCACCTCGACCGTGCGTCTGGCCGGCTCCTCGGGCGCCAACCCGTTCGCCTGTATCGCAGCCGGCATCGCCTGCCTGTGGGGCCCTGCCCACGGCGGCGCGAACGAAGCCGCGCTGAACATGCTGAAAGAAATCGGCTCGGTCGACAAGATCCCTGAGTTCATCGCGAAAGTGAAAGACAAGAACTCCGGCGTCAAGCTGATGGGCTTCGGTCACCGCGTGTACAAGAACTTCGACCCGCGCGCCAAGCTGATGCGCGAAACCTGCCACGAAGTGCTGAACGAACTGGGCCTGCAAGACGACCCACTGTTCAAGCTGGCCATGGAACTGGAAAAGATTGCACTGAACGACGAATACTTCGTTTCGCGCAAACTGTACCCGAACGTGGACTTCTACTCGGGCATCGTGCAGTCCGCCCTGGGCATCCCGGTCTCGCTGTTCACCGGCATCTTCGCCATGGCCCGTACCATCGGCTGGATCGCCCAGTGGAACGAAATGATCGCCGACCCAGAGCAGAAGATCGGCCGTCCGCGCCAGCTGTTCGTCGGCTCCGCCGTGCGCGACGTACCGCCGCTGGCCAAGCGCTGATCCGCGCCTGCCGCCACTGAAAAGCGAGCCCTTGCGGCTCGCTTTTTTTTCGCCGATCTCTTCACCATGACCCAGACCGATAGCCGGATCGAAGTGTGATAATGCAAGTGGCAAAGGAGATGCCCAATGTCCGAATCGGAGACGCAGGAATTATCGCTAGCGCTGGACGAGGCCATGAAGCACAAGCTCTTGTTGCTGGCCCAAGAGCAGGGCGTGCTGGCGCAGAGATTGATGCAGCAAGCCGTGACACGCTATTTGGCGTGGCTGGACGGCTTGTCGGTAGCGGATAGGGCTGCCGCACTGGCTTGGCAGGACTATCAGCAAACCGGGCTCCATCTTAGCGAAGCTGAAGCTGACGTCTGGCTGGCGGAGTTGGAGGCTGGTAATGCCTCCGAGCCGCGGCCATACCACAGCTGATCTGGTCCCGGACTGCACTGGCGGACGTTCATCGCCTGCGGAGAAAGACTGCAAGGCAGCGCAGCGCATGGTTGCTACGCTGAGGCGTTCCGTTGGCCCTCTGGCTGCCAGGCCGACCATGGGGCGGCCGGTTCCTCAACTGGGCCCAGATCATCACCGCTGGGTCGTCAAGTTTGGGCGTAGCGCCTATGTCATCACCTATCGGGTAGGTAAGGATCGGGTCGTGTTGCTGACCGTCCGGCATGAGCGGGAGGCGCCGCCAGAGCCGTGAAAGGTGAAGCCGTAACGGTGGCGTAACAATTCGTGCAATTAGGTGTATATTGGGCAACGTTGCAGCTTCCCATATACCCCTGATTGCGAGGCGTACTTGAGCATTCTGTCGAAACTCTCCCTGGCGGCGGCTGCGCTGCTGCCGCTGGCTTCCCAGGCACTTCCGAATACTTCCGATACCCGACTGCTGACCGAACCTGCGGTGTCGGCCAGCCATATCGCCTTTATCTATGCGGGCGATGTGTGGCTGGCCAATCCCGACGGCAGCGGCGTGCGGCGCCTGACGTCCGACGTCGGCGAAAAATCCAATCCCGTGTTTTCGCCGGACGGCAGGCTGCTGGCCTATAGCGCTACGCTGGACGGCAATACCGATGTGTATGTGCTGCCCGTGGGCGGCGGCGTGCCGCAGCGCCTGACCTGGCATCCAGGGCCGGATCTGGTGCAGTCCTTCACGCCGGACGGCAAGGCGGTGATGTTCACCTCGCCGCGCGCGGCCTTCAATAACCGCTACCGCAAGCTGTTTACCGTGCCCGTCACCGGCGGCGTGGAAGCGGAGCTGGAAATCCCGAACGCCGCACGCGCGGCCTACTCGCCGGACGGCAAGTCCATCGTCTACAACCCGACCTCGCCCGCCTTCCTGCAGTGGAAGCGCTATCGCGGCGGCACGCATTCGGTGCTGTGGATCTTCAACCGCGCCAGCCAGGCGGTCGAGAAGATTCCGCAGCCGGCTTCGCGCGCCAACGACGTCGATCCGGTGTGGCTGGGCGACACCATCTACTTCCGCTCCGACCGCGACGGCGAATTCAATCTCTACGCCTACGACACCAAGACCAAGGCGGTGCGCGCGCTGACCCGCCACACCGACTTCCCGGTGCTAAATGCCGCGGCGCAGGGCCGGCGCATCGTCTACGAGCAGGCCGGCTATCTGCATGCGTTCGATCTGGACAGCGGCACGGCGCGCAAGCTGAGCATCGGCGTGAGCAGCGATCTTGGCCTGTCGCGGCCACGCTGGGTGCGCGGCGCCTCGTATATCCGCGACGCGTCGATCTCGCCTTCGGGGGCGCGCGTGGCCTTCGAATTCCGCGGCGATATCGTCACCCTGCCGGCCGACAAGGGCGATGTGCGGCACCTGACGCAAAGCCCGGCCGTGCATGAGCGCAATCCGGCCTGGTCGCCCGATGGCCGTTCGCTGGCTTACTTCTCGGACGAATCGGGCGAGTACGCGCTGCATGTGCAGCCGCAGGATGGCAAAGGCCCGGTGCGCAAGTTCAAGCTGAGCGGGGCCGGGTTCTACGAGCGTGCCAACTGGTCGCCTGACAGCAAGAAGATCGCCTTCATCGACAACGCCTGGAGCCTGTATGTGCTGGACCTGGCCAGCGGCGTGCAGAAGAAGATCGCCACCGAGCCGATTTACGGCGTGACGAAATCGCTCAGCCCCGCCTGGGCGCCGGATTCACGCTGGATCGCCTATACGCTGAACTCACTGAGCTACACGCGCAGCGCCTACATCTACTCGCTGGAGCAGGATAAATCGTATGCCGTCACCGACGGCCTGTCCGATGTCGCCGATCCGGCTTTCGACCGCAGCGGAAAATACCTGTATTTCTTCGCCTCCACCAATGCCGGTCCGACCAACAACTGGTTCTCGCTGCAGAACGAGGACAACCGCGCCACCAGCAGCATCTGGCTGGCCGTGCTGCGCCAGGATCTGCCGTCGCCGCTGGTGAAGGAGAGCGACGAAGAGAAGGGCGGCGCCGCCAAGCCGAAGGACGCCAAGGACGAAGCTTCCAGCGAGAAGAAAGAGAACGGCAAGGCGGAGGAAAAACCGGCCGTCGATCCCGCCACCGGCCGCGACGATCCGAAAGTGAAGGTGGCGCCGGTGGCGCCGATGCGCATCGACTTCGACGGCATCTCCACCCGCGTCATCGATTTGCCGGTGCCGGTCGCGCAACTGTCCAATCTGGAGACTGGGGCGGAAGGGCAGGTCTTCTTCATGCGCGAAAGCGAGGGCAAAAAATCCCTGCAGCGCTTCGACCTGAAAGACCGCAAGACGGAAACCGTGGTGGCGGAACTGGACGGCTACGGCATCAGCGCCGACGGCAAGAAAGTGATCTATCGCCAGAAGGACAACTGGGCCACCGGCTCGGCCACCGGCAAGACCCTGGCAGCGAGCGAAGGCAAGCTGCGCGTCGATGCGATCGAGGTGAAAGCCGATCCGCGCGCCGAGTGGAACCAGATCTACCACGAAGCCTGGCGCATCAACCGCGACTACTTCTACGATCCGGGCATGCATGGCGTGAACTGGCGGCAAATGCACGACAAATACGCCCAGTTCCTGCCCGATCTGGCCACGCGTTCGGACCTGAACCGCGTGATCCAGTGGCTGCACAGCGAGCTTGGCGTCGGCCACCATCGCGGCGGCGGCGGCGACAGCTTCATCGAGAGCAAGCCGGTGCCAGGTGGATTGCTGGGCGCCGACTACGAGGTGGCGAACGGCCGTTACCGCTTCCGGAAAATCTACGGAGGCCTGAACTGGAATCCGACCCTGCGTTCGCCGCTGACCGAACCTGGATTGAATGTGAAAGTAGGCGAGTATCTGCTGGCGGTCGATGGCAAGCCGCTAGCGCCGCCCACCAATCTGTATGCGCCGTTCGAGAACAGTGCCAACCGCACCATCGAAATCACGGTCGGCCCGGATGCCGACGGCAAGGGCGCGCGCACCATCACCGTGGTGCCGGTCGCCAGCGAGGATGCGCTGCGCAACCGCGACTGGGTTGAAGGCAATATCCGCAAGGTGAATGCCGCCACCGGCGGGCGCGTGGCTTACGTCTACGTGCCGAACACGACCACCCTGGGCCACACCTATTTCAAGCGCTACTTCTATCCGCAGTCCTACAAGGACGGCGTGATCATCGATGAACGCTTCAACGGCGGCGGCAGCCTGGCCGACTACTACATCGAAATCCTGCAAAAACAGGAAATCGCCTGGTGGACCATGCGCTACGGCGCCGACATGAAATCCCCATCCGCCTCGATCCAGGGACCGCGCGCCATGCTGATCGACGAAACGGCCGGTTCCGGCGGCGACCTGCTGCCGTGGATGTTCCGCAAGAATAAGATGGGACCACTGATCGGCAAGCGCACCTGGGGCGGGTTGGTGGGCATCCTCGGCTTCCCCGTCCTGCTCGACGGCGGCTTCATCACCGCGCCGAATCTGGCTTTCTGGACGCGTGAAAACGGTTGGGGCGTGGAGAATGAAGGCGTGCCGCCCGATATCGAAGTCGAGCAGACGCCGGCCGACGTGATTGCCGGCCGCGATCCGCAGCTGGAAAAAGCGATTGAAGTGGTGAAGGCCGAACTGGCGAAGAATCCGCCCAGCAAGCCACCCCGCCCGGCGTTCCCGGACAAGAGCAAATTCATCCCCTGATGAAGAAAGCGCGCCCTGGTGGCGCGCTTCTCATTTGGACGGATTACTTGGATGGATCCTCGTCCAGCAGCGCTTGGATCTCGGCGCGCTCGCGGGCGCTCACATGGCCGCCGCGCAAGGCCGCCAGCACCAGTGCCTTGCCGGAGCCGGCGAAGGCCTTGTTAATCAGATCCTTGAGCAAGCCGGTCTGGATCGAATCCTGTTCCTGGACGGCGGAATAGACATGGGCGCGCTGACTCTCATCGCGCGCCAGCAGTCCCTTCGTATGCATCACTTGCAGCAGGCGCAGCACCGTCGCGTAATTGATCTCCGGCCGTGACTCCAGTGCCGCCTGATGCACTTGTTTCGCCGTCGCCGGCCCCAGCGCAAACAGCAGGCGCAGCATTTCCAGCTCAGACGGTGTGGGTTTTGGCAAAGAGGTAGACATAAGAGAATAGAAGAAAGCCCAGGCTCCCATCTAGAATAAAATATCTAGACAAAAATGTCTACCGCCTTTGCGCTAAAACAAACAATGTCCCACCCCGGTGCCAGACGGGGCCGCCGAGGCACCAGGGCGGGACATTTGCTGATTCAGATCAAAGGGCTTACCACTTGATCTCGCCTTTGGCGACTTTGGCGCTGGTTTGCAGGGCGCCGTCGAGGCCGACCGTCGGGTAGGCTTTTTTCATCGCGGCGACCAGCTCGATGGAGTTGGCGGCTTTCGGGGTCTCGGCTTCGAAGCGGCGCAGGTAGTCGGCGGTGTAGGCGATGCTGTCGGGCGTGAAGCTGCTGCCGACGGCGAAGTGGCCGGGAACGACCGTCACCGGTTTGAGGGCGGCGATGCCGTCCAGGGCGGCCAGCCATTGCTTGCGCGATTCGACCGTCTGGGTGTCGGCGGTCCAGACGTGCAGGCCTTTGAACAGGACCACGCCGCCGGCCACGGCTTTCAGCGAAGGAATCCAGACATAGGTGCGGTCCGGGGTGGCGCCGTCCAGGCCCTTGATCTGCAGGGTTTCGCCTTCAAGCTTGATGGTGTCGCCTTGCAGCGCTTCCGGCATCACGATGGCTTGCGGGGCGTTGGCGCCCAGGATCGGACCCCAGTAGGCGACCTTGGCCTTGGCTTTCTTTTCCATGGCGGCGATGGTGCCGGCGGTGGCGACGATCTTCGCTTCGGGGAAGGCGGCTTTGATCACGTCCAGGCCGAAGTAGAAGTCAGGGTCGCCGTGGCTGACGTACACGGTGCTCAGCTTGCGGCCGCTGGCCTTGATCTTTTCCACCAGCTTTTGCGCTTCGCCGCGCGAGAACTGGGCGTCGATCAGCACGGCTTCCTTCTGGCCTTTGACTAGCACGGACGCGACCGGGAAGATGGCGGCTTCGCCCGGGTTGAACACTTCCAGCTGCAGCGGGGCGGCGGCGGAGGCGGCGAGGGTGGTGGTGGCGAGAGCGGCGGCGGCCAGGGTTTGCTTGATCATGCTGTGTTTCCTTTCAAGAAGAATTTGGTATGCACGCAGTGTAGACCGGTCCATTCAAACGAAAAATGCTCTATATTGAAACGGTTTGTTGCATGAATCGATCATATGGATAAAATCGCCGCCGCCGAAGTCTTTGTCGCCATCGCCGAACGGGGCAGCATGGTGGCCGCCGCCGACGCCCTCGATATGTCGCGCGCCATGGTGACGCGCTACCTGGCCGAGATGGAGGAGTGGGCCGGCGCCCGCCTCCTGCACCGTACCACGCGCCGCCTGAGTCTGACGGCCGCCGGCGAGGTGACGCTGGTGCGCTGTCGCGATATGCTGACGCTGGCGGCCGCCATGTCCAGCGCGGCCGGCGAAGACCCGGATTCGCCCCATGGCCTGCTGCGCATGGCTTGCGCCCAGTTCCTGGCCCAGGGCGCGCTGGCCGGCGCCGTGCGTGCCTTCCTGGAACGCTATCCGCGCACCAGCATCGATCTGCAGGTGGATAACCGCTCGGTCAACCTGGTCGAGCAGCGCATCGACCTGGCGATCCGCATCACCAATGCGCTGGAGCCGAGCATGATTGCGCGCCGCCTAGCCGATTGCGCCTCGGTGGTGTGCGCCGCACCCTCTTATATACAGAAGCATGGCGAGCCGCGAACGCCCGCCGAGCTGGCCGCCCACAACTGCCTGACCTATAACTACTTCGGCAAGAGCCTGTGGCAGTTCAGCCGGGACGGGGAGGGCGTGGCCGTGCCGGTGGGCGGCAATCTGTCGTCAAACGAGTCGATGGCCCTGCTGGCTGCCACGGCCCAGGGTGTGGGGATTTCGCTGCAGCCGCGCCACGCCGCCGCCCCGCTGATTGCCGAGGGCCGGCTGGCGCTGTTATTGCCAGACTGGCAAGCACAAATGCTCGGCATCTATGGAATTTATACCTCGCGCCAGCATATGCCGGCCGCCTTGCGCGCCATGCTCGATTTTCTCGTCGACTGGTTTCACCATGATCCTGAATGGCTGGACCACGCTTAATATTCAGATATCATTGGTAAAAAGGCAGGCTGACCAAATAAAAAACATCGCGTGGACGCGACTTTTTAATGTGACGGTGGTTGTTGGAATACAATTCCACGTGCTATGCTAAACGACCGTTTTTGGAAATTCTGAAAGCAACAGAGCCCTTCCCCCACAACTTGATGTGCAATCCGCTAACCGGTCAGGCCGTGTCGCGGAAGGTTAGATTAACCCGCTAATCTCGCGAAGCGCGAAGAAAGGTGAGCAAGAATGATGCAACAACAGACGTCCAACTCCTACCTGTTCGGTGGGAATGCGCCTTACGTAGAGGAACTCTACGAAGCGTATCTCGCTAATCCAGGTTCCGTGCCAGATAACTGGCGCGCCTACTTCGACGCCATGCAGCACGTGCCGGCTGTCGATGGCTCCAACAAACCCGACGTCGCCCACGCCTCCGTGATCGCCTCCTTCGCCGAACGCGCGAAAGCCGGCCCGATCCGCACCGTGGTCGCTTCGGCCGACGCCGAAATGGGCCGCAAGCGCGTGGCCGCCACCCAGCTGATCGCCGCTTACCGCTACCTGGGTTCGCGCTGGGCCAACCTGGACCCGCTGCAGCGTCAGGAACGTCCATCGATCCCGGAACTGGAGCCAAGCTTCTACGGCTTCACCGACGCCGATCTGGACACCGTCTTCAACATCAGCAACACCTACTTCGGTCCTGAAACCGCTTCGCTGCGCGATCTGACCAACTTCCTGCGCGACACCTATACCCGCTCCATCGGCGCGGAATATATGTACATCTCCGACCCGGCCGAAAAGCGCTGGCTGCAGGAACGCCTGGAATCGATCCGCTCGACCCCGAACTTCACCGCCGAGAAGAAAAAGCACATCCTGGAGCGCCTGACCGCCGCTGAGGGCCTGGAACGCTACCTGCACACCAAATACGTCGGCCAGAAGCGCTTCTCGCTGGAAGGCGGCGAGACCTTCATCGCCTCCATCGACGAGATCATCCAGCGCGCCGGCGAAAAAGGCGTGCAGGAAATCGTCATCGGCATGGCCCACCGCGGCCGTCTGAACGTGCTGGTCAACACCCTGGGCAAGGCCCCGAAAGACCTGTTCGAAGAATTCGAAGGCAAGCATGGCGACGACCTGCCGGCCGGCGACGTGAAATACCACCAGGGCTTCTCGTCCGACATCTCCACCGCAGGCGGCCCGGTCCACCTGTCGCTGGCCTTCAACCCATCGCACCTGGAAATCGTCAACCCTGTGGTTGAAGGTTCGGTGAAAGCCCGCATGGACCGCCGCGGCGACGTGCATGGCGCGCAAGTGCTGCCGATCCTGGTGCACGGCGACGCCGCTTTCGCAGGCCAGGGCGTTGTGATGGAAACCCTGAATCTGGCGCAGACCCGCGGCTACGGCACGGGCGGCACGGTGCACATCGTGATCAACAACCAGATCGGTTTCACCACTTCCGACCCGCGCGACGCGCGTTCCACCATCTACTGCTCCGACGTCGTGAAGATGATCGAAGCGCCGGTGCTGCACGTGAACGCCGACGATCCTGAAGCCGTGGTGCTGGCCTCGCAAATCGCGATGGACTACCGCCAGCAGTTCCAGAAGGATATCGTGGTCGATATCATCTGCTACCGCAAACTGGGCCACAACGAGCAGGACACCCCGGCGCTGACCCAGCCGCTGATGTACAAGAAGATCGCCAAGCACCCAGGCACCCGCAAGCTGTACGCGGACAAGCTGGCGGCCCAGGGCGTGATCGCGGCCGATGGCGGCGACACCATGGTGGCCGCCTACCGCGACGCCATGGACGCCGGCAAGCACACCGTCGATCCAGTGATCTCCAACTTCAAGAACAAGTACGCCGTCGACTGGCTGCCGTTCCTGAACCGCAAGTGGAGCGACGCCGCCGACACCGCCGTGCCGCTGACCGAACTGAAACGCCTGGCCGGCCGCATCACCACCGTGCCGGAAGAATTCAAGGTCCACTCGCTGGTGGAAAAAGTGCTGGGCGACCGCGCTGCCATGGGCCGCGGCGAACTGAATCTGGACTGGGGCATGGGCGAGCACCTGGCTTACGCCTCGCTGGTATCGTCCGGCTACGCCGTGCGTCTGACCGGCCAGGACGCCGGCCGCGGCACCTTCGTGCACCGCCACGCCGTGCTGCACGACCAGAACCGCGAACGTTGGGACGCCGGCATCTACGTGCCGCTGCAGAACATCGCCGAGAACCAGGCACCGTTCACCGTGATCGACTCCGTGCTGTCCGAAGAGGCGGTGCTGGGCTTCGAATACGGCTACTCGACCGCCGAGCCGAACACCCTGACCATCTGGGAAGCCCAGTTCGGCGACTTCGTCAACGGCGCCCAGGTGGTGATCGACCAGTTCATCAGCTCCGGCGAAGTGAAGTGGGGCCGCGCCTCCGGTCTGGTGATGATGCTGCCGCACGGTTACGAAGGCCAGGGTCCGGAGCACTCCTCCGCACGCCCAGAGCGCTTCCTGCAGCTGTGCGCCGACAACAATATGCAAGTGGTGCAGCCGACCACCGCGTCGCAGATCTTCCACCTGCTGCGCCGCCAGATGGTGCGCCAGTTCCGCAAGCCGCTGGTCATCATGACCCCGAAATCGCTGCTGCGTAACAAGGATGCGGGTTCGCCGTTGGCCGAACTGGCCAAAGGCGCCTTCCAGACCGTGATCGGTGAAGTCGATGAGAAGATCGACGCCAAGAAGGTCAAGCGCGTGATCGCCTGCTCCGGCAAGGTGTATTACGACCTGGCCAACGCCCGCAAGACCCGCGGCCAGACCGACACCGCCATCGTGCGTGTCGAGCAGCTGTATCCGTTCCCGCACAAGGCCTTCGCTGCCGAACTGAAAAAGTTCCCGAACCTGGCCGAAGTGGTGTGGGCGCAGGACGAGCCGCAGAACCAGGGTCCTTGGTTCCAGATCCAGCACAACATCTTCGAGTCGATGGATGCGGGCCAGCGCCTGGCGTATGCCGGCCGTCCTGCTTCCGCGTCGCCGGCTGTCGGCTACTACGACAAGCACTACGCCCAGCAAAAAGACCTGCTGGAAACGGCGTTCTCGAAGCTGAAGGGCTTCATCCTCACCAAATAATAGGCAAGGCGCGCCGCGTCCATAAGACGCGGCGCCAGAAAAATACCAAGTTACGGAGTTATACATGGCACAAATCGAAGTTAAAGTTCCTCAACTGTCGGAATCCGTCGCAGAAGCGACCCTGCTGTCCTGGCACAAAAAAGTCGGCGAAGCAGTTGCACGCGACGAAAACATGATCGACATCGAGACCGACAAGGTCGTTCTGGAACTGCCGGCCCCTAGCGCTGGCGTGGTTGTTCAGATCATCAAGAACGACGGCGCTACCGTGGTCGCTGGCGAAGTGATCGCCATCATCGATACCGAAGCAACCGCCGGCGCGACCGCACCTGTTGCTGCCGCCGCTGCTCCTGCCGCCGCCGCACCTGCTGCCGCTGCCGCACCAGCCGCCGCCACCGGCGGCGCCAAAGGCGACGTGGCCATGCCGGCCGCCGCCAAGATACTGTCCGAAGCCGGCCTGTCCGCTTCCGACGTTGCCGGTTCCGGCAAAGACGGCCGCGTGACCAAGGGCGACGCCCTGGCTGCCGCCGCCGCACCGAAACCAGCGGCACCGGCACCGCTGGCACCAGCCGCTGCCAAGCCGGCACTGCAGAAAATCGCCGCGCCAGTGGGCGCCCTGAACCTGGGCGACCGTCCGGAAGAGCGCGTGCCGATGAGCCGTCTGCGCGCCCGTATCGCCGAGCGCCTGGTGGAGTCGCAATCGACCAACGCCATCCTGACCACCTTCAACGAAGTGAATATGCAGCCAGTGATGGACCTGCGCACCAAGTACAAGGACAAGTTCGAGAAAGAACACGGCGTGAAGCTGGGCTTCATGTCCTTCTTCGTCAAAGCCGCCGTGGCCGCGCTGAAGAAATACCCGATCATCAACGCCTCCGTTGACGGCAACGACATCGTCTACCACGGCTACTTCGACATCGGTATCGCCGTCGGTTCGCCACGCGGCCTGGTGGTGCCGATCCTGCGCAATGCCGACCAGATGAGCATCGCCGACATCGAGAAGAAGATCGGCGAATTCGGCGCCAAAGCCAAGGACGGCAAGCTGACCCTGGAAGACCTGACCGGCGGCACCTTCTCCATCTCGAACGGCGGCACCTTCGGCTCCATGCTGTCGACCCCGATCATCAACCCGCCACAATCGGCCATCCTGGGCGTGCACGCGACCAAGGACCGCGCTGTTGTCGAAAACGGCCAGATCGTCATCCGCCCAATGAACTACCTGGCGATGTCGTACGACCACCGTATCATCGACGGCCGCGAAGCCGTGCTGGGCCTGGTGGCCATGAAAGAGGCGCTGGAAGATCCAGCCCGCCTGCTGCTGGACCTGTAATCGCGCGGTAAATCACCCCTGAGCTGCGGCGTTTCGGCGCCGCGGCTCCCTTATTTGGAAGAGAGGTTTCATGAGCGTCTCGGAAGAAATCAAGCGCCTGCACGAGCTGCATCAGGCTGGTGCGCTGAGCGACGACGAGTTTGCCCGCGCCAAGGAGCGCCTGTTGAACGGCGCGCCGCCGTCCAGCGCCGGTTCCGACCTGGCCACGGAATTCAGCAATTTCCGCCGTTCGCGCGCGGACCGCTGGCTCGGTGGCGTGTGCGGCGGCTTGGGCCGCGCCTCCGGCGTCGAGTCCTGGATCTGGCGTCTGATCTTCTCGCTATTTACCATCTCTTTTGGATTTGGCCTGGTGATTTACATCCTGTTGTGGATATTCGTCCCGGACGAAGAACTGATTGGAAAATAAGATATGAGCAATAAACAATTCGACGTAGTGGTGATCGGCGCCGGTCCTGGCGGCTATATCGCGGCCATCCGCGCAGCGCAGCTGGGCTTCTCGGTCGCCTGTATCGACGAGTGGAGCAATGCCAAGGGCGGTCCCGCGCCAGGCGGCACCTGCACCAACGTGGGCTGCATCCCATCCAAAGCCCTGCTGCAATCGTCGGAACACTACGAACACGCGGGCCACGCCTTTGCCGAACACGGCATCGACGTTGCGGGCCTGTCGCTGAACCTGGGCCAGATGATCAAGCGCAAGGACACCGTTGTGAAGCAGAACAACGACGGCATCCTGTTCCTGTTCAAGAAAAACAAAGTGACCTTCTTCCACGGCCGCGGCGCGTTCGCCGGCGCCGCTGGCGCTGAAGGCTACCCGATCGCCATCTCCGGCCCGAGCAACGAAACCATCAACGCCAAGCAAGTCATCGTGGCCACCGGTTCCAATGCGCGCGCGCTGCCAGGCACCCCGTTCGACGAGAAACTGATCCTGTCGAACACCGGCGCGCTGGCCATCGAATCCGTACCGGCCAGCCTGGGCGTGATCGGCGCCGGCGTGATCGGCCTGGAAATGGGTTCCGTATGGCGCCGTCTGGGCTCCAAGGTGACCGTGCTGGAAGGTCTGCCGACCTTCCTCGGCGCCGTGGACGAGCAGATCGCCAAGGAAGCCAACAAGCTGTTCACCAAACAAGGCCTGTCCATCAACCTGGGCTGCAAAATCGGCGCCATCACCACCGGCGAGAATAACGTCAAAGTGGAATACACCGACGCCAAGGGCGAAGCGCAGAGCGTGGTGTTCGACAAGCTGATCGTCTCGATCGGCCGTACCCCGAACACCAACGGCCTGGGCGCCGACAAGGCCGGCCTGGCGCTGGACGAACGCGGCTTCGTGACCGTGGACGACGACTGCAAAACCAATCTGCCTGGCGTCTGGGCGATCGGCGACGTGGTGCGCGGCCCGATGCTGGCGCACAAGGCGGAAGAAGAGGGCGTTGCCGTTGCCGAGCGCATGGCCGGCCAGCACGGCCACACCAACTTCAACACGATTCCTTGGGTGATCTACACCTCGCCGGAAATCGCCTGGGTTGGCCGCACCGAGCAGCAGCTCAAAGCCGACGGCGTCGCATACAAGGCTGGCACCTTCCCCTTCCTGGCGAACGGCCGCGCGCGCGCGCTGGGCGACACCTCGGGCATGGTGAAATTCCTGGCCGACGCCACCACCGACGAAATCCTGGGCGTGCACATCATCGGCCCAATGGCTTCCGAGCTGATTTCCGAAGCCGTGGTCGCCATGGAATTCAAGGCATCGGCCGAAGACATCGCCCGCATCTGCCACGCCCACCCATCGCTGTCCGAAGCAACCAAGGAAGCCGCGCTGGCTGTCGATAAGCGCACCTTGAACTTCTAAGACCGCCTTATCGGCCGGAACGGGTTCACAAGACCTGTTCCGGCTTTTGTTGTTTTTGAAGCGAATCCGTATGAATGTCCTGGAGTTCTACCAGCACGCGCTGGAGCAGCGCGACTTCAAGGCCGACGAGGCGCAGCGCCGCGCCGTCGACCGCCTGCAGCAGTGCTATGACGAGTGGGTGGGCTACAAGGCCCAGCGCTCGAACAGCTTCAAGCGCCTGATCAACCGTCCCGACGTGCCGCGCGGCGTGTATATGTGGGGCGGGGTGGGGCGCGGCAAGTCCTTCCTGATGGATTCCTTCTACTCGGTGGTGCCGCTGGTGCGCAAGACGCGCCTGCACTTCCATGAGTTCATGCGCGCCGTGCACATGCAGCTCGATGAGCTGATCGGCGTGGAAGATCCGCTCAACGAAGTGGCGCGCCGCATCGCCAAGAAATACCGCCTGATCTGTTTCGACGAGTTCCACGTCTCCGACGTGGCCGACGCCATGATCCTGTACAACCTGATGAAGGCGCTGTACGACAATGGCGTGTCCTTCATCATGACCTCGAACTACCAGCCGGACACCCTGTATCCGGACGGCCTGCACCGCGACCGCATCCTGCCCACCATCGCCCTGCTCAAGGAGAAGATGGATGTGCTGAATGTGGATGCCGGCATCGACTACCGCGGCCGCGCGCTGGAACAGGTGCATGCCTATTACACCCCGCTCGGCGCCCAGACCGACGAGTCGCTGCGCGACGCGTACAGCCGCATCGCCGAGACGGCCGACGAAGATCCGCATATCCACGTGGAAGGCCGCGAGCTGCGCGCGCTGCGCCGTGCCGGCACCATCATCTGGTTCGATTTCGCCACCCTGTGCGGCGGGCCGCGCTCGCAGAACGATTACCTGGAGATCGCTAGCCGCTTCCATACCGTGATATTGTCCGGGGTGCCGATGATGTCGGCGGCCATGTCTTCGGAAGCGCGCCGCTTTACCTGGCTGATCGACGTGTTCTACGACCAGAAGGTGAAGCTGATCATGTCGGCCGAGGTCGAGCCGGAGGAGCTGTACACCGCCGGCGTGCTGTCCAACGAATTCCATCGCACCGTGTCGCGCATCGTCGAGATGCAGTCGCGCGAATACATGGACAAGGAACAGCGCGGCGCCGCCGACGCGCTGGCCTGAAGTCCGAACCCAAGCGCAGGACAGAAACCATGCAAGTGAAAACACTGATACTCGCCGCCGTGCTGGCGGCGTCCGCCGCCCAGGCGCAGCAGATCGGCCAGGAGCCGCAAGGCGCGCCGTCCGTGCCGTCGACCCATTCGGTGGAGCAGGCCGACGCCAAGCTGGCCCAGGTCGCGCGCGAGCGCGCCGCGCTGGAGGCCGAATTCGCCGCCGGCGAAAAGGCGTGCTATGAGCGCTTCTTCGTCAATAACTGCCTGGACAAGGCCAAGGAAAAGCGCCGCGTCGGCCTGGCCGCGCAGCGCGCCATCGAGGTCGAGGCCCAGCACTTCAAGCGCCAGCATGCGGTCGATGTGCGCGACCGCGATCTCGAAGAGCGTGCCAAGAAGGATGCGGCGGAAGAGGTGGCGCGCGCCGCCAAGCCGCCGGTCAAGCGTACGGCGCCGGAAGACAAGCCGCTGCCGCGTCCGGCTGCCGTCTCGCTGGAACAGCGCCAGGCCGCGCACGACGCCAGGATCCAGCAGCTGGAAGCGCAGGATGCCGCCAAGGCCGGCGCGCGCGCTGCGAATGTGAAGAAGTACGAGCAGAAAAAGGCCGACTCGGCGAAGCGCCAGGCCGATATCGCCGCCAAGCGTGCCGAGAAGGCCGAAAGGCTGCGCAAGCGCCAGGAAGCCGAGGCCGCGAAAGCGGCCAAGGCCCAGTCCGGCGCTGCCGCGTCCCAACCCAGGCAGTAAGCTTTAAGCCGCTTCGCCGCCGAGGCGGCGCCGGGCTTCCCCCTGGGCCGCTCGCATGCGCCGCCGCCTTGCCAGGCCACGGCGCTGCGGCGGGCGTGGCGCCGGCGCACTCCGGCGGCGCGCGCAAGCGGCTGGCGCGGCAGCTCAGACCGCCTTACGCAGCTGTTCCACCGTATAGCCGGGCGCCTCTTTCGCCTGCGCCGCCAGTTTCAGGATCGCCATCGAGCAATTGTCGGCCGCGCCCTTGGCCCGTTCGCGCGCCTTATTGATCAGCATCTCGCTGGCCTCGCGCGGCGTCTTGCGCACCAGCACCGTCGCCAGTTCCACATCCGTAAAGTATTGCCACAGTCCATCCGAGCATAGCAGGAAGGCATCGCCCGCCTGCAGGCATTCCTGCACGCCGACGGTGACATAGGGCGGCTTCAGCCGGTTGCCGAGCAGATTGGCCAGCAGCCGGGCGCTGCGGTGGCGCCGTGCCGCCTCCAGCGGCAGCTTGTCGGCCTGCACCAGATGCTCGATATAGGCGGCGTCATTGCTGCGCCCGATGCATTGGCCGTTGGAAAATCGGTAGAGGCGGGAATCGCCCACATGCGCCCACACCGCCTGGCGTTGCGGCGTCAGCAGCAGCAGCTGCATGGTTGACTGCGGCTCGGATTCGGCGCCCAGTGGATTGATCAGCAGAATTTCGTGGGTTTCTTGCGCAATATTGCGCAACAGTTCAGACAGGCGCGGCAGGCTGGCCGTGTCGCCGGCGCGGTAATCGTCGAACAGGTGCTTGCTGGTATGCAGGACTTGCTCGGCGCCGAGCGCGCTGTCGCCGCCGTCGGCCAGTACCGCCAGCACATAGCCGGGCGCCTTGCTGGATGTGAAGAGGGCGGTGCGGTCATGTTGTTGCGGCCGGTTGCCGATGTGCTGGGCGGTGCCGGCCTCGATCTTGTATGCGCTCATAGCTGCCCGGAATCCTTGCCTGCTTCATTATGGGGTCCACCTGAGTTACACTATGCACCGGTAAGCAGTTTTGTTGCAAGCTAAGGTTGTTCTCCAAACGAAACTGTTGGTTAGACGAATGTTTCTAGAAGTTCAACCATGACGAACGAAGAAGAGATCCGGCGCCGGATCGTCGAACTGGATGTCGAGCACCGCGACCTGGATGCCGTCATCGAGATGCTGACCCTGGATGGCCACCATGACCAGTTGCAATTGCGCCGGCTTAAAAAACGCAAGCTGCAGCTGAAAGACTATATCACCCTGCTGAAAATGCAATTGGTGCCCGACGTACCGGCTTGAGCGGCTCGCGCCGCGCGGCCGCTTTTCCCGCTTTTATTTTGACGCAAGAATCCCAGACGCCCGCCGCCGCGCCGGCCGCCGCCGACCCCGCCCTTGAGCCCGCGCTGCCGCCGGGCAAGCATGATGCCGAGATCGAACGCCTGTTTGGCGCCGGTGGCCCGCTCGGCCCGGCCGTGGGCGGCTTCCGGCCGCGCCGCGCCCAGACCGAGATGGCCAAGGCCATCGCCGACGCCATCGCCAAGCAGCAGACCCTGATCGCCGAGGCTGGCACGGGCACGGGCAAGACGTTTGCCTATCTGGTGCCGGCCCTGATGTGGGGCGGCAAGACCATCGTTTCGACCGGCACCAAGAACTTGCAGGACCAGCTCTTCCTGCGCGATATCCCGACCGTGCGCGCCGCCCTGCAGGCGCCCGTCTCGGTGGCCCTGCTCAAGGGGCGCGGCAACTACGTCTGCCACTACCACCTGGAACGCACGCAGCAGAACGGCCGCATGACCTCGCGCGACGACGTCGGCTACCTGCGCGAAATCTCGCGTTTCCTCAAGATGACCAGCTCGGGCGACAAGGCCGAGCTGACGCGCGTGCCGGAAAACGCCCTGATCTGGAACCTGGTCACGTCCACGCGCGAAAACTGCATGGGCGCCGAGTGCCAGTACTACCAGGATTGCTTCGTGATGAAGGCGCGCAAGGAAGCGCAGCAGGCCGACGTGGTGGTGGTCAACCACCACCTGTTCTTCGCCGACGTGGCGCTGAAAGACACCGGCGTGGCCGAGCTGCTGCCCTCGGCCAACACCATCATCTTCGACGAAGCCCACCAGCTACCCGACACCGCCACCCTGTTCTTCGGCGACACCTTCTCCACCTCGCATGTGCTGGAACTATGCCGCGACGTGCTGGCCGAAGGCTTGTCGCATGCGCGCGACGGCGCCGACTGGGGCAAGGTGGTGACGGTGGTGGAAAAGGCCGCGCGCGACCTGCGCCTGACTTTTCCGCAAGACATCGTGCGCATGTCGCTGCCGCAGATCGCGCCGTCGAGCGAATTCTTCCCCGCGCTGGAAACGCTGAAGGACGCGCTGGACGGCATGCTGGCCGTGCTCGACAAGCAGGCCGAGCGCGCCGAAACCATCGAGCAGTGCCGCGTGCGCGGCGTCGAGCTGGCGCAGAAGATGTCGGCCTGGAAATATGATCCCAAGGCGAAAGTCACGCCCGGCGAAGAAGCCGTGTACTGGGTGGAAGCCTTCGCCAGCTCGCTGCAGCTGCACAAGACGCCGCTCTCGATCGCGCCGATCTTCAATGGCCAACGCGAAGGCGTGCCGCGCAGCTGGATCTTCACCTCGGCCACGCTGGCCGTGAAAAACGATTTCAAGCACTTTTCCCAGCAGATGGGGCTGGAAAACGAGGTGGCGCGCAGCTGGCCCAGTCCCTTCAATTATGCAGAGCAGGGCATCCTCTACGTGCCGAAAGACTTGCCCGATCCCAACTCCTTCGGCTACACCGACGCCGTGCTCGACTGCGCCCTGCCGATCATCGAAGCGGCCGGCGGGCGCACCTTCCTGCTCTGCACCACCTTGCGCGCCGTGAAACGCGCCGCCGAACGCCTGCGCGACGAGTTCGACCAGCGCGGCTGGAACTTCCCCCTGTTCGTGCAGGGCGACCGCGGCCGCACCGAACTGCTCGACCAGTTCCGCAAAGCCGGCAATGGCGTGCTGATCGGTAGCCAAAGCTTCTGGGAAGGGGTCGACGTGCGCGGCGAAGCCTTGTCCCTGGTCATCATCGACAAGCTGCCTTTCGCCCCGCCCGACGACCCGGTGCTGGCCGCCCGCATCGAGGTGATGGAAAAGCAGGGCTTGAACGGCTTCATGCACCACACCCTGCCCGAAGCGATCATCAACCTCAAGCAGGGCGCCGGCCGCCTGATCCGCGACGAAAGCGACCGCGGCGTGCTGATGCTATGCGACCCGCGCGTCATCAGCAAGCCCTACGGCCGCCGCATCTGGCAAAGCCTGCCCCCGTTCAAACGCACCCGCGAAGCCGCCGACGTCATCGCCTTCTTCCGCCCCGCTTAAGGCGGCGGCAGGGGTGGGCGTGCCAGCGGATGGCGCGTTTCCGCCAGCATTTGGCGTGTTGCGGCGCGCGCTGTCCAGGGCTGAGGTTTGCGCTGGCGCAAAGCGGCGGGGGAGGGACTTGTTAGAGTGGCTACGTAGAACGCCCTTTTTCAGGGGGATGCGATGACTATCCGCTACGGTTGCTTCTTCAGTTATGCGCACGGGCAGCATGCTTATATGAGCAAGTTCAAGAACGACCTGGCCGATGCGCTGCGCTGCTATCTGGAACCCCATCTCGATACCGAAAAGGAATTGTTCGTCGATAGCGAGCAGCTCGGCGGCGGCGACGATCTGGACCGCAAGATCGCATCGGCCCTGTGCGAGAGCGTGTGCATGATCGTGATCTACACGCCCAAATACGAAGCCCATCCCTACACCCGGCGCGAGTTCGCCGCCATGCAGCTGATCGAGGACGAGCGCCGCCACTGGTATCCGCTGCCCAGCCACCTGATCATCCCCGTCATCATGACGCGCCACCCGCTCAGTCTGCCGCCCCAGATCAGCGAGCCGGGCATGTATGTGGATTTTTCGCGCTACACCCTGGCCACCTCCGACCTGAAAACCAATCCCGACTATCTACCCGATATCGAACGGATCGTGCAGCGCGTGGTGGCCCATTACCACTATCTGAAGTACTGCATTCCACCGGAGCACGATTGCAGCCGTTTCGTGCTTCCCGCCATGCCCCCGGAATGGCGCGCCATTCCGCCCCCCCACTTTCCCCGCTAGAGGTCCGCCATGGAACGTTTCCGATTTTCCCTGCCGCCGTTGTCCACGCCCGGCGAGGTGAGCAGCTTTTATTCGCACCAGGATGGCTGCGGCCGCAGCATGGCGCTGGCGCATCTGGCCGCATTGCTGGCGGGCGGCCAGCGCGCCGCCACCCCGGTCCTGATGGTGGACTGGAACCTGGAGGCGCCGCGCCTGCACCATTACTTCCCACGGCAGGATGACGGTCCCGGCGTGCTGGAACTGTTCGAGGCCTGCCGCGCCGCCTTGCGCGGCCGCCAGGATGCCGGCCGCGACAGCGCCGCCGTGGCGCACGAGGTGCTGGAGGCCGTGGGGTGGGAGCAGTATGTCTGCCGCGTCGACGAGAGCCGCCCCCTGTATCTGCTGCGCGCCGGGCGCCAGGACGCCAGCTATACGCGCCGCCTGGTGGATATGCACTGGGACGAGTTGTTCAATGCCTGTCCGGCCCTGTTCCGCTGCTTCGCCGCCAGCTTGGGCCGCCATTTCCGCCATGTGCTGGTCGATTCGTGCAGCGGCCGCGCCGATATGGCCGGGATTTGCACCACCCTGCTGCCGACCCGCCTGGTGCTGGCCTTCCCGCCCGGCCGCCAGCATCTCGATGGCCTGACGGCACTGCTGCAGCGCGCCACCACTTACCGCCGCAGCCACGAGGACGAGCAGCGCCCGCTGCTGGCCTATCCGCTGCCGATCCGCGGCGGCAGGGACGATGCGGGCCAGCGCACGCTGTGGCGGCGCGGCGACCAGGCGCGCGCCGTGCCGGGCTACCAGCCGTTGTTCGAGCGGGCGCTGGGCGAAGCCTACGGCATTGCCGGCCTGTCGCTGGAGAGCTATTTCGACGAGGTGCAATTGCCGCCGTTGCGCGATACCGGTGGTGCCGCACCGGCGCTGAGCGTGGCCGGCGGCGACCATTTTTCGCTGTTGCGGGTGCTGGGCGTCTTCCGCGAATGGCTGGGCGGCGGTCATGCACCCTGGCAGTCGCGTGCCGAAATTCCCTTGCAGGAGGCGATTGCCGCTGCGCGCCAGGGCATGCGGGAAGGCGGGGCTGCCGTCAGCCTGCCCTTGGCGCACAGCCTGGAACGCCTGGGTGGCGTGTATTGCCAGGAAAATCGCCTATGGCAAGCTTTGCAATGTTTGCAGGAAAGCCGCACCCTGCTGCTGCGTTTGCTGGGCGCGGAGCATCCCGACACCCGGCGCTGCACGCGCAGCCTGGCCGCCTTGCTGGAGCGGCAGGGCCGGCCGGACGAGGCGCGCCGCCTGCAGGACGCCGCGGCGGCATGGTCCGCAGTCCACGATGAAGGTTTGCACAGCGTGGGCGAGGAGGGGGAGCGCCGCCACCGCGTGCTGAACGTGCAGCAGGAGCGGCGTGGCTACCATCTGAATTGCCTGGACGGCCCGGCGCTGCCGTGGGCCGGCGCCTTGCCGGAAGCGGGCTTGCAGGAAGCCTCGGCCAGGCACGCCAAAGTCGGCTGATTTTCATCTATTTGCCGGCGCCCGGCGCCGGTGCCGGGCGCAAATTTTATCGGTTGCGGCGCTTGCCAATTGCGCAAGCGGAGCGTTGCTTCGGGTAAAATCTGTCGTATGAGAATCCTTATCAGTAACGACGACGGCTACCTCGCCCCCGGCATCAATGCCCTGGCCGAGGCGCTGGCCCCGATTGCCGACATTGTGGTGGTGGCACCCGAAAGCAACCGCTCCGGCGCGTCCAACTCGCTGTCGCTGGACCGTCCGCTGTCGGTGCAGCAAGCCGCCAATGGTTTCTACTTTGTCAATGGCACGCCCACCGACTGCGTCCACATCGCGCTGACCGGGATGGGCCTGCCGCGGCCCGACCTGGTGGTGTCCGGCATCAATAATGGCCCGAATATGGGCGACGACACACTGTACTCCGGCACCGTGGCCGCCGCCACCGAAGGCTATCTGTTCGGCATTCCCGCCATCGCCTTTTCGCAAGGCGCCTGGGGCTGGGCGCATATCGAGGATGCCGCCCGCGTGGCGCGCGATATCGTCGAACGCCATGCCGCCACCCTGGCCGCGCCCTATCTGCTGAACGTGAACATCCCCAATCTGCCGTACGAGCAGATGGGGCCGGCCACCGCCTGCCGTCTGGGGCGCCGCCACCAGGCCGAGCCGGTGATCAAGGCGCTCGATCCGCGCGGCCGCGATATTTACTGGATCGGCCCGCCCGGCGCCTGCAAGGATGCGGGCGAGGGCACCGATTTCCACGCCGTGCAGCAGGGGCGCATTGCGCTCACCCCCTTGCAGATCGACCTGACCCACAAGACCCAGCTCGATGCGCTGACAAAGGCTCTGGCATGAACGACAAGACCCGCACCTTCCCGCTGCCGCTGTCCTCCGTGGTGGACAAGTCCCAGAAGAAGCAGCCGGTCTTGTCCAGTATCGCCACGCCGCAGACGGCAACCCAGAACGCCGCGCGCAGCGCCGCCCAGAATGCCGCCGCACCGGCCCTGCGTGCGCCGCCGGCGGCACCAGCCCGCCCGCCAGCTTATGCCGCCGACCGCGCGCCGGCCGCCGCGCCGCGCCAGAATCCGCTGGTGTCGGAAGCGGTGCGGCGCGCCATGGTGGCGCGCGTGGCCAAGCAAGGCGTCAAGGACCAGGCGGTGCTGGCCGCCATGGAAAGCGTGCCGCGCCATTTGTTCATGGATGAAGCATTAGCTTCGCAGGCGTACATCGATGCCTCCCTGCCCATCGGCCACCACCAGACCATTTCCCAGCCCTATATCGTGGCGCGCATGATCGAGGTGATGCGCAATGGCGGCCAGTTGCAGCGCGTGCTGGAAATCGGCACCGGCTGCGGCTACCAGGCGGCCGTTTTGTCGTGCCTGGCGCAAGACGTGTATTCCATTGAGCGTATCAAACCGTTACATGAGCTGGCGAAGGCGAATCTGCGGCCGATGCGCGTACCAAATCTGCGCCTGCACTACGGAGATGGTATGCTTGGCCTGCCGCAAGCCGCGCCGTTTGACGGCATCATCCTCGCCGCCGCTGGTCTGGAAGTCCCTCAGGCCTTGCTGGACCAGCTCAGCATCGGCGGCCGTCTGGTCGCCCCCGTTGGCGGCCGCACCCAGCATCTGGAGCTCGTAACCCGGATCGGCAAAGCCGAATGGCTGCGCCAGACGCTTGAGGATTGCCATTTTGTGCCCCTGCGGCCCGGTATCGTATAGAGATTTAAATGAGTATGACGAAAAATAGTTCCCTGTTGTTGCTGACCCTCTCGCTTGGCTTGCTGAGCGCCTGTACCTCGACCGTCCAGGCGCCGGTGGAAGAGCGCCTGCCGCCGCTGGCCGTGTCCAAACCGCCCGCGCCGGAAGAAAGCCCGAAAGAGCGCGAAGAGCGCGGCCTGTATACCGTGAAAAAAGGTGATACCCTGCTGCGCATCGCCCTGGAGCACGGCCAGAATTACCGCGACCTGGTGGCCTGGAACAATCTGGCCAATCCGAACGACATCAAGGTGGATCAGGTGCTGCGCGTGGCGCCGCCCGAAAACGGCGTGCAGACGTCGTCCGTGGCCATGCCGCCCGAAACCCGCACCCCGCCCGCGCCGCCGCCGCCGAAGAAGAATACGCCCAAGGGCGACAAGAAGCCGTATAGCGAATCCAGTCTGGCCGACCTGCAAAGGCCGGAAGGCGCCGAGCGCGAAGGCCGCGCCGAGAAGCCCGAGCGCGCCGAGAAGCCGGCCGAAAAGCCGGTGCAGCTGGCCTCGACCCAGCCTTCGGCCGTGGCGCCCCTGAGCGCCGAGGACAAGGAATTGAGCTGGATGTGGCCTTCCGAAGGCCGCGTCGTGGCCCATTTCGACGAAGGCAAGAACAAGGGCATCGATATCGCGGGCCGCGCCGGCCAGCATGTGTTGGCTGCAGGCGCCGGTAAAGTGATGTATGCAGGCAGCGGCATCCGAGGTTATGGTAATCTCGTTATTGTGAAACACAGTAATAGCCTGCTATCGGCTTACGCGCATAACCGCACCATCCTGGTCAAGGAGGGGCAGAGCGTGAACAAGGGGCAGACCATTGCTGAAATGGGGGATTCCGACACCGACACCGTCAAGCTGCACTTCGAGATAAGGCAGCAGGGCAAGCCGGTCGATCCGTCAAAGTTCCTGCCTAACCGCTAGATACGCCCATGACCCACTCGCCGCACGACCCGATGGATGAGGACTCGGCACCTGAAGAATTCAGGGACGAGCAAAGCGACGATCTCCCGATCGACGCCATCGAGGCCGAGGGCGAGCCGCCGGCCGAAGCCGGGGCCGTGCTGGAAACGGTCGACGAATTAAAGAAGGTGCTGGCGGCCGAGCTGTCCACTGACACTACCCAGCATTACCTGAACCAGATCGGTACCCGGCCGCTGCTCACCGCCCCGCAGGAAGTGCATTACGCCACGCTGGCCAAGCAGGGCGACTTCGCCGCGCGCCAGACCATGATCGAGCACAATCTGCGGCTGGTGGTGTCGATCGCCAAGCATTACATCAACCGCGGCGTGGTCCTGCTCGACATGATCGAAGAGGGCAATATCGGCTTGATGCGCGCCATCGACAAGTTCGAGCCGGAGCGCGGCTTCCGCTTCTCGACCTATGCGACGTGGTGGATACGCCAAAGCATCGAGCGCGCCATCATGAACCAGGCGCGCACCGTGCGCCTGCCGGTGCATATGGTGCGCGAGCTGAATCAGATCCTGCGCGGCAAATACCACCTGGAAGCCCAGCACCATAACGGCAAGGACGCCAGCGCCGAGGACATCGCCGACCTGGTGGGGCGGCCGGTGGAGGAGGTGCAGGACATCCTGGCCCTGTCCGAGCACGCCACCTCGCTCGACGCCCCGCTCGACAACGACCCCCAGTCCTCGCTGATGGACATGCTGCCCGGCGACGCCGAGGACAGTCCCGACGCCCGCGCCGAGCACCACGAGATGACGGTGCTGGTGCGCGACTGGCTGACCAAGTTGCCGGACAAGCAGCGCATCGTCATCATGCGCCGCTTCGGCCTGGATAACGACGATCCCGCCACCTTGGAAACCCTGGCCGAGGAAATGGGTGTCACGCGCGAGCGCGTGCGCCAGATCCAGCAGGAAGCCCTGGTCAAGCTCAAGCGCGCCATGGCTGCGCGCGGCGTGGTGCGCGATTCCCTGCTGTAAATCGTCCGCCTCCGACCCTGGGCGGGCGGCTCTCTGCTATCATATTGCCCTTCCTGAAAGTCCCTGGCGTCTGTCCCGGCCCGGCCGGCGGCCTGCCTTATCTCCCAGTCAAATTTGAACGCTATGCAAGAGAACATCATCATCGACATCAAATCGCTCGACATGGACGCCCGCGGCGTCGGCCACATCGACAACGAAGACGGCACGCCGGGCAAGGTGGTGTTCGTGGAAGGCGCGCTGCCTGGCGAGCGCGTCAGCTATGAAGTCTTCCGCAAGAAGAAAAACTGGGAAGCGGCGCGCATGACCGTGCTGCACAAGGAGTCGTCGATGCGCGTCAAGCCCAAGTGCGAGCACTTCGACTATTGCGGCGGCTGTTCGATGCAGCATCTGGAGCCGACGGCCCAGGTGGCGATCAAGCAGCGCGTGCTGGAAGATAACCTCTGGCACCTGAGCAAGGTCAAGCCGGAAACCATGATGCGCCCGATGTATGGCCCGACCTGGGGCTATCGCTACCGCGCCCGCCTGTCCTCACGCTTCGTGGCCAAGAAAGGCACGGTGCTGGTCGGCTTCCACGAAAAGAAATCGGTCTTCGTGGCCGACATCCAGAGCTGCCAGATCCTGCCCCAGCACGTCTCCGACATGATGATGCCGCTGCGTGGCCTGATCCACTCCCTGTCGATCTTCGACAAGGTGCCGCAGATCGAGCTGGCCATCGGCGAAGACTTGACCGTGCTGGTGATGCGCAATATGGAGCCGCTGACGGCCGACGATGAAGCCAAGGTCAAAGCCTTCGCCGACCAATACCAGATCCAATGGTGGCTGCAGCCGAAAGGCCCGGACACGGCGTACCCGTTCTACCCGCTGGACAAAGAGCTGCACTACCTGCTGCCCGAATTCGGCGTGAAGATGCCGTTCAAGCCGGTCGACTTCACCCAGGTCAACCACCACATCAACCGCGTGCTGGTGGCCAAGGCCCTGCGCCTGCTCGAAGTGCAGCCGGAAGACCGCGTCGCCGACCTGTTCTGCGGCCTGGGCAACTTCACCCTGCCGCTGGCGACCCAGGCGCGCGAAGTGGTGGGCATCGAAGGCAGCACCGCGCTGACCGAACGCGCCCTGTCCAACGCCAAGGCCAATGGCCTGGACGCCAAGACCACCTTCTACACGCGCAATCTGTTCGAAGTCACGAAGGACGACCTGATCGCCCTCGGTAAATTCGACCGCATGCTGATCGACCCGCCGCGCGACGGCGCCATGGCCCTGAGCCTGGCCCTGGCCGAGTTAAAAGAAAGCAACCCCGAGCTGCTGCCCAAGCGCATTGTGTACGTTTCGTGCAGCCCCTCGACCCTGGCGCGCGACGCCGGCGTGCTGGTGCACCGCGCCGGCTACGTGCTGAACAAGGCCGGCGTGGTGAACATGTTCCCCCACACCTCCCACGTCGAATCGATGGCCGTCTTCGACCTCGCCTGATACCGCTCAGCCCGTGTCCGATTTTGGGGTCTGGCCCCAAAATCGGACACGGGCTGAGCAATAGTTGCCCAGTCCATTGCTTTAATCCACCACGGGGTCAGACCCCAAGGTGGACGGGACGGCCATCCGGCGGACTGGGCAATAAAAAAGCCGGCGCGGAGCCGGCTTTTTCTATGGGAAGCGGGATGCTTAGTCGCGGCTGCCGCCCAGGCCCAGCAGGGCCAGCAGGTTGCTGAAGATGTTGTACACGTCGAGGTACAGGTTCAGCGTGGCGCTCACGTAGTTGGTTTCGCCGCCGTTGACGATCTGCTGCACGTCGAACAGGATGTAGGCGGAGAAGATGGCGATCGCCAGCACGGAAATGGTGATCGACAGCGCGCCCATGCCCAGGAAGATATTGCCGATCGAGGCCAGGATCAGCACGATCACGCCGGCGAACAGCCATTTGCCCAGCATCGAGAAGTCGCGCTTGGTCACGGTGGCATAGCTGGCCAGCGCGGCGAACACGGTGGCGGTGCCGCCGAAGGCGGTCATGATCAGCTGGGCGCCGTTGGAGTAGCCCAGGGTGCGCGTGAGCAGCGGGGTGAGCAGCAGGCCCATGAAGAAGGTGAAGCCCAGCAGCAGGGCCACGCCGACGCCGCTATTCTTGTTCTTTTCGATGCCGTAAATGAAACCGAAAGCCACCGCCATGAACAGGATGAAGCCCATGAAGCCGCGTGGAATCGGCACGCCGAAGGACACGCCGATCACTGCGCCCAGCACGGTCGGGATCATGGACAGGGCCAGCAGCCAGTAGGTGTTGCGCAGGACGCGGTGCTGGGCCAGCTGGCGGCTGCCAGACAGGTCATACGGTTGTTGCATTTGATTCATAAGTGCCTCCAGTGTTGGTTCACGATACAGCTTTGCCAAAAGCATAGCACGAGTGGCAAAAAATGCGAAAAATCGGCCCGTTCGGCCCGTTTCCCCGCGCCGCAACCGGAAGTTGGCGGCGTGCCATGCCTTTTCCTCGGTAGATGGGGTGTTCTATGGTAAAATCAAAGGTTGATCCAGCTATCAATTTTTGTTTTAAACCTTTCTTTTTATTGGAGTTTTTTAAATGGCAATCGAACGCACCCTGTCGATCATCAAACCAGACGCAGTCGCCAAGAACGTAATCGGCCAGATCTACAGCCGTTTCGAAGGCGCCGGCCTGAAAGTGATCGCAGCACGCATGGCCCAGCTGTCGCGCGCTGAAGCCGAAGGCTTCTACGCCGTGCACCGCGAGCGTCCATTCTTCAAGGATCTGGTGGACTTCATGGTGTCCGGTCCTGTCATGATCCAGGTTCTGGAAGGCGAAGGCGCGATCCTGAAAAACCGCGACCTGATGGGCGCAACCGATCCGAAGAAAGCTGAAAAAGGCACCATCCGCGCCGATTTCGCTGACTCCATCGACGCTAACGCCGTTCACGGTTCGGACGCTGCCGAAACCGCCGCTGTGGAAATCGCTTACTACTTCCCAGCACTGAACGTGTACTCCCGTTAATTTTTGCTTCGGCAAAAATTAGCGTCGTACTGACGGTATAGAGTAGTATCTGTTTGCCTCCCGCACCGGTTCGCCCGGCACGGGAGGCAAGCGCATTTTAGAAATTGTAATGAGCAAGACTATGGAAACGACCCTCACCAATCTGCTGGACCTTGATCCCGCGCAACTGATCGCCTACTGTGCGGAGTTGGGTGAGAAACCGTTTCGCGCCAAACAGCTGCAGCGTTGGATCCACCAGTTCGGTGCCTCCGACTTCGACAGCATGACCGACCTCGCCAAATCGCTGCGCGAGAAGCTGAAGACGCGCGCCCATATCGTGGCGCCGACCGTCATCAGCGATCACACCTCGACCGACGGCACGCGCAAGTGGCTGGTCGACGTGGGCAATGGCAATGCGGTGGAAACCGTGTTCATCCCGGAAGAAAACCGCGGCACCCTGTGCATCTCGACCCAGGCCGGCTGCGCCGTCAACTGCCGCTTCTGCTCGACCGGTAAGCAAGGCTTCAACCGCAACCTGAGCGTGGGCGAAATCATCGGCCAGCTGTGGATGGCCGAATTCGAGCTGCGCAAGACCAAGGGCATCGAGCCGGGTCCGAAAGGCGAGCGCCAGATCACCAATGTGGTGATGATGGGCATGGGCGAACCGCTGCTCAATTACGAGCCGACCGCCACCGCGCTCAAGCTGATGCTGGACGATAACGCCTACGGCCTGTCGCGCCGCCGCGTGACCCTGTCCACCTCGGGCGTGGTGCCGATGATCGACAAGCTGTCGCAGGATGTGCCGGTGGCCCTGGCGGTCTCGCTGCACGCCTCGAACGACGAGCTGCGCAACGGCCTGGTGCCGCTGAATAAGAAATACCCGCTGGCCGAACTGCTGTCGGCCTGCAAACGCTATCTGGAATTCGCGCCGCGCGACTTCATCACCTTCGAATACTGCATGCTGGACGGCTTCAACGATAGCGACGAGCATGCGCGCGAGCTGGTGGCGCTGGTGAACCATCCCCAGTATGGCGTGAACTGCAAGTTCAACCTGATCCCGTTCAATCCCTTCCCGGAATCGGGCCTGACGCGCTCGAAGAACCCGCGCATCAAGGCCTTCTCCCAGATCCTGATGGATGCCGGCATCGTCACCACCATCCGCAAGACGCGCGGCGACGATATCGACGCCGCCTGCGGCCAGCTGGCCGGCGAGGTCAAGGACCGTACCCGCGTGCAGGAGCGGATGGAGAAGATGGCCGAATATCAGGAGAAGTTCGGCGCCAATTTCGGCAAGATCGTGGAGATCCGTTCCTGATGACCGCCGCCGCCCCGCGCCGCTACGCCCGCCTGGCCGCTTTCGGCCTGGCCGGACTGCTATGCGGCTGCGCGGCGCCGGACGCCAAGGTGAAGGCCGACCTGCCCACCGCTTCCGACCAGACTTCGGCGCAGAAGCGCGCCGAAATCCGCATGCAGCTGGCGGTCGGCTACTACGAGCAGGGCCAGTACGCGGTGGCGCTGGACGAGGTGAAAAAAGCCATCGTGGCCGCGCCGGAAAATGCCGATGCCTATGGCATGCGCGCCCTGATCTATATGGCCATGGGCGAAGTGGCCCTGGCCGGCGACAGCTTCCAGCATGCGCTCAAGCTGGCGCCGCACAATCCGGAAATCAGCAATAACTATGGCTCCTATCTGTGCCAGACCGGCAAGGTGGGTGAGTCGTTCAAGTACTTCGATGCGGCGCTGGGCAACCGCGCCTACCAGTCGCCGGCGACGGCGCTGAACAATGCGGGCGATTGCGCCCTGAAGCTGAAGGACTTTGCGCAGGCGGAGAAGTATCTGCTGCCGGCCTTGCAGCTGACGCCGGATCTGGCGATTACGAACATCAACCTGGCACGGGTGTATTACGAGCGCCGCGACTATCCGCGCGCCGGTTTTTTCATCACCCGGCTGGGCAAGGTAGCCAAGACGGACAGCCTGACGGCGGACGTATTGTGGCTGGCGATTAAAGTGCAGCATAAGCTGGGCGATACCGGCGCGGAGCAGGGCTGGGCGACGCAATTGCGCCGCCACCATTCCGCCTCGTCCGAGTATGCTGCGTACCAACGTGGGGCGTTTGATGAGTGAGACAGGGGTACCAATGGATTCAGAATGGCAGGACGAGCCGAAAGACCAGCGCAATGCTTCCACGCCCGGAGCGCAGCTGGCGGCCCAGCGCGAGGCGCTGGGCCTGACGGTGGAGCAGATCGCGGACCAGCTCAAGCTGGCGCCGCGCCAGGTGGCGGCCATCGAGAGCGGCGACTATGCCGCGCTGCCGAATATGGCCGTGACGCGCGGTTTCGTGCGCGCTTACGCCAAGGTGGTCCGGCTGGACGCCGCGCCGCTGGTGGCGATGATCGAAGTGCCGTCCGATACGGTGCATGAGCATGCGCAGCCGGTGCGGCGCGAAGCGATCGGCACCACCTTTACCGAGTCGCGCTTTCCGACGCTGACCGAGCGCCGCCAGTCGCGCATCGGCATGCTGGCCGCCGGCGGCGCCGTGGTGGTGCTGGCGCTGGCCGTGGCCGGCGCCTGGAAAGCGGGCGTCATCAATCCCGCCATGTTCAGCCGCGGCGACAGCGCCGCGCCGGCCGCCGAGAGCGCATCGGCCGCCGCCAGCGCCGACGTGCAGACGCCGGTCACCGTGACCAGCCCGAACGCCGACACCGCGCCGCTGCAATCGAATACCGTGCCGCTGGTCTCGGTGCCGCCGCCAGGCGCCGCCGCCACCGATGCGGCGCAGGCTGGTGTCAATACTCCGGCCGCCGCGCCTGCCGCCAGCCCGGCGGCGGCGCCTGTGGCCACCGTGCCGGCAGCAGCGGCCGTGCAGCCGCCGGCCGCTGCTGCCGCAGTCAAACCGGCCGCGCCGCTGGCTGCCACGCCGGCCGCGACCGCGCCGGCTGCAACACCGGCGCCTGCGGCCGCCGCGCCAGCCACCGCTTCTGCGGCGGCGGGTGGCACCCTGGTGCTGAAGGTGAACGAGGATTCGTGGGTGGAGATTCGCCGCCAGGGCGGTTCGCCGCTGATTTCGCGCCTGGTCAAGGCGGGCAGCACCGAGACTTTCGAGATCAAGGATCCGGCCCTGCTGATCGTCGGCAAACCGGGCGGCGTGCAGGCGACCCTGCGCGGCGCGCCGCTGGAGCTGCCGCATGTGCCAGGCGGTACAATCTCCCGCGTCAATATCAAGTAATAACCGTTTTTAGCCAGCAGATACAGCCATGTCTTCTATGAATACAGCCATTCCGTCGGGACCGAGCCTGCGCCGCACCAGCTGCGGCGTGCTGGTGGCGCACGGCGAGCGCAAGGTCTGGGTGGGCGGCGCCGCGCCGGTGGTGGTGCAGTCGATGACCAATACCGACACCGCCGACGCGGTGGGCACCGCGATCCAGATCAAGGAACTGGCGCGCGCCGGTTCGGAGCTGGTGCGCCTGACGGTGGACCGTCCGGAATCGGCCGCCGCCGTGCCGTATATCCGCGAACAGCTGGACAAGATGGGTATCGACGTGCCCCTGGTCGGCGACTTCCATTACAACGGCCACACCCTGCTGACCGAATACCCGGACTGCGCCCAGGCGCTGTCCAAATACCGCATCAATCCGGGCAATGTGGGCAAGGGCGCCAAGCGCGATACCCAGTTCGCCCAGATGATCGAGGTGGCGATCAAGTACGGCAAGCCGGTGCGCATCGGCGTGAACTGGGGCTCGCTGGACCAGGCGCTGCTGGCGCGCATCATGGACGAGAACGCGGCGCGCGCCAATCCCTGGACCGCCCAGGCCGTGATGTATGAAGCCCTGGTCACTTCCGCCATCGAGAATGCGGTGCGCGCCGAGGAACTGGGCATGGGCCGCGACAAGATCATCCTGTCGTGCAAGGTCTCCGGCGTGCAGGATCTGATCGCCGTCTACCGCGAGCTGGCCAAGCGCTGCGATTACGCCCTGCATCTGGGCCTGACCGAGGCGGGCATGGGCAGCAAGGGCATCGTCGCCTCGACCGCCGCACTGTCGGTGCTGCTGCAGGAAGGCATCGGCGACACCATCCGCATTTCGCTGACCCCGGAACCGGGCGGCGACCGCAGCAAGGAAGTGGTGGTGGGCCAGGAAATCCTGCAGACCATGGGCCTGCGCAAATTCACGCCGATGGTGATTGCCTGCCCGGGTTGCGGCCGCACCACCTCCACCGTGTTCCAGGAGCTGGCGGACGATATCCAGACCTATCTGCGCGAGCAGATGCCGGAATGGAAAAAGACTTATCCGGGCGTGGAAGCGATGAATGTGGCCGTCATGGGCTGCATCGTCAACGGCCCCGGCGAATCCAAGCACGCCAATATCGGCATCAGCCTGCCCGGCACCGGCGAGTCGCCGGCCGCGCCGGTGTTCGTCGATGGCGAGAAGGTTGCCACCCTGCGCGGCGAGAACATCGTGCAGGAGTTCCAGACCATCGTGCTCGATTACGTGCGCAAGAATTACAGCAAACAAGCAGCTTAAGAAACAAGCTTAGAGAATCCTATGTCCGAAAATAAAAAAGCCGAGAAAATCGTCGCCATCAAAGGCATGAATGACATTCTGCCGGCCGACGCCCACCTGTGGGAACTGTTCGAAAACACCGCCCAGTCCATCATGCAGAGCTATGGCTTCCAGCAGATCCGCACGCCGATCGTGGAAGAAACCCGCCTGTTCGCGCGCGCCATCGGCGCCGTGACCGATATCGTGGAAAAGGAGATGTACTCCTTCACCGATTCGATGAACGGCGACCAGCTCACCCTGCGTCCTGAAAACACCGCTGGCGTGGTGCGCGCCGTGCTGGAACACAATCTGGTGTACGAAGGCCCGAAACGCCTGTGGTACAAGGGCCAGATGTTCCGCCACGAAAAGCCGCAGCGCGGCCGCTACCGCCAGTTCCACCAGTTCGGCGCCGAGGCCGTGGGCTTCACCGGCCCGGACATCGATGCGGAGCTGATCATGCTGTGCCGCCGCCTGTGGGATGACCTCGGCCTGCAGAACATCCGCCTGGAACTGAACTCCATCGGCGACGCCGAGGAGCGCGCGCGCCACCGCGTCGACCTGATCGCCTACCTGGAACAGCACGAGGACATCCTCGACGCCGAAGCCAAGCGCCGCCTGCACAGCAATCCGCTGCGCATCCTGGACACCAAGAACCCTGCCATGCAGGAGATGGTCAACCAGGCGCCCAAGCTGCTCGACTACCTGGGCGCGGAATCGCTGGCCCACTTCGAAGGCGTGCAGAAGATCCTCAAGGCGAACAATATCCCCTTCGTGATCAACACCCGCCTGGTGCGCGGCATCGACTACTACAACCGCACCGTGTTCGAATGGGTGACCGACGAACTGGGCGCGCAAGGCACGGTCTGCGCCGGCGGCCGCTATGACCCGCTGATCGAAATGTTCGGCGGCAAGCCGACGCCGGCCGTGGGCTTCGCCATGGGCATCGAGCGCCTGATCGAACTGATGAAGGCCGCCGGCGACATCGCCGAGCCGAGCCAGTGCGACGTCTACATGGTGCACCAGGGCGAGGAAGCGCAGATGCAATCCTTCGTGCTGGCCGAGCGCCTGCGCGACGCCGGCCTGGATGTGGTGCTGCACTGCGCCGCCATCACCGGCCCTGGCAGCTTCAAATCGCAGATGAAGAAGGCCGACGCCAGCGGCGCCGCCTTCGCCGTCATCATGGGCGAGGATGAAGTGGCCAACAAGACCGCCAGCGTGAAAGCGCTGCGCGGCGAAGAGGGCGAGCAGCAGCAGGCCACCGTGCCCTTCGACGGCGTGGTGGACCATATCGTGGACCAGATCGCAGGCTGTGGAGACGACTGCGACCATGACCACGACCACGTGCATCACCACCGCTTTCACTGATCCGAGCAGCACTCCTTCAACCCGATAAACGATAAGCAGACAGACAATGGCATACGATCTCGAAGAACAAGAACAGCTTGCTTCCCTCAAGGCTTGGTGGGCGAAGTACGGCAACCTGACGTCCTGGGTGGTGATCGCCGGCCTGGCCGCCTTCTCCGGCTGGAACGGCTGGAACTACTATCAGCGCAACCAGGCGGCGCAAGCCTCGACCCTGTACGATGAAATGCAGACGTCGGTGGGCAAGGACAACGCCAAGGTGCAGCGCGCCGCCGGCGACATCCAGAGCCGCTTCGGCGCCACCGCCTATGCGCAGATGAGCGCCCTGGTGGCCGCCAAGAGCGCCTTCGACGCCAACGATATGAAGGCTGCCAAGGCCCAGCTGCAATGGGTGATCGAGAAGGGCAATGAAGAGTACAAGGCCGTCGCCAAGCTGCGCCTGGCCGGCGTGCTGCTGGACGAGAAAGCCTACGACGAAGCGCTGAAAGTGCTGGCCGGCGACACCTCGCCGCAATTCAGCGGCGCCGTGGCCGACCGCAAGGGCGACATCCTGGTGGCCCAGAACAAGCTGGTGGAAGCCCGCGCCGCCTACAAGGCCGCGCTGGATGCGACCGACAAGAAGAACCCCGGCCGCCAGCTCATCGAGCTGAAGCTGGAAGCCATCGGCGGCAGCGTGCCGGAAGAGAAAGCCGCCGCCTAAGCGCCGCGCTCCCACGATCAGTACCCCATCTCCAGGATTGAGGTAAACATATTTATGCGTATCACCGGAAAAGTAATTGGCGTCAGCCTGCTGGCTCTGGCCTCGGGTTGCAGCTCCCTGAACCCTTTCGCATCGGAAGAGAAAAACAAGCCGGCGCCGCTGGTTGAACTGAAATCGCCGATGGCCGTGCGCACCGTCTGGAAGCATTCGGTCGGCAAGGCCGGCGCGGCGGTCTTCTCACCCGCGCTGTCGGGCGCCAGCCTGTACCTGGCCGACGCCGACGGCGCCATCGAGCGCATCGACGCCGCCAGCGGCAAGCAGCAGTGGCGCATCAAGGCCGGCAGCGATCTGACCGCCGGCGTGGCCACCAACGGCAGCGTGGTGGTGGTGGGCGGCGTCAAGGGACAGGTGCTGGCTTTCGATGCCGACGGCAAATCGCTGTGGAAGGCGCAAGCCAGCAGCGAAGTGCTGTCCAACCCGGTGGTGGGCGAGGATGTGGTGGTGGTGCGCACGGTGGACAACAAGATCACCGCCTATGAAGCCAAGACCGGCAAGCAGCGCTGGACGGTGCAGCGCACCACGCCGGCCCTGACCCTGCGCAATGCGCCGGGCATGGTGATCGCGGGCAGCAATGTGTATGTGGCCCAGCCGGGCGGCAAGCTGCTGGCCCTGACCCTGGCGGCCGGCCTGCCGCGCTTCGAGGTGGCCGTGGCCGAACCGCGCGGCGCCACCGAACTGGAACGCGTGGCCGACATTGCCGGCACGCCGGTGGTGTACGAGCAGGATATCTGCGCCGTCACCTATCAGGGCCGCGTCGGCTGCTTCGACCTGAACACCGGTGTCGGCCGCTGGAACAAGGATACCTCGTCCGATGTGGGCGTGGCCGTGGACCAGCGCTTCGTCTTTGTCTCCGACGACAAGGGCGCCGTGATCGCTTACGGCCGCGAAGGCGGCCAGAGCGCATGGAAGAATGAAAAACTGGAGAACCGCCGTCTGTCCACGCCGCTGTCCTATGGCCGCGCCGTGGCGGTGGGCGATCTCCAAGGCTATGTCCACTTCCTGTCGCGGGAAGACGGGGCATTGATTGGCCGCGTCGCCACCGATGGCAGCCCGATTCGTTCGGTGCCGCTGGTGGCTGGCACGAATTTGATTTTCCAAACCCAAGCAGGAACAGTGACCGCTCTCGCGGTCGAGTAATACTTATAAAATGAAGCCGGTAATCGCACTCGTAGGTCGCCCGAACGTCGGGAAATCGACCCTATTCAATCGTCTGACCCGCTCGCGCGATGCGCTGGTGGCGGACTTGCCTGGTCTGACGCGTGACCGTCACTATGGCGAGGGCCGCGTCGGCGAACGTCCCTTCCTGGTCATCGATACCGGCGGTTTCGAGCCGGTCGCCAAGGATGGCATCATGTTCCAGATGGCCCTGCAGACCAAGCAGGCCGTGGCCGAAGCCGACGTGGTCATCTTCCTGGTCGATGGCCGCCAGGGCATGACCCCGCACGACAAGACCATCACCGACTTCCTGCGCAAGAGCGGCCGTCCGGTGCTGCTGGTGGTGAACAAGGCCGAGGGCATGCGCTACACGGCCGTGGTGTCGGACTTCTATGAGCTGGGCCTGGGCGAACCGTACGCCATCTCGTCGGCCCATGGCGACGGCGTCAATGACCTGGTGCAGGAAGCGCTGGACAAGGCCTTCGAATCGCGCCCGGCCGACGAGGACGAGCTGCTGCCCGAAGAGCGCGGCGTGAAGATCGCCCTGGTGGGCCGCCCGAACGTGGGCAAGTCCACACTGATCAACACCCTGGTCGGCGAAGAGCGCGTGATCGCCTTCGACATGCCGGGCACCACGCGCGACTCGATCGAGATTCCCTTCGAGCGCGAAGGCAAGAACTACACCCTGATCGACACCGCCGGCATCCGCCGCCGCGGCAAGGTGTTCGAAGCCATCGAGAAGTTCTCGGTGGTGAAGACGCTGCAATCGATCTCGGAAGCGAACGTGGTGATCCTGATGCTGGATGCCCAGCAGGACGTGTCCGAGCAGGACGCCCATATCGCCGGCTTCATCCTGGAGTCGGGCCGCGCCCTGGTGCTGGCCGTGAACAAATGGGACGGCCTGCAAACCCACCAGCGCGACCAGATCAAGATGGACCTGGACCGCAAGCTCGATTTCCTCGGCTTCGCCAAGACCCACTTCATCTCGGCGCTGAAATCGACCGGCATCGGTCCGCTGATGAAATCCGTCGACGCGGCCTACGCGGCGGCCACCGCCAACCTGGGCACGCCGAAGCTGACCCGCGCCTTGCAGGAAGCGATCGAGAAGCAGGAACCGAAGCGCAAGGGCGGCGTGCGGCCGAAGATGCGTTACGCCCACCAGGGCGGCATGAATCCGCCGGTCATCGTCATCCACGGCAATTCGCTGGATGCGGTGAGCGAGCCGTATAAGCGTTATCTGGAAAAGCATTTCCGCGATACCTTCTCGCTGGTCGGTACGCCGCTGCGCATTGAGTTGCGTACTGGCAAAAATCCTTTCGATAAAAGAGAGAAATAAGCGGAAGTCATTTCCAACGTTGGAAATATTTTTGCTGGAGCGGATACGCAATCTGCAAAAAGCGGAAAAACAGGTTACAGTATCCTTGGAGCCGCCTTCTCTGCTATTTTTATTGCAGAGGAGTGGTGGGCTGGCACTTGAAATCAAGCGTTTCGCCTCCAATTCCAACACAACAACATAAAATGGAGCTGTTATGAGCAACAAAGGGCAATTATTACAAGACCCATTCCTGAACGCGCTGCGTAAAGAGCATGTTCCTGTTTCGATTTATCTGGTCAACGGCATTAAGCTGCAAGGCCATATTGAATCGTTCGACCAGTACGTCGTCCTGCTGCGCAATACCGTCACCCAAATGGTGTACAAACACGCCATTTCGACCGTGGTGCCGGCGCGCGCCGTCAACCTGAATATCGAATCCGAGGCGGAGTAAGCGCGTTGACTTTAATGGCAACGCAGCTTCGCCTTTTAACTTCTTTTGCCTGACCGTCGTATGCGCGCAGCACTAGTCGGAGTCGATTTCGGTCAGGGCGATTTCGCCGCCAGTATCGAGGAATTGATGTTGCTCGCCCGTTCGGCGGGCGCAAACCCTGTCGCCACGGTGACGGGCAAGCGTTCCAGCCCGGACGCGGCGTATTTCGTCGGCAGCGGCAAGGCCGACGAAATCGGCCACGCCGTGCAGGATCACAAGCTGGAAATCGTCATCTTCAACCACGCCCTGTCGCCGGCCCAGCAGCGTAATCTGGAAAAGCGCCTGAATGTGCGTGTGCTGGACCGGACCAGCCTGATTCTCGATATCTTCGCGCAGCGCGCGCAAAGCCACGAGGGCAAGCTGCAGGTGGAACTGGCGCAGCTGCAGCACTTGGCCACGCGCCTGATCCGCGGCTGGACCCACTTGGAACGGCAGAAGGGCGGTATCGGCCTGCGCGGTCCGGGCGAGACCCAGCTCGAGACCGACCGCCGGCTGATCGGCGAGCGCGTCAAGATGCTGCGCGCGCGCCTGGCCAAGCTGCGCAAGCAGCACGAGACCCAGCGCCGCGCGCGAGGCCGCAACAATACTTTCTCGGTGTCCCTGGTCGGCTATACCAATGCCGGCAAATCGACGCTGTTCAACAGCATGACCAAGGCCGGCGTGTATGTCGCCGACCAGCTGTTCGCCACCCTGGATACCACCTCGCGCCGCGTCTACATGGGCGAGGAGGTGGGTACGGTGGTGGTGTCGGATACGGTGGGCTTCGTGCGCGAACTGCCGCACCAGCTGGTGGCCGCTTTCCGCGCCACGCTGGAAGAAACCATCCACGCCGACCTGCTGCTGCACGTGGTCGATGCCGCCAGCCCGGTGCGCATGGAACAGATCGAGCAGGTCAACCTGGTGCTCAAGGAAATCGGCGCCGATCACATCCCCCAGATCCTGGTGTGGAACAAGATCGACGCGGCCGGCCTGGAGCCCTCGGTTGAACGTGATGAGTATGATAAGATTTCCCGCGTTTTCATCAGTGCGCGCACGGGCCAGGGCCTGGATCTGCTGCGCGGCGCGATCACCGAAGCGGCCAGGGATGCACAGGACAGGGCCGGCGCCGAAGAGGATTATCCGGCGCCGGACAGTATTTCCACCTTCACCCATGTCGGATCACATTAAAACATGCCTCTTCCCCTCCTAAAAAGAATAGGCTTGAAGCTGTCGCTGAACGACCCTCGCTGGGGTTCGGGCAATAAGGATGGCAACAAGCACGCCCAAGAAGGCAAAAAGCCCGGTAACGAAGGCCCACCGGATCTGGACCAGCTGTGGCGCGATTTCAATCAGCGCCTGAATGGCCTGTTCGGCCAGAAGAACCGCGGCGGCGGCAGCAATGGCGGCGGCAGCGGTGGCAGCGGCGGCGAGATGAAGGGCGCCGGCGCCACCTTTGGCGCGGTCGGCGCGATCGCGGCCCTGGTCTGGCTGGCCAGCGGCGCTTTCATCGTCCAGGAGGGGCAGACCGGGGTCGTGACGACCTTCGGCAAATTCAGCCACACCACGCCGGCCGGTTTCAACTGGCGCTGGCCTTATCCTTTCCAGGCCGATGAAACGGTCAACGTGTCCCAGGTGCGCACGGTGGAAGTGGGCTACCGCTCGAACGTGAAGAACAAGCAGGCGCGCGAATCGCTGATGCTGACCGACGACGAGAACATCATCGACATCCAGTTCGCCGTGCAGTTCAAGCTGAAAGACCCGGTGGCCTGGCTGTACAACAACCGCGATCCGGAAGACACGGTGCGCCAGGTGGCCGAGACTTCGATCCGCGAAATCGTCGGCAAGAGCAAGATGGACTTCGTGCTGTACGAGGGCCGCGAGAAGGTCGCGTTTGAAACCCAGCAGCTGATGCAGCAGATTCTGGACCGCTACGCCTCCGGCGTGCAGGTGACGAATGTGACCATGCAGGGCGTGCAGCCGCCGGAGCAGGTGCAAGCCGCCTTCGACGACGCCGTGAAAGCCAGCCAGGACCGCGAGCGCCAGAAGAATGAAGGCCAGGCTTACGCCAACGACGTGGTGCCGAAGGCGCGCGGCGAGGCCTTCCGCCTGCTGCAGCAGGCCGAGGCTTACCGCGCGCAAGTGACGGAAAACGCCTCCGGTAACGCCGACCGCTTCAAGCAGGTGCTGGTCGAGTACCAGAAGGCGCCGGCCGTGACGCGCGACCGCATGTATCTGGACACCATGCAGCAGATCTTCGCCAGCACCAGCAAGGTCATGGTCGACTCCAAGGCCGGCAGCAATCTGCTGTACCTGCCGCTGGACAAGCTGATCTCCCAGGTGGCAGCGACCGACGCCGCGACGCGTGCCAATGCGACGCCGCCGCCGCCGACCGCCATCCTGCTGCCGGACAATCCGCCGCAGATGGATCTGAACCGCCGCGACAGCCGTTCGCGCGAATCGTCTCGTGATCGGGAGAGCCGTTAATGAACCGTATAGTCAGTACCCTGATCGCGGGCTTCGTGGCCCTGATGCTGCTCTCGTCCACCGTGTTCGTGGTGGACCAGCGTAAATACGCGATCGTGTTCGCCCTGGGCGAAGTGAAGCAGGTCATCAACCAGCCCGGCCTGCACTTCAAGCTGCCGCCGCCGTTCCAGAATGTGCTGTATCTGGACAAGCGCATCATGACCATCGATTCGCCCGACGCCGACCGTTTCATCACGGCCGAGAAGATGAACATCCTGGTCGATGCCTTCGTCAAATGGCGCATCAACGATCCGCGTCTCTACTTCGTCAGCTTCAGCGGCGACGAGAGCCGCGCGCGCGACCGCATGTCGCAGATCATCAAGGCATCGCTGAACGACGAGATCACCAAGCGCACCGTGCGCGAAGTGATTTCCGGCCAGCGCGGCAAGGTGATGGAAGCGATCCGCGCCAAGGTGATTGCCGAGGCCAAGCAGATCGGCGTCGAGATCATCGACGTGCGCCTGAAGCGCGTGGACTATGTGGAGCAGATCAACAACTCCGTGTATGACCGCATGAAGGCCGAGCGCGTGCGCGTGGCCAACGAGCTGCGCTCCACCGGCGGTGCCGAATCGGAAAAAATCCGCGCCGACGCCGACAAGCAGCGCACCGTGATCCTGGCCGAGGCCTACCGCGAAGCCGAGAAGATCAAGGGCGAGGGCGACGCCAAGGCATCGCAGATTTACGCCGACGCTTTCGGCCGCAATCCGGAGTTCTACAAGTTCTACCGCAGCCTGGAAGCCTACCGCGCCTCGTTCAAGAACAAGGCCGATGTGATGCTGATCGACCCGAACTCGGACTTCTTCAAGTACTTCAAGAACAGCGGCGCCTCCGGCGGCGGTGCACCTGGCAAGAAGTAAAAGCTGAAGAAAAGACAAGCTGGGGCCGCGCGCCGCAAGGTGCGCGGCCCCAATTTTTTTTTCCTGTTAGCTTATGATTTCGCGTAAAATACGCGGTTTGGTCCGCCGGTTATTGCGTGGCGGCGCCGCGTCGCATTATCTATTTTTTTAATCAATCCCTATCCGGTTTTCCCATGCCGAATTGGCTATTGCCTGAACATATTGCCGACGTCCTGCCGTCCGAGGCGCGCAAGATTGAAGAGCTGCGCCGCCAGATGCTGGATAACTTCCGCCTCTACGGTTACGAGCTGGTCATGCCGCCGCTGCTGGAGTACGTGGAGTCCCTGCTGGCTGGTGCCGGCCAGGACACCGACCTGCGCACCTTCAAGCTGGTGGACCAGATCTCCGGCCGCATGCTCGGCCTGCGCGCCGACATGACCACCCAGGTCGCCCGCATCGACGCCCATCTGCTCAACCGCAACTCCGTCACGCGTCTGTGCTATGCCGGTTCGGTGCTGCACACCCGCCCGTCCGGCCTGCATGCCACGCGCGAACCGGTGCAGATCGGCGCCGAGATCTACGGCCACGCCGGCCTGGAAGCGGACGCTGAAATCCAGGAACTGGCCCTGGCCTCGCTGGCCCTGGCCGGTTTCACCGAGGTGCGCCTGGACCTGGCCCACGTCGGCGTGCTGCGCGCCATCCTGGAACTCGACCCGGCGGCCGAGAAAGACCATATCGCCATCGTTCAGCTGCTGCGCGCGAAAGACGTGCCCGGCCTGCGCGAACTGACGGCCCATTACGCCCCGGCCACGCGCGACGCGCTGCTGGCCCTGCCGCACCTGTACGGCGACGTGGAAGTGCTCAAGCGCGCCCGCGCCGAGCTGCCCGACGTGCCGGGCATCGCCAAGGCCCTGGCCGAACTGGCGGCGCTGTCGGCGTCGGCCATCGGCCGCGCCGAAGTGGCGATCGACCTGGCCGATCTGCGCGGCTATCAATACGAGAGCGGCGCCATGTTTGCGCTGTATGTGCCGGGCCTGCCGAATGCGGTGGCGCGCGGCGGCCGCTACGATCACGTTGGCGAAGCTTTTGGCCGGGCCCGTCCCGCCACCGGCTTCTCGCTCGACCTGCGCGAGCTGGCGCGCCTGCTGCCAACGGCGGAGCGCAAGCATTCGATCCGCGCACCGTGGGGCAATGCGCCCGAATTGAAGGAAAAAATCGCCGAACTGCGCAAGTCCGGCGAAGTTGTGATCCAGTCCATGCCGGGTCACAGCAATGAACAGGACGAGTTCGAGTGCGACCGCGCGCTGGTGCTCGACGATAATGGTAGCAACTGGATTCTTAAAAACTTAGGTTAGTGTGATGTCAAAGAAAACTATGGCAAAGAACGTCGTCGTCATCGGGACCCAATGGGGCGATGAGGGTAAGGGCAAGATCGTCGATTGGCTGACCGAGCACGCGCAAGGCGTGGTGCGCTTCCAGGGCGGCCACAATGCCGGCCACACTCTGGTGATTGGCGGCGTGAAGACCGCGCTGCAGCTGATCCCTTCGGGCATCATGCGCCCGGGCGTGGCCTGCTACATCGGCAACGGCGTGGTGGTGTCCGTGCCGGACGTGCTGCGCGAGATCGACAAGCTGGAAGCGGTGGGCGTGGAAGTGTCCTCGCGCCTGAAGATTTCCGAGGCTTGCCCGGTCATCCTGCCTTACCACACCGCGCTGGATGCGGCCCGTGAAGCGGCCCGCGGCGCCGCCAAGATCGGCACCACCGGCAAGGGCATCGGCCCGGCCTATGAAGACAAGGTGGCGCGCCGCGCCATCCGTATCGCCGACCTGCTGAACGAAAAGCGTTTCGCCGAGAAGCTGGCCGAGAACCTGGACTACCACAACTACGTCCTGGAAAACTATCTGAAGGCGCCGAAGGTCGAGTACCAGAAGGTGCTGGACGACGCGCTGGCCTATGTGCCGCGCCTGCGCCCGATGGTGGCCGACGTGTCGAGTGCCCTGTACGCCGTGCATAAAGCCGGCGGCAGCCTGCTGTTCGAAGGCGCGCAAGGTTCGCTGCTGGACGTGGACCACGGTACCTACCCGTTCGTGACCTCCTCCAACTGCGTGGCCGGCAACGCCGCCGCCGGTTCGGGCGTGGGTCCGAACATGCTGCACTACATCCTGGGCATCACCAAGGCTTACACCACCCGCGTGGGTTCCGGTCCGTTCCCTTCGGAACTGCCGACCGATGCCGGCGTTGGCCACCACCTGTCGGCCGTGGGCCACGAGTTCGGCACTGTGACGGGCCGCGCCCGCCGCTGCGGCTGGTTCGACGCCGCGCTGCTGCGCCGCTCGGTGCAGATCAACGGCGTGTCGGGCATGTGCCTGACCAAACTGGACGTGCTGGATGGCCTGGAAACCCTGAAGATCTGCACCGGCTACACCATCGACGGCAAACAGATCGACATCTTCCCGGTCGGTGCTGAAGACGCTGCGCGCTGCCAGCCGATCTATGAAGAAATGCCAGGCTGGAAAGACAGCACCGTCGGCGCCAAGTCGCTGGCCGCACTGCCTGCCGCTGCACGCGCTTACATCAAGCGCATCGAGGAACTGGTGGGCGTGCCGGTCGATATGGTTTCCACCGGTCCTGACCGCGAAGAGACCATCGTCCTGCGCCACCCATTCGAATAAAAAGCAATTCGCACAACAAGAGGTATTTACATGAACACCCCTCAAACGAACGAAAAACACCTGTGGGTGTCGTGGGATGAGTATCACCGCCTGATCGAGCGCCTGGCGCTCAAGGTCCATGAGTCGGGCTGGAAGTTCGACATGGTGCTGTGCCTGGCGCGTGGCGGCGTGCGTCCCGGCGACGTCTTCTCGCGTATTTTCGACGTGCCTCTGGCCATCCTGTCGACCAGCTCCTACCGCGCGGAAGCCGGCACGGTGCAGGGCGACCTGGATATCGCCAAGTACATGACGATGACCAAAGGTCCGCTGTCCGGCAAGATCCTGCTGGTCGACGACCTGGCCGATTCCGGCGTGACCCTGACCAAGGTCATGAAGCATCTGAAGGAAAACTTCGAAGGCGTGACCGAAGTGCGTTCGGCCGTGATCTGGACCAAGGGCTGCTCCACCTTCAAGCCTGACTACCAGATGGAGGAACTGCCGCACAACCCATGGATCCACCAGCCGTTCGAAGACTACGACGGCCTGCGCCCGCACCAGCTGGCTGCATGGATCAAGAAAGGCGAAACCGCTGCCTGAGCGTAGCGGCAAACGCAAGCCATAAAAATGGCGGGACGGCTGTAAAGCCTCCCGCCATTTTTTTTGTTTTTTCAGCAGGCCTGGCCGGACGGCGCGGCGCCGCCCAGCGCGGCAGCGGCGCGCTTTACCGCGCAGCCGCCGCGCCGTCATGGCCTTGGCGTCAGCTGGCCTGGCCGGATGCCACCTGCTGTCCAGCCTCTGCCTCTTCCACGCGGCGGTGCGCCAGGCGGTAGAGCAGGGGCAGGACTAGCAGGGTCAGGGCGGTGGAGGACAGGATGCCGCCGATCACCACGGTGGCCAGCGGACGCTGTACTTCGGCGCCGGTGCCGGTCGCCAGCGCCATGGGCACGAAGCCCAGCGAAGCCACCAGCGCCGTCATCAGCACGGGACGCAAGCGCGTCAGCGCGCCTTCGCGGATCGCCTGGTCCAGTCCCATGCCTTGCTCGCGCAGGCTGCGGATGAAGGACAGCAGCACCAGGCCATTCAGCACCGCCACGCCGGACAGCGCGATAAAGCCCACCGCCGCCGAAATCGAAAGCGGAATGCCGCGCAGGGCCAGGGCTGCGATGCCGCCGGTCAGCGCGAATGGAATGCCGCTGAACACCAGCAAGCCATCCTTCATGCTGCCGAACATGGCGAACAACAGCACCAGCACCAGGGCCAGTGCGGCCGGCACCACGATCTGCAGGCGCTCGGCGGCCGATTGCAGTTGCTCGAACTGGCCGCCCCAGCTGGTCCAGTAGCCGGGCGGCAGGCTGACGTCGCGCTGCATGGCTTGCTGCGCCTCGGCCACGAAGGAACCGATATCGCGGCCGCGCACATTGGCGCTGACCACGATGCGGCGCTTGCCGTCTTCGCGGCTGACCTGGTTCGGGCCGGGCGCCACGTCCAGCGTCGCCACCTCGCTCAGCGGGATATGGCTGATGCGCTCATCGGCGGTGGCGCTGCCGCCTTTCGGCAGCGGCAGCGGAATCGGCAGGCGTGCCAGCGCTTCCGGATCGCTGCGCACCTCGTCGGCCAGGCGCACCACGATGTCGAAGCGGCGGTCGCCCTGGAACAGATTGCCCGCTTCCTTGCCGCCCAGCGCGATGGCGATGGCATCCTGGATATCGCCGGTGTTCAAGCCATAGCGCGCCGCCTTGGCGCGGTCGACGCGGATATTCAGCATCGGCAGGCCGCTGGTCTGCTCGACCTTGACCTCGGCCGCGCCGCGCACCTTCTGCAGCACGGCGGCGATGCGCGCCGCCTGCGCGTCCAGCACCGCCATATCGTCGCCGAACAGCTTCACCGCCACGTCGCTGCGCACGCCGGAAATCAGCTCGTTGAAGCGCAGCTGGATCGGCTGGGAGAACTCGTAGTTCTGGCCCGGCAGCTTCTCGGCCGCCGCCTGGATCGCCGCCAGCAGCTCGTCGCGCGTCTTGCGCGGTTGCGGCCATTGGTCCTGCGGCTTGAGCATGATGTAGCCGTCCGAGATATTCGGCGGCATCGGGTCGGAGGCGATTTCCGCCGTGCCGGTGCGGGCGAAGATGCGCTCGATCTCGGGGAACTGGCGTTTCAGTTCGCGCTCCAGCTGCATCTGCATGGCCACCGACTGCGTCAGGCTGGTGCCGGGAATGCGCAGCGCCTGCACGCTGAAATCGCCTTCGTTCAGGCTCGGTACGAACTCGCTGCCCATACGGCTGGCCAGCAGGCCGGAAAGCAGCACCGTCACGGCGGCAAAGGCCAGCACCACCGGCTTGTTGGCCAGGGCCAGGTCGAGCGCGCGCGCATACCAAGTGCGCGCGGCCAGCATGAGGCGGTTTTCCTTCTCTTCCACCTTGTCGCCGATGAAGAGGGCGACGGCGGCCGGCACGAAGGTGATCGACAGGATCATCGCGCCCAGCAGGGCAATGACGACGGTGATCGCCATCGGATGGAACATGCGGCCTTCCACGCCGGACAGGGCGAACATCGGCAGGTAGACGATCATGATGATGAGCTGCCCGAACAGCAGCGGACGGCGCGCCTCGCGGGCGGCGGCGAAGACTTCCTCGAAGCGCTCTTCGCGCGTCAGTTTGCGGCCCAACGCCGCCTGGGCGTGGGCCAGGCGGCGCACGCAGTTCTCCACGATCACCACCGCGCCATCGACGATGATGCCGAAGTCCAGCGCGCCGAGGCTGAGCAGATTGGCACTGACCTTGTAGGCCACCATGCCGCTGAAGGTGAACAGCATCGACAGCGGAATCACCATCGCCGTCACCACGGCGGCGCGGATATTGCCGAGGAAGATGAAGAGCACCGCGATCACCAGCACCGCGCCTTCCAGCAGGTTCTTCTTGACGGTGGCGATGGCCTTGTCCACCAGCACCGTGCGGTCGTACACGGTGGTGGCGCTCACGCCTTGCGGCAGGGTGCGCGCGATTTCATCCATGCGCTTGGCGACCGCTTGCGACACGGCGCGGCTGTTCTGGCTGATCAGCATGAAGACCGTGCCCAGCACCGATTCGTGGCCGTTGGCGGTGGCGGCGCCGGTGCGCAGCTCGCGGCCGATACGCGCTTCGCCGATATCGCGGATGCGGATCGGCACGCCGCGCACATTGGCGACCACGATGTCGCGGATATCGTCCAGCGTGGCGACCTGGCCCGGCGCGCGCACCAGCAATTGCTCGCCACGGCGTTCGATATAGCCCGCGCCGGTATTGCCGTTATTGCGCTCCAGCGCCGTCACCACGTCCTGCAGGCTGAGGCCATAGGAGGCCAGCTTGCCGGGATCGGGCGCCACCTGGTATTCCTTGGCGTGGCCGCCGATGGAGTTGATCTCGGTCACGCCCGGCACATTGCGCAGCTGCGGCTTGATGATCCAGTCCTGGATTTCGCGCAGATCGCTCAGGGAGTAGGGCGTGCCGTCGGATTTCTTGGCGCCGTCCTTGGCTTCCACCGTCCACAGATAGATCTCGCCAAGGCCGGTGGAGATCGGTCCCATGGCCGGGATCACGCCGGCCGGCAGGCGCGCGCGCGCCTCCTGCAGGCGTTCGTTGACCAGCTGGCGCGCGAAATACAGGTCGGTACCGTCGCGGAAGGTGACGGTGATCTGCGACAGGCCGTAGCGTGACAGGGAGCGCGTCTGCTCCAGGCGCGGCAAGCCCGCCATCACCGCCTCCAGCGGCTGCGAGATGCGCTGCTCGGTTTCCAGCGGCGAGTAGCCGGGAGCGGCGGTATTGATCTGCACCTGGACATTGGTGATGTCCGGCACGGCGTCGATCGGCAGGCGCTGGTAGCTGTAAATGCCCAGGATGGACATGCCCAGCACCGCCAGCATCACCAGCCAGCGCTGGCCGATGGCGAAGCGGATAAGTTTTTCAAACATGGTCGGTATCCTCTTCGCGTCAGTGGCTATGCTCGGCGCCGGCCTTGCCTTGCTGGGCCTTGACCACGAAGCTGTTGACGGCGGCGTACTGCGCGCCGGCTTTCAGGCCGCTGAGGATTTCGGTACGCTTGCCGTCGCTGCGGCCGGTTGTCACCGGCTGGGCCAGGAAGCCCTGCGGCGTGCGGACAAAGACGGCGGCCTTGCCTTCCACTGTCTGCACCGCTTCGGCGGCGACGGTGATGGCGGCATTCGATGCCTTGGACGCCGCGTCGACGCTGACGAACAGGCCGGGGCGCCAGGCCAGGTCGGGATTGCGCAGCGACAGGCGGGCCATGGCGGTGCGCGTCTGCTCGCCCAGCAGGGAGCCGACGTGGATCACCGTGCCGCTTGCGCTGGCGTTGAGCGCCGTGGCCTTGACCGTGGCTTGCTGGCCGACGCGCAGCGCGTCGAGATCGGATGGCGACACCGCCACCTCGGCCCACACGGTGGAAAGGTCGGAGATGGTGAAGACGTTCGCATCCTCCTTCACCGCCTCGCCTTGCGAGATATGCTTTTCCAGCACCATGCCGTCGAAAGGCGCGCGGATCTGGTAGGCCGACAGGCGCGAAGACGTGGTGGCGCTGGCGTCCGCGCCGAGGGCATCGAGCTTCTGTTGGGCGTTGCGCACGGCGATTTCTGCTTCGTTCATGGCTTGCTTCGCCTGCAGATAATCGAGTTCGGGCGCGACCTTGTCCTGCCACAGCTGCTTTTCGCGTTCGGCCGTGGTGCGCGCCAGGTTCAGGCGCTGGCGTGCCGACAGCAGCTCGCTGCGGCGTTCCGACAGGTCGGCGCTGGCGACAACAGCCAGCACCTGTCCCTTCTTCACGTGCTGGCCCAGGTCGGCGCTGACGCTTTCCACCACGCCGGCGACGCGCGGCACCACGTGGGCGGTGCGGTCGCCGTTGAAGCGGATTTCGCCGGGCAGGGTGACGCTGCTGCCGATCAGGGCCGGACCGGCCGCTTCCAGCGTGATGCCGGCGGACTGGATTTGCTGGGCGCTGAATTCCACCAGCTCGGCGTGTTCCTCGCTTGCGGCGGCTTTGCCCGCGCCTTTGGCATCGGACTCTTTGCCGTGTTCATGGCCGTGCTCTTCCTTGCCGCCTTCCTTGTGGTCGTCCTTATGTCCGGCTTCGGCGTGCGACGGTTCGCCGCCGGTGGCCTTGCCTGCGCCGCCTGGCAGCAGGATCAGTGCCGCCAGCAGGGCGCCAATGCCGGCGATGGCGCCGATGGCGATGGTTTGTTTGCGTGTCAGAGTGTTTTTCATGATGTTGCTTTCAGTGTTCGGCGCCGAAGGAGGCGTGGCCGAGCAGGCGTTCGATGGCGGCGGCGGCGCGGTGGCCGTCGGCGAGAGCGTTCAGATGCTGGGCGCGCACCTGCAGCAAGGTGCGCTGCGCATCCAGCACGTCGATGAAGCCTAGCTTGCCGTATTCGAAGCCCTTGGTGGCGGCGTCGTAGGCGCTGATGGCGCCGGGCAGGATGTCGTTGCGCAGGGCGGCCACGGTTTCGCGCGCGGTGGAGAGGTCGGCCACGGCTTGCGCCAGCTCGCTATCCAGTTGCAGCGTGGCGGCGTTCAGTTCCGCCTCGGCCTTGCTGGCGCGTTGCGCCGACTCCAGCACATTGCCGCGGTTGCGGTCGAACAGGGGCAGCGGCACCGAGAAGCCGAGCAAGGCCTGGTTGCGGCCCATTTCCTCGGCGCGCTTGACGCCCAGGCTCAGCGTCACATCCGGCGCGCGGTTGGCCAGGGCCAGCTGCGATTCGGCCTTGCGCTGCTCCAGCGCGCGGCGCGCCACCTGCACATTGGGCGCGCCGCTGCGGCGCGCGGCCAGCATGGCGGCATCCGGAATCTCGGGCAGGGGATCGAGACGGCCTTCGGCCTGCTCGAAGTCCGGCGCGGGCGCGGCCCATATGGCGGCCAGGCGCTGGCGCGCCGTCGCCAGCGCGGCGGCGGCCTGCGACTGCTCCAGGCGCACGCCGGATTCGGCGACGCGGGCGCGCGTCTCCTCCACCGGCGAGACCTTGCCGGCCGCCACGCGGCGCGCCGTGGTATCGCTGGCGCGCTTGGCCAGTTGCAGCGCATCCTGGGCCAGGCGCAGGCGTTCCTGGGTGATCAGCACATCATAGAAGGCGCCGACCACCTGGGCGTGCAGCTCGGTGCGCTGCGCGTCGAAACCGGCGGCGGCGTACTCGCGGCCACGCTCGGCGGCCGCCACGCGGGCGGCACGCTTGCCGCCCAGTTCCAGCGGCTGGCTAAGCTGCCAGGTGGTTTCGCGCGTCTCGCGGCGGCGGTCCTGCAGATCGAGCGATAAGGTGGGATTGGGGCGCGCGCCGGCCTGCAGCACTGCGCCGTCCTGCGCCAGCACTTCGTGGCGGGCAGCGTTCAAGCCTGGATTGGCTTGCAGCGCGCGGTTCAGCGCCGCCTGCAGCGTCAGCGCGGGTATGGCATAGGCAACTGAGCCGGCGGCCGGGTTGGCGCCGGGCGTATTGGCGGACGTGGCGGCAAAGGAGCCGCCTGTGGCCGGGCCGGATGGCGCGGCTGCCGCCATGGCGGATGAAACGGGCAGGGCGAACGCACCCAGAATGAGGGCGCGCCAGCCTGCGGATACAGCGTGGGAATACATCGAATTCTCCTGAAAAGGGATGAAATTCGACGAGACTGGTCTGTCTGGCTAAATTGTTGAAATGCTCAGGGAAGAGGCAAGTCTCGCCGTGTCAGGCGAGACCGTGCCAATCGGGGCGCTTGGGCCCGTCGGCGATGAAGGAAGTGAAAGGCGGCGCCTCTTGCGGCGGCCATGCCCCGCTGTCCGGCGACAGCACGGGCGTGGGTGCGGGCAGCAGCGACGCTTGCAGCGACAGGTGGCAGACGCCGCAATCGTCATGAATCTTGGTGGCTTTTTTGATCTCGATCGGCTTTTCCGCGCCCGCCTTGTCTTTATGCTCATGCGCGTGATGGCCGAAGTGCTGGCTCTTGCCCGACTCGTGTCCGCAATAGGCGGCAGCCGCCGACCAGGCATACTGGAGCGGGAGGATGGCGAGCAGGAAGATGAGCACAAATCGTTTCACGCCGGGGATTTTAGCATTATCTGCCGCCAAATACCCTTATCGGAAAACCGGATTTGCCGCCGCCCCGTTGCGCAAGGTACCATATCGCAAACGGCTTGCATTTTCGCAGTCAATCCCCAAGGCTTTTCATGACTCAGAACTTCCTCCAGACTTTTATCCTGTTGCTGCTGGTGACAGACCCCTTTGGCAACGTGCCTTTGTTTGCCGCCGCCATGTCCTCGGTGCCGCCGGCACGCCGTCCGCGCGTCGTCATCCGCGAATGCCTGATCGCCAGCGCCGTGCTGCTGATCTTCATGTTCTTCGGCCGTCACTTCCTGAACGCGCTGTCGCTGTCCGAAGCCTCGCTGCGCATTGCCGGCAGCGTGATCCTGCTGCTGATCGCCATCCGCATGATCTTCCCGCATCCCGACGGTGTGCTGGGCCGCACCGAAGGCGGCGAACCCTTCATCGTGCCGCTGGCGATTCCCGCCCTGGCCGGTCCTTCGGCCCTGGCCACCGTGCTGCTGTTCTCGCGCGAGAGCACCCACGAAGTGCTGGTGCATGTGGCCGCGCTGGGCGCGCTGCTGGTGGTCTGGCTGGCCGTCTTCCTCGGCGCCGAGCGCCTGCAGAAAGTCCTCGGCCCGCAAGTGATGACGGCGTTCGAGCGTTTGATGGGCCTGATCCTGGCCGCCATGTCGATCGAGATGCTGATGGGCGGCATCCGCGAATTCGTCAAAACTCTGTAAGTCCGCATCTATACCGAAAGGAATTAACTGACAGGGCTGCTGGATTGAATTAATCTGTAAGTAATATGACTTATGCACTCGTCAATCCAGCCTTGATGACGTGGTCGCGCCGCCGAGCCGGCCTGTCTGCTGCTGACCTTGCTGCAAGCATTCCAGTAAAAGAAGATAAGTTGCTGGCTTGGGAGGCGGGAGCAAGCCAGCCCACTTTTCGGCAAGCTCAACAGTGGGCCATCCTGGCGCACATTCCTTTTGGCTATCTATTCTTGGAAGAGCCTCCCAGGGAAGAGTTGCCTCTTCCCGATCTGCGCACCATAGGCGGCATGCCACCACAAAAGCCCAGTATCAATTTGCTGGATACGGTTCGGAGCGTACTGATTAAGCATGAATGGTATCTGGATTATCTGAAGGAGCAGGGGGCTGCGCCATTACCTTTTGTTGGCCGGTTTTCTCTTGGCGCCTCCATAGCGGATGTGGTGGCCGATATTCGGGCAGTGCTGGCATTGGATGGTTCGCACCAGCCTGCCAACCAGGACGAGTACCTGCGCCAGCTGATTAGCGGCGCCGATGCGGCAGGAATCCTGGTAATGCGCAGCGGTATCGTAGGCACGAATACGCATCGCAAATTGGATGTGGGGGAGTTCCGCGGTTTTGCCATCAGCGACCGGTATGCGCCCGTCGTGTTTGTGAATGCTGCGGATGCGCCAGCAGCGCGCCTGTTCACATTGGTCCATGAATTGGCGCATATCTGGATTGGCAGCAGCGGCATCTCCAGCGTGTCGCCCTTGGCCAGCCGGCAGGAGGAAATGTTCTGCAATGCGGTTGCCGGTGAGTTCCTTGTTCCCGAGGTGGATTTCAGTCGGGTGTGGAAGCCAGAGGAGGAGTGGCGGCAGCAGGTGCTTAGACTGCGCAGTGTATTCCACGTCAGCCGCTTGGTCATTGCTCGCAGGGCTTGCGATCTTGGTCTGATCTCTCGTGAGGATTACACGCAATACTATATCGCGGCATTGAATGAGTTCCGCGCCGAAGAAAAGAAGGGGGGTAGTTTTTATCGCACGGCTGGCGCCAAGAATGGCAAGCGCTTCAGTCGCGCCGTGCTGAGCGAAACGCTGAGTGGAAGGCTGCTGTTGCGGGACGCGGGTAAGTTGCTGGGAATGCAGCCTTCGAAAGTTCGCTCTTTTGCCGAAAGGGTGGATGAGTGAAATATCTTCTCGACTCAAATGCTTTTATCGAAGCCAAGAATCGCTACTACCGCATGACGGTTTGTCCAGCGTACTGGCAATGGATATTACGAATGTTTGAGTCGAATGCGGTAGCGAGCATTTCAATGGTCGGCAGCGAGCTGAAAAAAGGCGATGACGAACTGGCGGAATGGGCGAAAGAGCATGGGGCCATCTTTCTACCGGTGGACGATGTAGATACGCAGCAGAGCTTTCAAAAAGTAGCCGGTTTCGTCGCGCGGAAAGGCCAGGAAATGAAGCCGGGAGCGGTGGGAGATTTTCTCGGTGGTGCCGATCCCTGGCTGATCGCTAAAGCTATGGCGCTGGATGCCGTCGTAGTCACGCATGAAGCCTACGCCTCTGACGTGCGAAAGCGCTTCCTTATCCCGAATGTTTGCGAAGAGTTCGGCGTTAGCTGGATGAATACCTTTGATTTGCTGGAGCTCCTGGAGGCGCGCTTCGTGCTTCCATCCTAGCCGCTTGACGCGGCAATTTTTTCATCCTATATTTCGATGTATGTCTAATTAGATGGATTTCGTAATTCGATGAACGCGACCAACGATACCTTCAAGGCCATGGCCGATCCGGCGCGGCGCGAGATTTTGCGCCTGCTGCGCCAGGGCGAAATGACGGCCGGCGAGCTGGCCGCGCATTTCGATACCAGCCGTCCCACGATGTCGCACCATTTCGCGGTGCTGGCCGACGCCGACCTGATTTCGCGCCGGCGCGACGGCCAGACCATCTGGTATTCGCTGAACACCACGGTCCTGCAGGACATGCTGGCCTGGATGATGGAATTGACTGTGACCGAACCGAAAGGGAAGAAGGCATGAGCAAGCGCTATCTGGCAATTTGCTGTCTGTTGATCCTGGTATCCGCCGCCATCACGGCTTATTGCTACCCGCAGCTGCCGGAGATCATTCCCCATCACTGGGGACCGGACGGCAAGGCCAATGGCTTCGGGCCGCGCTGGCAGGTATGGCTGCTGGGGCCAGGCTTGATGGCCTTGCTGCTGGCGCTGGGCCTGGCCTTGCCGGTCCTGTCGCCGCGCAAATACGAGATGAAACCTTTCCAGGGTACGGCCGATTTCGTCGTCACCGCCATCGTCGGCGCGATGGGCTATTTTCAGGCGGTGATGCTGCTGCAGGTGCGCGGCGTGGAGTTCGATATCGGGCGCGCCATTATGCCGGGCATGTTCCTGCCGCTGATCCTGATCGGCAACCCGCTGGGCAAGGTCAAGCGCAATTTCTATCTGGGCATCCGCACGCCCTGGACCTTGGCCGACGAGCGCGTATGGCATGCCACGCACCGCTTCTCGGCCCGCTTCATGGTGGCGACCGGCGTGCTTGGCCTGCTGGCGGCCTTGCTGAACGCGCCGCTGCCCCTGCAAGTGCTGCTGCTGGGCGCATGGGCGGTGGTGCCGATCGCTTACTCCTTCATCTTCTACAAGCGCCTGAAGCAGGCCGGCGCGCTGAAATAAAAAACGCGCTGCTGGGATGGCGGCGCGTTTCGGAGCAAGGCGAGCTTATATTACATCGGCGCCCGGCGCGCCGAAGAGCTGCTCCTTCAGATGGTGCAGCTGGTCGCGCACCTGGGCCGCTTTTTCGAACTCCAGATTCTTGGCGTGATCGATCATCTGCTTCTCCAGGCGCTTGATCTCCTTGCTGATCTGCTTCTCGCTCATGGCTTCGTACTTGGCCGTTTCCTGGGCCACGCCGAGTTCCTCGCGCGCCGCGCTCGGGCTGTAGACGCCATCGATCATGTCCTTGATCACCTTGTGCACGCCGCGCGGCACAATGCCGTTCGCTTCATTGAAGGCGATCTGCTTGGCGCGGCGGCGTTCCGTCTCGCCGATGGCGCGCTCCATCGAGTCGGTCATATTGTCGGCGTAGAGCAGGGCCACGCCGTTCAGGTTACGCGCCGCGCGGCCGATGGTCTGGATCAGCGAGCGCTCGGAACGCAGGAAGCCTTCCTTGTCCGCATCCAGGATCGCCACCAGCGACACTTCCGGCAAGTCCAGGCCTTCGCGCAGCAGGTTGATCCCGACCAGCACGTCGAAAGTGCCGATGCGCAGGTCGCGCAGAATCTCCACGCGCTCCACGGTTTCGATATCGCTGTGCAGATAGCGCACCTTGATGCCGTGGTCGCCCAGGTACTCGGTCAATTGCTCGGCCATGCGCTTGGTGAGCGTCGTCACCAGCACGCGCTCGTTCTTGGCGACCCGGTCCTGGATCTCGGACATCAGATCATCCACCTGGGTGCGCGCCGGACGCACGATCACCTGCGGGTCGACCAGGCCGGTCGGCCGCACCACCTGCTCGACCACCTGGTCGGCGTGCTTCTTCTCGTAGTCGGCCGGCGTGGCGGAGACGAACACGGTCTGGCGCATCTTGCCCTCGAACTCTTCGAACTTGAGCGGGCGGTTGTCCAGCGCCGAAGGCAGGCGGAAGCCGTAGTCGACCAGATTGGTCTTGCGCGAGCGGTCGCCGTTGTACATGGCGCTCAACTGGCCGACCAGCACATGCGACTCGTCGAGGAACATCAGCGCATCCTTCGGCAGGTAGTCGATCAGCGTCGGCGGCGGCTCGCCGGGCAGGGCGCCCGACAGGTGGCGCGAATAGTTCTCGATGCCCTTGGTGAAGCCGATCTCCGACATCATCTCCAGGTCGAAGCGGGTGCGCTGCTCCAGGCGCTGTTCCTCGATCAGCTTGTTCTCCTTGCGGAAGAAATCCAGGCGCTCGCGCAGCTCGGCCTTGATGGTCTCGATGGCGCGCAGCACGGTGGAGCGCGGCGTCACGTAATGCGAGCCGGGATAGACGGTGAAGCGCGGGATCTTCTGGCGCACGCGGCCCGTCAGCGGATCGAACAGCTGGATCGATTCCAGCTCGTCGTCGAACATTTCCAGGCGCACCGCCAGCTCGGCGTGTTCGGCCGGGAAGATGTCGATGGTGTCGCCGCGCACGCGGAAGGTGCCGCGGCCGAAGTCCACCTCATTGCGCGTGTACTGCATCTGGATCAGGCGCGCGATCACGTCGCGCTGGCTGACCTTGTCCTTGGCGCGCAAGGTCAGGATCATCTGGTGGTATTCGTTGGGATTGCCGATACCGTAAATCGCCGACACCGTGGCCACAATGACCACATCGCGCCGCTCCATCAGCGACTTGGTGCAGGACAGGCGCATCTGCTCGATATGCTCGTTGATCGAGGAATCCTTCTCGATGAACAGGTCGCGCTGCGGCACGTAAGCTTCCGGCTGGTAGTAGTCGTAGTAGGACACGAAATACTCGACCGCATTCTCCGGGAAGAACTCGCGGAATTCGCTGTAGAGCTGCGCCGCCAGCGTCTTGTTGGGGGCGAACACGATGGCCGGCCGGCCCATGCGCGCGATGACGTTGGCCATCGTATAAGTCTTGCCGGAGCCGGTCACGCCGAGCAGGGTCTGGTACGACAAACCGTCGCTGATGCCCTCGCACAGGCCTTCGATGGCGGTCGGCTGGTCGCCGGCGGGAGGGAAGGGCTGGTGCAGCTTGAAGGGCGAATCTGGGAAAGTAATCACTGTCGGCTCTACAACGCCGGGAGTAGCTGGATCAGCCATTTAGTCGGGACCTTTGATAGAATATTGGATTGCCGGACGCCCTGACCGGATTTTCTTCGGGCGATGGCAAAATTTCTGCGAACCGCTTCCAATCGAATCCAATCTTATCATGACGAACCCTTCCGTTTTCAGTGCCATCGAAATGGCTCCGCGCGACCCGATTCTGGGGATCACCGAAGCCTTCAACGCAGACACCAACCCAGCCAAAATCAACCTGGGCGTCGGTGTCTATTATGACGACAACGGCAAAGTGCCGCTGCTGGCATGCGTGCAGAAAGCGGAACACCTCCTGATTGAACAGCCCACGCCGCGCACCTACCTGCCGATCGAAGGCTTGGCCGCGTACGACAAGGCTGTGCAGGAGCTGGTATTTGGGGCCGACAGCGCCGTAGTTCAAGAGCGCCGCGCCGTCACTGTGCAGGCCATCGGCGGCACCGGCGCGCTGAAGCTGGGCGCCGACTTCCTGCAGCGTTTCTCGCCCGATTCCGAAGTGTTCATCAGCGACCCAAGCTGGGAAAACCACCGCGCGCTGTTCGAGAGCGCCGGCTTCAAGGTCAACAACTACGCTTATTACGACGCGGCCACCCACGGCGTGAACTTCGCCGCCATGCTGGCCGCGCTGAAAGCCATGCCGCGCGGCGCCGTTGTCGTGCTGCACGCCTGCTGCCACAACCCGACCGGCGCTGACCTCAGCCAGTCGCAGTGGGATGAAGTGATCGCCGCCGTTGTGGCGGGCGGTCTGATTCCATTCCTGGACATGGCCTACCAGGGCTTTGGCGCCGGCATCGCCGAAGACGGCGCCGTGGTGCGCCGCTTCGCCGCCACCGGCGTGCCGCTGCTGGTGTCGAACTCCTTCTCCAAATCGTTCTCGCTGTACGGCGAGCGCGTGGGCGCCCTGAGCGTGGTCGCTGCCAGCGCCGAAGAGGCTGCGCGCCTGCTGTCGCAGCTCAAGCGCGTGGTGCGCACCAACTATTCCAACCCGCCGGTCCATGGCGGCAAGGTGGTGGCGACCGTGCTGTCCACCCCAGAGCTGCGCCAGATGTGGGAAGACGAGCTGGCCGGCATGCGCGTGCGCATCAAGGAAATGCGCGAGGCATTTGTGAAAAAGCTCAAGGAGAAAGCCCCGGGCCACGACTTCGATTTCGTGCGCGAGCAGGTTGGCATGTTCTCCTACTCGGGCCTGACGAAAGAGCAAGTGGGCAAGCTGCGCGAACAGTCGATCTACGCCCTGGACACGGGCCGCATCTGCGTGGCCGCGCTGAACTCGCGCAATATCGACATCGTTGTTGACGCCATCGCCAAGGTGCTCTAAAATCTTGGTTCTTCGCGCTGCAATAGCAACGCGAAAGGCAGCAAAATAATACTGGAAAGAAAGAGTCTTGCAAGACTTGGATTGAAAGTGTAAAATGTTGCCTCTAATCCCTGATAGCTCAGTCGGTAGAGCGACGGACTGTTAATCCGCAGGTCCCTGGTTCGAGTCCAGGTCGGGGAGCCAGAATATAGAAGAGGCCCGTGAGAAATCACGGGCCTTTTTGTTTTTCGCGAGATATATTGCGCTATACAATATTTCTTTTTAGGCAACAAAAGGTCTGTGCGGCAAGATATCGAGTAAAATATGCAACTTGTTCCTTAAAATGAATTCCAAATGAAACACATCTTCTGCATCGTGCTGGCTGCCTTGTTGTCAGCTTGCGGTTCACCTCAAGTTGCACGAAAACTGGACCAGCACGGCATGTTTCCGACGACAACCCAGGTTTCGGCGGAAAATATCAAGGCTGCTAAACCTTTCAAGCAAAAATACAAGCAAATGGCTTATCTGATGGTTGATCCAGATCAGGATAGCGCCAATACAAAATTCATGGCGTCAATCTTAAAGGATAGCGGTGTATTTCAGACGACGGTCCAAATTCCAGATATGGAGAGAATGATTATTGAAAAGAAATTGACCGATAAGATCGACAATGCTGTCGGTATGCTCAACTTGAATAAGCTGCAGAAACATATGGGATTTTTCCTCGTTGTTCAGCCATTCATGGAATTCAAAGGTGGCTACAACCATACCGCTCATCTAAAAATTCAAGATCCCGAAACTGGTGAGACCGTTCTGCATCTTGAGAGGAGTGCATTCAATTGGAATGGGTTGGATGATCCTCTGGTATATCCTCTGATGAATGCATTCATGCAATGGTCGCGTGGAGAGCAGATTTCCGTAACTCCTCAGAAGTAAATACTTTATAACCTTTAAAGAGAAACAATATGTCTTGCAAGAAAATATTCTGCGCAATTGCAACCATGGTGATGCTTGCTGGTTGTGCCACCCGGATGAAAGTTGCAGAGGTAGATCCAACGACTGGTTTGCTAAAATCGGAGGTTGGTACTGTATCTACAGCTACTGTTGTCACTTCAAAACAAATGTCATTGGCTCCGTTTAAGGGTATGGTATTCATTTCTGGCAGCCAGGCCAGCATCGATCAGATGAGAAAGATCGGCTACTTTGACGAGGTTATGGATCTGGATGATTTGCAGAAACTTATCATTTCGAATAATTTGCAGGATAAAGTGCCAAGTTTGAATGATAAAATTGGCCTGAATAAACTATATCGTGCATACAAACCTTTTCTTTGGGTTTATTTTAAACGTATAACGAAGGAAAATAAGCCCTATATGCAACTTGTTGCAACTAACCCTGATACGTTGGAAGATGTGTTTGTCAGTGAAGTTTACCTGGACTTCGTCTGGTCTGGAGTGAATGATCAAAATTCCCGCTATCCGTTGTTTAATGCACTTATTAGTTGGATTAACCAAAATAAGGCTTGAAAAGATAAAATCTAAATGTCCGTGGCCTGGGTTGGGAAAATGGAAGTATCAGTAAGGCTCGGAGTAAATGTTGAGCTTTCCAAACGGCCCTATGAGAAATTATGGAGCCGTTTTCTTCAGTACCGTTCCCTTACGATGTACATGCAATTTGTTATTCCGATGACGCCCCGGCTTTGGCGCACGCGCTACACAAGCGGTTTAGTGATCGGCGTGTGAATTCTGTCAATTATCGGAAAGAATTCTTTAGGGTTCAACTGGAAGATATACAGGCTACGTTGGAAGAGATTGTGAACGATAATGTGGAATTTACAATGACCGCTAAGGCCGAAAATTATTTCCAGTCGAAGCGGCTTCTGACCGCCTAAGACTATCGAGCAAAACTGGATCGCCGTCGGCTCCAGTTCGGCATTCGGCAACCGCAGGCCCTTGATCAGCATCAATTTTTGACAGGAATGCCACGGCAGCATGTATACTGCTTCGGCTTAAGGTTGGCTTTCAAGGGCGCCACAGCAGCGGTCACGAAAGCCGCTACGTTTCTTCGACTTGGTGCCCATAGATTGCAGGATCGTCGTTCTGTTAGTCCGCAGGTCCTTGGTTCGAGTCCAAGTCGGGGAGACAGGTAAGGTAAAAGCCCAGCCTTCAGCGGTTGGGCTTTTTGTATTCAAGCTCCGACAGCGGGGTGGTTTACTTATTCATATTGAGCGATGCACATGGAAAGCAACGATCAGCGTTACCTGGTTCAGCAGAACAAAATCGGCGACAGCAGCAAGCCGCCTGTCTTCGCCAGGGTGATGCGCAGCAAAGAGGGCGTGTTTGAAGGCGTGTCCTTCATCAAAAACAAGGAAAAAGCGACGGTGATGACGATCGCGCAGGCGGAGGAAGCCATTGCCTGGGCTGCGAAGAAGAAGGCCGCAGCGCAGGAATACGCGACCAAAATCATCTGCGTCGGCCAATAAGGCGGCAGAAAACCGGCAGGCATGCGCGGTGCCGAAAGTCATGCCATCGAACCATGCCTAGTGGCACATGCGCCACCGCTTCCGCCTCCCTAGAATTGATGCACTGGTCTGGCCCCCAAAGGCCGCTGGGATCAGCGTTCAAATTTCTAAGGAGTTTTAATGTCCAGGCAATTGCACCTTTCTCTTCTGGCTGCGGCCGCGCTGTTTTCTTCGGCGGCGCTGGCGGAGGATCTGTATGTGGGCGCTTCCGTAGCCAACGGCGGCAAACTGACGTTTGGCAACCCGATCACTGGCAAGTCCGCCAAGGTCGATGGGAAAGCCGAATACAAGGTATATGGCGGTTACGTCTTGAGTGAGTTGCTGGCGGTGGAGGCAGGTTATGCCCAGAGCGGGGCCGTGCGTTTCGACAAGGCCAGCATTGATTTGCCAAGCGATGTCAGCTTCAAAATGAATCACTTCTATCTCGCGGGCCGCTTGAGTCATCAGTTCAATGATGAGTGGTCGGTGTTCGGCAAGGCTGGCGTGGCGCGCAGCCGCTTCAAGGCGAGTGGCGGTGGCGAGTCGGATAGCATCTCCTCCACCAAGCCTTTGCTGGGCGTGGGCATGGCCTATAACTTCACCAAGAACGCTGCGGCAATCGTGGAATATGAGCATATCGGCGCCACGCGCAAGAATGGCGTCAACATCAAGCAGGGCCGCCTGCAGCTGGGTGTGAGATTCGGTTTTTAAGCGTTCAATAGCTGTAGCGCAGCATTAGCGAGTTCGTGACCCCCGTGCGCTGGGCGGTGCGCGGACTCGCTGCGGCATCGCCTTGCAGACGGCTGACCTGCACCGAGGTCACCAGCGTGAACTTGCGGTTCAACTCCCAGCTCCAGCGTCCATACGCATAGGTGTTGTGCAGGCCGCCGCCTGGCTGGTAACGGGCCGTGCCGAAATCGGACTGCATATAGGCGCGGTCCACCAGATTGACGCCGGCGCCCAGGGCCAGAAAATGATGGGGCGCGAGCATGAATTGCGTACCGGCTTGCAGATTGAGCAGGACGCCGCTGCCCTCGCTGCTGGCCGGAGCATAGGTATGGGCGTGCAGCGACAGCTCATGTAGCGGCTGGTAATTGACGAAGGCGCCGAACACGGGACGCAGCCTGGTTTTGCTGCCGTCGTTGCGGTGCCCGCCCAGGTCGAGGGAAATCAGCGGCCCGTATTGCAAAAGCGGCTCTGATGACATCTTCATGCCGAGCGACAGACCATCCAGAAAGACGCCGTTATCCCACTCCACCGAAAACTGCGGCAGCAGATAGCTTGAGCGTCTGGCGCTGCCCGGCGCATCCGGCCCGTTGCCGATGATGGCGGCCACTGTGACATCCTTCGAGCCTTCCGGCAGCAGGCTGGCGCTGGACTGCGCCCATGCCGATGTGCCGGCTACGCCGAGCGCGATGGCGGCGATGAGTTGTTTTCCCATTCAGATATGTCCCAGTTCAAGTCCGCGCAGCACGGCGCGCACGCGGTCGCGCACCCCGAGCTTGGCGAGAATGCTGGACACGTGATTTTTGATGGTGCCTTCGCTCGGTCCCAAGGCCTGGCTGATTTCGGCGTTGTTGAAACCGGCCGCCATCAGCGCCAGGATCTCGGTTTCGCGGCTGGTCAGCGGCGTGGATAGATCGGGCGCAGGCGCGGCATTCACCGGCTTCTCATAGGCGGCGCGGGTGCGCTCGGTCAGCGCTGGCCGGAACAGCGTGCCGCCGGCGGCGACGCTGCGTATGCCCTCGGCCAGGCGTTCCAGCGAAATATCCTTGAGCAGAAAGCCGCGCGCGCCGGCGCGCATGCCTTCGAACAGCGCGTTGTCGTCGTCAAACGTGGTAAGCAGGATGGTGGGCGGCAAACGCCCTTGTTCGCGCTGCAGCAGTTCGATGCCGCTGCAATGGGGCATGCGCACGTCGAGCAGCAGCACGTCGGCTTCGGTTTGCGCGATGAGCTGGGCCGCTTCCGCGCCATCGGCCGCTTCGGCGATGACGCGGATGTCCGGCGTCAGGTCGAGCAGGCCGCGGATGCCGCTGCGCACCAGCATCTGGTCGTCTACCAGCAACACGCGGATCATGATTGCGCTCCCTTCATGGGCAGCGAGAGTTCAAGCCAGAAGCCTTGCAGCGCGGCGCTGCCGGTGCGCAGCACGCCGCCGTGTGCGGCAAGGCGTTCGCGCATGCCGCGCAGGCCGTTGCCTTCGGGCGCGTCACCGCTGCCGTTGCCGTTGTCGGCGATATGCGCCAGCAGCAGGTCTCCTTGTCCGCGTATCTCGATGGTGAGACGGCTTGCGCCGGCATGGCGCACGGCGTTGGTGACGGCTTCCTGCACGCAGCACAGCAGCGTGTGGGCGGCGGCCGGCGAGCAGGCGTCGGCCTGCGCGTCCATCGCAAGTTCGATGGCAGGCGTGGGGATGCCT